>CAVVKN010000011.1:0-58341 GCA_963748825.1 Methanotrichaceae archaeon
CGGACATTAAAGCAAGGTCTACGTAGCTGGAGTCCTTCACGGCGACCTCGAAATCAGTGAGAGCTTCACGATAAGCCTTCAGGTAGACATACATCAGCATCATATACATATTGCCAGAATTCTCTAATTCCATGACCTACCTCTGCCTACTGCTTTTTTTGCTCCTCCCTGAATCGAGCCGCCCGACAGGCAGCAAAATCATAGCTTGCCTCAGAGCGCCGTCTGCAAGAATGGCAACAGGGAAAACCGCTGCATGGAATTATATAAAGATATTTGCGCCTCATTCTTAAAAGTTAGGAAATTAAAAATTGGGAAATAGTAACAAATAGGGACGATAATAGTAATAGATTTAAGATATAGAGACCAATAATTTACAGAGGAGATCAAGAGAATATGAGAATTTTAGTGCCCCTGGCAGAGGGCTTCGAGGAGATTGAAGCGATTTGCGTCATCGACATTTTGCGGCGAGCCGATATCGAGGTTGTGACGGCGGGATTAAAGGATGGGATGGCGGAAGGCTCTCATAAAATTAAAGTGCTGCCTGACACCACCCTGGAAAAAATCGACTATCGGGACTTCGATGGGCTGGTCTTGCCCGGAGGCGCACCGGGCTTTGTCAACCTGGGAAATGATGAGCGCATCTTGAATATGGCACGGGAGATGGATCGAGCGAAAAAGGTCGTCGCGGCGATATGCGCGGCTCCCTCGGTCCTCATCAAGGCGGGAGTCTTGCAGGGACGCAGGGCCACGGTCAGCCCCTCGGGAAAGGCTCAGGTGGAGGCGTGCGCCGACTTCAGTGAAGAGAGAGTTGTTGTGGACGGCAATCTTGTCACCAGCCGCTCACCGGGAACGGCCCTGGAGTTTGCCTTGAAGCTGGTGGAGGTGCTGGCGGGAAAGGAGAAGATGATGCAGGTCAAGGAGCAAACGATGGCCATATGCCTGGGGGACTAATCAATATTAATCCCTCGAAAGTTTTTTTAGCTTCCGACATCAGACTATCATCATGAATTTCATGGTTGTTCTTCAGGAAGCCGAAGAAGGCGGCTACATCGTGAGCTGCCCAGCACTTCCCGGATGTCATTCTCAGGGGGACAGCATGGAAGAGGCTCGGAAGAACATCAAGGAAGCAATAGTAGGCTGCCTAGAATCTCTGGCAGAAGAACGAACAAAGCTGCTGAGCTATTCGGGAAAGATCATGGAAGTAACGGTCTGATCTCAGATGGCCCAAAAGCTGCCGGTGATTTCCGGCAAAGAAGCCGTTAAGGCCTTCACCAAAGCAGGCTGGCGTCTGGATAGGATCTCTGGAAGTCATGCCGTAATGAGGAAGGATGGATCAGAGGTAACCCTTTCTGTTCTACTTCATCCGGAATTGAGAAAGGGCTAATCTCCACTCTTTGATAAAGGACGCAGCCATTGATTTAGATGAGTTCCTTGCTTACTTGATTGTTCTAGGATTATGAAACCGTAACTATTTCCTTTGCACTCTGCCCACCTGCTCAACAGGCAGATACCGCCGCCTCGTCGCAAGCGGCCAAAAGAATGTGACTTTTGAAGCCGGCTTAATGAAAAACACCTTCATCCACAGTCTGAAGAATCAAGCTGATGCAAAAAACTAAACCAGAGGCTCCGGCTGTTTGCCCTCCGGCGCCAGCGGCAGGCCCGCCCGGTGCATGACCAGTGGCCCGGTGAAGTGCAGCGCCCGGTTCAAAAGCAGGCGCTTTCCCTCATCAGTCAGGGCAAAGACGGGAATGGAGATTCCCATCTGCAGCCTTGCTCGCTCGCCCACGACATCCCGCACCGCCTTTGAAGCACAGGACCAGACCAGATCGCAGCTTTCCGCCAGGGCTCTGGCCTGCGCCTCGCTAATGCCGGTGGTGTGGACCGCCAGCAAAAAGGGCCTTGCCCCCAGCTTTGCCCCCATCTCCCGCAGAGCAGTGGCTTCGTCGGCATTGGTCCCGGCTATGGTCACTGCGATCTTCTGAAATCCCGCCGCCACCGCCTTTTCAAATCCCCGCACCTGATTAACTGTCGCCTGCCGGTCGAGCAGAAGGCAGCCCCTTTTCGCCAGCCCCTCCTGGATCTCTGCAATCGGCTCGGTCTCGATCAGCCCGGTCATGTGCGCGCCCACCGCTTGCAGCACATCCGGCCTTGCCGCCACCACAGTGCCCGCGCCCTCGCAGACCACCACGGCAGCATCAACCAGGCCTTCGTTCATGGCATCCATCAGGATCTCGGAGGCACCGAAGCTCACGGGCTTTTCTTGCAGCTCTAAAACCCTTTGAGGGCCGTACATGCCAAGCTCTTGCATGTGGCTTTGCAGTACGCGCTCCACAGTCTCCCGGCTCTCCTTCTCGATGCCGTACAGATCCCTGCGCAGAGGGCAACAGCTAATGCCAGGCTCGGTCAGAACCTCTATCTTGCCGTCTTTTACCTTGACACGCGCTTTGGCCATCTCCAGCAGATGCTCGGACATTTTATTACCTGGCAATTTTGGTATTCGTCGATTTGCAGCGCGGGCACGGCAGCTTGTAGCCGAAGCCCTTGAAGACTTGGCTGCAGTCCTGGCATCTGTAATTTTTGGCAAAGACCTCTTCCGTGCTGCCCAGATCCACTCCACAACCGCAGGTGGCACACATAAAAAAGAAATGGCCTTTTGATCGTAAATATGTTATCCCAACGAGAGCGCCAAAAATTATAGGCGGATGGGCTGATCGAGCCTCTTTTAATTTCCGCGGTCTCTTCTCCCGCTCTCGCAGACGTGGCGGTGGGATGCCTGTGCTGGCCAAGGATTCCCCGGGGGGAGATCTTTTAGAGGGGCCACCTCGTTGCCTGGAGTGCCTGGAGGCGGCCAAAGCAGCGCTAGCTATATTTTTATACAATTAGTGTAATCTGAAGCATCAGGAGGCGAGTATTTTGGCTTTCTACCGTGCCCTGAGTAGGGGGCGAGGCCGACCTGGGGCTTTGGAGAGAAGGACTTTCGGGTTGCACCTCGGCGGTCGAGAATACTTCGCCATGTTGATCGTCTCGATTAGTTCTATGACATCCTCGTTGAGGTTCAGGCCGGTGCGAGAATTAGGTATATCCGCTGGATCGAAGGACGTATCGTAAGTCCAAATTTTTGACCGCTCATAACAATTAGCGGCTTTTTCCATTTCTACCAGGAAGCTGTTCTTGATCATTTTTCTGTCGTCCAAAGAGCTTAACTAGGTATTTAACTAAGCATTTGCCAAAGATGCCCCCGAGCATGATTCCCGCTACTCCCAATACAAAGAAGAGATAATCCTTGTTTCTTTCCATCCAGTCTTCTACGGTTATGTAATCTTGCCTAAACCTATATATTTTTTTATAATTTTTCCCAGTTATTATTATACTAGGTAACGAATAAACTCCGCTAGAGTTAAATAATATATTTTTATAAATATTAATAGTTTGATTAATGGTTAGATTTTTCGAAATACGCACATTATTATCACTTTCAATTTTTCCAGAGTCAGTTATATTATGGTAACTATATTCCTTCAATTTAGCAAATTCGAATTGAGCATTGGTATTCTTGCCAGCACCTCCTAAATACGTTATATCATATGTTATGTTCAGGGGCTCATCGTTAAGAGTACTTCCGCGACTTGCAATATTTTTCTTTATTGCAGTCACACCAACATCGAATCTCGGCATAGGCTCGTCAACGATTACATTTAAGGAATAATCCATATCAGGATATGGTTGTTCATTATCGTAAAATCGCAATAATGTCTTAGTGCTATAAATCCCAGATTCATTTGGTATTATCGAATACCAATAAATTAGTCTCTGGTGATTATCGAGCCGGATGCCTCCACTAGTCATTAAGTTCTCTGAAATATCGCTTGAAACAAACGATAAATTGTCCTGGGAATCGATATTGATACAAGTATGAGAGATATTATTAATGGCATTTAGCTCACATGACTTGATTTCTTTCGCTTCTGTCATTCTAAATAGATTGGATACATAGGGAACAGATAATTTATCATCTACGGATTCATGTACCCACAACCCTTTAATCTCCTTAACCATAGGCAAAATCTCAACAAAAATTATGATTGAATCGCCTAAAAGGTATCCCTCTTTTTTGTTAGGATAGATCCTTTTATTGATCTTTGCAGGTTCTCCAAACTGGTAGAATTGGCGTTCAATTACATGTCCTCCTCCTCCTGTTTTTATGTCGGCGAAGGCCGAAGTAGGAGATCCACTAATTCCCATTGATTCTCCCACGACATTCTCGATCGTTCTAGAACTTAATTCTTCGTCAGCTCCCACTTCATCTGCAGTATACCTCAGAGAAGAAGCAGGAGCAGCTACTGCCAATATAATTATTAATATTATATTATATATTTTATTAATATTTATATTATTAGCAAGGATATCTTCCATCCAAATCCTCCCAATGATTTCGACTATATCGCGGCAGATCTATGGATTCGTTTGTAGAACTCCTGCATCTATAACAATTTTGATTAATCATACATGTAATGTCTAATCTTACATTATTTCGATTGATTTTTTCACGGATACGATCTCCATTATCTAAGCTAGATATCACGATATTATTTTCTCCATATCGCAGGTTTATAGAGTTATTTTGAGGATTTGCAGTTATATTATTGTTTAAAATTTTATTCTCATGAGAATCATTCATGAAAATAGCACAATTTGACCTGATAATATTATTTGATATAGTGCTATTTCTTAAATTATCTGTTAATATTGCTGCCTCTGCTTGGTAGTTTATTATCATAAGTCCATCTATGGTTATTTTGGTTGAATTACCTATTTCTATTTTATCATCCAATATTGGTTTTTCTGTGCCATAAGCTGAATTTATTGTGAGATTATGTACCTTCTCAATTATTACTTTGTCTTGATGATCTCGATAAGTTCCACAAACTTCGTTAAGCAAGTGTAGTTCTGTGTCGTTTTGCACGAAACGAGTAAGGTTTTCGCAATTACTTAAGTAAATGCAATTCGGATTTATTGAGATATTTTTTCTCACAACATTCGTAATACCTTTCAAAGTAACGCTTAAACTCAAATTAGTATTATTATTACCAGACGTCCATTCGATGCGAGGTGTGCTACAAGTCCCGACAATCTCTCCTTCTTTTATGGTCCATAAATATTCTGCGTCATTTATATCGTAGATAGACGCATTTAACTTCGGTTCATATCTACAGACAGAAGGCAAAACCTGGATCTCAAGCGGTACAACTCGTACCATCCCAATTTTTTGAGTGGTATTTGCACCATTGCATGTAACTATATAGCTGTAATTTCCAGACTTATTGGAATCCACAGAAGAGAAATTTACAAGAGACGTACATCCTTCGGAACAACCAGCACCTTCCTCGGTAAAGAAAGCACTACTCAATGGAAATCCTGCATAAATCTCCACATCTGGTGCATCTACATTGCATCGTTCACAGATGATATTTGCATATTTTATGTGAATGTTATCGATGTAGCCGTATCCTCCATTCGGATTAGCAACCCGCCATGTGACCATGCCAGCCGGTAAGCGTTTCACAGAATGAACCCATCCTTTACTTCTGCATCGCTCACTTCCACCAGGATAAATGAGTCTCAATTCACCCCCTAGGCCATCAGTTAGATCAGATTTCCAATCATATTCTATCTCCGCCGTATCATTAAGATTTAAACTAAAGGAACTCATCCCCACTTCGAGATCCCCTACTTGAAGAAAGAAATCTGTACTGGACTTATTTATGTGCCAGCCATTCGGTATTTCTCCCATTGGAAGTTTAAGGTCATCAAAATTATAATTTTCCTCGCAAGTTCCATCTACATCTATGACAAAAAAGCAGCAAAATATATTAACCAGTGTTAGGACAAAGACTGACGATTTCGTGATGCATCGATATGACAAGATACACATCCCTCTTATCACAGGTTATATAGTAATATCATCATATACTTACAAGCATAGTATAAATATGTTTGGGAGTTTGAGTTTGGGTGTAGAGTCCCGAATGTTTGGCATTTAAATACCCCGCGATTTCTTTTAAATCCATCCTGTCGCATTAAAATCTCTCTCCATCCTCAAGATGAACTGGTTTAGCTTGCATTCATCAGGCATTCTTGACCAAAATGCATCTTCCGGGGTCTGTAGATAGTGTTTCTCATCGAGGCTCTCGTGATAACGTGTCGAGTTGTACCAGTTCAAGAATTTGTTAAAATCATCAAACAATTTTCTGCTTTTCTCGTAGGTATGATACCATTTTTCGATTTTTCCATTGGTCTGGGGATGCTTGACTCTGGCCAGGATATGTTTGATTTCGTTTTTCGCTAGGAATGCATCGAAAGCACTCTCCGAATCCCCATTTTTATCCATCTTGTTTGCGAAGAATTGCGTGCCATGATCCGTGATGACTTCTCTGATCCTCCGAATCTCGCCGTAGTCCTCAAGCGCCATTCTCACCAGATCGATGCTAGCTTCACCAGTTGCTGCAGGAAATTCTCCGCCTGCAAGAATAAATCGCGAGCTGTCATCGAGGACCACACAAACCTCCTTGCCATTGATTCGGCTCGTATGCCAATCAAGATGAACTGCAGTGAGGCTGTGCTTTCGTTCGTATCTGATCCCAGGGCTTCCTGCGTTTCTTCTTTTTCTGGTTCTCATTAGCCAAGCCATTCTCAAGAAGGACTTCATGGATGGCGTTGTGCGGTATATGCCTGCCATATTATGTTCGATTATTTTTTCGAGGCGTCTTGCTCCAGAATTTTGCTCTTTGGGGATTTTTAGAACAAGGCACTTATCTGCGTCGGTGAGATTGGTCTTGGGGCGTCCGAACTTCCTTGGTGCCAATGGCTCTTTGTTTTTCATCCAGTGTCCCCAGACACGATTTACTGTTCGAATGCTAACCTTCATCTCTGCTGCAATGATTCTGGAGCTAATGTTATTGGTTTTAGCTCGAATGATATATTTAACCTTGGCAGGTGTCAGCTTTAAAACTTTGTTTCTTCTGCCTTTGCCCATACCATATTGATGTGGATGAGTATATAAATGCCAGGCTTTTAGGACTCTACAGAGTTTGAGTTTGGGAAAGTCATCGTTGACCTAGATGATCGGAAGGAGGACGATGGCCTGCTATGTTCTGCTAGTGAGTATAGCTATGGGATGAAGCTTTGAGTGCGTGGTTCGAGTGCGCGAGCTACTCGCAAGGGCTAGGACTATGGCCATTTCAGGCTGGCGAACTCCTGGCCCGCGGCATTTTCGTGCATGATTACCTCGCTTCGCGAGGCTTGCCCAAGCGCCCGCAAAATCAGTTTTCGACGGCGGGACGGATTCAGTGGCTACGCCGCAGGATTGCCCAAAGGGCCGTAGCCTTGATCGGCCCAGACGGCGACGACTGGCGGGCGTTGGCCTCGTGGTGCAGAGTGACGAAAAAATGAATAATACGTGATGGCAGATCCGTGCTAAAAGTGAAACCAGTCGAATGGTTTGAGTTCTTGAAACCGGAAGAGATTGAAGAGTTTAGAAAGAATGGATCTAGGTGATATGCGAGTGCAGGAAGGCCTTGCAGAAGACTGCCCGTGCACCCGCAGCTCGCTCACTGACTAATGCGACTGTGCAGCTTTAAATGGTGCAAAATGTAAGCGAAAGCATTTGCAGCCAGGTCAGTTCGTCTAAAATTTTAACTATAAATTAGTATAATATATTGCGAGTGGATACTAAAAGGCGTGGCGCACTTATAGGGATGTGTTGTTGCGATCCAGCCAGATGAGGATGCTGGAGTAGTCGCCCGCAAATATTGTGTAGCGCTGCAGGTCGAGGTGGCTGCTCTGGGCTTTGGCCAGCATCTCCACTGGGAGGCGACCAGGATGTTGAAAGTCTCCAGAGCAGGAAGACGGCCGGGGGTGGAGTTTAATTTCGATGATACATGAATAGTAATAAATGCAGGTTCAGCGATCTCGATCTAAGAAATATACGATGACGATCCTGCTGGGCCAGTTCTATAATGAGAGAAAGGGAGTGAGAAATATGAAGCCAGAGCTAATAGAAATTGCGAAACAAGGGCAAATCGATCCAGAAACTGCCGGGCGATTGGCGAAATGCATGGATTCCGAGTTTAAGTCCTCCCCGATTCGATACTTTGGTGCAAGGAAAGTAATCATTGTTGCCGGCGTCGGCGAATTGCTGTCCATAAGGATCTCGGGATTCGGCGAATCTTTTACGGGGAGACAATTGAAATGCAGCAACGTGGATAATCCAGAAAATCTCGAAGTGAGTATGGCGGAAAGCGGCATGGTCTTGCAGTCAGCCAAAGACCCGGATGTCCTCTACGTGAAAGATGGTGAGACTTCAATAACCGGACCAAAGTACTCTGATGTCGCAAAAGACCTTGATACTCCTGCTGAGGTTTTTAAGACCCTGCCAAGAAAAGATCCCGACATAGTGCAAATAGACAATCGGATTTTCCGCCAAACGGGGACGGTGTATATTAGCAGTCCGTTTCATGTTATCATGCTGGAGCGGTGAAGCCATGAATGAAATCCAAGAGATTTCCAATTTGATGGACAAAGAAATTGAGGCAATTACAATTGCAGCCGCCTCTGATCTACCCTCTCGAAAGATAGGAGGAAAAGCTTCTGCGAGAGTTGTAAAGCTTCGCAATCCCAAAATTATTACAACCGAGAACAAGATAGAAATCCTTGGCCCAGTGTTCCTGCTGAGCGTTGGGGAGCTGAAAAAAGCAATTAAGAATCGCTACAAGACCCCTGGGCAGAATATTTTCCCAGAGGTCGTTGATGATTTCATTTTCAGCAATGATAAAGAAGCCTTGAATCGGTTAAGGACTTTTGACTCCGCACAAGCCGCCAGCGACCTGGTCAATTTGGCAAGGCTTGTCAAAGTTCCATCAGACTCGGAAAAAATCGTACTGGTTAGCAAAATCAAACCGCTTGAACTGGTAACCGAGTATATAGTTGATGGCAAGCACACGAGTGGAAACTTCTTGGGAAGCTTCGATCTTCCTCTGGTAGTTATGACTGACAACGGGGCGCAATTTGACTTTGAAAACCCGTCAAACGTTGTAGGCACAAATCAGCGGGTGGAGGAATCGATGGCCATCAACATGAATAATATCATGCTGATTGCAGAAAGGGTGGATGATAACACAATCCAAATAACGGGCGGATTGAGACATGTTGGCTGGGGAAATGCAATGGCGATTGTGTCCTTGATTTGCTTGCTGGTCGGTGCCTTCTCATTTATTGAAAAGAGACTGTTCTTTTTCATAGTATTACTAATCAGCGGGGCTGCGTTAGCGATCGCAAGGTACCTACCCACCAATTGGAATAAGGAGTTCTTCGGAATGTCAGAAATACAGGTTGTCGGGAACGCATACACAGTCTTCAAATTTTACGGAGAGATGGCATGATATGAGGCAATTGATCGGGGAATAATCCTGTTTTTTGTTCATTTTGCAAACTCTTGACGAAAGAACTAAATTCTTAGACATTCTTATTCTCCGATATCTAAAATATGTTTTTCTTTGGCATAAGGTAGACAAATGAAAGCCAGGAGGAATAGATGAGCGGAATAGATAGCGATATATTAAGAGAGAAAATAAGGCAAAAGATGCCTAAACCTCCAAAGTTTTCTTTTGGGTTAAAGGCATTCCTCACGATTGCAATCATATCTCTGATACTGCTTGGGCTAGTGGGAGGATCCTTCATAGCAGTAATTCCAGCCGGTAATGTCGGCGTGCTAGACCGATTCGGAGTGGTTTCAGACACCGTGCTCAGCCCTGGATTTAACTTCAAAGATCCCCTCACCGGCGTCCACGAGATGAATACTCAGACCCAGCAAATAGAATATAAAGAAGTAACTGGGACGCTAACGAGAGAAGGTCTTGAGATAAAACTTGATAGTAGCGTGCTCTGGCATCTTGATCCGATTAAAGCTCCACAAATATATAGGACCGTAAGAGGAGACTATGTCGACACAAAATTGACACCCTCTTTTATGGGCCTATTGCGGGCTGAAATCAAAAAATACACGGCAGAAGACATATACACCAACAAGTCGACTGAAATTCAAGCGGATGTCGAACACCAACTTAAGCTAGAGCTAGGTGAAACTGGCATTATCATCGAGAGAGTCTGGTTAAGGGGAATCTTTCTGCCAACGGAGCTTCAGGAAGCCATTACAATTAAACAGCAGAAGCAACAACAAGCTCAGCAGATGCAGTTTACCATCCAGCAATCCGAGCAAGAAGCCAAGAGACTGGTCATTGAAGCAAAGGGTATTGCTGAGGCAAACCGCATCAAGGGAGAATCTGTTACGCCAACACTGGTTTCCTGGGAATTTGTCCAGGGAATAAAGACCAACCCCAATGTCTTGTACGTACCCATTGGTTCGGGGGGCGGAAGTGTGCTATTTAACCTTCCAACCCCTAACATAAACAGCTAGAGAGCGAGCAGGCCATTCGCTTGAACCAACCGCGGCGGTTGATGGTGGGCTCAAGGCCTTATCTTTTGGCCTTGAGAACCATGCGTGGAAACCCATATGTTGGTATAAGGGAGGTGGATAAGGTCAGGATCTTGGGACTTCGATGAACTCTAGGAGATCGGAGATGACACGCATCTCTGGGCCTTCCAGCCGAGCTCTACCTTCCAGTTGTCGTATTTCAATGAAAATTTTATTTTGGCCCGATATAAGGCTATTTTTCCCTCATCGTCCAGCTTGACGTCCAACTCCGTGACTTCGCCTATTCTAAGGTTCCAAAGGGATTCAGACGCCGTGTCGATTGCATTTCTAGCAGCATCCTCCCAACTGGTAGAAGACGATCCAACTAGTTCTATAACTTTATAAATGCTCTCTTGCCTCCTTTGCTACATAATCATGGGCCTACATTGATATAATCTTCTAAGTTTATGTACTTTGCCTAATTCTCACGGATCTTCGTCATATCGGCATCAATGGCAATCGATAATGGAAGCTCCTTTGAGAGCTTCTCCTGTTTCTCCTTGGAACGGGAGACCGGAACGACTCTCGCACTGTGTTCCGCTAGAAACTTTTCCGTAGCCAGGCCGATGCCCGATGAGGCACCGGTTTCGATGACGATTCTATCTTGAACATCCATAAAATAAAATTACTTATTTACGCTTTATTTCCCCTGGAATACTTTTAGTTTTGGGCAGGTGTCATGCTGCAACCGAACAACTTTCAATCAGAGGATATTGATCATCAGCGAATTCGACCATCCTGAAGAGGCTCCCTTATCATCCAGAGCCATGGCTTTGACCTGGTATGTTCCGGCCTTGTTCCATTTGTGAGATACGCTTTCACTCTTCCCTGAGTCAATGAAGACCAAACCGGTCCAGGAAGTTGTTTTATCTCCCCAGTCGAAGACATACTTGACCTGGTCTCCATCGGGATCGTTTGCAGATGTAACATATCTATAAGTGGCCTTGCGTCGTCCAGAGGTCGGTCCCGATGGTACGATCGGTGGATTGGGTGGATCATTGTCACGGATAGTCACATTCATTAGATCCGTCCACCCTGATGACGCGCCTTTGCTGTCTGTAGAGTTGGCTTTGATCTGGTACCTTCCCGCTTTGACCCAGGTATGATTTGCGTCTTCAAATGAGCCGGAATCGACTAGATCTGTAGCGGAGGTCGTCCCATCTCCCCAGTCGACGGAGTACCTAACTTTGTCACCATCGATATCTTTAGCCATTGTAAAGTAGCTATGAGCGATCCCTACGTAGCCAAAACTCGGTCCGAATAGTTCCTTTGGCTTATCGGGTTTGCTGTTTGCAATAACTTTAATTATCAAACCCCGGGACCACTTTGATGTGGCTCCTACCTTATCCTTGGCAATGACTCTGATCCGGTAGTCTCCTTCACCACTCCAACAGTGCACTGCACTTGCATTGCATCCAGATCTGATAAGATCCGTACTGGACTTATTTCCGTCTCCCCAGTCGAAGGTATACTCTGTTTCATCTCCGTCAGGATCTGATGCGGATGAAGTGTAAGCATATTCGGCCCAGGCATAGACCGATCTGGGTCCAGATGGTTTGGAGGGTTTATCGGGGGGAGAATTTATGACGATATTTTGCGCCTCTGACCATCCAGAGGAGGCTCCTCTTTCGTCAGTGGCAAATACTCTGATCTGGTATGTTCCGGCTTTCTTCCAGGCATGATTCGCGCTCGCTTCCGCACCGGAGACGAGAAAGCCTGTGATCGATTCTGTTCCATCTCCCCAATCCAGTGTGTACCTCATCCGATCTTCGTCTGCATCAGCGGAGGAAACGGTATAATTATTGGAGGTTCCTGGCCTGCCTGAAATTGGGCCTGATGGCGCTTTGGGTTTGTTTGGCGGTGTATTTAAGGTGATGTCGAGCGACTCCGACCATTCGGAGAACGCGCCCTTGCTATCTGTGGCCATGGCTCTGATCTTATATGTCCCTGCCTTATTCCAGGAGTGATTCGCACTCGCAGCAACACCCGAATTGATGAGTGGCGTGGTCGATTCTGCTGCGTCTCCCCAATCGAATGTGTACAACACTCTGTCTCCATCCGGATCGATGGCGAAGGTGGAATAGCTATACGATGCCGCAGGGACGCCGATGGCAGTTCCCACGGGGATAATCGGTATTTCAGGAGGATTATTATGAATTTCTGCACAGATCAATAGCTCTGGCCAATAGGGCACGACGCCTACGTAACCGCCAGTCAATTGCTGTGGTCGGCCTGCATCGAAAATTGGTCCGCAGAAGGCATAACTCACATTTTCTGCGGAAGGAACTCCTTGAGAAAATATGATGGATGACCAGAGTGATGCCAATATGATAAAAAGCCTTATAGGGTGGCCAAATGTCATCCGGAACACATCATAAAGAGTAATAGGAATAATATTTAAATTTTTCTACAGCCATGTTAATTTTTGGGAGCGCATCTCCAGGATCTTGCCGCGCGGCAATTCCAGGTGGTTGTTCAGGGCTTCGGCCAGCATCTCCACGGAGGCGACCAGCACGTTGAAGATTTCATAGAGTAACGGACGGCCCAGATGGAGTTTCGATTCTTTCGCTTCCTTCACCGGAATATACTTACGGGCCAAGCCAGTTCATCAGGCGTAGCCACGCGAGGTCTATTCTTGATCGTGAAAAAGGAGATTAAGCACTTGGGAAAAGGGATGAGGCTCAATAGGAATGCACGCTGAAGAAATGGATTTGGAGCAGGAATCGGGCAGCAAGAATCGTTACATAGTTTTGCTGCTTGTTCTCACAGGCGTCTTGATGGCAGTGGTTGATGGATCCGTGGTCAGCATCGCCCTTCCCACTATTACAGCATATTTCCGTGTCAGCATCGCCCAGTCACAAATGATCATGACCTCTTATCTTGTTACACTCACCAGCTTGCTCATGATCTTCGGCAAAGTCGCAGAATACGTGGGCAAGGCCAGGCTCTTCTTTCTCGGGATTGCCCTCTTTACCATCAGTTCTTTAGCCTGCGGATTGTCCACAAGCTTGAATCTCCTTGTGCTCTGCCGGATAATCCAGGCCACAGGAGCTGCCATGATGTTTTCCATAAGCTCTGCCATAATCTTCCAGGCTTTCCCTCGGGGTGAGCAGGGCCGGGCCATGGGTTACATCGGAGCAACTGTCGCTATCGGTAGTATTTTAGGACCCACATTGGGCGGTTTTATCGTAGATCTATTGGGCTGGAAGTATATTTTCCTCATTAACGTTCCTATCGGCATCATGCAGTTGCTGCTCTCTTCACGGTACATGAGAATAGAGGACATCAGAGCCCGCAGCTTCGAGGTGGACTGGATTGGCGCAGTAACCCTGATAACCTTCATAGTTTCTCTGATGGCAATATTAGGCCAACTTTCTGTTAGCTTCACCTTTCAGCCTGCCATTCTTGCCCTGGCCTTGATCTTTCTGGGCTCTCTGGCAGCTTTCGTGACAATTGAGTCCAGGCATAAGGCCCCGCTACTGGACCTCTCCATCTTCCGCTACAGGATGTTTGTGCTGCCCTGTATCAGTATGATGCTGTTCTTTGTAGCAAACCTGATGATATCCGTTCTGGGGCCATTCTATTTTGAGGGCGTGATGGGCTACACGGCATCACAAGTAGGTTTGATTTATCTCATCGTCCCGGCCATAATGGTTATTGGTGCGCCGGTAACCGGCTGGGTCTACGACAAACACCAGTTTCGCTACTTAGCCGCCCTGGGAATGTTGATTATGGCAATTTCCATGATGCTCCTCGGATATCTGGCCGGGAGCGTAGAGCGTGATCCCCGGTTGCTGCTGCTCACCTTTGTGTCCATGGGCATAGGCGGCGTTTTCTTCCAGAGCCCCAACAACACCGAGATAATGAGGGCCCTGCCCAGAGCAAAGATAAACATCGCCTCCAGCTTCACGGCCACTATCAGAAACCTGGGAATGGCATTAGGTGTATCCTTTTCAGGTGTTCTGGTGTCGCTTCAGCTCGCCCAGGCGGGATACTATGGGACACTTGTGGAAGCGGGGCCAGGGCTACTAGCGGCAACCATAAGTCGAGTGATGATCCTGGCAGGGTTGCTATGTATAATCGGCACCCTGGTTTCCATATACAGAGGACTGAATTCAGCCCAGTTCTAATGGCAAAAGCGAGGAGAGCCCCACGGACAGGAAGGGCAAGTGCTTTTTCGTGCCCTACGGTGAGATCAAAGAGAACGGCTACGACCTCTCCATATCGAAGTACAGAGAGATCGAGTACGAAGAGGTAGAGTACGAGAAGCCGGAAGTGATTCTGGACAAGATCGAGGCTCTGGAAGACCAGATCAAGGCGAATGTGGCCGAGCTGAGGAAACTGCTGGGGGAAAATTAATGTGCTGTAGATCAAACAAATTTTATTTTATATAAATACTAATAAAATATACGCTCATTCGATGAAAGGCTTATATTCTAGGCTGCAAGTAGGTAGTTGTAATGTGTGAGAGTGTAAATGATAAAATAGTGTCTGCGAACTCGCATACTGAAAGGCATATTTCCTATAAATCTGATGCTAGTATGTCCGAAGATGAAATAATAGATGGCTTGATGGAGATATCTGCGATCTCGCTCCCAGACGAACCTCATAAGTATCGCTCAAGCTCCCATACATGCACGAAAATATAAAGAAAGGCGATATAATTCTGCTTCCTCTTTCTCACACTGATCTTGTGACAGATGAAGTAAGACCTGCGCTGGTTCTATATCATGATCTTAAGGATATGCAACTCATTGTTGCGTATATAACAACTCGAATTAAAGATAAGCCAGAGCTATTCGAGAGATTGATTTTAAAGGGAACGGCAATATTTGATAAATCTGGTTCGTTGTATGATTCCATGATCAGAGTAAATTGGATGATGACGGTCAAGCGAATTCTTGTTGATAGAAAGATCGGGGAAGCGGATGAAGATTTGCGAACATGGGTAAATCAAGTCGTTCCCAAATGCCTTGCCATATAATCAAGAAAAAGCAATAGGGAAAAGCTATAATTACCCGAAAACCACCTCCAGAGAATGAGAGAAGGAGAAAATAATGTCGGAGGATCAGAAAGCAGTCTACAGCCGGGCACCGGAGATCTTCAAAAGGCTCCGGCGCGAGATCGATAAAGTCATAGTCGGCCAGAATGTGGCCATCGAGCAGCTTCTGATTGCCATTCTTGCCGGAGGCCATGCCCTCCTGGAGAGCAATCCGGGCCTTGCCAAGACGCTGCTCGTGAAGACGACGGCATCCTGCCTGGGCCTTGATTACAGCAGGATTCAATGCACTCCGGACCTTATGCCTGCCGACATCACCGGCACAACCATCATCGAAGAGATGGATAAAGGCAAAAAGTTCCGCTTCGAGGCCGGGCCCGTCTTTTCCAATATCGTTCTGGCAGACGAGATCAACAGGGCATCTCCCAAGACCCAGAGCGCTCTTTTGGAGGCCATGCAGGAAAAGCAGGTAACTGTGGGAAACAAAACCTATCTTCTGGACAAGCCTTTCTTTATCCTGGCCACGCAAAATCCAATCGAGATGGAAGGCACCTTCCCTCTTCCCGAAGCACAACTGGATAGGTTCTTACTTAAAATTTTCATGGAATATCCCTCCAAGGAAGAGGAGCTGGAGATCCTGGAGAGATATACCATTCGCGGCGAGCCGAGCGTGGAAAACGTGGTCAGCAAGGATGAGGTGATCGCGCTTCAGCAGCTATGCCGCGACATACCTGTCTCCGATGATCTGAAGGCTGCGACCGTGAATCTTGTTTTGGCCACGCGCAAATGGGAGGGAGTCGCATATGGGGCCAGCCCCAGGGCCACCATCGGTCTAATCCTCTCCGCCAAGGCCAGAGCCTTTCTGCAGGGCAGAAACTATGCATCCAAAGAGGATCTGCATGTCATGGCCTATCCAGTCTTAAGGCACAGAATCATCCTGGGCTTTGAGGCGGAGAGAAAAGGCCTCACCCGCGACCAGGTGGTAACAGACATTCTAAAGAGCCAGTCCCTCTGAAAAATGTATCTTTAGGTCGTTAAGGACAAATCATGGATACAGAGTTCTTCAAAGAGCTGGAGAAGTTCTCCCTGCTCGTCAAGAAGCGGGTATCGACCGCCTACAGCGGAGGCAGAAAGTCCCTGCGCTTAGGCCACGGCATCAGCCCCGTCGGCTACCGGGAGTACCGCAAAGGAGACGACTTCAAGCTGGTGGACTGGAAGGTCTACGGGCGAACTGAGAAGCTCTACATCCGGGAGCACGAGGAGGAGAGAAGCCTGGTGGTGCACATCCTTCTGGACGGCAGCGCCAGCATGGGCTATGAGGGAAAGTTCGCCTATGCCTCCCGCCTGGCAGCCGGCTTTGCTTATCTCGCCACCCTGGAAAATGAGAAGTATGCCATATCGCTCTTTTGCAAGAAGCTCTATCCCGGTGAGCCCAAGCGGGGAAGAAGAAATCTCTTTCAGTCAATCGTTGAGCTGGATAATACCGCTCCCAAGGGTGGCACCAGCCTGCTTGCCATGGCTGATCAGTTGGAATCGCTCCTCAAGACGACTAGCCTGGTGGTCTTGATATCCGACCTGCTGGGCGAGACTGATGATGTCCTGTCCAGCATCTACCGGCTGTCCGGGCATGAGCTGGTAGTAATTCAAGTATTGGCACCGGAAGAGACGCAGCTACTCTTCGGAGGCGATGTCAAATTCGTGGATCTGGAGAGCGGCCAGCCTCTCATCACGCGAGTAACAGAAGGTGAGCGGCAGGAGTATATGCGACGCATGGCGGAGCATAATGATCGCATCCGAGCGGCATGTAGCCAGGTTGGGGCTGACTACTTCCTCATAAAAACGGATCAGCCCATCTTCGAGGGCTTTTCCGAGATGCTAAGCCGTGCTGTGATCTGGAAGACATAATTCATGAATTCAAGTAATAATAACGTTAGGCTTGGTTACGGTCAAGGGTGCCTCGATCTGATGATAGGCGAAGGGGCAGAGGTGGTGCTGGCAGAGGAGCTTCCGGCTGCGCCCGCCGGTGAGGTGGAAAGATCGATAGATAATGCCGCAGGAAGTGCCTTGGATGATTTTGCAGGCTGCAAATCGGCCAGCATTCTGGTGAGCGACATCACCCGTCCTGCTCCCAGTCATCTCATGCTTCCCCCTCTCATCCAGAGGCTCAAGGATCTCGGCATTGCCGATCTGAAAATCGTCTTTGCTTTGGGAACGCACCGCAGGATGACAGCCGTTGAGGAGCGCTTGCTTCTGCGGGACTGCACGATCTTGCCCTACATGCAGCATGACCCTCAAGCCTGCGTATCTTTGGGCGAGACAGGGCGGGGAACGCCCGTGGAGATCCTCGATACTGTCGCCTCCTCGGATCTCATTATTGCCACAGGGAATATCGAATATCACTATTATGCCGGCTACAGCGGCGGAGCCAAAGCCGTCTTGCCTGGAGTCAGCTCGGAGCGTTCTGTGATCAAGAACCACGAGCTGATGAGAGATCCGCTCTCAACTACGGGGAGGCTGGACAGCCCCGTGCGCCAGGACATGGAGGACGCCGCCGGGATCGTCGGGCTTGATTTCATCTTGAATGTCGTTCTGAATGGCAAAAAGGAGATCGTGCAGTCGGTTGCAGGCGACTTTATCTCCGCTCACCGCGTGGGGGCCGCTACTGTGGATCGCATGTACCGGCGCCCCGTCGAGCCGGCGGAGATAGTTGTGACCTGTGCCGGCGGCAGGCCCAAAGACCTCAACCTCTTCCAGGCTCAAAAAGCGCTGGACAATGCCAAGAATGCCGCCCTGCCGGGAGGCAGCATCATCCTGGTGGCGGAGTGCTGCGAGGGGCTGGGCCATCCCGTCTTCGAGCGCTGGGCAAGTGAAGCGACATCCGCCGAGGATTGCTGGGAGCGCTTCGGCCGGGAGTACGAGTTTGGCGGACACAAGGCTGCCTTTCTGGCCAGAGAGTCCATGCAGCATCATCTGATCCTAGTCTCTGCTCTTCCCAGAGAAAGGGCAGAGATGTGCTTCTTCACTCCTGCGGCAACTCTTGAGCAGGCCCTGGAGCTAGCTAGGGCGCGGCAGGGCAGGGATGCGCGCATGCTGGTCATGCCGCACGGGAATCTGACGCTGGCTGTGGCGAAATAATTTTAATTTTGTTTTTTATCTGGTTAATTGCCTGGGTGATTTTAATCGGACTTGACCAGCTTCTCCAGAGCATCTTTTAGCTCCTCCATCTTCACCGGCTTGCTGATGTATTCATCCATTCCGGCGGCTAGGCATTGCTCTCGATCTCCCTGCAATGAATAGGCGGTCATGGCGATTATCTTGGGCTGCTTTGCAGCAGGCAGGCTACTGCGAATGAATTTTGTAGCATCGAGTCCATCCATTTCCGGCATCTGGATGTCCATGAGGATCAAATCATAGGATTTTTGCTCTAAGCTATTCAGCACTTCCTTGCCGTTGACGGCCACATCGGCCTTATACCCCAGATGCTTGAGCATGGCCAATGCCACTTTTTGGTTGACAGGATTGTCCTCTGCCAGAAGAATGCGATAATTTAGGTATCCTGTGGGGCGCAAAGCATTTTCTCTTTCTGGTTTTAACGGTTTTTTCCTTATCCCCAAAAATGCGCAGCAATGCACTGCCAAGCTGAGCTTCTCTGACCGGCTTGGTTAAAAATGCCTTGATTTTTGCCTCCATGGTTCTGGCCTTCTCTCCCAAGAAGGCAACCTCTATCACGGGCAATGATTGTAGATCCGGTCTGTTTAATCTCTCCGCCAGAATGGGCCATTCCGGGATATCGGCATCAGCTATAATTACATCGTACCTGTCCCGGTCCAGCAGCATGATTGCTTCTAAGACTGAGCCTGCTTTTGCAGAGGCTATGGCAAAAGAGCGAAGATGATTGGCAAGCATCTCGCTGCTGGCCTCTTTTCCTACTGCGATCAGCGCCTTCTTGCCTCTTAATATGGAATAGGCCTCAGCATCTCGGTTTATGCCAGTGACCGCAGTATTTTTTTCAGGTAAATTCGCATCATTTGCGGGTCTTGCCGGAATGATGAAATGAAATTGGGAGCCCAACTCCTGTTTTGCTCTCTGCCCAGATTCGACCGCCCATCAGCTCGACCAATCTGCCGCTGATGGCCAAACCCAGACCAGTCCCTTCGTACTTGCGTGTCAATGATGTATCTACCTGGCTGAAGGGGAGAAAGAGCCGAGACATGCGATCCTCTGGGATGCCTATCCCCGTATCGCTGACCATGAAATGTAATGCTGTTTCTTTTTTTTCGATGGAAACAAAGATTGTGACCTCTCCCGATTCAGTGAATTTGACGGCATTGCTGAGCAGGTTTACAAGAATTTGCCCCAGCCGCTTGGCATCGCCCACCATTTTCCGGGGCACATCGCTTGCCATAACATAAGCCAGCTCCAGGCGCTTCTCAGAAGCCCGAGCTGCTACCTGATCCAGGGCGCTCTCCAGTACATCCTGCAAATCCAATGGCAGGTTAGCTATTTCCATCTTCCTGGCATCGATCTTGGAGAAGTCCAGTATCTCGTTAATAATGCAAAGCAGGGATTGGCCGCTGCTGCGAATGGTCTTCACATAATCTCTCTTTACCGGATCAAGATCGCTCTCCAAGAGCAGGTCCGTCATGCCAATGACGGCATTAAGGGGCGTTCTGATCTCGTGGCTCACATTGGCGGTAAACTCGGCCTTCGCTCTTGCCGAAGCCTCTGCAGCATCTCTAGACAGGACGAGCTCCTCCTCCATCTTCTTCTGCTCGGTGATGTCAATGCAAACGCCAAGAGCTGCATAAATCTCACCCGATTCATCCAGCAGAGGATATACGGAGAACATAGCCGGAAATTTCTCCTGGGAACGTCTCACTAAGGTTATGAATCCTGAAAGTGTAGTTTCTTCCTTCATGCGGCGAGCCGCTTCAACCAATTTATCATGGTCCTCGGGAAGAAGCAGCAATGAAACCGGCTTTCCTAAAATTTCCTCGCGCCGGTAGCCGAAGGTCTTCTCCGCTCCCGGGGAAAATTCAAGGATGAGGGGCTCCTGATTCCGGGCATCAGCAATGATAAACGATACATTCTTAGCCGCTTCAAATATGGCTCTTAAATATAGCTCCCTCTCCTGCAGAGCTTTTTCGGCCCTCTTCCGCTCAGTCAGCTCTTTATTCAGATCGGTTGTTTTCTCTATTACCATCTGGTTCAAGAAGTCCTGTCTGCTGGCAGCCAGGTAAAACAGGCTGATTAGAAGTCCAATAATTATCAGGCCTGCCATTTGGGCGATTCTCAGCGGCACTTGCACTGAATTGATCCATCCTCCCGCAGGCGCTCCTGCCAGCTCCCAGTAGCTTTCAGGCAGCTCTACTTTGAAGATCACCGGTTCGGATTGGAATACTTTGCTTTCGCCAAAAAATACCTGACCGCTGCTATCTCTTAATGCCATATTCACGCCGCTGGAGGTATGGTTAAATCCCGCTGATTCTAGGATCGGTGGGATGTCGAGGGTCATAGAAATGATTCCCCAGAATGTCTCATTCTCATAAACGGCTTTCCTGGCTACCATTCCCAGGCCGCCTCTCCTCATCTCATGAGGAGAGGTGATAACCAGGCGATGAGTGTCAATGGCTTTTTGCACATCCGCCCTAAAGCCGGGGGAAAGATCCTGGAAAAGGCTTCGACCGATCATGCCTTCCTGATCTTTGGCCGGATAGACATACCCAAAGACACCATTTGGCGCCATGGCAAGATTGCGAATGCCGTTGGTGCTGGAATAGATATGAGACGAGAAGATCTCGAACTTATAATCTATTGCAGATTTTGGTGAACCTATCTCAGCCTGGACAAAAGCATCCAGGCCTTCCAGTAATTCCAGGCGCTGAGAAATAGCCATGGCTAGAGAATTACCGTGCGGATCGAGCTGGCCGGCAACCCGCGCCCGCTCATCCGTTATAAGCTGGGCCTGATACCAAAGGCTTGCCTGCCACCAAATCAGCAACAGAGCAATAGCAAGCAGAGCTGTCTGGAGCTGGGTCTTTCTCATTCGCCCCCCTTTTCATCGGCAGAAGTTCTATTTTCATCCCTATATGAATCAAAGCATAAATGCTTTCGGCAGCTAATAGATTGCAGCGCTTGAAACCCTCCGCTTTTGCCTAAGGTCGGATAAACTATTTCCGCTAAAAGGCCAAGGCAAAGAGTTAATGTGGCCTGAGGAACAGACTCGCGGTCGGCTAATGGATGGAATGGATACCGCGATCTTCAAAGATCCCGTAGTGGTAAGGAGATTTCAGCCGGACGATCTGGAGGCGGCTTTAGAGATTGACCGGGAGGTCTTCGGCGGATATGATCCGGCCATCTTCACGGCCTTCTATGAATACCATGGAGGCAGCACTCTTGTCGCAGAGGTTGGTGGAATTGTGGCCGGCTTCGTCTTGGGATTCAAGCATACTCCCTTCGAGGGCAGAGTCTTCTGGCTGGCGGTAAGACCGGGCTTTCAGAGCCGCAGCATAGGCATGAGGCTCATGCTGGAGGTTTTACAGACCTTCCGGCAGATGGGAGCTCTCAGCGCCACCCTGGAGGTGAGAGTGAGCAATAAAAAGGCCCAGTCGCTCTATTCCATGCTGGGCTTTCGTATGATCGGCATCTGTCCTGCTTACTATAGCGATGGTGAGGCGGCCATCATCATGAAAATGCGGCTGTGAACTACCGCGTCCTGAAGGTTGGGGACTTAAGATTTTTTAGCAGTTATTTGTACCAGTCCAGGCTTTCGTCCACGAATCTTATGAACGATATGAAGAAGTCCTTTGCATCCTGATTCATACCTGTCCTGGAGATCATTTCTTCTGCCTGACCGGCATGCTCTCTTGAGATCGACTTGGCCTTATCAAGAGCGCCGCAGTCTCTTATCAGGCTCTGCACATATTTGATTTCAGAACCTTCAAGGCATCTCCCTTCCTGCATGATTGCGGCCAGGCGTTTTTCCTTCTGCAATGCCAGGATGACATGCAGCGGCTTCTTCCTCTTGCCGATGTCCCCACAGGGAACTCTGCCATACTGCTCCTCTGTAGCAAAGGTATCGATGATATCATCCTGAATATCGAAAGCAAATCCTATGTGCCTGGCGACATTCAGAAGCAGCTCTTGATCCTTTTCGGGAGCAGATGCGAGAATTGCACCGACGAGCATTGATGCCTTGAAGAGCGAGGCTGCTCTTCTGCCGGCCATGACCTCCCACTCCCTGACATCCGGGTCCTTGTACTCGAAGAGCATGTCCAGGATCTGGCTCTCGTTGACAGCCCGAAACTCTGAGGCCAGCAGTTTTGCTGCCTTCACGATCTTATCTTGCTCAAAGCCGGACTGCAAAAGGCACAGGTTGGCCTGGGCATAAAGGATATTTCCGGCAAACATGGCCGAGCCGGAGCCGAAGCGCTCATCAAATCCCTTGGCAATCATTTTGTGCAGCGTGTCCCCGCCTCTTCTTTTGTCTTCTGCATCCACTATATCGTCGTGTATGAGGATGCTGTGCCTGTATAGCTCAATGCCGGAACATACCCTGATGATTCGGTCGTCAACTTGACCGGTAAAGCCCTGGTAGACTATGAGAGTGCTACACGCAGACAGCCTTCTTCCACCCCTCAGCACAAATTCCCGGGTAGCATCATAAACATCTCCCAGGAAGGGATGGTACTTCTGGCCATCTTTTACCATCTCATCCATTCGGCTCTTGAGGTCTTCCTCTATGATTGCCCCATAGCTATCGAGCACATCTGCGTAGTCCATTGAGCTTTTCTCCTATAACTTATCAATTAGGTTTAAGATACCCAGATTCCAGAGCAATTTCGGATTCTGCTTGAACAGAAACCTTAGCAGGTCTCGCATATTCATCCTGGAGACATCCTTCCCATGCAGCCCTCCTGCCAGATGGTTCAGATCATCATCCGTAAGCTTCAGGAAGAAATTTTTAGCATGATAGCGTTTCTCTATATGCTTGCCGATAGATGATCTCCACCTATCCTCATATTCTTTTAGGGCGGCTATACTTGCATCCCCAGAAGATACTGCCTTGCCTGCAGTCTCCCCTGCCATTACTCCCGCCCTCATGGCATTTATGATCCCGCCTCCTGTGAGTGGATCAGATTGATGGGCTGCATCTCCAACCAGCATTATGCCGTCTGATGTTGTATTATTCATTGGGCCGGAGGTGGGGATTCCTCCTGCCACTATTTGCAAAATCTTTGCCTGGGGCATCCTTCTCCGCAAAAATCTATCCAGCAGCCTTATGGGCTCGCCCGGGCCGGATTGGGAGCCCTGTATGCCGATGCCCACGTTGGCAAGTCTGTCTCCTTTGGGAAAGATCCATACGTAGCCTCCCGGAGCCATTCTGTTTCCGAAAAAGAACTCACAATATTCCTGGTCAATGCAGTCGTCCAAAACTTGATACTGCGCACAAACCATTATGTCCTCCGGTTTTAGCCTGGTATCTATTCCCGCCCACCTGGCTACCTTGGACTCGACACCGTCCGCGCCTATGATCAGAGGTGCCTCGATCTGGAGGGGCTCGCCCTGGCAGATGGCAGATACTGTGCATAGACCATCCTTCCGGATCAATCCGATTGCTCTTGTCTTGACCAGGACCTTTGCTCCAGCGCGGGCAGCCTGGAGGGCAAGGCCGCGATCAAAGATTTTTCTCTCCAGGATGTATCCACCCTCTTTTCCGCCATTATCCATGGTCATGAAAACATTATCGTTATTAGGAGAATGCAGCTTTACCCCATTTACCTCAGTTGATATCCAGTCGGGCTGCACGGTGATCAATTCACTAAGTTCCGATCTGATGCTCACTCCCTCTGCGCATCTGATAGGCTCTCCTATCTCCTGCCTCTTTTCTAAAAGTACAACATTCAGGCCCAATTCTGCCGCGGTCTTGGCAGCCATAGACCCTCCTGGGCCCGCTCCTATTACAACTACATCGCACTTCATTCTATCTGCATCATCTTGGCTAGTGCCTTCTCCAGCTTCTTTTGCGTCTTTGCATTCGGATTGAGCAGCTGATCCAGATCCCTTTCAATCCTTTTGTAACTCTCCAATGAGGCGGGGCAATCCTCGTAGATCTCCACGCCCTGAAGTCCAATTTGGCTGGGGCTGAGAAATGGACTGCATCTGCATACCATTGGTCTCGCCTGATATATCTTGCATCCCTTCTCTGCAGCATCATAAAATCGGCATGGCGCTGTTGCCTTAAAGGCCCGCAGGTCGGACTCGCTGGGGTGAGGGATGGTGTATTCTTCGATCACCTCTTCCTCGGAAATATTAAAAAAGCTCGCCAATCTGCGAATATCTTTGGGATAAATATCAATGGGATCGGCTACCTGGCAGCAATGACCGCAACGCTGGCATTGGAAATCCATTTGGATCTGGATGCGTAGATAATCATAGGGATCTAATGGCATGGGTTTTCAGAACTTTATCCTGGGAATCTCCGCTTCCCTCATATTCTCGGCCATGCTCCAGAACCACGCCTCGCCTTTGGGAATGCGAAATATCGCCAGCACCGGGTCACTGGGGCTCTTCATCAAAGCTTTGAGAAAAGGCCTCTCTTCCAGGAGCCGGGCCCGAAGCTTGGCATTGTCCAGAAACTCCACTTCTCCAGTCAAACGCATCATATTCTTGGCCATCATTTCGCCGCCAGCATGGTAGAAGCAAATCTCCACATTGGGATTGTTCTTGAGCTGCTTGTAGACGCTCTTTGCCGTTCCAGTATGGTAGTAAAAGCCGCTTTCATCGGCAAACCACATCAGAAAGGCCCTTACCCTGGGCATTTCCCCTTCCATTGTGGCTATGAAGCTGACCGGGTTATCATTGGCAAATTTTATGCAATCCTTAAAATCCATTGCAGACCCCTTTCCGGTCTTGTATGCTGTTATTATTTAGATCTTTCTGCATTTGCATCAATCGAAAAGACTTATTATGTAATAGTAATAATATTGCGTCTAATGCTTAATATAACCAATCTAAGCGACAGGCAGCTTTATGTGGAGAGCGATCGCTGGCAGTGCCGCTTCGGCTATGGAGAGCCGGTGAGGCTGGGCCTGGTCCTGGAAGCTGTGGACCTATCTCTAAGTGACGAGGAGGGCTTCTCTTACGTCATCGATGCCGGACTCATTCCCCAGCTCGATTTTCTGGACGAGGAAATTTTGGAGGATGCAAGATCAGAGGGTCTGGGGACGCGAGAGGAACTTTTGAGCTATGCCTACGAATGCTATGGCAGCGTGCCCGTGAACATCGATGCCGTGCAGCCTCCCAAAGCCTCCTGCGGCATGTCCAGCTTCGTAGCCGAGAGCAGTATAAGCACTATAATTTCCGGAACAGGTGAGGAGATGGAGACCCGCCACTTCCAGGATCTAGAGGAGGCCATTTCCTTCGCTCGCGACTTTTATGCGGTTTATGCTCCCGTCATCTTCGGCTTCATCGATGTGGTGCTGGATCACCCTCTCCGGGTGGGGGGAACTGGCTGGGACAAGATCAGGCAGATGGCCAAAAAATAATCAGGCTCTCGCTGCTCCAGAATCTTTACCACAGCCTTAATAAGTTAAATGTATTTCCGGGAACTTCTGATTGAGAGGAATTGATATGTCATACTATCATATGATGGACTGGTTCCCATTCATGGGATTTGGAACCGTCTTTTCCTGGTTTATCTCGTTAGCTGTAGCCTACCTGGTCTACAAGGATGCTGAGAAAAGAAACATGAATGGGCTTCTATGGGGTTTGCCGATCTTGATACCCTGGATAGGCATACTGTTTCTGATAATGTATCTGATCTTGCGCGATTCGGGACGCCGCATTGCTGCCGAGAGCAGCGCGCCGGTAAAAACCATGGCCGAAGAGGTTTTGGACGAGAGATATGCTAGAGGAGAGTTGACCCGAGAGATCTACCTGCAGATGAAGGAAGACCTTAGAAAGCCCGCTAACTGATTGCAGATAGAATGGAATGCTGCATGATAGCGGCCACTGCATAATTTTTCCTCAGGCAGTGCCAATTCCATCTCATTTAAACGAAAAGAGCTTGTGCGTCTGCTACAGTTTGCAAACCAATAGCACCCAAATTGCGTTCAATGGCCGCACCAAGCTCATCTATCTTCATAGGCTTGTTGAGATAATCATCAGCCCCTGCATCATAGCAAAGATCGCGGCACATCTCCGCCTCAAATGAGGTGACAACTATTATCTTGGGGCCTTGCGACCACCGCTTGCGAATGATTTTTGTGGCTTCAATTCCATCCATTTCCGGCATTTGGATATCCATTAGCACCAGATCGTAATGATGCTCCTCCAGAGCCACCAGGACCTCTCTGCCGTTCCTGGCCGTATCGGCCTCTAGCCCCAGCTTCTTGAGTACAATCAGAGCCATTTTCTGATTTACCGGATTGTCCTCGGCAAGAAGAATGTTCAAAGTCGGTCTGGCCAGCATAGTCCTCGATCAGTAGGTTAGAGCTTTTAGTATAAGAATTTTTCTTTAGTAATTAATTTTAAGGCAGAGTTCCCAAATTGTTTAAATGATTACTATGAGTTTATTTGCAAAGATTTATAATTCTATATTACAATATGGCAATTCATAACTCAAAATTAATTTAAATAATAGAATTATTAATTGCCTAACATTCAATTGAGGTTATTATTCATAAAAATGCAAAGGGATTTCTGCTATCCGGTTAGATTTTTTTGCGCAATAATTTTCTATACTTGTGCGTGATAATGAATCTTAATTTGCAGGAATCTCAGGAGGAGCTAGGAATTGAGTGCAAGCCCAATTTTATTGCTGGTTTTATGCTATGTTCTGGTTTTACCCTTGGCAGCATCTGCCGAGCAAGAGATGTTGACAATAGGAAAATATAGGAGAACGACACATATCAGGTGATCATCAACGACTCCGGCCACCATGCGGTGATCTATCTCTCCGAGTCGCGGACTATCGGCTTTGCGGAGACAATAAGTATGGTTGATGATCTCTTTAGTGCGGCGAATATCACCAACCCGGACCACTACATAAGATCCATCGACGGTCAAAGAGCGATTCTGGGCGTGGCAGCAACTTCGAGAACGATCGTCTTCTTTTTACAGCCGCTTTTCCCATGTACTTCGGGGCAGAGGGCACAGGCCTTTATGTGCTGGTTGGATCGGACTTCCCCTGGGAGAACACAACCAGGATGCTGCTTGACACCCTGAAAGTTGATCTCAATCGCACGTCGCCTGTCGCGATACAAACCCCGAAGATGGGCATGAGCGTTGGCGGCAGCGAGTACGGCCTGCCTCTTTCCCGGGTGGATGGCCAGGGAGCAGAACCATCGGGCTATTCGCCCTCGGATCTGATCTATGATGGCTACATTACCTTCTCGAACAACAGTGGCCAGTCCATAAAGGATGCCGTCGTAATCGATTACGCCCTGGGGGAGGAGGACGGCGAGGCCGCGGAGTTCTACGATCTGGAAGAAAAATTCGGTCAGCGTGATGTGGATAGAACTGGCTGATAAAAACAGGACCACCGTCTACTTCGATATCACTGAATTCTTCGGCATATTTTAATGCAAACGTTTTTTGGCAAAGACGCTCCAGGATAGTTATCATGAAAGGCATAAAAGAGAGAACCAGGCCAAAGAAGGGAACGGTTGAAGATCGTTTCTTTTTGACTCCCACCTTTCAGGTTCTGACCATCGGCGTTCCCTTTTGCATCTTCAAGCTGCTCTTCGGCCTGCTTGCCCTGCGCGCGGGTGTGCCGTATGCCTCTCTTTCTGCCTTGGGATGGCTGGTCATAGCTTGGGCCCTGGCAGATTTGCTCATGAACCTGGTACGAGTCATCTTTCACATCGCCGGCCGGGCGGCCCCCATCGAGTATTGCACCATCGCTCAGGCGGGAAGGCTCTTTAAGAGGCCCATGCTCTTTTTGGCCATCGACACTCTGGTCACCTTTTCCATCATTTGTTTCGTTCTTTGGTCCGGCTGGATAGTGCGACTCAGCCTGCTGGAATCATATCTCTGGTATGCGGCTACCACATTGAATCTGATCAGCATCTCTGTTGTCAACATATGGATCGAACTATCCAGAGGACGGTGAGTTTTTTGGCAATGAGAATGAGAAAACGATATATTTTTGAACCGCATATGTTAATGAACTATTATGGAAGATGGTGATAATGAATAAAGACCTCGAAAGCCTCCTCTCCGAATTGAAGGCCGTTCATGAAGATCTGCGACTGATACCTACTGAGATAATAGTAGTTTCTGATTGGGTGCGGCTCAAGTGCAGGTATGGTTGTGACAATTATGGGAATCGTCTCGGTTGTCCGCCTTTCACCCCCACACCACCCGAGACCCGAGCTGTTCTCTCTGCATACAGAAATGCAGTCCTGGCCCGCTTTGAGGCCAAGCCTGATCCCAAGGTCGCGCCGAAACACGCCAGCCGGGCTCTCTCCAACTCGGTGGTCAAGATGCAAAAGACCGTGGCCGAGCTGGAGAAGGCCGCTTTTTTGGCCGGCTACTATAAGGCATTCGGCATGAACGCCATGCCCTGCGCCCTCTGCGAGACATGCGTCATCGAGGAGATGCAAAAGAAGGACCAGGCGGTCTTCGATCTGGATAGCGTGAAATGCAAGAATAAGGATATCATGCGCCCCTCCATGGAGGCTTGCGGCATCGATGTCTTCAAAACCCTGCAAAACGCCGGCTATAAGCCGCAGGTTCTCAAGGACTGCAAGGAAATGGTGGAACTCTTTGGCCTGATACTGCTGGACTAAAATTCTTAATCTTTTTTCCGGGGGTGCATATCAGCTAATAAGCTAAATGCTAATAAGCTAATATACCATCACATCCTCCGTGAGTTTGATGCATTGGGAATTGATCGGCTCAAGTGCAGCCGTTTTGACCATGTTCGGCTTCGTGCCCCAGATCCTCAAGATCTACAAAACGCAGTCTGTAGCAGATGTCAGCCTGGTTATGCTCCTGCAATTCTGCCTTGGTATGTTCCTCTGGCTGCTCTACGGCTTGCACATCCAGGATAACATTCTCATCGTAGCCAATACTGTATCTTTTCTTAGCTTGATAGTCGCCATAGGATTATTCTTAAAGTACAGGAAAAGATAGATCAGCTCTTTTCCAGTTTTTCTCTGATCCGATGCTGCAGCCGTTCTAATGAGCCTTTGGTGCACTGGCGATTATCACAGGGAGAGAAATCCTTAGGGCTGCAGCCGGCCAAAAGCTCCATGACCCTGTCTGCCACATCATAAACCTGTAAATCCTCCAGCCTTTGCAGAAAGAGTGAGGCCTGTGAGTTGAATTCCCGGCATTTTCCAGGATCGGAGACGCCACTCTCATGCAGCTCATAGAGCCGATTCAGCTCCTTTTGGACCTTCAGCCAATCATCTCTGTCCATTGTTGTTAAATCTGCTTTTTCCAGGCTTATAAAGCGATGCATCGGAAGAGAGAAAGAAGGTTATTATTTGATATTAAAGGAAGACATTCGTCCGCAAAAAAGTGCTTGCTTTCTAGAGGCTACGATGACTATTCCATTGATCGATACCGATACGGGCATGGTCAAGAGGCATGAAGCATCTTCTTGCCGGATGACAGATGGGGCAGAGTGCTCTCGCTTCGATATGAAATTCCTGCAAGCAGGCTCTTTGCCGGACTTATTGAGCCTGCAAAGCGTCATCGCTGCAAATCTTACCTGCCCGGAGATCTTCATGCTGCATGATGAAAAATACTTGCTGGAAATCCTCCGCCTCGATCGCTCGGTTATCGGTGTGACAACCGAGGACGGGCTGATTGCTTACAGCATCATTCGCATTCCCGGCCTTGCCGATGACAACCTGGGCTGGGACATAAATCTGCCGGAAGAGGAGCTAACTAAAGTTGCCCATCTCCAGGCGGCGGCAGTCCACCCTGCCTATCGCGGCAATGGTCTGCAGCGAAAGCTCACTTCTGCACATATGCATGTGATTGAAGAACTGGGATACGAGCACGTCTGCTGCACAGTATCTCCCAAAAATCCCATAAGCCTCGCCAATTATCTCTCCTATGGACTGATGATTGAGGGGCTGCACCCTAAGCTGAACGGCTGGTGCAGATATATTTTGCATAAAAATATTTTGCGTCCAAATTTCATCAATATGGGAGGACCAGAAGACAAGGTTAAGTCAAGAGATCAGGAAGAATCAAGAGTTTGCAGAAACGAAATCAAAATTCAAATCTCGGACATCGAAGGTCAATTTGATCTCTTGAAAAGAGGCTTCAATGGCTTCAAGATTGCAATCCTTCCCGATGACGCAGAAGTATTCTACGCAAAGTTCTATTTCTAAAAGCCAATTTAAATTAAAGACCATAAAACTATTTGCTTATTTTTTACTAAACGCAATCCCCCATAGCTTGCAAACTTGGATTGCACTGTAATAAAGAAGAAAAGGCAGAGCCGGATACCCAACCTGGCTCTGAATGCTTGGCTTTAAGCGGTGATCTTGCTCTTGGCGATGTACTTGATGAGGGCCGGGCCGAGTCTTGCCTTCTTCTGAACCTGGCTGGCCAGATCCTCCATGGCAGCGCCGCTGGCCACCAGGGAACTGATCTCCGCCAAGGTGCTATCATCTACGGTAAAGTACTCGTCCAGGTCCTTTCTGTGGCCCCAAACATCTCCTTCCAATAGTTCAATGCCCTGCATGTCCAGGAATACCTGGATGGCATTGGACATTGTCTTGTGATAGGACGGGGGCACCTGAATCATTCGCAGCCTGGGGCATCTTTGCATCAAGCTGAGGAAGTCTACATTGCTGGCGCGAAAAGCCAGGTGAACCATCTTCTCATTGGGATTGAGATTTGGAATCTCATTTTTTGAGCTAACTACTCTAAGTCTCATTTAATTCTCCTATTTGCTAAAGAATATTCCATAGTATTAATAGACACTTTAGGTGTACACATGTGTACAGAAAGATATCTATGGACCATACACATGTTTACAAAAAAAATCCATTGGCCGTTTGAGGTACTAAATTTGACAAAAATGAGATTAAATTAGAATATTAGATGGCATATATCTCATGCCAATTGCAAGAGACACAACAGAGAGGAGCCTTCCGTTTTGCCGTAAATTTTACAACGATGGCCAAGAAATTATCTTATTAATAGCTGTCGCTATATCAGGTGAACTATTGGCAATAATAGAATCTAAATAGCTATCAAAGATGGGGAAGTATTTCCGGGCCTTCGGTCTCTCCCTTAAGCGTTTTCATCTTAACCATATCTCTGAGGTGCACCTTCAATTCTGCGGCATCTGTTGGATTGATCTCAACATTAAGCTCGAAGTCCCTCCCCGGGAGCGAGGGACTGTGGCGTATCGTGTAGCCGCAGTTTAGCCGCTGTTAACTTTCTGATTTCCAACAATAATAGGAGAGGGTGAACCAAAAGGACGAGAAATTATTATTACCTATTCCAGCATATTCTCCCTTGTGAAAAACCGCGAGGTCGCCGCCCTTCTTTACGAGATTGCAGAGCTGTTGGAGCTGCACGCCGAGAACCGCTTCAAGATCATAGCCTTCAGCAAAGCCGCCCGAGCCATCGAATCTTTGCCGGAGGACATTAATCGGGTCTGCCGGGAGAAGAGACTGCAGTCCATTCCCGGAGTGGGGAAAGCCATTGCCCAGAAGGTGGAAGAATACCTCAGAACCGGCCAAATTCAGGCTCATCAGGAGCTTTTGGCCCAGACTCCCCCTGGCCTGGCCCAGCTTCTCCAGATATCGGGCCTGGGCCCCAAGACCATTTTTATGCTGCACGAGAAGCTGAACATAACCAACCTGGAAGAGCTGGAGAAGGCGGCTAAAGAGCATCGCATCAGAAGGCTTCCCAGAATGGGGCCGACGCGCGAAACAAATATTCTAAAATCTATTGAAAGGTACAGAAAACGCAGCACTAGAATTCTCTTCAGCACAGCCGAGCCCATTGTAAACGATATTTTGGCCTATCTGCGAGGCATGGAAGGCTTGGAGCACATCACCGCTGCAGGCAGCTTTCGCCGGGCGCGGGAAACCGTAGGCGACATTGATATCCTGGCTACTGCCAGCAGGCCGGAGGAGATCGTTGCCGCCTTCGTGCGCATGCCTTTGGTGCAGGAGGTGCTGGCCAAAGGCCCCACCAAGGCCAGCGTCATAGTGCAAGAAACGATTCAGGTGGATCTGAGAATTGTGGAGCACCGATCTTATGGCACAGTGCTGCAATATTTTACCGGCTCCAAGGAGCATAACGTCCGGCTTCGTCAACTGGCTCTCAATCGCGGCTACTCCCTGAGCGAGTACTCCCTCACCCGTCTTTCGGACAGCCAGGACCTGTTCTTTGATCAAGAGGAGGAGGTCTATGCAGCTTTGGGGCTGCCCTACATTCCTCCCGAGATGAGAGAAGACCGCGGGGAGATTGAGGCTGCTTTGCAGGGAAGGCTGCCCAGACTGGTGGAGCTTAAAGATGTGCGTGGCGATCTGCATGTTCACAGCAACTGGTCGGACGGAAGGGCTTCCATTCTGGAGATGGCCCATGCCGCCCAGGCTCTGGGCTACGAGTACATTGCTCTTTGCGACCATTCCCCCTCGGTTGGCATTGCCGGTGGACTGCCTCCCGAGAAGCTGGAGCAGAAGATCGAGGCCATAGCTTCTGCCAATGAGGAGCTAGAGGGCATCACAGTTCTGGCAGGAACGGAGGTTGACATTAAGGCCGATGGCAAATTGGACTATTCTGACGATCTCCTGGCCAGATGTGATGTGGTGGTGGCTTCAGTGCACATGGGCCAGCAGCAGACGGAAAGGGCCATAACGGGGAGGCTGATCTCGGCTATAGAAAACGAGAATGTGGACATAATTGGCCACCCCACCGGAAGGATAATCGATCAGCGCGAGCCATATGAAGTGGATATGCAGGCGGTCTTGGAGGCGGCGGCCAGAACGAAGACGACCCTGGAGATAAATTCCTATCCCAGCCGCCTGGACCTGAGCGACGTCAATGCCAAAGCTGCTAAAGAGATGGGAATAAAGATGAGCATAAATTCCGATGCTCATGATGCAGAGCAGCTCCTGACTATGAAGTACGGCGTGAATGTAGCCAGGCGGGCCTGGCTGGAGAAGAATGACGTGCTTAACACCTTATCCCTAAAGGAGCTGCTATTGGTGCTGAAGCGCTAAAACGAAGAGCCATGAAAGGCTTATTAACGGGGGAAGGTGAAGCTAGGCTTTATGATGAGAATTAACAACCAAGCCAAAGTCGGGCTGGTAACTGTTGTCTGTCTCCTTTGCCAGGGTTATATCTTCTCTTTCATCTTGAGGGTGGAGCCCCATCCATTGATAGCCTTTTTGCCGCTTCTCCCCTATATTGCCTACATTTATGCTCGCGCAAGTAGAACATGGTATTTTAATAGGCCTCTTTACTGGATGTCAGGAATAATCGCTTTGACTGCGCTGGATATAATGCCCTTTGTCTTATAACCATCCAGAAAAAGAATCCGCAGCGAGCTGAAAAATGCTCGGGTCCCATCACCCATTTTGCCAAAGTCCTCAAGCACGACAGGGGGATTTGCCACAGTGCACCTGGTGGGGCCGGTGCACCTGCTGCAGGGGCTGCCTGCGCCCGAGGACATCGGCATCTGCATGGTGGCCACCTTCGAGGGCACGGTGAGCAGGGGGGAGAAGGTCGGAGGTAGGCGATACGGTGCGATTTCTGCCCGAGCTACTCCGTGATGCAAAAGGTGCACTCCGGCATAGTAGTTCATTCAGAAGGAAACCGGTTAAGAATAGAAGCTATTGAGAATATGCTCAATAGGCTGTGGAGGACTTGCTCCGCATAAGGAGTTGGGACAACCTTGGCATCGAGCAGCTCCCAGATTCGTTTGGCAGTAAGTCGCTGTTTTCGGGGATGTTCGAGGTTCGACTCAAGATACTGGTGGATCTTCTGGCGGACTGTTTCAGTGAGGATGCTCGAGGGCTGGATGATTTTCCTGTTCTTGGGCAGGATTTCATCAGTCGCTCCATTCTGTACATCTTTGACTCGATGTACGTATTTTTTTACTGTGTTCTTGGATATGTCCAGTTTGCGGGCTACTTCTTTGTAAGAATCACGGAGTTCGTACAAATCGACGATTCTACGTATATCTGCCATCGTTTTCACCTTCGTGCCCACCTCTCTGAATACTTGGAAAGAGGAGGCTTTCCTTATTGGGGGGGTCAAAATTGAGTCGGCGAAAACACCTTAGAGCCGGACGGCGGGTATGCTGATGGAGATGCCTTGACGGGTGCATTTAGCGAGCTATGCGCAAATGAGGCGGAACCGCGGCCAAATTTAGAGAGACTTCGGGCTTTAGTCAAAGGTGAGGAAACATGATCGGACTAGACGAAACCGACAAGAGGCTTAAAGCCATTAGAGATAAATTAATTGAGGATTATAAAATAAAACTGATAGAAACATGGGAATATAGCGGCAAGGGCGGCGGCTCTAAGGTTGCTCCGATCAGGAGAAAATCCAAACCAAAGAAATACCAGGTCTAAGACTGAACTTGAAATCAAGAAATGGATACAATTTAGAAAGCAAGCCGGGAAAATCTGATAAAAAGTTTAGGCAATTATTTCTCTTAGTTCTCCCATATCGAATTTTTGACCGGTTTTTATTTCTATACAATGTTGTACAATGCGTGAAGATAATTCAATCCAAATTTCATCATTTGTTAATCTAGATTTACCAGGAGCGTCTTTGAGATTGCGAGCTGCATGGTATATATGTTTGAGAAATTCTACCTCAGGCAAGTCCTCATTCGTGATATCTTCACCTAATAGCCCCAAACATATCTTAACCTGATCCTTTTCTTTTTCGTCTAACATTTTTTTTTCCACATCCATATCCTTTATAGATGGTTGCCCCATGAGTTTATCTTATTATTGGTCCGACTTATTCCTAAGGAAAACTTGGTACAGAACGACATTCGTGTATCGGAATAGTTTATATCCTATGAATAATCTGTGCTGGCCCGTCAGACGAGTAATTCCGGGTGAGCCATCAGGCTAACGCGGAGTGCACCTGCTGCAGGGGCTGCCTGCGCCGGAGGAAATCGGCATCTGCATGGTGGCCGCCTTCGAGGGCACGGTGAGCAGGGGGGAGAAAGCCGGAGGTAGGCGAGACGGTGCGCTTTCTGCCCAAGCTTACTCCATGATGCAAAAGGTGCACTCGGGAGTGGTGGTGCACTTAGAGGGGACGTCGGTGCGGATCTAAGGGGCGATCTGGAAGCATGCTAGATTAGAGCGAAAATATCATGGGCCAAAACTCTTTATGGACGAAACCCAATCATATTAAGCGATTAGCATGGCTAAATTATTAGGTGAGATTGGAAAAACCTTCCTGAAATTCAGCTCCGGTACAGGGATTGAGGAGTTCAAACAGGAGTTTTATCTAACGAATTCTGAGACAGCAGCCTTTCTACGAGATCTGGCCCAGCAGATTGAAACAGGAGGCAAGGTTGAAGTAGCCTATGGTAGCTTATCCCTCTCGATTAATCCCGCACCCCCTATCAAGCTTGAAGTGGAATACGAGAAAAATGAGCTTGAGATTGAGATAAAGATTAAGGAGATGCCCTGAAATTTCGTCAATACACTTCTCAGAAAAGCTTTTCCCCTTAAAGCACCTGAATCAATGAAATAGTTGCCAAAGAGCCCCCGGGTGATCAATCATAATGCATCACATATCTGAGAAAATTGATCGAGCAAAAGAATGAGAAAGGGCTTGTGCAGCCCTGTCGCCAATAAACTCGATTAGCTTATAATCTCGTAGCTATCTTTGTGCGGATTGATGAGCAGCCTTTCTGCAATCTCCCTGGCTGCCATCTGCGCTTCCGGCTTGAGCGTATCGAAGTACAGCTTCCAGACGGTAGCCTTCTTCACATCCACCACATTCTCGAAGCCCAGGCGGCTTCGCAAGCGCTCTCGGATGGAGATGGCCTCGCCGTCCTCGATGTGCAGGGCGACCTTGACCGGCACGTAGCCCTCTTCAAACTTAAGCTCGTCGATAAGAACTATGTGGCTCTCCTTGTTCTCGTTGACCAGTTCCTTGGCAAAGCTCTTGGCCAGCTCCTCTGGATCGCCTGAATCAACCTCGATGCTGAACAAGCGCTCCTTCTTGACATCGGCCAGGACATTGCCGAAGCCCAGGCGCCGGATAAGCGTGTTCTTAACGGTGGCTGCCTCGGCATCGGGGATCTTCAGCCACACGCGCAGATTTATCTTCTGGTTCATGCTCATGCGTTCACCTCGATGTAGCGCTTCATAGATTCGAATACCCTTCTGCCAGGTCCGGGCTCATCGGGCCGCTGCTTTCTCGGATCGAAGGCAGGAAGCTGCCAGGCGAAAAAGGCCCTCTCCGGGTGAGGCATCATGCCCAGGACATTTCCCTGCTCATTGCAGATGGCCGCTATGCTTTCTGTGCTGCCGTTCACATTGAATGGAAACTCGTTTATGATCCGCCCGTTCTTGTCGCAGTATCGGAAGACAACCTGACCCTCATCGTTAAGCTTTTTCATGAGGCCAGGGGTAGTAGTGACCAGATTTCCCTCGCCATGGGCGATGGGGATCTTGAGCAGCGCTCCTCTCTCGATGGCAAAAGAGCCGCCACACCTTCTGGGAGGCGCTTCGTGCCGAAGATTTACCCAGTCGCAGTAGTAGCCCCTCCGCACAATCTTTCCCTGGGAGACCATCACGTTTTGGGCCAGGGCCATGTCCACTTTTCCACTGCCCTTTTCGCACCACTCTCTGCTCTCCTCTCCGCTGCCATTAAAGTTGCCGGGAAGAAGCCCAGTCTCCACCAGAATCTGAAATCCATTGCAGATGCCGATGATGGGCTTCCCCTTACAAGCCTCTTCTTTCAAGGCGCTCATGACCGGTTCTTTAGAGGCTATAACTCCAGCACGAAGCCGGTCCTGATAGGAGAAGCCTCCCGGTATGACAAATCCGTCAAAGCCGGACAGCTCGCCTGCAGGCCGGTTCCAGCGAAAGATTTCGCCGTCCATGCCGACTGCTTTCACAGCCACCAGGGTCTCAAACTCGCAGTTCGTACCCGGAAACTGCAAAACTGCTATCTTCATCTCATCGCCTCCACCAGGCCTGCCGTCCAAGCATTCCTCGCGCCGTCCAGGTCCAGGTCGGCCACAGACTCGCCTGCTCTCGACATCACAATCCGTCTCTTGCTTGTTACCTGACCGATCTGCATCGGCTCCAGATTATAGCTCTTGAGGATCTCCACCAGCCGGGCTTCGCTACCGGCTTTTGCCTCCAGGACAAAACCGGAGGACTCGGAAAACAGCAGCTTGTCGGTCCTCATGCCGGGATCTCCGCCCTGTACCAAATCCAAATCCAGCTTCACTCCGAATCGGGCCGGCCGGGTGAGGGCCATCTCGGCCACGCTTGCTGCCAGGCCGCCGTTGGAGATATCGTGGGCCGCGGCCAGGAGGCCTTCGTCTATGGCATCGATAACGGCGTAGATCATATTTCTCTCCATATCGAAGCGAACTATGGGCACGTTGGCGCCCGTCACTCCTAGAATGGTTCTGTAGTACTCGGACCCTCCCAGCTCGTCAAACCTGGGCCCGATCAAAAATAGCTTGTCGCCGGCTTTCTTCAGTTCCATGGTGATGGCTTTACTGAAATCCTTCATGATGCCAACGCAGGCCACTACGGGCGACGGGTCGACGGAACCTTGCGGCGATTCGTTGTAGAAGCTGACGTTCCCGGAGACAATTGGAACAGGCTGCTGCTGGGCTTCGTAGCCCTTGAGGTACAGTTGTTTGCAGGACTCGGCCAGGCCCTTCACGCCCTCTCGAAACTCCCAGAAGGCCTCCGGTTTTTCAGGATTGCCGTAGTTGAGACAGTCTGTGAGAGTAGAGGGAACAGCGCCGATGGCAGCCACATTTCGCATGGCTTCGGCCACAGCCGTAGCTCCTCCCCAGTAGGGGCTGATGCGCCCGTAGAAGGGATTGCTATCCACTGCCAGGGCCACTCCAAACTTTTCGCCTCGCACCGGAGCGATCAGGCCGGCGTCCGCCTCTCCCGGCCGGATTACGGCATTTCCCATGACCTCTGTATCGTAGTAGCGGTAGACGTGCTCTCTTGAGGCGATGTTGGGAGATCTCAGGATCTTGAGCAGCACCTCATTGTAGTCCGTCGGCTCTGCCGCATCCGGCTCGGTCAGACTGATGATGCGCGGCGTTTCCTCGCGCTGGTAGCGGATGCCTTGCGTCAAATGCTGGATGGGCACATCGCAGACCATCTCACCTTTATGCGTGACTGTAAAGCGATCGCCGGTATTGATCTTTCCGACAACGCTGGCCCGAGCCCCCTCGTAGACATTGGGCAGGTCCCAGTCCTCGTTGTAGATCTTGAGAATCTTCTCGCGCAGTTCCGGGGGCGAGACGATGAGGAAGCGCTCCTGGGTCTCGGCGATGCTCAGCACCTCGGCGGGAAAGTCGCCCGCTTTATGCATGTCATCCAGGTTGATCTCCATGCCAAAGCCCCCGGCAGAGCCCATCTCCGATGTGGCGCAGGTGAAGCCGCCGCCTCCCAGGTCCTTGAAGCCGATCTCGATGCCCGACTCGCGGACCAGCCGGAAGAGATCGTCGTTGGCCTTGAAGAGCACGTTCTTGAGGAAGGGGTCGGGGATCTGCACCGCGCCGCGGTTGGTCTCCTCGTCCTCTTCTCGCAGGGCCTCCGAGGCGAAGGTGACGCCGCCCAGGCCGCTGGCGTCGGTGGGCTTGCCGATGAGGATTACATCGTAGCCCTTCTCCCCCGCCAGGGGCGGAGCCCGGGAGCGGATGATCTGGTCGCGCCGGACGATACCTAGCGAGACGACATTGACCAGACAGTTGTCGTCGAAGCTGTCATTGAAGACGATGTCTCCGCCCATGTTGGGAACGCCCAGAGCATTGCCGTATTGCCAGATTCCGTCCACCACGCCCTCTGCCACCCAGCGAACCTTGCTGGCCTTGGGGCCGTAGGGATTGCCGAAGCGCAGGGGATCGGCTGTCGCTACAACGGTCGCGCCCATGCAGTTGACATCGCGGACGATGCCGCCGATGCCGGTAGCTGCACCCTCGTTGGGCAGGATCTGGCTGGGGTGGTTGTGGCTCTCGTGAGAGATGACGACGCACCACTTGTCGTCGATGGCCACGATTCCGGAGTCTTCAACAGGGCCCATAACCACATTGGGGCCGTCGGTAGGAAGGAATTCTTTGAGGGTGGCGCGAGAGCTCTTGTAGGAGCAGTGCTCGGACCACATGGCATCATAGCAGAATAATTCGGTGAGGGTGGGATCGCGGCCCAGCACCTCGGCAATGGAGCGCGCCTCGGCAACGGACATGCCAATGCCTGCGCCGCGCAAACTGGCCTCCACTTCAGGATCGGAAAGACCGATTATCTTCAATTCAGGTACACCTCTAGTAGCTATGCCTATCCATACGTGGTGCGTTATGAATTTATCGATCCAGGGGGAGGGAATGGGGGGAGGGAAAGGGATGAGACACGGAAATGTACTGGCAATAATGACGAGATCAAGTTCTCTGATGGAGAGGGTTTGACGAGGTCACGGGCACGGGGATTCATGGGTACTATCACTGGATCTACGTGAGACGTGCGGATGCGTGAGCCCGAGTAGCCAGGCGGAAGGGGGGCCAGTGGGCGCGAAAATCATAAATCATAATACGATCTAAACCAAACGGTCTTTATGGTAAATGTTGAGGATATTAAGAAGATACAGGATTTGACTAGGCAAGTTGAATCTAGCGAAGGATGGGAAATAGAGATACGAAACCAGAAATTTAGGTACAAGTTATTATATATTTACGACAAACTATAACCCGCTTAAAAATGCTCTTAAGTTTTTTAATAGTAATGATGTTATAGTCCTGCACCGAAATAATGAAATAAATTATATACTTCTAGATTTACCCTATTTGAAAGCCTGGGACCGATGGTCAAAGGAAGGGGGAAAATATTTGAATAATGCTAAAGATAATATTACTTCGCTTGATATTATAAATGATTATGGTTCATTAGTAATTTAGTTTTATAATTGGTTCTTGATGAGACAAGAAGAATTGTGCAAAGAGGAATTTGAGCAATCTCAGAAACTCAAAGACGAATATAATAAACTTGATCTGAAAATATTTTCCCGACTTTCAAATGAGTTAAAAAAAAGTGACAACTTATATATATATATATTTGAATACGTTATATATAGGCAGAAACACACATAGCTTTACAACTTTATTCTTCTTTCCCATGCTCATCTGATTAGTATATAGAGTCAAGAGTTTGGGACTCCACATAATGATTTAAATATGAAAAGACAATAGTAGTACAGCTAAGTTAAGCCTTACTGGCAGGATCGAAGGCTTTAGGCTTGGGAGATTCTACAATGTACAAAAAAATATTTGCCGTCGTAGGAGTCCTTCTCATCTTGTGCTCTGCCACAGCATGGGCACAGAAGGAAGCCGCAACTCAAATGAGCGCTTTATCGAAAGATATAGTATCTGCTTCCGCCATATCGAAAAATGCTGCATCAGCTTCGGCGAGCGTGAAACAACTTCAAAGCATTTATTCAGGAAACTTTTTCCTCCAGCGCATGCCTGATCTTAGAGTAACACAGGTTATTCCAGGTACGCCTTCGTTTGAAAGCAGTAGTGTGGTCAATGTTCCGCTCACAGTAACCATTAAGAACTTCGGAGCATCAACCAAGGAACGTTTCAAAATCAGTGTAGATGCCCAAGTCGATGGAGGATCGAGATATGTGAAACCCTTCACTGTTCCCCGTCAGAGTGATATGTGGTACCCCTGGCAAAATGGTTTGGCTAGCGGGGCTGAAGTTACTTTCACTGGAAATCTACAAATAGGAACTCCTTCAGGTGATTCGCTCTCCGGCAAATCCGCCATCATCTATGCAATCGTAGACAGTATATCTGGTGATGAGTTTGTACCAGACTCGGGGAGAGTTATGGAAAGCAATGAGGTAAACAATGAGATGATGGCAGAAATTCAACTCTAGATTTCGAAGATTAATCTTAACCTACATTAGATAACCGTATTGAACTTAAGCCTGTAAGCGATACAGGACAGCCGACCGAGTTAACCAACTCGGTGTTCTTTCTCATTAACGAGAGAAAAAGAGGTTATCCAAGAGCGGATCTCGAGAGTCATGCATAGTCACGTTGAATCTGATGCTCCGTCCACATTTTTTTATTACTTCGGGAGCGCGAAGGGTCACGAATACCCCTACCTTCAGGTCGGGGATGAAGTGAACCCTCGCCCGTTTTTGGGGTTGGAAATCTATTATGCTTAAGTGGCAAATTCCTTTGATCCGTTGGAAATATAATAAGGATTCTCAAAGGAAACCGAAGCAGAGTATCAATCGTGCAGAACAAGGGGACCTGGACAACTGAGACTTGACGATTTCTGAATTCCCGAAAACCGGGCGTGCGGGGAGTGTGGCCCGAAGCATACCCCGTCCTTTAGGGTGGGGTGGCCGTGCGTAGTTTGATTTTAAAGAATACTCTTCTCAATAGCGGGGTTTAACTTTCCAAATTTCATTTAAAGACTTAAGATATATTCTCGCAGGAGTTCACGGGTTCGAATCCCTTTTCGGGCAGTGGAAAGGTTCTGGATCTTCCCCTGGCAGATGTGGCCCCGAGCACCAGCTTATCGACACGCCGCCGGTGATCCAATGTCATTTTGATGGGCAATCATGCCTCCCAAACTCCCTCCGGAGATATGGCCCCGATCAACTGCAAGGGCATTCATCAGGCCAACGGTCTCCCCGATAATCTGCACAATGGTACAGGGGCCGGGCCAATCGCAGCGACCCCACCCGATGCTCCGGCGCCCGTTAGCGAGCGCCGCTGCCGGGCTCCGGGCCCGTCTGGCTGCCACCCACAGGGCTGCCGGGCCGGGAGGGCGAGCGCCTTCTGGTTCACTCAAGACCTGAGGGCTTGATTATTTCCAAGAATATGATTCCGAGGTAGAGTTACGTTCTAAGGTGCAGCAAGCACTGAACATGCTCAATAGGCTGTGGAGGACTTGATCCGCATAAGGAGTTGGGACAACCTTGGCATCGAGTAGCTCCCAGATATAATATCCAGAATATACTCGAAATAGCTAACTCCTTGCTTTCTGCATGTGTCAAGGATAGTCAATTGATTCTCCCAAGCGGCCTTGCCGGATTCGCTTCGAGTTCCGTAGCTGATCTTCCTCTTGATCACGCCTTCCCGCACAGCTATCTCGGAACCGTTGTTATGTAACGGCAGCTCAGGATAGATCAGTACCTTCAGTAACCTATCCTTTCGCTTTCTCGTCGATGCTATTGTTTCATCCAGCATCACATAACCTGTTTTGGCTGTGGGCGAGAAGATGAAATCAAAGAGCCACTTAAGATATACCCCAAAACCACAATCAGGATTCTCTTTAAAATCCGCCAGCAGTTCATAATAGTGCCATAGCCGATCGATAAAACCACTCAGCAGAGTTCTATGTTGTTCAAGAACGGGTGTTAGTTTCCTATAATGCCGTATCTCATGTATCCAGCATAGCCCCTGCTTTGAAGATATGGAATGGAATTGCTGGGCAGCATCCGAAACCATTGGCTTGTCTATTTGCTCGCCTTCTTTCAATCCGAAAATGGGTCTCAAATCATCTTTGCTTTTTCCGCCTAGAATGAAGAACGAGCCGAACTGATCATTGCACACCACGTCCAGATAATGATTTTTCCCTGCGTGCCTGGCACCAGTATCATCTATCTGAAAGTAATCTGCGTTCTCCATACCGGTTTTGAATATCGCATTTTTTTCGGCGGTAAATTCTTCGCGCTTCTCTTCGATCATGATGTTTGAGATCGTGCCTTCAGAGATGATGGTGCCGATGCTGCTCCAAGATCTTCTGGATTTTGTTCTCGGTTAGCTCTTCCCAGGTTATGGAGGGTGATCGCGAAATGCTTTCAGGCGGCTTCCAAAACTGGTCCCTTGCAGATCCTTTGGAAGTTTCGCTTCGAAGAATGTTCGTCGTATACTACAGGGCAGCAGAAAAGTTATCCGAGCACGGATTGTTTTGCTGGCTGCGATTGGCAAAAATAATCGCGAAATCGCTAATGAATTAGATGTGTCCTTGGACACTGCTCGATTATGGCGGCAACGATGGCTGGACTTGCAGCCGATTTCTTTGGACGATCTGAGTGTTGAAGAACGCTTGGATGACCTGCCAAGACCCGGAGCACCACCTCGTTTAACTGCAAACCAGATTTGTCAGATCCAACAGCTGGCTTGTGAGAAACCTGCTGAATCTGGACGTCCAATTAGCCAATGGACAAGCCGTGAGATTGCAGCTGAAATAATGAAGCGGGGCATTGTAGATACGATTTCAGCTCGTCATTCTGCCAGGATTTAAAAAAAGGTCTCCAACCACACGATTCGCTACTGGCTAACACCTGCGCCGGACGAACGGTTTGACGAAAAGGTAGACGACATCAATTCATTGTACCAACAAGCCCAGAATTTAGCTCAAAAAGGTGAAGTTGTAATGAGCATCGATGAAATGACGGGGGTTCAAGCTCTCGAACGCAAACACCCTGGATTGCCAATGGCACCAGGAAAAGTGGAACGAAGAGAGTTTGAGTACGTCAGGCATGGAACTCAATCATTCATCGTGAGCTTTGCGGTAGCCAGCGGACGGATTGACACCATTTCTTGCGGCGATACGCGCAATGAAGATGACTTCGTATCGCATATCAAGGAGGTGGTTGAAAGCTCTTTATCCGCATCCCGCTGGCACTTTGTCGCTGACAACCTCAATATCCATAAATCAGAATCCCTCGTGAGGTATGTGGCCGATATATCCGAGTTGGACATAGACTTAGGAATCAAAGGCAAAAGCGGTGTTTTGCAGTCGATCGAGACTCGTGAATCATTCTTGACCGATCCATCCCACTCTATCGTCTTTCACTACACGCCGATACACGCTTCTTGGATGAACCAAGTTGAAATATGGTTTAGCATCTTAGTCCGGAAGCTGCTCAGGCGAGCCTCCTTTGCTTCCATCAATGATTTGAAAGCAAAGGTTTTGGCGTTTGTCGAGTACTTCAACCAAACAATGGCAAAGCCGTTCAAATGGACATATCGAGGGAGAGCACTTGCTGCCTAAAATTAGGCTTATTTAAGCCCAGCTGTACTAGATGCTTTAGATCAAGATGGTCGGCATTCAAGTGCGATACGTCCTGCTCTATACTTCCATCCACATATCTATGTTAGATACTATTACTATTTATAATTTTACTATATTGGCTTGGTTTAAATCTATATCCACATGATATTGAGCATGTTCCAAGCACTTCTGATATGTTGGACATTGATTCAATCTATTGCAAAAAAATTTATAGACTTTAGGGTCTAACATAAATCCGTCTTGTGGTTGTATTCTCAATGTCATTGCTATCTTGAACTGTAAATTTTATGAGGTATTCTCCCGGATTTTCAATCACTTCTCGGATCTTGCTTGTGTTGATATTCGAACTCGCTGGGGAACCGGAATAGAGGAGAAGTTGATTGGCATACCAATTAAAGGATTTTACTTTGCTACTGGGGCAAAGAAAAGCACTTCCCTTAAAATTGATTCCCTGACCTACTCTGGGGTTTTCCGAAATATTTTCTATCTTAGCAACAGGACACTGAGATACCTCAATATTTATTTCAGATATGCTTGTACCGGCTTCATTTGATGCCATTAGAATATATTTCTCGGTGGACAGTGGTGAGATAGGTTGCGACCCTTCCATATCCACCCTCATTCCATTAAGTGTAGTATTGTAGGGATCAGCACCGCTAATTTTCCAATTCAAATTTGCGGATTCGCCTCTAGTAATCTTTTTCTTATCCGGCCAGAAGTCCAAATGAGGCTTTTGAATCAGCACAGTCAAATTCGATATAGAAGAATTCGTTCCATAATCGTTTATTGCGATCAATCTGTATGTCGTGTTTCTGTTGGGGCTGACTTGCAAACTTCCTGCGTCCTTAAGAGTTTCGGAAGTGATTGCAGGTTCTATCCGTATTGTATCGACATTGTTTACATGCCAGCTCAAAACTGCAGAATCGCCATCACTTTTAATTCTATTTGGTTCTACCTTGAATTCGACTATCTCGGGCTTTCGTGAAATAATCGTCACCGTAACACTACTCTCGTTATATTTCCATCCAAAGTTGTTAGCTACTAATGTATAAATCGTGTCATCTAGTATAGGTATTGTTTTTGTTCCAATAGAAATATTTTTCTCATTTGCTTGTAACTCACACACATTTGGCCGGATTGAAATAGTATTAACGTTAGAGACATTCCACTGCAAAGTGACACTATCGCCCAGATTGACTTGATTTCTGCTAGTATTAAATTCATTTATTCTTGGAACGGATTTTGTGGTGAAGGTCCAGATTGGTCCAGATGTGGTCTTGTCTCTGTTGTTCTTAGCCTCAATCCTCCAGTAATATTTAGTGTTAGGATTCAAAGATTTCTCAAGAGGACATCGGATCTCTTTATAAGAGTTCGTAAAATTTATTGGATCTAATTTGGTCCAATTGCCACCTTCAGGCCTTAGAAAGACCTGATAATTGATGGTGAGAGCATCAATTTTAATTGGATTCTTGGATCCAATAGAGATAAGGAATTTGTTAAGCACTGATTCATTATTCTCCCCGAACCAGGATAAAGTTAAGGGATAAGAAATATCTAGGGTTCCATTGGGTGGAAATTTTAATTCTGGATTTGATGGCGAAGGGGTTACAGATTGAATTATTAAGAAAAGAAACGCCAAACCTAGTACACTAACAAACACTAACAGGTTTTTATTTGTGATAATATTACTTAATATATTTCCTTGCATTTTGGTTTCATCTTTTTCCATATCTATTACTCCTGCCGGAATGCATTTTTATATATTATTTTATAGTACCAATTAATTACTAGACAAATATACTAGTTTAAGGCACAAGTTGTATATATATCTTAACTTGGCTACTTAGGGATTAATTCTCGTTCTCTTTTTAATTTTTCATTATCCTTTGAATCGATCTGCAGTAAATGATACATGGCAGTCTTGCTATTGCTTACTTGACCTCTAGCTTCCTCCTGCGTGCTCCCGCGCCCGTGAGCGAGCGCCGCTGCCGGGCTCTCGGCCCGCCTGGCGGCCACCCACAGGGCTGCCGGGCCGGGAGGGCGAGCGCCTCGTGGCCCTCCTAAGGGAAGGGAGAGCTTGCAGTCTCATGCGTCATTTTAAGCCGACGAAATGGAAATCAAAGGAAGTTTGCGCGTCTCTGCGTCCTCTGCGTCTCTGCGGTTAATAATCGTAGCTGAATAATTTAACTCTGAGGTTTACGGGAATAAAACCGCAGAGTCGCAGAGAGCACAGAGGACGAACGAACGGAGAACGGAGAACTACCAATCGGCAGTTTTCTCAAGGCGGAAATCAATAAGGGTGTGGCAAGAATTGTCATTCTTTCATCGAAACTTCGCGGCTTCGCGCCTTCGCGTGAACCCGGATCTCGGGCAAGGCTGCGAAGAAGCCATGATCGCTGCGCTCCGCACCAACGTGCCCCTGCGCCCGTGAGCGAGTGCCGCAGCCGGGCACCTGGCCCGCCTGGCCGCCACCCGCAGGGCTGCCGGGCCGGGAGGGCGAGCACCTCAAGATACTCAAGGCAGAAAGAATCTACAATGGCACAAGGATTTGATTTCTATTTTAACTCTGGTATCTTGCGTCCTTTTTCAGTGCGATCAAAATCTGCATCAAAGCTCATTATCTGCAGGCCATACTTCTGTGCGACGGCATATTGGTAGGAATCATCAAAATCCAAACGGAACCTTTTCGAGACTTCTGCCATAGCGAGAATCTCTTCCGGATCTAACCCGATCACAGTTATTCCTGTCTTTATTATTACGTCCTTCACGAAGCTGTCGTAGGTCTCATGTCTGTTTCTTTGGAAAAGGAAAACCCCAATGGAATGAAGTGAGAAATCCGTTATAAAAAGATCTGAGGAGGGGTTTGCGATAAATAGATGCTTGGCAGCCTTGCTCTTCTCTCGCTGCAGCAAGATCTCCAAAAATATATTCGTGTCCAGGAGGTACATTAGGCTCCTCGCATCTTTCCAATCTCGTGCTGGAGTTCCACAGAGGAATACTGCTCTCCCAGATCTGCGAGAGCTCCTTCCCAGTCAAAAGTCGGCACCTTTTGCTTCTTTTTAGATCTTTTCTCCAGCAAAAATTCTGCATAGCTAATAACTTCTTTTTGAATGTCAAGAGGCAATTGCTCAACGAACCTAGCGAGGGTTGTCATTTTTATCTTTCAAATATAGGATGCCTAAGCTTTAATATTTATCGGCAAGGATGATTTCTCCTAATTTAACTTAGTTTTTCCTGACGTTCTCACGCGTGCTCCCGCGCCCGTGAGCGAGCGCTGCTGCCGGGCACCCGGGCCCGCCTGGCCGCCTGGCCGCCACCCCGCAGGGCTGCCAGGCCGGGAGGGCGAGCGCCCGCGGGCTCCAGAAGAATTAAATGGGCTTGCGGAAACTTTGGCAAGCTGGAAGTGCTAAGTAGAGGCACTCAGCTTCAGCTCAACTTCTCCAGCCCTCAGAGGCTTGGTCAGAAGTCTTCCGGCGCGAAATTCTCTCATGATTTCATCTATCTTTCTAGAAGTTTCGATTGAGAAATAGGCCTCACTGCAGCTATCGCAAACGTAGGCCGGCACATCCTTTATTACTATTATCTCACCATCGACTCTGACCGTGAAATCGGTTGTGCCCTTCTTGAGCCTCCCTTTTCCGCAACTACAGGTGTCAGGAATCATTTTAGCACTCTCTCTTTGCAATTTATCCATCCATCTTCGTCCGGCAGATATACAGTCACAACTCTCAGATAATCCAGGCACTTAGCCACAACGACATGACACGGTTTTCCTGGCAGCAACCCAAACATGAGCACCGAGGGGCACGGGAAATCGTCTGGATAACTCTCTATTATCTCGCCATTTAATATTAAGTTTACGATATCATCGGCCAAAACGTCTCTTTCCACCATCCTGGCATTGGCGTGTTTGGAGATGATAATTTTGTCTTCCCAGACAAGCTTCTTTATCTCTTCAATAAGTCCAGAGGAAGACATCTGACACCTGCCTTTTTAGTTCAGATCTGGCTTTCCAGAGAAAAAGATTGCGGGCAGCGGCTACTCTCTTTTGGCATAAATATCGCTCCACTGCCCGACCGTGCTCCTTCGCATCTGTCAGAGTGCTCCCGCGCCCGTGAGCGAGCGGCAGCTTCCGGGCACCCGGGCCCGCCTGGCCGCCACCCCGCAGGGCTGCCAGGCCGGGAGGGCGAGCGCCCGCAGGCTCATCTAAGACTGGAGCGCTTGCAGTTGCTCCAAGATTTGTCGGCAGCAAAAACCAAATTGGAAATTATTAATATTAATATAAAAATCTATTTAATGCCACGTCGCTTGATGTATTCATCCAAGCTGATGAAATCACCCTTCTCACGCTCGATGAGTGCATGAAGTTCCTCTACGGTTGATTCATCTTCTTCCTCAAGGGCGGCAAAATCCATGTCTTTAAAGGGCTCATCATTTGCTGCTATGACTTTGCTTCGAGCTGCCATTGGATAATCATCTCCTTTATTAGTATATTGCTTTATCTGTAACCCGATTTTCTTTTCTTTTGGAATATTTTTATAATATTTATAACTCTTTCTGAATCACACACTTCGTATTCTACTCGAAGCTTTCCTACCCTCAGCCGATACAATGTCTCACTGCCTTCCACGGGCACGATATCTGCTAATGGGCGAGGCCGGTAGGGATTGCTCTTAATCTCTTCAAGATGGGCAACGATCTTTTTTACGGCATGGCCCGGAAGCTTATCTAAAGCTTTTTGCGATGTTCGTGATAGCTGTAGCGTGAACATTCTTATTCCAGCTCTTAATCTTTCTAGATTGATATAAAGAGTCTTGGCTTTTGGGCTTGGGCTATTTGGCACTTTTGCCCAGCAATCTGCAAGAGCCTCCTATCAGGCCGGCGGTATCCCTGGCCATCCGCTCAATGGTGCCCGGGGCCGGGCTGATCGCAGCGACCGCTGCCGGACTCCCGGGCCCGCCTGGCCGCCACCCACAGGGCTGCCGGGCTGGGATGGCGAGCGCCAGCTGGCTAACTCGAGGCCGGAGAGCTTCATGATTTTCAAGATTGGGATTCTGAGATAAAGTTATATCTTCTGGCGTTGCATGAACTTCTGATATGTTCTGCGAGTACATCCAAGCTGCGATCTCTAAGGCGGTCTATGAAGTCATAGATGATGAAGAGCCTTATTACGGCGAAGTGCCCGAATTGAAAGGCGTTTGGGCAACCGGTAAAACTCCTGAAGAGTGTCGCGAGAATTTGAGGATGGCCATAGAGGACTGGATTGCTTTTAGTCTGCGATTCAATTTACCAATCCCGGTGATTGAAGGTCAGACCATAAAAGCACCAGCCGAGGCCTAAGGCATGTCAAGGTTATGCCCGGTTTCTTGGAATGAGCTGGTAAGAAAACTGCATGCCCTCGGATTCGATGGCCCTTACACAGGCAAAGGGCCACATCCCTTGATGTGGAAAGGAACGATCCGGGTGATGATCCCAAATCCTCATAGAGCTGATGTTAGCGTTGACCTGGTAAAGAAGATCCTGAGACAAGGAGAGATTAGCAGAGAAGAATGGCTTTCAGCCTAGCGAAAAAAGCTGCCCAAAATTCGTCACATCCTGTCTTCCTGCCCGCATGCTTCGAGCCCTCTTGCCGCCGCCCGCCTGCATGCTCCTGCGCCCGTGAGCGAGGGGCCGCAGCCGGGCACCGGGCCCGCCTGGCCGCCACCCACTTGGCTGCCTGGCCGGGAGGGCGAGCGCCTCAAGCTCAACTGGGTTTACATGAGACCTTGCCGAAAACGAAAAGAGCGATGCTTTTTGCAACTGTGCAAACTCTTGCGCAGATAGTTATTTATCATAATAATGGGTAAAATGGGTGGAGATAAATATGCCGCTCGCAAAAATCGATGAACGAGGCAGAGTACAACTGCCAAGCCGTCTCCGGCAAAAGATGAAGCTCAAAGAAGGAGATGAATTCGTAGCGGAAGATCTGGGAGAGGATACGATTGTCCTCAAGAAGATCAACCTGCGGGCACTTCTGGAGGATGCTATTGAAAAGGCTAAGTCGGTAGACCTGGATAAGCTGGAAAAAGAGATCGAAGAGGAGAGCAATCAGCTTGCCCGACAGAAGTTCAAGATATCTGCTTGATAATACCGTCTTCATAGCCTTAAATTCGATTAGAAGGTCGAGGGCAAGCGGCAGTCGATAGTGGTGTTGAAGAGCCATCCCGCCGATGTCGCCCGCCACGATTCACATGGCCCCCTGGTGGAGCAGATGCTCGGCCCTGCAAACAGCTCCCCGAAAGTCGGCATGCCTCACGAGAAGACCGCCCTGCAACGGCCAGATCGAGGCCAAGGACGTGCAGATAGACGCATGGCAATGAGTTCATATCCTTCCAGCTACTTGCTAAGGTTAATAATTAGGTGTCGAATTTTTGCGGCATCGTTGTAGGCAAACATGAAAACAAACTTGGATATGGCCACATCACGGCGCAAAGAGCTTTTGGAGCTTATTGCGTCCGCGTCCGATGAAATCGCGGCAATAGATCGCTGTTTACCAATTCTGTATAGTCAAGCCCTAGAGGCCGATCTTCTCCAGAGCAAAGAAAAGCGCTAGCTCAAACTCACTAGCCCCCTCGCGTAATTAAGCCCTGGTGATCATAAGATGGCCGCTGTCGAAGAAATCAATTACAGCGAGGCGGCATATGTTGATTACCAATACGAGTATTTGCAGAAGCATAAATTAGAAGGGATCACATTAGAGGAATTGCGGTGCACAAGCCTTGTAATCAGAATAAGTCAAGATAGTTAAAACCTTAACTCCGGTTTTTAGGGAATAAATTAAATCCTAATTTTGCGTCAAGCGTCTCTAATTTTCTAGGTATCTCTGAAATTATATTGCAGTCATTTAATTCTACTAAGTACACCTTGCTCAGATCAAGCAGGATGTCTTTTGGAGATTGCTTTCTTAAAAGGTCAGCTTTTTTCAGAGCCACCTCAATCTTTGTGTATGCATATAATGATAAAAACGAGATAAAAATATGCCCGAAGACACTTTCATTATCCTGCAAATAGAGAATGTCTGCTTGAAGAGCATTTTTGTAGGTATCGAAAAGCTTCTCGATTCGGTCTCTACTTTTATATTGCATAAATATAGTATTCTCGTCTAAATCGAGATTAGACACTATCAGGATCTTTCCAGCACGCTTCTGCGCCTCACTAAGTTTATTGGCGTCGATTTTTCCCTCGTCTAGTTTTTGATAGAGCGTGATGTTTTCTTCAAGCATTAATTGTTGGTCTTCGTATAAATAAAGAAAAATGTCCTCAATTTTTCCTTTTCCGCATTTTATCAATCTATCCTGATAAAATAGGTGATTATTCAGACCTATATCTGTCCCATAAAGTAGACTGTTTCTTCTGGCAGGCAAAATGAAGCTCATTTTCTTTTCTAGCAGGAATTTAATGGCATCCTTCGAAAAGAAACCTCTATCCAATATGATCGTCGATCCTTCTTTATTGGCTTCAACGATGCTGTTATAGAGACTCTTTATGTCGCGAACGCTTCCTGGTATCGTTCTAATCAAAGTGGGCAAGCCTGTCTCCAGAGAGCAAAACAGCGCGATATTTATTTGAGGAATGTGGATCTTGTTCTTGTTATAGCCAAACTCTGCAAAATTTATTGATGACTTGGTCAACACAGTGCTCAAATCATACACGAGATCTTTGTCCTTTTCAGATAGGGCTCTAAAAACGGAATCCTGTGCTTGACTGTCTATTCCAACAGCTTTCAACACATGGCTTAAGTTCTTTGCATCCAAATTTGGATTTATCTTTTGAACATTATATATTTTATCCCAGGCAGAATGAACTCGTTTCAATGGCATATAGCCAGATGCTCGCGTTATCGCTAGAGCATAGATTTCTTCCCACTCATCTTTGAAAGCATCCTCAAGGCATGACCTCATATCGGTAAGAATACGGTCAAATAGCATTGCGTTACCATACTCTTTTATGCCTCGAAGATTTTTCGCGGTTACCGATCGCTTAACTCCCTCAATAAGCCCTTTAGTGCGATCCAGATTGCCGATATAATCGGAATCTTTTATTCGTTTTTTGAGTTGCTTATCCCAGTGTGTCGTTGAATGATAGACATAATGATGGTTACTTATATATTTAATTTCTAGTCCTTTCTTTCCCATTTTTCTTTGTTCAATCAGCCATAATTTTGCCCATTCGTCCATGTATGGTATATTAGGGAATACATATATTTATAGATTTCCATTGAAATAATTTACAAGAGGTTAAAAATTTAAAATAATATCAAATTTAAGCCCTAAATCGCGGAGTTAAGGTTAAAATACAAATACTAATACTAGTATCACGCTGATTACATCGCTTCCGAAGGCTCGAATACATGCTGGTCTTACACTCCATCTGGGACACGGAAACATTCTACATCTGGGCCGAATCTTCAGCTCTGCCCCTCTCCACCGACGGCAAATCAGATCGCCGCAAGAAACAGCATCCACAGTCTCATCCCTTCGCCCTGCCTGGCATAGAGCTCAAAGACCTCCTTTCTGAGACCTTCCCCTGGAGCGGCGACGGCTGCCGGGTGGAAGAGCTGACTCTCCGTCTTCCCTCCGGAAAATCCGGACCTCTTCCCTCCCCCTGGCTTTTGCGGGAGGACTACCTATCTGAAAAACCATCTCTACTGGGCGCCTACGCCGTCCCGGCCCTGGGTCTCGCGCCCGGCTCCGCCCTCGATCTTCTCCTGGACATGCCCACTCGCCCTCCCCAGGGCACAGCTTATGCCGACTCCATACTCTTCTGGTCACAGCTCGCCCTCTTTTCTCTGGAGCTTGTATCCCGGGAGCAGTTTGTGCCCGCCATCCGGAAAAGCAGAGCCCTCTGGAAGGCGGTGATCGACGAACCGGACCAAGAGCGGCTGAATATTTTCATCCGGTCCCTGCCGCCCAGCTGTCTTGGCCTGTCGCCCCTGCTACCCCAGGAGGCAGCGATGGCCCCCCCATCCCGGCTGGTCCACAGCTTCGTGAACAGCGCTGTGGACGCACTTGTGCGCAGCAGCCTGGATGGGGGGGTCAGCCTCCTGCCTGCCCGGCGGGGCAGAAGGCCCAAGATCGTCCCTCTGCCGATTCAATTCCTGGCGGCCCTCACCAGCAAAGAGGCCGGCCTGTCTGCCTCTGCCCCGGAGCTGGTCTCCTTCTCTCTAAAGATGGATTCCTGGACAGCACAAATCCATCCGAAAATTGAGGACGTGCCATTTCGCACCTGCTTTCGCCTGGAAGCCCCCGGCGTTGAAGATGATGATGATGCCTGGTGTCTCGCTTTCTTCCTTCAAGCCAAAGATGACAAAAGCCTGATTGTTCCGGCAAAAGAGGTATGGCAGACCAAATCTCGCGCCCTTACCTTCCTCAAGAAGAGGCTGAAAAATCCACAGGAGCAGCTCCTGGCCGACCTTGGCAAAGCATCTCGGGTCGTTCCTCTGATGGAGAAGTGCCTGGAGAGCGCCCGCCCCACCGGCCTGGAGATGCAAACCGAGGAGGCCTACTCCTTCCTGCGGGAGTCTGCTCCCCTCCTGGAGCAGAATGGCTTCGGGGTACTGCTGCCTTCCTGGTGGGAGCGCCCCGGTTCGCGCCTGGGAATAAAGCTTCAGCTCAAAGGTGCGGTAAAAAAAGAGGGCCAGGTCGGCTCGGCCTTCTTCGGGCTCGACACCCTGGTCAACTACGACTGGCAGCTCTCCCTGGGCGGCGATATCCTCACTGAGTCCGAGTTCGCCGAGCTGTCCCGCCTCAAGGTCCCCCTCATCCAGATCAGGGGCGAGTGGATGGAGCTTCGCTCCACAGAGATCGAGGCGGCGATCGAGTTCTTCCGGAAGAACCGGGATCGAGAGATGACAATGGCTGAGGCACTTCGCCTTGGCCTGAACCTGCCCGGCCAGAGCTTGCCAGGCCAGGAGCTGCTCGGTGTCGATTCATCCCTACCCGTTCTCGGCGTTCAGGCGGAGGGCCAGATCGAGCAGATGCTCAAAGCCTTGTCCAATCCAGGCAATCTGGAGGATGTTTCGCCTCCTCAAGAGTTTCAGGGCACATTGCGCCCTTACCAGCTGCGGGGCGTCTCCTGGCTGGAGTACCTGCACCGGATAGGTCTGGGTGCCTGTCTGGCAGACGACATGGGCCTGGGAAAGACCGTGGAGCTGATCGCTTTTCTCCTGCGTGAACGAGAGCATGAAGGAGAGACTGGAAAGGAAAATGAACCGGCTAAAGAAGAATGTAGGGCCAAAGGCCCCCTCCAGCCTGCTCTTCTCATCTGCCCCATGTCCGTGGCCGGCAACTGGCAAAAGGAGCTGGAGCGTTTTGCCCCCAGTCTCCGGGTCCTGGTGCATCACGGCCAAAATAGGCTCACGGGTCCCGGCTTCCAACAGGAGGCTACAGGCAAAGACGTTGTAATCACCACTTACGCTCTCGCCCAGAGGGATGAGGAGCATCTGTCTGCCGTCTCCTGGAGCCATGTAATCCTGGATGAGGCCCAGAACATCAAGAACCAGGCCGCCCGGCAGACCCAGTCCATAAAACGGCTCCGGTCAGGGCAGAAGATCGCCCTCACCGGAACCCCTGTCGAGAACAGGCTCTCCGAGCTATGGTCCATCATGGACTTTCTCAATCCCGGCTACCTGGGATCCGCTGCATCCTTCCGCAAAAATTTTGTGCTGCCAATTGAAAAATACAAAAACAAGAGCAGCTCCGAGGCTCTGCGCTCCATAATTCAGCCCTTTATCTTGCGGCGGCTCAAGACCGATCCAACCGTTATCCAGGATCTGCCCGAGAAGATGGAGATGCGGGTCAACTACAGCCTCACTGCTGAGCAGGCATCGCTTTATGCCGCCGTGGTCGAGGAGATGCTGGGCCGCATAGAATCGATGGACGGCATAGAGCGCAGAGGTCAGATTCTGGCCGCTCTGACCAAGCTAAAACAGATCTGCAACCATCCCGCCCTCTTCCTGCAGGATGGAAGCGCCCTGTCAGGCCGCTCAGGAAAGCTCTCCCGCCTGGAGGAGATGCTCTATGAGGTCCTGGCCGGTGGCGATAGAGCCTTGATCTTCACCCAGTTTGCCGGAATGGGGGCCATGCTCAGACACCATCTCCAGGAGAAGCTGGGAGTCGAGGCCCTGTTCCTGCACGGAGGAACCTCCCGAAAGCAGAGGGATGATATGATCCAGAGGTTCCAGGCGGGTGGATCGCCAATCTTCATACTCTCTTTAAAGGCGGGTGGCTTCGGCCTCAACCTGACCGCAGCGAGCCATGTCTTTCACTTTGATCGATGGTGGAATCCGGCAGTGGAAAATCAGGCTACGGATCGTGCCTTTCGTATCGGGCAGAAGAAGAACGTCTTTGTCCACAAGTTCGTGTGTCTCGGCACTCTGGAAGAGCAAATAGATGAAATGATAGAGAAAAAGAAGGCCCTGGCAGAATCGGTAATAGGGACTGGTGAGTCCTGGCTGACGGAGCTTTCCAATGAGGCGCTAAGAGACATGCTCTCCTTGCGGCATGCCGTTAGTAGTGGGGATGATGATAAGTGAGCCCTTATTGGAGTTACTACGAAAAGACTTCGCCAAAGGAGGTCAAGAACGGCCTGAAGGCCAAGAGCAAACGTGGCTCTATCGGGGAAACCTGGTGGTCAAAGCGCTGGGTTGGCGTTCTCGAGTCCTTCAATCTGGGAGCCAGGCTAACAAGGGGAAGATCCTATGCCCGAAAAGGCCAGGTCATCTCCATCGATGTCAAGCCGGGGGCTGTGCAGGCCCGTGTCCAGGGATCATTTCCAGAGCCATATGATGTATCGATAAAACTGTCACCCCTATCTTCGGAAGAGTGGGAGAAAGCCATCGCTGCCATGGCCTCTAAAGCGGTATTTTCGGCTCGCCTGCTCTCCGGTGAGATGCCGCAAAACATCGAAGAAGCATTTTCCGACAGTGGCATATCTCTCTTTCCCAAGAAGAACGCGGATCTGAAAACTGATTGCTCCTGTCCGGATTGGTCGAATCCTTGCAAGCACATAGCTGCGGTCTATTATCTCTTAGCTGAGCAGTTTGACAGTGATCCTTTTCTCATCTTCAAGCTTCGGGGCAGATCCAAAGAGGAGATAGTCGAGGCTCTGCGCAGTTTCCGCTCTGCCGGGGCCGAAGAAGAATCCGAACAGTCTCGCTCTCCCGATTCTATCTCTGTCTCCCTCATCGAGGATAAGGCCAAGCCTCTGGAAGAATGCCTGGATTGCTTCTGGAAAAAGGGAAGCGAGCTTGATTTGCTTGGGATTGATCCCAAGAGTCCGCAGGTGGAGAACGCAGTCCTGAAAAGGCTTGGAGATGCCCCCATCTTAATTGGCCAGGCCAATTTGGCCTTTTTTCTCAAAAAGGCATACGTAATAGCAGGTCAGGCCGCACTCCAGAAGGCCGTCAGAGGAAGCGAAGAGCCATAATTTTTTATCCATACAAACCGCTCTCTTCACTAGCCACCGAGCAGACTATAAATAGTTTGGAAACATATCTCCATCTTGCAACTTGCATATTATCGAACTTATCGAACACAAAGACAATTATCGAACTAAAGGAGAGTGTGATATGGGTTTCTTGGATCGGATGAGCACAGTTGTGCAGGCAAAGATGAACAAGATCATGGATAAGATCGAGGACCCCAGGGAGACCCTGGATGTGTCTTACGAAAAACAGCTCCAGCTCCTGCAAAATGTTAAAAGGGGCGTAGCCGAGGTCACCACTTCCAAGAAGAGACTCGAGCTGCAAAAGGCCAAGCTGCAGATGAGCCTGGACAAGCTGGACGGTCAGGCCAAAGAAGCATTGCAGGCGGGGCGCGAGGATCTGGCTCGAAAGGCACTGGAGAACAAGGCTTCCCTGCAGGCACAGTCGACAACACTAGACCAGCAGATCGCCGACCTCAACGACCAGCAGCAGAAGCTTATGGACGCGGAGAGCCGCCTGGCTACCAAGGTGGAGTCCTTCCGCACCAAGAAAGAGACCATCAAAGCCCAGTATTCTGCAGCAGATGCGCAGGTAAAAATCACTGAGTCCGTGACTGGCATCAGTGAAGAGATGGCCGATGTGGGCATGGCCGTGCAGAGAGCTGAGGAGAAGACGGAGAACATGAAGGCCCGGTCGGCAGCCTTGGACGAGCTTCTCGAGTCGGGAACTTTAACCGATTACTCCGGCAGCAATGATCTGGACCGGGAGCTGGCCAAAGTAAAGGCGCAGAGCAGCGTCAATGATATGCTGGCCAAAATGAAGGAGGAGATGAAGAAATGATCATCAGGATTTTAGGTGAGGGGCAGTTTCGGCTGGACGACAATCTTCTGGACCGGGTAAACAAGATCGACAATCAAATTGTAAATCACGTCTCCCAGGGCAACAAGAAAGAGTATGCCAAGGATCTGGCCAATTTGATATCCGCCGTTAAAGAGCTGGCAGAGCCCCTCGATCCGGTCGAGATCTTACCCTCGGATATCATAATTCCTCAATCCGACATGTCGTTTGAGGAGGCCAGGCAGGTGTTCTGCGGCGA
>CAVVKN010000012.1:0-159535 GCA_963748825.1 Methanotrichaceae archaeon
TAAAAACGCGGGCATCCGTCTGGGAGATGTAGTCTTCCAGCTCCTGGGGATTGCGATGGGCGGAGAGAACTTTATGCTCAAATGACGCCCCCTTCTCCTCCAGTTTTCCTCAGCGACCTTGTCCACAATTGCCTGATCTGATTTGGAGCCCGAAATTATTGCAATATCGACCATAATCTATCCTTGATTTCGGCCCTGCAGCTCATGTTGCTTATTCACGCTCATCATAATCAGGATCTCAAAGATGCTCTTGACAGCCCCAGTGTCCAGATTCAACTCCGTGGCCAGATCCATGGCCCTGGATAGAACCCTCATCTCGCGATGTGGATCGCTGATCGGCTTTCCTTCTGCCCTTTTAGCCTCAAAGATCTTCTTAGAGGTGCCTATGCGCTGATAGATGAGCCTTATGATCTGCTCGTCAATCTGCTCAATATCGCTGCGATGCTCTTGTAGCCCCATCAAATTCCCCGGCCCTTAGATGCGCATCTATTATTGGTCCTCGTTCTTATCACTCTTCCGCCCAGAGGTCTCCAGGCAGCTTCAAGAACGTCCATCCTATCTTCATCAATTATTGCCGCATAAGCCGGTCCGGTTCCCGAAAGGCTCACTCCTTCTGCCCCGGCCTCCAGCGCCAGGAGCAATGGCTCGGTAGGCAGGCCCAAAGCCGCGCAATAGGCCAGGCCGTTCAGGGTCATAGCCCTGCCATAATCGCTGCGCATGGCCAGCTCGTAGATCACGTCCGCCATGGGCGCAATGAGCCGGGAGCGGGAAACATTGGTATCGATGGAGAAGAGCTTTCGCTCAGGAACCAGGAGCATGACAATACGAGAGAACTCTTCCCGCTTGAGGAGGAGCATCCTGGCGTTGTCTGTAACTACAACGCCGCCCAGCATTGAGGCCAAAGCGTCGTCCAGAGCGCCGGTAATGGTCACCCCCACTTCCCGGGCGGCGGCCACGCCGATCTTGGCCGCCTCTACAGGGTCCATCTCTTCTTGCAGAGCATCCAGGGTTGCCAGGACGGTGGCGTTGGCCGCGGTACTGCTGCTCTTGAGACCGCCGGCCACAGGGATCTCGCTGTAAGTTCGCACTATCGCGCCGTAGCAATAGCCCAGTCGCTCTTGCACCATGCGCACACAGGCCTCGATGAGGCGAGTGTCCATACCAGGAACGTCTCCCAAAATGTCGCCGGAATTGTTCAGCTCCACTTCGGCCCGTGTTTTGAGCTCGATTCCAAAGGCCGCCCCCTTCCAGGTGGCAACTGCATTGAGAACTGTGGCAGCGCCGTTTGCCCATGCATATCCTTTCATGAATTTATCAGGTATCTCCCTTAAGCCTGCTCCATCTCAAAGATCTTCTTGAGCTTGTCCAGCTCTTTCGCAAACTCTTCCTTGCCTTCGCGAGTATATTTTGCAATCATCTTATTCAGATATTCAAGTTCTGTGATGGATGAGACGAAGATGGGCTGATAGCTGCCTAATTCAAAGAGCGGCAAGACCTCGACACCGCCTTTGGTTGACATATCCTCCAGCCCCTTTACGACTACTATGAACGCGAAGTTCTTGTAGCCCAGTCCCCGGGCAATGTTCTTGGCGAAGCTGTTCATCTGCTGCACTCTTCGAGAAGAGAGGTCTTTGTAGGCTGCAACTGAATCTTTGTACTCCACAAACATGATGGATTCATCGGACCAGAGCAGGGCGTCATACTCCACCACGGCAATAGCGTTCTTTAGAGCCACTACATTAAAGAGGACGCCGCGACACCAGCTTATGTTGAGGTGAAGCCGAAAGTCCGCTTCCGTCATGGGCGTGTTCCTGGGCTTCAGGACATAAGGGTCGCTGGACAGTTCAATCATGAGGTATCACTTCTCTTTTCAGATAGATGGACTTTTCCCGTCGCATTAACCATTTTGGTTATAACCAGTGGCTAACGACTACTCCACCAGCGCCAGGCACCAGGCACAACAGTTCACAGAGGATGCAATGAAATAGAAGAGTCCATAGCTTGGCAATTGTCTTGTTGAGCTGGAATTGCATCTTCATACAACGCGAGACTTTTCAGTCCTCCATGGTACTTCACACAAAAAGAGAGAAGTCTATATATTTATTTCATTAGAATAATTAAAAATTAGTCGATAATATATTCCTTTTAGCAGAACATATTCTGGAAGAAAAAGCCGCTTAAGATACTGGTTTAAATGGGCAATTTTCAGAAATTTCTTTGTGATAACGCCAACAATCGCAAATAATTTATACTACACATTCTGTCGGAACATCAGTAACATAGTTTCGTATCAAACATTCGAACATCTCCGGGAATGGGGTCGGTCTCCTTTCTTCGGTTTTGTGGCAGGATCGGGAAGGGAGCATGGCAGCATATTTCGGAAGCCTGGGGGGCGCGCGCAGTCGGCAAAGAGCCGCGAGTATTGGCAGAATGATATCATCCGGAATAAGCACAAAAGAGGCGGCAGCATGAGATGGCTGCTGCTCCTGGCCCTGCTGACCATACTTTTGCTCGCATCTGCCCAGGCATCTCTGGTCAAAGTGGGCGCATACGACACGCCAGGATATGCCAAGAGCGTGACCCTGTCCGGCAGCTACGCCTATGTGGCCGACGGCTATTCTGGCCTGCAAGTCATCGACATCAGCAGCCCCACCAGTCCTTTCCTGAAAGGCACATGCAACACTCCCGGCTACGCTCATGGTGTGGCCATATCCGACAACTACGCCTATATGGCAGCCGGCGAGTCTGACCTGCAAATCATCGACATCAACAACCCCGTCAATCCCTCGTTGAAGTGCACATACAGCACGCCAGGCATTGCCTATGGAGTTGCCCTATCTGGCGGCTACGCCTATGTGGCCGCCGGCGATTCTGGCCTGCACATCGTTGACATCAACAGCCCCGTCAATCCCACATTGAAGGGCACATACGACACGTCAGGCACTGCTAACGGCGTGGCCCTGTCCGGCAGCTATGCCTATGTAGCCGACGGCAGTTCTGGTCTGCACATCGTTGACATCAACAGCCCCGTCAATCCCACATTGAAGGGCACATACGACACGTCAGGCACTGCCAACGGCGTGGCCCTATCCGGCAGCTATGCCTATGTGGCCGCCGGAAGTTATGGCCTGCAGATCATCGATATCATCGACCCGGACAGACTCTCACTGAAAGGCACATACAACACGCAGGGCACTGCCAATGACATGGTCCTATCTGGCAGCTATGCCTATGTGGCCGATGGCAGTTCTGGCCTGCAGATCATCAACATCAGCGACCCAGCCAGCCCCTTTCTGAAGAGCACATACGACACGCCAGGCACTGCCGGGGGCGTGGCCCAGTCCGGCGGCTACGCCTATGTGGCCGACGGCGATTCAGGCCTGCAGATCCTCGCGGAAGGAGCATCCCTGCTGGGCAAGGCCTGGCATGATCAGGACTGCGACGGCCTCTGGGACTCGGGCGAGCTTGGCTACCCAAACGTTCCGGCAAGGCTTCTGGACGGTACCGGAAGCCCCATTGCAGGCAAATCAACGACCACCGGCAGCGATGGCAGCTACTCCTTCCGGGACCTGGTTCCAGGCGATTATTATGTGGAGTTCAGCTTGCCCCAGGGCTGCGCCTTCAGCCCCAAAAACCAGGGCACTGACGACAGTCAGGATAGCGATGTGAATTCCAATGGAGTAAGTGAAAAAATCATATCCTTTCCTGGTCAAAGCCATAGTCTGGATGCCGGGATCTTTGCAGCCTATTCCATCTCCGGCATGAAGTTCAACGACCTGGATGGCGATGGTACTAAGGACACGGGTGAAGGCGGCCTGGATGGCTGGAAGATCTACAACGACAGCAACAATGACGGCAGCTTCCAGGAGGGCGAGATCTCTGCTATCACCGGCTCGCACGGTTCATATCAGTTCCAAAACCTGCCACCAGGAGACTACACCCTCCGCGAGGTTCAGCAGACCGGCTGGGCACAGACGACACCATCGGAAAACCTGCATAGCGTGGTGCTGACTAATGTGAACGTCGATAGCATCAACTTCGGTAACCGTGGAGCCCTCTCCATCTCCGGCATTAAGTTCAACGACTTGGACGGCGATGGTACCAAGGACACGGGAGAAAGTTGCCTGTCCGGCTGGGACATCCAGCTCAAGGACAGTAGCGATTACCTCTTGCAGACCGCTACAACTAGCTTCGAGCTGGGCCAAGAGGGCAGTTACGAGTTCGTAAATCTGCAACCCGGCACCTACCGGGTGTACGAGGTTCAGAAACCCGGCTGGGTCCGGACAGTTCCTGTACAGGAGTACTATAGCGTAACCCTAACCAACTCTCCTTCCGGTGGGAATATCTTCGGTAATAACCTGTTGGCGATCTCCGGCGTGAAGTTCGAGGATCTGAACGGTAATAGTGCCAAGGATAGCGACGAGCCGGGATTAGAAGGCTGGACAATTAAGCTCAAAAGAGATGGCACGGAAGTCGCCAGCACTCTGACGATTACAGGTGGAGCTTATTCGTTTGCAGGCATCACTCCAGGTAGCTACACGGTTGAGGAGGTCTCTAAGCAATGCTGGGCTCAGACCTATCCCGCAGGCAATGTATACATTGTAGTAGTCTCCAATACTGGACAGGTTGCGGTCACGAAAACAGATCAGACTTCCGTTGCGTCGACTGAGGTGAACTTCGGCAATGTTCCTACAGCCAGTATTAGCGGCATGAAGTTCGAGGATCTGAACGGCAATGGTGCCAAAGATAGCGGCGAACCGGGATTAGAAGGCTGGACAATTAAGCTCAAAAAGGGTATCACAGAAGTCGCCAGCACTCTGACGGTTGCAGGTGGAACTTATTCGTTTAGCGGCATCACATCCGGCAGCTACACCGTTGAAGAGGTAGTTCAGGACGGCTGGGTTCAGTCTTATCCCGCCTCACCAGGGACGCAAACAGTAACGCTGGTCTCTGGAGTAGCAGGACCGACAGACATCAATTTCGGTAACCTGCGCACGACCAGTTTTGCTGGCATGAAGTTCGAGGATCTGAATGGCAATGGTGCCAAGGATACGGACGAGCCGGGATTAGAAGGCTGGACAATTATGCTCAAAAATGGTATCACAGAAGTTGCCAGCACTCAGACTGTTACAGGTGGTGCTTATTCGTTTACAGGCATCATACCCGGTACCTACGTAGTTGAGGAGGTCTCTAAGCAAGGCTGGGCTCAGACCTATCCAGCAGGCAATGTCTACACGGTAGTGGTCATCAATGCCGACCAGGTTACCGTCACGAAAGCAGATCAGACTTCAGTCACCTCGACTGAGGTGAACTTCGGCAACGTGCCTACTGCCAGTATTAGCGGCATGAAGTTCGAGGATCTGAACGGCAACGGTCAGAAGGATGCAGAAGAGAAGGGGCTTAAGGACTGGACCATCAGGCTGCAAAGCCCGCAGATCACCGAGACCACTACGACCACCGGCCAGGACGGTTCATATCAGTTCCAAAACCTGCCACCTGGAGACTACACCGTCGGCGAAGAGCTGCAGAGTGGCTGGCTGCAGACATCTCCCGCTGGCGGCTCCTATTTGGTGATGCTCACGGATTCCGATGTCTCCGAGAGGGACTTCGGGAACCGCAAGCTCGTGGAGGCTTTCCTTGTCCAGATTACGGCCGATCCCCAGACGGTGCTGCCAGGCCAGGAGATCATCTTCAACATCACCATCAACCGCCAGGGCGATATCCTGCTCGATAGCCTGGGCGCGGAATATACGCTACCTAAAGGTCTGAAGTTCATCTCCTCTAATCCCAGCCCTCAGAGCGTAATCGAGAACGCTGACGGCACCAGCACACTGATCTGGACAGTACTTGCCTTTGGCTCACAGATGGCTGCCCAGACGGCCGAATCTCAGGCCGCATCTGCGAACCTCGCAGGAGCGCCATCGCCTTCAACCACCATAACCGTAACCTCTCAAGTACAGCCAGGAGCACCGGAAAGTCTCACCAGCACAATCGTGGTCACGGGCAGCACCGGTCAGGCAGCCGTGGCCCCGGTCATCGCCCAGACAAACGTGAAATGCCTGAAGCTGCTGAGTGACCCGGTGAAGCTGAACAAGACCTCCGACTTAAAAGAGGTCTGGCCAGGGACTACTGTCAGATACACCATCACTTACGAAAGCCTGGTGGACATCCCCCTGACTAATGTTGTGATCACGGAGCATGCCTCTTCCGATCTCATCTTCCTCTCCGCTAATCCGGCACCGGATGCGGGAACGGAGAACGTCTGGAGCATCGGCACCCTGCCTCCTCTGGGCAAGGGCACCATCAGCGTCCTTTTCCAGGTTAAAAATGCCTCAAATCTGAGTTTCGAGAGCCAGTCGTTCGTGTCAGGTAGCGGCTTTGTCAACAGCTATCGCCGCCTATCCACGGAAACGCATGCAAGCGGTCTGAAAAACAGCGTTACCCTAACCGGTGACCAGTTCAAGCCCGTCTCGACAACCTACTACGTCAAGCTGCAGGAGAATGAAGGAACCATACTGCTCAAAAAGGAGCACGGCAGCGGAGAGTACAGAAACGAGGTGGTGGCAGCTTTGCAAATGCAAAACAGGTCGATCAAGAGCATTAGCACTCTTCAGGCCGTCTACCGGACCACAAGCTTCGCTCTGCTAGGTGATAAGTCGATAGATTATGATTCCAGGGTATCCTCCCTGACCTATACCTGGAACCGCGCCACACATGCTTCGACCAGCCAGGAGTTCCGGTATGCCAAGAGCCTGGAGATGGATCAGCAGTTCTTGCTGGACCAGAACGAGACGATCATGTCGATGGAGGCGGAGTTCGTGGGCCAGGCCCATCTGGGCGTGCGCAAGAAGGATGGAGAAGCTGTCAAGCCCTCGCCCGTCTTCGAGTCTTCCCAGGACTATGCCGGGACCTTCCGCATCAACCAGAGCCTGCAAGACTATGGCAGCAACGTGCGCATGATCCGCAATACCACCGGCCTGGGGCTAGCGGCCAGTGACCAGCGCCTGAAAAAGAGCCAGCGAAGCTATGAGCATGGCTTTGGCTCGTATGAGGGCGAGGAGCTGATCAGCACTGCGGAAAGCTTCATCGCCAAAGACCTGTTCGCCAGTTACGATCCGCAGTACGGCGACGGCAAATGGAAAGCGGGCATCTGGTCAAAGAGCCCCGGCCAAAGCTTCCTGGGCCAGGAGATTGCCGGGGCCGACTACATCCTGGAGGAGACAAAAGCGGAGGGCTTGAACGACATGTCCACCAATCTCAGATTCCAGGGAAAAGCCAGGCTGCGGGCCGTCTCAGAGAGCGCTCAACGCGAGGCGGATCTGGATGAAGAGTACGTGGGCCAGTACTCCTTGCAGCGCGAGGTTCACCTGGGGGGAGCATCCCGCTTCGATCGGCCTCATCTCACATTGAACAAGACCGGGCAACTGGTGCCAGGCACCGCTGCAGCCGATTACACCATCACAGTTCTTAACGACGGCAACGCGGCCCTGGGGCCGGTCTATGTTTGGGACATCTTCCCGGCGGGAACCGATTATCTGGGCTCCTCGCTCAAGCCCGAGCGGCTGCAGCCGGGCTATGCCAATTGGTCGCTGCACTACCTGGGCATCGGCCAGTCTGTGAACATCCACCTGCGGCTGAATGTAACTGACTCGCGGGACGAACTGGTCAATGTGGTCTACGCCTCGGGCGGCTATAATGACCAGTGGATCAGCGCGGGCAACATGAGCGTCATGCAGTTCGGCTGGCTCTCCTGCTGCCCGCCAGAGATGCTCGTGGAAAAGCAGGCGCGCATCGATGCGGCGGACAGCCGGCTCATCTGGTATCGCATCCTTCTCAAAAACCAGGCCAACGTGAGCCTCGTAGCGCAGGTCACGGACCGCCTGCCTACGGGCCTGCAGCTCTTGAATGCCTCGGCACAGCCCCAGGTGGAGGGGCCGGATCTTGTCTGGGTAACTACGGCCATCCCTGCTGGTGAAAGCCGGTTCATCGAATATCGGGCCCAGGCCATGAGAAACGGCAAGTTCGTGAACACGGCCATGGTAGAGGCTCATGCCCTGGACGGCTCAGGCGGGACATCGACAGAGGCCAGCGCGACGGTGACGGTGGGCGAGGCGACATCCTACGCCGAGGGCGGCTGGCGGCCACCGGAATGGGGGCTGGACAGATCGGAGATGATCTGCGACGATGAGATTGCCGGGGATGGCGCGAGCTGTAGCTGTCCGCTGGTTGGTGAGTGAGAAAAAGGCTCTTGGGAATAGGGTGCTGCTCATTCATTTTATTATAGTAGATGATAAAGGAAACCAAGATATAACACTTAATTTTGCGGATTGTGCATTTCGAATTATTGTAGTTAGACCAAGATCCCCTCGGCCAACGGAAGATCCTCGGAATCGGAAAAGATGGATACGGGATCTATGATAGGAAACTGAGGGAGCACTCCACGGCCAGATCGCTCCCGTCAGTCTTTTCGCGACCTTTATCGGCTCATTGCCAGAGGACGATACAAAAGCCCATAGCTGTACTCAACTCAGTTCCTCATTAACTCGATTAATGGCTTCCAGAAGATTTGCGCCTTTTTGTGTGGTTTCATACAATACGTTTTTTCCTGAGTTGACTTCTATTAGTTTGCTTCCGATCAATGTCTCCAAGTAGGGCTTTACCGTCTTGAAGTTGAGGTTTACCTGATACACTATTCGGGTCTTGCTGGCACTTTTCGCGCACGTATCTAGAATTTGGGCTAAGATCTCTTCACGGCTTCTCTTCATGCTCCACCTCTTACTGAGCTACGGATTTCCAATCCGGAATAGTACTATTGATGCATCGCACGCTGTTTATTTAAGGACATATGGCACAGAACATGGATTATAGCACAAAATGTGAACATATATACTCTATCATTATTTTTAATTTTGAAAGCGATTTTTATATTATTATTTATGATAACCATATTGATTGATTATTTAAGCTTAATAAAATAATTATTAATAATAGCTTTGGATACAAATGAAATTAGCGGAACACAGCGCAAAATTGGCTAAAAAAAACGGATGGTCTTTCTAGAACATTCGGATAGAGAGTTAGGGTTATGACGGGTTATGACGCGGGACTAATAAGAACCAATCACCATGACCTTATTTCCTCTCGTGATACACTGTTTTATATCGAATAGAGTAAATTCTAAAATTGGCATTGAGATTTCGGAAGAACCCTTCTATCTCCAATTTAGAGGAGTGTGGATATGCCTCAGATAGTTAGATGCTTTCTTAGCATCTCGTCCAGCTCCTCCATCTTAACCGGCTTACTGATATAATCATCCATGCCAGCCTCAAGGCACTTCTCTCTATCTCCCTTGAGCGCATATGCGGTTATGGCGATTATCAACATTTTGTTGTGCCAGCGCTGGCGAATTATGCGGGTGGCCTCCAGGCCATCCATCTCGGGCATCCTTACATCCATGAGCACAACATCGTAGCTTCCCAATTCAAGAGCCTGCAGAGCCTCCTTTCCACTGGATACCGCATGTGCTCGATAACCCAATCTCTTAAGCATTGAGAGTATGACCTTTTGATTCGACACATTGTCTTCAGCTATAAGCACACTTAGATCCTCATGGCCGCTTCTTTCCGCGATTAGCTCATCATCGCTGTCGGCTATGGATTGCTTGGCAAGCGCGGCTTTTAGGGCATTGAAGAGATCTGTTTGCCTGACGGGTTTGGCCAAAGTGCCTGTAAAAAGCTTTGGTCTGATTCGTTGGCCGGCGAATATCAGAGCTACTATTGGCAATGCCTTATTGATCTTGAGTATCTCTTCCTCTAAAGAGAGGCCGTTATCTATTGTGCTAATATCCAGGAGAGCAATGTCCATGGGATCAATACTTCTTATTAATCCAAGAGCTTCTTCAAACCCTGTGCTGGTTATCGGAATCATGCCCCATTCAGCGGTTTGCATTTCTAGGTTACTACGAATGGTTCTATTTCCTTCTGCGATGAGGATTCGCTTTCCATCAAGCGGCAGCTGGATCCCGCTTAGAAGCGAAATATTGGGAACAGGTTTAGTTTTAATGGTGAAATGGAATGATGACCCCTCCCCCAACTTGCTCTCTGCCCAAATCCTTCCGCTCATTAGCTCCACCAACTCTCTGCTAGTGGATAAACTCGTGTCAGCAACCTTGTTTTTTCTCTTCTTTAGCTCTTCGGGCGTTTCACATGAGTTGAAAAGCCGATCTAATTTATCCGCAGGGATACCTATGCCGGTATCTTTGATCTCAAAGTGAATCTCGTATAAGGGATCAAGATGTACAGAAGATACTGACACATCAACCTCTCCCTTATCGGTGAACTCGACTGAGTTGCTTAGCAAATTGATGAGGATTTGAAGAAGCTTCTTCGGGTCACCGATTATTACATCCGGTGAAATTCCATCTATCTTGTATGCCAGATCCAGCCCCTTCGCCGTTGCCTTTTTAGCAACTGACTGCAGAGCATCCTCAATGCAATTGCGCAGATTAAATGTCCTAATTTCAAGCTCCGTCTTCTCTCGCTCTATCTTTGAGAAATCGAGGAAATCATTTACAACGGCCATCAGAGCATCTGAAGATATTCTGATGGTCTCTACGAAATCTCTCTGCTCTGCAGTCATATTCTCTTCAAGTAGCAGGCTTGTCATGCCCACTATGGCATTCATGGGCATACGAATGTCAAAGCTCATGTCTGTCATGAATTTTTTGTATGTCTTTAGCAGTTCAATTACACTTTTTTCATCATTTATGCGATATCTCTTTTTCCTTCCAACTTTCTCATGGGATAATATTTTGCGATCTTCTAAGATGTTGATGTATTTTGAGGCCGTCGAATGGCTCATTGACAATCTTTGTGCTATCTGAGAAAATGTGGATCCAGGTGACTCGACCAATATGAGGATTATATCTCGAAAACGCTTCTGCTGCAGTAATTGGGTTAATGCCCTCTCCTCTGGCTTGAGTTTGCCTGAAAGAAAATATATTCTTAAGTTATATTGCTTTTGGCTAACAATTAATTCATTTTTCTCTAACTGATCGAGGTGATATCGCAAAGTACTAAGACTTATTTTAAGTTCCCTTGCGAGTTTCCTCAGGTGAGAGCCGGGATTATTCGAGATATAAGCTAAAATCTTCTCCCTATTATCATGGACAATGTTCTCTTGCATGTCGTCTCTGTCGTTTCCATCCAATGAATATCTATTTATTTGTTTTAATTTATTTCTGATGAAGTCACGTAGCTGCAACCCAAGCTGTGAACTTCTCTCTTGGACAATATCGCATCAAATTCCACCGGATTCCCATAGTCTCCCTAGCGAGGAGGTGGCTGCTAATCTGTTATAGATATTTTGTGGTCAATTTCCATCAGTCCCAAAATAGGAGAGGACGAAATGGCAAGTAGGCTGGCCGCTAGTATTAATGGACGGCTATGTGGCCATAGTGAGTAGTGCGCTCCGGTAAGAGGCGTTCCGATTCTTTTTTTCAACAGCGTCTAAATTTGCCGCCTCCTCTGTATAAGCTGACCTTATGCCTGAATGCATTCTAGGAAACCACCTGCACAAACCGCTCCTGTATACGATACCGATGAAACTGCTCAGACTCCGCTATCTTTCCCAGGAAATCCAAACGCTGATCAATTTTATCAACTTCATAGTTCATCTTCGAGATCCTATCCGAAAGCAACTGACGTCTTTTGATAAGTGCCTCCCATTCTTCCATGTATTTCACCTCCGATTTACATCTTATTCGCATCTGATTTGCATCCAGATAATTGATACATTTGCATAAGCTCTTTATGGCACATATTGAGAATTATAGTACAAAGTGTAAACTATCAAATTTACCCGGTCGTGAATTTTTCCAGTCAATGTCTTAGGGATGATGAAAGCAGTATGTTGCTTTTAGGGCAGGTATGATGTCATAAGGGATCATTCATCCTGGGATGGGATCTAACTTGACTTAATAATTTCTAAGTAAATCAATCAATATATGATTTTTTAGTTATAATTGCATGGTTGATATTAATTATGTGAGCTTGGCAGTAACTCTATCCTTAAGATGTACCAATTGTAATATACTCATCCTCGCCAATTTGATAAGATGCTGTAGGAACGGGATGGAAAAAACCATGCTTCTCCGGGGCATAGGAAAGTTGCAGTTGGGGCATTGTGGAATCCTCAGGATAATATTTATCAAATAGAAGATTCCTAAACCTCTAATAAAGCCTTTCCACGTTAAATACATATTGGGCTTTACATCCTTCCGGCAATATCTACAGAGTACCATATATCCACCATTTATATTACTAACACAGGTTTTGACAAATTAGCGCCTGGAGACCCCGAGAATTTGGTTCAGGCTCTGTTCGGAAGGTACTTCGAAATGGGCTTACCACTATTTATTAGGAACTGATAGTATTTAAGATATCATAAGACAATCTCCGCCAACTTTTGTCCGTAAGCTTGATCCTCCTCCCCTTCAGCAGCCCATCTCCTGTTCCCATCTAGAATTATCCCGATATGTTTGGTATTCGTTTCATGGACTCCGAACTAATTTTGAAGGTGCTAAATTTTGGTTTCCATTGGTGCTGTGATAGAAGCATCCATCGTTCCTGCAGACAGGTCCGTGAATGCCTGATCATTGGTAGCAAATACCACGAAGGTATTATTGCTTATATGCAATCCTTCATTATTCCGAGTGCCCACCACATCAGCTTTCTGGATGGCTGCAGAGTACGTATTCAGGTTTCCCAGATCCTGGCCGCCTCCAGGACGCCGTAATCCGCGCCAGTAGCTCCCATGAGAAGGGTGATCGATATAAGCGATGCCAATAGCAATATCGGCAAAGTCCGTTTGATTTTTACGATCATATAACGTCAAATCCTAAAAATTTTCCAACTTTTGGTTTTCGCTATTTTTATTCTTATTTGCCTTTAGCTGTGATTGTATTCTATGTAGTTTCCATATTTTTTTGATTAAGACTGGAGAGAAGAGGAGAGAGAGACAGAATCTCTCCAGCCAAGGAGGTTAACCTGACTACAATGTTAGAATGCGCTAAATCTATTTAAATTGTTATGGCGCAAAATAAGAATAGTAGTACAAATCGCGAACAATAATTTATATATATTAATCTAAAGTTATTAGTCAGAATACCCCTTCGTCTCATGAATCCTCGGCGAATTTCTTTAGCTTTAAAATGGCGGCCAATTCGTTCATCCTGATCGGCTTGCTGATATAATCGTCCATGCCGGCATCAAGGCACTTCTCTCGATCACCTTGCAGAGCATAGGCGGTGATGGCTATTATCTTCGGTCCATTATCCGGCCAGCGTTGGCGAATTATTCGAGTGGCTTGCAGTCCATCCATCTCCGGCATCCTGAGATCCATGAGCACCACATCGTAAGGTTGGCGTTCCAGAGCCTGCAGAACCTCAATGCCGTTGGAAACTACATCGGCCCTATAACCGAAGCGTTTTAGCATTTGTATGGCTACTTTTTGGCTGGATACATTGTCCTCGGCTAGAATTATTCGCAACGAACTCTTTTGGATTTCCTTATCTACCGCTTTTACCCGGTCCGACTTTTGGGCCAGCTGCATGGAAATGATGTTTGTCAGCATCCTGTGCAGCTGAGAGGGCTTGATGGGTTTTGTCAAGTATGCATGATCAGTCGGTAGATGAGGTCCAATCGAGGTGAGTATTACCAGTGAAATAGTTTTGTTGTACCTGCGAATCTCATCCGCCAATGTAAGGCCATCCATATCCTTCATATCCATATCCAGGATGGCGACATCAAAGGCATTTCCTCTTCGAATCCAGTCCAGCGCCTCCTGGCTCATCGACGCAATTAGGGGGACCATACCCCAGGAATAAATATTGGCTCCTAAGATATGGCGATTAGTCCTGTTGTCGTTTACTATGAGCACATGCTTGCCAACCAACTGAGGCTGATCTGCGACAAGATGCTCCTTTAGATCGCACGGCGCTGTTTCTGCTTTGATGGTGAAATGAAATGTCGAGCCTTTTCCCGGCTCCGACTCAGCCCAGATCTCGCCTTCCATTAATTCCACGAGATTCTTGCTGATGGCCAGACCGAGACCGGTTCCGCCGTAATTGCAAGTCGCAGCGGCATCAACCTGACTGAAAGGTATGAACAGATGATCCATTTGATCCTGAGAAATCCCGATTCCCGTATCCTGAACCGCAAAATGAATCTCAGAAGTGCTATTGAGATCTTGGCCTGAGACCGATAGCTTGATCTCGCCGTTCTCTGTAAATTTGACTGCGTTGCTTAGCAGGTTGCTCAGGATCTGTCTGAGCCGGTTGGGGTCGCCGATAATGACATTAGGAACGCTTTTATCGATGGTGTAAGCCAGGTTCAAGTCCTTCTCGCTCGCCTTGCAGGCCACAAGATCGAGAGCCTCCTCGACGCAGTTTCCGAGGTCGAAAGGCTGATCTTCTAGAATAACCTTGTCTTCTTGCATCTTGGAGAAGTCGAGGATGTCGTTGATGATGACCATAAGTGCATCCCCGCTCATTCTGATTGTCTCTGTGAAGTCTCTCTGTTCGGGATTCAGGGTTTCGTCATCCAAGAGAAGAGAGGTCATGCCTATGACGGCGTTCATGGGCGTGCGGATCTCGTGGCTCATGTTGGCCATGAAATCGGATTTGGCCTGGGCTGCAGACTCGGCTGCATCTTTGGCCTCAAGAAGAGCTTCCTCTGCGCGCCTATGCTCTTCGATCTCCACCCGCAGTTCTTCATTCATGCGTTGCAGTTCTTCTTTGGCCTGTGTTAGATCGGCAGTTCTCTCCTGCACTCTCAGCTCAAGCTCATCCTTTGCCTTATGCAGAGCCTCCTCGATCCGCTTGCGCTCGGTGATATCCGCGAGTGTCACCATGCAGCCTATAATCTTGCCATTTGCACTCTTTAGTGGTCCGGCATTGAGAAATAGGTGAAACAGCATGCCGTCCCTTCGCTCAAAACTTGCCTCGACCTGCAGGAGAACCTCGCCTCGCAGAGCCGCAGAGACCGGAGAAAACTTTTTGGCGATGGAGAGCTGGAGGTCAAATAAATCCTCGAAATTCTGGAAACCGGGATCGAAGCCTAAAATCCTGGATACAGCGTTGCTGAAACGTACTATCTTTCCAGACTCATCGCAGACCACTACGGCCTCTGTCGCCTGCTCAATGATGGAACGTGCCAGCTTCTCTGCTGCCACAATCTCATCTTTATGCTTCTGCTCTGTCAGGTCGGTGACGACAACGCAAAATGCTTTCTGGGATTCTGAAAGCTTTAGGGAATTAATGGAAATATAAACCGGCAAAATGCTTTCATCCTCAGCCCTAATGGTCAGTTCCACTCTGCCCAGCTTTTGCAAAAGAGCTATGAACTCTCCTTGATCATCTTGCGGGATGAATTGGTAGATGGATGAGCCGATCACTTTTTCGAGAGAAGTTTTCACCATCTCTGCAAAGTGGAGGTTGCAATAGAGAATGGTCCCGTCTGAGGTCATGGTGACCGCGCCGTCATTCATGGCCTCAATGAGGACACGGTAAGCATGATCCGCCCCTTCCAGAGTAAAGACCTGGTCTCCTTCGGGTCTGGAGACGACCAGGGCATCAACCTCACCGCGACTTATGGCCTGCAGAAGCTCCCGAGACTCACTCAGAGATCTGCATAGCTCCTCGTTCTCGGTTAAGATCTCCTCATAAGACTTAGTCATAATAGTGCTCAGTCATCCTTTCGTTTTCTGGGGTTTCACCTCTTGCAGGGGATCGACGATTTCTGTCGTACCGATGTGCAAGTCCATTCCTACCAGAACTCGCCTCGTGTCCGACATGCTCCCAATCAGTTTTCTCAGAGGCGGTGGAAGCTCTTTGATGAGCGTAGGCGCTGCTACAATTTGTCCATCTTTGGCGAGAATGGGCTGCTGGTAAACATCAACCACTTCGAGTTGATATCTGCCTGCCAGGTATGTCTCGCATATGCGCTTGATGTTTTCGATTGCCTGAAGAGACTTTGGGTTCATACCTGCGACAAAAAGGCGTAGGACATACTTTTCCTGACTTAGCCGCTTGAGTGCTTCCTCAAACTCCTGGGTCGTGTCTTTCTGCTCGTCCATAGGCAACCCCTCGTTTTCGAATCAACTGACTTTTGCTATGCCGGTCTTAGATCAAGACCTACTAAAACCTTCTCTGTATTGGATAGGTCGCCGATAATCTTCTTTAAGGGGGGCGGCAGCTGCCTTACCAGAGTGGGGATGGCCAGGATCTGATCTCCCTTAGCAAGCTGAGGTTTCTCCAGCAGGTCTATTATCTCTATTTTATATCTGCCTGCCAGGTGCTCCTCGCAGATCTTCTTGAGATTGGCAAAGGCAGCAAGGCTCTTCCTGGTCTGACCTGCCACATAGAGCCTCAGTATGTAGACATTTTCTCCTGGCTGCATGCCGGACTGAACTGTTTCAGCTCCTTCTTCCATTTGATCTCCTCAGCTTCCTTTAGAGTGGCTATCAGCCTTTCTCAAACGTGCCATGTCCGTGTGACTTTCTTATCTATGGCTTCACGCTTGAGTTCCTCCTCCCCAACCAATTTTTTCAGCTCTTTTTCTTCCGTCTCGAACTCTGAACGAAGTGCAGCAATCTGTTCATCCAGTGATCTCAGCGTTTTCTCCAGATCGCGCTTCTTGCGTTCAGTCTCTTGCTTTTGAGCCATGGCTTCGGCTTTCTCCCGAGCCTCCACAACCGCTCTTGAGGAGCCCATGAGAAGTCCTCCTGTCTGGCCCAGATAAACATCTGTCAGCTTTACGCCCTCGCCTGTGATCAGGTACTCGCGTATCTGGTTGGAGTGCGCCATGCCACGAGACTTCACCACTGACAAGCCACGATTGCGTTCATCGCCCTCCTCAAACATCCGCAGCCTGATCCAGGTATCCATCAGAGAAGAGATTCCCTGGCCAGACTGCCCATCCTCCTCGCTATCAATCAGGCTGGTAGAGAGCGCGGTTATACCCCTCCGTTTGAGGTAATCAATCAGCCTTGTCAGCATGAACTTCACATCGGTTTCTGTTCCGACGTTCGTCAGGTTCGAGATGGGATCGATGATCACCACTTTAGGCTGGAACTTGTCGATGATCTTTCGCATCTCCAACAGATGCATCTCAATACCTTTAGCCATCGGCCTTGAGGCGTGGATCTGAAGGAGACCTGCGTTAATGCATGAATTGAAGTTGATGCCGATAGAACCCATGTTGCGGCCGATCTGGCTGGGTGACTCCTCGAAGGCGAAGTAAAGGCAGCGCTCATGTCGGCGGCATGCAGCATCTATAAAATGAGCCGCCAAGCTGGTCTTGCCAGTGCCCGCCGTCCCTGAGATCAGAATGCTGCTCCCGCAAAAGTAACCTCTTCCCCCCAGCATATTGTCAAGCCGCTCGATTCCGGAAGATATCCTCTCTGTGGAAGCGGTATGCTCCAGCCCGAGGGATGTTATGGGCAGAACAGAGATGCCGTCTTCCTCTATGAGAAAGGGATACTCGTTCGTGCCGTGCTTCGAGCCGCGATACTTGACGATGCGAAGCCTTCTGGTGGCGATCTGCTGCTCCATGCGGTTGTCGAGGAGTATTACGCAATCGGCAACGTACTCCTCCAGGCCGAAGCGTGTCAGTGTGTTATCGCTACGCTCACCTGTTACGATGGCCGTTACTCCCTTGCTCTTCAGCCATTTGAAGAGCCTTCGAAGCTCTGAACGCAAAATGGCATAATTCTTAAACCCTGCAAAAAGCACCTCAATAGTGTCCAGGACCACGCGCTTGGCTCCGATGGAGTCAATGGCAGATCCCAAGCGGATGAAGAGACCTTCTAGATCATATTCCCCCGTCTCCTCAATCTCTGAGCTGTCGATGTAGATGTAATCGATGAGGATCTTTTTTCTAGCCGTTAGGTCTGCCAGGTCGATTCCCAGGGAGGCGAAGTTCTTGGTCAGCTCCTCGGAGCTCTCCTCAAAGGCTACGAAGACTCCAGGTTCATCATATTTGAGGGCCCCCTGCGCGAGGAACTGCATGGAAATCAGAGTCTTGCCTGAGCCTGCGCCACCTGCTATTAGAGTAGGACGTCCTTTAGGAAGCCCACCATCCGTGATCTCGTCTAACCCGTTGATCCCCGTAGGGGATTTCTCTAAACCAGCAGAATTGATGTCAGCAGTGTTCGTGTCCGTCATGATTATGCCATATCATTTAGTTTTTGTTTTCAAGCAACTGAGATCCGACCATTATCTTGCATTTGGCCTCATCTGTTTATAAATGGAAGAACTTACTCATAACTTATATAGATAACGTACTAAAGACGCATTACGCCACCACACTGATCGAATTTTGGATATATCACGATACTTTGCACAATCGAGCCACCCCACCTGCTTTGCCACTCGTCGGTCGCCGCGACATTGACTGATATCTTGGATTATGTCGAATGCCTTCCAACTTTAAAAATAATGTTCGTGCTTTGTGCTATAGTTCCTGATTTGTGTCATAATATCTTTAATACTTTTAGTTCCTTATAAGTAATGGTTAAGACCTTTCAAACCACCTTCCGAACTGAAGAGCCAGAAACCTCCTTCTCGGCTCTCCTGGTCGATAATTGTCAAAACCTGTATTAGCTAATAATAGATCGAGGACATATAGTATGGTACTTTGTGGATATTGTCGTATCAATGTAAAGCCCAAGATGTATTTAACGTGGAAAGGCTTTATTAGAGGTTTAGGATTCTTCTATTTGATATATATTATCACAAAGGTTCCACAATGCCCCAACTGCAATTTTCCTATGCCCCGGAGAAGCATGGTTTTTGCCTTCCATCCCCCACCGCAGCTTATCAAATTGGCGAGGATATGTGTATTTCAACTGATCCATTTTAAGGATCGGGTAATATCCGCTTCTCGGAGATACAATATAAATCGCAGATTCTATCCATCCCAGAATTTCGGAAGTATGAACCCAAACAAAACCACATATTTCAATAATATGTTTAAGTAGTGCTATCAGTTTAGGTGATAATCTATGATTAAAACTATAGGTTCCTGTCAATGTAGTTTTTTGATTGTCTCTGTAATGATGTTTTGTATTTATGAATCTTACGTATCTGAAATTTTAGGTGCCAAAATCGTTTTATGCAATAACATCCTATAATAGATTAGGTTTCATCGAAGGAGGAATCAAAAAAAATGGCAAGTGAAAATGTAGAGAAGGCAAAGGCCGATGTAAAGAAAGGTGTGGCTGATTTGGAGAAGGCGGGGAGTTATTTAAAGGCTGATATAGAATCTGGTGTGGAAAAGGCCAAGGCAAGTTTGGGGCATAGTGAACTTGGGAAGAAAGTAGAATATGCCAAGGCAGACATAAAGGCTGACGTGGAGAAGTCAAAGGCGGAAATAAAACATGCGTCCGCTGATGCAAAAGCAAATGCAGATGAAGAAAAGGCTAGGATAGATCGAGCAAGAAAAACCACATGAGATAAACATCAGATTAAGATATGTGGAATAGCTCGGTTTGAACAGCAAAAAGGAGGATAAAATGGCAGACTTGCTCTATTTGGCAGTAGTGTTCTTTGTAATAGCCCTGATACTTGGAATAATGGGATCACGAGGTGCCGGCATATCGATGGATATTGCCAAATGGCTGATAATTGTATTCATCATTCTGGCGGTACTGTCGCTCATATTCGGTGGTGGCATATTGTTAACGTTGGCAATTTAGATTAATAGATATTAACATATCTATTGAATATGTATAAGCGACAAAAGAGTGATTTACATAGATCAGAAAAGAGGTTAGATATGAAAAAAGTATTATTGATTATGCTTATTGCCACAATGATGCTCACAGCATTCCTAGCTCTAAGCGTAGCAGAGGATGTAACTAAATCAACTACGAGTACGACTACAACCCCTGCTCCCGATGTTACCAAATCAACCACAACTACCACGACTCCTGGCTCCGAGGCTACCAAATCAACTACAACTACTACGACTCCTAGCTCCGAGCCTACAAGCACGACTAAATCAACATCTACGACTACCTCGACTCCTGGCTTTGAGGCAACCTTTGCCGTAGCCGGAATTCTTGCAGTTACTTTCATAGCTTTGAGGAGGAGACACTAGGAATATCGTAATTTTTTGATATTAGGAGAGGCAATGTTTGTCTTAGATGAAACGGACTATGATAAAAAGACTTATAAAAATATTGTTCACGCTTGGGACTATCATCCCCCTAATCTTGGTCCTGGCGAGAAAGATGCGCAAAGCGGTGAAAAAGAATTAAATTACTTAAATGTACTGACCGATTGAGATGATAATTTTGAAAAAAGAAGAATTTATGCGGCAGATCGAGGGTTGCAAGCTTCCAGCGATCTTTGATCAAGGTCTCTTGGATAATGCTTCTGAGATGTTCAGCAAATGGGGTATGACCACACATTTGGACGAAAAGGAGCACCTTTTTAAGAGTTCTGGACTGGCACCTAAACCCGAAGATAGCGATGCCCTGAAAAAGGAAAAAGAGGCATTGCGTTGTGTGTGCGAGAAGATGATGGACTCAAATCTGAATAGGAATGACGCAGCGGTGATCATCAAGAATTTTAATAACATCAAAGATCCGGAATTTGAGTGGGCAAAAGAATAGATCCACTCCATTAATTTTTATAAAATTATAATCATTATATCACGGAGATATGATGTTTGGAGTCCGTACTTAAACTTATTGAGCTTTATAAGTATATAGCGTATAGAACTTTAATATTTTTATACCAAAAGCTTTTTATTTAATGACATCCTACTGTATCTAGAATCACTAATGGAGGATTAAAAATATGGCAAATGACGTTGAAGCACAGCTAAAGCAGCTAGACATAGAGATGAAGAAAGCGAAAACCCAGGCGGAAAAAGATGAGATTAAGGAACGTCAGGATGAACTCAAACGACAATTAGCTGGTTCCCCGAAAAAGAAGTAGAAGTCTATGGTTGCGGAAAATGCTAAAGCTTCATATAGAAAATATGGAGTTGAGGCATGAAATTCTACAATACTTATACCTATATAATATAGGCATATCCGAAAAGGGATTCAAAAGATTTTTGACATCTTTTTCGCTATCTTTTTGTCCCTCCTCTTAAATTTTAGTTCATCAATAGGAATCTTAGAAACCGGTTTAAGCAATAGTAGGTGTGAAAAAATGAAATATAGCAAAATTTTGATATTTATGACCGTGCTCGTCTGCCTTGCGTTTCAGGCATTCGCACAGTCTGACCCACTAGGCGGAAGTTCCGCTAGTGGCACAATGGGATCGAGCGGAGATTATCTTAGCCCCAACATGGGCCAAATGCGCGGTACAAGTGATCCGGGACTGGCTGGCATGTTGCATTGGCTCGATACGCCAGTACCAAACTTCCCCTGGTATACTACGGGGGGTTCCTTCTACAGCCAAGAGTATAGCGACGTCACGTTCTCGCCTTACACAGAGTACTATACAACTACTGGTACGCCTGTAGTAGGTGGGATAGTAAGCAATCCTACTAAGTTCGATATAACGCAGAAAACGCCTTCCACTGTGTACTACGGTGCCGGTGTAGGGTTGCCGTACACCCAGTATGCATCCACAGTGCCATCCAAGACCAATGACCTATGGGTCCAGGGAGCAACAAACTGGACACAGTATGTGGTAAGTCCAGTCGGAACATGGCTACAGCTAATCGCTTACGCACCCGTCGAAGGACCAGCAGGCTTCTATGAGATGATCCAGACAGACACAACCAGTTCGAAATACAAGACTTATCAGTTCAACCAGGGTTATAACACCATGAACTTCAATGCCGACCAGGTTGGAAGACACATGCTCTACTTTGTGGTAAACAACCAGCCCAGCAATGTAGTCGTTGTGGATGTATTTGCCCAGGCACCAGCTGGAAACGCAGGGGTAAGCATTTATCCGGCAGCAAAACAGACACCACCAGTAACCGTTCTTGGCAATTCAAACGGCTTGACTACTACAACCACATCAGATGGACTAACCACCACTACATCCAATGGCCAGACCACCATTACGCCTGGTGGTCAGACTACGACAACCTCTGATGGAACTTACCAAACAACGACGAGTTCCGATGGAACTACTGTCATATCCAACAACGGCCAGATGACAACGACAAGCTCCGGTTGAACTGCTGTCAAATCCATTCAACGCCGATAAAGAGAGAAGGGGAGAGAGGTCGGAGGAACTCCTTCACTGGAGCGATGGGAGTCCCGAAGTCCGACAATTTGTTAATTTTTCTAATTTTGAAGAACAACATATATTTCAGATCCAATAGCAATCAACTAAAATTAGAAAAATTAGGATGATGTTGGTTTTTCCCGAAAAATATTGCACGAAATGGTGTCCGTCCAGCAGAGGCCGGTGCCCGATGCATCTCCTTCTCAATAATCAAAGTCCAAGTACTGGCCTTAGCGGAATTTGCAGATGAAATAATCCCCGAAGGCATGCTCTAGGCCATCTATGGCTAATAGGATCAATTTATCTCAGTCGACGTTATGAGAAGCAGAGGCACAAAGATCGCGCAGTTGATGTTGAAAAGAATTGTTTTGATATCCCCGGATTCCGGTTTGTTCATGAGCCATCCTGAGTGAGTCGATATTTCCTCAGCACCTCGGCCAGTTCCTCTATTCTTACTGGTTTGCTGATATAATCGTCCATGCCGGCATCAAGGCACTTCTCCCGATCGCCTCTTAGAGCATAGGCAGTGATGGCTATTATCTTCGGCCCGTTATCCGGCCAGAGCTGGCGGATTATGCGGGTAGCCTCCAGGCCATCCATCTCAGGCATCCTCAAATCCATTAGCACCAGACCATAAGGCTGGCGTTCCAGGGCCTGCAGAGCTTCAATTCCATTAGCGACCACATCCACAGTGCAGCCCAGGCGTTTAATCATCTGACGCACTACCTTCTGGCTGGACACATTGTCCTCGGCCAGAAGTATGTGCATCGGTCTGATCTGAGTCTTCTGGTTTACCTCGCCAGCTTGAGCTGACTTTCGAGAGAGTACACATATCAAAACCTTGTGAAGCTGAGAAGGTTTGATGGGCTTGATCAAGTATGCATCAATGATATCTGAAGCCATTTGATGATCTATGGAGGTTAGCAGAACCAATGGCATGGTCTTATCGATTTTTCTGATCTCTTTGGCCAATGTTGCGCCATCCATTTTTGGCAAATCTATGTCCAGCATAGCCACGTCAAAGTGGCTTCCTCTTTTGATCCAGTTAAGAGCGTCCTGGCTGTTCGATGCGATGAGAGGCACCATGCCCCAGGAATAAGCATATTCCCCCAAGATGCGACGGTTGGATTTATTGTCATTGACTATCAGAACATTTTTGCCTACAAGCAGAGACTGAGCACCAAGCAATTGCTTCTCGGGCTGTATTGGTGCAATCGCAGCAATAATGGTGAAATGGAAGGTAGATCCCTTGCCAAACTCGGATTCTACCCAAATTCGTCCTTCCATGAGTTCGACCAGTTTCTTAGCTAGGACCAGGCCCAGACCAGTTCCGCCGTAATCGCGCGTTATTGATGCATCCACCTGGCTGAATGGCTGGAAAAGACGATCCATCTTTTCATTGGATATGCCGATACCTGTATCGGCAATAGCGAAATGTATCTCATAATTGCCATCGAGCTGATGGCCAGATACATTGAGTTTTACCTCGCCATTTGCTGTAAACTTCACTGCATTGCCCAGCAGATTAACCAGAATCTGGCGCAGCCTGTTAGGATCACCGATTATGTTTTCTGGAACGGTTCTGTCTATGATAATGGACAGGTTCAGGTGCTTCTCGGTAGCACAGGCTGATACCAGGTTGATAGATTCCTCGATACAGCTATGCAGGTCAAAAGGCTGCTCCTCCAGAACCACTCTTTCCTGCTGCATCTTGGAGAAGTCCAGGATGTCGTTTATAACCACCATCAACGCATCCCCGCTGATCCTGATGGTCTCAATAAAGTCCTTCTGTTCATCATTTAGAGATTCATCATCGAGCAGCAGGCTGGTCATGCCTATAACTGCATTCATGGGAGTGCGGATCTCATGGCTCATATTGGCCATGAAATTGGATTTGGCCTGCGTTGCCTCCTCCGCGACCTCCTTGGCTTGCATAAGCTGTTGATTGATTTTTACAAGATCAGCGGTTCTTTCCTGGACCCTCTGCTCCAGCTCGTCCCTGGACCTGCGTAATGTCTCTTCAGCCAGCTTGAGACGGGTCACGTCCGCACCGGCGATGACAGCGCCACGCACATGGCCCTCGGCATCGAATAGGGGCATGGCGCTCTCTATCAGGTGGACAGTTCTTCCGTCAGGGAAGAGCAGTTCCAGTTTCTCACCCATCACAGGCTTGCCGGTAGCAGTGGCGACCTGGGCGGGCATTTCTTCCGTCTTCAGCTCTACGCCTTTTTTGATAACCTTGTACATGACAGCGACGTCTTCAGGCGGGGCACTGCGAGAGACATTGGCGCCCCGTGGAGCTTTCAAGATCTGATCGGCATAGGCATTGCCGGTAATTCGGCTGCACTGCGGATCGTGTGCGATCCAGACGGCGACGGGCACTGCATCCAACACGACCTGCAGTTCTGCGATTCTGTCAGCCAGCTCGAGGGCAAGACGCTGGCGCTGCTCTTCAGCCTGTTTGCGCTCGGTGATGTCCATGAACAGGACCGCAAACTGGCTGGGCGCCGTGCGATAGGCAAACACCTGGTAGTGCCTACCCAGAGCAGGCGAGAAGTTTTCGAATTGGGCTGACTTGCCGGTGAGAGCGACAGCACCATACTCCCTGACCCATCGCGGATCATCGTCAGGCAAGACATCGTTGTGGTTTTTGCCGATCACATCCTCCCGCGTTAGGCCAGTAAGCCTCTCGAAAGCCGCGTTGACGTCGAGGAAACGGAAATCGCAGGGATCGCCTTTTTCATCGCATACAATCTCATGCAGAGCGAAGCCTTCCGTCATCCCATTGAATAGATCGCGGTATTTCTTTTCACTCTGGCGCAGATTATCTTCTGCTTGCTTTCGCATCGTGATATCAAAAGTGGCAACTACGACTCGAAAATCTGGAAAAGGAAGAGAGACTGCGTTTACATCGGTCCAGATAACCGTATTATCTTCTTTGATTATACCTATCATGGCATTCTGAACGATTCCTTCTCCTTCAGTTAGTGCTTTTGAGCTGGGGAATTCCTCTGGAGATATCTCCTTCCCATCAGGCTGAATGTACCTTCTGCCAGAGTATTTTCCTTCCAGTAGCTCCTCCCTGGAAAGACCCAGCACTTTCTCTAAGGCGGGGTTAACAATAATGACTTTTCTTTCGTTATCGGTGACAGAGATCCCTATCGGCAACAGGTTGAATAGAGCCCTCAATTTCCCTTCGCTTTCTCGAAGAGCCTTTTCCATTTTCTTTCGGTCTGTAATGTCTTGGCCCTGGGCAATGGTAGCAATGATCGTAGTTCCATTCGCGTCATAGATGTTGGCCGAATTCCATAAGACGGTTCGTATCGATCCGTCTGCATTAAGAATAGGGATCTCGACAACTTCCCAGCGTTCTCCAGACAGAGTTCGACGGATATGCTCCAAAGATTCTAGGCTGTTACTCTCCGGGAAGAGTATGTTCAGAGGCTCCCCGAGGGCTTCGGCTGCTCTAAGTCCAGTCAACCTCTCAAAAGCATGGTTGAATCTGGTGATCCTGAATGAGGGGTCCCAGACTATGATCGGAGCATTGGCATAGTCGATCAGGCTCTTCAGATAATCATGTGTCTCACGTATTGCATCTTCGGCCCGTTTGCGATCAGTGATGTTCTTTCCATAAACATTGACATAACCCAAATCAGCGATAGGAACGAACACGAGCGAATAAGCGATGCCACCGGGCATAATTTCAATTTCACTGCAGTTTCCAGATCGGAGGGTTTCCTGGATAAGATTTCCATAACCCCCTGGTAGCTTCTGTCCTATCTGGCAGCCCCATTGCTCAAGCAGCAGAATGCTGCCTCTATTTGCGTATATGATAGTACCGTCTGCTGCTATTCTAAGGACAGGATTCGGGTTTTCGTCCGCGAACTTAGCCAGGCTCTCTATCTCTCTCATGGCCTTCCTGCGCTCTGAGATGTCGCGGAAGACAAGCACGACGCCGGTAGTTTTGCCATCTCGGTCATTTATTGGCGCACCGCTGTCGTCAATCGGAATTTCTGTTCCGTCCCTGCGCACCAATATCGTGTGGTTGGCAAGACCGACAATTACCCCTTTGTCGAGCACCTTGGTGACAGGGTCTTCAACTTTCCGGCGGGTGTGTTCGTTTATGATGTTGAATACATCCTTCGCCGGTTTCATCGAAGCCTCATGGAGGGTCCAGCCGGTCAATTCTTCTGCTATTTTGTTCATGAAGGTGATCTTGCCTTCAATATCGGTGGAGATGATCGCATCGCCGATGCTCGCCAGGGTGGTTGCGTAGCGCTGCTCGCTCTTCTGCAGCGCCTTTTTAGCCTGCTCGCGCTCAGTAATATCACGGATGATGCTCAGAAGTACACGCTCACCCTCGATCACCGTTCCCAGCGAGCTGACCTCTACTGGGAAGGTGCTGCCATCTTTGCGTATGTGTTTGGTTTCGAAAAGGAGACCCTCTGAATCAGCCAGTTGCATCTGGTTAGATACTTTTTCTAAGGTTTCGGGATCCCTCAGATCGCAAATATTCTTGGAGAGCAGCTCATCACGTGAATATCCATAGGCGTTTATTGCAGCCTCGTTGGCCTCGGTTATACAGCCATCTCTGCCCATGAGCAGAATGATGTCCCGCGCATATTTCGAGATAAGCTGATAACGTCCCAATATTCTCTCAGCCTTCTTGCGCTCGGTTATGTCGATAGCGGCGATCCGGCACTGTCTGCCGTTCGTCGAGCCATCCTCAGCGACTATACCCTCGATGCGAGCATAAACGGTAGGCTTTCCATCCTTTAGGAGGTTGAGTTCGCACGTTTGCTTGATGGATGTCTCAAACGCTTTTTTGCAGAAATCATCAAAAAAAGGACAGTCTTTGGGTGCCACAAAACGCTGAAAATGCCTGCCATTCATCAGGTTTCGCCTCTCCATACCCAGGAGTTTGGCTCCCGCCAGGTTGACCTCCTGGATCAGTCCCTGCGCATCGAAAGCAAACAATCCGATGGGGGCAAAGTCATAGAGGTCTGAATACTTCATAAGAGCATTTTCCGTCTCCAGTTTGGCGAGCTTCAGCTCTTCGTTTTGCATCTCCAGCTCAATCTGGTGGACCTGTAGCTCATGAACCAGAGCTCGGGCATCTTTGCCTTCCCCCTCAAAGCCGGCGGGATCGCTTCCGCTGCCCATCAAACGCTCTTCTGCCTGGTGACGCAGGTCACCGTTCTGATTTGATTTGGCTTTCTCATTCTTCATGGTCTTCTTCTCTTGTAATTTCAGGACTGATCTTTGCGATCCGTGATGTCTTCTATTGCGAGTAGAATCCATTGCGCTTGGCGGTCCGCCTGCACTATTTGCCGGGCATTGAGGAGCATCCTCTTGCGACCGATCCTTGGGAATTCATGCTCCATCAGGAAATCCTCAACCTGGGTGTTCTTGGGAAGCATTTTATCCAGAAGCTGCCGGAGAGCGGGAATGTCCCACTGTCTATTTCCCAGGTCGTAAAGGAGCTGCCCTTCGATCTCCTGGGGCGCCACCTGAAACGTCCTGTAGAACGCGGGATTGGCCGAAACAACTCTCAGGTCGCCGTTAAGCACCACCAGCGGTTCCCTAACCGTGCGGATGATGCCCTCTGCATACCTGGTGCGCTCCATCATGAGATCGGTCATCTTTTTTAATTCTGTGATGTCTGAGAATGTGATCACAGCGCCATCGATGATGTTATTAGCTGTTCGATAGGGGATGATGCGCATCAGGTACCATGTCCCATCCCTGGTCTGCACCTGAGTTTCCTTGAACACCAGCGTCTGCAGAACATCCCTCACATCTTGGATCAGATCTTTATACTCAAGGTTGGTTACGATATCTGTGATCGGACGCCCAGTGTCGCTCTGGATGAGGTTAGCGATCTTCGTCGCATAAGGCGTGAACCGTTTGATTTTCAGGTTGTTGTCCAGAAATATGGTCGGGATTTGCATGCTGTCGAGGAGGTTTTTCATATCGTTGTTGGTATTGAACAGTTCATCATTTTTGGACAGCAGCTCAGCATTGAGGGTTATCAGCTCCTCGTTGAGGGATTGCAGCTCCTCTTTTGAGGTTATCATCTCCTCATTGATGCTCTGCATCTCTTCGTTGGTCGATTGCAGCTCCTCGTTCGCGGACTTTAGCTCTTCCTGGGAAGTCTCCATCTCTTCAACGACACTCTGAAGGTGTTCCTTCGTGGATTGCAGCTCCATCTCGAGCTTGCCGTTGATGGCCTCCAGCCTGGAAGAAGATCTTAATTTTTTCTTGGAGGATTGAGCCACCTCTGCGAGCATTTCCACGTCCTCAAACAGGACCATCATGAGCCCGCGCATCACCTCTTGCTCCTCGAAAGGACTGACCGTGAGGTTGACCACCTGTTCGGACCCGTTCGTCTTGATCCGCAGGCCCTTAATGGTTGTCTTCGTCTTCTCGGTCATCACTTTACGGATGAGCATTCCCAGCTCAGATCTCAGGCCCTCACGCGCCATGGCATAGATGTTCAAATTCGCTTTTCCGACAGGCGGTTCCAGGTATTTCCCCGTACGCCTGGTAAGGTAAAGGATGTCTCCCTTGTCATTGATGAGCACCACAGGAGGTGCGATGGTCTGGAGGATGAACGTCTGGGCTATCTCGATGACGCTGGCATCGGAAATTCTTGGTGTGCTCACGATGCCTTGCCTGCGGACTTCAAAAGGCGGCCGCGACGTGGGAAATTCGATCAGCCCCTTGCGGGCGATGAGTGTCTCCCTGCGCTTGAAGACCTTCCATTTGTTGTCCAGCGGAGAGAAGAGATCGGTGTAGACTCCTATGGACTCGGAAGAGCCGATGAAGAGAAATCCTTCCGGATTCAGGGAGTAGTGGAAGAGTGGCAAGAGCTTCTTTTGTGTCCCGGAGTTCAGATAAATGAGAAGGTTTCGGCAGCTGAGCAAGTCCAGATTGGTGAACGGCGGGTCGATGAGAACGTTCTGCTGCGCAAAGATGATTAAATCCCTGATCTCTTTCTTTATACGATAATGATTGTCCTCTTCTGTAAAAAATCGTTGCAAGCGCTCCTGTGACACGTCTTCGACGATTGTTGCAGGGTAGGTACCCTGGCGAGCAAAGTCGATGGCATCTTTGGCTATATCCGTTGCATAGATCTGGATCTTGAAATTTCCTCTAGGCAACAGATCATCCAGGCACTCTCTGAGAGCGATGGCGATGGAATACGCCTCCTCGCCGGTGGAGCAGCCGACCACCCAGACGCGGATGGTGCTCTCCCCCTTTCTTTGTCTTGAGAAGCTCTAAAATGACCTTCTCTTTCAGGACAACAAAAGCATCCGGTTCCCTGAAAAAGCTGGTCACGCCGATCAGAAGCTCTTTGAAAAGCAGATCGATCTCAGGGGAATTCTCCTGAAGGTAGCGGACGTACCCAGTTATATTATTAATTTGATGAATGTTCATCCGCCTTTCAATTCTGCGGAGAATTGTGCTCTTCTTGTAGAGGCTGAAGTCGTTTCCGGTTTGAGCCCGGATAAGGACGAATATCTTTTGCAATGCGCCAGTGGTTTTCTTCTCGGCAGGAGGCAGCTCCCCGGTTATCCTGTAGACGTGATTCACATATCCGAGCAGCTTTGCAGGCAGTTCGTTTGCCGGTGCCACATAATCAATGAGACCGGTATTGATGGCGCTCTGGGGCATTCCGTCGTACTTGGCTGAACTTACGTCCTGCGCCATCGCCATACCCAGCTTCTCTTTGATGGCTTTCAACCCAAGGGTGCCGTCCGTTCCCATTCCGGAGAAAATGATGCATATGCTATTCGCTCCCTGGTCATCGGCCAGGTGCTTGAAAAAGAAATCGATGGGCGCCCGAAATCCCCTCGGCATGGAGGGCTCCAGTAGCTGGAGGGTTTTGTGCAGGATGGACATGTCCTTGTTTGGCGGGATCACGTAGACATGGTTCGGTTGAACTTTCATCCCGTCCTTCGCCTGAAGAACCTTCATGGTCGTGACGCGTGAGAGCAGCTCTGGCAAGATGCCTTTGTGAGTTGGGTCGAGATGGGACACGATCACAAAAGCCAGTCCGGTATCATTTGGCATGTTTTGGAGGAATTGCTCAAAAGCCTCCAGAGAGCCGGCCGACCCGCCCATTCCCACGATGTAGAAGGACTTCTTTCGGTCATTCTCGTGGGGTGCGCTCTCTTTCGGCAGAGAAGCAGGTGATGTTTTGATGATGCTATCATTTTTTGGATCTTTATCTTCTGGTTTCATGCGAAGTTCTCCCTTTCTCGAAAGCAATAGCTCGCTTCTGTGCTGTATTTCCTCTGCCAGCTTGATCTGCCCCATACTTCTTGGACTTTCTGCTCGCCATCTATCCGCTTTATCAATTATCCTCGGTCTCCACTGTGGATGAGCTACAGATTGTGACCCAAACCTCCGCAGTTAAAAATTCGCTACTTTGCTCCCAAGCCTAACCAAGTCTAGCGATCATTCGAACGGATGCATTCTAATGCGCAATCTTCGTTTTCCCCTGATAGGTGCAATAAATAAGTATTCTTTTTCTGTAAGAGATCATCGATCCTCTGGTACATCGACCTTTTGAAGCTCGCCCCCCAGTTCGTTCGAGTGGAATCGCCAGCATCTCCGGCCACAGTCCAGTTCGCAGTACGCATCAGTTCCTCAGGGCGCAAGTCTCGCTTTCAATGCCTTTTTTTGGAGGCTTGTAGGATTAGCCACATAGATATCATCGCCCACCATATCTGAAAAATAGGTAGCCACCAACAGTGGATGCGTTCCGCTGATTTTATCGATTGCGTTGTGGCCATAGCGAATAATGACCACCGGGAAGAGGCGTTAGGATTTCTTTTTCAACGGCTTCTGCATTCGCCGCCTCTTTTGCATAAGCTGACTTTATGCCTGCTTCTATGGCCCTTACCGTCGAAATATTCCAGTTGTAAAGACGTGCATCGTAGTAGAGGTTCAGTAAAGCTCCATCTTCTGTGCCAGCCTGCCCGACAGTGTCCAAGAAATCTTCAACATATTCCTTGTTCACTCCACGATGTGATGTAAAATTCTCTATTTCATTAATTGACAATGAATGCATTCTGAGAAACCTCCTGCGAAAATCTATAATTTAAATGATACTGATCAAACTGCTCATATATTGTCGTCATATCCAGGAAATCCAAACTCTGATGAATTTTTTTAACTTCATATTTCATCTTCTGAGATATTGTCCATGATCACATCTTTGAGTAATTGCCTCCGATTCTTCTTTGTGGTTCACTACACAGGCAATTGGCACATTTGTATAAGCTCTTTATGGCACATATTGAGAATTATAGTACAAAATGTGAACTATTTTGGCGCAATCGCATTGTTAGTGATGGTCATAGATGATGAATATAAAATAGAATTCATAAAATTTGTATGTTTTGAAATTGAGCAAAGATATTCTATTGTGCTGATACAATTTGGCACTGATGGCGACCATATGCATGTTTTTGTTGGGCAGCGCCAAAATATTCGCCTTCAAAAATTATGCAAATTATAAAAAATAAGGTTGCGAGAGATTTGCTTAGGCGTTTGCCCTGAAATTAAGAAACTACTTTGGTGAGGCATTTCTGGAGCGATGGCAGGTATATTGGTACTGTTAGTGATTAGTGATAATGTGTTACATCAGATGTGATTAGAAAGTATATTGATGAACAAGGCACCAAAGAGAACATCAAATCTTCGCTCAAGACATATTGACATATTAAGACATCTCTAGCTGCTAAGCTGCCTGCCTACCGTTGAATCCATAAGCGCCAAAAATTCCTCTTTTGCCTGTGGCGGGATAGTCGCCCCGGCAGCTACATTGTGCCCCCCGCCCACGCCGCCCACCGCGCGCGCACAGCGCGACAAGGCATCGGCCAGGTCCAGACCCGATCTGACCAGATCCTGTGTGCCTCGCGCCGAGACTTTTAGCTCCCCTTCCGCGGTCCGGGCAAAGGCCAGGATAGGCCGGGAGCGATCACCCATCTGAAAGCTCATGCCGGCTACGATGCCGACGATGGTGTCCAAAATGGCATCTCCGGCATCAAAGTACTGGATGCTCTTAAGGGAGGTGATGCCTTTCTCGCGGACGAGCTTCAGGCCGTTTACCAGATTCTGGCGGTGCTGGCCCAGCAGCCTTTGCGCCTCGCTAAAGGCTTCGTCTCTGTCGCCCATGCATACTTGCAGCCCCACGTCGGCGTGACCGTAACGAGCGGTAGCATTGAGAAGAGTCGAGTACTCGCTGGCGTCCCTCAGCTCCGTGCCCTCCTGTTCGCCTAAAAGGATGTAGACCTCTCCTATCAAGCGCTCCAGCTTGACATTGGTGATGCCGCTTCTTAGGCCCTTGCGAAGAATGGCTGTGACAAAGCTGGCCTTCTCCTCCTGGGATAGATCGATCCAGCGTCGCCACTTCTCTCCGCCCAGGCGTATGCCGATCTCCTTGAGAAATGCGATGCAAGCGTCTTCATTTCCTGAAAGCCCGGGCAGGTACGGGTCCTGAGAGTACTCCAGCATCTTGTAGACCGGACGGGTCTGTCTGCCGAAGAACTTGATGTCCCGGGAGAAGGAAACGGCCCCTGCATTGGATCCGATCTCCAGGATATGACGGTTGATGCCGACCAGCTGGCCGCGTGCCATGTCCTGCAGATCTCCCACAGCCCCCACCACCGCTAAAGCTGCCAGATCATCATTGCTGCCAGGCGTAGATGCCAGCGCCCGGGCCAGGAGAAAAGAGGTTCCGCTGCCGCTGAGCTGTGTTGCCCCATCAGCGCCTACAAGATGGGGATTGATGTGGGCTATTGGACGGGCCTCACAAGCGGCAGGCTTGTGATGATCGGCCACTACCGCAGAAATGTTGCGATCGCATATCTGCTGAATCATTCCGCTGCCAAGATCCGTGAATATGACCAGATCGGCACCGTGATCTGCAACCTCGTTTATCGCCGCATCATCAAGCTGGCGGAAAAATTTGGGCTGAAAGTCCAAGCCGCACCTCTCCAGGGCGGTGCAGACTATAGCCGCTGCCGTGAGCCCATCCGCATCTACGTGAGAGACGACGAGAAGATTCTTTTTCGTCTTGATCTCCTTTGCAGGGCTCTTGCATAGCTCGCAAAGCTCGCGATACTTTCCGGCGATCTCCTGGTTGTCCTGCATATCTATCGTAACTTTGATGGAGTGTTAATAAATCTTTGGCGCAAGGCGAAACTAATCGGCTATCATTTGTACGCTATCATTTTGCGGGGTAAGGTTTATTTTTGCGGCCCAGGTCGTCCCCAGCAGGCGGAAGCTTCCTGGGCTTTTAGTCATCTGAGGATAGTCGCGAATAGTAATCTCGTGGGCGACAGGTATCTTCGTAAAGAGGAACTGGTCTTCGATGGAGACGTTCTCGGAGTTGTTGCTGACAAAAACATATTTGTTCATGACCTCGCCGCTTCCTCGCACTCTTCCGGTAGCCTGCGTGCTCTCATCCGATCCCATTTTAAAATCGGTCATTACTGTCCCGGTACCTACAACGTTATGGCTGTAATCAATATCCATATTTGCAGAAGTGACATATGCTACAGCCATCAGCATCGTCAGAGCTAAAATCAGCAGAGCTAGAGGGAGCGGGGCGTAGTTGAGCTGAAGCGAAAAAGCGTTTCTTTTTTTCATGTTTTCATTGCCTGACATTTCTCATGCTTGGCCCGTTTTATGGCGAACCTGACTCATGCGGGCCTGTTTCATGCCTGCCTTATCTTTATCCTTATTTAAGTCTGCGGCAATATTGTTGCCCGCTTTCATGTTTCAGTATCAGGTTTCAGTTTCATTTCTGATATTGCAGCCAAACAAAAAGGCATTACTATATGGCCAAGAAAGATAACAAAGATCCTCATGACAGCTCAAAATACCATGCCGCCATTCAGCCAGCTTGACATCGCACCCACGGCAGCTCTTATCCTGGGGCTGCAGCTTCCTAAGCCAGACGGCCGGCCGATTGATTCGGCAGTGGCCTGGGGCTGCAAAAACGTCGCGCTCATCATCATCGACAGCCTGGGCTATGATTTATTGAAGTGGCTCTTGCCCACAATGGAGAACATGAGAGCTCTAAGTATTGCTGGGCTGCTCTTGCGGGCCACGGCCGTCTCCAATCACACCACCCCGGCCATCGCCAGCATCTTGAGCGGACTGTTGCCGGAGCACCACGGAATTTTGGATAAGGCCGGCGCAAAAGAGTCCCGCATCCTCAGCTTGCCGGAGATAGCAGCCGCGTCAGGCCTTAAGTGCGCGGTGATAATGGAGCAAAATGGTGCCGACGTTTACCAGGGTTTGATTGAGATTGTGCACGGCATACTGGACAGTATTCCTCCGCAGGACTTCGATCGAGAGGCTTGCCGCATGACCTGCCAGGCCCTTTTAGAGGGGCCCAGGCTTCTCGTCTCCTACTTCATAGGAATTGATAAGAGCGTACATATGGGCAGGGGTTGGGAAGGTATTAGAGAAGCGGCTTTGCTTATTGATCGCTGTATAGGTGAGATAGTAAGGACGGCAAACGACGAGACTTTATTCATCATCTGCGGAGACCATCCTATACACGCCGGGCCGCTAAAGAGAACCAGAGAGCCTTATTGCGTGGCTTTGATCCTGGCAAAAGGAAGTGCGCAGAAATGAGAATCTAACAGGCTTTCGATAAGTTTAAATGCCGAAAGCGGTTAACATGTGTTCGATGGATGAAGATCTCTCTGAGGTTTTTCAATTAATTGCCGAAGATGAACGCAAGCGCAGATATCTTAAGGAGGTCGGCGACTGGCTTGTAGAAGAATACTTTGAACTTCGTCAAGCATCTTGAATCATTTACTTATTTCTTGGTTTTCCCTTTATTTCATAACTATGGTACTTAACTATAATTATTATGTGGCTTCGGGGTGGATTTCGCATTTATGAGCATGTTGTGCGGCAACTTCGCGCGCATTAATTCACAATGTTTTTTGAAAATAGGGTAGAATTTCGGGTAATTTTCCTAAATTTCAGCATCAGTAAGTCGTTGTGAAATGGTTCACAAAGGCAAAATTTCCTCCGCGCATAATCGTAAGGCCTACTGATGGCTATTATTATGATAGTATTCGCCCGAAAATTCTTTTCACAACACATTATAATTCGTTTTACCTGTCTTAAGCATACCCTGTGAAATACTATTCTGAATACTATTAGGGCTTTATTTCAAAAAATAACTTCAAATCTGAGTTTTAAGCTATTAACCACAACTACCAACTATTGGAAAGGTTTATATATCCTAAATACCAGGTTAATATTGTGCCAAAACGGCCAGACAACCTGTCTGAATACATAGAGACAGGATGACTAAAGAGGGCTTATTCGTCTGAGGGGATGGATGGACCTTGGCAATATATCGGCGCAGTAAGGGAAGTGTATCGGGTGGATAAATCTGATGTATCAGCTCTATTTGATCCACACAATTGGGTGAAGAGCTTGATCGTCTGGAAAATGTTCGCCTTTGTGAAAGCATAACGTCACCGTAAGGGATGGCAAAGGGGTAGCAATGAAGGGGGAAATCGAAGCCTTGAATGGCATTTTCGATATCCAGAGAAATGCTTCACAGAAATATACTTTCTCGCATAGATGGCACAAGGGGTAGCGAAAGGGAGTTCGTATCGGATCTGGATACATGCATCTGTCTACATACTGTTCACTGTCGGAAAGGGACGACAAAATAGCTCAGGCCTGATGCAGACAATGAATTCCTTGGCCGGTGAAATCCTCGTTGTTGGAAAGGGACGGCAATGAGGTTCAAAAGGGAACGGCTGAGACTGGATCGGATATGAATTGTTGGAGACTTGGCTGTGAAAGCAATGTCTTTCACAACCTGCCTCAAATTGGGGATGGCACGAGAATAAGATTTGATCGGATCGGCTGGAATGGAATTCATATATTATAAAGCTGGTCCGATCTGGAAAATAAGTGAGTAGTTGGCTATGAGGAGGGGAAAATTGTGAGAGGGCACATCAAATTATTTATGCTGCAGATGGACCTAGAGAGGTTCAGGCAGCCTAAAAATGCTGCAATGACAGAAAATGTCTGCTTTGGCACCTGCCGGGATGCAGCTTCCTCTATGCAGCGCATATACCTTCCTTCTTTGAAGATAGTGTCCGGAAGATGATTGGAGGGGGTTTAGAATGAGGATCCGGATAGAGATAGAAGACAAGGGCCTTAAGTCCTCCCATGAATTTGAGTCGCAAAACATGGATGGAGAGGCTCTAAGAGACAGAATCGTTGGCTTTCTGTCGGCTTCCGGTATCTTTGAAGGCAGAGGAGAGAGCATTGCATCAGCCACATCTGCTCGTGATTATAGCAGCGGAACGATCATGGACCGGCTGGAAAGCTTCATCCGACATGAGTTTACCAACACCTGGTTCACAACCCAGGAATTAAGAGAGCAATATGAGACCGTAGCCGATGATATAAAGCTCTCCACAGTCTCCACCTATCTATCTCGCATGAATCACGATGGTCTGCTGGATAAGAGAGGGAACAGAAACAACCGGCAGTACAGATTGATGGAGATCATCGAGCCGGAGATGGTATCGCAGCATAATTATCAACGTCAAACTAGCTATGAGAAAAAGAGAGTAGAAAGCAGATGAAGAAATGGCCAGACCGGAAAGCATCTAATGGATCTTTCCCACCACCTAGACATTCTTTGCCATAGATTTCCGGTCCGGCTCCTCTGCTTCATAGCAGCCGTATTTTGCATAATTTTATGCAGACTGTTTTTATGCTGATTGCATTATACTGGAATACTGGATGTTATATGCACGACCTGAGCTAGGCTGTACCGCTGAGGCGAGCCTGAGTTAGATTGATGGCATACCTGGCCAATGAATTCTCCGGATCGATCTCTAAGACTCCTTCAAAGGCGCGAAGAGCTTCTTGATAGCTGTTTTTGGCCACCAATGTCAGGCCCCTGTTGTATTTGGCATCAGTATTTTGCGGCTGCAGCAAGGCCGCTTTCTCAAAGCTCTGCAAAGCCTCATCAAGCTTACCACTCTGGTTTTGCGCCAGTCCCAGTTCCAGCCAGGCGGCTGCATCCTGCGGGTTTAGCCTGGTCACATTCTGGAAAGCATCTGCCGATTGACCGTAGCGGCCCAAAGAGTAGTACACCTGGCCCAGATTATACCAGACTTCCTCATGAGTGGAATCGGCCCGGCATGCCTTTTCCAGGTTCCTGGCAGCCTCATCGTACTGGCCAATAGAGGCCTGCAGGCTTCCCAGGTTGGACCAGGCAGCATAGTTTCCTGGATTTATGGATACAATCTCCTGGAAGCATTTTATGGCAAGAGAGCTGTTGCCAAGAGCCACCAGCGCCAGTCCCTTTCCCAGCAATGCATCGACATCCAGCGGATTTCGGCTCAGGGATTTGTCAAAGAGCGGCAGAGAACTGTTGTACTCCCCCTGGGCACAGAGAGCATTGCCCTGTCCACTGTAGCCGCGGGCGTTGCCCGTATCAAATGCTACAGCCTGCTCATAGTAGTGAAGAGCATCACTGTAGTTGCCATTTTCGTAAAGAGCATCGCCCATGCCCAGGAGAGACGCCACGTTTTGCGGCTGGATGGCAAGAGCCCGCTCGTAGCTTTGCAGGGCTAGATCAACATCCTTTCCGCAGAGCAGGGAATTGCCCCTGCCCGCCCAGGCGGCAGTGTTATTTTCATCCAGTGAAAGGGCTTCGTCATAAGAATTCAGAGCGGATTTGCAGTCTGCCATTGCATATTGAATCCCGGCTTTTCCCAATAATGCGCGAATATTTAGCCGGTCGATTTCAAGAGCGTTCTCATAAAGTGGCAATGCCCTATCAAGGATGCCGTTTTGCAGGAAAGCATCTCCCCTGCCTAGCATCGCCCGCACATTGTCAGGCTCCAGAGCGAGGACGCGGCCATAGGCCAGCAAAGCACCGGTCAGATCGTTTTGCTCCAAGAGCACATCTCCTTTGCCCAGCAGTGCCGCAGTATTATCCGGTTCCCGGAGAAGAGCCTGCTCGTAGCATTGCAGGGCCTGTTCTCTCTCTCCTTGCTGATAGAGAGCCTCTCCTTTTCCCAATAGGGCGGGGACGCTTTCCGAATCCTGGGCCAGAGCACTGGCAAAGCTTTCCAGAGCAAAAGGATAATCATGCAGTGCCAGGAGGCAGTATCCAATGCCCAGCAATGCCCGAAGATCGTCAGGCTTTATCTTCAAGGCCTGATCGTATGTCTGCAGGGAGGAGTTGTAGTCCTGCCTGGCATAAAGAGTCTCAGCCTTTCCCAGCATTGATGCAAGATCGCTGGAGTTGTGCAAAAGTGCTGCCTCGTAGGACTCTAAGGCCTGATCGTATTCCCGAAGAGCGAGGTGGGCATCGCCCATGCCCCGCAAGGCAGAATCATTTTCTTTTTCCAGCACTAATACCAGGGAGAAGCATTGCACTGCCTCCCGGTACTTTGCCAATTGCAGCAATAGACTGCCTTTGTTAAGCAGAGTCTCTGTATTATTATCATCCAGCTTTAATGCCTTGTCGTAGCTTCGCAGGGCGCTTTTATAGTCTTGCAGCTTCTCTTGCACCAGTGCCTTTTCATTCCACAGGGCGATATTCTCCGGGTCCAGACGCAGGGCAGAGTCGATGAATAGCCCGGACATTCTATATTTCCCCGTCATGGCCAGGATGCGCCCCTTTAATACCAGGGCGGGGAGGCTGGACTGATTTATCTTTAAAGCCTGATCCAGTGAATTGAGGGCCTCGGACTGCATTCCCATGCGGGAGAGAATCTGTCCTTTGAGCAGCCATGCCTCTGACTGGCTGGCATCAAGCTCAAGGGATTTGTTAATGTTCTCCAAAGCCAGAGAATACGAGCCGTTCCTGCTATGGTTTTCAGCCTGCTGCAAATAATGGGAGTAATCGGAGATCTCCGACTCTTTTTGCCGGGAAGCATTCTCCGATTCGGCCTCCTCCATCCTGGCGGCAAGTGCTGCCGATGCCTTCTCTTTTCCGGCCAGTGCGCCAGGGCCCTCAGGCAAAAGGACAAGGGCTGCATCGTAATTCTTGAGAGCCTCTGAGAAGAGACCATCGCACGAAAGCCGATCGGCCTTGACCGTCAGAGCCTTGACCCAACCGGACACTGCCTCTGCGCTTTGGGGTGCAAGGCGAGAAGCCTCCTTAAAATTGTCAAGGGCACGGGAAATGTTCCCCCCGGCCAGCTCTTTTTCGCCCAGGCCCACCAGAGCCAGGGCCTTGCCATCTTTGGCCTGCTGATCAGATGAATTGCCGGCCAGAATTTCGTCATAGCTGGCCAGCCCCTCCTCAAATCTGCCCAGGCTGTTCAAAGCTGCTCCCTTTAGCTGCAGTGCCTGGATATTTTGCGGGTCAAGGGCTAGAGCATCATTGCTACCATTATAAGCCTCCTCGAATTTACCTTCCTTCATCAAGGCCGAACTGTGAGCCAGCAGCACTCTAACCTGGCCCGCCTTGCCAGCATCGCTCCGGCCGTAAAGAGAGGCGTTCTTGAAACTTTGTAGGGCTTCATCGTAGCTTTCCAGGACAAGAGAAGCATTGGCCTTTCCCAACCAGGCCTCGGCAAGGCTGCCGTCCAAAGCCAGGGCCCGCTCGTAGCTCTGCGAAGCCTGCCCAAAATCCCCGGCCAGCTCTTTTACCCTGCCGTCCTCCAGCCAGAGCCGGGCATTTTTGGCATCTTTTCTGAGAGCATAGTCAAAGCACAGCTCGGCCATCTTGTACCGGCCCAGCCGGGAGAGGGCAGCGCCTTTGCCGCCCCAGGCCGATGAGTTCTCGGGATCAATCTTTATGGCACGATCAAAGCTGCCGATGGCCTGCTGAAAGCTGCCGTTTAAGAGAGATGCCTGACCCATCTCCAGCCAGTAGGCAGCACTATCTTGAGCTGCGGCAGACACTGGAAGGAATAGCAGCAGCATACAAGCCAGCATAGCGCAAGAACGCATCGGGGATGGGAAGGGAGAGGACTTTTGCAAAGCAATCACTGTTCTAGAGAGAATTGCAGATGGGATATATTACCAGCGCCTTTATTCATTCCCAGCGCATCTTTAGAATCGGATGCAACCAGCCATCAGGCCAGAGAAGTGCCGTGCCCGCCCGCGCTCGGGACGCGAGAGCACGCCCGCCAGGAAGGGCACCGGCATCCCAACTTTTTTGGGCTTTGTTTGACTGCATCCTATCATAATAATATTACCTCGACGGGATCGCCTTCTTCCAGCCCCAAAGCCTGGCGCAGTTGCACGGGCGCTATGACCTCGATCAATTCCGACGGATAGCGGCTCCGCTCGGGCCGGACCACAGCGGCATCGATACCGTTCAGCTTGATGCGGTAGCATTTGCACTCGCCAAAGCTCTTGCCCTCCTCCGCGAAGCCCTCGATTTTGATCGCCTGGCTAGCTCCAGCCGGGAAAGGCTCATCGAGCAGCACGTTCAGGGTGCCGGGGAAGGGGACAAAGCCCAGATGCTGCAAAAACTGGCGGCTGTAGCCTTCTCGGGAGATGAAGTACTGGCCCTGCCCAAGACCTGACGCAATTTTTCCGCGCATGATTTTGACCTTCTTGCTCTCAAACATCAAGCATCTTCGATTGGAACTCCTTTTCCAAGATCACGCAGCGTTTCAATATAGACATCGATAGCCTCTTCAGCCATCAGAACAGCTTCTTTTGCATTCTTTCCGAAGGTATTGCATCCCGGAAGCGAAGGTACCGAAGCGATATAAACGCCCTCTTCAGGGTATTTTTCTATTATTATGCGATATTTCGGGGGCATCATCAATCCATCTATTGAAAGATCTTTTATTTCTTCATCTCAAATGTGGAGTTGGAAATGAGCGATCATCGGCCAAGCTCTTCTTCAAGAGTTCGGAGATCCTTTTCTGCATCATTGGCCGAGTAGTCGAGAGGCACTCCCCTCTCGCTGAGCAGCATCAGCATTGCCTTGGCAATAGTGCATGGTCTAATACTTCTTCAATGCTCTTTACAGGAGTTATTTTAATCGCATCAAGAATATATGACGGAAGGCTTTGAGCATCTTTCAAATTGTCCTCCGGCAGAAGCACTTCTTTAATTCCCGCATCATATGCAGCTCTTACCTTCTCTTGAATGCCTCCTACGGGAAGGACCTTGCCCATGATAGTGATCTCGCCAGTCATCGCCAGATCATTTCTTATGGGAATGCCTTTCAATGCGGAGACTATACCTGTTACGAGCGTGACTCCAGCAGAAGGCCCTTCTTTGGGAATGCCCATAAACGTTGCCAGCACCGCGACATCAAAACTGCTACGCCACTCCTCAGTTATCCCTAGCACTTGATGTTTGGCTTTTATATACTGGGCTCCAGCTTCGATGCTCTCCCTCATTACTCGCTGAATGGAACCAAGGGGAACGATACGACCGGTGCCCTTCGTTGCCTGCATCTCAAAGAGCAGTATGCAACCATGGTCGCCCGCAACTGCCAGACCGATAACTTCACCAACCGAAGGTTCAGGTGGTAGAGCGACCTTCTGAATTCTATTGGCGTCCGGTAGCTCTGGTGTGACCACTTTGCCCGTAGAAAGGATCTTCGCCCCTAAATTTATGCGCTCGTATTCTCCAGCGGCAATCAGGTGGAGCTGCTCACGAACCCGTTGACGAAGCTCGCATGCGATAGTGAGAAGCTCTTCCAGTTCTTCATCAGTTATTTTGCCATCCGGATAAATGAGCTTCATAAGTCCTGATGCCAGCTTCATTATTGCACGCTGATCTCGACCAGAGACTCCTCGACCGGTTCCACCTCTATCCACAAGCTCGAAGCGGGATCTCACAATGTTCATGGGATCCGTTCGCCTGAGTTCATGCATGATCTCGCAGAAGTAGTCAGTGATAAAACCATAGTCTTTGGCATAGCTCTCCGGTGTCAACTTGGGGATCTCCCAGCCTGGCAAATAACCATGAATCCGATCCAGAAAAGCGGTGACCTGAAGAAAGTCCGGGAGTGGCTCGAAGAGATGATAGTACTTCTCATGGGGAAGATTGCCCTGAACATCCAGATTCCCAACGAACACCAGGCTGCCAAAGGCCAGTATCTCCTTCTTTCCGCGGCTGAACTTGGCGTCCTGCATGTAGGCCTGCATGATGCTTACGAAGGACTTGGTATCAGTGAAATCCGTATTGGCTATCTCGTCAAAGACTACGCAGTCCCTTGTCCCTACAACCCCGATCTTGCCGGTGTTGAGGTTGATAAAAAGCTGGGAAGGAGTAGCCTTGCCGCCAGATAGAACATGGGCATAATAAGAAATGTTCCTGTAGAGATAGGTCTTTCCGGTCTCGCGCGGCCCTAGCTCGATTATGTTTACGTTTGTCTCAACCAGGGGGATGCATCTGCATAGGTAGAGAAGCTTCTGCCTAAGGGTCAACTTATCAGGATTCAAACCGCATGAGTTTATCAGGACGTCTACCCACTCATCCGTCGTAAATCTGGAACGCTTATCGATGTACTCCTGCTGATTTATGACGCTAACCTGGAACGGAGTGAATTCAACGATCTTGAAGGGACGGATTTTCTTGTTATGGATCTCGGTCTCGTCGTAGGTCAGTTCGAGGGTTCCCCACATGCCACCTGATAAGAGCATTGGATACTGATTGACAATGCTTTCTGGAATGTTAACGAAGCTCTCGTTTATGGCAGGGATCGAGGCCCAGTACTTATCTTCGGTCTCGACCAGCCTAGCTTCCATGTTAGCTATTAGAGTATGATGGCGATTCTCTCTTATGAAATGGCGTATCTTTTCCGCCTCTGCGCCATGGACGAAATTCTCCTTCAAACGAAGAATAACTTTGCCCATATCCACATAGAAAGTCTCTTCTGAGCAGAAATTGTCGATGAGGTACTCTAGAACATATCGTGGGAATTCATCAACGCCTGTGTTGAGGGTGTGAGCCTTATTGACTACCTTGCCTTTGAAGACCTCTTTGAGCTTTGTATTCACAGCACTCCCTCTCCTACCCGCGATTTATCGCATAGCTTTTTCATGCTTAGTTACCTCATGCCTCTTGGAGTCAGTCCCAGGATGCTGCCCAAATTGCCCATGCGCCTAATGATCTTCTCGGAGTTGATCCTGACCCTGAACTCATGGGACATTGACCTACGTGCCGCTCTGCGGCCTTCTTTGTAGCTTACAGTTACAGTTATAATGACTTTTATATCCTCTTTGAGTCGTTCTGAGGGAGGCAATTTAGTCATGTCTGGGACAAATCGATAAAAGACCTCTTTCTCAGACAAGGCAGACAAATAAGCCACTTTTAGGGGTAATGCCATTTCATCTTGGCCACAGTTGTAGCTGGCCTCAATGTCAACACGCAGGTCCTGAGCAGATTCGCGATCATCAGGACTGCTCAGAATTATGCCTAATTCAACCTCTTCACCCTCGACGGCCTCTTTGGATCCACGCAGTTCAATTTTCATCTCACTGGCATCGGGCTGCTTGACCTGCAGGACGCACATGGGAATCATCATCTCCTGAATGGAGATTCCCCCATGGGTGAAGGCATCAGGCTTATGGCCTCCCTTTCTGCTAAAATAATATCTGATTTTAGGAAACACGATCGAATGATATGTTTTGTTTATCTTAGTGTTCGTTCGTCTGTCTGAAATTATAACCTCTTTGCTAGGCATTCGAAGCTGAGATGGGGTGAAACTTATCATGTTCTCCTTGATCCGGTCAGGAATCCTTGAGAAGAGAAGAGATTGCTTTAGCCGGCAGTTCAAATAGGAGCAGTCGTACTCGTCATTCAAATCCTCTTCATTGAACCATATCGGCTCACGGCCCACCTGAACGAAGCCGTGATCTGCGGTTATGAACACTTTTGTCCCGGGCGAAAGGCCGCGGACAATCTCCATAACTTCGTTCTTCAATATGTCTTTGATGAGCTGGGTATAAATGAAAGCTATCGGCCTTGATGGGATGAGTCTGCCATCGGAGAGCTCTTTCATCTTGATCTTGTGCAGCTCCTTATCACAGAGTTCGAATATGTAAACATCGAGGTTCCCGGCTCGATAGTGCACGGTTTCGCCAGTGCCGGCTCCATCGGGATTTACCACATCAACTTGGCCAGCATAGCGAAACTCGCGTGCCAGCGCCTCTTTTAGAAGATCATCTTCGCCACGACGAGAATCAAACTCATCCGGATTGGCTCCAGCACTGATAGCTTTTCTTGTGATATGGGTTTCGGAGGGCAGAAGCGAGGATGCTGGATAGTCCTTGATCAGATCCATGCGTCCCATCAGCATGGGACGAAAGAGCTCATCCCAGATATCGTATCGCATGCCATCGAAGATAAACAGGACTGCCTTCTCTTTCTCAGGGTCCCAATGAGGTTTGATACATCTTCTCAGGATCTGGCTGGTCAGGATTACATCGCCATCCTTTTCGATCCATGAAGGATACTGTTTCTTGACCATCTCCTGGAAGCGAAGGTTGATTTCGTCAAGCAGGTCATTTGTCTTCTCCGTGACCTCTTGTATCCGCTGCTTTATGTGATCCAGAGATTCCAGGAATACCTTTGGCAGCCTATCGCTGGAACAGGGCAAGAGCCTCTGGCCTTCTGATAGCCTTGCCAAGCGGGAGAGATTGTATTCAAGTCGATTGATCTCCTTTTTGTTCCAGAGATCGCGGAAAAACTCGAAAGAGAAATCATCCTTGGTAACCCGCATCTTACGGAGAGCTTCGAAGAGAGAGCTTCTAAGCCGGCGGATCTCATAGGCCAGAAGGTATGCCGTTTTGAGATTTGACCAGGAGCTCGATTCCCGAAGATCTACAAACCTGGCACCTTTATGACCACCAGAGATTACTTCATTGATCTTTCTATGCTCGGTCGGGCTCGCTTCACTTGTGAGAAGATCCTCAAGAGCCGCAAGAAGTGCCAGAGATCTGAGAAAAGTTGAATATTCTTCCTTCTCAATCACAGAGGCAAAATTCTTAGCATCCATTATCTTCATCTGGTCGATGAGCAGGAGCTTCAGGGACTCCTGGGAGAGAGAGTCCTCCAAGTCGCTCAAGTCGGAGTCGGCCTGGAGGAAATCCAGCTCAACCAGCTTTGGAGCTGCCTCTTTCAGGACTTCGGCTTTTATATTGGATAGTGGTTTCAACGATGGGTCGATGTTGGCGAGCATTAGCTGCCAGTTGTCGAAGTGCTGGGCCAGAATGGCAGACAGATAAAAAGCTCTGATGACCCTCTCAGGATCATGATCGCCAAACCAGCAGAAGGGAGGCTCTGCTTGCGAGAACTGGTCCTTGATGGGCTTGATAATATCCGCAGCCAAATATTCGAGCATCCTCAGCTCTTCATGCTTCAAAAGTCCTATCGTCCAGAGGTCCCTTGAATCGAGCTTTTTAAAAGCTTTTTCGGGCACGCCGAGGGTTGCGAAGGCGACAATGGTCTTGAAGTCATGATCTGTGAAACGTCTTTCGTCTGCAGTTCGAAGGTTGGAATGAGCACGAAGCGTTCCTTCGATGTTCTTTACGATCAACCTCGCATAGCGGGATTCATTGGCTTCTGCAGGCCAGTTGGAGTCCCCAGTTTTCTCTTTCAGGAACTCGCGAAGATCCAGTCGTATCCTGGCCTCCTGGGGTGTTTTGGCCAGGAAATCCGGATAGAATAGAGGAGGTGCCTTGTTTATCGCTGACCTGGCCCTCCGAGACTCTGGAGTTCGATCAATGAGAAGTATCTTCGGCGTTTGCGGATCCGAACTGGCCGCCTCATAAAGCTCGCGGAAGACCAGGTTAGTAGAGGCTGGTATTGCGGTGAAGCCATTACTTGTGGCAAACTCATTGATGATGCTGTCAGGCTTGAGGAGCTGCAAGGGGTCGCTTACAAGAACCCGAGGGCTATCCTTTACATCTTCAAGCTTTGATAAGACCCAGTCTTTCAGCATGTTGCCACCTCATTCCAACTGTAGCATCTGCCTTGAATCAGGATCACCGTCTTCAAACTGCTCCTCCAGGAACTTCTTGAAGGCAGAGACCAGGCCGTCGATCTGATTTCGCTCGATAGTCCTGGTGATCGGCTTGAAGTCCGAGATGCGTACCGATTTGACTAAAACTCTCAACAGATACTTGTTTATCTTGTCTACTAAGGTTGGATCTCGGAGGCTGCTTTCTGTCAGGTAAGACCTAACTTCGCTCGGGCTCTGGCATTTTAGCAGGGCTGCGATCTCAGGTTCGTTCTCTCCCTGCTTCAGCCTCTCTTTAATTCCTGGGCTTAAGAAGAACTCCATTTTCTTATTGATAGTATCATCGAAGATCCTCTGAGCCTCTTCAGACTTCTGAGAAGCGAAGTCAAGATGCTTGGATGCGCCGCCAAAGGAGAGGCCGCAACCATGTTCCGGCTTGACCCTCAGATCTTTATCAATCGAGGACCGGGATTGTTCGGGACAGGAGAAGATTTCCTCAGATAGTTTCTGGAGCCTTGCTTTGATTTCCACGGAATCGTTCTGTTGAATTGCTTTGATCTTTTCCAGGACACCAAGGGCTTTCATCTCATTGCTCTGAAGTATCTCCCGGATCATGCGGCGGTTTTCGTCGATCCTCACCAGGACGTTGTCGTGCATGGTGGCATACTTGACTGTGTACTCGTGGATGAAGGACCAGAGCGTGCCGGACTCGCCGGCCTGCGGGGGATTCTTGCCTATCAGTTCTGAGCTGAGTTTCACTTCCGAATCGATATAGGGCTGCAAGTTCTTCAACTTCAGAGAGAGGGCCTTTTGCATCTCTTTGAGCGATGAGAGTTCCTGCTGGTCCGGGAGGACGTAGCTGCAGTAGATCTGGGCGGTCTCCAGCTCCCTCTCGAATTCGAGGAATCTCTTTATTTTGCGGTAGTTGTCCAGCCGATTAGCCAGATCATCGATCTCTCTTTGGTCTGGGCTCGTCTGCTGGAAGACTCTGTATCCAAAGGCTTGGTCTAAAGCATAGAGCACAGCCTCGATGTCCTTGCCGCCGCGAAGATCGTTGGCAAAGAAGGCCGCAGCCTGCTCTACCTCTTTCTCGTAGGGATTATTCGTGGCTAGCAGAGAGAAAAGCTCTTTAGCTTTTGCCAGGACTTCTAAAGATTGATCTCTCTCTTTTTCGAAGGTCTCAATAAGCTCCTTGCGGTACCCAGAGATGATGGCATCATCGTTGGTATTCTTCAGTTCATGCCCGAGTAGCTTCTCGGCGTAAGGGCGCAGGACTTCCCAATTCTCTGGGTGGAGCCAGCCGCTGCACTTCAAGCATGGAGTCGAGCACTCTAGCTGTGAAGTCGATGTCAGATATGTTCGAGTAATCGACATAGTTGGAAGGAAGCCCGGACTTTGGCCCCAGAGCTATTCTGATCTTGCCCTGCTGGACCAGGCAGAGGAGATAGATCTGGACCATGCGGCGGGAGAGGCCGTAGTTCTTGCCATTGGGCCCGCCTACGCCCATGAAGTTCTTCATCAGGGTGTCAATTTTGATGGCCTGGCCGCCTTCGCCGCTCTTTGATTCGATGAAGGACAGGATATCGGAAACGTGGCTGTTTGCAGATGTATCCAAAACTCTTTCGGCGCCTCTCCGGACGATCTTCAAGCCTGGGCCGAAGTTCAGGGCTGCGCTGATGTTTTTATCCTGCTTGGCACCCTTGGGGATCTGGCCGGTCTTGACGATGCCGTTTATGACGTTTACTCCGTACTCTTTGGTGAAGACCAGATTTCCCTCAAATTCAATATCCCTGGAGTCGTAAGCAGCCCTTAGGACACGATCGACGATGGGTGGGAGAATGCCTGGCAGCTCTCCAGCCACGTGAAAGTCCATCCTGGAGTTGTTGAGGGCGTCCATCCGGCCTCGGTCATAGCTGCTGTCCACGATCTTTTTTATTCGAGCCATTTCCCTTTGGAGCTGCTCAGCTACCCAGTTTATAATGGCGATGGCGTCTTCGCTGTCCTTTCCCTGGCTGTCGGCAACCAGCTTCCTGTAGGCGGCAAAGTCCAGGAGCCGATCTCTCTCCTCTGCGGTCAGCTCCTCCGGTGTCCATACGATCATCCTCGGATCGTTTCTCTGCAAGAGTATCTTGTTGAGGGTGCTCTGGTCTAAAGGCTTAGTTCCCACAAAGACGGCAAAGTCCAGGTCGGAATCCGGGCTGGCGATGGCTGGTAGAATCAGGCTGTCGGATACTACCCTTCCCAGATCCAGCATCTCAATTCTTCCTGCGATCTGGCGATTCTGCCAGTTTACAGACAGGTTCTGGGGCCCGGCCTTTGCCGTGGACCTTTCCTCCCAGGGGCCCACGAAGGCAGCAATATCTCGGAAGATAGATCTAACGCCGTTTTCCAGATAAATGGTCATCTGGCGGGTGCGCACCGGCCACTCGTCGAGGGCCAGGAGGTGGTTCCATGCCTCCTGCTGCATGAGAAGGTTGGACTCGGACTCCGCTCTGGCTTTTTCAAATTCGCGTTTGGGGTTCTTGCTGGTTATTATGATGGGTCGAAGCGGAACCTGGGGCGGTTATCCTCATCGTAATTTGCGACTATCTGCGGCAGCTCTTTGCCAAGACTGTCGGCAATGGTCTCATAGTGCTGGATGTTCTCATCCACGGTGGCATCCGGGCTTCTTTCCGTAAGGACGGAGTTGGCTATCTCCTCAGGGGTCAAGCCTTGCTGACGGGTCTTAGAAACGTAATAGAGAAAGAGGGTTTGCAATGTCTTGATGGATCGGTCCCGATACACCTTCAAGGTTCCCTTTGTGATGCTATCAATCTGCTTCTTGCAGATTTCGTAGATCCTGTACTCGGTATCTTTGCTTGCCCGCAGAGCTTTGATTCCGGCGTATGTGCCGCTGGGGTCTTCTTCATAGGTCAGGGCTTCATCGAAGAAGTCCCAGAGGCGGATCAATTCAGTGCCTTGAATCTTCATCTGATATTTCAGGGTCTGATGCATGAAGTGAATGGCAGATCTGGTGGTGGTCAGCTCGTAGGTGATGGCTCTGAAGGACTTCGATGGCTGGTTTATGGAAGGGGAAGAAGCGCCAAACTCGTCTTCACTTATGGCGTTGGACCAGGTGAAGCCGCGTTTATAGTAGGAGTAGTAGCTGGTTATAGCATCAGGCTTGATATATATCTCGAACGCGGGAGAGGACGATATCATAATAGTCCTTCTCATCCTTGAGCAGGGGAATGAGCTTCAGCCGGTCATCGGCTATGATGTTCTTGGCACCCATCTTGGATTCTATGGCCTGCTGGGCAGCGCAGACGGTCCAGATGGGAAGATTGTGAACTCTGGTCAGGACGGTTGGACAGGACCAGGAGGGTCTTCTCGTCTTCGGTCCTCTGAGTTCTCGTCTCGATCCTTCATGAAAAGAGAGACCTCGTCCAGCAACAGAAGAATGCCGCTGTAGCCCTCGGCCATGATGGCCTTAGCCATGTGCACCAGGATCTCCTCCAGATCAGCTTCGATGCGCGGTCTGACCTTCAGGTATTCGTCATAAAATCTCCAGAGTTTGTTGCCGCAAGATTCCTTGTATGCGGGAGATTTATCGTCCTGAATCTCGCGGATGAATTCGTCTACATCCTCAAACTCGTCTTCTTCAAAGAAGCGTGGATCTCGGAGAAACTTCTTGAGATCATTTCTGTATCGATCTAAATCGTCACTGATGAATCGATCTGCCAGCAGTTCCACCGGATAAAGGGAAATATTTTTTCCCAGACTCCCGCAAAAGTTGCTCCTTTGCCTCATCCAGGATGTAATCCAACAGGCGTCTCCCGGAGCCTACACCGTCTGCGCTTCTGCCACCTGATCCTACCAGTGTTTTCACGACGACGAAGATGCCCTTATTGGGAGCAGAGCTCTTGGCCTCAAGGCCTTCTTCCCAGAACTGGTAGAGCGATTCTCGCTTTCCCCGACCGGCTTTTTGCTCTTTTTCTCGGACCAGTTCCCAGGAATCCTTCGAGCCCAGAGCAAGCGAGGCCAGGAAACAGAGGAGATGGGACTTTCCGGAGCCGAACTCGGCCTGGATCCAGTAGCCCTGGCCGATAGGATCGCCCACCCGGTCCGGCCGGTAGGGGGCGGCCATCTTGCGGAAGATGTCGTTTAAGAAGTGACGGACGGGATCGATCTGAAACTCCTGGATGGTTTTAAGCTCCGGTTTTCTCAGGCGGAAGGCATCAGGGTCGAGGTGGCCTCCAGCCCAGACGTGCTGCTCCAGAGTGTAAACGGAGATAATTTTATCAGGAATCTTGCAGATCTTGTCCAGGCTTTCGCGGAAGGTCAGAATGTCCGATTTTGCCGCCATTTCAATCCCTTCCGTGACTGCTTTCTACGAACTTTGCCCCAGGTTTTGTTCCTCGCATTCCAACATCTCAATTAGTCCACATTCAATCTCTCTCAAAACTCTATCGATCAGACTCCTGACTCATGAGTCATGACTCATGACTCATGGTCACTGACTCCGATCAGACTCAAGACTTATTACTAATGACTTATTACTAAGAATTCAGGACCGGGGATTATGGATTTGACCTTTCGAGCAGGAGCTGTGGGATCGCGATGTATTGGGATTCGATTAGGGTGATTGATTTATGTACAGGTCCATAGAGGTTGACAACTTTCGGGGTTTCCGCAGACTTGTTATGGACAACCTGAGCAGGATCAATCTAGTTGCAGGCGTGAATAACGTCGGCAAGACGGCTCTACTTGAGGCTATTTTCATACATTCCGGGGCATACAATCCCTCTATTACTATGAGCCTGGACAATTTTCGCGGTATCGACAGACTTCATATCGAAATAGGAAGCTTTGAAAAGACACCCTGGGATTCGCTATTTTATAATTTTGATAGATCGAAAGAAGTAGAGATTAGCGGTGAATTCGAAGAGGGCGGCAGCAGGAAGATTCATTTGCGGGTGATAAGCCCGGCGGATGAGCCTTCAGAAAGCCTTCCGGTCATTCATTACGACACCATGAAGCTGCAAAAGATGGACTTATCTCCAGACAATACCCTCCTCTTGAAATTGGATTATGAGGAGTCTCCTGGAGAGAAGACGGGAAGCGCATTCTTAATTATCGATCAGCAGGGCGTAAGATCCTCCCTGGCAAGACGTTCACCTTTCCCGGTTTACTTTCTGCCGGCTCGCTTTCGCATTCCTCTGGCGGAGGAAGCAGAAAAGTATGGAAAGCTGGAGATATCCGGCAAGCAGGATGTGCTTTTGGAGGCTCTTCGCATCATCGAGCCGAAGCTGCAGCGCGTCACCGTGGTGGCCATGGGCGGCGTTCCCATCCTGTATGGAGACATTGGCCTGGAACAGATGCTTCCTCTCTCCTACATGGGCGACGGGATGTCAAGGCTGGCGAGCCTAATTTTGGCCATCGGAAATGCCAAGAACGGCGTAGTCCTCGTTGACGAAATTGAGAATGGTTTTCATCATAAGGTAATGGCAAAAGTGTGGAGTGCCATAGCAAAAGCCGCCCGGAGATTCAATTGTCAGGTATTCGCCACAACCCACAGTTTGGAGTGCATCGCTTCGGCTCACAAAGCCTTCTCAGAAGAGGATCGTTACGATCTTTTAGTTCACCGACTGGATCAAACGGATGATAAGGTTTCAGCGACTGCCTTCGGACAGGATGAGCTGGACGTAGCTTTTGAGATGAAGATGGATATCAGATGACTCTGAAGACTTTGGACGCCCCGGGCAGCATCGAAGAGAGGCATCTCTTGATTGTGGAGGGAATCGATGATGCACTTTTCTGCGAGGCCTTTATTCGACGCCTGAATCTCTCTGCAATAGAGATATGGCCAATTGGCGGCAAGACAAATCTAAAGCGGAATCTGGGATTGCTCAAGAAACTTTCCGGATTTGCCGGGGTGATCGCTCTTGGGATCATTCGAGATGCCGATGACAATCCCTGGGGTGCTTTTGAGAGCGTTTGTCAGGCCTTGAGGGAGAGCAATCTTCCCGTGCCTGGCGGCCCTGGGCTTCGGTCGGATGGAGTTCCAGTGGTAAGGGTTATGATTCTGCCGGATGCAGAGAGTCCCGGCAATCTCGAATCGCTTTGCCTGAGGTCGATCTCTGAGGATCCCGTTCTGAGTTGTGTAAGCCGGTATTTTGAATGTCTTGACGATCTGGGGATCTCAACCGGAGAGATAGACAAAGCGAGAGTGCAAGTCTATCTTGCCTCAATGGAGAAGCCGGACAGGAGACTGGGCGAGTCGGCACTGGCAGATTGCTGGCCGCTCGACAATCGGGCTTTCGACAGCATGTTGCAGTTTCTCCTCAGCGTCGGCAACATTTGACGCCAGGCAGGAGAGCCTCTTAAATCTCTTCGGCCTTCCCGGCCTTTCTGCTTCGCTTTGCTCTCTTCTCGGATCCACCCGCACGGGCCAGCATCTTGCCACAGATCTGGTAGTCCTCGTCCGCGTTCACCTGGCTCTCTTCGGTCAGGCTCTCCAGGTTGAGGCCGCCTTTCTCGTAGAGCAGTTTGCCCTGCTCGTACATGCCGGAGCGCTTGCAGTGGCGGATCCAGTCGGCCAGGGTGGCGTCGCCCGGCCGCTCGCCCGCGGGCACGGGCACGCCCTGCTCCAGATAGGCCAGGTAGCGCTTGATCCTGCGGCTGACGCCCTGAGAGCGGCCCTCTTTCTTGATCTGCTCTTCTTCAGGGGAGGCAGGCAGGCGGTAGGTGCCCTCATCGGTTTTGTAGAAGTAGTCGAGGAGCCACTCGACCAGAGGCCGGCGCGGCTTGTCCTTTGGCCGGAACGACGTAGACGTAGTGCTCGAATATGTCGGAGTAATGGACGCCTTCATCCTCAGGCTTCTTGGATTTGGCAATGAACCCTTTGATGATATCAGCGGCAGCATCTTCTTTGCCGGACTCGGCAGAATCGTCGATCTCCGTCTCCCGCAAGTACCAACGGGCATGCGCCGTTGGCCTCACCTTCGGGATGAAAAGGCTCAGCCACCTGGGAAAGAAGGTCCTCGAAATTGTGGGACTCCATCCGGCCCCGGCGCACCATGCGGCTGACAACCTCGTCGAAGATGCGGTCCTTGGTAGAGCCTGGATTTGAAGTAAGGTAAATGGTTATGATGTTTTTGACCTTGTCCTGGAAGGTGCCAAAGTCGTCAAGTTCCGTGATTAATTCGGGACGCCTAATTCATCCGGCTTGGGCTTGCGGAAGTTGATCACCAGGTCGCGTCTTATTGACTTTATCTGCGGTCATCTTGATTGAATGTGTTTTCTGACCAGTATCGATAAACAGCGCAGAGTCTGTCTTTCTCAACTACAAATCCAACTTCAGCCATGATATCTTGAATCAAAGCCCATGTTCCCTCAGATGTATCGTGATAACATAGGGAAATGCCACCCGACCGGGCTTGAGAACGCGACAACATTCAAACATAGCCTTTCGCATGTCATTTGCCCAATCAGCTCTCTGGTCTTTCCGCTGACTTCATTGACTATAATCTCTTCATTATGCCATCTGGTATCGAAGTCCAAGCCATGCTTCCCAGATAAAGTTCAGTTCGCCATACTGAATATTGCCTGCATAAGGAGGATCGGTAAAAATATAATCGATTGACTCTGCTGGTATATCTCTGAGATTGACAGCTGTACTCTGTGTAGAAATGATTCAGATCATTATTTAGATTGTTGAGACTGCAGGTAATCCCCGCTCTTAGCCGTCCAAATTTTGCTTCATATGATTGCTCCAAGTACATTGATTTCTCGGGATATCTGCGGAATATAATATGTTCCTTTAAGATATCATGTTAACCACTCTGCACGCTATCGATACATCTTGAGCAGTCCTAGATAGGATTGACTTGAAACGCAAAACAGCAGCATTGCATTTATGTTGCTATCAGTATTGATCTATTGTTTCAAGCACTGCCGCCAGCGCCCACAGGTTGCGCTTGGTGAAAAGCTCATCAACCGTTCTAAAGTTGCTTGTTCCTGCTACTCCATTTAACGCCCCAGCATTCTTGAACATCCTCAGGAGCATTCATCATCCTGTGCTGTAGGATACCAGTGCGGTATCTCCTTCCCTTCGATCTCTTTGATCTTGCTCAGGTCATATCGTCTCGAAGAACTCCCGCTTCCTCGGATCGGGATCATCATGCCTGCGCTCATCTCTTGCTGGCTTGCACCCATTCTCGCAGATGTAGCTCACCAACACCGGCACGGCCCCGAATTTCTCGCTCGAAGTGCTGATCTCTTCGGTAATCCCGCGCTTCTGGCAGTGAGGACAGACCCTGACCTTCTTGGGCTTCCCAGCCTTGGTCCTTCCCTCCACCTCCGGGCAGTCGAAGAGCGCCACCTTCTCCATGCACCTGCGGGCACTGGAAAACCTGCGAGTAAACCGTGTAAGCCGTGGTCGCCTTTCCGCCGCATCGATCGCACCGGGTCTCATAGAGCCAGTCGATCTCCGGCTTGACCTTTGCCTTCAGCTCCTCAAAGGCCGCCTGCAGCTCATCCACATCCACCGGCGTGCAGTAGTTCTTGGTGATGAAGGTGGCCGCAGGCGAGCGATCGATGGCGATGGCTTTGCGGCCCTCCATGAGCGCTGCCAGGGCTGTTCCGCCCGAGCCGCAGAAGGGATCGAGCACCAGATCGCCCGGTTTGGTGTAGTGGCGGATGTACTCCCGGATGGCGTCGTGGGGCTTCTTGGACCAGTAGGTGTGCATGTTGTAGATGGCTGTGGCCTTGGTGGTCTCGATGGCATGGTCGAAGGCCGGGACATCGTACTTATCGGTCTCGGGATCGTAAGGCCGCTCTGCCAGGTGCGCCTCCACGAAGGCCCGCAGGTTGGGATTGGGCTTGTCGCCGGAGTAGTAGCCCTCGGGCATCTGCGGGACGGGGCGCCTTCGCGCCGCTGTCTTCTTGCGCTCGTCTTTCCATTCGGTCATGGTTCGGTCCTTTCAGCTAAGATCTTGGGGGCTCTGGTGGAAGGCCCCGTGATAAGCTTGCAACCACACATCAACACTGTCTTCAACATCCCTTAGTCCGCCTTTTTGGGTTATCTACTTCATGTAAACCCATTGCGTGTCACAAACCTGTGTTTGATGACACACAAATGGATTTGTGGATCATATATTAGACGCAAACTCTGTTGTGTATCATAGATACTCGTTTGGTGATACACAAACAGATTTGTGTTTCATATAATACATGCAAATTCCGTATGCAAATCATAGAACTCTGTTTGATGGTACACAACAGAAGTCCATGATGATATGGTAATGGACTGCATCACACTTCGTCCCTCTCAGTGATATCAATCAACTCAGTGAATTCATAGAGAGCGGATCGACTTCCTCGTCTTTCACGAGAAACAACAAGAATTCCGCTTTCTTTCATCTCTCGCAGTATCCTTTGAGCAGTCATTTTGTTTATCTCCGATTTCTTTATGAAATACGCGGAGTTGAATATCGGCCTGGAGAATATGGCATCTATCGCTTGAATAGAGTGCTGGGAATGCGTAATCTCCGGCACCTGCTGCTTCATGCTGTTATACAGCGCCAGGATCGCCCTCGCTTTGTGGCTGTTCTCGTCAGCCTGCTCTACAAGTGCCTTGAGGAAGAACGATACCCAGCCGTTCCAATCTCCCTCGCCGGATATTGCCCTCAGCCGCTCGTAGTAAACGTCCCGGTTTCTCTCCAGATAGGCGCTGATGTAAAACATGGGACTGGAGAGAATCACCTTTGTGGTAGAGGATAAGCGGCACAAGCATCCGCCCGATACGTCCGTTGCCATCCAGAAAGGGGTGGATCAGCTCAAACTGAGCCTTGAGGATGGCGAGTTGAACTAGCGCATCCTTTTCGTCGCTGTGCAGGTATTCTTCCCAGTTGGAGAGCGCATCCATAATCATGGGCGGGGTTGGGGGAACAAAGGTCGCCCGCTCAAGGGGAGTGCCAGGCGGGGCAATGTAATTTTGGATGCGCCGAATCTCTCCTGGGTCCTTGTTTCTGCCTCTAACCCCTGTCAAAAGGATACGGTGAAGATCACGAATCGTGTTTATGCCAAAAGGCCGCTTTTTCATCTCCTCGACAGCGGCACCCATGGCCTTCCGGTAGTTGATTATCTCATGAATATCCCTGGTTTCCGGAGTATCTTTCCCGATTCCGTCTTCCGGAGGTTCTCCAACATCCGCCTCATACTGCAGGACGTCTTCCAAAGATGCTTGAGTGCCCTCGATCCGCGAAGACAGCACTGCCTCGCGGGTGGTGAGCGGAGAGAGAAGCACCTGGGGATTGACAATTCCGAGGAGGATTCCATCATATCTGGCAAGCGCTGCATTGGCTTTGCCGATAAGAGAAACATGCATCTCCCAGTCGATGGTCTGAAGAGGCAATCTATCAGGAATATACGGCTCCATTATCTCATGCTCGCTCGTTCAGGCTCCATATGTGATCATCTGCAATGAGGTTGGTGGGCAGCAAGTAGCTGTCTTCGCCGGACTCGGAGAACATGATTATCTTGTCGCCGGCACGCCTTCCGGGCAAGAGCAGTATCGCTCTCTTCTGGTCCGTGGACAGAGTGCGCAGAGGATTCAGGTCCACGTCATAGGCGAAGAGAAGTTCCAGGTTAGAAAGCACCACGAGACCGTTCTCCATGAGCTTTTGGCGCAAAAACTTCTCAAAGGCCCGGTAGATATGGGCTCGGGTAGGCTCGGGCTTCCTGGCCTCGCTCTCGACGAGCTTTTTGAACTCGTCGTCCGGGATAGCACTGAGTATTCCTTTGTTTACCGAAGTTGGGGCTGGGAAGGGCTGCCCGTCAGAGGTCTTCGCTTCCTGGAGACGGGATGCAAACCGCTCCAGGGCGCTGTAAGAACCGACTATGCCATACAGGTGTCTTCCTACATCAACTGAGAGCTTGGCTATAATGGCCTCAGTAATTTCCGTATCCCTTATGCCTGCATCCCTCCCAACAGATCATTAATTCACTTCATGCATTGAAGTAATAAGTCCTTTAAGCTGCCTTCGGTCGGACAAAATATATTATTGGATTATTCTTTCTTTTCCCAAGTATTCGACAAGTTCCTCTAGAGTGAACTTGGTAGTGAACTGCCTGAATCTGTCGATCTCTGAGACCTTTGCCAGGATGCCCCGATTCCTCAGTTCATATAGCCCAGCAAGCAGCTTATCTGGATTCCAGAGCATTGATTTTATAGCTTGATTCTGCTCCACATTTGATATCTCGTACATTCCAGGCTGTGGAAATTCGCTGTGGATCACAAAGGCCAGGGAGGCTGTCAATGGATCGCGGTAGCCAAAACTGATTATCTTTCGGTCTGATCGAGCTAGGCCGCCAGCTACAAGAGAACTTACAATGGCCTGGGCGGACAGATTGGTAACTTTGGCGGAGGGGTAACGTGCGGCCAGGTATTCTCTTATCTTCGATCGGTCTAGGCGGCCATAACCAACGGCCGGCATCAACATGTCATTAAAGATGGAGAGCATCAAGGGTTCGGCCTTGCAGAACCGGTAAAAGCAAGCATCTCGAAGCTCCTGGCGTCCCGAGTAAATCTTGGCAAAAGATCTCATCGCCTGATCCGCCTTGCCATCAGGAAACAGCCTGTTCACGATGTAGGGAACGTATCTATCTCTGGTGTTCTGGCCGCTGAAGGGCAGGTTCTCCTTGAGAAAAGCTCTTATTATGCCGATATCTTCCGTATCAGGCAGCCTGGGCAGAATCTCAATGGCTTCTTTTAGAACAGAATTGGTGAAAAGATCGCTCTTACGCCTGGCAATATTTGCTTTGCGCAATTGCGTCTCTTTCTTCGATGGCAATATGGGCGTTTGATCTGACAACGGTTGAAACTTACTTAGGCTTTGTTGCGGCTTCTCAAAAACTTCTTTTTGTTGATCCTTGGTAGTTTCATTGGAGCGAAGATATCCTACGAGCTTTAGGAGCGTTGCGGTATATGATTTCACTCCCTTTACCCGGCATAGAGCATCAAAATCAGAGGACAAAACGCCATCCAGTCCTCCAAATTCTAAGATGAGCTTTTTAGCCAACGGCTCAGGATTTCCTCTGCTCAGAGCATAGCTTAAAAGCAGCTCAAGGAGTGCTTCATGCGTAAGTGCATTTGGCTCTCCTGAGACAAAATCGTCTCTCAGCTTTTGCCTTAGCCCGATCGCACTTTTCTCAGCCATCCGTCCCTCATTAAGGCCATTTAATGATAATCCAAATTAAATTTTTGGTCAAGACTGCATCCCATAATTCAATTTCATGTCCTCTTCAGGTATCTCTCATAGCTTTGCCTAATAGGTGCCCTGAATAATTTTTCTTATTTGTTAAAAAACCATAAATGAGGAATAAGCGGCTTGAAGAACACCATGTCCCATCCTCCTCTTTCGAAGAAGAATTTTGTAACGAAGAGTAGTCATAGCTACACCTTCCGCCCTCTTCTCACCCTCTTCCTCACAATCAGGCATATCGACTGCACGGTGTTCCCAATGAAAAACCGCGGCGGCGTCCGCTTCCCAACGACGCGCGTCTGCCCGGCCCGGATGGCCTGCACCGCTTCCTCTGCGTCTGCCGCCTCGATCTCCGTGACCCCCAGCCCAACCGTGGCGGCAAAGTGCGAGTCGCTTCCCGCCACCATGGGCAGGTCTAGCTTCTTGGCGTTCCTCCGGGCCCGAGCGTTGGCTATGCCGAAGAGGTGCTTGGAGTTGTAGACCTCCACCGCATCGCAGTCCGGTATGCGCCCGATGGCGTGCCGGAAGGGATGGTAAGGATGGGGAACAATAGTGATGCCCCCCTGCTCGCGGGCCATCTCGGACGTTTCTTCAGGGCTCAACCCACGAGGCGGCAGCTTCTCTATTCCCAGGACGAGCAGGTGGCCCTCGGCGGTGGTGACCTCCGCTCCGGGGATGAGGATCAGGTCGAGCCTCTCTTCCCGGATGATCTTGAGGGCTTCTAGTGAGCCTTGCAGAGTGTCGTGATCAGTTATGGACAGACCGGCCAGTCCCCGGCGCACGGCGGCCCGCAGGATGGTTCTGACCTCATCGCGGCCGTCGGAACAGTTGGAATGCACATGCAGATCAAATTTCATCTTCGCCTGGGCTCCATTTTACAAATTAGTTAGTCGCTCTGTGCGTTCTCTGTGAGCTCTGTGTCTCTGTGGTTAGAGCGTCGTTAGCCGCTGGTTATAATCAAATTATTCTAAATCTCGGGCACGGCCAGATAGCCGCTCAGGGCCGAGGCCGCTGCTGTGGCAGGACTCGTCAGATAAACCAGTCCTCCTTTGCCCATCCTTCCCGGGAAGTTGCGATTGGATGTGGAGACGCAAACCTCGCCTTCCGCCAGGACGCCCATGTGCGCTCCCAGGCAGGGCCCGCATCCCGGCGGACCGATCATCGCTCCGGCTTCCACCAGCGTCTGGATGATGCCGCTTTGCAGTGCCTCCAGCAGAACCTCCCGCGAGGCGGGGATGACCAGGGTTCTGGCTTTGACCTGTTTTCCCTTCAAGATGCGGGCCGCCACAGACAGATCCTCCAGCCTTCCATTGGTGCAGGTGCCTATGAAGACCTGATCGACCTCCAGGCCATCCAGCTCCGAGACAGGCCGAACATTGTCGACCCGGTAGGGCACCGCAACCTGCGGTTCTAAATCAGTTATGTCGTACTCGTATTCATAATCGTAGGAACCGGGATCGGAATGCACCGGAGTGTAAGGCTGGCGCGCCCGACCCTCAAGCCAAGCATCCGTCTTTTTGTCGGGCGGAACTATTGTAGCCTTGGCCCCCATCTCCACGCCCAAATTGCACATCGTCATCCTTCCCGACATGCTCAGGGCCTCGATGGCAGGTCCGATGTACTCCACGGTTTTGTAGGTCGCCCCGTCAGCGCCCAGTTTGCCAATCACCATAAGAGCAATGTCCTTGGCGGAGACGTTGGACTTAAGCGAGCCGGAAACGCTCACGGCTATGGTCTCGGGCACCTTGAACCACAAACGCCCTCGGGAGTAGATCTCAGCCATATCCGTCGCCCCCACGCCTGTGCCGAAGGCCCCGAAGGCCCCGTAGGTGCAGGAATGCGAATCTGCTCCTACCAGCAATAGGCCGGGCAAGGCAAAGCCCTGCTCGGGAAAGACCTGATGACAGACTCCACTGCCGCAATCAAAGAGGCTCTTGATCTTCTGCTGTTTAGCCCAGGCCCGCACATCCCTTTGCAGCTCGGCTGCCGTCTCATTGTTGGCAGGAACGATATGATCGAAGGGTATGACAATGCTTTCCGGATCCCATACCTTCTCCGATCCCATCTCCTGGAAGGCCTTGATGGCCAGGACACTTGTCCCGTCATGAGACATGGCATAATCCACGCCCGCCTCAACAATCTCCCCCGGCTCCACCATTTTAGTGGAACCGGAGGCCCGCGAAAAAATTTTTTGGCTTATCGTAGCAGTCGCCATTCTCGCCCGCCTCAGGGCTTAAACGACGATTCTATCACTTAAGCTCAACGCTTGCATTTAATGTCCTCCGGAGAGGGCATCATGTAAGCGATATCATCCGATGGATGCCGGTAGAGCCTTGAACCCAGTCGCTTTTGATCCAGGATATGCCCGATCAGTCCGATGCTTCTGCCCAGGGCAAACAGCCCATTGAGATAGCCCAGACGCACCACTTCATTGATCTCCTCTTTGCTGAAATCTCCGCAGGAGGTCATCAGGTCTAAGAAGAGAATGCCGATGCATCCGTCCACGTTCAAGATCAGGTTCCCCTTCTTGGCTGTGGTAAGCTCCTCCACCTGCAGGGCGTAATTGAGAAGCTCCGTGTGGGGGAAGTTCGCTCGGGCGTAGCTTATGAGAAGTTGCACCCTTTTATCCGGGTTCTTGACGCTCTTGATCTTGTGGCCGATGCCCGGGATGTTGATGCCCTTCCTCTTCATGTCGCTGACAAACTGCTCGGGCGTCATAGCCATCTCTTTGGCGTGCTTGAATTCGCGAGCAGCATCGTCGATGGCTCCACCGAAGCGCGGGCCGATGGTCAAGAGGCCGCTGCATAGTGATGATATGAGGTCTTTTCCGGCGCAGGAGGCGACGATAGCGTTATGGGCCCCGGATACGGCCGGGCCATGGTCGGCCACGATCTGCAAGACAAGCTCAATGAATCCGGCTGCATAGTCGGGCAGCTCCTTCTTGAACCACAGCAGGCCGATGACACCACCAATGCCCATCTTCTCTTCCAGGACGGCAGAGAGCTTCTTGCCCGCGTAGAGCACCTCTTCCCCACTGTCATCTGAGACTGTGCAGATGAATGTGGTCGGCTTTCTGATGTCGCCGGAAGCGAGGGCTTTGCTATAATCGGCCGCGATCTTGGGCGCCTCGGGCTCCTCAAACGGAATAGCAATGCCCTTGGAGAGAAGCATCTCGTAGACCTGTCGCACCGTATCGCCATAGCCGTCGAATGATGTGGGAACGTAGGCGCCTGCCTCGCGAAAAGCATCATTCTTGGCCTGAGCCGTCTCCTTATGAGTATCGGCCTTGGCTCCGGCATGGCCGAACTGAACGCTGGCAGGAAGCACGGGCGAGCAGGTCCCCGTCACCCAGGCTACCAGCGGCTTTTTGATCTTGCCCTCTTTTAAGGCGGAAATGATCCTGTACTCGTCTTCACCGCCGAGTTCTCCAAGGCAGGCAATCATCTTGATGGCGGGATTCTCCTCATAGCGCAGGATGTGGTCGAGCATGGTCGAGCCTGGATAACGATCTCCTCCAATGGCCACGCCCTCGTAAATGCCGTCTGAGTTTCTGGAGATGATGTTAAAGGCCTCGTTGAGCATGCCTCCCGACTTGGAGACAAAGCCGACCGATCCCGGCCGGTAGAGCTTGGAGGCGATGATGTTCTCGATGGTTCCGGCGGTATTGCCGATGCGAAAAGCTCCTGCCGTCATTCCTCCCACAGTGGCCGGACCTAAGACGATCTTGCCCTGCTTTTTGGCGGTGGCGCTCATGATCCGCGACTTCCTCTCCGGCACGCCCTCGGCAATGACAGCCACAATGCGAATGCTCTCCTCGGCCAATGCCTCCATGGTAGTCTCGAAGGCGGAACGGTGTGAGGCGAAGTTGACCATCACATCAGCTTCGGGATAGGCTTTGGCTGCCAGGGAGATGCTCCTGTACATGGGCAGGATGATCTCTTTGCTTCCCCAAAAGGCCTTGTGAATGCCGGCTCGACTGGGATTGATGATGGCAGAGATGCTGGGGCCGGGGCGTTTGCAGATGTAATCGAAGTCCAGCATGCGCTGAATGGCATTGGTCTGATAGCCGTAGACGAAGGCTTTCGTGTTTCTATCAAAGAGAACGTAATTCTTGCTCATTGAGATGCACCCTCCAGGGCAAGGGGAACAATTCTGGTCATATGCGTCTCAGGTCCGTATACTTCAATGGGCACGCCTAGCCTTCTGCCTAAACTGCGCATGAGCTTCAGGCCCTGCTCATAATTTGGGCCCCCTCTCCTCACATAGATCTTAACGCCTGCTTCATGCAACTTTTCCTGGTACTCTTCCAAAGCCATGACCACGCCCTTGAAGGTCTTGGCCACATCAGTGAAGTTGGCAATAGCGCCTCCGATGAGCAGCATCTTTCCACGGGGGTCAATGTGACGCGTCATCAGGTCCAAAATGGTCTTGGTGTAGTAGTAAGTCTCCTCGGTATTGGGGTCGCCGCTGTATTCGCCGTAATTGGCCATCTCCTTGGCAAAACCCAGGTCGCAGATGGTATCGGCGTAGATCACGCTCGCCCCACCTCCGGCCACCATGGTCCAGACCCGTCCTTCCGGATTTAAAATGGTCAGCTTCAAAGAGGCTCCTGTCTTGGAATCGAGATCCTTGATGAAGAGCTCCTCCTTGGACAGGCTCCTGCCGAAGGGCTCGGGGAAAGCAAGACCTGACCATCTTTTCCTCTGCCAGTACTCCTCAGCATCATCAAGCTTGGCCACCATATCCAGGGGCACAATGGAGCCGTTATGGAAGGTAAAGGGATTGATCTCCAGGTAGGAAAAGCCCGTTTCTGCATAAAAGCGCCACAAAGCCTTGACGAAATTCTCAATTGCGGTGCTCTTTTCCCCAAGGCTCTTCGGCAACCCGGACTTTATGTCAACGCCATCCATTCCTGCCAGTACATCTACATGAAAACGAACTACTTTGTCCCAATTCTCCTCAACAAAGACGCCGCCTTGCATGGAGATGAATATGTTGTCGCCATCACCATCAGAGCTGATGGCCACATAAAGCTCCTCTTCGTGTGGTATGAAGGGTTCAATTAAGAAATGAGATAGCCTTCCAGTTATGCCTCCAACCGCTACCAATGCACCCATGTTCTCCTGAAGGTATTTCTTCGCCCGATCCCAATCTGCATCCAGAAGAACCAGCCCGTGCTTGCCCCTCTTTCCAAAGAGCTGATCCGGCTTGACGACAAGCCTGGCCGTCTTCAGCCAGGGATGAGTTGATGCCAGCTCCTCCAGATCGGTCTCTGGTCCCACAAGGGCGAGATCGCCTTTATAGGAGAATTCGTTGAGGTACTGGGGAAGGAATCCGGCCAGCAAACGCTTTGCATCGTATTCCCTAATGCCTCTCTGTGCCATGTCCAAAACCACCTTCGCCGCCTTAATGATTTTCTTATTTACAAACCTTTCTAAAGGAAAAAGCCAGAATATCTCTTGAATGGCGAAATACTCCTGGGAGACCGGCATACTATGAAGTGTCCTGTTTGCGGAAAAGGCTGCATTCAGCCTGCAAAAGAGGTTCTGGCTGAGATCGAGCAAAGGTACCCGGCCTGCCCCGTTTGCGCGCCGCAGCCTAATTTAGACAAGACCGCAGGGGCAAGGCTTCTTCCGGAAAGGGTGGAAAGGTGCCAATCCTGCGGCAGAGCTACGCTTGACGGCGTAATGCTCGATGCCCTGCGCCTGCTGCAAGGCTACGGTCTGCGCGAGGAAGATGAGACGCTGCGCTCCGTAGGCTCGCCGCTAATTGAGGTCGGCTATCCTTTGGCCTACTCGCCGCGGCTTGGGCCCAGGAGCCTGATACTTTCCGGTGACAGGTACAGCAAAGAGGCCGCAGAGGCGATGATAAAGCAAATTCCGGAGATCAAGGGAGTGATTCTGAGCCGAGGCGTCGCTGGAGTGGTCGCCTCAAAGAAAAAGCCCCAGAAGAACGTGCTATTGGCCGGCTGCGACATGCGCGCCGACATCTCTCAAAGCCTCTTTGGCGAAACGGTGATATACAAGAGCCAGTCGCGAATACACATCGAATTTTCCCGTCAGAGCGCCCCCAAGATGAGAATTTTAGAGCAGCTATCTTTGCAAGGAAAGCTTCGCGATGTAGTGGATGGGCTCTGTGGCCCAGGAACACTGGGACTGATGTGCGTTTTGGCCGGGGCCAAGCGCGTGGTGCTCAATGATGCCTGGCTTGCCAGCGTGCAAAATGTGCTGCTAAATCTTGAAGTTAATAGAAGTTTGCTTGGAATCGATGAGATTGAGTATCCGGAAACTTCCAAGAACGAAGTGGGAAAGGAGCCGGTGCTCGTCGGTCGCGCCCACGGGGCCTGTGAGATCGAGGTATATCATGGCGACCTGGTGAGGCTCTTTTCCAGAGCGCGGCCCGGCGACATTTGCCTGATCGATCACTTTCCCGGCGCGAATACTGCGGAGCTGGAGAGGGCCTGCCGCTGCTGTAAAGAGATCGTAATCGTATGAGGCTGAAGAGCGACGATTGAGAAACAATTGAAAAACCAAATAAATGGGACAGCGCGGATTCGAACCGCGGTCCAAGAGTCCCAAACCCTCGAGGATAGACCAGGCTACCCCACTGTCCCAAAATGCAGTAGGCCTACTGGTCTGTGGTCTTTAAAAGGCTTTTGCTAGGTATTTCCCTAGTGCGGTCATCAAAGCATTGCGATTCTAGAAAACCCTAATCACAACCTTTTTAAATCCTGCTTTGATAGGGACATCTCATGGGAAAGACAGGAAGCATAGTATGGGTCAAGATTAAGGGCAGAAAGGGTCAGGTCCGGCAGGTTACCAAGGCTGAGGCCACTCACAAAAAGCCCGGTCCGATGCAAAGATATACCGCAGCAGGTTCTAGAGTCAAGAAGATAAAGAGATCTGCGAAGGCTACTCAAATCAGAACATGATCTCCCAGGACGTAGTCTTAGTTCGCTACGGGGAGATCACACTAAAAGATAGCTGGACCAGGCAGAACTGGGAACGCATTTTAGCTGGCAATATTGCTTTTTCCTTGCATAGGGCCAGGGTAGAGCATAAGATGGAGAGGGGCGAGGGCCGGATCTTCATCCATACCTCTGACTCCAGGGCAAGCGAGATTGCAGCACGTGTTTTTGGAGTAGTCTCAACCAGCCCCGCCAGGACAGTCGCTTCGGATCTGGGGGAAATAAGCCGGGCGGCGGTAGAGCTGGCAGGCCTGGCCAAACCGAGCACTTTTGCCATCCGGCCCAGGCGCTCAGGGGTCTCATTCTCCAGCGAACAAATAGGGCGAGTCGTGGGTGAGGCCGTCAGAATTGCCACGGGCTCCTCTGTGGACCTGAATAGGCCGGAACTGGAGATCTTCGTTGAGGCCAGGAAGGATCGGGCCTTCATCTTCACCGAGGTTGTGAAGGGCGTGGGCGGCCTGCCTCTGGGGTCGCAGGGCAAGATGTTAGTTCTCATTTCAGGAGGCATTGACTCGCCCGTGGCCGCATGGATGATGATGAAGAGGGGCTGTCCGGTCACACTCCTGCATTTCGACTCCCGGCCTTATGCCGACGCCATAGACCAGTCCATGAGGTGCGCTGAGATTCTAGCGGACTGGACCGCTGGCAGAAAGATCGATTTTATCACCATCCCCATCAGCCGGGGAATTGAGAAGATTGCATCTCACTATCCTAGAGCCACCTGCATTCTCTGCCGGCGCTTGATGTACCGGATAGCTACAGAGGTCATGGAGATGCAGGGGTGCCTGGGCATAGTCACCGGCTATTCCATGGGCCAGGTAGCCTCGCAGACGGCAGATAACATCCTGGCTGAGCAGGCGGCGATAGGAGTTCCGGTCTTCCATCCGCTCATCTCTATGGACAAGACGGAGATCATGGATCTGGCCAGAAAGGTAGGCACCTATGGCATTGCCGCAGAGACCAAATCCTGCACTGCCGTGCCGAACAAGCCCATGACTCGGGCCAAGAAGGGCGAGATCCTCATGGCAGAAGAAGAGCTTGGGCTGAGGGAAATAGCCAGAGCGCTGGTCAAAGAGATGACGGTAACCAGAATCGGGTACCAGGATATTGATTCTCTGCAAGAGGGCCATGAATAATATGTCTGTAAGCATATCAACAGTCATTATTGATAGTACCTGAACTGTAAGTAATGAACTAACTTACGGATTATAGTTTGAGATTCCATTTTTTTGTCCGGCGCAAAAAAGACCTCAAAGCAATCGATCATTCTCCATAGTGCTCCAATGATATTGATTACTAAGAGACGGGCATGGCTAGTTAGCGTGAGGTGATTTGGCCATGAAATATTCAGTGATATTCCTGCTAATCGCTAAAGTATCTACAGTTATTAATTCTAGGTGACGTCATATGGGCCTGAATAATCCTCAATTTCAGATATTTATACCACGATTTCTCCACTAATTCCTGATTGAATTAGGCGTAAAACATAAATATTGAAAGAAGAGATACGAGATTACAATTGCGAATTAATTGATTAATTGCGATGATTGATTTAGTGTTTCCTTGGGCACGCATCAAGGGATTATGATAAACAGGCCACAATGGTCATATTTGTCGCCAATCTCACGAAGAAAGAATATTGGCAAATGTATTGCTAAACCAAGAAAAATAAGAATTTTAATCATAAGTTCAGGAGGGATACGAATGGCTGAGGATAAGAAAAGGTCTAAAAAAGAAGTAAAGGGCACGATGACAGTTCAGGAGGCAGGAAGAAGAGGTGGCATGAAGACTGCTCAAACACATGGAAAGGATTTTTATGAAGAAATCGGCCATAAAGGTGGTCAGAGGGTCAAAGAATTAATTGAAGAAGGCAAGAGAGCCAGGGCACTAAGCACAGAGAGGCAGTAGCGTCTTTTTTGTAAGAACGCAAGGACAAGTCCCGGCAGTGGCAGATTCTTTGCCGATTTGCCGGGACCGGCATCTTGACCGGGACGCCTGGCTTTCTAGGGGCCATGTCTTCCAGCTTCGCGGCGCTCTGCTGGCGGCAAGATGAGACGGCGGCTTTACGGAGAGTCTGTGCTCTTCGGCTGATGGTCCTCTGTATTTTCGCTTGACGCTATCGCCATCTCATCCTTCATCTTGACCAGGATCCATCCTCGCTTGGTGCGGGTGAGAGCATAGCCGCCTTTGAGCCTTTTGCCCTCCAGCCAGAAGGCAGCGTGACCGCTATGCAGGGCCTCCCCCATGGAGATCTCCTGCCCATCTTTTTGGGTCATATTTCGATAGGGACCCGTATCCCACACGACCACAGTTCCGGCACCGTACTGGCCTTCCGGGATTGTGCCCTGGAAAATGGCATATTCTAGAGGATGGTCTTCGGTCTGTATGGCCAGACGCTTGTCCCTGGGATCGAGGGAAGGGCCTTTGGGAACGGCCCAGGACTTAAGGACGCCGTCCACCTCCAGGCGCAGATCGTAGTGCAGGCGGCGGGAGCTGTGCTCTTGCACTACAAAGATCCTGTTGCTGGTACTGAGACCCTCGCCCGAGGGCTCAGAAGTGAGAGAAAAGTCCCTCTTCTCCCGGTAGGTTTTTAGTGGGTCCGGTTTTTCCATGCCGGATTTTGATGGATCAGATTTTTGCGAGCCTTCATTCATGAGAACACCAATAACATTTTTCACGCTCATAATTTAAAGATCTTCACTTGGCGAATAGGAATCGATAATCATTATAACTGACGAAGACTTTTTCTCCTCAAAACGATAATATTACTAGCAAGAATTACTAGCAGGAGTGATCCCCATCCCCATGCCATCATCCCACTCGCATCACGAGCCCACGGATCTGGAGCCTGTGGCAAAAGTCGAAGAGAAAAAGCCCGATCAAGACAAGGAAATGAGGGCTAGAGAGGATTCCCGGCCGGATAGAGCCCAAAAAGAAAAGCCGCAAATGAGACATTCCGGCCATGCCGGGCAGGGCCATGCAGGACAAGGCCATCAGGGCATGCTGGCCGATTTCAAGCGACGTCTGATCTTCTCTCTCATCCTTACCGGGCCGGTACTCTTGCTCTCTCCTCACGTGCAGCAGTTCTTCGGCTTTCATTGGCAGCCTTCTGGCTCCGCCACACTCCTTTTCCTGCTCTCCTCCGCAGTCTACTTCTATGGCGGCTATCCCTTCTTTGTCGGCCTGAAAGCCGAATTTCGAAAAAGGCAGCCGGGCATGATGACACTGGTGGCAGTTGCCATAACTGTGGCCTACGTCTACAGCTCTTCTGTCATCTTTGGCTTTGCAGGCATGGACTTCTTCTGGGAGCTGGTCACGCTGATAGATATCATGCTTCTCGGTCACTGGATCGAGATGCGCTCCACCATGGGGGCCTCGCGCGCCCTGGAGGAACTGGCAAAGATCTTGCCCTCTCAAGCGCATCTGATCCGGGACGGTGCGGTGCATGAAGTAAATGTTTCAGACTTAAAACCGGAAGATCACGTTCTTGTAAAGCCCGGCGAAAAGATTCCTGCAGACGGAAGGGTACTGGAGGGGGCCTCGGATGTAAATGAATCAGCGCTCACTGGCGAGTCTCAGCCGGTGATCAAGAGAGCTGGAGACGAGGTCATGGCCGGCTCGATAAATGGCTCAGGAGCTGTAACGGTGGCCGTCACGAAGACGGGCAAGGACAGCTACCTGTCCCAGGTGATTGAACTGGTAAGACGCGCCCAGGAGAGCCGATCAAAGACCCAGAACCTGGCCGACAAAGCGGCATTTGCGCTCACGGTTGTGGCTTTAACGGCAGGCAGCCTCACCTTGGCCGCCTGGCTCATCCTGGGGGAGGGTTTTGCTTTTGCCGTGGAGAGGGCGGTGACGGTCATGGTCACTGCCTGCCCTCATGCCTTGGGGCTGGCTATTCCTCTGGTGGTAGCCGTGTCCACCTCTCTGGCCGCCAAATCCGGGCTTCTGGTTCGAGAGCGGCAGGCCTTTGAGACGGCCAAAGACATCTCGGCCGTGGTCTTCGATAAGACGGGCACCCTCACAGAAGGCCGCTTCGGGGTCACAGATATTCTGCCTCTGGTGGAGGCGGATGAGAACAGGATCCTGGAGCTGGCAGCGTCCCTGGAGGGCCGGGCGGAGCATCCCATCGCTCAGGCAGTGACGAAAAAGGCGGAGGAGAGGAATCTAGCCATCCTCACGCCCCAGGAGTTTCGGCTCATTCCGGGAGAGGGAATCGAAGGCCAAGTAGGGGGCAGAAATCTGAAGATCGTCAGCCCCGGTTATCTGAAAGAGCTGAAAAACGATTTTCAGGACGAGCGGCTGGGGCGGTTGCTCGGTCAGGCAAAGACGGTGGTGATCCTTCTGGAGGGCGAAAAGCCTCTGGGTGCTATTGCTCTGGCCGATGTTGTCAGAAAGGAGTCACGAGAGGCTGTGGACCTGCTCAAGTCCATGGGCATAAAATGTATGATGCTCACCGGAGACAATCGATCTGTCGCCGAGGCGGTCTCCAGGGAGCTGGGGCTGGATGAGTTCTTCGCTGAGGTTTTGCCTGGCGAGAAAGCGGATGCCATCAAGAAAGTGCAGGAAAAATACACCGTGGCCATGGTGGGAGATGGAGTCAACGATGCTCCGGCCCTGGCCCAGGCTGATGTGGGCATCGCCATCGGCGCGGGAACAGATGTGGCCATCCAGGCCGCGGACATAATATTAGTAAGAAATGACCCGCGCGATGTGGTCAATATCATCAGCCTCTCTAGAAAGACCTATGCCAAAATGCTTCAGAATCTGCTCTGGGCCACGGGCTACAATGTAATTGCCATTCCTTTGGCAGCTGGCGTTCTTTATAGCTGGGGCATTCTGCTCAGCCCGGCAGCGGGAGCGGTGCTCATGAGCCTGTCCACGGTGATTGTGGCGGTGAATGCCAGGAGGCTCGAGATGTGAAATCGCTATTCTATTACTCGTAAGAAAGCTCCGAGGGTGGGATAATGACTATAACTTTAATGTTTAAATGCACAAAAAATATACAAGCGACCTAATTACTCAGTAATTATATGCCCAAACCCGGACTCGAACCGGGGACATTCAGATCTTCAGTCTGACGCTCTCCCAACTGAGCTACTTGGGCTCAAGTGGGCCCGACGCGATTCGAACGCATGACCTCCGCCATGTCAAGGCGACGTCATAACCAGCTAGACCACGGGCCCGCAAGCACCTTCCCTGTCTCGTTCTCGCAGATAAAGGCTTCGGTCTGACTTGGGAATAGCTAAAATGAAATTTGGATAGGGGCGGCATCGTGCCCGGCCCTATCCAAATTTCAATTGTAGTAGACCTCTTTGTGATACTCATCCAGCGCCTTGATGGTGATCTGATCCTTCTTAGCCATGAGAATCGCATCTGCCGCTGCCTGAGCCGCCTGGATGGTGGTGATGTAGGGGAGATGGTAATCCACGGCGCTTCTCCGGATCTGGACGCCGTCCTTGACCGACTGCTTGGTGGTGGGCGTGTTGATGATCAGCTTCACCTCGCCAATCTTGATATAGTCCATGATATTGGGGCTGCCGTTGTAGATCTTATTCACCTTCACCACAGGCAGGCCCGAGCGGCGCAGGTAATCGGCTGTGCTATCCGTCGCAATGATGGAGAGCCCTGCCTCATGCATCTTCTTGGCAGCCACAGCAACTGCAGCCTTGTCCTCATCTTTGACGGAGATGAAGACCATGCCCTCCAGAGGCAGCGGATTGTCCGCGGACAGCTCTGCCTTGAAGAAGGCCAGGCCCAGCTTGTAGTCTATGCCCATGACCTCGCCCGTAGACCTCATCTCCGGCCCCAGCAGCACATCCGCGCCTGGCAGCTTGTCGAAGGGCAGGAGCACCTCTTTGACGGAGACGTAAGGCGTCTTGGGCTCCAAGAGCATGCCCTGCTCGCGTAGGGACTTTCCAATCATGACGTTGGCGGCAATCTTGGCCAGGGGCAGGCCCACGGCTTTGGAGACGAAGGGTATGGTGCGACTCGACCTGGGATTGGCCTCCAGCACATAAACCGTTCCGTCTTTGTAAGCCATCTGCAGGTTCACAATTCCTACGACTTTAAGACCAAGCGCGATCTTGCGCACGTAGTCCCTTACTACCTCTAAAACCACACCCGGTAAGGTCTGGGGTGGAATCATGCAGGCGCTGTCGCCCGAATGAATGCCTGCCTCCTCGATGTGCTCCATGATGGCGCCGATCAGAACATCTGTTCCGTCGCAAACAGCGTCCACATCGATCTCCACGGCGTTTTGCAGGAAATCATCGATAAGAACCGGATGCTCATGGGAGACGTGCACCGCCTCGCGCATATAGACCTCCAGGCCCGCCTCGTCGTAAACAATCTCCATGGCCCGGCCCCCCAGAACGTAGCTGGGCCGCACCAGCACGGGATAGCCGATCCTGGTGGCAACGGCCTTGGCCTCGGCGGGAGTGAAGGCGATGCCGGCTCTGGGCTGAGGGATGTTCAACTGGTCCATGAGAGCATTGAACCTCTCCCTGTCCTCCGCCAGATCAATGCTGTCCGGGCTGGTGCCCAGGATCTTTGTCTTCAGGCCTCGGCGCGCGATCTCCTTTTCCAGGGGGAAGGCCAGGTTTATGGCCGTCTGGCCGCCGAACTGCACCAGTACACCGTAGGGCTGCTCCTTTTCCAGGATGTTTATGACGTCCTCCAAAGTAACCGGCTCAAAGAAGAGCTTGTCTGAGGTGTCGTAATCGGTGGAAACGGTCTCAGGATTGTTGTTGACGATGTGGGTCTCGATGCCCTGCTCGCGCAGCGCCATCACAGCATGAACTGTGCAGTAGTCAAACTCGATACCCTGGCCGATGCGGATGGGGCCTGAGCCCAGGATCAGCACCTTCTTTTTGTCTGAGGGCACCAGCTCGCACTGGGTGTCGTAGGTGGAGTAGTAGTAGGGGGTCTTGGCCTCAAACTCGGCGGCACAGGTATCCACCATCTTGTAAGTAGGAATGATGCCAAGCGAGATACGCATATCTGTTATCTCTTCCCGGCTTTTGCCCACGATGCCCGCTATCTGCTTATCGGTAAAGCCGGTGCGCTTGGCCTTCCTCAGGGTCTCGAAATTCAGTTCTGCCCCTATTTCCTTCTCCATGGCAATGATGTTCTCTATCCTGTAGAGGAAGTAAGGCTCAATGCCGGTGATCTTTGAGATCTCCTCTGATGACATGCCCCTCTTCAAGGCCTGGTAGATGGCAAAGAGCCGCTCGTCAGTGGGATTTTCCAGGAGGTTTTTGATCTCCTCATCCGTCCAGGTGGTGTACTTTCCCGCGTACCCCAGATCTTTATCGATATCCAGGGAACGAATGGCCTTCATGAGAGCCTCTTCGTAGCTGCGTCCAATGGACATGACCTCACCAGTGGATTTCATGGCCGTGGTGAGGGTCTTGTTGGCCTTGACGAACTTGTCGAACGGCCAGCGGGGAATCTTGATCACCACGTAATCCACGGCGGGCTCGAAGGAGGCGGGCGTCTCTTTGGTCACATCGTTTCTGATCTCATCGAGTGTCATGCCGATAGCGATCTTGGCGGTAACTCGAGCAATTGGGTAGCCGGTGGCCTTGGAGGCCAGAGCCGAGGATCGGGAGACGCGGGGATTGACCTCTATGACCCGGTACTCCCCGTTCTTGAATGCGAACTGAATGTTGCAGCCACCTTCAATTTCTAAAGCGCGGATGATGTTGATGGCTGCGCTTCGCAGCATCTGGATCTCCTTATCGGACAGGGTCTGGATGGGCGTGACGACAATGGACTCGCCAGTGTGAATGCCCATTGGATCCATATTCTCCATGTTGCAGATGGTGATGCAGGTATTGTTCGAGTCTCTCATCACCTCGTACTCCAGCTCAATCCAGCCTCCTACGCTCTCCTCCAGCAGGACCTGGCTAATGCGAGACCTCTTCAGCCCCAGCTCGCAGATGGAGAGAAGTTCCTCGCGAGTCTTGGCAATACCGCCACCAGAGCCGCCTAATGTGTAGGCGGGCCGGACTACCAGCGGCAGTCCCAGCTCCTCCATGACCGCCAGAGCCTCCTGCAGGGTGTTGACCGCTTTGCTCTTCGGCACAGGCTCGCCCACCCGCTGCATGGCTTTCTTGAAGAGGTCGCGATCCTCTGCCTCTCGAATGGACTTGACGGACGTGCCCAGTACCTCAACATTGAATTTCTCTAAAACGCCCATCTCCGCCAGCTCGGATGTGATATTCAGGCCTGTCTGGCCGCCGATGCCGGCGATAATTCCATCAGGCCTCTCCTTCTCGATGATCTTGGCCACGATCTCCGGCACCAAAGGCTCAATGTAGACTTTATCTGCGGTGTCCGGATCGGTCATGATGGTGGCCGGATTGGAGTTGACCAAGACGACCTCGATTCCCTCTTCGCGCAGAGACTTGCAGGCCTGAGAGCCGGAGAAATCAAATTCTGCAGCCTGGCCGATCTGAATAGGCCCCGAGCCGATGAGAAGGACCTTATGAATATCATTTCTTTTGGGCATCTCTATCGCCTCCCGGCGGCAGCAGTCTTGTCATTCATTATTCTCAAGACCGATCCGAAGAAGGGGTCTTCAGTGCAGAGCGGTCCGGGATTGGCTTCCGGATGGTACTGGACTGCCAGAACATTGAGCTTGTCGCTCTTTATGCCTTCGACTGTGCCGTCGTTGGCATTGAGTTGAGTGATCTCCAGATCCGTGCCTTCTACCGAATCAGGGACCACGGCGAAGTTGTGATTCTGTGAGGTGATGTAGACAATCTTCTTTTCCAGGTCTTTGACGGGCTGGTTACCCCCATGGTGACCGAACTTGAGCTTGAAGGTCTGGGCACCTAGAGCCAGAGAAATGATCTGATGTCCCAGGCATATTCCGAAGACGGGAATCTGTCCGGCAAAGTGCTTAACGGCTGAGATGGCCTCATAGGCCCTCTCGGGATCGCCCGGCCCATTGGAGACGAAAAGTGCCTCTGGCCTTGCCGCCTCGATCAGAGAGATGTCGGCATGAGCGGGAAGCACGGTTACATCAAATCCGCGGCAAGAGAGGCTCTTTAAAATGTTCCTCTTAATGCCTAAATCCAGCACCACCATGCGAGGACCTTTTCCCTCGATGCGATAGGGAGCCTTGCAAGTCACATCCCTCAGCAGATTTTGCGCGGAGATATCGGCCTGGGATCGGGCCATTGCCACCACATCCATGTCTTGCACGTCTCTCCTTTCGCCAACGGCAAGCGTGGCTTTCATTACGCCAAGCTCCCTCACCTTCAAAGTGAGCATGCGAGTATCCACGTCGCATAGTCCAGGCTTGCCCTCATCGATAAGGAACCGATTGAGCGTTTTTGCATGGCGATGATGTGTTGGCCGGTCCCAGTACTCCCGGCTGACCATGGCGCGCGGCCACATCTTGTCGGATTGAAAATCCTCACCGCTTATGCCGTAGTTGCCCTGCAAAGGATATGTGAACATAAGCATCTGTCCGTGGTAAGAGGGGTCTGTTAATGCCTCCTCGTAACCGGACATAACGGTAGTAAAGACCAGTTCACCCGAAACCACGCCGGGCGCACCAAAACCGGTACCTTCCACCCTCGTACCGTCTTCTAACCCTAAGACCCCAATCATAGTATCGGCAACACAAGAAGCTAAGTCACCTAAATACATTTCGATGCTGGAAAATGGTTTTAGAGGCTTGGCTCTATCCGGCAGAATCACCATCTTTTTTAAGTTGGAGCCCTATTTCGCATGCATGGAAGTTAAAGTGGAGATCTCGAAAAGCTCTGATTTCAAGCAGGTCTATGCCATCGGCGCAATAGGAGGCCACAGCCCCTATGACTTTCGCATTGCCTTTTACAACGACTCGCCCAAAACGGTGGTCGACGACGGCAAGAGCTTGACCATCATGGAGAGAAAAATCGATACGGAAATCATTCTCTCACCCCTGGCGGCCAAGGAACTGGCCAACTGGCTGGTAGAACATATCAAGGACTATGAGAAGGTCTTCGGAGAGATCAAGAGGCCGGGATCGGTATCCCAGGGTCCTGCCGTTGTCGGAAAGGGCAGCGAGTCGGCAGCTATTCAGGGATATATGTGAGGCAGCTATGAACAACAAAGAGAAGGTGCTGCTGCACAGAGGCATAGACAAGGTCAAGCAGAAGAAGTTTGAGGAGGCCTTAGAGATTTTCGAGCGAGTGCTCGCTATGAACCAGGAGATACCGGAAGTCTGGAACAACCAAGGCGTGGCTCAATATGGCCTCGGCCGCTTAGAAGAGTCCCTGCAAAGCTACGATCGATGCCTGGCCATGGACCCCGAAAATCTGGATGCTCTGAGGAACAAGGGCTTTTTGCTGAGAAACCAAAAAAGGCTGGAAGAGGCGCTTCTGGTTTACGACTGCGTGCTCCAGAATGGAGGCGATGCATTTGACATGGAATCCACGGCAGCGGTATTGACAGCATTAGGGCGGTTGGAGGAGGCATTGAGTTGCCTTTACCTGGCCAGGGAGGCAATGCCTTTGGAGCGCTTAGAAGATGAGATTGAGATGGTAAAGAGCCTGATGGAGCAGAGAGGCATCCCCGTTCCTCAGGAGAGAGCCCCCCCGGAGATCGCCCATCAGAGAACCCTTCAGAGAGATCTTCAGAGAGACCTTCAGGGGAAAGAGTGATATTATCAAAAGAGAATAAATGAAGGGGTGCTTTCTGCATCTTAGAGCTTAATTTTTGGGGGATAGATATTGAAAGGCTTCATAATGATAAACGTTGAGCCGGGAACGGAAAAAGCAGTCCATGATTGCCTGGAGGGCATCAAAGGTATTCGAGAGGTTGTGCCGGTCTACGGAGAGAGAGACTTCATCGCTATTGCCGATGTGGAGAGCATATCCGACCTAAATCGGGCTGTGCTGAGCGTAAGAGAGATCAATGGAGTGACATATACTCAGACGATTCTTGGCATGGAGCTGAAGTTCTAGAGATCAATGCCCTCTATCAAAAATTCCGGCTCTCTTGCGCCCCTTTATCTGGCCGTCTTCGTCGCAGTCCTGGGATTCTCTCTGGTTGCGCCGTTCTTTCCTCGCTATGTCATGGATCTGGGCGCATCTTACACCATGCTCGGATTTATTGTCTCCGTCTACGGAGCGGTGCAGCTTCTCACCCAGATACCCATAGGCCGCCTCTCCGATCAGATGGGGCGAAAGAAGATCTTGCTCCTGGGCCTGGCCACTTTCTCCTTTCTGCCGCTCCTTTACATCTATGCGAAGAGTGCCAATTCTCTACTGTTCATCAGAGCATTAGGTGGACTTGGGGCATCAGCCGTCTGGCCCATTGCCATGGCACTTATTGTCGATCAGGCAGATGCGAAAAACAGAGGGGCAGCCATGGGCAGGTACAACGCTGCATTCTTCTCCGCCTTAGCTTTAGGCCCCCTGATAGGCGGAGTGCTCTACGATTTTTTCGGCCTGAATGCCCCTTTTTATTTGTGGGCTCTTCTGGGGGCTGCTTCGTTTCTTGTTATCTATTTCCGGGTAAAAGAGCCGGAGAAGATAAGGGTAAAGATGGGCCTTCTTCCTTCACGGGGAAAGGAAGCACTCATAGCACCCGGCTATCTGCCCACCTTTCTAGCCTGCTCCTGCGTCGTCCTCTGGGCGGGCGTGGTGGGCGGCTTCAACTTCACAATGCTGCCCAGCTTCGCTGCCAATCTGGGCTTTAATGCTACGGATGTAGGGATAATCTACCTGGTTTATGGAGGCAGCACGGCTCTTTTTAATATCTACTTTGGTCGCCAGGCCGACCGCGGAACAAGAAAAAAACTCATCTTCGCCGGCTGCCTGGCGGGAGCCATCAGTTTTGCTTTTCTCTCCCAGGCGGATGCCATGATCCAAGTCACATTCCTTTTTGCAGGTCTCGGAATGGGGCTGGGCATGGCAAGCCCGGCAGCCGCGGCGCTAATCGCTGATACAACATGTGCCGCCCGGAGAGGAGAGGTTTACGGCATCTTCAATACCGCTCGCATGAGTGGTGTGGTGATCGGGCCACTTATTGCGGGATTGACCGCGGATCTGCATGGAGTTAATGGTGCGGTCTATGCCTTTACAATGTTGGCTATTGCCATAACTCTGGGAACTCTAATCGTGCGCGAGTCAAATGAAATAAATAAAAAATAAGCTGTCGGAACTGCCTATCCGTCCTATTCTCCTAAAGCACTCCCGGAGCGTTTATGTTGCTCCAGGAACCTTGCGAACCTATCCTCAGAGAGGACTTGCTCTGCGCGTACTTAAGGTTATTTTCCAGGTGTCCGCCAAAGGTTACCGGGATGGGAGACATAGATCCAGGAGCCCTGCTGCCAATCTGGATGGTATTGGTATTGTTGCTAAGCTTGACAGGGATGGCATTGTAATAGAAGCTCTGGCCCAGGAGAGGGAAATAGGGTGAATCTATTATTTCCATAATTGATATGTCTGCCGGTTTGAAGGAGCCTGCCTGCGAAGTATAGCCCATCTGGAAGAACATGGGATCATCGTAAGTCCACATCGTTGCCAGGCCGGTGCTGGCCAGCATAAGGAGCACAGCTACGGAGATTATGTATTTCATCATAGTTTCTCCCCCTGACATTCGTTGGATTTAAACCTATCTCATCTGCCTTCAGGGTGTCCGCCAGATACCGCTGGAATAGACCCTCATTGACGAACTGGATCTAGCAATATCAAGCGTTTTTGGCAGATCCCCATGGGTGCCGATCCACCACGGATTTGTCGGGTACTTGTTGACAAAATATGGTTGATAGTAATAGTAAGGCTCTGCAGAGGTCCAGGGACTGTACCAGTAGGAATCGGCGTACGCCGGCCAGCTGCTGTAGCTTGGCGTATAACTGTAGGCGGGATAATAATATGGATAATACGGTTGAGTGGTAAAGAAAGGACCATAGCTATAGATCGGCCCTACGCCGAGCCAGTCCCAATATGTCTCGGATGTAGCTGCAGGCTCTGCGCCTGCAAAGGATGTCGATGTCCCCAAGAGAATGATCAGAAACAAGACTATTGCGATTTTTGCCATATCCTATTCCCCTGCATACTGGGTCTTAGAATAATATAAAACTTTCCCGCCCCAATCAAGCGGATTGAAAAAGAGATGAGATGGGCAGGACCTTTTGCTCCATCTCAAATGTATCTTTCTAAGCGATGCGTTATGCTTCATTCATCATGGGCGTTTTCACCTAGTTCTTCCTATGACGATCACCTTTTTGCTCACCACCTGATTTAGAAGCAAATAGTCCAGGCCTATCGCGCTGTCGTAGCCGGTAGCCGGCGCGTGCTTGCCGTCTCGGGCGTAGACAAAAACCCTATAGCTGCCGCCATCAATTGGAGCATTGGTCCAAGTCCACTGGTTCTTTGTAGACCAATCCTGCACAATCTTCCAGGCATTGCCTGTAGTGGGGCCCATCAGCCAGAACCGGTAGAGTATCGGATCTTTATTGGCATCAGTGGCCATTGCAGTCCATTTTACTGCCGTTCCTGCACTCTGCGGACTTATCTTATCCGGCACCAGAGCCGTCAGCTTGGGTGGCTCATTGGGAGTGAGCTGATATGGCGCTCCCAATGCGCTATCGTAACTGGTTACAGGGCTATGCTTTCCATCCCGGGCGTAGACATAGACTATGTAAGCCCCGTCGTCGCTGCCGGAACTGGTCCAGGTCCACTGGTTGTTTATGGACCAATCCTGCACCACCTTCCAGGCATTGCCTGTGGTGGGGCCCTTCAGCCAGAACCGGTAGAGTATCGGATCTTTATTGGCATCAGTGGCCGTTGCAGTCCATTTCACTGTCGTTCCTGCACTCTGTGAGCTCTTTTTATCGGGAGTCAGAGTTGCCAGCTTGGGTGGCTGATTGGGAGTGAGCAGATACGGTGCCCCCAGTGCGCTATCGTAACCAGTCGCAGGATTATGTTTTGCGTCCCGGGCGAAGACATAGACGGTATAAGCTCCACCATTGCTGGGGGAATCGGCCCATGTCCACTGGTTCTTTGTCGACCAATCCTGCACTACCTTCCAGGCATTGCCCGTGGATGGACCCGTTAGCCAGAATTTGTAGAATACCGGCTCTCTATCCGGATCTGAGGCCACTGCCGTCCACTTTATGGGCGTGCCGGCAACCTGGGCGCTGGGCTTGTCTGGCTTCAGGGAGATGAGAGTGGGCGGCAGGTTTGGCCGCAGCACGGTGAAAAGAGCTCCTGCATCGTCATCCCATCCAGCCGGGCTGGAGTGCAGGCCGTCTCTCACTTGCACCTGAATCTCGCTTGTTCCTGCGTCAGCAGGCGAGGTGGGCCATACCCAGGTAGAGTCGGTGGACCAATCCCGCGCAATCTTCCAGAATCCGCCCGTAGCTGGTCCCTTTACCCAGTACCTGTAGAACACAGGGTTTCCTTCTGGGTCCATGGCTGATGCCCGCCACCCTACGGTGGCACCTATGGGCTGCGGGCTAAACACATTGCTGGCCAGGCTGGTGATAACCGGCGGAAGGTTCTGGTTGATGATAGAGAAGCGAGCGATTTCATAGTCGTCTGAGCCTCCCGGTCCGGCATGATTTCCGTCCCTAACTGCTACCAGCACCTCGCTGTTGCCGGCGTCCATGGGATTGGTTCTCCAGATCCAGCGGTTGTTCTTGCCCCAGCCGGTCTGGTCCATCCAAAATCCGTTGGTAGAAGGCCCGCGCAGATAGAACTTGTACTGCAGGGGATTTCCCTCCGGATCTGAGGCCAGTGCTGTCCACCTAATCCAGCTTCCCACAAACTGAGGAGCCGGCCGATCGGAGAACAGTACATTGACTCGTGGCGGCAGGTTGGCGACCGTCAGCTTATAAGTGATCGGTTTCCTGGCATCAAAGCCGTTCGCATCGGAATGCATTCCATCTCTAACCCATACCTCAACCTGATAATCGCCAGGCACGTATCCAACTGTGCTCCAAGCCCAGAAGGCACTTGTCGTGTAGCCCGTATCGGAACGAACCTGGCTGCTTGGGGCAGGTCCTTTGATGACGAACCTGTACTGCAGCGGATCGTTCTCCGTATCTGTGGCCGTGGCGGTCAGGACTATAGACTGACCTACTCTTTGCGGGCTGGTTGGGTTAGCCGTCAGAGTCAAGACCGTCGGAAGTAGGTTGTTGTTCCTATTGCCGAAGTTCAACTCCTTACTGTCGCCTGCCACCAGGGCAAACGTGGTAAATGCAGGCGAAGTTGCCGTCCAGCCGCTCTGTAAGACCTCGCTCAATGTGTAGCTTCCCGGATCCAGATTTGTGAAGCTGTACCCGCCGTTGACGTTGGTGGTTGTGGTCAGCTCCACGCTCGTGGAAAGGTTCATGAGCTTGATCGTCCAGCCGGAGAGGCCGGGCTCGCCGTTGTTGGCTCCATTACCATTGATGTCGTTGTACTTGACGCCCCAGACAGAGGCCTTGCCGGGCGGGGAGACAAGCCTATTGCCGAAGTTCTGGTTGGTCTTGCTGCCGGGCAGGGTAACCGTAAGCTCTGTTGCCGTAGTCGGCGTCCAGCCGAGCTGTGAGAACTCGCTTACCTTGTAGATTCCCGGGAAGAGCTTCTTGAAGCTGTAAGCTCCCGTGGCATCGGTCTTGGTCTTGGCCAGGATTATGTCATGGACAGGACCGCCTACCGGCCCCACGAAGGTCAAGGCCATCTGCCAGTTGGCAATTCCCGGCTCGCCAGCGTCTTTCACGCTATTTCCGTTCAGATCGTTCCACTTGACCCCTGATATGGAGGATGTGCCAAATATGGGAATGGGCGCGATGATCAGCGATTTTACTGTAATGCTGACGATAATGGGATCGTCCACCTCATAGGTTCCGGGAGCGAGGTTGCTGAATGTGTAGGAGCCGTCCTCGTCCGAGGTCACATTGGCGATCTCTTTTCCGTTTTGCACAAGCGTCACAGGCTGCCCTGGAATGGATGGTTCATCCGAGTCCTGCACTCCGTTCTCATTGGTATCGTAGAACTTGACACCGGAGATGGTAAATCCGCCTTTGTTGCCGAAGTCCTTGCCGGTTACGTCAGCATCCAGCAGGTCCACTGTGTAGGATCCCTCCTGGGGCAGGCTGACGGTCCATCCTTCCGAAGCGACCTCGCTTACGGTGTACTTGCCCGGAGCGAGGTTCTTGAAGGCATAGGAGCCATCCTGACTGGAAGTGGTGGCATTGATAACACTTTCCATCCTGGGAGAGCTGGACATTCCAGCCGGCCTGGCCGGTCTCATCAGCATCCTTGGCACCATTTCCATTGCTGTCAAGGAATACGCTTCCGGATATGGCCCAGGACCCGTGGTTTCCGAAGTCCTTGCCCGTTATATCGGCATCTGAGAGCGTTATAGAGTAGGAGCCCTCCGCAGGTGCCGTCCTGACCCAGCCGGACTGCTCTGTCTCGGTGACGGTGTAGGTGCCGGGCAGGAGGGTCTCAAACCTGTAAGATCCGTCCTTTGCTGTTGTCAGTTCCTTTTGCACAGCCTCATTGCTCTGAGCTGTGCCGGAGAGCGTGATCTTCCAGCCCTCCATTCCCGGCTCGCCCTCATTGGCTCCATTGCCGTCAAGGTCGTTGTACTTCATGCCGGATATGCTGTAGGATGTCAGCTTATTGGCGAAGTTCTTGTCCGTAGCATCGCTGTCTTTCAATTCTACTGAGTAAGCATCCTCTTGGGGAATTGTCCTGATCCAGCCGGAGGGCAATGTCTCGCTGACTGTGTAGCTTCCCGCCAAAAGTCGCTCGAAGCGGTACGATCCGTCCACACTCGTCAGGGCGGAAACCTCGCTGTTATCGGGTTTAGCAAGTCGGATCGTCCAGCCGGATAAGGCCTCGCCGCTATCTAAGAGTCCGTTTCCGTTCTTATCATCATAAGCTGTGCCGGAAATGTTCATGGCCAGCTCGCTGATGGTGAAAAAGGCTACAACCTCGCTATCAGAGCTGTCTTCAGCCGCGTGCTTGCCGTCTCTTACCTGAACTTTGACCTGGTTTTCGCCGGCATCCGCAGAGGATGTCGTCTGGGTCCAGGTCTTGGCATCGCCCCACTCAGTCACAGGCTGCCAGGCTCCGCCGGTTACAGGTCCGCTCAGGAAGAAGCGGTAGAGCAATGGGTCAGAGTCAGCATCAGTGGCCTCGGCAGTCCAGGTAATGGTTGTGCCGGGAATCTGGGGACTGATTAAATCTGCTGTCAGAGATTTCAAGACTGGTGTCTGGTTCACTGCAGCGGGAATCAAAGGCTCCGTTTCATTAACGGGCTGCGCCGGTATTGTCACATTTTCCGGTGCTATAGGTGTGGTAATGTTGTCTCCCGCAGGAGGTACAACGGTCTCCGGGGCAATCGTCACAGCTTCCGTCTCATTGGCGGGCTGCTGTGTCGCATTTTCCGGTGCTACGGGTATGGTTATGTTTTCTGTCACAGGAGGTAGCACGCTCTCCGGAACAGTCGTCGCAGGCCCCGTCTTATTCTCTTCTGGCACTGTTACATTCTCGGCCGTAACAGGCTCTTGCACCGGCTTGATTTCGGGCGCAGGAGCATTTATGGAAAACTCGCGGCTCATGTTGCCGGCTTCTCCCAGCGGTCCCTCATGCAGGCTATCTTTAACCTGTACTGAGATCTGGCTGGTGCCGGGCTGCATGGCTATCCAGGCCCACAGGTTCTCTGGTTGCCAATCTGTGGCAGGCGTGTCGTTGACCAGGAAGCGATATGAAATTGGATCGGATTCCGGATCACTGGCCTGAGCTGTCCAGGTGACTGTTGTTCCCAATAGTTGTGGGCTTTCGCTGTCCGCAGTCAAACCGGCAAGAGCTGGAGATTCATTGAGCTTGGCCGGTACTACTTCTGCGAGCACAGGTGCTGGTGCATTTATGGAAAACTCGCGGCTCATGTTGCCGGCTTCTCCCAGCGGTCCCTCATGCAGGCTATCTTTAACCTGTACTGAGATCTGGCTGGTGCCGGGCTGCATGGCTATCCAGGCCCACAGGTTCTCTGGTTGCCAATCTGTGGCAGGCGTGTCGTTGACCAGGAAGCGATATGAAATTGGATCAGATTCCGGATCACTGGCCTGAGCTGTCCAGGTGACTGTTGTTCCCAATAGTTGTGGGCTTTCGCTGTCCGCAGTCAAACCGGCAAGAGCTGGAGATTCATTGAGCTTGGCCGGTACTACTTCTGCGAGCACAGGTGCTGGTGCATTTATGGAAAACTCGCGGCTCATGTTGCCGGCTTCTCCCAGCGGTCCCTCATGCAGGCTATCTTTAACCTGTACTGAGATCTGGCTGGTGCCGGGCTGCATGGCTATCCAGGCCCACAGGTTCTCTGGTTGCCAATCTGTGGCAGGCGTGTCGTTGACCAGGAAGCGATATGAAATTGGATCAGATTCCGGATCACTGGCCTGAGCTGTCCAGGTGACTGTTGTTCCCAATAGTTGTGGGCTTTCGCTGTCCGCAGTCAAACCGGCAAGAGCTGGAGATTCATTGAGCTTGGCCGGTACTACTTCTGCGAGCACAGGTGCTGGTGCATTTATGGAAAACTCGCGGCTCATGTTGCCGGCTTCTCCCAGCGGTCCCTCATGCAGGCTATCTTTAACCTGTACTGAGATCTGGCTGGTGCCGGGCTGCATGGCTATCCAGGCCCACAGGTTCTCTGGTTGCCAATCTGTGGCAGGCGTGTCGTTGACCAGGAAGCGATATGAAATTGGATCAGATTCCGGATCACTGGCCTGAGCTGTCCAGGTGACTGTTGTTCCCAATAGTTGTGGGCTTTCGCTGTCCGCAGTCAAACCGGCAAGAGCTGGAGATTCATTGAGCTTGGCCGGTACTACTTCTGCGAGCACAGGTGCTGGTGCATTTATGGAAAACTCGCTGCTCATGTTGCCGACTTCTCCCAGCGGTCCCTCATGCAGGCTATCTTTAACCTGTACTGAGATCTGGCTGGTGCCGGGCTGCATGGCTATCCAGGCCCACAGGTTCTCTGGTTGCCAATCTGTGGCAGGCGTGTCGTTGACCAGGAAGCGATATGAAATTGGATCAGATTCCGGATCACTGGCCTGAGCTGTCCAGGTGACTGTTGTTCCCAATAGTTGTGGGCTTTCGCTGTCCGCAGTCAAACCGGCAAGAGCTGGAGATTCATTGAGCTTGGCCGGTACTACTTCTGCGAGCACAGGTGCTGGTGCATTTATGGAAAACTCGCGGCTCATGTTGCCGACTTCTCCCAGCGGTCCCTCATGCAGGCTATCTTTAACCTGTACTGAGATCTGGCTGGTGCCGGGCTGCATGGCTATCCAGGCCCACAGGTTCTCTGGTTGCCAATCTGTGGCAGGCGTGTCGTTGACCAGGAAGCGATATGAAATTGGATCGGATTCCGGATCACTGGCCTGAGCTGTCCAGGTGACTGTTGTTCCCAATAGTTGTGGGCTTTCGCTGTCCGCAGTCAAGCCAGCAAGAACTGGGGCATTGTTGGGCGGAAGAACTATCTCGAAGTTGGCGCTGCTGGCGCTGTCTCCTTCTGCATTGTGCTTTTCATCCCTTACCTTGGCCTCAATGGCATGCTGTCCGACCTGCTCCGCGGCAGCGGTCCAGCTCCAGACGGGGCTCTCCGACCAATCCTGCATTACCTGTCCGTCCATTGAGAACTGGAATTGCAGGGGATCGTTCTCGGCATCAGATGCAACTGCCGTCCAGATTACTGCGGTTCCTGTAACCTGTGGGCTCTCTTTGTCTGCGGTCAGGCTGCTCATGACCGGAGCAGTGTTGGGAGGCAGAACTATCTCGAAGTTAGCGCTGCTTGCGCTGTCTCCGTCCTGGTTATGCTTTCCATCTCTTACCTTGGCCTCAAAGGCATGCTGTCCGACCTGTTCCGCGACAGCCGTCCAGCTCCAGACGGGGCTCTCCGACCAATCCTGCACTACCTGTCCGTCCATTAAGAACTGGAATTGCAGGGGATCGTTCTCGGCATCAGATGCAACTGCCGTCCAGATTACTGCGGTTCCTGTAACCTGCGGGCTCTCTTTGTCTGCGGTCAGGCTGCTCATGACCGGAGCAGTGTTGGGCGGCAGAACTATCTCGAAGTTAGCGCTGCTGGCGCTGTCTCCTTCTGCATTGTGCTTTCCATCTCTTACCTTGGCCTCAATGGCATGCTGTCCGACCTGCTCCGCGGCAGCCGTCCAGCTCCAGACAGGGCTCTCCGACCAGTCCTGCATTACCTGTCCATCCATTGAGAACTGGAATTGCAGGGGATCGTTCTCGACATCAGATGCAACTGCCGTCCAGATTACTGCGGTTCCTGTAACCTGTGGGCTCTCTTTGTCTGCGGTCAGGCTGCTCATGACCGGAGCAGTGTTGGGCGGCAGAACTATCTCGAAGTTAGCGCTGCTGGCGCTGTCTCCTTCTGCATTGTGCTTTCCATCTCTTACCTTGGCCTCAATGGCATGCTGTCCGACCTGTTCCGCGGCAGCCGTCCAGCTCCAGACGGGGCTCTCGGACCAATCCTGCACTACCTGTCCGTCCATTGAGAACTGGAATTGCAGGGGATCATTCTCGGCATCAGATGCAACTGCCGTCCAGATTACTGCGGTTCCTGTAACCTGCGGGCTCTCTTTGTCTGCGGTCAGGCTGCTCATGACCGGAGCAGTGTTGGGCGGCAGAACTATCTCGAAGTTGGCGCTGCTGGCGCTGTCTCCGTCCTGGTTATGCTTTCCATCTCTTACCTTGGCCTCAATGGCATGCTGTCCGACCTGTTCCGCGACAGCCGTCCAGCTCCAGACAGGGCTCTCCGACCAGTCCTGCATTACCTGTCCGTCCATTGAGAACTGGAATTGCAGGGGATCGTTCTCTGGATCAGATGCAACTGCCGTCCAGATTACTGCGGTTCCTGTAACCTGTGGGCTCTCTTTGTCTGCGGTCAGGCTGCTCATGACCGGTGCGTTGTTAGGCGGCAGAACTATCTCGAAGTTGGCGCTGCTCGAGCTGTCTCCTTCAGGATTGTGCTTTCCATCTCTTATCTTGGCCTCGATGACATGCCGTCCTACCTGCTCTTTGGCTGCATTCCAGCTCCAGCCTGGGCTATCCGACCAGTCCTGCACTACCTGTCCGTCCAGGGAAAACTGGAATTGCAATGGATCGTTCTCAGAATCCATAAAATCCACATTCCAGGTGATAGTCGAACCTATCTCCTGGGGGCTGAGCTTGTCAGGACTGAAATTAATGATCGCAGGTTTCTGGTTAGGCGGCATTACGATGAACGTCGCGCTCTTCCTGTCATCAAATCCGTCCTGCTCGGCATGCTTACCATCTCTTACCTGAACCTCTACCTGGGCTTCGCCCTCAGCTGCAGTCCAGGTCCATTGTTTGTTGGGCTGCCAATCGGTTGTAGGAAGCCCGTTCAAAAAGAACCTATATAAAATTGGATCACTTTCGGCGTCATTGGCCTGGGCCGTCCAGGTTACAATGCTGCCTGTCTCCTGGGGACTGGCCTTATCAGATGACAAATCGGATATTACTGGCTTCTCATTGGGCTTGTTTATGATGAAGCTTGCCTTCTGGGACGAGTCGCCATCCGCATTATGTGTGCCGTCCTTAACTCTTACCTCTATACTATGAGCGCCAAAATCATTGGCAGAGGTTTGCCAGGTCCATTGATTCTGGTATTGCCATCCGGTTACCGGCTGATTGTCCAGCAGGAACAGGAACTGCAGACCATCGCTTTCCTGGTCACTGGCTTCCGCCGCCCAGGTTACTGATGTACCGGCTTCCTGGGGGCTGGCGAGATCAGAGGTCAAGCTGATCATGACAGGAGCCAGATTTGCAGGTGTCGTTACCTGTGGCTGCTCCACCTGTTGCATCTGGGGGGGCTGTTGTTCCTCTACGGGCGGCACGTAAGCTTGCTCTGGGGCCGTCACAATGGGTAAAGGCTCAACAATTGGCTGCGCCTGGACTTCCGGGGGAGCTGGGGGGGCCGTTAACAAAAAGTCAACTATTTTCTCATCCTGAGTAAATTGGGGGCCGGCATGAGTTTCATCTCTAACTGAAACGCTTATCTGGTATTTTCCGGCATCTTGTGAATTAGTATCCCATTTCCACGTATTGTCCGGGGACCATTGGCTTACCGGCTTCCATACGTCTACAGGCCCCCATACGTCTCCCGTGGATGGCCCTCTTAGCCGGAACGTGAAGAACATGGGATCATTTTCCGGGTCCTCTGCTTTGGCCGTCCATTTTATGGAGCTGCCTGCTTCCTGGGGGCTGGGTTTATCGCTTTCAAGAGCGGTGAGCTTGGGCTGCTGGTTATAGCCCACTCCGCCCAGGTTATCCGGCGTGGAGAAATCCCCCACTCCTGAAGATCCCGGCTGCGGATCGAATTGTGCGAAGGCCGATATGGCCAGTAGCACTCCCGTTATCATTAACACTGCAAAGACGAGAAATACGTCCCTGTACTTGCGCTTGAATCTAGTCTTATTTTTGCAATTGCTATCCGGTTTTTGCATATCCTCACTCTCCTTTTCTTACTATCTCACTCGCGCTTGACATTTTTCTAGACCAAAAGTCAGGCTTGGCATTTATGAATCTATTTTTCACATTGAGGACTTGTTAGCAGTCCACAGCCATTGGCAATCTCATGTGAATACTCTATGAATTCAATATTGAATATTGACTGCGATACGCATATTTATTTTTTGCAGTAATTCATCTAGGCAAAGGGATGCTTCGCAGAGTCCTTCTTGGCCAGTACTTCCGATACATTGGGATTCTTAGCAGCGGCACGCTCGATGGCCAGCTTTGTAGCCTGATAGTTATATTCGTAGATCTTTTTCTTGTCTTTTGCATCCCATTCTAAGAACACGGATACGATTATCATCAGCTCCTCTGCCAACTCCTGGGGCAGGGTCCCTTCCGCCACACAGTCCATTACCGCCTTGGCTACAGCAGCCTGGGCGGGGCCGAACATGAGTATGGCCTGCCCGGCGTCTTTGATGGTAACCTTGTTTACCATAAGGGTGAAGGGCTTGGCGGGCAGGTTGGGCTCTAAGACCGCCAGCAAGGGAGTATGCCCCTTCGCGGGCGAGGCCAGGGCACTGACAAATGCCTGCTCTACATAGCTGCCTTTGGGCCCAATTACGAGATCGATATGGGCGATCTCCGGCCCCTCTCCCACCAATGCTTCTCCGATCAGTACTCTATCAAAAGGTTGCATCATACATACAACATAAGATCTGTATTCATATAAATTTGTACTCTATGCTCTCATGAAAATCTAGCCTTTCCGCATTTGCATCAAATCCATCTCGCCAAAAAATATATCATCATAATGAGCTGCAAGATAAGGCAATGCGAATACTTGTAGTCAACAACTATGGACAGTTCAATCACCTCATACGGCGCGCCATCCGGGAAAAGGTGGAGACGGACCTCATCTCCAACCAGACGCCTCCGGAGAAGATCGACGCTAACGGCCTCATTTTGGGGGGAGGGCCATCGCTGGAGCGCGCCGGGCGCTGCGCGGATTATCTGCGTGATCTGGATATCCCCATTCTGGGTATTTGCCTGGGCATGCAGCTCATGGGCACCACCTTTGGCGGAAAAGTGGTGCCTGGCAGCATGGGAGGCTACGCGGAGGTGGATGTGCAGGTTCTCAGGGAAGACGACATACTAAAGGGCCTGCCGCCCAAGTTCAAGACCTGGGCCTCGCACATGGATCAGGTGTCGGAGCTTCCGGTGGGTTTTGAGATTCTGGCCAGGTCGAACGTCTGCGAGATCGAGGCCATGAAGCACCTGACCCGGCCGTTATACGGCGTGCAGTGGCATCCCGAGGTTGTTCATACCGAGTACGGCCCGGAGCTTTTAGATAATTTCATCGCCCTGTGCAAGAGATGAACGAAAAAGGCGACCCGCGTGAAGAGAGAAGATCAAGAAGATAGGATTTCTGAGCTGAATGAGTTTTTCTTGGCAGCGAAAAAGCTCTCCCCGATAAAGCTGGCCGCTCGGATACAGGAGTTCGGATTTCACTGCCTGCAATGCGGGGAATGCTGCCGGGGAGAAGACAACAGCGTGGTCGCCTTTCCTCGGGAGATAAGATGCATCCTGATAGCAACGGGCCTGCAGTGGCTGGAAGTTGTGGGCCCGCCGGAGGAGGGTGAGTGGGACAAAGACGGCTGCTTTCATACCCTGGAGTGGAGGCTGAAAAAAGATGGCGGATCCTGCCGGTTTTATCAAAATGGCCGCTGCTCTGTCTATCGTGCCCGGCCCATGCTCTGCCGCACCTACCCCTTCTATTTAGATAACGGCGAATTGATGTGCTCGGAGTGCCGGGGGCTGGGGGGCAAGATGGAATCCGACGAAGCGGAGAAATTGGCTGAGCAGCTCATTTTGCGCTATCTCTTCGAGATCCAGGAGGCCATCGCCCTGCTGGAAAAATATCGGGACTTCGAGAGAGGTGAGGCCGGGAAGAGCGGCGAGTGCATCGTGCACGATAGCGAGGGGGAACACAGGATCGTAGGCGGAGAGCTGCTTAGTTTCCAGCAATTGAGAGATGAGAACGCTCGATTGAATGGAGAGAAGGGCAAGCCGAAAATCGCACCAAATGTTCCTCCACGTAAGCCAAGACCCCCGTTCTGTAGAGAAGTCTAAACAGTGGTCTAAAGACTCGAAGAATCCCAAGATCGAGACAACCTTGATCTCACAGCCCCCCATACTTTCTCACGTGCTCCCAGGCTTTGTGCTCCTCCGGGAACCGATCCTTTCGGGAGTAGATGGAAGCATCCTCCCGCCCGTACAGTTTCCTGTCCTCGCCCACCGGGCAGACCTTGATGCATATCCCGCAGGGCGAGATTCCCCGCTGGTTCAGCTCGGCGCTGTGAGCGGTGCAGCTCTTCTTGTCCGTGAGCCCTTGCGGATAGTCCTTCTCGTCCAGAGCCTGCGCCGGGCACATCTTGACGCAGCGCATACAGCGGGTGCACAGCTCCTCATGTAAGAGCGGATCGGACGGGAGCTCCGCTGCTGTAAAAACAGAGCCGAAACGCACGCGGGGGCCAAATTGGGACGTGAGCAGCATATTGTTTGTCCCGAAATTGCCCAGGCCCGCCAGCAGGGCAGCGTGCCGGTGGGAGAAGAAAGCCACCGGATTTTTCAGCAGGGCCTTGATGCCGAAGTATCCGTCCCGGGGAACGAAGACGGAAGGGTGGCCTTTTTCATTCAGAAAATTGGCCAGGCGGTAGGTGTATTGGTCCAGGAGAGCATTCACGGTGTTGTACAGCTCCCTGTAGTAAATTGATGGCGAGGTTTCCAGCACGGGCAGGCTGACGGGCAGACCAATAACGATCACCGATTTGGCCTGGGGGAATATGGACTGAGGATAAAACTCCTCCGCCATCCAGGGCTGAAAGGGTGGGTCCTTCCAGCGCTCTACATTCGCCACTCCCACCAGGGGTATCTCCATCTTCTTGCATCTTTTACGGACCGCTCGTAGCAACTCCTCACTCATGGAGATACTTTATTGCAATCAATGGATAAAAGGCTCTGCACGAGTTGCACTGATGCGCTACAGCTTGCTTTTCCGGGGCTTCAGGATCATTGTCGTTATAAGTATAGTATATCGACCATTCATATGCTATATGGGATGTAGCAAATGGGAGTGAGTGGTCCAAAACAACGATTCTTGAATGTGTCATATCCAAATGAGCAGGCGTACTCAACTTGATGCGGAAGGAAAAGCAACGAAACTAATTTTAGCAAGAGGAAGGCCTTGACATTTCAGCCTACTAGATGTTAGCGGCCCTTTTGTGAATTTTTCACAATAAATCATATATATCAGGCTTGTACTAATGCGAAACAAAAAGCGAGATTCAACTGGCGCTAAAGGTGCCTCTCCAAGCTTTAACGGAACCCAAGATCATGCCATCTTCGGCTTTGCTGATGAAGACGGGAGGAGATTATGATGTCAGAATCAACAGAAAAAGGAACAAGCAAAGTGAAAGTAGCTGTAAGGAGCACCTTCCTTGCGCAATCCTGCGGTGCTGTTGACGAACGAGAATGCAGTATGATAAAACATCTAATCCTGGCTGAAACGCGAAGATCAAATGCGCCTGCCTGGGTGGCGGAAGAGCTGGACAAAATGCTCAATTGTCCCGCATGCAGAGGCTCGCATCTATTCCTTGATCAGAGACAATGAGAACTCTATTAGGAATACGGGGGAATTATTGGAAGAGGGGCAGAGAGAACCCCTAAGAAAAGCCCAGGGAGGTGGCATTATGAACGATGCTGACAAGGAAAAGCTGAATAATATAATAAAAAAATATAATGGAAAAGAAGGATTCTTGATCCAGTTGCTCTTAGATCTGCAAAGCGAGTTGCATTGGATCTCCAAAGAAGCCATCGGGGAGCTTTCCCAGAGGCTTAAGATTCCAGCAAGCCAGATATTCAGAGTGGCGAGCTTCTACAAAGCGATGAATCTCTCTCCCGTAGGCCGGCATAAAGTATGCGTTTGCATGGGAACCGCCTGCCAGGTGCGAGGCGCTCAGAGATTGCTGGATGCAACACAGTCAAAATTGGGGATAAAACCGGGACAGACTACGCCGGACAATAGCTTCACTCTAGATAGGGTCAACTGCCTGGGATGCTGCGCCATCGGCCCGGTAATTGTAGTAGATAATGATTATTATGGCCGGGTGGACTCCAAGAGGGTAGAGAAGATATTGGGCAAGCTTGCACTCGAATAGTCAATATCAGTCAGTGATTAGAAAAAAATGGGGAAGAGATGGCAAGACTTACATCAATTCAGGATCTGGAGATCTTGAGAGATGAGATCACGTGCACGAGAGATCCCAAGAAAAAAATTGTGGCAATCTGTGCCGGTACCGGCTGCCAAGGCCTTGGCGCGGGAAAGGTCGTCAGCGCCTTTAAAAGCGAGGTTGAGAAGAGGGGTCTGCATAGAGAGATCAGCATCAAGGAGACGGGGTGTCCCGGCTTTTGCGAAAAAGGGACTCTCGTGGTTGTATATCCGCAGGGAATCTATTACATGGGCGTCCAGCCGGATGACGTTCCGGAGATCGTGGAGGAGACCATTCTCAAAGGCGAGCTGGTAGAACGCCTTCTTTATACAGATCCTGCAACCGGGCTAAAGGCAATACTGGAAGATGATATCCCGTTTTATAATCATCAGATGAGACTTCTAATAAAAAATAATATAAAAATAAATCCTAGAAATATATACGACTACATCGCCCTGGGTGGCTATGCCGCTCTAGCTCGCGCCTTATCACAGATGACTTCTCAAGAGGTAATTGATGAGATAAAAAAGTCAGGCCTCAGAGGGAGGGGTGGAGGCGGATTTCCCACCGGGAAAAAATGGGAATCGACAGCGGGAGCGTTCGGAGACCCCAAATATGTGATCGTCAATTGCGATGAGGGAGACCCGGGTGCCTTCATGGATCGTGCCCTCATGGAAGGCAATCCGCACAGCGTTTTGGAGGGGCTGATAATTGGAGCCTATGCGGTTGGAGCGCATAGCGGCTACATCTACGTGCGCATGGAGTATCCTCTGGCCGTGGAAAATGCAAAATTCGCCCTGCATCAGGCCCGGGAGCTGGGCCTTCTTGGGAAGAACATACTTGGCAGCGGATTTGATTTCGATGTAACCGTGCATAGAGGTGCGGGTGCCTTTGTCTCTGGAGAGTCAACCGCTCTCATGAACGCCCTGGAGGGCAAAGTGGGCGAGCCCCGGCCCAAATATGTCCATACCTCTGAGTGCGGGGTCTGGAATCGACCCAGCCTGCTCAACAATGTGGAGACCTGGGCCAATATCCCTCTCATCATCAACCGGGGAGCCGAATGGTTTTCCTCCATTGGAACGGAAAGAAGCAAGGGAACCAAGATCTTCTCACTGGTAGGAAAGGTCAACAATACCGGTCTGGTGGAAGTTCCCATGGGCATGAGCCTGGCCGACATAGTTTACAAGATAGGAGGTGGAATTCCTGGTGGAAAAAAGCTCAAAGGAGTGCAGACGGGAGGTCCCTCCGGTGGAATAATTCCTGCCCGGCATTTGCAGACGCCGGTTGACTTCGACGAGCTTACGAGCCTTGGTTCCATGATGGGCTCAGGCAGCATAATTGTTATAGACGAGGATACTTGCGTCGTAGATTTGGCTCGCTACTTTGTGGACTTTCTCTGCGATGAGTCCTGCGGCAAGTGCCTGCCTTGCCGGGAGGGCCTGAAACAAATGCGAGAGATATTAGACGGCATTGTTTCCGGCAAAGGGCATGAGGGAGATCTGCGAATTCTCAAAGAGATAGCAGAGCTGATGAAAAATGCGTCGCTGTGTGCATTGGGTCGGACGGCAGTAAATCCAGTTTTAAGCACAATTGCCCACTTTCCAGATGAATATGCTGCCCATATAATTGAGAAAAGGTGCCCCTCTCTGGCCTGCAAAGCCCTTGTTTCATATTTCATAGAGCCAGAGATCTGTATAGGGTGCGGTCTGTGCCAGAAGAACTGTCCCCAAGGAGCCATCGAGGGAGAGGAGGACAGCATCAGCGTCATAGATCAGTCCCGCTGCACTCGATGCGGCATTTGCTTTGAGGTATGTCCACCTAAGGTGAGGGCTGTCAAGAAGGTCTCCCGAGGACTTTCTCATTCTGCTGAGAGACTCAAGAGAGGTGAGAAGGCATGATCAAGTTGAAGATCAAGATCGACGGTCGTGAGATTGAAACCGATGCCAAGAGCTGCCCGGCCACGATACTGGAGGCAGCAAGGCTGGCCGGCATCCATATTCCTACATTATGCCATCATCCTTCTCTCGGACCCTATGGATCTTGCCGGCTGTGTACGGTGCAGATCGAAAAAAATGGCCGGAAAAAGTTTGTCACCGCCTGCAACTATCCGGTAGAGGAGGGACTTGTCGTAAATACTCGCTCACCGGAGGTTTTAGACATTCGCAAGATGATCTTAGAGCTTCTCATAGCCCGATGCCCCCAGGAGAAGAAGTTGCTGGAGCTGGCCGGAGAATATGGGATTTTCAAGCCTCGCTTTATGCTGGAGGATAAAAATTGCATCCTCTGCGGATTGTGCCACCGGGTCTGCGAGGAGCTGGTGGGTGTATCGGCTATAAGTGCTCAGAATCGAGGAGTTACCAGGGATGTGGATACGCCCTACGGGGAATTATCGGAAGACTGCATCGGATGCGGTGCATGTGCTCTGGTATGTCCCACAAAGTCCATATTGGAAAGAAAAAACATCTACCCACTGTCCTCTGCCGATATCAAAGATATGGAAGAGGAATTTCTCAGTGGAACTATTGATGACGATCTGGGAGTCAATAGGGAAATATTTGCCGGCAGGAGCAGCATAGAGGGACAGGATGGAGGGATGGTAACCTCAATTCTCCAACAAGGAATTGAAACAGGGCTGCTGGATGCGGCTGTGGTTGCTCAAAAAGATACGAGCTTGGGAGCAAAAGCAACTCTAGTTGACGAAACTGATCTGATTTTGCAGGCCAGGGGGACGAAGTATGTGCGGGTGTCTGTTATCGCCCCGCTTATGGATGCCTTGAACAGCGGCAAAAGGAGAATTGCCGTTGTCGGCACGCCCTGTCAGATCCGAGTGGTTAGAAAATTGCAGATGCAGGGATATTTTAATGAAAAATTTCCTGATGCTGAGATATTTCTCATAGGCCTCTTCTGTTTCGAAAGCTTCGATTATGAATCTCTCAAGAGTCACATCCGAGAGCTTTTCGGCATAAATCTTGATAGTGCCGAAAGGGTCCAGATCGCCAGAGGAAAATTCATAGTGGCAATAGACGGCAAAGAGCACTCCTGCCGTGTGCGGGAGCTTGAACGCGAGGTGAGGTCAGGCTGCGGATTTTGTGATGATCTGGTCAGCCGGCTGGCGGACATATCCGTAGGTTCGATTGGAAGCCCGGATGGATACTCCACGGTGATAGTCAGATCAGAGAGAGGGGAAAAGCTGCTGGAAGCGGCGGTGTTTAGTCGAAGAGAGATAAACAGGGATGAGATCGTTAAGCTGGCTGGATTTAAAAAGAAAAATGCAGATAAAAATTTTGCCGGGATTGTGGCAGGGCTGCCGGAACGATTTGAGACGGAGAAGAGGGAATATGCTCCTGTTTACAGCAATTTGGGCATTTCATCCTGAATCTCATTTCGCTCGAAAGATCTATACAGGAACAGGACCAACCCCTTCGCATGGATTACACACTCAAACGAGGCTTCAAGCCCGATTTAGAGCGAATTCAAAAGGCACTGGAAGAGGAGTTTCCGACAGAGATAAAGCAAGAGGACGGCAAGCTTCTTCTCAGCTATGGAGCTCTTAAAAGCATCTGTGTGTCGATCACCGGCAAGAAGCTCACTGTGACCACAGAGTCGGTAATAGGCGCGGACGATGTTGTTGCCATGGATACCAACAAACGCTTTAGAAATTTCCTGGAAAAAGCCACAGGTTACAACGCCAAGCAGAGACTGCAGATGGCCAAAAAAGAGGTAACCAAAGGAGCCTGATTGAAATTTCAATTTCAGTATAAAGTCAGCTTGCCTTTGACAAACTGCTCCACCAGGGCGTCCGTGCTCTCCAGCCAGAAGTCCAGGATGGCATCGACCTTCGACTCCATTGCGGGAGTTATGGTCAGGTCGCCTGAGATCTGCACGCCGCGCAGGAGCGGCTGGCTGATGGGCGAGCCGATCTTGCTCACCAAGGTAACATAGGCCTCCTCCACTCCTTCCAGCTCCGCGATCTCGGATGCAGCTTTTTGCGCCAGCACGTTGTAGATCTTGCCCACGTGGCTGACGGGATTTTTTCCGGCTATGGCTTCCATGGTCATGGGCCGCATGGGCGTGATCAGGCCGTTGCCGCGATTGCCCCGGCCCGTGGCTCCGTCGTCTCCCATCTCAATGGAGGTGCCGGTAACTGTCAGGTAGATGTTCTCCCCGGCATCAGCACAGTTCACATAGACCTCTAAATCCCCGGCACCTTGGGCCTTTCTCGTAACTGCCTCCTGGACGCGAGACTTGGCCTCATCGTACTCTTCTCGCGAATTGATGAATCGGTCGACCATGGCTGCGGCCACTACCAGGGTCAGCTTGTCTCCTACGCGTACCGCCATGAGCTTGGTGTCCTCTCCCACGCCCGGCACGCTTCTCACAACCTCCTCCAGATCCAGGATGAGCTGTTCGGTCTCGCTCAGCGGTGCATATCCTACTCCGATGGAGGTGTCATTTGCTCCCCGACCAATGAGGCTTCGTAGCTCCGGGGCTCCCTCTTCCACGCGCGGCTCGACCTCGAATTGCAGCAGATTTTTTACAGTTTTATGAAAGTGTGATGCTGTAGCATTCTCAATGATCTCGCGGATCGGCTTTCCGGAGGGCTTGCTGGCCCGGCCGCCCACGACCACAGAAGGGGGCTTTATAATCGCGCCTCCTGCAAAGCGCGGCGCGCTCTTGCCGGCAATGATCAGGACCTTGTCAACATTGTGGTGCAGGATCTGGCCGAACTCGTCCAGATAAAACTCACAGAGAGAGCGGGAGATGGCCTCGGAGATGCCGTCTGCCAGGGTATCCGGGTGGCCCAGGCCCTTTCTCTCCACTACCTCGAAGGGAGGAGGATTGTGCTTATTCAGGATGATCATAAAAACCACAGGATATAATATGATTAATACTTTTCGAAGATACAAAATTTTTCAATTTCTGCCTCATGCATGAATTTATAAGCTTGAAAAACTCAGGCCTTCTTTATATGAGTGAAACATCGGCCATTTCCGGTCAAGAGACCATTCAGGAGTCCTTCGTAAAGAGGATAAGCGCTCTGCAGTCCGACAACAAGAGCCTCGCCGAAGAGCTGGAGACAACCAGGATGGAGAGGGAAGAGGTAAGAGCAAAGCTCTTCGAGTCCCTCATTGCCAATAAGAAGTATCTGCGAGAGGTTGAGCGGCTGAAGAAAGAGAATATCCTCCTCAAGAGGATGCCGCTGTTCCTGGCAACGGTTGTGGAGATGGGGTCGGACTATGTCCTGCTCAGGCAACACGGCAATAATCAGGAGTTCATCACTACTGTTCCACCAGAACTGATGGGGATAATCCAGACAAACTCTCGTGTGGCCATAAACAACTCTCTGACCATCGTTCGGGTCCTGGACCGTTCTGTGGATGTCCGGGCCAAAGTAATGGAGCTGGTAGAGGCCCCCGATGTGTCCTACGAACAGGTGGGTGGTCTGGAAAGCCAGATTCAAGAGATCAGGGAGACCGTGGAGCTGCCGCTCACTAATCCTGCTATCTTCAAGGAGATCGGCATAGAGCCGCCCAGAGGCGTCCTGCTCTACGGCTTGCCGGGAACGGGCAAGACCATGCTCGCCAAGGCTGTAGCTCACGAATCCAGGGCTACTTTCATACACATGTCCGGCTCGGAGCTGGTGCATAAGTTCATAGGGGAGGGCGCGCAGCTCGTTCGCGATATCTTCCAGATGGCGCGCGAGAAGGCCCCCAGCATCATATTCATCGATGAGATCGACGCGGTGGGAAGCATACGAACCCATGACGGCACCACGGGAAGCGCCGAGGTCAACCGCACTATGATGCAGCTCTTGGCGGAGATGGACGGATTTAGGACCAGGGGAGACATCAAGATCATCGCGGCCACGAATAGAATCGATATTCTGGATCCTGCGCTGCTGCGGCCAGGTCGCTTTGACAGGATCATTGAGATTCCCATGCCTTCAGCGGATGGAAGGCTCAAGATCCTGGAGATCCATTCCAAGAAGATGAAGAAGGATGAGGACGTGGATCTGATGGAGATTGTCAAAGTCACAGAGGAAGCGAGCGGTGCCGATCTCAATGCCGTTGTGGTTGAGGCTGGCATGAATGCTCTGCGTAGAGGCGCATCTTCGGTTGGCAAGAGCGATTTCGAGGTGGCAATCAGAAAGGTGCTCGGGGATGAGGTTGAAGGATCGGAAGAAGCCCTGAGGATGTTCTCTTAGGCGGCAAAGCCGCAACTATTTTTATCTGATCTTGACGCTTTGGCATTTCTGGATTTGGCTTAGCCAAGCGCAATAATGAGGCTGACGAGAATATGGCAGGCATAAAGAAGCCTTTTCGAATTTTGGGTCTGGCGGATCTGCATGATCGCATCGAGATGCTTGACAGCCTGAAGGATATTGATGCAGATCTCATTGTCTTTTGCGGAGACCTGCACAATGCCGGCAGCCGGGAGACGGCCTTGCCTGCCGCTTTTGCCCTGGCCAACCTGGGGCCGCCTGTGCTCATTGTTCCCGGAAATATGGACCACAGGGATGTCGTGCCCGATCTATGGGACGAAGCGGGCCTGCGAATGCTGCATCGCTCCTCCTTTTGCTTTGCAGACCTGGGCTTTCTGGGCATGGGCGGAATGGTAGCGAAAGATCCCCGGCGGCTGGGAGATCCTGCTCGCTACTATCATCAGGATGATGAGGTTTATGAGACTCTGGCCGCGGCTTATCTGGATATAGCAGACGCAAGAATTAAGATAGTAATTGTGCATCAGCCGCCTCGGGGAGCGCAAGATACTCTTTACAATGGGGAAAGCTCGGGATCGGTCAGCCTTCGTCGCTTCGTGCAGGAGTATCAGCCCGACCTGTTGCTTTGCGGGCATATCCACGAGGCGCGGGGAATGTGTTTCGTCGGCTCCACCCGGATCGTCAATGTGGGAGAGCTGCGAAGGGGATTTGCAGCGCTCATCGAAATAGGTGAGGAGATAACCGTAAACTGGATCTAAGAATGGACCTAAAAATGGCTCTTCGCCATTTCCAGTGGCTAACCCTCGGTTGCTATTGACTTTCGAGATGTAATTGAATCTCGGTGCGCTTCTAGCAACTTTGCGGTTTTATTCCGTAACCGGCGGGGTTTAATTATTCAGCTACGAATATTAACCGCAGAGACGCAGAGTTCGCAGAGACGTGCAATTTACCTTATTAACAAACACCTGGAAAGAATAGAATATTTGCTTCTGAGTAATAGTCGTCTCTGTGCGTTCGTCCTCCGTACGCTCTGCGACTCTGCGGTTCTATTCCGTAAACCACCAGGGTTTTATTATCAAGCTACGATTATTTACTTGCCACAAAGGTGCAGAGTTCACTGAGAACTCACAGAGGACTCAAGCACCATTACCCACTCGATACAGCTAGGAGCTCCAAAAATGATTGGCAGAAGGATGTTTGCATGGATTTTCATCTGAAGGAAGAAATTGATCGCGGGATAAATGCCATGCAGGCTCTGATCAAGCTTGTGCCGGAGGGCGGGCTGAAAAACCTGGTTTTGGTCCGGGAGGAGATGGATGAACTGATCTCCCCCGAATTTGAGCCCTATTTCTCGGCAAATGCTGCGCTTCACCTGCTGGCCGTTTGCGAGAGATGCGGCCGGTGCTGCCTGGAGGAGGTGGGGATTGCCGTCTCCGTAGATGACTGCCGCAGGATAGCCCGGCACCAGGGGCTAAGCCTGAAGAAGTTCATGATGGACTACACAAGGCCTCATGAGCTGAAGGGCGAAATAGTAGGATCGGCCAGGATGCTCGGCAAAAAAGAGGGCGATCCCTGTCCATTTTTCGATTCCAGCCTGTCCGGTTGCCGCATCTATTCCGTCAAGCCGCAGGTGTGCACGGCCGCCCTTTACCTCTCCAAAATGAATCTGCTAACGTGTGAAGAGCAGCAAAAAATTGGAACATTTCCAATATGCTCCGCCGATGAAAAGCTGAGGGCCAGGATATCGGATTTTGCCCTGCAGCTCAATGATGATGCCGAGGCTAAGAGCGAGCTTGTGAGGCTCTTTGCTTCCACTCGGCCCGAGGTAGAACTATTTCGATTTCTCCTCCGCTTGAAGGGCATGGAGATCTACTTCGGGCCGGAAAGAGCGGCACTCCTGGCGCGCCGGTTGGGTCTCGCGAGAATGCCGGAGGACGAGGAGCTGAATGAAGCGGGTTTTCTGTATGCGGTCAGCTTGCTGGGCGAGAGGGAGAAATTGAGGGAGATCTCATAAGCGCTTAAGAGAAAGTGTGATAGTATCCCTCCTCAGGCAAAATCATAAGTGAAAAGCCAAAGACCCGTCCCATCAGTACCTCAGCAGCGCCCCCACTCCTCCCATTGCCTCCAGGAATTCGTCGTCCTCCAACAATGCCACTTCTGCTCCCGTTCTTTCTGCCTGCTCGTAAAGTCTCTCCAGGCTCAGGGCCTGCATCTGCCCGCCGCAGGTAGGGCAGGTCTCGCCCTCCTGGTGGGCGAAGTGGCACTTTTTGCAGATCATCTGAGGAAGGGCAAAGCCGCTGGAGAGAAGCAGGTGATTGACTCGACCTTCCTCTAGAGCCCTGCCCACCTCGGCCAGGCCGTAGGCAGAGGGCTGCCCTTTGAGCACCGCCTCCTTCAGTCTCTCTGCCAGATTGAGCTGCACAGATCTTTCCTCTCTGGCCAACTGGCCGCCTAGCTTCACCAGATCTCCGCCAGGTGTCTGCATGGAGATGTCAACGACGCCCAGGAGCCTGTCCTTCCAATCAATGGGCAGCATCTCTACAAGCTGGCCCTTGGCCTCACCGGGACCCGCCACCACTAATCCTTTGATCTCTCCAAGATCAAGCCGGCCTTGCAGATCCTCCACTACTGCAGTGAGGAAGGACTTTATTGCACCGCTACGAAGGCGGTTGTAGCGCATCTGGCTCCAGCCGCCCTTTTTGTGCTTGTTCATGAGATCTATCGATAACTTTTTCTTCTCCTCCAGGATGTCGGAGCGGATCACAAATAGCCTGGCCTCCTGAGAGTCGAGCAGCAGCAGGGCATAATCCTGGTAATCGTCCTTGAGCCTGGCCAGGGGCAGGAGGAAGGGAGAGCTGTCCAGCACCACCATGGGCTCCAGCGATACGCCTAGCCTGAAGACTTGCAGAAAATCCCTGGCAGCGGAGGCGAAGATCACCCGGCCCTTCTCGCCTTTTATGACTTCAGCCGCGAGGAGGGGCTCGATCATCTGATTTGGTTTTCAGAAAGGCTTCCTGGAGATCTTTGGGCAGGGCGCTCTTCATGGCTTTCAGCTTGGACTGCACAAGGAGATTATCATCTCTGTTGATTGTAGTAAGATAAATGGAAAGAAAGGCATCCTGCTCGTCTTTTGTTTCGGCCAGGGCCCGCAGATCGATATCCGAGATGGGTGTAAGGAGATGTAAGTCATTTGCTTTTTCGAGGGACTGCATAAGAATTATCATGCTCTTGTCGCAGAAATAACTATCTAATCTACACAAGGTTTATTTGCCATCAGGCGAAGCACACGTTCATCAGATTATGAGGAATGCTATGCGACTTTCCATGGATTTAGAGCTGCAGGACATACCAGGTCAGCTTCTCCTGGCTTTGCAGCCCTTCAGGGATAATAAGGCCAACATCATCAGCGTGGTTCATCACAGGGATAGAAAGACACCCCGCGGCATGATCCCGGTTCGCTTCGTAGTGGAGATGGACCGGACCAAGATCGAGACCGTCAACGCCAAGCTCAAGGAGTGCGGCATCTCCGTGGTGCGAGCGGGCGAGGACCGTCTCATCGAGGCCGTCTCCGTTGTGCTTGTAGGCCATGTGCTGCACAGCGATCTGGGAGATACCGTAAACCGCATCGACTCCACCGGCTTTGCCGAGGTCATGGACGTTTCTCTGACCATGACTGGTGTGGACGAGCCGTCTTCCGCCTATCTCAAGATCCGCGCCACCGGCAAGGCCGAGATCCAGAAGGCATTGGCCATCTTACGCGAAGTGGGCGCCGAGAAAAAGCTGCTTGTGATTGAGCCGATAGAAACAGAGGCGATCTGAATATGAGAGACATCAAGGTTTCCCTGGTGGGCTACGGCATCGTCGGCCACGGCGTGGTCGATGTCCTCAGTCGCAAGAAGAAGATGCTTCGGGATATGGGCCTGAACATTAAGCTGATCAGCGTCACCGATCACACCGGTACTGTGATGGCGGAAGACGGCGTGGACGCGGAGAAGATTTTGGGCGAGAGGACGCTGGCCAATGTGGCCACTACCAGCATGAAAGGCAAAGAGGCCATATCCGCCATCGACTCCGACCTGGTGGTCGAGGTCACTCCCACTAACATCGTACACGGCCAACCCGGCCTGGGTCACATGGAAGCGGCTCTCTCCAGCGGCAAGCATGTCGTGACCTCCAACAAAGGCCCGCTGGTGGTCTCCTACAGCCGCCTGAAAAAGCTGGCCGAGGAGAACGGCGTGATGATGAAGTTCGAGGCCACCGTGGGCGGCACCATGCCACTCATCAGCCTGGTGGAACGCACGCTGGTGGGTAACACCATCTTCGGCATCCGCGGCATATTCAACGGCACCTGCAACTACATCCTCACCCGCATGACCGAGGAGGGCATACCCTACACCCATGCTCTGAGCGAGGCCCAGGACATGGGGATCGCCGAGGCCGATCCTAGCTACGATGTAGAGGGCGTGGACACTGCCGGAAAGGTGGTCATCCTGGCCAATTCGCTCTTCAACATGAACATCAAGTACAGCGATGTTGATGTTACAGGCATCACCGGCGTCACTCCCGAGGCCCTGGCCCTGGCCAAGAAGCGCGGTTATGCCATCAAGCTCATCGGTGATGTGCCTGCTCTCACGGTACGGCCCACTCTGGTACCTATGGGCAGCCCCATAGCTGTGTCGGGAACCCTGAACTCGGCGGCTATTTACACCGATCTATCGGGAACCATAACCGTAACCGGCCTAGGTGCCGGCTCCATCGAGACCGCTTCCGCCATTCTGACGGACATCGTCAGCATCTACAGGACAAAACGCATCGATGCCATATTCTAAATGACGAGCTTTCTTGCCTTCGCAAATCTCTGCCAGAAGGTAGAGGCAGTATCCGGCTCCCTGGAGAAGATCGACCTAGTCGCAGCATTCCTGGCAGGCCTGGACGAGACAGAACTCTCCATGGCCTGCAGCTATGTCATGGGCACGCTTTTCCCTCCCAGCCTCGATCTGGTTATGGGCGTGGGGCCGAGCATCCTCTACGAGGCCCTGGCGAAAGCCTGCGGCTGCTCGGCCGAGCAGATCTCGGACATGCTGCGTGCCACCGGTGATCCGGGCCTGGTTGCCGCCGGCATTGTGGAGAAGAGAAGGCCAATTGGCTTTGCCGCCTTCCAAGAAGCGGAGCCGCTTTCTATCGCAGACGTTTATGAGAGATTTGTGGCAATAGCTCGCGCTTCCGGCAAGAGAAGCCAGGATGCTAAAGTCAAAAACCTGCAATTTCTATTCAGCCAGGCCGGCTCTTTGGAGGCCCGGTATATTGCCCGTCTGGCCATTGAGGACATGAGGATCGGCGTAGGTGAAGGGGGCGTGCGGGATGCTGTTGCCCGGGCCTTTTCCAAAAGCGGGGCAGATGCAGAGAGCGTGGAGCGGGCCTATAACCTCACCAACGATATGGGCCTGGTAGCAGTTGCCGCCAGGCGCGGCACTCTCTCGCAATTGAGCGTCATGATCAATCACCCCATCAAGATGATGCTGGCTTCGCTTGGCGAGAGCATTGCAGCGGCTTTGGGGGAAATTGGTACTGCAGCTATTGAGTGGAAGTATGACGGCGCTCGCGTGCAGATCCATAAGGAAGGGGACAGCATTGCCATCTTCTCCCGCCGCATGGAGAATGTAACGGCATCTTTGCCTGAGATCGTCCTGGCAGCCAGGCAGATAACTGCGAAGAGCGCCATACTGGATGGTGAAGCAGTGGCCATTGGCAAAGACGGCCGGCCCATGGCCTTCCAGGAGATTTTGAAACGTTTTCGCAGGAAATACAATGTAGAAAAGCTTGCTGCTCAGATTCCCCTGCGCCTCTTCCTGTTCGATTTGATCTATCTGGATGGCAAAAGCGTGACGCATCTGCCCCTAAGTGAAAGAAGAGCACTCCTGGAGAAGATTGCCAATCCCACTCTTCTTGCCGATCAGGTACTGTCCGGTAGTGTCGAGGCAGCAGAGGAGATCTACCGTCAGGCTCTGGCAGCCGGCCATGAAGGGCTTATTTTAAAGAATCCCAACTCAGTATACGCTCCGGGAAAGAGAGGCAAGAACTGGCTGAAGATCAAGCCGGTTATGGAGACTTTAGACCTGGTGGTGATAGGCGCAAAGTGGGGCGAGGGCCGCAGAGCGAGCTTCCTTGGCTCCTACCGGCTGGGATGCCTGGACACTGCCACCGGCAATATTTTAGATATGGGCTTTGTGGCCACCGGGCTTACGGATGAGGCTCTGGCGGAACTCACGGATATGTTCCGGGAACTGATTCTGCTGGAGAAGGGCATGGAGGTGGAGATCAAGCCGGCGGTGATCTTCGAGGTGGCCTACGAGGAGATACAAAAGAGTCCCAACTACTCCTCCGGATATGCCCTCCGTTTTCCCCGGATGGTCGCCGTAAGGGACGACAAATCTTTGGAGGAGGCGGACAGCCTGGAGCGCGTCGTCTCCCTTTATAAAGGACAGAGGGGCAGGCGCAATTCCGTTTGAATGTGAATCTTGGAGGCAACTACGATGATTACAAAGATGCTAAGTGAGCTGAAGGATGAAGATCTGCAAGCCCTTCTCTCCCGAGATGTGGGCATTTCCGATGTGCTTTCCGCAGTTAATGAGATTGTCATGGAAGTGGGAAGCAAAGGGGATGAGGCGCTCTTCAAGTACGCTGAGAAGTTTGAGGGGGCGCGTCTCGATGACCTGAGAGTAAGCGAAGAAGAGATTGATGCGGCTTACGATCTGGTGGAGGAAAGGCTCATGCAAGCCTTATCCGATGCGGCATATAACATCCGCCAATTCCATAACATGCAGAAGGAGCGCGAATTGTGGATGACTGAGGTTGCTCCCGGTGTCTCCGTGGGCCAGAAGATCGCACCCCTTGACTCTGTGGGCGCCTATGTGCCCGGCGGGCGGGCCTCCTATCCAAGCTCTGCTTTGATGAATGTTATTCCCGCCAAAGTGGCCGGTGTTTCCCGGATAGTAGTATGCACTCCACCCAAAGCGGATGGGTCCATAACTCCTCTCACCCTGGTTGCTGCCGATATGGCCGGTGCCGATGAGATTTACAAGGTTGGAGGAGCCCAGGCCATAGCTGCTATGGGACTAGGCACCGAGAGCATAGAGCAGGTGCAGAAGATCGTGGGGCCGGGCAATGTGTACGTCACTGCTGCCAAGATGCTCATGAGAGGCAGCGTGGAGATCGACTTTCCGGCGGGCCCGAGCGAAGTTCTCATCCTGGCCGATCGGACCGCCGATCCGGGAGTTATCGCCGCAGACATGATCGCCCAGGGGGAGCATGATCCCAGGTCCATTTCTGTGCTGGTATCTCTGGATGATCTTTTGGCCTGCGCCGTGATCGAGGAGTTGAGTATTCAGGCGGCTGGCGCAGCGCGTCGTGAGATAGTGGAGCAGAGTTTGGAGCACAGCGCAGTTCTCGTGGCGGGCGACATGGACGAGGCTCTGGACTTTTGCAATGCCTTCGCGCCCGAACATTTGGAGATAATCACCAAGGACCCCATGGCCGTCTTGAGGTACATAAAGAACGCAGGCAGCGTGTTTTTGGGGAAGTTCACACCGGTAGCGGCAGGCGACTATGCCAGCGGCACCAATCACGTACTTCCCACCTCCGGCTACGCTCGGGTCTTCTCGGGACTCAATGTGGACCACTTCACCAAGAAGATCAGTGTGCAGATGATCACCGATGACGGGCTCCTGGGCCTGGAGGATACTATTACCACTCTGGCCGAGGCGGAAGGCCTGAAGGCACACGCGGAATCGGTGAGAAGAAGGCTGGAGCCGAAGGTTTGAAGACTTGACAGAAGCTAATGTGACGGTAAAAAGAACAACGTTTCTATCTCGTTGAGGGTGGGGAGGAAGCCACATCCGGCAAATTCCAGAATAGAATAGAATAGGAGAATCGCATGAGATCGTTTTCGCCTCGCACGGCCGCCCGGGCTCTCTGGCAGATGAGGATCCGGGGGAGGCCCTTTGTGCTCTCCCACGGCATAAATGCTCGCTGCAACCTGAGCTGTCGTTTTTGCGAGTACTGGAGGCACCCAGGCCGGGAGATGAGCACGCCGGAGATCCTGCACATGCTGGATGAGGCGCAGGATTTCGGCATAGGCGTTTACAATGCCTGGACAGTCGAGCCGCTGCTGCGAGAGGATCTGCCTGAAATACTGCGGCACGCCAAGTCCCTGGGGCTTACAACCTCGCTCATCACCAACGGCCTGCTCCTGCGCCAGAGGGCGAAGGAGCTTCCCGATCTGGACCTTCTCTCCGTCTCCGTGGACGGCATCAAGAGTTACAAAGAGCTGCGGGGCATCGATCTGCAGTCCGTCCTGGAAGGCATCCGGGCGGCGCAGCAGGCAGGCCATGAGATTCTGATGAACTGTGTCATTTCCGGCAAAAATGTGGGCGAGCTGGAGGATCTGGTGCACCTGGCCCAGTCGCTGGGGTGCTGGATATCTTTTGAGCCCATGCACGAGTCCTTCGGCATCGAGGAGAAGGTGTGGGGCTCTTTGAGGATACAGGATATTCCAGCATACGAGGAAGCGCTAGAGCGGCTGATAGAGCTGAAGAGAAGCGGGGCGCCTATCATCAACTCCGTGACCTACCTGAAGATGATAAGGGACCTGGAGCCCAGATTCAATTGCCATGCAAGCGACATCATTTTGCATGTGGCATCGGACGGCACTATCGAGAACTGCCGCGTGCACCGCGAGCCGCTGGGCAATGTCTCCGAGGGACTGGCAAAGGTGTGGCAGTCGTCGCAAGATAGGCGAAAGGAGATCGTCCAGGGGTGCGAAGGGTGCCTGTTCTTCGGGTATGTGGAAAACAGCCTGCTCTACGAGTTTGTGCCCGAGGTTATGAGGCACTACGAGTGGATGTGATGCAAAAGCGCCTCGGTGGATTGCAAAAGGTTATAGGATTCCTATTTTACTCTTGATCATTCGTATATCATTCTCTATCCGGGCCTGCCACTCGATATTATTATGGACAGCCAGGTCATCCCGCAGGCCCCTTATTTCATCGATCGTCTCCTTTTGTCCTTCCAGCAATGTCCTTTGCCCATCTACCAGAGATTTCGCATTCTCTCTCGTGCCTTTCATATCGCCTTTTAGTTCCTTCAGATCATCTCTTATATCGATGAGAACGGGAATTGCTTTGTCAAGCTGAATCGTTGTACAAAACTGGGCATATTCGCCCACCCTCATGACATCTCCTTCGTAAGTACCTACTACAATCCTGGATACAGCGGCCCGGTTCGGTCTTTTTTCCTGTGCCAGCTTCCTGAAGGCATTGACTTCTTTCTCGCCGCCATCGACCAAGACCATTACTTGTTGTTCCTGCTCGTCCTCGACGTTATGGGCCTCAAACATCTTGATGCGACTTGCCATTGCTTTGTTCATCAGAAAGTACCTATAGCCTACGTCGTGGACTTTGGGGCCGGAGATGGTAATTTGGAGCTTCATAATTAATCTATTATGTGCACTTGGACCTAGAAAAGCATTTTGGATAACGAGTATGCCTGCGATATCATTTTGCTTGTGGCACCAAAAGGCAGCATGGAAAACTGCCGGGTCCACATAACCAGCCGCTGGGCTATTGTCTCAGGGTGAAAGGAAGGCGCCTCGCTGATTTGCATGGCAATCGATTACGTCCCTGGGATCGGGTTGCAATTCTTGTTTTTTTGGAACTGGAAAAAATATCTATTTTATCGGCTTTTCTCCTCTTGCTTGCGCTTTTTGCCTTCGAGCCTCTTGTTTCTCTTTCTTTTTGTTCACCGTCGCCGTGCTCGGTGCATCCTTTTTAAATAAGTTGATCATGATTGCTCCCTCGCATACCTCACGATTAATGTGATATCATAGGATCTGCTCATATTAATTTGTTCGCATACGAAAAAATGCTTAACGCTGTCTAGAAAAGCATCTAACTCCTTGGTTCCGGCAACTCGCGTTCCCTGACATCGTTTGTACTGCACCCAGGCTATATCTGCACCCTCCGGGAGGGCTCTGGTTTTCTTCTTTGTTTCTTCTCCCGCAGATGTAATAGTTTCCTTCACCGTGCCAGCCATTGGAGAGATAGGTGGTGAGCTTCGGATAACTGGATTGGCGATAGTCTGAACGGCGGCGGGCTGTTCATTGTCGCGTTTCAAAACTTGTTCTTCATGGAAATGGCCATTGTACGTGGCCGACCAGGCGTTCCCGGTCGTACCTGTGGAGTTTCAATCCTTGTTTTCATGGAACTCGCCCTCGGACTCTGGTTCATCCTGGGCAATGCCCTTGCAGCCTTGGGGTTTCCCATGGAAAACCACACGAAACCAAAATCAGGAGGCGATCTATTCACCACCCCCAGATGGCCTTTTCTGGCCGACCTTGATCTCAGAAATGTCTGCGATCTCACGCATGAGAGCATTCTTCCGGCTGCTCTCTTTCAGGTGATAAAAGGCATCCACAATTGCAGCGACCCGATCCGTTAAATGCTCTTCCTGAAATGAAGGTGCATGGCAGGGCTTATCCTGACTCGATCCCCTCTTTCTGCATTCACCTTCCAGATACAACTCCTGGTTGATCAGAAGATGATAAATGAGACAGATGAGTTTCCTGGCCACGGCAACAATCGCAACATTACGCTCCTTCTTTTTTATCAATCTCTGGAAGAATCTGGACAGCGCCGTCTTTTTCATATTTGATATGGTCTGCGCTGCTTGGACAAGTATAACTCTGATGTGCTTGGAACCCCTCTTTGTAATTCCACATTTTTTCTTCTTGCCTGCAGATTCGTTTTCTCCGGGATTGAGGCCACACCATTTTGCGAGCTGGTCCGGAGTCTTAAAATCACGGTAGTTCCCAATCTCCGACAGTATGACCGATGCAGATGTGAATCCAATTCCAGGGATCGACATGACTATGGCCAGATCTTTGCTCTTTTGCTGAACTCCTTTCAGAACCTCAAGGCTTAGCTTCTCCATTTTGGATTCGAGATTGTCAAGGATTTCCAGAGCATCTATTAAGAGCATTCTGCTTGTATCGTTAAGACCATTTTCAAGTGCTGATCTAATCAGGTCTTGCTTCTTCCTTATCTTTCCGGAGGGTATGCCTTTCAAGATCTCTTCGATGGGCTTATTTTTAGCAAGACAGTTCAGGATGTATCTGCCGGACTTGCAGAAAATATCGTCCATGGTAGAACTGAGCTTAACCCCGCTTGATGATAGATATTTATGAATCCGATTCCTGAACTGAGTTCGTGTCTTGACATATCCGGACCTGGCTCGGGTCATCATCCTAAGGTCTCGGTCCTCATCGGTAAATACGCGAGATCTTTTGATTTGACCGTTCAAGCAAAGGGTTGCGATTCGGTTTGAGTCTTTAGAGTCGGATTTGTCATTTGGAACGGTCTTTATCTGCAACGGATTGGCTACAATTGTATCTATGGTTTTGCTCAGAGCATCATAAATCGGCATCCAATAGACACCAGTAGCTTCAAATGCCACTTGTTCGCATTTGTTGGCAACCAGCCAGTTGCGGAATCTCTTAAGCTCGGCTTTTGTTGTCCCAAAATTCTCTCGAATTGTCGGTACATCATCGCCTGTTATTGTGGCAACGATCAGATCTTTATGGACATCTGCTCCGCAAACTCTATCTCTTCGTTTGTTCATACACGTCTCTGCCTGATATGGGCAGATGATCTTTCCCTGAGATGGGATAATTTCCCATACGCGTTCCACGACGCAGTCCCGTATTCGGGGGGATCTTGGCCTGTTTCCCATGGAAAACCACACGAAACCAAAATCAGGAGGCGATCTATTCACCACCCCCAGATGGCCTTTTCTGGCCGACCTTGATCTCAGAAATGTCTGCGATCTCACGCATGAGAGCATTCTTCCGGCTGCTCTCTTTCAGGTGATAAAAGGCATCCACAATTGCAGCGACCCGATCCGTTAAATGCTCTTCCTGAAATGAAGGTGCATGGCAGGGCTTATCCTGACTCGATCCCCTCTTTCTGCATTCACCTTCCAGATACAACTCCTGGTTGATCAGAAGATGATAAATGAGACAGATGAGTTTCCTGGCCACGGCAACAATCGCAACATTACGCTCCTTCTTTTTTATCAATCTCTGGAAGAATCTGGACAGCGCCGTCTTTTTCATATTTGATATGGTCTGCGCTGCTTGGACAAGTATAACTCTGATGTGCTTGGAACCCCTCTTTGTAATTCCACATTTTTTCTTCTTGCCTGCAGATTCGTTTTCTCCGGGATTGAGGCCACACCATTTTGCGAGCTGGTCCGGAGTCTTAAAATCACGGTAGTTCCCAATCTCCGACAGTATGACCGATGCAGATGTGAATCCAATTCCAGGGATCGACATGACTATGGCCAGATCTTTGCTCTTTTGCTGAACTCCTTTCAGAACCTCAAGGCTTAGCTTCTCCATTTTGGATTCGAGATTGTCAAGGATTTCCAGAGCATCTATTAAGAGCATTCTGCTTGTATCGTTAAGACCATTTTCAAGTGCTGATCTAATCAGGTCTTGCTTCTTCCTTATCTTTCCGGAGGGTATGCCTTTCAAGATCTCTTCGATGGGCTTATTTTTAGCAAGACAGTTCAGGATGTATCTGCCGGACTTGCAGAAAATATCGTCCATGGTAGAACTGAGCTTAACCCCGCTTGATGATAGATATTTATGAATCCGATTCCTGAACTGAGTTCGTGTCTTGACATATCCGGACCTGGCTCGGGTCATCATCCTAAGGTCTCGGTCCTCATCGGTAAATACGCGAGATCTTTTGATTTGACCGTTCAAGCAAAGGGTTGCGATTCGGTTTGAGTCTTTAGAGTCGGATTTGTCATTTGGAACGGTCTTTATCTGCAACGGATTGGCTACAATTGTATCTATGGTTTTGCTCAGAGCATCATAAATCGGCATCCAATAGACACCAGTAGCTTCAAATGCCACTTGTTCGCATTTGTTGGCAACCAGCCAGTTGCGGAATCTCTTAAGCTCGGCTTTTGTTGTCCCAAAATTCTCTCGAATTGTCGGTACATCATCGCCTGTTATTGTGGCAACGATCAGATCTTTATGGACATCTGCTCCGCAAACTCTATCTCTTCGTTTGTTCATACACGTCTCTGCCTGATATGGGCAGATGATCTTTCCCTGAGATGGGATAATTTCCCATACGCGTTCCACGACGCAGTCCCGTATTCGGGGGGATCTTGGCCTGTTTCAATCGCGGGATCAAACGTCCTATAAACTTGTCGGCCTTCACTGCCCATATCCGGCTTAACGTGAACGGATAACAATATGTGGTTTTCCATCCGTCACGTGTGAGCCCCTGCCTGGGCTCATGGGCGTTTCAATCCTTGTTTTTGTGGAACTCGCCCTCGGACCTATATTATAGTAATGACTACTATAAGTAAAAATCCGATGTTTCAATCCTTGTTTTTGTGGAACTCGCCCTCGGACCCATCTATGCCCAGGAATATATTCGATGTCTTTGAGTTTCAATCCTTGTTTTTGTGGAACTCGCCCTCGGACATTCCCACCTTCGAAATAGACCGAGCGTTTGAGATTGCGTTTCAATCCTTGTTTTTGTGGAACTCGCCCTCGGACCGACATAATCACCAAGACCGCCCCAATTGACGGCCTGTTTCAATCCTTGTTTTTGTGGAACTCGCCCTCGGACATTGATTACTTGTTTCATGTTCATTACCTCCCTGCTAGTTTCAATCCTTGTTTTTGTGGAACTCGCCCTCGGACTCCAAGCGATTGCCTCTGGAGAAGTTAGATCGAATTGTTTCAATCCTTGTTTTTGTGGAACTCGCCCTCGGACCGCAACAGGTGACGACCTTTCCAGCAAAGTTGAAGCTGGTTTCAATCCTTGTTTTTGTGGAACTCGCCCTCGGACTGGGACACGGCGCTGGTTCTGATGCCGATCTCGTATAGTTTCAATCCTTGTTTTTGTGGAACTCGCCCTCGGACTATAATTTTGGATTCGTCATTCATGCATCCTCACGGTTTCCCATGGAAAACCACACGAAACCAAAATCAGGAGGCGATCTATTCACCACCCCCAGATGGCCTTTTCTGGCCGACCTTGATCTCAGAAATGTCTGCGATCTCACGCATGAGAGCATTCTTCCGGCTGCTCTCTTTCAGGTGATAAAAGGCATCCACAATTGCAGCGACCCGATCCGTTAAATGCTCTTCCTGAAATGAAGGTGCATGGCAGGGCTTATCCTGACTCGATCCCCTCTTTCTGCATTCACCTTCCAGATACAACTCCTGGTTGATCAGAAGATGATAAATGAGACAGATGAGTTTCCTGGCCACGGCAACAATCGCAACATTACGCTCCTTCTTTTTTATCAATCTCTGGAAGAATCTGGACAGCGCCGTCTTTTTCATATTTGATATGGTCTGCGCTGCTTGGACAAGTATAACTCTGATGTGCTTGGAACCCCTCTTTGTAATTCCACATTTTTTCTTCTTGCCTGCAGATTCGTTTTCTCCGGGATTGAGGCCACACCATTTTGCGAGCTGGTCCGGAGTCTTAAAATCACGGTAGTTCCCAATCTCCGACAGTATGACCGATGCAGATGTGAATCCAATTCCAGGGATCGACATGACTATGGCCAGATCTTTGCTCTTTTGCTGAACTCCTTTCAGAACCTCAAGGCTTAGCTTCTCCATTTTGGATTCGAGATTGTCAAGGATTTCCAGAGCATCTATTAAGAGCATTCTGCTTGTATCGTTAAGACCATTTTCAAGTGCTGATCTAATCAGGTCTTGCTTCTTCCTTATCTTTCCGGAGGGTATGCCTTTCAAGATCTCTTCGATGGGCTTATTTTTAGCAAGACAGTTCAGGATGTATCTGCCGGACTTGCAGAAAATATCGTCCATGGTAGAACTGAGCTTAACCCCGCTTGATGATAGATATTTATGAATCCGATTCCTGAACTGAGTTCGTGTCTTGACATATCCGGACCTGGCTCGGGTCATCATCCTAAGGTCTCGGTCCTCATCGGTAAATACGCGAGATCTTTTGATTTGACCGTTCAAGCAAAGGGTTGCGATTCGGTTTGAGTCTTTAGAGTCGGATTTGTCATTTGGAACGGTCTTTATCTGCAACGGATTGGCTACAATTGTATCTATGGTTTTGCTCAGAGCATCATAAATCGGCATCCAATAGACACCAGTAGCTTCAAATGCCACTTGTTCGCATTTGTTGGCAACCAGCCAGTTGAGGAATCTCTTAAGCTCGGCTTTTGTTGTCCCAAAATTCTCTCGAATTGTCGGTACATCATCGCCTGTTATTGTGGCAACGATCAGATCTTTATGGACATCTGCTCCGCAAACTCTATCTCTTCGTTTGTTCATACACGTCTCTGCCTGATATGGGCAGATGATCTTTCCCTGAGATGGGATAATTTCCCATACGCGTTCCACGACGCAGTCCCGTATTCGGGGGGATCTTGGCCTGTTTCAATCGCGGGATCAAACGTCCTATAAACTTGTCGGCCTTCACTGCCCATATCCGGCTTAACGTGAACGGATAACAATATGTGGTTTTCCATCCGTCACGTGTGAGCCCCTGCCTGGGCTCATGGGCGTTTCAATCCTTGTTTTTGTGGAACTCGCCCTCGGACCACTGCCATCAAGTTCTAATGGGACCAATTCAATTTTGTTTCAATCCTTGTTTTTGTGGAACTCGCCCTCGGACATATTAGGTGATTTTCATGAAACTATGTATTATATGTTTCCCATGGAAAACCACACGAAACCAAAATCAGGAGGCGATCTATTCACCACCCCCAGATGGCCTTTTCTGGCCGACCTTGATCTCAGAAATGTCTGCGATCTCACGCATGAGAGCATTCTTCCGGCTGCTCTCTTTCAGGTGATAAAAGGCATCCACAATTGCAGCGACCCGATCCGTTAAATGCTCTTCCTGAAATGAAGGTGCATGGCAGGGCTTATCCTGACTCGATCCCCTCTTTCTGCATTCACCTTCCAGATACAACTCCTGGTTGATCAGAAGATGATAAATGAGACAGATGAGTTTCCTGGCCACGGCAACAATCGCAACATTACGCTCCTTCTTTTTTATCAATCTCTGGAAGAATCTGGACAGCGCCGTCTTTTTCATATTTGATATGGTCTGCGCTGCTTGGACAAGTATAACTCTGATGTGCTTGGAACCCCTCTTTGTAATTCCACATTTTTTCTTCTTGCCTGCAGATTCGTTTTCTCCGGGATTGAGGCCACACCATTTTGCGAGCTGGTCCGGAGTCTTAAAATCACGGTAGTTCCCAATCTCCGACAGTATGACCGATGCAGATGTGAATCCAATTCCAGGGATCGACATGACTATGGCCAGATCTTTGCTCTTTTGCTGAACTCCTTTCAGAACCTCAAGGCTTAGCTTCTCCATTTTGGATTCGAGATTGTCAAGGATTTCCAGAGCATCTATTAAGAGCATTCTGCTTGTATCGTTAAGACCATTTTCAAGTGCTGATCTAATCAGGTCTTGCTTCTTCCTTATCTTTCCGGAGGGTATGCCTTTCAAGATCTCTTCGATGGGCTTATTTTTAGCAAGACAGTTCAGGATGTATCTGCCGGACTTGCAGAAAATATCGTCCATGGTAGAACTGAGCTTAACCCCGCTTGATGATAGATATTTATGAATCCGATTCCTGAACTGAGTTCGTGTCTTGACATATCCGGACCTGGCTCGGGTCATCATCCTAAGGTCTCGGTCCTCATCGGTAAATACGCGAGATCTTTTGATTTGACCGTTCAAGCAAAGGGTTGCGATTCGGTTTGAGTCTTTAGAGTCGGATTTGTCATTTGGAACGGTCTTTATCTGCAACGGATTGGCTACAATTGTATCTATGGTTTTGCTCAGAGCATCATAAATCGGCATCCAATAGACACCAGTAGCTTCAAATGCCACTTGTTCGCATTTGTTGGCAACCAGCCAGTTGAGGAATCTCTTAAGCTCGGCTTTTGTTGTCCCAAAATTCTCTCGAATTGTCGGTACATCATCGCCTGTTATTGTGGCAACGATCAGATCTTTATGGACATCTGCTCCGCAAACTCTATCTCTTCGTTTGTTCATACACGTCTCTGCCTGATATGGGCAGATGATCTTTCCCTGAGATGGGATAATTTCCCATACGCGTTCCACGACGCAGTCCCGTATTCGGGGGGATCTTGGCCTGTTTCAATCGCGGGATCAAACGTCCTATAAACTTGTCGGCCTTCACTGCCCATATCCGGCTTAACGTGAACGGATAACAATATGTGGTTTTCCATCCGTCACGTGTGAGCCCCTGCCTGGGCTCATGGGCGTTTCAATCCTTGTTTTTGTGGAACTCGCCCTCGGACTTCTTATCCATCCAAGAAGCTGCCCGCCAAGGCTCTGTTTCAATCCTTGTTTTTGTGGAACTCGCCCTCGGACAATCGCATAATGGCGGAAAACGCGGCAATCCTGGGTTTCAATCCTTGTTTTTGTGGAACTCGCCCTCGGACTCCTCAGTGCATTGCATCAGCTTCCAAGCCTTTCCAGTTTCAATCCTTGTTTTTGTGGAACTCGCCCTCGGACCCGCGATGCTAGCCAAGCTCTCTGATATGATTATCTGGGTTTCAATCCTTGTTTTTGTGGAACTCGCCCTCGGACTTTTGGACTAACTGCTCCGATAAATCTCCTATAGAAGTTTCAATCCTTGTTTTTGTGGAACTCGCCCTCGGACGGCGGGAAAGTCGGCTGCCGGCATGGGCGATTTTGATGTTTCAATCCTTGTTTTTGTGGAACTCGCCCTCGGACCGGAGTAAGAGATTCGCGGTTATCAAATCCCAAACAGTTTCAATCCTTGTTTTTGTGGAACTCGCCCTCGGACTTGGGGTTGGTCATGGGGAATGCAGCTCTTGGGGGAGTTTCAATCCTTGTTTTTGTGGAACTCGCCCTCGGACAAGATAGATGAGGTTTGAGCATGAGAGGCACACTGCGTTTCAATCCTTGTTTTTGTGGAACTCGCCCTCGGACTGCGGTCTCAAACGCCAGGCCGAGCCTGGTTGATGTGTTTCAATCCTTGTTTTTGTGGAACTCGCCCTCGGACAACAAGAAGTAGCCGATGCAGTCAAAGTATATGCGGGTTTCAATCCTTGTTTTTGTGGAACTCGCCCTCGGACCCAACCAGATTAGACCATTGGTGTCCATAATTTGCAGTTTCAATCCTTGTTTTTGTGGAACTCGCCCTCGGACATCTAGATGATGCAGATTACCAGAGCCGGATTTAACCAGTTTCAATCCTTGTTTTTGTGGAACTCGCCCTCGGACCTGTTTTGCAAGCCCGAAGATGGCGGCGCGGATGGAGTGGTTTCAATCCTTGTTTTTGTGGAACTCGCCCTCGGACGTACTTTTCTGTCCTGAAGATCGTGCGCATGCGATAGTTTCAATCCTTGTTTTTGTGGAACTCGCCCTCGGACCACAATTATCCAGAACGGTGTCTCCTTCGTTGGTAGTTTCAATCCTTGTTTTTGTGGAACTCGCCCTCGGACAAAGATATGATGCTCAGATCAAAGACCTATTACATAGTTTCAATCCTTGTTTTTGTGGAACTCGCCCTCGGACTTGTCATATCTTCCAAGCATATTCCAACGTTCTTGATGTTTCAATCCTTGTTTTTGTGGAACTCGCCCTCGGACTACGAGCGGCACCGTTGGAGATACCTTCTATATATGTTTCAATCCTTGTTTTTGTGGAACTCGCCCTCGGACAGCAAAAAGGACTTGCAACAAGCGGAACTATTAGAGTTTCAATCCTTGTTTTTGTGGAACTCGCCCTCGGACACTCCCGCAATCGCTTCACAAATTCCGGCCATTCTCAGAGTTTCAATCCTTGTTTTTGTGGAACTCGCCCTCGGACTGTAGATGCTCAGATGGCATGATCTCATAGGTTGTGACAGTTTCAATCCTTGTTTTTGTGGAACTCGCCCTCGGACGCTGGAGCCTCGTATTGGCATCACACGAACTCATCGTTTCAATCCTTGTTTTTGTGGAACTCGCCCTCGGACTATCCGCAGTGCCATTTATGGCAGTCTCGTATCAGGGTTTCAATCCTTGTTTTTGTGGAACTCGCCCTCGGACTTCATGCCGAACCGCTATAGCCCATGAACATCCTAAGTTTCAATCCTTGTTTTTGTGGAACTCGCCCTCGGACAAGGAATCTTCCCGTGCATTCGCAGTGATTAGGATGTTTCAATCCTTGTTTTTGTGGAACTCGCCCTCGGACTGCGAACTGGTCAGAAGAAAGAAGAACATCGTTTGTGTTTCAATCCTTGTTTTTGTGGAACTCGCCCTCGGACGTTACTCTTACGGCATCCAGTCCCGGTATTTGGGGGTTTCAATCCTTGTTTTTGTGGAACTCGCCCTCGGACGGTCGAAACATCGGGGCTCCAAGATTGCAGAAGATGTTTCAATCCTTGTTTTTGTGGAACTCGCCCTCGGACATTATATCGCAGCTTGATCCCTCAGCTAGAAGTAATGGTTTCAATCCTTGTTTTTGTGGAACTCGCCCTCGGACTAGCTATCTGGATGAATTGAATCAGTACGTATCTGAGTTTCAATCCTTGTTTTTGTGGAACTCGCCCTCGGACACTCAGCACACACCCACACAGACGACGGGATAGATCGTTTCAATCCTTGTTTTTGTGGAACTCGCCCTCGGACACATAACCCTATTACCCGTGATCGGTTATAGTTGGCGTTTCAATCCTTGTTTTTGTGGAACTCGCCCTCGGACGCAATTTACCTCTCGCGTCCATCTTAGCATGGAACGGTTTCAATCCTTGTTTTTGTGGAACTCGCCCTCGGACGCTGATTGCGGCGCGTGGTTCATGATTAGGTGATCAGTTTCAATCCTTGTTTTTGTGGAACTCGCCCTCGGACTGTCATGCCATAGCATCTATGATCTGTCATCGAGTCAGGTTTCAATCCTTGTTTTTGTGGAACTCGCCCTCGGACGCTGGCATGAGTTCTCGATGGCATGGGGGTAGGTAAGTTTCAATCCTTGTTTTTGTGGAACTCGCCCTCGGACCTATCAGAAGGGGCCGGGTGGTTGGGGATACTGGCAGTTTCAATCCTTGTTTTTGTGGAACTCGCCCTCGGACTCTGTTTTCAGATATGCCTTATTGGTACATTCGTTAGTTTCAATCCTTGTTTTTGTGGAACTCGCCCTCGGACGTGAGACACAGTCGATGCAACTGTATCTTGAGACAAACTGTTTCAATCCTTGTTTTTGTGGAACTCGCCCTCGGACCTTGGAATAAGCAGAGATCGAACGATTGATGGAGGAAGTTTCAATCCTTGTTTTTGTGGAACTCGCCCTCGGACAGCATTTGCGGAAAAGACAGGCAACAGAAATATCTGGTTTCAATCCTTGTTTTTGTGGAACTCGCCCTCGGACAGCGGCTTTTTTTCGTCCTTTTCCCCGTTTCTCAGTGTCAAACCGGCCTTTTCTCACCCTCCTCAAAGCATTAGAGGAATTTATTAGATGGCTTATAAATTCATTCCGGCAGGTGGGCCCGAAAATAGGCTCGCTGGCCCAAAAACGGATGGCGCATCTCTATTTCAGTTTTGTAACCGCCCCGTAACCTCTGGAGACTGACTTGCCCAGCCCCAGGAAGTCCGGGATGGCAAAGGTTGTGGTGAACTCTCCTCGTATCCCCGTGACTTTTGTCCCCTTCAGCAGGCAGATCTCATCCTGCATCCCGCCCACCTCCAGCCGAATGTGCTCTTTGGCCACGTAGCCCAGCCCCTTGGAGGCGGAGAGGATGTTGCCCACCAGGATTCTTCTCAGCAGATCCTTTCTTTCCTCTCTGTTTGCATTTAAATATTTGGGGTAGTTGTCCTGGCTAAGTGCCAGCCAGGGCGTGGCAAAACTGTAGCTTTGGATCTTTTCGCAGCATCCGAACTCCTCGCTCTTCAGGGTAATGCCGCGCTCCATGATGCTGTACTTGCTCTCTCCCAATTTTATCTCATCGAATTTATCATAGATCTCTTTCAGGACCTCTGCCCCCTCGTTGATGCCAAGGACCAGGGGACTTCCCTCCAGCATCTTGTACTGGATGAGAGGATATTTGTAGATCAGCTTGTCCGTCACATGCTGGTGCAGCAGCGCATGCTCATTGAAGCTGGTGGCAAAGAAGCCGCGCAGCTTCGATGCGTCCCCGTGCATGGGCGCGTCCGAGTGCAGGGTGAGGCGGAGGATTTTGAGGATCATGGCTATCCTTTCTTATCGAAGAACTCTTCACGACTAATCCCCGCCTCTTTTAGAATCTCATTCAACAACCCTTTGGGAACATCATAACCATGAAATGGAACCACCGTTGACTTTTTGGTTTCAGGGTTGTGGTAAAAATGATGGCTGCCGCTGATTCTCTCCAGCTCAAAACCGCATTTCTCAAGTATTCTAGCCAGCTTTTCCGGCGGGATGCAGGGTAGTTTAGCCATGCCACTCAGGAACATGCTTCAAGTTGCTTAAAAATTTAAGCATTTGCCTCGACTGCAATCGTGCATATCATCGAATCATCGGATTCTATGGGCACTTCTTCGCCGCGGGCGATCATGCAGGCAATAAAGCCCTCAATTGCCTCTTTTGCCATTGCCAGCGCCTCTTCAACCGTTCGCCCGAAGGTCAGGCAACCCGGCAGTGAAGGCACAATCACCGTATAAGTTCCGTCTTCCTCTTTTCGGAGCATAATTTTATAGCGTAATGTCTTCATCATAGTGGTCTCCTATCCTATATTGATATTTGATGCTGTCTTTGATCTTGCGGCTTTGCGGGCTCCCGCGCATGGACGCGTGCGAGGCGGGGTGAAGCGGAGATTTTTTGGGAAACATACCGCAAGCTCCCAACTTAAATGATCATGGAGCCCCCTCCGGCTCCCGCTCGCATGAAGCCCGTTTCCAAATCGTAGTAGTTGGGCAGCTCATCTCTTGAAATATAACCCATATCGGAATCTTCAGCGACCAGGTTATGAGCGTATTTCTCCGGTGCGGAGATCACATACTCGCTGAAATCCTTCTTTATCTTGAGATACTTTTTCGTCCTCTCCAGATGATTCTTTTCAGACTGCATATCCAGGTATTGTTTCCAAATCCCTGCAGCGTTATCGTCCAACTCGACAAAGACATTCACTTTGGGATAGTCCTCTTCGATGAGCTTGAAGTTCTTGTTCAGATCCTTAAACGCTAATCCGGCAATGCAGTCCAGGTTATCCTTCGACTCTTTCTCGCCCATGCCTCTCTTCACGGCTTTGAAATATTTGTTATTAAGGTCCAGGAATTCTGATTCTTTAATTGGCCCTTTGATCTGCTTCAAAATGTCCAGCGTCTTGCTTATCAAGAATGGATCGTAAATATATTTATAAAATTCTTTTCGATCATCTTTCAAAATGAAAATCGATACTATGCCCTTTTCGTCTTTGGCGGAGTGTCTATTGCATCTGCCCGCTACCTGGTTGATCGAGTCTAGTGGTGCAAAGTCCCTGTAAACGATATCTGCATCAATATCTACGCCAGCTTCTATGAGCTGAGTGCTGACAATGACCTTTCTTTTTCTCGGTGATTCTTTGGATTCTCTTATCTCATTTATCCGCGTCAACCTCTCCTTTGGGATTACATTTGTGGAGAGGAAAAATCTCTTTGTATTCTCCAGTTCCAATCCTTGAACGAATTTATAAATCTCTTGAGCCGAGCCTATCGTGTTTAGAACGATCAAGAAATCTTTCTCTTTCTTCTGGAGCAAGTCCTCATTAAGCAAGGCTTTGAATTCATCTAGGGTCAGTGCTCTCTCAATTCTTGGTATGAGCTCAATTCTATTCAAGCCCCGGAAGTATTCCTCTTTCCTTTGTGCTATCTCCTTGATCTCTCCTTTTGCTTCATCGAAGATGAGCGGCTGGGTCGCAGTGATGAAGACAACGTAAGTGTTGAACTTCTCGCAAAGCAGCTTCAATGAATCGTGTATCAGCAGCCAGTAATGGTGAGGCACAGCCTGGACCTCATCCAGAATGATTATGGAGTTAGCAAGCTTGTTGAATTTGCGAAGCTGTTTATTCCTGTTGGAAAAGAGTGTGTTAAAGAGCTGCCAGAATGTGGTTACAATTATCTCTGCATTCCAGCCTTCCAGGAGCAGCAGGCTTTTATCGACTTCGTACTCTTTCTCCTCGGTCTTGTACTTCACATCCGAAAGATGGTGATGTTTGAGAAGTAGCCGGGAATCTTTGGTGTCTCCTCCCACAACATCATCAAAGACCTTGTAGTTTTGATCGATTATGCTCAGAAAAGGCAAAGCGTAGATTATTCTGGGCTTGATTTTTCGCTCATTCTCCAATCGCTCTCTCAGTTTCAGGGAAAGGGAAAGAGCGGTGAGCGTCTTGCCCGTGCCTGTGGGAACATTCAGGGAGAGGATCTTATCGTCCAGGTTCCAATTTTTGATTCTTTCCACAGCCTCTTCATATATCTGATTCCTGAGGCCATTGATATTGTCCTGATTGGATGAAAAGCCCTTTGCATCCCTATAGTCATCCACCAGCTTTGATGAAAGGCCCAGCCGGTCCAATTTGATTCCATCTAGTCCTGCATCAGTCTTGTCAGCATCTAAGAGTGCAGAGTAAATAAACTGAGATAAAAAATACGGGTAAAGATCGCTTTTTTCACTCAAGTCCCTAATGAAACGCTTCTCCTTTCTGCCAATATCTTTTGTCGCATCTTTTAAAATATAATCAATAATATTATCCACGTCGAGTTTTAAGCTCATATTCTCTTTAGACAGAAGCAGTGCCAGTATTTCTCTGATCTCTGCCATGTCAATGGTGTTTATTTGTTCTACCGCCACCCTCAGAATTTTGTCCTTGTCGGCATCGATTTCCTTAATTTCATCCATTGCATTTGGTAGATTTCCGTGATGCCTCTTCACTGCCAGGAAAGACAAGATGGGCAAGTATTCAGCCAAACTACCTCTTCGCCCTGTCTGACTTAAGTATTCCTTTATCACTGCATACGTAAAGAAAGCCGAGAGCAGGCCGTGATGAGTGTTGTCCTTGGCTTTGAGAGACTTCTTTTTATTCTCATCGGTCTCAATAATGTAATCCTGGAAAAATTTCGTAGCTTTTCCCAGGTCGTGCGTCACACCCATGAGGTAAGCAGCGTCTGTCAAGAGATCCTTGTCATCTATGTTTAGAGATTTGTCTGTAACAGTTTTCCTGCTCAATTGCCCTACTCTGCTCAAGTGATCCACCAGGCGTTTATCCGGGTGAGACTTGAGCTTAAAGGAATACGATTCGCTCGCCATTCCCGACCTCCCAAAGCTCTTTTACCTTCGCTTTGATTTTCTTTCCGTTCCTTTCAAACAGAATCTCGCGGTAGTCGGTTACCTCTCTTGCTTCTCCCATCTCGCCTGGCATCACTTCTGAGAAGTATTCCTTTCCTTCCTCGAAATCCGGCTCAAGAAGGCAATTACCCGGCACCACGCTATCTATATCCTGGACATCTTCTCCTGAACTCTTCAGACCAAACTCTCCTATGAACTTGAAGTTGCAGATGAGCTCGCTTAGTCCAAGACACGGAGTGTATACAGACTGATGGCTGGTGAGCAAGTCTTTCAGCTTTTTATATAATTGCTCATCGGAGTGAGAGAAATAAATTCTGTACTTCGGATCTTTGACGAACTCGAATCTGATCTGGGTTCTGTTCTTGATCAGATGCATCTTAATTGCGCTCTTGGTATCAATCAGGTTCTCTCCAATCCTCACTTTTTTTACAGGCGCCAGGATTTTGCAGCCGATTTTGGCATCAACCTTAAAGAAGTGCCTGAAATACTCCGTTTTGTCCAGACCGACGATGGCCCCGATCAGCCCTGAGAGAGCAGTTCGGGGCGGGAAAGAATAGGTGAGTGGAGAGCTGGTAGAGTAATTCTTCCTGAAGTGGGCGTAGTCCCCCCACACATCGAATACTATTACTCTCTCCGGCATCTGGACCTCAGAACGCAATTGGCTTTATGGCTATGCCGGTAGCTGCTGCCAATCCTTCAATTGGGAAACCGGCCCCTTCTTTGCAGAACTTAATCCTGCCGTCCACGCAAATCTCAATATCCTTGATTGAGCCCTTTTCCGCAGCAAGTTTCTTGACCAACTCTGATATCTCAAGCTGGTAATCTACGGTGTCACGAATGTTCTCATGAGGCATCTCGGTTACCAGCTTTAGCATCTTATCTAGATCCCCAATATGATAGTTCTCTTTGCTGTAATTCACTTTGAGGAGCAACCTTGGAACCTGTCCTGCTTTGGATCTGGAAATCAGGCTCTTGGTTCCATTCCAAATGCCTTCTAGCAAGAGCTTTAAATCATCCTCGGTAAGATGAGTGTGTTTGGCAGCGTTCTCGTTTACGATGCCATAAAAGGAGATAAGCGAATAGGGCAGAAAGTCCTCTTCTCTAAACGTTGCCTGCTTAGAACCCTCCTTAGAGGCAAAGGCTCCGGTTCCCTTAATATGCATCATAGTAACACGATGGAGCGAACGGCCCATCTTAAACTGCACTGGACCGGTATAGATTATCGAGTCCTCTTTTAAAGGTATTACTCCACCGAAGAGACGAATATCGATGCACTCGCCCAAAATTTTCTCGGCATCATTACCAAAGTTGCCTGCTCTCATCTTTCCATCTTGGATAAGACCTTTCTCTTGGTCGTAGACTACTTCCCTTACAAAGATCTCAAGGCCTTTGAAATTGTGAAGGTAGTCCCGGATGGTCCTTTTCAATCTGACATCTGTTACGAGGTTGATGCCGGTCTCTTCATCAATCCGAGGCTTGTTCTCGTCCATTGGATCTCCGTTAGGATTTCCGTCTCTAATGTCGTAGATAAAGAGAATTTCTGATCTGTTCTTAACTTCCTCGTTCATTTTTATGCCCCCTCTCCAATTTGCTCGTCAGTCTCTTTTGTATTCTTAAACAGTTTTTGCATGTCCATTCCTAAAACAAAGTAGAAGCTTAGCTCATCATCTGCTTCTTTCCAATTGACTCCAGCTAAAACAAAATAATGCGCAATGATGGATTCCAAATCACGGTAGTAATTTTTCCCATATTCCTCCAGCTTGTTCTGAATTTCTGGTAGGAGCCTCTTGATTAGTGCTTCATTCATTTTTAGGCCATGCAACTTGGCCCGGAATGGCGTCGCTTTTTTGTCATTCCACTGTATATTGAGCAGATTTTGAGTGAGAACTCCTTCCAAGAATGTCGCTTTCTTGGCATCGCTCGTAAAAAACGACTTATTAGCCTCAAAAAACCTCTCAACTTTTTGTTCCAGCGGAAGACCTTCGAGATTTTCGATAGATTGCATTCCACTTCCCTTTTCATCCATTTCTTTCAGCTCCTCCTTAGAATCTCTGAAAAGATTAAGCTCTTTTAGATAGTGCAATAGCAGGAAGCCATTCAACGTGGCAATATTTGTAGGATAGCCTTCGATGAAAGCTTCTCTTGCTTTTCTTATTATAAAATCCATTAGCAAATAATAATCAATTCGGTTTCCAACAAAAATCTTATTGACCATCTCCAAGAAAATTTTATCAAACGTTCTATTCTTGGACTCTTGCGGGAAGAATCTCCTCAAGACACCGAAATTGAATTCGAGGTGGTTCTTCTCTTTCTGCGATTCATTCAAGAGCTGATCGTTATATGCCTCGAATCTCTCGTCCACTTTGTCCTTGATATCGAAAAGGGCTTTCAATCGAGATGGCAGAATTCCCTCGATGAGAAGCAAGATTCTGTATGATGATTGTTCCTTTTTATAAAATATCAGGCTGTTGCTGATAAAGTCTTTTTTATCCTTGACGAGGTCCAGAATCTCTTCTTCATCTGAAGTTATATTGCTCTTGATTTCTCTGTTTATTTTCAGCTTCCTTTTCTGATCCTTTCCGCCCAAGATGCTCAGAATGTCTTGAAAATCGCAACCTAACGCTAGCTTTGGCACGAGCAAATACCTGAAGCCGTAGAAGCCAAAGTCAAGCCTTTCCTCTACGTATTTCTTGCCTAACTCCAGGCTTGTGGCGCAGTTAAAGCATACGGGTGTATTCTTCCAGGACTCAGAGACATCAAATCCTCCGGCAATGAAGCCGGGCTTATCAAATGTATGGAAAGCCCAGGGAATTGCAAAGCCATAGACTTCCTCTTTTTTCTGCCTGCAAACAGAACAAAATGCGTCTCTTCCCAGAGATGTCCCCTGAGACTTCTTGGTGGAATACTTATCACTTCCCGTTCGAAGCAAGATGCTCTTGAAAACCGGATGATCGCTAAGATATGAAATGCCTTCTTCTTTTTCAATTGCAAGGGTAATTATGGCGTTATACTTTGAATCCTTCCCAGAGTATTTCTCATTCAATTCTGCAACAATTCTGTCTTTTTGGCCCTTGATTGCTATACTCATTTTTTTAAGGTTATCTTTTTCTTCATCTGATATGTCATAGCTATCATAGTTTTCAAACCATTTTATAAACCTGTTCTTGAATGTCTTTTCGACTTGGCCAGCTACTTTGCTGGTTGGTGTTGCATCGGTGCCGTTTGGAGCACCTTTTTTATATAAATATAAAGCAGGTTCTTTGAATTCATCTAGAACAACTCGACTAAAAGAATAATCACCATTTATCTCGCTCAAAATTACTAATAAAGCATATTTATACTTTCCATTACTATTTGGATTCTCAATAAAGGTTGATAACAGGTCATTTCCACCTTTATTTTTTTGCACATAATCTCCAATTCTGCTTACCGCCTCAATCACCCAAAATCACCATCAATCAAACGCATATATTCCTGTACGTGCAGTCCACGCACCTGGCCTTCTGCTTCGTCCCATCGGGAAAGTATCCCCTCTGAATTATCATCAGTATCTCGCGCACAATCTCCTTCGCCTTCTCATAATCTTTTTGCTGAAAGTCTATTTCCGCCACATAATTGTTGCTCCTGGTGTAGCAGACAAAGCCCCGCTTCACATCCACGCCGAAGTGCTCCATGATGAGCAGCCCGTAAAGTGCCGCCTGAAACTTGTGCGTCCTGTAAATGGTGTTTTTAAACTCGGCATACTTGTAATCCAGAGGTGCAGCCGTTCCATCTTCCAGAAAGAGAACCTCATCCACCTCTCCCTTGAAGTGGTACTTGTGCGAAGTCAGATAAACCGAGATCTCTTTTCCCGTGCAATTCAGCTTCTTTCTCACGTAATCCCGGTTCACCTTCTCCCGGATCTCGTGCAGCTCTCTGCCCTTCAAAACCTTGAAGCGCCGCTCCTCTCTCTGGGCGATGCCCAGGCAGTGCATGAAAAATATGAACCTGGGGCAGAACAGGTACTCCAGCGCATCGGATACCGTGACGAAAATCTCCTGCGCGGGTGCGGGCTCTCGCGCGCCCTCCTGCGCCTGCCCGCGCGTGGCCGCTGTATCATCATCTGTCTCCATTTTGCCCTCAGAACACCTTGGTTAACATCATGCCCGCCACCAGTTCTCGGTCGAATCCCGTTCCGATCAGCTTGATCTTATCAAAGCAGTCCTCGCACATGGGAAAGACGTAGACTGAATCAGACTCCTCGATGACCGCCTCGCACTCCAGGGCCAGGGAGTCGGACTGATTCCGGTTCAGATCGCCCAGAAAGGCGCTCTTCTGCACCCGGAACAGGCCGTATCTCTTACAGAGCTTCGCTACCTTAAGTCTTGCATATGCAAAATTATGGAGCGAGAAGATCTCTCTCAGCAATCTTTCCGAAAAATATTACTACTAGATAAGCGGCTTAAAAGGGACAGACTTGTTCTCTTCGTCCGGGCAATCTTCATTTAGCCACTCTAAGTCGCCATCGCTCAATTGGTCTATGACGGCATCTAGGTAAGCCCCTTTATCCGTGACGATATGCCTTTCCCGCATAATTTCAACTGCCATTTAATCTCCTGGTCATGCATCTGCTTTCTATCTATATAATCCTTTAGACAAATGGATTTTTGTAGAATATAATCAAATTCTATAGTCTGTATTTCTCCTCTTAGTTATTATTATATCTACCACATCAACAATGTGCGCGAGGTCATCTACCGTATATTCTATTCTTGTTTGTGCTCCTATTCGGATGCGATATTTGCGCGGATTAGATCCCGCTATCGGTGAGATATCCATCATTGGGCGAGGTGTATATGGGTCTATGCTTAATTCATTTATGCGATCCGATATAATAACTGCCGCCTCGTGGTTCAGGTGATCGAATTTATTTAAAACCTTATTCGCTCTCTTTTTTATTGTAATCTCATATGGCAACCTTTCTTCTCCTCAAATTTCTACGGCTAGATGCAAGATCTGCTAAATGGAATAAATAAGTTTCGAGAGTGCGATTTTGGCCAAAAGGATTTGAAAAGTGCATGAAGAATATGAACCTGGGGCAGAACAGATACTCCAGCGCATCGGATACCGTGACGAAAATCTCCTGCGCGGGCGCGGGCTCTCGCGCGCTCTCCTGCGCCTGCCCGCGCGTGGCCTCTGTCTCAGTTTCAGTCTCCATTTTGCCCTCAGAACACCTTGGTTAACATCATGCCGGCCACCAGCTCTCGGTCGAATCCCGTTCCGATCAGCTTGATCTTGTCAAAGCAGTCCTCGCACATGGGAAAGACGTAGACGGAATCCGATTCCTCGATGACCGCCTCGCACTCCAGCGCCAGGGAGTCGGACTGATTCCTGTTCAGATCGCCCAGAAAGGCGCTCTTCTGCACCCGGAATAGGCCGTAGTTCTTGCATAGCTTCGCCACCCGGCTTCGGATTCTGTTCTCGGATATGTCGTAAATGACCCAGACCAGCATCAACAACCTCGATTATTATTCTTTTCCAGTTGTTAGTTAGTCGCTCTGTGCGTACTCTGTGAACTCTGTGTCTCTGTGGTGGAAACGTCGTTAGACGCTGGTTATAACCAATGGCTGACGATACTACCACCACTATTCTATTACCTACTCGATACAGCGAGGAACCTCTTCTTCCGTTTCCAGTATGTTCTGATCATAGTCCTCCGGCAGCTCCTGGCCGGGCCGGATGAGAGAATTGGCGATCCTGTGGCACTCCATCTGAATGGTGTTCCGGGTCTTGATATTGCGGCCCCGGTAGAGGATCGTCTCCTCGAAATTCTTGTTGAGAGCCTCAATCAGAGCTGCCTTTCCGTCTTTGGAGAGGCCCATCCCCTGCTCCAGCGGCTCGAAGAATTCGTCCTTAATCATACGCCTGCTGAAGAGATAGACCACCGTCTCATCCACGTAAATGCGGAACATCTCAATGATATCGAAGACCAGCGACATCTTGTTGTAAGAGTCGGTGTGCAAAAAGCCCACGTAGGGATCAAGGCCGGCAATGATGCAGGCCTTTTCCACCATCGAGTAGAGAACACCGTATCCGTAGTTGAGCAGAGCATTGAACTCGTCTTTGGCAGGATTTCTGCTCCTTCCGGCGAAATGGTACTTCTCTGGCATGATGGAGGAGATGGCATCAAAGTAGGCCCGCGCCGCCTTGCCCTCCAGGCCGAGCATATCCTGCCGCCGGGCGTCGATGCGGCCCTGAAGCCTCTTCATCCGTTCTCTGGACTGCTCTATCTCCTCGATGAACCTGTCCAGCTCCTCTCTCTTCTCCTCTCTGGTCTTTCTCAATTTGGCGAGCAGAAGAGTTTGGTTGTCCAGCTTCTTTAAGCCCCACTCTTTCGCCAAATTCAGGCCATCCGCTGTGTCGTAGATCTCCAGTTGCCTTCTGCGAATCATTGTGGTACTGCCCAGCTTCGGATGCCACACCCTGCCGTAGGGGTCCCCGTAGGAATCGAGAAAAACGATATCTATGTTGTTGTCCACGGCCAGCTTGATGGCATCGGTGGTGATGTATGCAGACGTTGTAATTAAAATGCTATTGACTTTGCTAACCGCCACCTCGAAGCTCTTATCCTCTCTCTTTACCAGAAAGCAGTTCCCGCTCTTGCGAAGATATGCACCATAGCTGTTGATCACAAGCTGCACAGCATTACCTCTAGCCTCTAGCTTTTAGCAATCTCTTTGCCTGTAAGGTCTGAAGACTCTTCAGGTTTAATATCTTTGTATGCAGGGAGAAAGTATTCTTCGTCTGATTTGCTATCCCCACCACCAGGTCGTACCTCTTCTCATCTGTACGTCCTCTGTGCTCTTTGTGCGCTCTGTGGTGATAGTTCATAAACAACGGGGTTAAAATTCGCGTCGCGAAATATAATTATAAGGGCAAGCGAGATCCAACCCGATAATATTATTAATACTGCCCAGCGCTTTTGGATTCTTAAGGGAACCGTCTCTCGTCATGCAGCCCTCGTCGCCGATTCCTGGCCATGAATCTGATGAAGATAGACAAGACCTGAATTAACCGCAGAGTCGCCTATTTGACTTAGTACGAGAATGCTTGTCTGAAAATAACCGAAAATTATAAAATACCGCCAAGAGATTTTAAGATAAAGGATTTGATGATGCTCGATCTACTTCTGCAGACCCTCGACAATACCGTCTCTACCATGATCACCGTCTTTATCATGCTCTTTCTCACCGGCCTCATGGTGGAGATGAATGCCTTCCAGCGCATCTCCCATCTAGCCAGCCCGCTGATTTCCATATCGCACCTGCCGGCCGTATCGGCCTCGACCTTTGTCATCAGCCTGGGCTCGGCTCTGGCGGCCAATACAGTGATCGCCAGACTGAAGGCAGAGGGGCAGCTGACCGATCGCCAGGCATTCTTAAGTGCCATCATGAATAGCGTTCCCGTCTACTTCCGGGAGCTTTTCACCTATCAACTGGCTTTCGTGATTCCGGTTCTGGGCATCTTCGTGGGTGGGGCTTACGCAGTTATCTCTATTGCTACAGGACTCATAAAGCTGGCACTGGTCCTGGTCCTGGGACGGGCCTATCTTCCCGGAGATGAATCTGCTTCTTCTGTCCCGTTTACATCGTCTATGTCGTCTTCACCGTCTGCCGCACCACTGCAGTCGCTCCCGATCCAGGCACAGAAAAATTTGAGGGAGGCAGCCAAAAAATCCCTGCGAGGACAGAGCCGCATATTCCTCAGGATCGCAGGGCTTTACTTTATCATGACTTTCCTGGTCTTGTATTTAAGCCGGGAAGGCATCCTGCAATCGCTTGATGTCATACCCCTGGCCAATTTTTTCAGCGTTCCACCGGAGACGGTAATCCCGCTCACCATTTATGTGGCCAGTCCCAAGGCAGGCATCGCTCTTCTGGGGCCCCTGATACAAAACGACGGCATATCGGAGACAAAAGCCCTCATCGTCCTCATGCTGGGCAGCCTTTTCATGCTCCCCTTCTACTCTCTCCGGTCACTTCTGCCTAATTACACCTCAGTCTTCGGCATGAGGCTGGGCCTCTCCCTGGTGATAATATCCACAGGCATCAGCGTGGCTGTAAGGATGTCGGTGCTGTTGATGCTGCTCATTGCTACCTGATAAAAAAAATGACTTTATTTTTTTATCATGCCGTTTATATACGCTCCGGCAAAAGCTGCCCCCACCACAACGTTGGAGAAGTAGGTAACGACACGCCAGAGGATGACCAGAGGCCCGAGCAATGCAGGCGGCACAAACATGGAGTAGAGATAGCTCATAGATAGCTCGGCAACGCCGCTGCCACCCGGAGTCAGGGGCAGGATGGCAATTATGGCCAGGATAATCTGGGATGTAATGGAGAGAAGGAATTTAGGATCTGCTCCCATGCCAATTAAAAGAGCGGATGGTACCAAAAAATCACACATCCAGATGAGAGCGGTGAGACCTGCCATGACCGGCGTGTGGCGCAATGTTTCTTTGGCAAGCTGAATTCCAGCTTCGCGAAAGAGCCAGATCTCTCGCTCTAAAGAAAAGATAATGGGTCTGTTGCCGGTCTTCTTTTTCAGCCACAACATAAATCCGGCAATTCTCTCCGGCCGTCTGACAAGCTGCCAGAGAAAGGTCAAGAGCAAGAAGAGAAGGACGACGAAAAATGCCCCAATCTTCAGACCGAAACCGGTCAAAAAGTCGGAGAAGATAAGAAATAACGCCAGGGCTGCTACGAAGAAAATGCTGTCCAGCAATCGCTCGCCCACAGCAACGGCCGTTGCGCTGCCGTAGCTCATGCCGTCGTCTGCCAGGATCTTGATGCGCAAAGGCTCGCCTCCGGCTGAGGAAGGAGTAAGGGTGGCAAGGAAATTTGAAGCCAGCGTCGATATAAGCGAGAGGCGAAAACTTATTTCATGGCCGGCGAGAGAGGTCAGGAGCTTGAGCCTGACGGCATAAAAGATCCAGGAGAACATATGCAGGACGAGCCCCAGGATCAAAAATCGCCCCTGGACAACGGAGAGCAGCTTCCAGCTTACATTGGTTTCTGTAAATTTTAATATGAGGATAATTGAAGCCAGGCTCATGAACATTGCCAGTAACGCGGCTCTTACCCTTTCATCTTTAAGCTTAATGCTCAATTTCCCTCTTCAGGCGACCTCGCGATAGACCGATTCCATACAATCAAGCACTCTCTTCCAGGAGTAATTCTCATCCACCGCCCTCCTGCCTTTCTTCCCGAGCAGCACCCTCAGCGGCTCGTTTTCATGAAGCTCCAGGATAAGCTCGCTCAGTTCCTCTGTGCTGGAGTAGACCATGCCTCCATTCTCTGCCACCTCGTTTACTCCTGGAGTGTCAAAGGCGAGGACTGGCGTCTCGCAGGCCATGGCTTCCAGGAGAACGATGCCGAAGGCCTCCAGGCGATTTTGGGTGGGCAAGACAAGTATTTCAGCTCGGGAGATTGTATCTATAAACATGCTTCGCTCCAACCTTCCTGTGAACTTTGCCCGGACATGCAGCTTTGTGGCCATTCTCTCTAACCGGCTGCGATCGTAGCCGTCTCCTACCAGCAGCAGGTCCAGATCCGCAACCTTTTGCACCTCGCTCATGGCAAAGAGCAGAGATTCAACTCCCTTGTAGCTGAGCATTCTGCCCGCGTAGAGCACATAGTTCTCCTTCTTCCTGGCCGGAGGATAAAGGGAGACGTTCACCGCATTGGGCACAATTTTTAGCTTGTGAAGGTAGTCTTTCAGAACAGGTGAGGTCTCAGCATAGCTCTTTGTGGTGGCTATTACGATCTTTGCCTCCTCCAGAACGGGCCGTACCATTTTCTCATTAATCCTCTCTAAAGCAGTGGCAAATGGACGGGGCATGGCATGCCCATTTACAATTTCCGGGACCACCACATCGTTGTGGTAGGTGACAACATGAGGCAAGGCATTGCGGAGCATGAAGGCAAAGAGAGGACTTGGGATATGACTGTGATAGACATCCGCATCGAGTTTAGGCAATTTAATAGGCATAGGCGAATAAAATAAGTCAATGCTCGGTATGCGAACCAGCTCGCCTGCCCATCTTCCGCAAGACGAGGCAACGCTAACCTGATGGCCTCTATTGGCGAGGCCGTCCGCCAGCTCTTTTACATGATACTCCACTCCGCCTACATGAGGCGGGAAATAGGGAGATATCTGAATTATCTTCATGGAAGTGTGATTGCTTTCACTGCTCTAGCTGCATAAATCTAACCCTCTCTTTTCTTGAGGGTCTTGGCAAGGAGCGGAAAGAATGTTGCAGCCGTTGCTCTTGCTAGAAAAGTCCTTTGCATTCTCTATCGGTTGCTTATGAAACGAGAGGAATATCAGGAGCCTGAGGTTAAGAAGGCCAAACCAAAAATACCCAGTTGCATCAAACGTGGCCCAATCAGGCGATGATGAGGTTCAATATCACTGCGATTGTTGGGCTCTTCGATTTGACACGTCTTAGCTCCATATTTATTCAGATAAATAATATCATCATTCTGGAATAAATACGTTGGTGTCCAATAACCAGTTTATGAGTACTACGCAGTGATCGGCGTGCAGGCTGGTCGGCCCCAGCGATACGACTTTTGCCCCGGCCTGCTCGATCAGGCTCTCCTCATCCGGCGTCATGCCGGTGTGGTCTCCCAGGATGAAGGCCGCCTCGCCGGAAAGGCTGCTGGCTGCAAGGCCGCGAATATCAGCGCCGTCCTCGCGCAGGTAGATCAATCTCGCATCTAACAGATCGGCCAGCACTTCGGCCAGGTTGCCCGTGCGCACGAAGATTCCAGAGGTGGACATGGCCCACTCAGCGGTAGCGGGCAGCGCCAGGGCCTTCTTGAGCAGAGCGGCCGTGGTGCGCTCGTCCGGATTAAGATGGCGAAGCGTCTCTCCGCGCAGCTGAATTGTCTTAGGAATCTCCCCGCCCAGCAGCACCAGATAGACGCAGACGTCTTTTCGGATTCCATGAGATAGGACAAAGGCGGCGGTGACGGCTCGACACAGTATGTCCAGGCGGCCGGAGGTGCCGGGGATGTCTTCTAAGGAGAAGTTGGGAGTGGTGGTGGCCTTGTGGCCTACGATGATGAAAGAGCGCATGGCTTTTAAGACGAACAGGAAATACAAGCATCTTTCGGACTCCAACGAATCTATATTTTGAGCTTAAAAGGGATGGTAGCCTTCGTATCCCCGCTTCTTGCTTTGCGGATCTGGATGAGTAGGATGCATTGCCTAATTTTTGATGATGAAAGAGTTGCGGAGAGCCCTGGTCCTGCGGGCGCTGCCGGGGAGGACTTTCCTTGCACGGCAATTAGTCCGCTTTTATCTACCTTTTTATTATTCTATTTCCCGTGGAGATCGGAATCTGATGGCTCAATAAGTTCTATGACATTATGAAAAAATTTAAGCGAAATGCCATAGAACCACTTGTATGCACCGCACCGCCGCCGGCGACCGACGTCAAGCCCTGCAGAGAACCGCCCGCGATCTGTCCCGCGATGCCCGAGCCCCGCAGAAGGCCGCTCGTGCACCCGCGGCTCGCAGAGAAGCTGAGAGGCTGCAAGGAGAGGCGGTTGCGGCCCTGACACAGGCCCAGGCCCTCAAGCTCCAGGCCCGCCTGGAGGACCTGACCGTATGGCAGATGGAGAAGGTCAAGCAGAGCCGGAAAGGCTCCAAGACTTACACCCACTGGATGGCATCCTGGCGCGATGGCGGCAAGACGCGGCGTCCCCGGGAGCGCCAGAAAGATGGATGCCGCACAAGCCCGCCAGAAGGCTAGGGAGATGAAAGCGGAGGCGCTGGGGATGCAGGGATTGTAATCGAGGATTCAGCCCGTGCATTGCGCTATTTTAGTGCCAACTCATATCTTACTTCGGTAACGGTACTGCCCCATAGCTCGTGGGTCAGCTCATCAGTCTGCTTAAATCCTACCGATTGATAGAGCTGTGCAGCTATCGGAAGGGTATTCACAGTCCAGAGAAACACTGATGAATATCCGACATCTCGACAAAAATCCAAAGCATCTTCTACGAGCCGTCTCCCAAGTCCCCGGCCTCTAACCTCTGGATGCAGGAGCAGCCATCGGAGCTGGGCCTCTTTCTCCGAGAACTTCACAATAGCTGCAGACCCAATAATCCTTCCTTCTTTTTCAACAATCCATATGCGCTCTCTGGGTGATTTTGATTTGGCAAACTCGGACAGAGGTATGGCGACATAAGCATCAAAGGTATGATCCCAACCTTGCTCAGGGGCATAAAGGGTGCCGTGCAGGTACGTCATGTAGCCCACGTCACCTGGCCTGAGATCATGGCGGATAGATACGAGCCCATCGCACGGTAGCTGGGTCATGATTGGCCCTCCTTTTTGCGGTGATGGATAATTAATCTACCTATTGCAAATCCTCGGGGTGAAGGACATCGACGCTGCAGAGAAAAAGGTCAGGAAGACCGGGCCATTCAATCAGTGGAAGGAGACTGCACGGCACCTCTGGCGGAAGGGCGAGATATGAGAGAGGGGCCTCCTGTCTGGATGGATTAACCGGACACAGCCTTAGAGGACTTGTGGGATAGCTCCAGGTCAGGGAAGTGCTTAGAGCAGTCCCATGTTCTCAAGCTGCATCCTGACGATCCGTGTGCCTTCTTCGCATTCCTCCGGCGATTTGCCGCCCGTGATCACCAGTTTACCGGAGCTGAATATGAGCACTACCACTTTGGGCACCTTGATCCTGTAGACCAGCCCAGGAAACTGCTCCGGCTCGTACTCGATGTTCTCCAGGCCCAGGCCCAGCGCGACGGCGTTTAAGTTCAAGTCCGTTTTCAGGTCTGCGGAGGCCACAATATTCTGAATGTGGATCTCGGGCACCAGATCGATCTTCTCGAAGCCGATAGACTTGAGCGTCTTGGCCAGGGTGGCGATGACCATGTGAACATCCTCGACGTTCTTGGATCCGGTGCATACTACCTTGCCGGAAGTAAATATGAGAAAAGCAGCTTTTGGGGCCTTGACCCTGTAGATGAGACCGGGAAACTTCTCCTTGTTATATTCGGCGCCCTCCAGCTCTGCTTCGATCTTGGGCAAATCGAATGCATTCGCCAGCTTGGTGGATGCCACCACGTTCACGATATCTATTGTGGACTTCATATGCACGTATATCTCCAAACCACCCTTTATATAGTCCGACGTTGGGCCGATGGTGAGCCATGAAAAATGCCGCTGGCATCAAAAGGAGGATTCATTTCGAAAATCTGGCCAACGTCGCTTTCCTGCGCATCCACTTCTGCGACTCACGCTGCAGATCTTCTTGCTCTTTCGCTTGCCGGCCTGCCCTGCCAACCAAGTTGTCTCTGTTTTTCCTGGGACGCCCCATACTCATCCCCGCCGAAAAAAATACATCCCAATAGTATACTCTAATTTGATTTCTACAAGTGAATTCAGAGCTATAAACTTGCTCTTCCAGTTACCTCCCGTTAGTTTGCATTGCAGGACGTCCCGCTGATATTTGCAGAAGGGCGGGCAGAGCACATGCTGGGTGATGTCTCTCTGATAGTGCTTGGGAGGCAGGTCTATGCAGCTTTTCGCCGGGATACGGGAAGGTTGATCCAAGTCGCTGGCATCGATGATGAGCGCAAAGGGCAGCTCTAGTCTTTCTGAGAGCATGAAACCGTCCAAGATGTCATCCTTATTTGCTTAAAAGGTTTGACATCCTTATGCTATCGAATTTGTGCTTTGCCTGGAGAAGGTTGGGGGGGAGGCCGGCGATCGCCGGAAGGCCCTGCAGAGGACCGCCCTGGAGAAGTAGACAGAGCAGCAAAAGCTGACTATCTTTGCATTCTCCTGACTCTCTCCGATCTCTTGACATTAGTTCATAGAGGAACGAGAGTCTTTGCGTTCGAATTCTGAAAGTTTGTCCTGAAGCTCCTTTCCCAGTACCAATTGACGCTTGGGGTAAGGAATCTCGATATCTTGGGCATCAAATTCCATTTTTATCGATAAAAGAAGATCACGGGCCATACTAAAGGCTGCAGACTGATCCTTCGCTCTGGAAAGCAGGCGCAGCAATACGCCCGAGTCCTGAAATTCCATAACAACTGCATTGGGAAGGTCTCCCTCGGGCCGGCATTCGGGATGATTTCTCGCGATATCGATCATGATTTGCATAGCTTTGGAAATATCTGATTCGTAGCTCACCTGAACATTGATGGGTACCAGGACCGAGGGGTCGTTCATGCTGTAATTTATGATGACCTCATTTTGCAGTATTGAATTTGGCACAACCAGACGCCGGTTATCCCATGTCCTCATGATAGTGTGAATCAGCCTCATATCTTCGATATAGCAAAATTCATCTCTGAACATCACGGCGTCAGAGATTCGAAAGGGCTGAGCGACCGAGTTGATAATTCCAGATATGACATTGGAAAAGCTGGATTGAGCTGCCATGCCTATAACAATGGATGCAAAGCCTGCCGCTACAAATAGCGAGGTTATGATGCCTAATGATTCAGGAAAAGCCGTAAAAGTAGAAGCCATCACACCCACAAGTACTACAGAAAGGACAACCAGCCGTCTCATTATGGTTGTCGTTGTGAGAAGCTTCGGTTGTGAAAATGCAACTTGATTGAACGATTTTATTAAAATTTTATTTAAATAATATGTTGCGATAAAAGTTATGGCCAGGCCTGCGATGAAAACAGCCACGGACCATAATGTTCTATTCTCCAGAGAGGGCAACTGCATTTACATTCAAACTCCATACTCAGAGATATACTATATCTTCTTTATGATACAAAGATATAAATAATCCTAGATAGTCTTTGATATGTCTGGTTATAAGGAAGTTGTTCTTGACATGTTCTCTTCCATTAGCTCCTAGTTTCTGTGCGTATTCCGGCTCGCTCAACAGCTCCTTCAAGTAATGTGCAGTTCCGGCGATGGAATATGTGAGGATTCCAGAATGTTTATGTGTTATCTGCAGAGGGATGCCGCCTACTGCCGTGGCTATAACCGGCTTTGCCTTCCAGAGACCTTCGGTCACAGTCAATCCGAAACCTTCTCGAAGAGACTTTTGCATAATAACCGTAGAGGCCCTTTGCAGAGCATTAACCTCTATATCACTGGAGGGAGGAAGATATATGATGTGAATATCCGGATCTGATTCCGCGACAGACCTGATCTGATCCAGGATGCGAGGCCCTTCCGGATCATCCGTAGCACCGCCGCCTGCTAGAACCAATTGACAGTCAATGTGATTCCTGACCATCTTGTAGACCTCAATGACGCCCAATGGATCCTTGAAATAGTCGAATCTGGAGATCTGGGTTACAATCGGTCGATCTCTGTCAAGGCCGTATTTCTTCACGACGGAATCAATGGTTTCCTGAGGGAGCTCTCTATTCTTTTCGCTCAGCGGATCGATGGATGGAGATATCAGTATCTGTTTAATGGCAAGGTCGTTTCGGGCAAAGCTGGGAGCAGAAAAGACCGCTGCATCATATCGATCAATGAAACCTCTCAGGAAATTCATGGTCGCTTTATGCGGATCAGAGACATCTATATGACACCTCCATATCCATTTATTCCCTTTATGCTCTTTTTCCTTCACCAGGCCGATCGGCTGGGGATCGTGAATGAACATGATGTCCCCGAACAGGTCCATTGTCTCCGAGTTCTGCCTATTTACTTCCAGGAAATAATCCAGATCTTGCTGAGTGATCTCGACATTCAGGCCGTGCAGAGCATTGTGCATATCTTTAGTTATTGTAAAAAACTTCTCGTCGCCCTTGATCACATCCCAATAGGCATCAACATCTAAATCTCTAAGCAGCGGAATCATTCTGGACAGTATCTCGGCAACGCCGCCACCAACAGCAGTGGAGTTGATGTTCTGAACTGATTTTCCTTTGAGCCTATCCGCCAGCATGTATAGCTCGTCCACCTCGTCGTCTCCAACGATGGCCCTGTAATCGTCAATCTTGGACACGGCACTCTACCTTCCTTATTATTTTTTGTCTTAAATTTTCCAAGGTTATGTTGTAGGGATCTAATTTGGAGATCTCATGGGCAAGCCTCTCTTCTCCCATGCTTTTCAGCCATTGAGAGAAGTCATTATCCGGAACTCCTAGTCTCATGCGGGCTTCGAACATGTGAAAATATAGGGAGTGAATGCTCACTTTTCTCAGCATTTGTGCAAATTCCTCTAAATTATGGGCGGTATACGGCAGGGGCAGAACCAGCGTTTTGCAGGCCAGAAAATGAAATTCGAAACCAGGTATGCAATCAGCATTTTCGCCGTTCTTAGAGATATAATTTTCGAGTATATTCACAAAGTCTCTGCGAAGCTTCTCCAAATTGCAGTAACTAACTGTGTCCACGCTCAGAAATTCCTCCCCCAGGCCTCTAAGGTGCAGTATCTCCATCAGCCAGAAAGCAAAGTCGTTAGGCGGTTCGGGAGATAAATAGTGGTGCTGCTGCAGGAATCGATGCGTATGATAGTAAATGCAGGAAGCAGGAACGGTCTTTATACCCGTCAGCAGCTCCTCTGGGTTTCTGGCTTTGCGTCCCAGCAGTTCGACAAGATGGTATTGTGTATGGAAATTAAATCCTTCATTCATGCAAGCATTCCTCCAGCAAATCCAGAGCATCGTTGCTATCTTTAATAATGAATCTGGCCAGGGATTTATCAGATCCCACTTTTAGGGAATAGGCCGATTCAGGCATTGACTTGAATAGATCCTCATCGGTGAGATCATCTCCCATAGCCATAATGAAATCATATCCGCCCTTAGTGAGCCAGTGTAAACTGGCATCTCCTTTGTTGATTCCAGCGTTGCGAACCTCAATTATCTTGTTGCCAGGCAGAATCTGGACATCGATATTGGCAGTAAAGTTTACCAGGACATCGACCAGCTCCTTGGCTTTACGAGAAGCGATCTCAGGATCAGCCATTCGAAAATGCCAGACTAAAGAGAACTCCTTTATCTCCACAAAAGATCCTGGAATCCTGTCGGCATATACCTCCAGGATGGGCTGGATCTTGTCCATCCAACTCTTTTTGAGGCTTTTTGGATTCTTCCATTCGCCTTCTTTTTTCTTGATCCAGACGCCATGCTCAGCTACCATGCCTACCTTATAATCGCCGAACCATTCCTGCAAGGTGTTCTTGCTGCGGCCGCTTATTAAAACAAAATCGTTCTTTGCATCTTTGGTAAGCTTTTCCAGCAAATCATATAGTCGTTTATCTGGTTTTGCCAGGTGGGGATGCTCTGCAAAAGGAACGAGGGTTCCGTCATAATCGGAGAATATCAGTCTTTTGCTCGCGCTCTTATAGGCTTCAACCAACGTTTTCCTTTGCTCTTTTCCTAGCAGTTTGATCTCCTTAGATCTCTGATCATCAACCACGGATTGTATAGATTGTATGAAATCTTCTGCCCAACGATCGACATCATAGCGACTCAGTCTGATCTGCATTTTTTCATTGCGGCGGATCTGCTCTCCTTCAGGCATTTCCAGGGCCTCCTCAAGTGCACTGGCAATTTCTTTTACATAGTTTGGATTGATAATAATGGCCTCTACCGTCTCCTTTGAAGCCCCCGCCATCTCGCTGAGAATGAGGACCCCCTTCTTATTGGATTTGCACGACACAAACTCCTTGGCTACGAGGTTCATGCCATCTCTTAAAGGAGTAATCAGAGCTACATCGCAAATATTATACAAAGCGAGAAGCTGGGATTCAGGCAAATATTTGTAAGAGTAAAGTATCGGCGTCCAATTGATGTTTCCGAACTTGCCATTGATCTCTCCAACCTTCTCGTCTATTTGCCTCTTCATCAATTGGTAATGCTCCACCTTAATTCGTGAGGGAACAACTACCAAAATTAAGGTCACCCTGCCGTGCCAGGATGGATATCTATTTAGAAATTCTTCATATCCTTGCAGCCTCTTAGCAATGCCTTTTGTGTAATCCAGCCGATCAACAGAAAGAATCGTTTTTTTCCCCTCGAAGGCACCCTTTAGAGTTTCCATCTCCTCACGTACTTCTGGCCTGCTGCTGGAATCCTGAAATTTTTCAAAGCATATACCCATGGGAAAGGTCTCTGCCTTTATAATTCGGCCTTTGAAATCCATCTGGCCAAGATCGTTTTCAAGTCCCAATATACGTTGGACGCATCTTAGAAAATGCAGGGTATAATCATAGGTGTGAAAACCAACCAGATTGGCTCCCAAAAGTCCCTTTAGAATCTCCTTGCGCCATTCACTTGGCAAGATTCGAAAGAGTTCAAAGGACGGGAAGGGAATATGCAAAAAGAAGCCTATGGGGATGTCTGGAAATCTTTGCCGGATCATTCCTGGCAGCAGCATGAAATGGTAATCGTGAATCCATAGTACGTCACCAGGCTGTAAGATCTTTGAAAGAACTTCACAGAAGATCTCATTGACCTGCTTGTAGTTATTCCATAGCTCTTCATCATAAGATGTCAGTGATGGAAAATAATGGAATAGAGGCCATATGGTTTTATTGCATAGCCCGTGATAGAATTTCTCAATTACCTGTCCTGGGAGGAAGACAGGATAGCAAGAGAAATCTTTCTCTAGCCTGGACACTAATTCTCGCTGTTTCTTTTCCGGAAGGTTTATGCCCGGCCAGCCCACCCAGAGATAATTCGAATTTCCAGAAGGATTTTTCTTCAATGAATTTACGTATGAGGATAGGCCCGTCGCTAACCCACCCACGCTTTCTTTGAATTGAAGCACGTGATTCTCTTCTACCACAGTCACTGGCAAACGGTTTGATACTATAACTAGTCTCATTGTCCATCCATAACGCGCTTAAATATGTTGCTAAATTGAATTTGGTCAATTCTTTTTGGCCAAAAAGAGTATAAAGCTCTTTCGCTATAAAATTATTACTAAAATTATAATTATACTTTGAGGATTCATTCAGCAAATTCATCATCGAATGAGCAAATCACAATTCTTTGCGTTCAATTGATCTTCGGGGGTGGAAATGTGCTTCTAATAACCTGAATAAATATTACGTAGATACGTAAGAACTATGAGCGTTCTTATATCCTTGATCTAAATTTTGGTAGAGGTCATCAGGTATGCTCTCAAACACGATTCAATACTAAGGGTTTTTTTAGGATTTCATCCTGAGGTAAAAATTATTTAGATCCCGTGATGAATAAAAGTATTTCAATTATGCGTATATTTCAAACTTTTATATCGCTTACTAAATTTAAAACTAGAAAAAATTAAATAGGTGCGATGCGTAATATGCTATTTGAATGGATTTGGGGGTAAAGGAATGGCTTGCAAGAGTAGTATAATGGTGCTAAATGAGGCTCTGATAGTTAGAATACTTTCTCTTTCGCTTTGCCTTTTATTAGGGATATCTTTCTGTCAAGCATCGGATACGGTAGATGCTCTTAATAGTTACAAAGAACTTCAATCAAATTTCATTAGTGATAAGGACAAGCTTTCAGAGTTTCATCCAGAACCGACCTTCCTCCGATCCTCGGAACGCATTCAACCATCTCCATTTGGTGAAATGCGCTTATCCCGTCCGGTTAATGAAGAAATTGACATGACGGGGGCTAATTCCAAAGAGAAAGTTCAGGATATCGAAGCGATAAATACCATTAAACAAAGGACTATCGTTTATGACGATGTTCAGAGGGGCGATGGAGTGGATAAGGGCAACTCCATGAATATTGAGATAACAGGAAATGGGCAAGAGAAGCAGAGCATGATGGAAATGGATGATGATTTCGGAAATGCCATAGAAGAAAAAGTAGATGCTGCCTTCATGTCCAGCATGAATCAGGAATCAAGAGATAAGACAGGATCGATTCGTAGCCAAGTCAATAATTTAAATATAGATGTCAGTGGTATTTCTGTGCGCGCAATTAATACCGTGCCAGGTGGCACGGCTATCGCGACATCTAATATAAAAATAGAACCTGTGCAAATTATTGTTGAATCATCGGAAGCAAGCGAAAAACTAAAGTGAAATGCAAGGGAAACTCAGAAATCCTAAATAGTCGACATTTCCTCTATAGGTAAAAGATCTATATAGTATAGTGGATTTGTATACTTTTTATGGATTTGACAGATCTCCGGCACAAATGCTGGCTATAATCGCTTTGTCAGTCCGATGTCTATCCATGCAAAATTTACAGGATCGGCGCTCGCGATCTTCGATCAGATCAATAGCCCGAATGCAGAGATTGCCAAAAAAAAAAGCTAGCAGAATGGCAGAGCCAAAAGTAAAGCAGAAATAGCCTTTCTAGCCATCCACCCCAGCTTTACTTGAATCCGATTTCGCTTCTTTCTCCCACCACACTTTCACCCGTATCGACGAGGCCGGCAGCACCAGCGCCCCGTTCTCCTCTCGCAACGCCCCCTGGAGGTACTCCAACAATATCGCCCTCTGCTCCTCCGTCTCCACTTTGGCCTGGGGCGCAAGCGCTGCCGCGGCCTCTTCGGGGGAAGAGTATCGTTGATTGTGCTCCAGCCGGAAGGTCCTGATGTGCGGATAGACGCCCATCTGGTAGAGCACGTTGTAGAGCACATCGCACTTTGGGCCCGGCTGGTAAGCCCGGCCATGCAGCTTTGGCCACAGCTCCTGCCACTGACGGTCCCAGGAGGTCGGCCCAGCAAAGTGATAGAGATAAACGTACTTAGACGACGCTTTCATCATCTTCTCGATGGCCGCTCGAATGTCTTGCATTCCCAGGGAAAACGAAGCAATCACCACATCGTAAGGCGGCTCTAGATCATTTTCCACATCGACATCCTCCCAGCGCTTTTGCACTATGGAGATGTTACTGACGCCAAACTCGGCCATCTTTTCTTGCATCACGCTGCACATGCCCTCCGCCGGCTCCACGGCGGTGACGTGCGCTGCCTTCTGGGCAAAGGGAATGGCCAGCGTGCCCGGCCCGGCGCCGATGTCCAGGACGCGCGACTCTCCCGTGATATCCGTTTCCCAGACGGTCTTGTCAATGCGGCTTCGCTCCTGGCGACACATATTCCAGAAGCGCAGCGCACTCTCCCGGCTCTCCCAGATGCGAGCGCAGTCCCGGCCTGGGCTTGATTCTCGATTCCTATTCACCTGGCTCTTCCAGACAAGATTCCAGTCGATATCATGGCAGGGATCGACCATTTCCAAAGCCCTCATTTCGTCCGCCCGCCCAGCATGGCTGCATATTTGTCGCTCTTTCCCGTTGAGACGGGATAGGCAAATTGCATCCCATTCTGCCTGCCTATGACGCAGAGGGGCTTTGCTCTCTCAAGGTCCATTCCATCAGGCTCGGAAAAGAACCGGTCGTCTGCCTCCAGGTGCACTACCTTGCCGATGATGAGCACGAACTTCTCCCTGGCAATCTCTTCCTCCAAAACGCACTCAGCCCAGGCCAGGCAGCCTTCAATGCCGGGTGGCTTGACCTTCGTCGATGGCCTGGCCTGAAGGCCTGCCTTCTCAAACTCATCCACTTCGGGCGGAAAGTTTCGGGCACAGATCATGACGGCCTCTTCCATGCCAGAAGGCGGCACATTGATTACGAATTCTCCTGTCTGGCGAATATTTTCCAGAGTATCTCTCTCTAGCCATGAGGCAATCAATATCTCCTCCAAGGGCCGGAGAACTGGTGTGACACAGGACCAGGGAGCAGCATTGCGCACGCCATCTGAGGAGAGGGTCGATATGAGCACCACGGGAAGGGGCATGATCTGCCCCCTTTGATTTGGCTTCAGAATCATTCTTCTATCACCATTCACGGCATTTTTTGGGAGCTTTTTTATGGTCTTTGCCGAACTACTATGCTAGCAGCCTGTCTACAATCTGTTTCATCTCATTGATCTCCGGCACGCGGCTGCCTTTCAAGCAGGCCTTGAAGACCTCCCTGTCAAAGGGAAGAGTGCCCACGATTCTTTCCTTATCTACCAGATCCCTTAGCTCCAAAGCGTCCTCATTCATCCGGTTGAGAACAAAGAAGACCGGCTTATTGATCTTCGCCCCCATCTCCGAGATCTTTTGAGAAAGCTGCACCGATTCAAAGCTTGGGTCTATTACCACAACGATCTTGTCGCAGCCCGCTTCCACGCCCCTGCCGAAGTGCTCGATGCCCGCATCCGTGTCCACAATCACCTGCATGTCATCGGCCTTCAGCTTCTCAAGGAACTCCCGGGCCAGCGCACCCATGGGACAGGCGCAGCCCTCGCCATAGTCATGGATCTTGCCAATGGCCACCAGCTTGATACCATCCTCGCCTACTATTAGCTCCGCAGGTATATCCTCCAAGGAGAAATCCTCCAGAATGCTCATCTTCTCTTTGCTCTCCGATTTCATGAAATTCCTCATTCTCTCCCCGAGCCCCTTCTTGCCGCCCAGAGAGTCCATGAAGTCCTTGGGCTGCGGCAGGCCTAGCTGCTTGTAAAGCCCGAAATTGGACTCGTCAGTATCTACTACGAGTACCCGATCTCCCCTGGCCGCCATCTCATGAGCCATCAAAGCCGAGACCGTGCTCTTTCCGCTTCCACCTTTGCCGCATATAACTATTTTCATCTTTATAACCTCCTAATAAAATAAAGGCAAAAAGGCATCAATCGCCTAGCTTGCCTTTTTTGCACCTGCATCATTTTACAAAGCACAGCTTATTCAATGCCAGGGGAATACCATTGGCAATTCCCTGCTTTGTGTAATACATATCCACCTTGCCATCATGCGCCCAATAGGAATCGGCATAATAGAGGGGCAGAGCAGGCAGATCCTGGGCATAGACCACTTGAATCTCGTCGACCAGATCCTCGCGTTTTTCTCTGTCCGTCTCGGATACCTCCTGGTCCAGCAGATCATTGAGCTTTGAGTTTGAAATATAGCGGGCGCTATTGAATGTATAGCCCTCGCCGATAATCCGGTTTAAGATCTCCGGGTCCGCGCCCATGCCGCCGTGGGTGTTTAATGCCAGGTTGAAGTTCCACTTAGAGACAAGGCTGTCCAGGGTCTTAGCATCAACACTTCTCAGGCTCACCTTGAATCCAGCCTGTTCGAGCTGTTGGCGTATCAGCTCTCCCGCCCGCTCATTGATGGAAGTGACCAGCATCTCCAGCTCCAGAGGCTGGCCGTCTATGGAAAAGTATTGACCTTCTTTGGAGTAGCCCATTTCCTCCATTAGCTCCATTGTTTTAGCCGGGTTATAGGCATACGGCTCAACATTAGGATTGTACCAATCGCTATCCGGGGCAAAGAGGCCGGGACTGGCCAAGATTCCGTAGCCTCGCAGAGCATTATCCACCAGGGCTTGGCGGTCGATGGAATAATAGAGGGCCTGCCTGAACCTGGCATCAGAAAGTGGCTTTTTTTTATGATTGACCATGATCTTGGTGATCGAGTCATGAGATGCCAGCATTACCGCATAGCCCTCTTTTTTCAGATCTTCTGCCAGCTCAGGAGGCACAATTGCAGCATCAGCATCGCCCTTCTTGAGGGCGGCAGCAGACAATTCCAGGCTTACCTTGATGAACTTGAGCTGCTTTACCTTCGGACTGCCCAGGTAATAGTCATCGTAGGCTTGGTAGAGATAAGTTCCCTGAGCCTTATTGTAGTCTACGAGCTTATATGGCCCAGTGCCCGTCAGAGCAGCCGCATCCTGAAATTCTGCGGGATTGTTCACGCTCCTGTAGATATGCTCCGGGAGGATGGGCAGAGTTACCGCAATCATATCCATGAAGGGAGCATAAGGTTCATTCAGATAGATCTTAACGGTGTAATCGTCTATCGCCTCTACCTTCTTTACCGGATTAGAGTTGACCCACAAATAGGGATGCTCCTTGATGTAGTCGACCGTGAAGAGCACATCCCTCGCAGTAAATTTCTCGCCATCATGCCAGGTAATATCCTTTCGTAAATTGACGACGAAGACGTTTTCCCCCTGCATCTGCCAGCTTTCTGCGAGAGCCGGGACATAGCCATTTTTGTCTTTCCAGAATAGAGTGTCGAAGATCAGGCTCATCCGGATGTAGCCGGGGCCGCGTGAGTAATGGCCGTAGGGCGAGGGAAAGCCCCAGTCGCCCGTGGCATCGGCGATGGTAAGCACGTCTACTGTTTCATCCGCGCTCGCAGAGCTGCTGCAAAGGACGAGGAGCAGCAGGCCGGCGGCGGAAAAGCCAAGCAGAGGGAGGCGGCTCATGAGAGGGGCCCCCGGTTAGTATGCTTAAGATCTGTTCTGTCCATTTTAAGTTCTCCTATGTTCCTAATATTCATCAGCTTATTTTAAGAACTTTTCTACCATTAGTATGATTTAAAAATCTCAATAGCAATATTTGTAACATTTGTTAATTCTACATTAGCTTTGGAACAACCAAGAATTAGGTCCGGCTACTATTCTCGCGAGATCATCTCGAAGAAGCGGAGCATGCCATCGAACTCTGTAAAAATGCACAGGCAATGGCTAGCGAAATCATACTGTGCATTTTCATCCAAGGGAAAATGGCCATTGCACAGACATGCCAGGTTGAGATCGAGTGAGATAATTGCTATGAATAGGTATACTTAAATATAATCTTATTAATAATCAATTTATTTTAAAACCAAATTCGCAACAAAGCAGCTTAAAAAGACCGAGAAATAAACTATGGCAAGGCAGAGAGCCATGGAGCGGATACTTAATGAAGGACGAACTGAGAATAATGCATCCCATCTCGGAGATAAGGATATGAGCCGAAAATTCAGCGATCTAAAAGCAAGTGATCTGGCCAAGCTGCCAGCTTTAACCGATGATCACGTTTGCATTGGTGAAGAAAGAATTTATATGCACCTTTTTAATAAAAAGAATATGCACTGGTATCTGGCAGAGTATGGCTGCATAGGCAAGAAATTCTTCGGATTCTTCGAGAATAAAGTGGACGGATTGGCCTCGGGGCAATGCAGCACTGAAGAGATCGTCTATTGGGCGAAAAAAGGAGAGGCATGGGAGGCGATGGTCGATGAAGACTGGAAGCCGATGGCAGCCAAAGATATTCCTATTCTAACAGAATATGTAAAAATGATGATTTGCCAGCCGGATATAACATAAGTCTTATGATGTCAAACCGCGTATCTAATGACGTGGTTTCGAAATTCAGGAGATTTGAAATTCTGATTGCCTTATCACTGGCGATTCTTGCATTATTTGCCGTCAATGCCTGCGCCATCATGGATGGAGGCTCGGGTCTATCCGCAGATCAGCTCATCGATGCCAGCAATGGGATCTACATCCCTTATACCGGTATTCCGGAAAACCCCCAGGAAGCGAGGAAGCTGTGGAGCGAGGAGAGCGGCATCAATTTCACCATGCCCGGCAAGCTATCAGAAAACGACACCAATCCGCAGGCGTCCCGAAGCTCTATGAAAACCGGCGAGGCACTTGAGTATCAGACAGCAAGTACCATGAGTTCAAACCAGGATAAAGCTGCATCATCCCCAGAGCCGGCCATCTCGCAGGCTTCATTGCCGACACCATCACCGGCTATATCGCAGACCATATCTCCGGCAGTAAGCGTGGGCGGAAACTGGACCTTCCAGCTTAGAGACAGCAAAAACAGATTCCTGGCCCTGACGCTTTTCCAGTCAGAGAATGCAGTTTTCGGAACGGGTAACATAAATGATGGCGGCGATACTATGAAGGTCTCAGCTTCCGGCTCAGTTGCCGCAGATAAATTGAGTCTGGATGTGATATCCTCTGGAACCATCAACCTTTACCGGCTTAAGCTCAATCTGAGCGGCGACTCCGCCTCCGGCGAATACAGGGCGTTCTCGACTAACAGCGATCCATGGATCGGAACTGTGGAAGGTATGCTAGCCGCAAAATAAGAAAAAGAGACATTATTGCGACGATAGAGCCAAATAGGAAGAATTACAAAAGTGATAGCCGCATGAAGCGACTGACAGCTTATGTCTCCGGCAAGGTCCAGAAGACAGGATACCGGGCTAAGGTCACTGATATCGCCCGAGCTTTAGGCTTTAACGGATTCGTGGAAAACCTGGACGACGGCAGAGTGAAGATTGTAGCCGAGGGAGAAGAAGATAGGCTGAAGTGGTTTGAAGAAGCTATTGATATTAAAAATACCCTAATTCAAGTTTCGACCATCGAAAAAGAGTATTCTTCGGCCGTTAGCGATGTATCCAAGTTCTATAAATTGGTAGATATTGGGGAGACAGACTCCAGGCTGGACACGGCAGCCGTTCACTTAAAAGATCTCATCGTTGCGGTCAATAATCTGGGTGACAAGCTGGGTGGCAAGTTTGATACACTAATCGAAAAGCAGGATCTGATGATCGGAAAGCAAGATCAGATGATTGATTTGCAGCATGATCTTCTGGATGAGGTCAAGGATTCCAGAAAAGATCTAAAAGGCTACCTGGATCAGAGGTTCGAGAAGCTGGAGGACGAGGTAGTCGAGATGAGAGCCGCATTGAGGGAGAAGGGAATCATTTAGCCACGGCTTGACAACGTCTGCTTGAGATAAATTTCTTTATTATTCTCAAAAATTCTTCCCATTAATAAGCCTTTTATCTTGTCCGGCATATCTCCCACCTCATGCCATCCCTTTCCATCCATGCCGGCGGCCTGCAGCTTAATAATCCGATCCTGCTGGCGGCAGGCATCCTGGGCACCACCGGTGCCTCTCTTTGTCGTGCCGCCAGGGCAGGCGCAGGCGGCGTGGTCACCAAATCAGTGGGATCCTTGCCGCGGGAGGGCCACCCCGGTCCCACCATTGTACACGTGGACGGTGGCCTTCTCAATGCCATGGGCCTGCCCAATCCTTCTTACAAAGACTTTCAGGACGAGATCGATACGGCCCGCGCTGGCAAAGTGCCCGTCATCGTCAGCATCTTCGGCTCTTCCGCAGAAGAGTTTGCCAAGATCGCCCGCAGCCTGAAGGCCGATGCCTTCGAACTGAACCTCTCCTGCCCCCATGCCGAAAACTACGGAAGCGAGCTCGGCCGCTATCCCGATCTGGTGGAATCCGTCACCGGGGCAGTGAAGGCTGCGGCAGATGTGCCCGTCTGGGTCAAGCTGACTCCGAACACGGCCGATATCATCGAGCTGGGCCTGGCGGCGCAGCGGGGCGGAGCCGACGCCATAGTGGCCATAAACACTCTCAAGGCCATGGCCATTGATATCGAGACCGGTTACCCGATATTGGGCAACTGCTTTGGCGGCCTGTCCGGTCCGGCCATCAAACCAGTGGCCGTGCGCTGCGTCTACGAGCTGGCCAGCCGCCTGGAGATTCCGGTGATAGGCGTGGGCGGAGTCTCTACCTGGGAGGATGTCGTGGAGATGATCATGGCCGGAGCCTCGGCCGTGCAGGTGGGAACAGCTCTTCTCAGGGGCTATGGCGTCTTCGAGGAGATCACAGTTGGCCTGTCCCGCTACCTGGAGAGAAAATCGCTGACACTGGAGGAGCTGTGCGGCCTGGCCGGGAGGAGACTCTCATGAGACCCATAAACTGCATCATAGAAGAAGTGCGCTCGGAGGCTCCTCTGATCAGGACCTTCCGGCTGGATAGAAATCTTGACCCGGCACCAGGGCAGTACGTCATGGTCTGGATCAGAGGCGTGGATGAGATTCCCATGAGCTTCTCGGGCCCTGATACCATTACAGTGCAGTCGGTAGGCGTCGCTTCAGCCGCGCTCTTTAGCTTGAGCGCAGGAAGCAGCGTGGGGCTACGCGGTCCTCTGGGGAGTGGCTTTGTCCTGCGGGGCAAGAGAATTCTGCTCATCGGCGGCGGCGTGGGCACTGCCCCCCTGGCTTTTTTGGGCGAGCAGGCCAAAGCGGCGGGAATCGAGGTCGCCTCCTTGCTCGGATTCCGCTGCAAAGAAGACCTCATATTTCAGGATCGATTTGAGGCTCTGGGAGATACTATTATCACCACTGATGACGGCTCCCTGGGCATACACGGCCGCGTTGCCTCCGGACTTGAAGAGCTAAATTTATTCGATTACGATCAGATCTACCTTTGCGGCCCGGAGATGATGATGTGGGACATAATTTCCAGAACACAGGAGCATGCCAAAAAGACCCAGGCCTGCATCAACCGCTACTTCAAGTGTGCGGCAGGCATCTGCGGCTCCTGCTGCCTGGACCCGGAAGGGGTGCGCGTCTGTGTGGAAGGGCCGGTGCTCATGGCTGACCGGCTGCTGGAGAGCGAATTTGGGCGATACCGGCGGGGACCAACCGGTGGCAAGGGTCCTTGCCGAGGATGAAAGGGGAAAAGGGCAATGGGGGGGAAAAGGCTCTTCGCGGTATCGAGTGGGCAATAGAATAATAGAGTCCTCTGTGCGTCCTTCGTGCACTCCGTGTCTGCAGTGGTGATCGTATCGTCAGCCGTTTGTTTAACCCGCGGCTAACGACGTTTTCAACCACAGAGCTCACAGAGTTCACAGAGTACGCACAGAGCGACGAACTAGCAACTCGAGAGCCAAAAGAAAGGAGAGAAGGTTGGAAATGATAGTCAGATTCTTGCATGATGGCATAGTCCGAGGGGGATCGTACAGCAAAGAGAATGGTATAATCTCCAGGGGAGATGTGCTGAGGTTGGATGAAGTATTCCTTCTGCCCCCCTGCCAGCCGACGAAGATCGTCTGTGTGGGCTTAAATTATGTAAAGCATGCTCTGGAGCTGGAGATGCCGCTTCCTGAGGAGCCCATTCTCTTCTTAAAGCCTCCTTCTTCCATCCTGGACCCGGACGGGCATATCGTCTATCCTGCTTCCAGCAGCCAGGTGGACTACGAAGGCGAGCTGGCGGTAGTTATTGGAAAACGCTGCAAGAATATCCAGGCAGAAGAGGCAGAGAAGTACATCCTGGGCTACACCTGCTTCAACGACGTGACGGCCCGCGATCTGCAGCGCAAAGACGGCCAGTGGACGCGCGCCAAGAGCTTCGACACCTTTGCCCCCTTCGGCCCCTGGATCGCCAAAATTGATCCATCGGACGCGGATATTCAGACACGCGTCAACGGAAAAGTGGTGCAGAAATCGAACACTTCAGACCTGATTTTCGACGTGCAGAAATTGGTGCAGTTCATAAGCGGCGTCATGACTCTTGAGCCGGGTGATGTGATTGCCACGGGCACGCCCCCGGGAGTGGGGCCACTGCAAAAAGGAGACGCGGTGGAAGTAGCAATCGAGGGAATTGGGGTTCTCAAGAATTTTGTGGTGTAGCTGAGAGGCGTTGCCGGGTAGATTAGCCGGCAAGACTCACTCAGTCAAACGGCGGCGGCGCACCCCGCAGCAGAGCTGACGGGGCATGCAAGGCGCCGCCGCATGAAGACGGAGACAGGCAACTGATCCGACCCCTAAGTTGAATGCGTATGCCCTTTATCCTCGCAGCAGAGCTGCGGGGTATTACGGATAAATGAATCTATTAGTGCATTGATAACGCCCTGGAGATTGATTCCATTTATGCAGATGCTTGGGGGAAGTTAAGCCGATAGATTGAAATAGACTAATGGCTATACTAAAATCTATGGGACGGGGTCTGAGTGACCTACAAAAGACGATGCTGCGCATGAGCGTAGATTCTGATGACGGATGGGTGTATTTCAGACACGTGTTTATGGATGTATACGGGTGGGTTCCTGAAAAAATTCGATTTGGAAAGCCCATGTTCAGCAAGGAGAGATGGCCGGAGGCGTATATGGCAGCTTATGTGGCCGTCACCAAGTCGGCTGCCAGGCTGGAAAGGCGTGGACTGGTTCATGTTGTCCTAGGGAATGGAAAAGCTTATCGAGCCACAGACGCAGGCAGAGCTGTTGTATCTCCAAAACTTAGGGCCGACCAAGATTAGTTTTCCTGTATCATCACATCGAAGTAGCTCAATTACTCATCCTGCTGCTTTGGCTCTTACAGGCCACGAATCCCCTATGAATTGATGTACTATTGTATGTTGTGCTTTCTGTTGTACTATTTCTCTTTGATTATCCCCAGTTTGGACTCGATAGATACATCCTTATCCAGACGGTAATCGATGTGCATCGTGGTTATTATTCTCTGCACACCCATCTCTGCCAGCTTTTTATTTGCCATCTCGATCACTCCAAAAAGCTCTTCAAAGGTGCTTGCCTCAATGGCCGTGGACATTGGTCCGGCAGCGAATTTAATACCGGACTGTCTCAAAAGGTTATGAACGGCCAGCACATAATGGGAGGCGCTGGTTCCCGTGCCCATGGGAATGGTGGCGAAGTCTGCTACAATCATAGTAGTATATCAATTTGCAAAGTATAGAAACGATGCCATCAGCTCAGCTTAAATCTGCCAGCATCTGCTATCGATCAAGCTAGTGGACAAGAGCAAGAAGCTTCTTTGCAGAGGCTACCGGGTCCTCCGCCTCGTAAATCGATCTGCCTACAATCAGATAGTCCGCGCCGGCCAGCAGAGCTTCGCCAGCCGAGCCTCCCTGGGCGCCGACTCCAGGCGATATGATGATGCGCTCTCCGATGATGGAACGGATCAGCTTAATTCTCTCCGGGCGCGTGGCTGGGGCCACAACCCCGCTGGCACCTGCCTCCACAGCCAGCCTGGCCATTCTCTCTGTCAGGGGGGCCATGAAAAGCTCTGCCCCAGGATGGCTCATCTCCGTGACGACAAAGAGATCGGCTCCGTGCTCTGCGGCGCTCTTAGCGCAGGCTTGCAGAGAGTCCTTTCCCGGGAAGGCCTGGGCGATGATGCCGCTCGCCCCCGCGCCCAGCACCGCCTCGCAGATGAGCCGGTTGGTGTTGGGAATATCGGCCACCTTCAGGTCGGCTATGACAGGCAGAGTGGCGGAGATCTCCGTTACTATTTCCAGTCCCGCGGAGAGAATAAGGGGATAGCCGATCTTAATGGCATCAAAGTGGTCTTTGAGCTGTCCGGCTAAGGAAAGGGCCTGCTCTCGGGAGGTGACATCCAGTGCCAGGATCAGCCTTTTCTCTCTCTTCATGTATTCAGATTCCTATGGATTCCGGGTGAGAATGTGGGTTGGTTCGTGCCTAAATGCAGCCGTCGATCAGCTCTATGGCCTCTCGCAAATCGCCCACTACCTCGCGGCCGGAACGCTCTCCTTTGCGGTCTAAGAAGAGTGCGTCAAGACCAGCCTCCAGGGGCGACTCGTAGTCGTAATTGTAGTGATCGCCGATGTGCAGAACCTCAAAGGGCTTGGCGCCCATGTGAGCGCAGACCGTGCCGTAGATGAGAGGCGATTTCTTGACCTCCCGGAAATCTGAGGTGGCGGAGAAGGTCTCGCTGAAGTAGTCCGACAGGCCTTCCAACTCAATGTCGATGAACTCGCGGGCGGCGTTGGATGTCACCACCAGCTCGTAGCTTTCGGCGAGAAGATCCAGCACCTCCTGCACCTCGGGGTAGGTCTCTATCTCGTCCTCGTACATCTGCAAGAGCTCGTCCTTGCCGACCTTTAGCCCGAACCTCTCGATCCAGTAGAGCAGGTCGTACCATTCCAGCTTGTCGCTGCCGATCTTCATGTACTCGCCGACAACGTAACTCTTGGCAACGGGAAAGTCCAGGCCGGTCTTTTCGGCGTAAAGCATAGGCATGCCTTCCATCCAGACCTTGTCCACGAACCTGGAGTTGACCAGGGTGCCGTCCATGTCCAGGGATATGACGCGAATCATCTTATTCTCCGGTTAAAGAGGTTCGAATCGCTTTATGAGTTATTATTCTTTTTGGCTAAGGCAAGATTCATGAGGGCTAGCTGCGGCGTCGTTCCGGGGAGAGTTCGCATTTTCGGGTGTTCTACTCAATGGGGTCAATTTTTGAGTGAGAAGACCTCACCATAGGCACTTTCGTCTACGAGCTTCACGAGCTGACGGAAGAGAAGATCGGGATTATTGAGGGAATGCAGTTTCGGCCAGCCGTTCTAATTACCTGTCAAACTGGCCAACTGGAGTGGATAATAGATATCTTGAATTAATTATTAATCCTTAAAAAGGGTCTTGACCTCGCTACAAGGTCATGGAGTCTAAACTAAAACAAAAATCAAAACAAAAACTATTTAAATCTAAAAAAACATGTAATGTTATTGGTGAGAAAAGATGAGAATGAGAACTAATTTCGTTGCTGCTGTATGTTTAGCATGTTGGCTATTCATCGCAAGTTTTCCCGTATCTGGGTACAATTCTCTTAATGAATCTTCCGAAGCTGCACTTCTACTAAATATTTCTGCACTTGGAAGTGGTCAAGTTGACGAAATGCCTGAAAATTTAACAGATATGGGTTCTGTTGATGATTCAAGTATTAATTGCGTGAATCGCCTTTCGATAGTTGATTATTGGGGAAATCGTTATTCATGTAACGCAAAGTGCGTATTCTTGCATGACGTATCGAGGATGATAATTGCTCCGTGCAAAAGAGGGTTACTTAAACTCTACGAAGAATATCCAGATAACACAGTATTACAATCTGGCTACATACCTGTATCTGCAAACAGAAGGTATAATTGGTGGTTCATCGGCGACATCGAAGAAAAACATACTATGTGGTTCGAGATATATGATCGTTATGGCAACCTGGTCTCGGAAAGCAATAGAGTGGAATATATGGTCGTTCCTGAGAATTGTCCAGGGATTGAGAATTGCTCGCCATCTTCCAGGCATGCATAATATGCAACGTCTCCATTTTGAATTGTGCTGGGGCATATTGGATGACCCCGGCTCTTCCAGCCGCCGGATAGAGCCCCACGATCGCTAAATAGAAGAGATCAGGATTTTTGAGGGGACGTTAGCCCAGCTGATTTCCTTGGGGCGGTCCTTCTGCGGGCCAATTCATGCGGCGGCGTCTTGGATGCCCCGCAGCTTGCTGCGCGGGTGAGCCGCATCCGTTTCTCTCTTAGATCACGCCCTTGGTGCTGGGCACGCCCGTCCCCTCTTTTGCTGCCGCTTGACGAATGGCAAAGCCCAGGGCCTTGAAGACGCTCTCCGCCTTGTGATGGTCATTTTCGCCGTAGAAGCGCACATGCAAAGTCAGCCGCGCGCCGACGCAGAGCGCCTCCAGGAACGGCTGCAGGAGCTGTACATCATAGTCACCTATCCTCTCGCCCCGAAACTCTCCGGATATGACCAGATAGGGCCGGCCGCTGAAGTCGAGGGCCACATCGGCCAGGGCTTCGTCCATGGGCACGGAGGAGGAGCCATAGCGGCGAATTCCGCTGCGATCCCCGAGGCTGCTGTCCAGGGCCAGGCCGATTGCTGTTCCCAGCGCCTGGGTTCTGTAAAAGCCCGGCTCCGCCTGCGCCGTCAAGTCGAGCAGGGCTGTGCGGGCAAGAGCTGTGAGCATATGATCCAAAAATCCCGATCCGGAGCTGACGGCGGCCTTTCCTGAGCCATCCAGGTCCAGGGCAGCTTTCGCCCTGCACTCTCGAAACAGTCCTTCTGCTTCTCCTTTTCTCATGATTTTCACCTCAAAGCCTCTAGTGTCCGGCGCACGGAGAGCTTGCCGGTGTAGATCGCCGTTCCCGCCACCGCTCCGGATGTGCCTGTCTTCCGCAAGGCCAGGACATCCTCGATGGTTGTGACTCCGCCTGCTGCCACTACGGGAATCTTGAGTGCCTGCACGAGGTCGCGCGTCGGCTGCAGGTCGATGCCCAACTGTCGTCCCTCTACATCGATATTGGTGAAGAGAATAGATCCGGCTCCCTTCTCCTCAAAGAGCCTTCCCAGCTCCACGGCCTTCTTGCCCAGTGTCTTTTGCCAGCCCTCCGTGGTCACGTCTCCCCTTCTTACATCCAGGGCCACCATGATCCTTTCCCGGCCGTGACGATCGGCGAGGCGAGAGACCATATCCGGATCTTTCAGGGCTGCCGTTCCCAGTATCGCTCGATCCACACCCAGATCCAGGATAGTCGACACATCCTCCTCAGTCCTGATGCCTCCGCCCACTTGGATAAACAGGTCCAGCTTTTTCACGATCTGGCTTAAGATGGAGGCGTTGACTCTTTTTCCTAAAATGGCCCCGTCCAGATCGATGATATGCAGATGATCCGCGCCTTCAGCTACCCAGTGCTCCGCCTGCGCCAGTGGATTGTCCAGGGCCACGACCTCCGTGCCCGGCACGCCACCGACGAGCTGCACGCACTTGCCACCACGCAGGTCCACCGCGGGAAAGAATGCAAAAGTCATGCGCAATGTTTTGCATCAAATAGACCTTAACAGTTTCGATTATTCTGAGAAAAAGAGTGCAAGGATTTCAGATTGCAGATCCTAGAGCAGGCGGGCTTTGATGAGTCGCACCGCAGCTATTGCCGCTCCTGCAGCAAATGCAAACTCGAAGCCGGGCACGCTATTTTCTTTTTCGTCATCTGCCGAATCTCCTTCGCCTGCCGTGTTCTCATCGGCCTCATCGCCTTCATCATCATCGGCATAAACCGATTCTGCGCATGCCATGATCATGAAGATGGCAGCGAGCAGAATTGCCAGGGTCTTCTTCATTCTCTTCACTAAAGGAGCCGTTGTTGTTAATTGTATATTTGTCCTTCGTTTCTTGTTTTTCTCTTTCCCATCATAGCAATTGATTTTCCCTTTCCCGTCGTAGTAAAATATTTATACAATATGCAAGAAATAATAAGTGTAGTATAGGTTGCAATTGTTTGTGAATGATATTCATTATTTTATTATTAATATTCTATTTAAAGTTTCAAGAAATGAAAAGGGATGACTGTTCTATGAAGTTTGCAGAAAATGCGCTTGGAAAGGACAGGCCGGATAGCATCGATAATGATGTCTCTTTGCCGCGGCGGCAGGAATACTATCCTTCACCTGTGGACTGGAGAGATGAAATGCTCTACTTCCTCCTGGTGGATCGTTTTTCCGACGGCCTGGAGAAAAGCCGGAAGCTTTTGAATCGAAAAAATCTCTGGGCAGCACGTCCCGACATAGCTGAAAAGCCCTGGAGCTGGCAGCTCTGGGCTACGTCGGGCTCAGCGCGCTGGCAGGGCGGAAACCTAAAGGGAGTCAGCTCCAAGCTCGACTACCTGAAGAACCTGGGCGTCACGGCGCTATGGCTCAGCCCCGTCTTCAGACAGCGGCAGCATGAGGATAGCTATCATGGCTATGGCGTGCAGGACTTTTTAGAGGTCGATTCGCGATTTGGCAGCCGCAAAGATCTTGTGGATCTGGTGGCTGCGGCTCACAAAGAGGGGCTTCGCATAATTTTGGACATCATCTTCAACCATTCCGGATGCAACTGGCTTTATGCAGATGGAACGCCCGGCGGGATCTATGAGGCAGGATACACCACCGGACGCCACCAGTTCGGCGCCTGGCGCGATGGCATTGGACAGCCAGCAGAAGCCATAGAGAACGGTCAGGATGGGGTGTGGCCGGGGGAGCTTCAGGATAAGGAGCGCTATACTCGGGCAGGCAGCGGCAACCTTGGGGCGGGCGATATCTGCGATCCTCGGGCGGAGCACAAGCGCTCCGATTTCCTCTGCTTGAGGGATTTCGACCTTGATGTGCCGGGCCTCTTAAATGACCTTGCAAAGTGCTACAAATACTGGATTGCCCTGACTGACTGCGACGGCTTTCGCATAGATACTTTAAAGCACGTATCCTTCGAGCAGGGGAGAAACTTCTGCGGCACAATCAAGGAGTTTGCCGCCAACCTGGGAAAGGAGAACTTCTTTTTGGTGGGTGAGATTGCTGGAGGGGACTACACTGCCGACAGGTACTTCGAAGCGCTGGACAGAAACCTCAATGCAGCTCTTGATATCGGAGAGATGCGGCAGGTCTTGGGCGGCGTGGCCAAAGGGCTGACTCATCCGGGAGCATACTTCGAGGGCTTTAACTCCAATGCAGTATTCGGATCGCACCGCAACCTTGGTAATCAGCATGTCTCCGTCCTGGACGATCACGATCATGTCTTCGGGGAGAAGATCCGCTTCTCGGCGGAGGCGGCATCGGAAGCTCAGGTTGCCGCCGGCGTAGCCCTGCAGCTTTTCACTTTGGGCATTCCCTGCATCTACTACGGCACGGAGCAGGCATTTGCCGGGCCAGAGGAGGCGGAGAGGAAATGGCTGCCGGACTGGAAGAATTCGGACCGCTATCTACGGGAGGCCATGTTTGGGCCGGAGCACCCGCACCTTCCAGGAACTGGAAGTCTAACTGCCCAGAGTGATAGCAGCCTGCCGGGCTTTGGGCCCTTCGGCACAGCCGGATATCACTGCTTTGATCCCAAGTTTCCCGTCTTTCGCAAGATTGCCGCCATGGCTGCGCTGCGCCAGGCCTTCCCTGCGCTTCGCCACGGCAGGCAGTACCTGCGCAAGATGGCCCTTCCGGAAAAGGGGCTTTCCAGCTTCGACTTCTACGGGGCGGGCTATGAGATTGCGGGCGAAAAACTGGACGGCCAGATCGTGGCCTGGTCACGTATCCTGGACGATGAGGAGGTGCTCTGCGTTCTCAATTCCCACGGCAGCGAGAAGCGCAGCGCCGATGTGCTCGTAGACGCTGGACTGAATCTACCGGAGGGCAAGGGCAACATGACCGTGGTCCTCAATTCTGCAGAGGAGGCAGCCAAGCCGAAGAGGTATTCCGGGAATAACAAGACAGGATCAAAGCTGCCAGTAAAACGGGCGGGAGAATTTGCTTATGTCGAGGTCCGGGATCTTGCGCCATCCGAGGTGCTGGTGCTGGCGGTGCACCCGGATAAGGAGGAGG
>CAVVKN010000013.1:0-97194 GCA_963748825.1 Methanotrichaceae archaeon
TCACTGTACGGTTAATAGCAAAAACAACCCATATAACCAATTCTTCAACATGAGCTTTTCTGGTCTGCTTCTGGATGCCAATTGATTGGAGAAAGCTCAAGAGGGGAAACTATTTAGTTCAACCACGGAACCTTATATAGGGGATATCAAGTGAAATATTACTTTGCATTTACAATCCTAGCTATCTATTTAGGATTAGTCGCTACTGGAACGGCTCAAGAGTTCTCCTATACATTCCCACATGATCAAGGACAGGGGATTGAATATTTGGATTCTTATTACCCCGCTTATTATCCATCAGCATATTGGAGCTATCCGTATGTTCCGGCAAAGTATGCTGTCCAGGCTGCAAAAGAGCGTTTATGGGCAAATAAGTATATGAATCCCAATTCGGTTTTTTGGCAAGTACAAGGAACAAAGGAACGATTGTGGGAGGTCAAGAATGCCTGCTATGGCTGCTGGCAAGATTATGGTTGGATGGAGAGTGGCAGTTTTTGGGAGAATAGGTACTAATCCCTAAAATATATGGGTTATATGGGCTATCATCTCCATTATTTATATCTTTATTAATATTTCTTTTCCACGCGAATAATAGTAGATATATCCCATATAACCCATATACTTTATTAAATACGTCATTTGCTGGAAACAGAAAAATTTATATACGTTGAATGTCGTTTTAAGATATAACGAATTTAGTATAGGTGATATGTCATGAAGATACGAATAATCAGTTCTCGTGAAGAGATCAACTCGATAAGACCGAATGAGAAAGCTGTTCATCTCGCATTTAGAGCATCCAATGTGGACTTCCTCAACCTGCTCCAGAAGGTACCACGCTTGCAGATGGTCCAGGTACCGCCATCCTACATGAAGACCATGTCCAAGGCAATTGAAGTGTTCCTGGACATGCAGGGTGTCAAACTGCTGCAAGGAGATGTATGGGGTCACAGAAAGGACATTGATGAGTACTTCACAGTCCCTGATGAAGCCCTGACTGTGATCAAGTCCATGACCAAAGAAGGCACAGCACCTGATGAGATCACGAAAGAAGTCCAAAAGACAACCAAGCTGGGATCGGAACTCATCAAGTTTATCGCACAAGCTGAGATAGAAGCTTGATACAACGATTCAACAATTTTTTTTAAAAAATAGTTAATGATATAGCTGTATCTAAAATACAGTCGAATAAATCATAGGTTATTCATCGTTGGATCGTTGTAGTAAGCTAAAGCATATCTATTCCATAACAACGATGGCATCATGAAGTACACTCAGCGATCATTTTTCAATATTGTCTCTCATTCTATCGGGTCAATTTATGTGTAGTCCCGAAACCTTTGACTTTATATACCCATCAATGGGGCATGGGAAAGAAGAATAAAGTTGTAAAGCTAAGTGAAGGTTGTGAATAAGTTAAGGGTTGGTATTTTGATCTGTTTCAGAATCAGGATCATTAGATACTGTTTTTTCAGGATAGCACTTGGCGGAGGACGTTCATGGAATCACTCGCCGTAAATGAGTTCAAAAAACTCCAACCTCTTATTTTGATCACTACCCGCTCTGCACTCAATAGATATAAATATAATATTTGCATACAAGTGTTTGTTGATAATCAGCTACAAATATCCGTATTTCCTAATAGAGTCAAAACTTCCGCATCTCACCATTTAAATTTGAGGTATCTAACATGAAGAGACTAGCGAGCATGTTTCTGGCTGCGATCGCAGCCGTCTTATTAGCCTTGGCCACAACGTCTGCTGGCAGCATCTGCGACAATGCCCCCTGCGAAGAAGTCATCAATGTCACGGCAGGAGAGAATTTTACCATCGAGCTGGAGTCCAACGCTGGTTCAACAGGCTTTGAATGGTGGAACCAGTTCGATACCGAGTACCTGAGCCTTGTGTCCTCATCCGAACTGTCCGGCAATGCAAAGCCGGGATGGGTTGGTGTGCCTGGCAAAAAGCTCTTTGAATTCAGCGCCAAAAAGCCCGGCAGCACGCAGGTTATCATGCTCTTGCTCCAGCCCTGGGAGAACAGCACCGTAGAAGAGAGAAAGATATTCCCAGTCAATATTTCCTAGATGCAATGCCAACCTTGCGACTTCTCTCCTGGAATGTGAACGGGCTAAGAGCCATTTATAAAAAGGGCTTCGTAGATTGGCTTAAAGGAGATATGCCGGATATGCTCTGCCTGCAGGAGATAAAGGTGGCAGCCGATCAGGTCCCTGCAGAGCTAAAGAGCATGCCTGGCTACTTTTCCTACTTCGGCTCGGGGGAGAGAAAAGGGCGGGATGGAGTGGCTCTTTTCTCTAAAACAGAGCCCCTGAGCGTAAAATACACGCTGGGAATCGATGGCTTTGATGACGAGCATCGAGCTATTGTGGCCGATTATGGACAGTTCCTGCTCTTCGTTGTCTACTTTCCCAATGGCAAAGCCTCCCCGGAGCGACTGGAGTACAAGCTGAAGTTCTATGATCTTTTTTTGGACCACATCGACAGGCTCAAGGCCGAGGGCAGGAAGATTGTTATCTGCGGGGACATCAATACTGCCCACAAGGAGATCGATCTGGCCCGTCCCAAGGCCAACGAGAAGATCTCAGGATTTTTGCCGGTGGAGAGGGCCTGGATGGACCGGCTGGTCGAAAGAGGCTTTCTAGACACATTTCGTATCTTTCATGCGGAGGGCGAGAACTACTCCTGGTGGGATCTGAAGACACGGGCCCGCGAAAGAAATGTAGGCTGGAGGATCGACTATTTCTTCGTGAGTGAAAATCTGCGGGATGCCGTCTCGTCGGCGTTTATCCTTAAAGATGTCACAGGCGCCGATCACTGCCCGGTGGGCATTGAGCTTGAGATCGACTCACGTTCATAATTCATAAGACTCATGTTACCAGAACCAAAGGTTCGTAGGAAAAAGGTTTTATCAGTAATTGAGTAAGGGTGAAGAATATGAGGCTGGCCTGGCCACCGCCCTGGCATCTAATTGCGTCTGTTTTGATCTCTGTTATAGCTTTAGCCCTAGTTCATCTGTCGCCGCCATCCCTGCAGGGCGCGCTATCAATCCCTGCCCTCATTTTCGTGTTCCTCATTCCTGGATATCTTGCCACACTATCGCTATTTCCCGGCAAAAGCGACCTTAGTGGGCACAGGCGCGCATTTCTCTGCCTGGCCACTTCTGCTTTGCTGGCAGGACTATTCAGCCTCATTCTGACGGCTACTCCCCGAGGACTGCAGAGTGCGTCTTTAGCCACAATTCTCTCTCTTCTGGCCATATTACTGGCGGCGGTGGCCTATGGCCGCTGGTCGAATCTGCCCCGCAAGAGAAGATTTCTTCTTTTGCCAAAGAGGGGACTGGGATCGACGCGTGCCCTTCCCCGTATTTCCCTGGAAAGCATCGCGAGCAGGCGTGTCGCTCTGGCCATCTTCCTGTTGGCGGCCTGTTTTATAGCTGCCCTGGCTTTTGCCTTTGGCCCATATCAGAGTTCTTCCGGCGAGCCAATCACAGAGCTTGAGGGCACCTGGCCCTGGCCCCAAGAAGCATTAAGCCCCCTGTATTCATATTTAGAGGAAGGAAAGAAGCTATTCGTCAAGGCAGGGATAATAAACTATGAAAAAAAGCCACTGAATTACATCTTAAATAATTCCGGCCCGTCAATCAGTCAATCCATAGCCTTGAACTCAACGGGTATCAATTCTACTCGATTCAATGCAACGGATATCAACTCCACAAAAATCAATGCCACCGAGAACAATTCTCCTGTAATTTTTGAAGATAAAAGCAAGGTAACCGTTCTCAGCGCGGGAGGAGGCGGCAGCTCATCGAGTAGCTCTCAGACTGCGGTTAAAAAGCCTGCTTCTCAGAAGGCTTTGCAGCCCGAAAAGACGGCAAGTTCTCCTCCAACTGCTGCCAGCATAGCAGCCAGCAAAGTGCAGAACAATACCTCAGTTGCCGGAAAAAATGTTTCGAGCTTAAGCATCCCATCGAATGGAGAGAATCAGCCAGAAAAAAATAATCTGACTTTAGAAGACAATACATCTTTGAAGTACAATCTGACTCTTAATCGGGCCGGCACGCAAGAGATTGTGCCTGCGGCAAAGCCCGCACCATCTCCATCCTCCACAGTTGCAGCCAATGAAACGAAAGCTGCTACGGGAGAGATCTTGACATCTGTGCAAGCTTCTGCAGCGCCGGTGACAGCTCCCTCGCCTGATGCCAATATCTCTTCGAAATTGGCTGCATCCGAGCCGCCTATCAAGTCTAATGAGTCATCTTCATCTGCAGCACCGAACGTTAATGCCGATGCCAGCAACGGCACAGAAAAAATATCAGAAAAGACCGCTTCTCCCCAAGTCGGCCCATCCGATGAATCCAATTTATCCAATTCCAATCAGCCTCCTGCCCTAACGGCCCTTGTGCCGGACAGATCCAGTCCTCAGCAACAGGGTGCAGCGGTCTTCTGGAAGGCGGAGGCAACGGATGAAGAAGGTGACAAAATCCTTTACAAATTCTTGCTGGACGGCCGTGAGGTGAGGAAATGGTCCAAGACCAATAGCTGGAGCTGGCTCTCTCAAGGTTTGCCGGCAGGAGATTACCAGATATCAGTCCTGGCAATAGATGGCGAGCACGCCTCTTTGGATTCATTTGATAGCATTATAAACGCGAGCTTCACCCTAAGTCGCCCCAACCAGGCTCCAGTTTTGCAAGCGCTCAAATCAGACAAGGCCAGTCCTCAGAGCAAAGGCGGCATGATAACCTGGACGGCCAGCGCCACCGATCCGGATAACGACAAGATTTACTATAAGTTTATGAAGAACGATGAAGATGTGACCGACTGGTCGGTATCCAATTCCTGGGTATGGGATACCTCTTCAGAAAAGCCTGGAGACTATAGGATTGCCGTGTTGGCTAAAGACGGCTTGCACGCATCGAAGGATTCCTTCGACAGCTCCCTGGATAGCACATTTGCTCTGACATCTCTTAACAGCATCCCGGAAGTTACAGCGCTAAAATCGGACCGGTCCAGTCCTCAGGCCAAAGGTGCTGTTATAACCTGGAATGCGATTGCCGTTGATCCTGATGGGGACGAGATCGCCTACAAATTCCTGGCTAATGAAAAAGAAGTTAGGGAATGGTCATCGTCGAATTCCTGGGTCTGGGAGACATCTTCCACCGCGCCCGGTGAGTATAGGATTAAAGTCCTGGCCAGGGACGGCAAGCATGCCTCTGAGGATTCATTTGACAGCTTCAAAGACGCGATCATCACTATTACTATTGTAGACTCCAATCAGCCGCCAGTCTTAAAGGTCCTTGTGCCAGATATTGCCAGCCCAGCGGTCCAGGGCGCGACAGTGATCTGGAAGGCGGAGGCCCAGGACCCGGAAGGCGACAAAATCCTATACAAATTCCAGCTCAATGGCAGGGATATGGGCAGATGGTCCGAATCTACAAGCTGGAAATGGTCCTCCAAGGATCTGCCTGCGGGAGACTATCGAATCCGGGTTTTGGCCAGGGACGGCAATCATGCCTCCGAGGATTCCTTTGACAGCTCTATGTATGCGGTCTTCTCTCTTATCTCCGAGATCGATCAGCAGATAGACCAGCTGATGAAAAAGAGGTCTGCAGAGGCTTCCCAGCAAGAAAACTATCAGTCTTCTGACATTCGGGTAGCCTCAGGCAATGGTACGAACTCCAACGTGGTTTTGGGAAAAAGTAACAGCACAGCCGGGCAGGAAAAGACAGTCACACCTCGAAAGCTGGGCGGCTAGGCTGCAAGAGATTTATGGCCGGTATTCTCCGGACCTCATAATTTTAGAGCCTACATAGAAAAATTTTTAACTGTAGGGCCACCAAGCTCTCTTGATGCACTCGATCGATGTTTCTTCGGCCCTGACTAAAATCGCTGACAAGACCTGCGAACCAAATTCTGCAGGCAGAGTCACTGTGGGCAACATAAAGATGTATTACCAGATCCATGGCCAGGGAGAGCCATTGCTCATGATTATGGGACTGGGGGGCCACTCTCTTGATTGGGGATGGATCGTGCCCCAAAAATTGGCAGATCGCTACAAAGTAATTCTGTTTGATAATCGCGGCTCAGGTCGCAGCGATCAGTCCGGCCCCTGTACCATTGAGCAGATGGCCAAAGATACCGTCGGTCTGATGGATGCCCTGGCAATTGATCGAGCCCATGTCTTTGGAGGGAGCATGGGTGGCATGATCGCCCTGCAAATGGCATTGGATCACCCGGAGCATGTCAATAAGCTGGTGCTCGGGGCCACCTCGGCCGGTGGGAAATCCAGGATTTTTCCGCCGCCCGAAATCCAGAAATATTTCTATCCCAGGCAGGACCTTTCCGCTCATGATTACTTGTTATGGACCGGAGCTGTCTGCTATCCTCAGGAGTTCATTGACGCTCATCCGGATACAGTGGAGCGGAAGATTCAGGCCAATCTTGCTTACCCAGGTACCCTTGCATCCTACATGGCCCAGCTTGAGGCCTTCATGGCTTTTGATGTCGATGAGCGCTTGAATACGATTCAAGTGCCGACAATGATAATAATCGGAAATCAGGATGTACTAACTCCGCCGCCAAATAGCTTCCGGATAGCCGGGGCAATTCCAGGCGCACAAATACGCGAGATTGACGGTGCTGGGCATATCTTTTGGATCAGCCATCCGGAGGAGACCGTGACGATAGTAACGGAATTCCTGGGATAAGGGGGCAGACTTTTTTTTGTTCTGCGCTGGGATCTTACAAGATTTATTCTGCGCTTTGAGATTGACATCTTTTCGATCTTAATCTTGAAAAAAACATTCCAGCTACTCCTGACTTGGATTGGCCAGCTGGCGCTTTCCATTCCGGCCCGGCAGCCCTGTGGGTGGCGGCCAGGCGGGCCTGGGAGCCCGGATGTTGCCGCTCGCTCATGGGCGCGGGAGCACGCGGGTGGGCACTTCATGGATGAAAGGAACGAACTCGCGACTTTGGTCCGACGAAAAATACCGTAGCCTGGACACGCGAGAATCCCGTCCCTCGCACGCAATCGCAGCTCGACCAGGTTCCTTTAACGTATCCGATCATTCTGATCACATTCGCCCCACCTGCCTCGTCCTTATCTCCTCTGCCTGCAGCAAGATAGCCTTTGGGGGAGGTGCGTATGTGGATTTTCGACTCTTACTACAAGGGCTGTGTCGAGCTGTGGGGCCGTGAACGAGGACTCACCAAAGCCTGCGTCGCCTATTCTCCCTCATTTTACATGCATCTCAAGGACCCTCCCGCCCACCGGGAGATGATCGAGGCCCTGGAGAGCCGCTTCAAAGCAGAGGAATGCAGCTTCAGAACCATCTTCGGCATCTTCCAGGGCCACAGAATCTATGCCAGCCGCAAAGTAGCCGAGAAGATCGAGATCCAAACCCGCCACCAGGCCGAGCTCTACAACGTAGACGTCCGCCAGGATCAGCGCTACATGGCAGAGCACGACCTCTTTCCCTGTGGAGACAGAGACGAGTCCAGGTTCTCACCTGACTTTGAGGTCCCTTTGACCAGCCTGGAAATACAGGTGGCTGGAGATCCTTCCATGCCCAGGGATATCTCCCGCATCGAGATCCTGGATGGCCGCAAGCGGAGGCTGGAAGGGCCAGAGAGGCAGGTCCTCTCCGATCTACTGGAGCTGATCAAGTCCCACGATCCCGACCAGATCCTATGTCCACATGCCGATACCTGGGTTCCCCTCATGGTTCGCAAGGCCAGAAGATACGACCTGGAGCCGACCGTCCTCATGGCCTCCCGGCTCTCTGGCCTCTCTCCCAATCTCACCTCTCGCTTCACTCCCGGCACGCTCATCTCCAGCTACGAGGTCTTCGAGGCTCTGCGCCGGGGCGTAGCAGTGCCCTTTCGGAAGAGGGATGCAGAGGGCCTCAGAAACATCTCGGAGCTGAGGGCCTGCGACAAAGGCGGCATGATCTTCCAGCCCGAACCTGGCGTGTACGAGAAAGTCCACCAGATCGACTTCACTTCCCTATATCCTTCTATCATTGTCAAGTACAACCTCTCCCCCGAAACCGTTCGAGATCCCGAGCTGAAGGGCTTTCTGAGCACCGTGCTCTCCGAGCTGCTCAATTTGCGCATCGAGACCAAGAGGCTGAAGAAGACCAACTTGGATTACGCCGGCATAGACTCTATCCTCAAATGGATGCTGGTAACCTGCTTCGGCTATACCGGCTACAGGAACGCCAAGTTCGGCCAGATCCAGGTTCACGAGAGGATTACAGAGATCTCAAGGGAGCTTCTCATGCAGATCAAGGAACTGGCCGAGAGCATGAACTTCCAGGTCCTGCACGGTATCGTGGACTGCTTATGGGTAATCGGCGAGCCCATAGCAAGCTTCAAGGAAGCCGTGGAGAGGGAGACGGGCATCTTGACGGAGGTGGACTCCTACGACTGGATCGCCTTCCTGCCCATGGCCGATGGCTCGGGAGCCTATAACCGCTACTTCGGGCGGCTGAATACAGGCAAGATGAAGATCCGGGGCGTGATGGCTCGCAAGGGAGACACGCCCGAGTACGCGCTCCGGATGCAGAAAGAGCTGTTCGAGGTTCTGGGCGAGGCGAGGAGCCGAGAGGAGCTGAGGAGGATTGAGCCCAAGGCCCAGAGAGGTGCGCAGGCGGTACATGGACGAGCTTGTAGAGGCCGACGTCCGGGAGCTGGCCATTCATCGCAGGGTTAGCAGGCTGAGCTATTCCCGCAGGTGTGCTGAGGCTTCCGCGGTGCAGGCTCACTTGAAGCAGGGAATTTCATTGGCTCCGGGGATGGAGATAGGCTACGTGGTGAAGGACGCCAAAAAGTGGGAGGTGGAACCGGAGAGGACGGCATCGGAGTTCGATATAGGGTACTACGGGAAGCTGCTGGAGAAGGCTTGGGGAGAGATAGCGTATGTGTTTATGCAGAACAATCCCTGAGGCTGCAGATCCAGGCACATGGTCTCTAAGGCCATGAAGCTGCAGACAGCCAAGGAGATGCTGGGGGAGGTCTTTGGTGCCAGGCCCGGCGAGGTGGAGGAGATGATACAGAGGTGGCTGGTGGGGAGGAGCCGGCCGGAGACGTTCTGCCTGGTGGGCGCAGCTGTGGGTGGAGGTTCGAGTGAGCAGGAGTGGAGGAAAAAAGGTCTCGGGCTCTTAGGTAGTCTATCTTGAGCCCGTTAATACTGCTCAGGTTGGGTCAAGTAGCTCGTCGTGGATTCGCTTAATGCTTTCCAGAGGCGAGTCTGTATCGGTTCGTAAGATCTGCTCAGATGGAAAGACAGCAATGGACGGGCCGATTCTTCTGCAATATTATGATCTTCATTGCCTATCACGTCCAGAGAAGACGGATGCGACAAAGAAAACCAGCCCACCGATTATCAGCAGCCCAATGAAGAGAGATGCATAAGGATATTTATTTTCCGAAGATGACGCAGAGGCGGTCTGGTTGGATTTTGGTGGCGAATTCTCCACTATTTCAGTCTCCTTTTCTTCTTCCTGCAGGGATCTTTCAGGTATTGTTGATGCGCCTACTACTATTGTATTGAGGGGGACCTGCACTTCTCGATAATCTCCAGGCTTAGCGTATTCATATCTTATGTTTTCGTCCACTCGTTCCTTGCTAATATATTGAATACCATCCCGGGTATACGCCGTCTTGGTCTCAATGCCAAAGCAGGGCGCTGCCAGTAATGTCAAAAGAATGAACAGGCTGACGAACAGGACGATAACCGCTCCAATTCTATAAAACTTGCCCATGACACTCCTCCATTCTCTCCCCAGGCACCATCATTCTCATTCTATGATTTAATTCCTCCGCTGGAGATGGTGTCACTTTAACTCTGGATTTTCCTGGATTTCGGTTCGAGATGAACGGGATGAGCACGTTTGATTTGAGAACCAATTTGAGCTGAAAATCAAAACCTGCTAAGATTGCTCTTGTCCTTCAATTTTGATTGTTTTGAGATACATTTTTAATGAGCACTGCATAAAGCTAATGCCATGACGCCTGAAGAGGCAGCACGTCAGAAGATAGATGAACTTCTGACGCAGGCAGGATGGAAGATTCAGGACTTCAATGATCTGAACCTCGGAGCAGCTCTGGGCGTCGTGGTTCGTGAATTTCCTCTGCAATCAGGCTTTGCGGATTATCTTCTCTTTATCGATCGTGAGGCAGTGGGAGCCATTGAGGCTAAGCCCGAAGGAAGTACTTTGAGCGGAGTGGAGGAGCAGACAGGAGGTTACCTTTCCGGGCTTCCTGAAGAAATTCCACACATAGATAACCCGCTTCCCTTTGGTTACGAAAGCACCGGCACTGAGACCTTTTTTGTAGATCTGAGAGACCCGAGTCCCCGCTCTCGCCGGGTGTTTGCTTTTCATAAACCAGAGACACTAAAAAGCTGGCTGAATCAGGGAGAAACACTGAGAGCAAAGCTCAAGGAGCTGCCCGCTCTGGCGGCAGGAAACCTGAGAAATTGCCAATCGGAGGCCATAACCAACCTGGAGCAGTCCTTTGCAGAGGCTAAGCCTAGAAGCCTTATCCAAATGGCGACCGGAAGCGGAAAGACCTTCGCCGCGGTGAGCTTCATCTACCGGCTGATCAAGTATGGCAATGCCAGGCGGGTGCTTTTCCTGGTGGACAGGAGAACGCTGGGTGAGCAGGCATTGACGGAGTTCAAGCAGTATGTCACTCCGGACGATGGCCGAAAGTTCACCGAGCTTTACAATGTGCAGCATCTTACCTCCAACACCCTGGACCCGGTGAGCCGGGTTTGCATTACTACTATCCAGAGGCTTTACTCCATGCTCAAGGGCGATGCAGAGCTTGATACGGATATCGAGGAGCAATCGCTCTTCGATGTAACACCCATAGAAGGGCAGCCGCTGGATATCACTTACAATCCAGAGATCCCTGTGGAGACCTTTGATTTTGTGATTACCGATGAGTGTCACCGATCCATCTACAACCTCTGGCGGCAGGTGCTGGAGTACTTTGACGCCTTCCTGGTGGGGATGACAGCTACGCCTTCCAAACAGACTCTTGGTTTCTTCAACCAGAATCTTGTGATGGAGTACAACCACGAAAGGGCGGTGGCCGACGGGGTCAACGTTGGCTACGAGGTTTACAGGATTAAGACTGAGATCTCCGAGCGGGGGAGCAAGGTCGAGGCGGGCTACTACATCGATATCCGGGACAAGCTGACAAGAGAGAAGCGCTGGGAGATGCTCGATGAGGACCTGGAGTACACTCCCCGGCAGCTTGACAGGAATGTGGTGGCCACCGACCAGATCAGAACGGTCATCAGAACCTTCAAAGAGAAGCTGCCTGAGATCTTTCCGGAAAGAGTCGTTGTTCCCAAGACGCTTATCTTTGCCAAGGACGATTCTCATGCCGAGGATATCGTCAGGATCGTGCGAGAGGAATTCAACAAAGGGAACGATTTCTGCAAGAAGATCACCTACAGAACTCAAGAGAAATCCAGCACGCTAATTTCCAATTTTCGAAACTCTCCCAATCCGAGGATTGCGGTAACTGTTGACATGATCTCCACAGGCACAGACATAAAGCCCCTGGAGTGCCTGATCTTCATGAGGGATGTCAAGTCTCAGGTCTACTTCGAGCAGATGAAGGGACGGGGAACGAGGACAATTTCACCCACGGATTTGGAATCCGTAACGCCGGGTGCTCGCTACAAGACCCATTTTGTGATCGTGGATGCTGTGGGAGTGTGCGAGAGGGACAAGACCGACACCCGGCCGCTGGAACAAAAGAAGAGCGTGTCCTTCGAGAAGCTGGTGAAGTCGGTGGCTCTTGGCGTTCGCAGCGAGAAGACCCTTACAACGCTGGCGGGGAGGCTGGCCAGGCTGGATCGGGAGCTGGGCGATAAGGATCGCTCGGATCTCAAGAAAGCGGCAGGGGATCGGCCGATGAAGCAGATTATGAACGACCTTCTTGACGCCGTAGATCCCGACAAGCATCAGGCAAAGGCCAAGGAGATCTTTAAAACGGAGACGCCGAGCGAGGAGCAGGTAAAGTCGGCTGCCAAGGAGCTGGCCAAGGCCGCATGTCTTCCTTTTGACAATCCCAAATTCAGGAATGCGCTGATCGATATCAAGAAGAGAAATGAGCAGATCATCGACGAGCTGAGCAAAGACAAAGTGCTTTTTGCGGGCGGCGACGCCGGGGCAACGAAAAGGGCCCACAGGATCACGGATTGCTTCAAGAAGTTCATCGAGGAGAACAAAGACGAGCTGACGGCGCTGCAGATCATCTACGGCAAGCCTTATGGAAAGCGCCGCCTTACTTACGAGGAAATCAAGCAACTGGCGGAGGCCATTGAAAAGCCGCCCTACCACCTCACACCTGACCTGGTCTGGCGGGCTTACGAGTATCTGGAGAAGTCGAAGGTCAAAGGCGCAGGACCGCAAAAGCTGCTCACTAATATCATCTCTCTGGTGCGCTATGCCATGGGAGAAAATCAGCTTCTTCAGCCTTTCAGGGAAACGGTAGACGAGCGCTTCGCTGCCTGGCTGGCAGTGCAGGAGCGGACAGGGCAGAAGTTCACGCCGGAGCAGGTGGAGTGGCTGGAGATGCTCAAAGAGCACATTGCCACAAGTCTACGAATTGATATGAACGTCCTGGAGCTGGCACCTTTCTTACATTGGGAGCGCAGAGGGTCACGAATACCCCGACCTTCAGGTCGGGGATGAAGTGAACCCTCGCCGTTTTTTGCATTAACTCAAATCGATCAACTGCTACTTCTTCTAAAATGAAATTGCATTTGGCACCTTAGCCATAGGTGGTGCCACCCAACTATGGCCAGGATGTGATACGCGTTGGAATTGCGTAGTTTTAGCCATGGCTATGGCCAGATCACCTACCAAATCGTGCTGGTGCAAGATTCTTTCAACTTTCAACTTTTAAATGGATCCTCGCTAATGGAGAAAGTGAACTTGCCGGGCGCGTATCCATTTGGGCGAATTATCATAATTATCTCATTCAATTCTCCGTCATAAGTGATATCTATCGTTCCCTCCGCTGGTTCAAATCCCGCCCCTGGATCACAACCACCATTATCATATCTAATACATGGCTCTCTTCTTCCTACATAAGAAACGCTGCCCTTAGTACCGCTAAACTGATAATCAAAACCGTCCATGCAACATTTTTGGGATTCTGACCCAGGACAGGTAACATCACAAAGATCATCCATAAAAATAGATCCGTCTATATTATTCCCGTCGACAATTAAAGTAGCTCTGGCCCAAGGGTTCTCCAACTCGTACGTCTTGGCTTCTGCGGAAAATGCCAAACCAGCCAGCAAAGCCAATATAATCAAAAATGACCCAATATTTTTTTTATCCATGATCGGATGATGGCACTCAATGTATTAATTTCTTTTTGCTCTTCGCTATATCCTTGATCTCCATTGTCAAACCTTGATCGCCAATGCCGTCGCCTTCATCTTCCCGGCCCTCTGCCTGGCGGTTTCCTCATCTATCTTTGCGCATCTCCCCAGGTGGACATTGCGCGTCTTGCCGTCCTCGCGCCATGTGGCCATGAAACCGAAGGCAGAGATTCAATCGTGCAAATCAATAGTACCCGGGCAACGAAGACTCGACGATTTCTGAATTCCAAAAAAACCGGGCGTGCGGGCGTGCGGCCCGAAGCATACCCCATCCCTTTAGGGTGGGGTGGCCGCACGCAGTTTGATTTTTATTCATAATGCGATTTGACTCTGCACCTCCTCAAAATTCATTTCATTCGCCCCGCAGCCACAACGCTTTTAGAATCCTTGGGCAATTACAAATGACCACGACATAGTTGATGGCAGTACTACCTGAGGAATGAGGGAGGTGGCGAATGTATGGATGCGCAAGAGCTGCAGCAAATTCTTGAAGAAGGCGAAGGCCAGAAGATAGAGTTCAAGGAGTCCCTGGCTAACCTTGACAAAGAGCTGGTAGCTTTTGCCAACGCATCCGGCGGCAAGATACTCGTAGGCATCACTGATGACCGGAAGATCAAAGGAGCGAGGGGCTCCAACCGGCTCAATTCTCAAGTTCAGGACGCCGCCAACAATTGCGATCCTCCGGTGGAAATTGGGATGGAGAGCTTCCGGGATGTTCTGGTTATCAACGTCAAAGAAGGAAATGACAAGCCCTGCAAATGTGGATCAGGCTTCTACCGGCGAGTGGGCCCCAACTCGCAAAAGCTCAGCCGCAGCGAGATCATCGAATTTCTCAAGGATGAGGAGAAGATTCGATTCGACGACCTGAGAAACACTCAGTTCGTTTTTGATGAGCACTTCGATTCCAAGAAGCTGGACCGATTCCTGCGCCTGGCAGGCGTATCGAAGGTCATGGACGACCAGTCGATCCTATTAAACCTGGGTGCAGCGGAGCGGCTGGAGGACGGGAGGATAATAGTAAACAACACCGGGATTCTCTTCTTTTCCAGGAACCTGGACTACATTTACCCTCATGCCGCTGTGACCTGTGCACTCTTTCAGGGAACGGATAAATTTACGGTGTTGGACCGGCGGGACTTCAACGAAGACCTGATGAGCAACATCGACGGGGCCATGAACTTTCTCAAGAGGTACATCGCTGTCCGCTACGAGATGACGGGAGAGGCCAGGCGGCGGGAGGTTCCGGAGCTTCCCTACGATGCTCTGCGAGAGGCGATCATCAATGCCGTGGCCCACCGGGATTACTTCGAGCGAGGAGCCAACGTCATGGTGGAGATCTACGACGACCGGATCGAGATTAGCAATCCGGGAGGGCTGCCCAAGGGCCTCTCGCCCGAGGAGTTCGGCAAAAGAAGTGTGCTGCGAAATCCGAAGATTGCTGGTATGCTGCACCGGGCGGATTACATCGAAAAGATGGGAACGGGCGTTCGGAAGATGCAGCGGCTTATGAGCGAGGCAGGGCTGGCGCCGCTGGAGTTCGCCTTCACGAGCTTCTTCACGGTTACGTTCAGGAAGCCGAAGGCGGAGAGACGAGAAGCGACCGACGAAGATTTCGCAGTAAATTTCGGTGCAAATTTCGGTTTAAATTTCGGTATAAAAGGAAAACGGCTCGCCAGAATGGTGAAGATGTTTGAGATTCTCCGCCGAGGGGAGATTCTAATCGATGTACAGATCGCAGAGACCTTCGAAGTAAGCGAGAGAACAATTGATAACGATATCAGATTCCTGCGAGGTCTTGAGCTTATCGAGTTCATCGGAGCCAAAAAGACAGGGAGATATGTGCTCACTGAAAAAGGCAAAAAAATAATCGAGAACATGAGGCAATAATGCTTGAGATTTGCACCGCAAATGACATAGCAAATTCGCCCTGTGGAGTTCAGAGTAAAAGTGAAGCTTGATAGCGATCTCAAAGATAATTTCACGGACAAATGACTCAGTAAACGACATAGTAACCTTGACAATTTGATATCTCGGTGAGACGATTGGGCAACTCTATGGATTCAAGAAGCGAGGCGCTGGCAGGATGATGGAAGCCAACGATAAGCTATATGATCTACCTGAATCGTGGATATGGACGAATTTGGAAAATTGTGTTGAGATCTTAGATAGCCAGAGAATACCAATCAATGCGAAAGAGCGAGAAACGCGAAAAGGACAGATTCCATACTACGGAGCAACGGGGCAAGTAGGTTGGATTGACGACTACCTTTTCGACGAAGAATTAGTTTTACTTGGTGAAGACGGTGCTCCATTCCTCGACCCTTCAAAAAATAAATCGTATATTATTCGGGGAAAGAGTTGGGTAAACAATCATGCCCATGTATTGAGGGCCATTAGTGGATTAACTGTAAACTATTTTATTCTATATTATTTAAATACATTTCGTTATCAAGATTACGTTACAGGTACTACCAGACTAAAATTGAATCAGGCGCCGATGAGGAAAATTCCAATTCCCATTGCCCCTCTTCCCGAGCAGCGTCGCATCGTCGCCCGCATCGAGGAGCTCTTCAGCCGCCTGGACGCCGGGGTCGAGGCGCTGCAGAGGGGACCCGGCCAAGCTGCGCCGCCTGGTGGAGCTGATCAACGGCGAGACCTGGGTGGGCCTGGACGTGGACGTCAAAGGGGCGATCTACGAAGGGCTGCTGGAGAAGAACGCCGAGGACGTGAAGGGCGGCGCTGGCCAGTACTTCACGCCCCGCCCGCTCATCCGGGCCATGGTGGAAGTGGTGCGCCCCCGCCTTGGCGAGACAGTCTTTGATCCAGCCTGTGGCACAGGCGGCTTTCTGCTGATTGCCTACGACTATCTTTCCGACCGGAAGAGATTCGATCTGGACATAGATCAAAAGCAATTCCTCAAGCTGCACACCCTGCGAGGAAAAGACGTGGTGGACGGCGTGGTGCGGCTGTGCGCCATGAACCTCTACTTGCACGGCATCGGCGGCGAGGAGAGCCCCATAGAGGTGGGCGACTCTCTGATATCGTATCCAGACGATCACTACGATCTGGTCCTCACCAATCCGCCTTTCGGCAAGAAGAGCAGCGTCACCATCGTCAACGGAGAGGGCAAATCCGACCGGGAGACTCTTTCCTACAGCCGCCAGGATTTCTGGGCCACAACCTCCAACAAGCAGCTCAACTTCCTGCAGCACGTCCGCAATCTGCTCAAGATCAACGGCCGGGCGGCGATTGTGGTTCCGGATAACGTCCTCTTCGAGGGCGGAGCAGGCGAGACTGTGCGGCGAAGGCTGCTGCAAGACTGCGATCTTCACACGCTGCTGCGCCTGCCCACGGGCGTCTTCTACGCCCAGGGCGTCAAGGCCAATGTGCTCTTCTTTGACAGAAAGCCGGCCAGCGAGACGCCATGGACGGATAAGCTGTGGATCTACGACCTGCGGACCAACCAGCACTTCACACTCAAGACCAATCCGCTCAAGCTGGAGGACCTGCAGGATTTCATCAAATGCTACAATGCGGATAATCGGCACGACCGCTTGGAGACGGAACGCTTCCGGGCCTTGAGCTATGACGATCTGGTGAAACGGGACAAGGCCAGCCTGGACATCTTCTGGCTCAAGGACGATAGCCTGGAGGACTCCGACAACCTGCCCGATCCGGCGATCCTGGCGCGGGAGATTGTGGAGAGCCTGGAAACCGCGCTGGAGCAGTTCCGGAGCATCGAGGATGAACTGAAAGACTGAAAAATGAAAACAAACGGCGAGCCGGCTCGAAATGCTTGGCTGGCCCGATTCGACCAGTATCGAGCCCCCGCCTGAGGCACGCCAGGCCCACGCGAGCGCACGGGCGCGGGCGGGCAGGCGGACCCTGGGACGAACGGCTCCGTGTCCGCAGGCAGCACACGAGAATGCGTATCGAGCCGGTGTGCAGAACTGATGTCAGTTGCCGGACATCCAGGATGAACTGGCCTACAACACCATGAGGAATTACAGATGGCAAAGGATAATTTCTTTTAAAATTTATATATGGGATTTTGGCTTTCCTGCGCTCGGGAGATGGGGTGTGTCGAGAGTGTCACGAGCAAAGAATGAAAAATGAAAAGAACTGTCGGATCAGTGCTCGGCAGCCTTTCTGGCCTGCACTGCCAGCCCGCGCTTGATCTGTAGCATCTCCTCAGGCGCGAGCACGGCGGTTCCCGTGGCCAGCAGCCGATCCTGGGAGTCCACTACCAGCACTTCTTCCCCGGCTCGAATCTCCTCATCCACGCCTAAAACGTGCTTGGCAAAAACGTTGCCTCCTTTGGCCACGAAGGGTGCGGCATCATCCGAGGCCACAACTCTCAGGCGCGGGCTTTCGAACAGGGCATGCAGCCGCCGCGCCCCCATCATGCTGAGCGTCAAGAGGTTGTCGCTGGCTCGAACCGTGGCGATCCGCTCCTTTTTGGAGTAGAGGTACCTCAGCCGACGCGTTTTGGAGAGGCTGTAGGTTGTGTCATCGGGAAAGAGGGCCTCGCCTGCGCCTCTACCAAACTGATAATCGGCAATAATCCTGGCACGCTTTAGCATCTCATGTCCTTCCTGATAGACCTTTCAAACTACAGCTAATAAAGAGTTATGGTTTAGATAAAATGCTGTCATCACCATAATCTATTTTGCTCTCCTCATTGCATCTCCTCCAATCCTGATAGCATGACAATATACCGGTGATTTGATTGAAACCTTTAAGCGTTGAAGATCCCGAAATCGCAGCCGCGATCCAGGCTGAGCTGGAGCGGCAGCGAAATAACATAATTCTGATCGCCTCTGAGAACTTCGCAAGTAGAGCCGTCATGGAGGCCCAGGGCTGCATCATGACAAACAAGTATGCGGAAGGCTACCCGGGCAAACGCTACTACCGCGGCACGGCCCATGTGGACGTGGCAGAGGAACTGGCTCGCGAGCGCTGCAAGAAGCTCTTTGCCGGCGCAGAGCATGTCAATGTGCAGCCGGTCAGCGGCACTCAGGCCAATATGGCAGCCTACTTTGCCGTGCTCAAGCTCGGCGACACCATCATGGGCATGAACCTGGCCCACGGCGGCCACCTCTCGCACGGCAGCCCGGTCAACTTCTCGGGCAAGATGTACAAAATCGTGCCCTACAGTGTCTCCAAAGAGACAGAGATGCTGGACTACTCGGAGATGGCGGACATTGCTCGAAAGAACAAGCCCCATCTCATAGTGGTGGGCGCCTCCAGCTATCCCAGAACCATCGACTTCAAGGTCGTCCGCGAGATTGCCGACGAGGTCGGGGCAAAGGTCATGGCCGACATCGCTCACATTGCGGGCATGTGTGCCGTGGGCGCGCATCCCTCACCCGTGCCCTACTCGGATATCGTTACCACTACTACCCATAAGACCCTGCGCGGGCCGAGAGGCGCTCTAATCATCTGCAAAGAGGAGCTTGCTGCTGCCGTTGATCGGTCCGTCTTCCCGGGCACCCAGGGCGGGCCCTTCATGCATGCCATAGCCGCAAAAGCGGTGGCCTTCAAGGAGGCACTGGCACCCGAGTTTAAGGAGTACCAGTTCCAGGTGGTCAAGAACGCTCGCGTACTGGCGGACAGGCTGCTGGAAAACAAGTTCGATCTGGTCTCAGGCGGCACGGACAACCACCTCATGATGGTCAAGCTGATCAAAGAAGGCATCACCGGCAAGGTAGCCGACGAGACCCTGGAGCGGGCGGGAATCACTCTCAACAAGAACATGATCCCCTTCGATCCGGCCACGCCCTTCGTCACCAGCGGCATTCGCATCGGCACTCCGGCCATGACCACTCGTGGCATGAAGGAGAAAGAGATGGTGCAGATCGCAGACCTGATTACAACAGTGATTCGCGATATCAAGAACGAGGAGACGATAGCCGATGTTCGCAGGCAGGCCAGAGAGCTGTGCGGGCAGTTTCCGCTCTATCCGGATCTGACATGAGAACAGACCTGGCAGGATAACGGACCCGACAATGATAATCGATGGAAAAGCCCTGGCGGCGGACGTCGAGGTTGAGACCGCCCAGAGGGTAAAAGAGCTTGCAAAAAGAGGCATTGTGCCGGGCCTGGCCACCGTGCTGGTGGGTGAAAATCCAGCCTCGCAGATGTACATCCGGCTAAAGCATTCTGCCTGCACCCGGGTGGGAATTCGATCCGAGAATGTGGTGCTTCCCGAGAATAGCTCAGAGGAAGAGCTCATAGCCAAGATCCAGGAGCTGAACGGCCGACCGGACATAAACGGCATTCTCCTGCAGCTTCCTCTGCCTAAAGGGCTGAGCCCCCAGAAGGCTATGATGAGCATTTTGCCGGAGAAAGATGTGGACGGATTTCATCCTGTGAATATGGGCGCTCTTCTCCTGGGCGCGGAGCGGCTGGTGCCCTGCACCCCGAGGGGTATCATCTATGCCCTGGAGCGGCTGGGCAAGAAGCTGGAGGGGGCGGAAGCCGTGATTGTGGGCCACAGCAACGTTGTCGGCAAGCCTCTGGCTGCCATGCTGCTAAATCGCAATGCTACGGTACAGATCTGTCACGTCTTCACCAAGGATCTGGCCGAGCACACCAGAGCGGCTGAGATACTGGTGGTTGCGGCAGGCGTTCCGGCCCTGATTAAGAAAGAGATGGTGAGGCCCGGAGCGGTAGTCTTTGATGTGGGCATCAATCGGGTAGGAGACAAGACGGTGGGCGATGTGGACTTTGATGGCGTAAAGGACATTGCCTCGGCCATAACCCCCGTTCCGGGCGGCGTGGGGCCACTCACCGTGGCCATGCTGCTCTCCCAGACTGTATCGGCAGCAGAGAGCCAGATGATTTAAGATGTCCCTGGTCATCGCACTGGCAGCCAGCCGGGAGGCAGTAATTGGAGCCGACCGGCGGGCCATCGCTTTCTTGGGCCCTTGCCCCGAGCTGGAAGAGGAGCTGTACTCCGGGCAGATCAAAAATGATCGGGAGCTGGCAGATAGAGCCAGAGAGCTTGGTGCCTCCTTGCAAGTTTCTGACGGCAGGGAAAAGGTCTGGAGGCGCGGAGATCTGCTGGTTGGAGAGGTCACAGAGATCTCAGCCAAGCTCTCCCGGCGCAGGAGAATTTACCTCGTACCCGGAGCAAGCCTGCAGGTGGACATCATAAGCGAGGGGGAAACAGGCACAGAGGGCGCAGGCGGCGAGGCGAGGATCAGATCCTGGAACGGCGTGGGGTGCACAGTCTTTGGCAACCGTTTCACACAGAAGCTGGCCTACGAAGAGGTGGGTCGGGCGGGGGGAAGGGTAAGCGAGGCTCTCATCAAGAGCATACTGGAAAAAGCAGGAAATGAGACTGCCTCGGTGAGCCGGAAGAACACTGTTTTGCGAAGCGATTCCAGGCAGTCCGATCCCAAGGCTGCTCTCCTGGTAGCTTTAGAAGAGGACTGCAAAGAGAGCAGCTGGAGGCTATGCGCTCCGCAGTGATCCTGGCAGGCGGAAACAGCCGCCGCCTGGGCGCAGAAAAGTCGCTCCTGGAGTTTGAGGGAAAACCGCTCATCTGCTGGACGGTAGAGAAGCTCTCCCGGGCGGCGGATGAAGTAGTAGTAGTGGCCCGTAATGAAGCACATGCCGGGCGCCTGGAAAAGATAATCTCGGATTTTGCTCTCCAGCCTGAGCCAAAAGTCACCTTCACCTGGGATAGTGTGGCGGGATTTGGGCCGGTGGCTGGTCTCTCTGCCGGGATGAAGCGGGCGTATGGGCACTTTGCCTTCGCCACGGGATGCGATTTGCCTTTTTTGAACCCTCTGGTTATCGAGAGGCTCTTCGAGCTGGCCGACGAAGAGGACTATGAGGCGGCAGTCCCCGTGCAACCTAATGGGTTTTTTGAGCCACTTCATTCCGTTTACCACCGGGGGAAGATGCTACTCGCCTGCGAGAGGGCTATTGAAAAGTGTGAGCGCAGAATTCATGCACCTCTACAAGAGTTATGCGTCAATCGCATCTGTGTGGACCTGCTGCGCCCCCTGGATCCCGATCTTCTCACCTTCTTTAATCTGAATACCAGAGAGGATCTGGAAAGGGCTAGAGCACTATGGCCGGATTGCAGGAAGCACCTTAATCTTGCTAAATGCAGTGCTTCAGATGTAGTGCTTTAAGATCTGATAAATCGTGTAAACTACCACTACGAAGAGCACAATGCGCATCAGCCACCAGAAGGTGTTCCAGAGAAGCACCGCCGTTAAAACGGCCAGCAATATCAGGACCAGATTCTTCTCGCGGCTTAAGGCAGGGCGCGGCAGGCTAAAATTACGCCTATGCATGACAGGTCATCAACAACGGTAGTATTAATTGTTTTTCCTATGAACCTATGAACCAAAGGTGTCTGTTTGGACCTTGATTTTATCCTTTGGAGCTAATTTTGAGAATTATTGAGAAAAGTATGAATCATACTTAATGAGATATCCAAACTTCATTGATGTCAGGGTGCCTTTCCATCCTTGGGTCCTTTTGCACCCTGTGCCTACGATCGAAGGGGCAGCCAGGACCGGAATTCGACGAGCCTTCTCTCCATCCGTTATAACCGGAGCATGCCACGTGTTGAGGAAAAAATAGAATAGCAGTCTGCAAAAAGCCTGCTGCTAAATTGTATGGCAAAAAAAGATCGTACGACGCATCACAGGGTAAACCTGTACGATGCGCCGCTCAAGAAAGTGCCTGTCTCAGGATAGCTCTGTCCGTTCTTTGTTATCACTATGGTATGCCACATGTTGCCTGGCACCCGGAAGCTGTATGCTCCGTCAAGAATGTCGGATCCTTTCCCCTCGGTTCCTATGTACTTTCCATCCAGGTAAACATCATACCCTTTAAGCCAGCTTGACTTCATGGTCACGGAGGATGTCCCCGAGTAGGATGTTGTGCTCGTGGATGTTGACCCTGCATATGGCCCGAGATCGGTCCAGCGGCCCGGGCTTTGGCCGTAAACATATATGTAAATGTAGTTGCTCCAGCCTCGAGAGTGGAACTGTAGTATGTGCCAGCCAGGAGTATCTCCGTTAAACCATTTCTTCTGCCAGCCTCCTGAAGCATACCCTAGATAATTGACGTTGAGCTGACCGCTCGGATACCACTCATAAAACCATATGGGGCCCGAGCCGGAGGTCTGCAGCCACATGGGCAACCAGCCGTAAAGCCGGCAGCCGGCAACCGTCTGAGGAACATAAGATACGTAAAGCTTGTTGGTCGTTGTAGCCCCTTGAGGAATAACCATCATGGACTGAGAGGGATTGCTTACAGAGTACTGGGCCTTCTGGACATCGCCTGTGACCTGCCCACCTGTGTACTGCATTGCAAAAGCCGCTTCGTTTGAATTAGCCGGGCTGGCTGCATAGGCTGCATCGGCTGGGATCAAGGCCCTGCTGGTCTCTGCGGCGGGCGGAGCCTGAGTATAAGTGGCTGACTCAGATGGTATCTGCAGGCCGAGTTCTTGCGGGCTGTCTGGTGCCACAGGAACCGGAGCCCCGGAAGGTACGGTCGATGAGTATTGATCTGATGGGTAAGCTTCATTCACGTATTGACTATCCGTGTAGGTCTGACCAAAGTCCGGCTGACCTTGTGCAGATATCGTCATAAGTAGCATCAAAATGGCTATTTTGACCAGAAAATCAGTCTTAATCATGTCTTATCGCCTCGATTTCTGATTTTATTCTTCACCTTGCAACCAGTCAGTGACCGGCTGAGGTAGATTATCAATCTAGATATTCTTTATAATGTAAAAAACTATGTTTTATATGACTCTCATGAAAGCAGCTGTGAGGCGCACCGCCTAACCAAAAAACGGCGGGAAAAGCGCGCCCCCAGACCTGCTGAATCGATTTCTGTACTAATTTTTTTAAAGCTCCACCATCTTGGCGCTGGTTACTCCCGGCACAGCACATAGCTTCTTCATTATCTCGTCGGATGCCATCTGATCCACGCTCAGCACCATGAGCTGGGGCCTCCCTTCCGCTATGCGGCCTACATGCATTCCGCCGATGTTGATCTTGCCTTCACCCAGAACCACGCAGCACGGACCGATGATGTTGGGCCGGTCCTCGATGATGGCTATCACCATATCTCCCTCAGAGGGAATGTAAGTATGGTATTCATTGAGCTGAACGATGCGCTTCTCCTTGTTTCCGGAAACCGTGCCCTGCACGACGGTCGCCGTACCGTTCTTGGTCAGCTTCAGGGTAATGGCATTGCTGTATCCGTTAGCAGATTCTGTCTTGCTCTCCAGGAGCTTGACGCCCATCTCCTTGAGTGTCCTCTGGGCATTGACAAAGTTGACGGAGCCGTCGCCCATGAGGCAGCCGAGCAGACCTATGATGGCAGATATGGTCACTGGCCTGGTGTCCTTCTCGGCCAGTGTTCCGCTGAAAATCAGCTCCAATGTCTCAAAGCCTGTTCCCACAAGCTGCCCAAGCAAAGCGCCCATCTTCTCGGCCAGCATCATGAAGGGCTCCATGACGGCGAGGGTCTCAGGTGAGATGGCCGGCATGTTGATGGCATTGGTGGGTAGACCCCCTCTGGCGATGGCCAGGATCTGATCGGCCACAGCCAGGGCCACATTGACCTGCGCCTCGGCGGTCGAGGCTCCCAGGTGAGGTGTGACTATGATCTTCTCTTGATCCAGCATAGGATTTCCGGTGGGCGGCTCCTTGGTAAAGACATCTATGGCAGCTCCTGCCACCTTTCCATCCGCTACGGCTTTGGCCAGAGCAGCCTCATTGATGATCCCGCCCCGGGCACAGTTGACAATACGCACGCCGGGCTTCATGATATTGAACTCGTCCTCGTCGATGAGGTTTCTCGTCTCATTGGTTAGGGGCGTATGCACGGTGATGAAGTCGCCGCCGCGAAGCACCGTTTCCAGATCGCCCAGGGTGATGCCCATCTCCGTGGCCCTCTCTTGCGTGACAAAGGGATCGTAAGCCAGAATTTGCATGCCGAAGGACTTCATGCGCGCCGCTACCTCGGCGCCAACCCGACCGAGACCCACCACACCTAACGTCTTGTTGAAGAACTCTACGCCGGTGTATTTCTTGCGGTTCCACTCACCCTTGTGCAGTGCTGCATTGGCCTGGGGGATGTTTCTGGCTAAGGCCAGCATCATGGCAATTGTGTGCTCGGCAGCAGAAATGGTGTTTCCGCCTGGTGTATTGAGCACGATGATGCCCCTTTTCGTGGCGGCCTCTACATCCACATTATCTATGCCAACTCCCGCTCTGCCGATGACCTTGAGCCGGTCTGCGGCTTTTATGACATCGGCGGTGACCTTGGTTCCACTGCGGATGACCAGGGCATCGTAATCCTTTATTTTCTCAATAAGCTCCTCGGGGGAGAGGTTGGTGATGACATCAACGTCGGCTCCCGACGAAAGCCTCTTTACGCCTTCTTCGGCTAATGAATCACTGACAAGAACCTTCATGAGCATTCCTTCTGGACGGCTAACGATGTACAAGGATTTGATTCTTTCGAGAGCAAGACGAAAAGTACGCTATTTATATAAACTATTATATAATATCTACTAGATGGTTTCTGGAATTGCGGAGTTGATAAGAGAGCTAGCTGCAGGGCAGCCAATTTAGACTTACGGAATCGAGTGTGCTGTTGGACCAGAGCTGGATGAACTTTTCGATGTTGAATATGCCCGTCAGATCCTCAGTGGCGCGGCTGTAGGTGGCATGGCGGCCCATGTAGTCCGGCATCATGTCTTTGGACTGCCAGGCGATGTGGGCCTTTCCGATGATATTGGAATTAATATTGACCTCCAAGGAGGCATTGCCCCGCGTGTAGTCCTTTTCGTTATTGGATGTGTTGAAGGAGCGGCTGACAACTTGCGTCTCCTTGTCCAGGTGCTCGAAATCCCTGTAGGACTCGGTGACGCTCGCGCCGGCATCGTAGTTCTTGACACAAAGAGTATCTTCGGTCTTGACATTGCCCATGGCCTGGTAGAATGACGCTGGCATATCAGCGAAAGCTAAGCTGATTAGAAGAAAAATAGACAGCGAGATAAGCATCATTCTAAGCGCCCGCATCGGCTGGTTGATTGCACAGCTTCTATTTAAGGCGTTGGGCAACATTTGGGTGGCAAGCCGTGATACTACTATCGCCGCATAATGGTTATGATTGAAAATATACACCTAAAGTATTTATTGCTTTAGATCTATGCAATAAAGACACATGAAAGCATTTGTTCAGTTCCCGCTTGAATAATGTGGATCAATTTTTTTGGAAGTAGATATGCCTGAGTCAGAGGGAATGCTGATCAAGGTGGCAAGTTCCAGGGATCTGACTGCAAAAGCTACCGCGAGCTTTGAGAATGCTGTGGGCAGCATCAATTCGCTGGCCAATGCAGTGGTATCCAAGCTGCAAAACCACAATTACCCGCCGGGATGAGATCAGAGCTATGTTTGGCATGAGCTTCAAAGCGGATGGCACGCCATTCTCACCCGAGTAGGAGCTGACGCCAACTTTGAAATGAGCTTGAATTGGAAACGTGAAAAGCCTCAAGAAAAATGAACACAGATCTGGCTTCCAGTATCGTAAGAATTCTCCGCTCTGATAAAGGGACGGCAGGAACCGGATTCGTGTTAGCCGACGGCTTGGTCGTCACCGGCGCTCATGTAATTCCGCCGCGGCGCAGCCCATAGAAGGAAGAGCTGAATAAGATGCGGATCTGGTCTTTCGGGCCAACGGCCAGGTCACCGTTGCCGAGGTTGTGGCCGAATGGTGACGTCCAGCGGACAGCGGCGATGTGGCTTTTCTCAGGCTGAAAAAGCCTCTTCCCCAGGGGTTTACCCTCTCCCCTTGGGCTCCTCTCATGGAACAGGAAATCATGCCTTCCAGACCTTCGGTTTTCCTTCGGCCAGCCTGGAGGGGGCATCTGGGGAGAGGGCCACATTCTCGGATGTGCAGCCTATCTGGGACTGGCCGCTTTCGGCGAGGCGGATGCTGAGTTCTTCTTCGGGCGAAGGCGAGATGTTGAAAGCTCTGCTGCAAAGAGTGATTGCAGGATGCAGTTTGAAGTCCATAAGATCTTTTCTCACCCAGGGAGGGATGAGTTCGAGGAATGCGCGGAGCGAATGTGAGTTAAAGCTAATTTTTAAGAAATTTATAAAATAAGATGCTCGCACCGAAAACTAGATATTCTATAACGATTAAACATTTAGTTGGCCACATTCTGTGCTGATGGGGCGTAGACAGGCTGACCGAATCGTAGCTCTCAGTGGCTAAGACAGTCCCCGAGGAAGCTTATCCTACGGGGATAAGCGATCGAGGAGAAAATAGGGCCAGAGGGGTGCCGCCTTTGAAGGGGCGTGCATTTCGGCAAAGCACCGGATTGGCTGCTAGATATTCGGCCGGAGAATTACACGCCGTTAAGGGCGTAGTATGCCGACTTTCAGCCCATGATCCGAGGTCTACGAACAAGACAGGATGCGGCATAAATCGCTTTTTTTTCTCTACAATCATAAAACCACTCAATTTATCGAAGATCCAAAAGACTCTATCATTCAGTATAGAATGCTAATTAGAATAGTATTTTACTTCGTCTATAGACTTAAAGCGAAAAGTATATATTCGTTAATAGTCGTATATACGCTTGGCAAAAGTTGAGCTATTCTTCTCCCTCCTTTAATCTCGACTTTTGCCCACCCTCCTTCACTCGCGTGAACTCTGTTTTACCTTTACGACGCGCTCAATTTTTGTAGAATAGTTTAAATATAATAATAACTTAATTCATAAATATGGCCTAAAGAAACGCGCAAAAACCTTTATTTTCATATCCGGCAAGAACATCTTAGTCAATTATACATCTAAAAGTATTAGGATATATTAGTTTATAATTTAAAATAAATATAAACGCTAAATGGACCACAGAAATTTTTTGCAAGTATTCCTGATTGCTTTTCTACGAGTATCGTATATTAGGGCGACAATTGTTATCGAAATCTAAATTGTATACAAAAAGTATTAATTTATAATGTCTCATGATTAGAAACTTAGATAAGTATAACTAGTATTGGAATTCATACTTAACCGATTAAAAGTAACAGTTAGAGTTGCTCGTTTAGAAATATATCGTCGCGCATCTCAAAAAAAAAACGCACCCTACAAAAAGGGGGATTTGAATTGGAATGGCTTACATTCGCATTCTTGGGAACGATCTTTTTCACTGTCGCAGGAGTACTGGATAAGCTTCTGCTCAGCAGCTACACAGACGATTCCAATGCGTACATCGTATGCCAGGTATTAGCTTCGCAGCTCTTTACCATCCCCGTATTTTTGATAGTAGGCGCCAACTTCGTATACCCGCAATCCCTCATTGCTCTGCTCTTCGGAAGCTTGCAGGTATTTCCATCTTTCTTTTACATGAAGGCCCTACAGATCGAGGAAACATCTAAAGTAACTGCCCTGGAATACGTGTATCCTTTATTTGTATTCATAGGCTCCGCCCTCCTTTTAGGAGAGGTGCTGGAGCTGAAACATTGCGTAGGGGGGCTTTTGCTTCTTGTTGGCACTCTGCTCATTTCCTACAAAAAAAAGGGATCTGATAGCAGTGGTTTATACAGTAACCGTTCGAATAGCAATAGCTTAAACAGCAAGTCATTTCTCTGTGCCCTATCTCCTGCGATCAAGCCATTCCTGTCGTACTGGGTATTAACCGCCGTCTATTATCTATCTCTCAAGTATCTACTCATCTCCATCGATGAGTGGAACCTTTACCTCTGGTCATCCCTGGGCAGTCTGATGGTGGTCTTGCCCCTCATGGGCATCCGGTCTATCCGCAGCGAGGTAAAGAGCTTCTTTAGTAAAGGCGGCCTGGCCGTGGGAGCTTTGATCTCAGAGGAGACCTTCCAATTCCTGGGGATCATCTTCTCCATCTTCGCTTATGCCATCGGATCTGTTACCCTGGTATCAAGCGTAGGAGCACTTCAGCCTATCATGACTGTGCTCCTCATCCTGGGCCTTGGAATTCTTATGCCGAAGCTGGCAAAAGCGATGAACGAAAAAACGGATTGGAGTTCATTGAAACAGAAGGGAATTTCTTTCATGGTGGTAGCGATAGGAATATACTTTATAAGCTGACCCAGGCCTGACGGGACAGAAAGGCCGGCCAAAAGTGCAATCGCTATAAAGACCCGGCAAGATGGCTTTAAAGCTCTCGCAAGGCATCTTGATAGCACTGGTAGGCTCTAGTGCTAAAGCAGACGGCGATGACCTCAATTCCGTCGCTCTTCTCCAGGAAAGCGCTCATCTCTCCAAGGGCAATGCGGCAGGCCCTCTCCATGGGAAAACCATAAACTCCGGCGCTGATGGCCGGGAAGGCTATGCTCTTTATGCCGTGCTTTTCTGCCAGGGCAAAGGAGTTCCTGTAGCAGCAAGCCAATTGATCGTCCTCGCCGTTATTTCCGCCTCGCCAGATGGGCCCTACGGTATGAATGATCCATCTTGCCGGAAGCCCGTAGCCTCCGGTGATGCAAGCCTCGCCCGTCGGGCAGCCACCGATGCGTCGGCATTCTTCCAGAAGCTGTGGGCCCGCAGCGCTGTGGATGGCACCGTCTACACCCCCGCCGCCCAGGAGAGAGTTGTTGGCAGCGTTGACGATGGCGTCAACCTTGAGCGTGGTAATATCTGCTCGTAAAATGGTTATTTTGCCTGGTTCTTTGGGATGTACGTCCATTTTTTGAACTTCCTTCTTGCAAAAGCCTTTTTTCTATATTCGAGATCCATGGATTCGTGATATCACAGCGCTCTGCAATCTCGACTGCAAGCTGCTTGAAGTTATCCCTCGCGTCAAATACTGCATTCTGATGCGATCCAATGGCCCCGTCGGCTGGCAAGAGGTCAGATGGGTCAACCAAGAACGATTCACGAGTCTCGATCGATTGCAAAACACCGCTTTTGCCTTTGATTCCTAAGTCGATGTCCAAGTTAGATACGTCGGCCACATACCTCACGAGGGACTCTGATTTATGGATATTGAGGTTGTCGGCTACAAAGTGCCAGCGGGATGCGGATAAAGAGCTTTCAACCACCTTCTTGATATGCGATACGAAGTCATCCTCATTGCGCGTATCGCCGCAAGAAATGGTGTCAACCCTTCCGCTGGCTACCGCAAAGCTCACGATGAATGATTGAGTTCCATGCCTGATGTATTCAAACTCTCTTCTTTCCACTTTTCCTGGTGCCATTGGCAATCCAGGGTGTTTGCGTTCGAGAGCTTGCACCCCTGCATTTCATCGATGCTCATTACAACTTCACCTTTTTGAGCCAAATTCTGCGCTTGTTGATACAATGAATTGATGTCGTCTACCTTTTCGTCGAACCGTTCGTCCGGTGCAGGTGTTAGCCAGTAACGATCAGTGACATCGTTATTGTTGACTGATGGTTTCGGACCCGGCATTGATACTCCCCTGTTGCAGAGTATCTATCAATGATTATATATAAAACATTATACGTTGGTTTATATCAGCCCAGCTGTACTAGTGCGATTAATGATGGTCTTTCTCGATAGTGATACCACAGCGCCTGGCAATCTCCAGAGCAATCTGCTCGAAATTGTTTTCGGCCTCGAAGACTGCATTCTGATGCGATCCGATAGCCCCGTCGGCTGGCAAGAGATGAAATATGGGTTTATGCGCCTCCTGGGCCATGGGCATAAGGCTACGATAGTGCTTCATCAATCCTAGCTGGTTAGCATCTGTTTTTATATTCGAGTTGGTTTCTAGGTTTAGAACATATTCTGCATAAACCATTGGTATCTTCTCTGCCCAACGTTCATAAGCCCTAACTGGACGGCCCAATCTCTCAGCATGCTGCATTATTATATAGCCCAATGGCTCCATTCGTCCTTCTGGTAGAGGGAGGTCTTTAGCAGGATTTCTGTCTCGTCGAACTCTCCATTCTTCCCGCAAATCTCGGATGAATGGACCTAGGTTCTTCAATCCCTGGAGGGAGAAGAGATCCGGTATCAGGGGAATGACCAAATAATCAGCCGCCACGAGTATGGCGCGGTTGATCGCACCCAAATTAGGTCCTAGATCGATAAGCACGATATCAATATTTTTCTGCTCGACAATTCGCATAATAACGCGCCAGAAGGCGGACATGACCCGAAAGGCTCTTTCTTTTTTGTCGAGGCATAAAGGCCACTGCTGGGACAACTCATCCTCAAAGCGAGACAATGCGAGATCTCCGACAAGCAAATGAATTCTCTCATCAATCTCCTCAGCATGAGGTCTCTCCAAGATATCTCCTACACCTCGTAGGAGAGGCTCTATGCTACCATAAACTGTCTTGTCGTGCTCACCATCCGGCCAGAATTCTTCGAGCCGCTCCTCTTCCAGAAATGCTGCCGTTAGATTGGCCTGAGGATCAAGATCTGCAGCCAATACCTTCAACCCCATGTCAGCATACATCCAGGAGAGGTGATAGACAAGAGATGTTTTTCCAACACCACCTTTATTGTTAAAAAATGCAATGATCGGAGCGCTCACTGCTACCTCCTGATCGTTGCAAGAATATGGTTTTGCTCTACAATGAAAACAGGCGGCGGATTTCCGTTTGCGGCAAGCTGTTGCCTGGCTATTTGAATGCCAAGACCAAAACGCTGAACATATCCCAGGACTCGCATGGCCTCAGCAAGATGAGGATTTCGATAGTCGGTTACGCCGGGCTGCCCGAAGTTCTCACGAGTGACCTGACCGAAAGGCCCACCAGGGCTATGGATCTCGATACGATCCGAGAACCAATAGATGCGCACGGGAGAATAGGTTCCTTCGTAGGTTCTATGGAGAACAGCGTTCCTCACCAATTGCTGAAGAGCAGAAAGAGGGTATTCCGGTCGTTTGATCTCCAGGGGCTCTGATATCAACGAGGTGGACACGGAGTTGTTAGCTTCTAAAACCTCGTCAATCCTTCTTAGAAGTTGCTGCAGAGGTCCGTCGATCATCTTTTGATCACGGATGGGATCGGTCAGCTCTTTTCCTTCTAATCTCAGGAATTGCACGTAGGCTCCGGGAATAAAGTGCAAGGTTTCCGTGCCAAGAACCAGCATCCCTAACACGGTCGGCTCTCCATCAGGAGCTAAAAAGCGCAATGCTTTCAGCTTGTCCTCCATAGAGCGCGTGTTTTGCGCAAGGACTTCCGGGGCAATTGCCAGGCGAAGATACTCTCGCTCAAATAAATCAAGATCAAGATCTTTGATCGTGGCGGAGGGAACGGGATGAAGATCAAATGGCAGATCTCTGGAACGCCGCCGCTCGGCAAGGATTTTTTCTTCTTCGGGTGTAGCAATGGCTCGGCGAGGGCCGACTCTTATCCACGTAACGCCGCTCAAGCGTATGGGCGGGGCAAGGGACGGCTTTGCTATTAAGACAGCCATCTCGCATCCTTCGATCATTATTTTTTCCACAGTTATTGATGGGATGGGCTGAATCTTCCCATCGTCCCGCATTTGAGACAATTTGAGCAAAAGATCATCGGTGACGTGAAGCCCAGCGCAAGAGCCATCATCATTAGCACCAATGAATATTATGCCTGGCCTTCGATGATCGGGAAGATCGTTGGCAAAGGCGCAGATGGCTTGCCTTATGCGATCCGGATCAGATAGGGATGCTTTCCTCTCAATCAAGTCCGATTCCAGATCCTTGAGCATAAGCCGAAGCTCTTGCGGTTCCATTAAACCTCCTGTTGATCTGATAATATTATTCTTAGCATTTAGGTCTTTCCTTATCAGATCTTCCAAGATTATAGCGGAAAATTTTTTAAAGCCCCAGGCTAAAGGACCTTTTGGATTCCATGCCGAAGATGATTACACAGCGGATAATAAAAGCCTGCTCACCACGATTCGTTCTCCTGGCCCTCCCGGCGGTTCTGCTCTTAATAGCTATGCTCGTTGCAGCGCAGGGCAGCTCTCATTTCGTCGAGGCTGGTGCTATCCCTGTCCTTGGCTACCAAATCGTCAATGTCTATCCTCACAGCAGCCTCGCATTCACTCAAGGTTTGGTATATGATGAAGGAGTGCTCTACGAGGGAACGGGGCTGTACGGGCGATCATCGCTGCGCCGCGTCGACCTGGAAACGGGCCGCGTTCTGCAACAGACGAACCTTGATAGAACTTTATTCGGGGAGGGCGTAGCCCTCTGGAAAGACCGGATCATTCAGCTCACCTGGCAATCGGGCCTGGGCCTGGTCTATGGCAAGGAGAATCTGACGGGGATTTGCAACTTCAGCTACCAGACGGAGGGCTGGGGCATAACTACCGACAACAAGAGCCTGATCATGAGCGATGGCACAGACATTCTGCATATTCTTGATCCTGAGAGCTTTGCGGAAAAGGGGCGGATATTGGTCAAAGCCAACGGCACGCCACTTAAGGGCCTAAATGAGCTGGAGTATATCAAAGGACAGATCTATGCCAATGTCTGGCCCACAAACTGGATAGTGATAATATCTCCTGAAAGCGGTGAGGTTAAAGGCAAAATAAATTTGCAGGGGATCCTGCAGAAAAACGATATTCAAGGCAGTAAAGTGGATGTTCTGAACGGCATTGCTTACGATGCGAGGGAAGATAGGCTATTTGTGACGGGAAAGCTGTGGCCTAAGCTCTTCGAGATCAAGCTGGTGCCGGAAGGAAGCAGAGATGAAGACCGAGATTAGATTAGAAAAATAGATGTTGGGCGGGATCTAATCGTCTCCCTCGTACTTGAAGGAGAGCCTTACCTTGGCCCTGTACTCTGCGATCTTTCCATTCTCCAGCCGGACATCCAGCTCCTTGACCTCAGCAATGCGAAGATCTCTCAGGCTTTTGGTGGCCCTGTCAACAACTGTCTTAACTGCTTCTTCCCAGCTCGTGGTGGAAGTTCCGACCAGTTCTATTATTTTGTATACATCTCCGTCTGCCATATATCTGTCACTCCTAAAATTCTAGATCATAGTAGGCGTTTCTCATTGATATATTTTCCTAAGAAGGACAGCAAAAACCTGAAATAATATCCAGCCACGCATGAGCCAGCAGCAAGGAGATGCCGATTTTGACCAGGAGTATTAAAGATATGCCTGCGGGCCTAGCACAGGTTGTGGGAATCGATGATCTATCCGTTTATGTGCCCCGGCTCTTTCTTCCCCTGGCGGGAGAGTTCTCCCTGGATCGAGGCATTGATCCTGGCAAGTTGATTAAGGGAATCGGCATCGAACGCATGGCAGTTCCCGATGCTCATGAGGATGCGGCCACCATGGCGGCCATGTCTCTTCTGGATCTGATGCGGCGAACTCGCCTTCGTCCGGAAGAGATCGGCAAAATCTATGTGGGAACGGAGTCGGCCCTGGACGAGGCCAAGGCCATGGGAACCTACGTCATCGGCATGCTGGAGAAGATCTACGGAAAGGGCTCTTTTCAAGAATGCAGTACCGTTGAGTTTAAGGCAGCCTGCATCGGCACAACCTTCGCCCTGGAGAGCCTCAGCTACTGGGCTGCTCAAGAAGAAGAAGGCAAAGTGGGCATTGTCATCGCCTCGGATGTAGCCAAGTACCCGCTTCGCTCATCCGGAGAGTACACGCAGGGTGCAGGCAGCGTGGCCCTGCTGGTAAAAAAGAATCCACGGTTGCTGGCCTTAGAGCAGATCTACGGCTCCTTCACCAGGGACGAGAACGACTTCTTCCGGCCCATGGGCTGCACAACTGCAGTTGTAAACGGGAAGCACAGCAATCAATGCTATCTGGATGCCATGCGAGGAGCCTTTGATTCATTTGCCGCCCACGCCTTGCGAAAGGGGGCAATAGCGCCTGGCGAAGGCGAGTGCATCACCGATTACATAGATCATCTTCTCTTTCATATTCCCTATCCCAGAATGGTCGAATACGCTTCGGCTGCAATCTTCAGGCATGACTGGAGACAAAGCCGCAGATACAGCGAGATCGAGCAAGAGTTGGGAAGAGAGCCAGAGGCCCAGGAGTATGATGATATCGAGAAATATCAGGCTGCAGAGGCGGACTATGCCCGGCGCTTCGCAAAGTCAACGCAATTCTTGCAGGCATTTCAGGCCAAAGTCAGGGATACGGCCACGCTCTCCCGCCAGGTGGGAAACATCTATACCGGATCGATCTACCTGGGCCTGGCAAGCCTCTTGGAAATGCAGAAGATACATGCTGGAGAAAGACTATGCTTCGGAGCCTACGGCAGCGGATGCTCGGCCCTCTTCTTCTCGGCAATCGTGCAGCAGCAGGCCGGATCTGTGCCCTTGAGGGGTCTGGTGCAGGGGCTGCAAGAGAGAAGGCAGATATCTTTGCTGGATTATGAGTCGCTTCACGAAGGGAAGAAGGAAGAGAGCATTGTCATGCCTTGCAAAGAGTTTGCCCTGGCCAAGATAGATCACCAAGGATACAGGCATTATGAATATGTCGAATAGTATTATCAACAACATATCCAAAAAAATTTTTAATTCCATGTGATTTTCTTTTATATATCATTGAAATATAACGATATCAGGACTGTCGATCCTCATGTCCATATATTTTGAGTTTAGCCTGCCAGTCTTATACCGCAAAGTATATAATCATTATAGTTTATGTCGTCATCTGCCGTAGAGTGGGCGGCGTTCAGTGTCTTGGAAGAGAGCTGCATGTATGATTGAGCCTTGGTTATCTTTCCAAGAATGAAGTATGAAGAATGAATGGAAAATGCACATCCAGGAGAGGTTATATGAAGTATTTGAGAGCAAATTTTAAATGTAGCAATTGCAGCCATTTTGATTGCCTTGATAGCACCTGTTCTTGCAGAATCACCGTCGGACGCAGTAAGCTCTAATCGAGAGATAGTCAATGAATCGGTCAACAGGACCATAATAAATCCAATGGACCCGGGATATGTTTGGGGCAACCCGCTTGCCATCGATCTAACCAGCTTGAATCCAGGAATTTTTGAGAGCCCCGCATTCAAAATGACACCAGGTGGCTTGATGTCTGACATGTTCACTACGAGCATCAATGACTTCAGGAACGCTGACCCGAAAGCAGGTGCCAGCAATGCCACCAGGAAAGCGGCAAAGGTGGGACTGGTTCATAGGCTCAGTAATAGTAGCCCGTAGGCCTATGCAGCTTTCATGATAAGGAATGAGAGCTTTCCGCTGTTTCGGCTTGCTCTCGACCGGGCTGTTGAAGCCTGCATTGATGAAATCGAAGCATGCCGGAATACCTTGACGGACGGAGCCTGTGTAATAGATTTTCGATTTTCGAAAAGGGGCCGAATGGTGCAATGACGTGATGGTCAAGCCCCGATGCTTCCCTTTACTCTTAATTCAAACCAACGAGAATCCTTTTTAGCTTTACCCGGTATTTGCAGGTCCCTGTGATAAATCCAAGAATATATGGCAGCTCCCCCTTTTCCGTGGCCGTCATCCACGGAGGCCCGGGGGCCGGAGGCGAGATGGCCGAAGTGGCGCGGGAGCTATGCGCCGGCCGGGGTGTCTTGGAGCCGCTGCAGAGGGCTCATTCCCTGCCGGGCCAGGTCGAGGAGCTGAGAGGGCTCTTGGAGGAGAGCGCACAGCTTCCCGCCACATTGATCGGCTTTTCCTGGGGTGCCTGGCTTAGTTTTATCCTGGCGGCCCGCTATCCGGCTATGGTCAAGAGGCTGGTGATGATTGGAAGCGGCCCATTCCAGGAGAAATACGCCCAGAGAATTATGCAGACGAGGCTCTCGCGCCTGAGCGAAGAGGAAGGACGCCAGGTGAGAAGCATCCTTGTCATCCTGAATGGCCAAAATAATGGCGACTGTGAGAAGAACAGGCTACTTGCCCGCATGGGCGAGCTCTTCTTAAGAGCTGATTCCTTTGATCCTATCGATGATATAAAGCCCAATGAATGCAAATCGATGGAATCGGATTATTCAATTATACCGTGCCATGCGGACATCTATCAATCTGTCTGGAAGGAGGCATCGCATTTGAGGCAGACAGGAGAGCTGCTTCAGCTCGGAGAAAAAATCCTCTGCCCGGTCGTTGCCATCCACGGGGATTGGGACCCGCATCCTGCGAAAGGCGTCAGCGAGCCTCTGCAGGCCACTCTGAAGCGCTTTCAGTTCATTCTGCTGGAGAATTGTGGGCACAAGCCCTGGATAGAGAGAAGGGCAAAGGACAAATTTTATTCCATTTTAAAAGAGCTGCTCGATTGATGGACTGCTCGCCCCTGGCAGCCGGGCCTTCCTCTCCGGTGGCCCAGCTCATATCATCCCATATCATTCCATGTCAAGACCTTCCCTCGTGCAGATTTCAAGCAGATAATCCTGCAGCGATCTCTTGTAACCCCTCCGGGCGGCCAGCCTCTGTATCTCCTTCATGACACCGCTGCCGTATTGCATGGCCTTCTTTTCATATTGGGCAATTGCTGGCGGCATATGCCTTTCGGCAACAGCTCGCAGCGGTCTCTTGCGTACCCCACCCTGTACCAGCATTTCCGGCGGAATAGCCCTGGCAGCTACTACTACCCGCAAGTCCATGTAGGGCAAGGAGAAGTATGCGCCATGCAGCCCGGCTACGGCCTGATCTCTGGCCAGCTGCTGGGGAAGTCCCAGGAAATCCTTCTCCAGATCCTCGGCTAAGGTCTCTGTATGCAAATAGCGAGAGTAGCCCCCAAAGAGCTCATCTGCCCCCTGTCCGGCCAGGATGCGCGCCTCGCCGTGCTGCCCTGCCCACTGGGAGACAAAATACAGTGTTGTGGCAATGGATGCATTTACCGGATCTTTCTTGGGAATGACAGCCAGAACCTGGGCCAGGGCTTCCTCGATTGATGCCGGATCTATTATGACCTGGTGAAGTGTCAAGCCAAACTCCTCTGCTACCTGCTTTGCATGCATGAGGTCATGTGAGCCGGCAATTCCCACCACAACGCACTCCCTGCCGGCCAGCCGGGCGACCAGTGCCGAGTCTACGCCTCCCGAGAGGGCTACAACGCCTTCATCGCTGCGAAGCTGCACCGCGATCCTTATGGCCTCATCCAGATCGATGAGCGGATAATTGGGGTCCACTCTTCCCAGCTCTTTGCCGCTGCAGACCACAGCCCCTGGTGGGCAGTCTCCAGGCATGATCCCGAAATGATCGCGCGCCTTGCAGCCATTCCATTCTAAAAAGAACTCGCCGCCAAATTTGGAGATCGCTGCCGGATTTTGCACGAGAATTGTCCTGGCATCACTCTCAGAAAGCCGCCTTCCCTCAAGCTCCATCCAGCCTTTTGCCTTTAGGGATAAATCCATAGATCTTGACACCTCGAATCCAACTGTGTTCAAGTTTTCCAATGAAACAATCAAGGTATGTTCGTCCGGCCAGCCTTGAGCAGCCTCTCGCCAAGCGATCCCAGGAACGCATCGCAGCCAAACACTGAGCGAGCCCCCGCTCGCATGGGTGCGGCCGCTCGCGCAAGCAGTTCAAGAGGCTGGCCATGGGCAAAAACCTTCGGACTGCAAGATACTTACCTGAAGGCTTGGGGCCGCTCAGAGTTCGACAACTTCCAGATTCGCTCGCTCATGCGCGCGTGCGCTCGCGCTCAAGGCGCGGGTGAGCTGTGAGCCCAAGGTTAGCTTTGGCCTGCATGCGAACAGAAAACGTTTTAACGTGTTGAATTAAAGGCTTCCCTTCAGAGAAGGCTGCCCGAGCTAAGTGAAAATACAATGAAGCTCTGCAAATTTCGCCATCATATGTCTAATATTCGAATGAGAATTGGAGGCTGTCCGTGAAAAGCATTGCATCAGATTGCCTGGAAAGAATGAGAAAAGAAAAGCCGCTCATACACCACCTGACAAATTGGGTGACTATTTACGACTGTGCCAATATCGTAAAGGTATTTGGAGCCTCTCCGGTCATGGCTCATGCTAGAGAAGAGGTTGCTGAGATGGCAGGCATAGCTTCTGCCCTGGTTTTAAATATCGGAACGCTGACATCTGATTTTGTCGATGCAATGATACTTGCCGGAAAAAGTGCCAACCAAAAGGGAATACCTGTCGTGCTTGATGTCTGCGGGGCTGGCGCCACAAAATTTCGCGATGATAAATGCTTTGAGATCCTGGATAAGATAAGGGTGAGCATCATAAAAGGCAATTCTTCCGAGATCGCTCGCATAGCCGGAGAGAGCGTCCAGACCAGGGGCGTCGATGCCTCGACTGTTGAGAAGAACCTGCAGGATATAGCGCGAGGACTGGCCAAAGAAAGGAATTGCACAGTCGTTATCACCGGCAAAGAGGACATCGTGGCCGACGAGAAAAGAGTGGTATTGGTGAAGAACGGCCACCCCATGATGGCAAATATTGTAGGCACGGGATGCATGGCCACCTCGGTAATAGGCACCTTTGCCGCCGTGGAAAAGGACTGCGTTTTAGCTGCAGTTGCCGGTCTTGTCTGCTACGAGGTCGCTGCCGAGATAGCGGCCGCAAAGGCACAGGGGCCGGGCAGCTTCAAAGAAAGGTTTTTTGATGCCGCGTACAATCTTGATGCCGAAACGGTAGAACGGATGCAGAGGATCGAAGAGTGAAAGGATATTATTTCATAACAGACAGCAAATTGAGCCGCGCCGGGAATGAGCGGGATGTGCTACAGGCTGTTTCATGTGGCGTGGAAGTTGTCCAGTACAGAAACAAGAATGCAGAAACCCGGCAGATGTATGAGGAAGCTGTACGACTCAGGGAAATATGCCGGGACTCTGACTCTATTTTTCTCATCAACGATCGGGTAGACATTGCACTTGCAGCAGAGGCTGATGGCGTCCATCTGGGCCAATCCGATATGCCATGTCTTGCAGCCCGCACACTGCTCGGTCCCAAAAAGATAATCGGCGTCACTGTCCACAATCTTGCCGAAGCCCTGCAGGCAGAAAGTATTGGGGCCAACTATCTGGGTGTCTCGCCCATCTTCCAGACGGCGACAAAACCTGATGCCGGAAAGCCAGCAGGCATTAGACTGATCGAAGAGATTCGAGCCCAGGTAGATCTTCCCCTTATAGCAATTGGCGGTATCAATCATTCCAATGCAGGCGAGGTCGTCAGAGCAGGAGCAGACGGCCTGTGCGCCATATCCTGCGTTGTTGCAAAAGAGAATGTAAGGGATGAGATCATAAAGTTTCAGGAAATATTTTCGGCACTGCGACGAGAGATCTAAAGGACACTTATCGCTATTTATTCATGCCGTGGTCAGTTCCTTTTCATTTCAATCTCGCTTCACATTCTCTCGTTGATAATTGCGAGAATCGAAATAATCTTCATCGTATATGAATTATATATTATTAAATATGTTAAAGATCGGCTTAGAGAAAATTCACTATCTCTCGCAGGGAAAAATATATATTATAACTCCTTTACACCAATTCACTGCGAGTTTAAAATATAAAATGGTGATAACAAGGGCAGAGTTGAGTGGAGACACATAGTGGCCCATTGGGGATAATTTGGTTCTGGGTTCGGCCAAGATAAAGGAATTTAAGATTGCTTTGTTTAGTGTCCTGCAAAATCGAGGAACTGCGGATCGGGATATATTAAATATAATATGTTGATAGATAAATCCACATAATCGGCGTGGTAGCCTCAAATTTATGAATTACAGCATTTTAGATCCAAAAGGACAATCCAATAAGACACATATAGAGATGCTTGTCTCCTCAATTCCCATCCCATATTATCTGGGATGGCCTCTCGTGTCGTTTGCTCTTTTATTGATTTCAACTCTAATTTTGATGCTATTTGAAAAAACATTTCAACATATAGAAGCGTTCTTGATCATTTCAGTCATAATTGCCTTAGAGGGCACGATTATCAGTTGGGCGCACAATAAAATAGAATCGTTTGAGGATATTCTCATTAGCGTAGTTGACCTGCCGAAGGAAGCTATAGTTGAAACCTGCCGGAAACAGGAGGCAGACATATTCAACGACAAAGAAATGATTCTTTTTGCAATAATTTTTATTCTTTTTGTTCATATTACTGGCATCGATTACCATGCAGTGTCATTCGATTCCAGTATTTCGTTTTTTATTTTTAAATTTACATATTATTTAGCAGTTTATCTGGAAGGAGCTGGCTTATATATTTTGATTATGACGGCATTCGCCGTGCATAAAATTGGGGTCTTGCCACTGCGTATTGATGCTTTGTATTCAGACTTTCACGCTATCGGGCTGCTATATTCGAAGTTCACAATATGCGCAGCAAGCGTCTACGTTATATGGGGCTTTTTCCATATCATCGTACCCCCTCAGTTTTCATCCTTGCAGATGATATTATGGTTTCTTAGCTTTGCGTTCTTGCTTTTCGCCTACTTCATCCTGCCCCAGTATAGCATACACAGGATGATGATCTCAACTAAAAAAGAAAAAATTGAACGGTTCTCATCTCAACTGAGGGCGGCTATGGATGGTTCCTTCGAGGTTCCAACTGACCAGAATATATTGCACTTAAAAGATATTTTTATTGTTCAGGACAAGTTAAATCAGATGTGCGAATGGCCTTTTGGCACCAATGAGTTATTATATATAACTTTAATAATTATTATTCCATTTGTTATTGTCCTATTGGAGATCGCATTAGGGATTATAGAGTAGAGTCTTCATATGATCCTTTGATAAAAATACTTATTAGAGGCATCAATCAATCGAGAAAAGCACGCTCTAAGGTTACTTTGAGATCCCCGAGATTGATTGGCTTGCATAGATAATCGTCCATGCCTGCCTCAAGACATTTTTCCCTATCGCCTGCAATGGCGTGTGCCGTCAAAGCCACAATTTTAGGACCGCCTAGTGGCCATCGTCTGCGGATCTCTCTGGTGGCCTGCAGGCCGTCCATCTCAGGCATCTGCACGTCCATCAGGATCAGGTCGTAGGATTTACTCTCCAGTGCCAAGAGAACCTCAAGGCCGTTTGCCACTTTATCGGCGTTATATCCAAGTTTTTTAAGCATGAGAATGGCCATCCTTTGGTTGACCATATTGTCCTCGGCCAGGAGAATGGATAGTTCCCTGGTTTGCTTCGGATGATCTTGATGCATGAAGACCGGCAATGCCTTATTAACCGGAATGGTTGATTTTTTGGCCTGGATGGTGAAGTAAAATGTGCTTCCCTTGCCTTCCACACTCTCGACCCAGATCCTTCCGCCCATGAGTTCAACCAGCCTCTTGCTTATGGCCAGACCAAGACCGGTTCCACCATATTTCCGGGAGGTTGATGCATCGGCCTGCGAGAATGGCTGGAAAAGCCTGTCCAACGTTTCCTGAGATATGCCAATCCCGGTATCTCTTACTGAAAACTGTATCTCGTAGTTGTCATCGGCAAGTTTAGATGCCTTTGCCCTGACCTCTATCTCGCCTTTTTGTGTAAACTTCACAGCATTGGAGAGCAAGTTGACCAGAACCTGGCGAATCCTTGATTTATCACCGGCAATTACTTCGGATATATCGCCTTCTGCAGTATAATGAAGCTCTAAGCCTTTCTCCGAGGCAAGTGTTGAGATGAGTTTTAGTGCTTCCTCTATGCAAGAACTCAGTATAAATGGATGGCATTCCAAATCGATCTTCCCACTCTCAATCCTGGAGAAGTCAAGAATGTCGTTGATGATGGAGAGTAGGGCCTTGCCACTGTTTTTGATGGTTTCGAGATATTCCTTTTGCTCCAAATTCAGGTCGGTCTCCAAAATTAGGCTGGTCATTCCTATGACAGCATTCATAGGTGTTCGGATCTCATGGCTCATATTTGCCAGAAACTCTGATTTAGCCCTTGCCGCAGCCTCCGCAGCCTCTTTGGCAATCATCAGATCCTCTTCGATATGCTTTCGTTCGGTTATATCCAGAGCAGTCCCTACAACTGCTGGACTGGACTCATAAGAGGTCATTGATCCAAAGACCAGAATATTAACTAAATCACCTTTCTTGGTGATCCCTATGATCTCATAGTAAAGGGGCCCATTCTCACCGACGAGTTTGTCTTGAATACCATCTGCAATTTTTTCCAAGTCATCTGCAGACGCTATGTCTCTGGGGCCCATTTTAGAGATCATTTCCTCAACGCTATATCCAAACATCTCCGCAAACCTGGGATTGACGTACTTGAATTTCCAGTCCTGGACGATATATACTCCGACAAGAGACTTTTCCGCCAGTACCCGAAACTTATTCTCTGATTCTTTCAAAGCCAGCTCGGTTCGTTTGCGTTCAGAGATATCCAGAAAGATTCCCCGGAGCCCCACAGTGCGCCCTTCTTTAACTATGGGTATCGAATAAGCAATAGCCGGAAAAGTGCTGCCATCCTTCTTTTTCAGCCGGTATTCTCTTGCCTGTGCATTTCCCTGCATTGCCAGATTGATGTCCTGGCTCACCCTTTCTTTATCCTCCTCAGCCACAATCTGGAGTATGTTCAAGCCCGCCGCAAGATCATCGTGAGTATAGCCAAATACCTGGCTGCCAAAACGGTTGATAAATACTAAATTACCCAGAGCGTCCAGCTCAAATGTAGTCTGCGGCAACTGAAGGGAAAGCTCACGGTACTTTTGCTCGCTCTCTTTCAGCTCTTTCTCGGTTCCGGATTGCTGTCGGATGTTCAGAGCCGAGATGGTGACAAGTCCCAGGACTATGGAAAGAAGCATGGTAGCCAGTGCCAGGACCAGCGAATTATACCTCTCAAAAATGGAAGGCTGAAAATCGATCACCTCGCTTCCCTGGGGCAGGGACTGCTCGGAAATGCCGAAGCGCTCCAATTGCTCCCGATCAAATTGCGGTATCGCGGAAAGATTTTGCATTATAGGAGTTTTTTCTCCAGTTAAAACCTTAGCAGCAAGAACGGCTGCATTCTCCCCTAAAACTCGCCCGGATGCAAGTTTGCCTCCCACAATGCCGTGCCCTAGCTGAAAATCCCAAAGGCCGTAGACAGGCACCCGGCTGTGAGAACTGATCATAGTGGTGGCCTCAGTGGAGTTTATTGTTATGCCACTTCCATTCCAGTTAAAAAGGCCGGAGAGAACAAGACTGCTGTTGTCAAGAGCCTCCAATGAAATGAGCAACTGGCTCATATTGCCATCCTGCGAAACCCGTCGCACCGACAAGCTCAATCCGTCCGTTAGAGAAGGGCTTAATTCGTCCAGCTCATCTCGCAATGAATCCCCTATTTCTGTGTCATCCAGCACCACAAGAACCTGTTTAGTATGCGGATGAAGTTGTAGCATTGTCTGCAGCGTGCCGGCTATCTCTGTCTTTTGTACTGTGCCGGTGATCTTCTCCTGGCTGAGGTTCATCGAATTGGTATCGATTTTCGTCCCAGAAAAGATGATAAATGCTTCTGGAAAGAGCTCTTCTCGGTTTTCAATGGCAAAGGCCATCGCCGGGCTATCGAAAACAACGACCTGATCCAAATTTTTTTTCGAATATTTATAGCGATAGAGATCGAGAAGGTATCTCTGGTATTCCTTCTCAGGATATTGCATGCAGTCCATGTACTCGATCATGGGATCAGGAGAACCTGGAACTTCTCTGTGGTAGACCTGCATGAAGCCCTCCATCTCATCATGCACCCAGGGATGGTCCTTTGAGTAGGAGTTAAGGATAAGAATCTGGGGCCGACCATCCTCAGCTTCCGCTGATATAGTCCCAAGATCTGCCAGGATCAGCAGGCATAGGGCTAAGCAAAGGCCTACGGATGGCCCTCTGTGATATTTGCAAGCCGGCATTTATTGCACCCCCCAAATTCCTGCTGTGTGTGTGGCTATCGTGATTTCTCCTCTCGGGCAGAAGGCAAAAGGCCCTTAAATTAAATTGGTCTAACTATAAAAGACTCTCTTTAAGGGACGAGAAATCATAATCAACCATCTGAATAGCAAGAGAAATCGAGTGTATCTTTCGGAAGGCCGCTTCTTTCACAAGGATGCATCTGCAGCAGCAGACATTGCGACGGACAATCGCATCTTGACGCAGCAAAAAATAATAATACCAGTATGTCCGCATCATGCTTGGTGATCTTTTCTTGAGCATGTGTGAATCGAAAACCATCTGGTGGGACGACGGCCTGTGGCTGATCGATCAGACCCGGCTTCCCGCCGAGCTATTGCCCCTCCGCATAAAAAGCGTCCGGCAGCTCATCGAAGCCATCAAGACCCTGCGCGTGCGCGGCGCGCCTGCTCTCGGGGCCGCCGGAGCCTATGGGATAGCGCTGGCAGCCGAGCTCTCCGGGGCTTCCAATGCCTTGGAGTTGATGGGTGAGCTGGAGAATGCCGCAGATATGATCAAGGGCTCGCGCCCCACAGCCATCAACCTATCCTGGGGCGTGGATAGAGCGATGCGAGCGGCGGCCTTTCAGGAGACGGCAGAAGAGATTCGTGTTGCGGCTCTTCGTGAGGCGGAGGAGATCGCCGAGGAGGATATCCGCATCAATAAGCTCCTTGGAAAGAATGGAGCTAAGCTTCTAGATGACGGCGATAATGTCCTCACCCACTGTAATGCCGGAAGGCTTGCCTGCGTGGGCTGGGGTACGGCTTTGGGGGTCATCCGCTCAGCAGTTGCCGCAGGAAAGCACATCCATGTCTATGCCTGCGAGACCCGGCCTTTGCACCAGGGCTCGCGCCTGACTGCCTGGGAGTTGGCCCAGGACGAAATTCCGGTTACGCTCATCTGCGACAGCATGTCCGGCAGCCTGATGAGGAAGGGCAAAATCGATAAGGTCATCGTGGGTGCCGATCGCATCACCAGGGATGCCGTCTTCAACAAGATCGGAACCTACAGCCACGCTGTTTTGGCCAGGTATCATAAGATCCCCTTCTATGTGGCCGCGCCGCTCTCCACCTTCGATCGCCTGCATAGTGAAGAGGACATCGTCGTGGAGGAGCGAGATGCGAGGAGGTATGCAGCATGGCGGGCGTGCAACTCGCGCCCCAGGGCATCGACGTTTACAATCCGGCCTTCGATGCCACGCCTCTGGAGCTGATATCCGGCCTGATCACGGAGAAGGGAGTCTTCCGCCTGCCACTTATGCCGCCGATCTGAAAAGCATTTTAAGAGGGAGGGCCAAATGCTCTTATGAATCCTGATCTGGCCGTCATCGGCGGCGTGGGCTTCGCCCTGGAAGGGCTGGATGACGAGGTGGAGACGCCCTATGGCAGAGTTCCCATTGTTCGTTCCAGGATGAAGGGACAGAAGATTGTCTTCATCTCCCGCCATGGAGACCGCCACCTTCCTCCCCACAAAGTCAACTACCGGGCCATCGTCTCCGCCGCCAGGATATCGGGCGTCGGCGCGATCATCTCCACCAACACCGTGGGCAGCATGGCCGGGCACTCCCTGGGCAGCATCTTTTTGCCGGGCGACTTTGTGGAGTTCACCAAATGCCGGCCCAATACCTTCTTTGAAGAAAAGGCCGTTCACGTGGATATGAGCCGGCCGTATTGTCCAGTGCTTCGCAATTCTCTGGCCGAGGCGGCCCGCTCGCTTGGCCAGCAGGTCGCAGAGGGCGTCTACGTCTGTGCCGAAGGCCCGCATCTGGAGTCGCCCGCCCAGATCAGAATGATGCGCCAGTTCGGGGATGTAGTGGGCATGACCGGCTATCCCGAGGTAGTCTTGGCCAGGGAGGCGGCGCTTTGTTATGCGTCGCTGTGCATCATCACCAATCCCGCCGCCGGAATGGCGGGCGCAAGCGACCTCGCTATCTCTGAGATCGCCGATATGATGAATAAGTGCCGGGAGACTGTTCGGGAGATAATCTATCATGCGGCGCAAAATATTCCTGATCAGCGGTCATGCGGCTGCAAAGATGCCCTTTCCGGTGCCGCTATCTAGCTCATCTCTGTCTTGATAGAGACTGTTTGTGTGGGTGATAATAACCATGCCTGAACTTCCTGAGGTGGAGATGGCTCGCAGGTATTTGGAGGCCACGGCGCGCCACCAGACCATCCGGGCTGCCGAGGTCAAGGACGGGCGCATCCTGGCCAAAGTATCGGCAAAAGATCTGGAGGATGCCCTTGTCGGGAAGCAGTTTCACTGTGCCTTGCGGCATGGAAAGAGGCTCTTTTTGAAGCTGCACAATTCGCTCTGGCTGGCGCTTCATCTGGGCCTCACGGGAAGTCTAATCTATCTGGAAAGCGGGGCAAAGGAGCCCCGTCACACCCGCCTGCTGATATCGTTCGAAAACGGCAATAGCCTGGCCTTCGATGATCCCAGGATCTTCGGCGAGGTGGGCCTCGCAAAAAGTCCCGAAGCTTTTTTAGTGGAGCGAAAGATCGGACCGGATGCCCTGCAACTTGACCGGGAGGGCTTTTTAAAGATCATGAGCGGCAGAAAAGGCCTGATCAAACCCGCCCTGCTCAATCAGAGTCTTATCGCGGGCCTGGGCAATCTTTATGCGGATGAGGCTCTTTTTCAGGCAGGCATCTGTCCAAAAACTCGCGGCCTGGACAGTGTGCAGCTTGCGGTCCTCTTTTCATCTATTCAGGAGGTTTTGAGGACAGCTCTTTCCACTCATGCCGATCTAGAAAAGCTGCCCGATTCCTATCTCCTGCTCCACCGCCATCCAGGAGGTACGTGCCCTCGGGACGGTGCTCTTCTCTGCCGCGAGAAGATCGGTGGGCGGACCAGCTATTTTTGCCAGGAGCATCAGAAAAAAGTATAACATTTGCATTTGGCGCGATTGGGGCTACACATTGGGCACAAATTTATCAACCACAATGCAGCGAATTGCCGTATTGGTGAACCATCATGCATTGCCTGCGATCGCGCCCGCTTTTGTCGGGGCCGATTCTCCGAATGTGCCCCTGCTCAGGCAGTTTGGCAATCTGCTTTTTTGCCCGAAAAAAAAATGAAAGAAAGTTAAGAATAAATAGTACGAAACAAGTAAGAGTCATGTCCAGCAGCTTCTTTAAAATCACAGCTGCCGACGAGGAGGGATGGAGATTAAGGAAGCAGGAGAAGTTTTTTGCAATGTGATCGATCGGTCGGTGCTGGCCAGCCTCCGAGAGCTGCAAGATGAGGGTGATCCAGATATCATCGCCGAAGTGGGCGGTCTTTTCATCAAGCATTCGCCTGAGAAGGTAAATGCCATTATGCAGTCTGTGGAAAACGGGGACGCCAAGGGGCTGCAGATAGCTGCCCATAGCCTGAAGTCCAGCAGCGCTTACGTAGGTGCGATGCACCTTTCGGCCTTGGCCAAGGAACTGGAGCTGATGGGGCGGTCCGATTCACTGGAGGGAGCAAGGGAGTTGGCGCAAAGGCTGAAGACGGAGTTTATGCAGGTCACGACTGCTCTTGAAGCGGAGATCAATGAGCAAGGCAAAGACGGTTTGTGATCGCGTTTATGCTGTAGGTGGATCAGGCCTCTCCGCGCCCGAAGATGCATTCGTCTATCTGGTGGATGCAGGATCCGAGCTGGTGCTGATCGATTCCGGAGTAGGCTACGGGATCAGTAGAATTGAGGACAATATCCGGTCGCTGGGCTTTGAGCCCGCCGGTGTCTGGCATATAATTGCCACCCACTGCCATATCGATCATATCGGGGGCCTTTTCGCTTGGAAGGAGCGCTACGGTTCTAAGATAATTGCCCACGAGCAGGACCGGGCGGGAATTGAGGGCGAGAACAACGAGCTTACTGCGGCTAGCATGTACGGTGTGGACTACAAACCGGTCAAAGTGGACACGCTCCTCAAGGGAGAGGCGGAAAAGCTTACCATTGGTGATTTGGAATTTAATTTTCTGCACACGCCTGGGCACACGCCCGGCAGCATCTGCGTTTACATCGATACTAAGGACGGGCGGGTCTTATTCGGGCAGGACATTCACGGGCCGTTCTCGCCTGCCTGGGGCTCGGATCTGAAGAAGTGGCGCGTTTCCATGCAAAAGCTGATCGCGCTGAAAGCGGATGTGCTCTGCGAGGGGCATGCAGGCATTTACCGGGGCGAGAAGGTCGGGAAGTACATAGAGTCGTATTTGAAGAGATACGAGTCTTGAAATATTTAACATCCGTCTGAATTGTTGAGGTGATGCATATAACCAGCAAGTCATGGATCATAATATTTGCAGTGGTACTGATTGCAGGAGCAATATTTTTTTCCGATGGTCCAAAATCATCTACATCCAGAGATAGCTTTAGTTCGGCAGGCATTCCCGAGGACTATTATTTCAGCCAGCAGGCTGCCGACATAGACAGCCCCATTGAACTGGTTCGTTTTGCCACCAGCATCAAGCCGGATGCAAGCAGCCTGGACATCCCAATGAAAGCTGCCTAGGATCATTGAAATAAACCTGGACTTCTGTAGAGTTCAGTCCAGCCGTAAAGAATGCTTTTCTGAATTCGCGATAGTAATCCGGATACTTCTGGAGATGGTGAACGTCATCGAATACCGCTAATCTTGAATGAGGATACGAGTTGCTGACCCAGTGCCCCATTTGGTCTGCAAAATCCTGATCCGCAGTTCCCGACCACACCATTACCTCTCCGCTGTAGCGCGAGCGGTTCAACGCGAATCGCATTATCTGGATTTTTCCTTCATCATGGGCTTTCATAAAATCTGCAAGAAAAACTTTTGCCCACTCGTATCCCAGACAGACCTCTTGTGCACAAGCTGGATGGTAGTTCTCTATATCCACACCCATCAATTCATATATGCGTACTTTAACTTCCAGCTCCCCTGGTGCATCAAGGAGCAAGTGCATCAATGAGAAATTATAGGTGGGTGTGAGCCAGTTTTTTAGATATGTGAATTTATCTCCTAATGCAAACATATCCGTCTTGCTGTTAATTATTCTTTTTTGTAAATTAAAATCGCCCTCCAGGCCAATCTTAAACAGCATGAATGCCAAGGATGCAGTCGCATCTCCTTTTTGAGATAATGCAAAGTAAGAGTTCGCTACACTCGGGTTTGATTCGTATGTATATTTCATAAAAGTTGTATTATGCTCTCTCGCCAGATCCGGGCCACCGCTCGACTCAATCAGCGCACGGGATACATGGTCTCCATATTTGTCCAAATATTGCTGCACTAAAACTCCGCCGCCTGAGACACCATAGACCATGATTTTGCCGTCTTTCGGCAGCAAACCCTTCCTTTGCATGTCCTGTCGTACAGCTTCGATATCGTCTATCTGTTCGTTTGAGCCATAGAGTTTTAGCGCCAATGGATAATTTACTGAGCGGTCTTTGTTGAATACCTCTGGAAATAATGTAGGACTTACGCCGCGATTTCCTATGAGCACGTAAGATAGTCCGCCTATATTTTCATCGAAATATTCAAAATCCTTCGGAGAGTTAATCATTCCGACCATTTCTTGTTGGTTATCACAGAGCCAAAAGACCACATTGTCGCCAGTTTTGAATTTGGGATTCAAAAGGTAAAAATCTGTAAAGTTGCCGAGAGAATGATCCTGATGATCGATGGGGATCTGTATGTAACGATGATTTTCATCCGGCGGCATCTCGGGATAGTAGCTGCCTGCGGCTAGACGAGTGGTCGGCACCGCATTAAACGCCTGATATTCATGCCAGCCATAAATTCCACCAGCGACGAAAATTACAAAAAGCAAAATGATGGGTATTTTCCTGTTCATATTCCAGTTCATATTTTAAAAAACCTCGAAAACGGCAATTGTGACATAAAGATCCACAGTTGGCACCAAGCGTTGAGCCAATAATAATATTGTGGTGGTCAATTGGATTCTTTGTTCGCATGCAAAGCCGCTCGCGCCACAAGCCTCGCCACTCGCACAGGTTCGGGGATGCGACCATCCAGGATGAACTTGTTGAGCAAAACCCTGGCATCCTCGGTGGACAGGCCGAGCACCCGCACATAAACCTCAAATCCGGTTCTGAGCCGCACGCTCACGCGCGCGCTCAGGTGTACGTAGCGGCGAAGCTTCTCCGCTGGGTTTGGGAAATACTCGCGAATGTATTTTTCCAGGCCGGGAGATTCCTCGTAAGTCAGGCAGATCAATGGCCGTTCTGTCTTTTCGAAGACCTCCTGCAGATCGATGATGTTAAACCAGCTTAAGGCCGCGCCGCTGAGCAGAAGGGCGTTGATATCCGCCCTGTCCAGTTGCCGGTAAAGGTTGAGCACGGCCTCTGTGCCATCGTCGCCACCCACGGTGGCATGGGCATAGGCCAGGCCGTCCACGCGCAGGTCGGCGCGCATGACCACGCCTGCCAAAATGCTGGTGGAGCGAGAGCGTACAAAGCTCTCCGCAATCCCTAAAACTCGCAGAGCAGGCTTGTTGAGATGAAGGGACATGGCTATTCTACCTTTATCCTGGCAGTTCCTCGCGCTTTTTCCAGGACATCTCTCAGGGGTGCAGCCAGCTCAAAAATGGCCTCGATGGTCATCGGCTCTCCATCAAAGGATACTGCATATTGTCCTGTCGGCTCTATGATGAGCATGGCCTGTGGGGTGATCTGGATTGCCTGGACCCTGTCCTCACAGGTCTTTAGAATTGAGATTCTCATCACGGGCCAGATGGTTCTATTGCCCGCTACTATCTCCTTGCCCACGAAAATCCGCATATCCATCTCGGGGAGCCTGATATTCTCCGGAGTCATGACCACCCCAGCACCTCTCTCAAGAGCAATCTAATCTCTCTCTCCCGCAGTCCCTGGATCACGGCAAAGACGGCCCACCACAGTCTAACCTCGATCTCAGCTACGAGTTCCCCCTCCAGCCGCTCTCCCTCAAACCAGGGCTCAATGAAGATCTTTGATTGAATGAGGCCGAGCACTGATGCCAAAGACCAGAGGTAGCCGCTGATAATAGCCGTTTGGGCGGGATCGTCCAGGCCAAAGCATAAGCGGCAGGAGATCTTCTTAAAGAGGATAGTCTTGGTCAGATCCAGGAGGATATTTGCCAGGGCGGGAGCGGCATTGATCAGAGATTGAATTTTTGGAGACCGCACGACACCCGCCTTCTGATTGTCCTCTGAATTGTCGATTTCGCTTCTTTCCTCTAGCTTTGCCTCTCTTCCCACCTCCTTTTTGCTTTCCTCGCCTTTTACTTCTTGCTCTCTGTCCTTTGCCTCTTGGTCGATCTTTTCATCTCGCTCTTCTTTTCCAGCTTCCTCTTTCCAGACGGATGCCAGCAAATCGCCGGCTGATTGGGGGGAAATCTCCTCCTTCTTTAAAGTCAGCCCAAGCCAGGCCAGCTTAATACTACCCTCTACCAGTGGTCCCTTCTTGCCGATATTAAGGGCGAGATTAAAAGGAGCGAGGAGAAGAAGAGCTAAAGGAATGATAAAAAGCAAGAAAAATACGGCTAGATAAGAAAACTGCATCCTTTGAAGCCTCAAGCCTGCTGCTATTCTACATTGATGGCGGCCACATTTTCAGCTCTTTTTTCTCTATGGCCTATTATTCTCTCCATAAAGACCTGAGCGATGTCGGATAACGATTCACCCGGCGGCAACAAGGGAACAACCTTCACGCCCTCCGGCCCAGAGATACCTTTGAAGACGATCACCACAGCGACAGGAAAGACTCCCACTCCCCCGCCAGTTCCGTACCTCTCCCGAACTTCTTTGCTTACATCCGGGCCTGTTCGGCCTATTTTGGTGCCAAAGCCCAGGCCCATCTTTGTGATAGGAATGATGATCTTGTCCTCCAACTCAATCGGCTCACCGATTAACTGGGCCGAGAGAGCCTCGAATAGTTCATCAAGAGTGGCTTTTTTGGCATCAACGCCGGGCATCTATATCTCCTTTAATAACTATATTTCCTGTATATTTACATCTTTCTGCCTGGAAAATGAGGCATTTTCAATTATCCCTGAAACGTCCGCCGTATCTCTGGACACTGCCCAGGCCCAGGTTCCAAAGCCGCCATGAGCATTCACTGCTCTTACCCACTCATCCAGGAATCTGCGCTTGGTCTTATCCACCTGAGCGTCTATTCCCTTAACCTCCAGAACCAGATGTACACCGTTATTCAAACGAATGATATAGTCCGGCCAGTATTTCTTTATCAATCCCTGGAAGATGTATGAGATCTCAAAGCCCAGATGGTCGTTCTTAACCCAGGCCTCTACTTTGGGATTTTGGTCCAGCTCAAAAGATTCCGAGGCCTCCCAGGTACTATCATAGACACAGAAGTTGATATGCGATTTTTTGGCGGGCTCATTGGGTCTGCCCGTGTACCAGGTTCGCATGTCCCCAGTAGAGCGAATCGGCCGGTCCACATCAAATACGGGGACTATGGATTCGGAATTATGGAAGCGTATGCTCTCCCAAATGTGCTGGACAACCTTATTCATGTTCAAGGTTATTATTATTCTCCTCTTTACATCGTCTTGGTAAGCTAGAACCGGATGTATCTGGATCTTATCGGAAGCAATGAAATCCTCGACAATTCTGATGAGATGGGAAAGAAGAACCTCTTTATTTGCCTTCCAGCCCGGTTTCATTTGATCGAAGATTTCGCTCGCCGTCTCAAAAATAATCCTTTGCATCCTGAACTTTCGACCCAGCTCTTCCAGATCGATCTGTGTGAGGTCTGTAATGTCGGGCTTTCCGTCCAGGATCTTGGCCATCTCGGCTCTGGTCAGAGTCTCGTTGGCCTGGATCTCAAGAGGCGTGACCTCTTTTAGGTCCAGTATCAGTTCGGGGCGGTAAGCATGATCGATGCGGATGATATTGGGCCACCGGATCTCAAACCGTTCCTTCTTCTGATCCGGCTCAATTCTGGTCTTGGGAGAAGGCGGCTGGGGTATGGTCTCTTCTGTGGACTCATGAGGCAGGAATGTGAAAGGAACGCCGAAGATGTTGACATACTCCGGGTCGAAGAGGCCGCTTTCGGGATTTATCTCGTAGGAGGTTCGGCGCAGGCCCCGGCCCACCACCTGTTCGCAGAGCAGTTGACTGGAGAAGGCGCGTAGCCCCATAATGTGGGTCACGGTCTTGACATCCCAGCCTTCGGAGAGCATGCCCACCGAGATCACATTTTGAATCTTCTCGCCCGGCTTTCCCTCCTTTCCCACAGTATCGACAACCTGGCGGAGATATTCGGCTGCATCCTGTTTTGATCTTGGTGATTTTCCGGCGTGCCGACTATCCGCTCCCTCTTCATTGCCATCCTCTCCACTGTAATCGACGGTGCTGGAGATCGCCGCCTCCTGAGATTCCGCCTCTTCCAGGACTTTGGAGTCGATATGCAGCGTTCTTTCCGGAGCATAAAGCTCATCGATATGGATCTTCTTGTGATCGAAGGCGTACTTTATCCGGGCGGCGGTTTCAGTACGATTGGCCACCGTGATCATAACGGGCCTCGTTAGTATGCCTCGGGATTCCCACAGCTTGACCGCCTCCAGCCAGTCTTTGCCGAGAAGATAATAGCCATTCAATACCAGGTCGGGAAGAGGGTCGTGCTCGGCAGCCTTGCGGCTCAAATCGTCTCTGACATGCTCGTAGATGTGGTAGAGCTTGGAGCGGTAATCTTTGGCATCGGGAACTCCGTCATCCCGGACCACGACGCGAGGCGTCTTGACCAGGCCGGATTCAATGGCATCATTGAGGCCGAAGTCGCTAACGATCCAGGAAAAGAGGGCCTCTTCCGATGTCTTTTTGCCGGATGGGGCAAAGGGAGTGGCCGTGAAGTCATAGCAGGCCAGGATTCCCCGCGCCTGGTGAATCTTATCCAGGCCGCCCACCCATTTGGTCGCCTCCTCTATCTCCTCTTTCTTGAAGCCCTTGACCTTGGACTCGGAAGGCAGGCGCCAGGCGTGATGGGCTTCATCGTTTATCACTACTATGTTGCGAGCACCGGACATGTCGCCCAGCACTTCCCGGACATAGGCCTCATTGCTTTTTGGGCCGCGCTTGTCCACGCTGCGCCTCTTGGCGACCTTCTCCTCCGTCTCCCAGGCCAGTGCCTGCCAGTTTCTAACGAGAACTCTGGCCTGGCGCAGCTTGTCTTGCAGGCCCGGCGGCACGATGCCAAACTCCTCGTAGTAGTTGCCGGGAAGGGAGGGCGCGAGTACCTGAAGGCGGCTTTTGACGGTAAGACCGGGGGAGACGACCAGGAAATTCTTGGAGAATCTGGCATCCTGGGGATAGGTGGCCTTGTTGATGGCCTGCCAGGCAATGAGCATGGCCATATCGATGGTCTTTCCCGAGCCGGTGGCCATCTTGCTGCACAGGCGCAGAAATAGGCCGCCGTCGCTGGGAATAGAGATGCCCACTCTCTCCGAGGCCGGGGCCTCCGCCAGCCAGATGAGCGTCTCCATGGCCTCTATCTGGCAGAAGAAAAACTTGAGCGGTCTTTGCTCAGGATCGCGCCAATGGTCCAGGAGGCGTTTGGTGATGCCGGTCACGCCCGGATATCCTGCCTGCCGCCAGATTTTGACGCGGGAGCGGATCTGGTTTATCATGGGAAGCTCGATGAAGATGCCCGGATCGTCAAAGGTGCGGGAGGCTTCGGAGGCTACGATGTAACCGGCGGAGCGGCGGCCTTCCTTGAGTGCAAAGGTGCGTGTCTCCCGGACGTAGGAGTAGTGCTGCCTGGGCTCTTCGTAGGGCGAGGTGATGATCAGCTTCTCGATTGAATTTGATGTCATTTGGCCCTCCGCATTTTATCGGTAAAATCGAGGTTTAAGCCCATGAATTCGGAAAGTCCTTCCATCAAATCCAAAGAACCGGCATATTCCATAACTACCTCATCGGCACTCATGCCGGACTCCATGTCATCTACCATTGCGGGAATTGATGAAGCAGAAACGGCTAAGGTTCCTTCTTTGTAGCTGCCCGCCGCCAGTAAGATGATCTCTTTGGCCGTGATTGGAGTGATTTTGTATTTCAAGAATTCAGAGCTATGAGTGCTCATGATGAGCTGTTTTTTCCTTCCCAAGGCAGATCCAATATAAAGTATGTAGCACATTTGATGGATGGTCTCGGGGTTGAGGCAGGCTTCCGGATTTTCCAGTAACAGAAGCGGGTCGTCTTCCAAAGACGTCCAGAGAATCGCAAAGGCGGCCAGGGTTCCGTCTGATATCTGGTCCATATTAAATTTAGCTCTGGGCCTGCCGATGTCAAAAGTGCCCTCCAGATCCGGCCGGACCGACTTGCTGGGGGAGAAACGAAGCTTGGGCATTTGGGGCATGGCCATCTTCAGAGTGTCTTCTATTACCCGGATTTTGTTTTCCCTCTTATCCTCCGGCATCTCGGCCACTCTCTGCAGAATCTTTCTGCCGAAGGGATCGCCTGGGATATCGGCGGGTGGGAAAGGAAACTGGTGGCGCAGGAGCATGGGATTGAAGTTGAGGTAACTGATTGATCTCAAAAAGCATGTGATTTCTTTGAGATCGATTCTATCGGAGCTAATGCCGGAAAGGACCGTTTCGAGTCGAGTCTGGGCCAAAAAGTCTGAATTATCAACATCTTTCCTGTCCGGACGGTCCAGAATCAGCTCTCCACTCTTTCTAACGCGCTCATAGGCCAGTAGAGGTGATCCGGACGGCCCGGAGGTGATGCCCAGAGAGTAGCGATAGTAGGTTCCAATTAATAGCGAGTCTGCCAGGTGGATCTCCAGCTCCACAAGCTCCTTCTTTTTGGCGGCGGCAAACTTGATTTTTTCCAGGCCACCCCGAGCATGCAGCGCAAAAGAGAGCCCACCATCGGGCCGGGCGATATCGCAAAGGAAGCGAAGCGCATCCAGGAGATTGGACTTACCGATGCCGTTCGGACCCATTATGAAGGTGCGAGCACTGAGGGGAACGTCAACCGATTTAAAATTCTTCCAGTTCTTTAAAATCAATCGAGAGATCATCATGGCAATCTTTCTCCGCTTGGGTTTTCATCTTCTATCCGTGCTTCGTTCTGCCAGACGGACTGAAAGCTTTCTATGGCTTTGACAGCACGCATCAGGCTGGGAGAGCTGCTTTTGGCAAGCAGAGGGTCCCATTGATCCTGGACGAACTCGCAAAGACGCTTGTTGTAGGCAGGTCCGACCTTCGCCGTGCTTCCCGGCTTTGGCACGAGATTCATGCGAATGGTCCTTTTTCGAGAGGCTCTGGCCAGATTAACCAAAAGCTGTTTGGGATCGGGGATTGTGTCCGGCTGCGCAGGAAAACTCTCTCGCCCAATGCCCAAAAAATCAGCCATATTCTCTTGATCGGCCAGTATCCACGATTCAACTTCACAGACAGCGATTCGAAAGATGAGATTGGGGCTGGCAGGGACCGGTAGCCATTCTCTGAGCTTCAGGGGTGCGCACTCGTCAGTGTCCAGGTCAGTGAGGATGAGGTAAGGCATGCCTCTCGCTGCTTGATTGAAGCCCTTTATTCGCTTTTTGAGAAAGCCTGCGCCGTGACCGTGAAAGCGATCGCCTATTTGATATCTCATCTCAAAGCTTCCATTGGGCAAGCGTTCTCTCCACTCTGGGAAGTACCGCTTCCCCTGCGCTAAATCCCGCTTCGAGGAGATCTCTTGTCTCCGGGATAGATGAGGCGGGACGAACCTTTGTCCCCTCAGGGCCCGGCTCAAGGACCAGGACCTCTTCGCCACCTATTCCCAAATCACTCAGCAGATCAAAGCTATGCGTGCTGATGATCACCTGTCGCATCTGTTTTCTGTGGCTTTGCACGCTGTGAATCTCGGCTGCCAGCCTGCGCACTACTCTCGCCGGCAGGGAGATCTCCGGCTCTTCCAGAAGCAAAAGAGTGGTGGCGTCATCGAGCAGAGACCAGAAGAGAGCTATCAGGCGCAGTGTGCCTTCGGAAAACTGATCTTCCCGTTGCTTTCTTGAGCCGGAAAGCCAGTGACTGAAGCGCGTTTCCAGGTGAGGGGTTCTTGAGGCGTCGTCCCAGATCAGGGTAAGATCTTCCAGTTGAGGAACTGCTGCCTGAAGTGCAGCCTGTATCTTATTCAAGCGGACGGCACGAACCTTCGGGGAGGTATTTTCTATTCTCTCCAGGAGCTTTCTGCCGAATGGATCGTCTTGAGTTTCAGGCCCAGCAAATGTGGCCGGTTTTTGCAGGAGCTGGGGGACGAAGCTATGATATTGCAGAGACTGCACAAATGCGGCGACCTCTCTGAACTGCTGATGAGATGTCTTGCTTTCCAGATAGGTCTGCTCCAGGCGTTCGGGGTATTTTGCATCTTCTTCGTCCGGTCTGCTTAATATCTGCTTTTCTCCCTCCCAGACTCTCTCATAAATCAGATGGGGCGGACGGGAGTTTTCATTTTCCTCGATTCCCAGGGAGTAGATCCATCTCGGCCTTTGACCTTGCTCATCAGATAGGAATATCTGGATCTCGACGAGGGCATTTTTCTTGGCGGAGAGGCTGCGAATCTGAGAAAGGCCGCCCCGGTCCTGGATGGCTTCCTGCAGCCCGCCTCGCATTCCGGCGATGCCATGCAAGAAGAGAAGAGCATCCATTAAATTGGACTTTCCCGAGGCGTTGGGGCCCACCAGAAAGACGCGCGGTCCCAGGGTGACATCCACCGAGGAGAAGTTCTTCCAGTTCTTCAAAATCAGGCGGGAGACGATCATCTCACTTTACCTCCATAATCCTCAGGCTCTCTATGCCCCGGTCGTCAATGATCTTCACTGCCACCCGCTCATGGGGGCCGGGCTGGAAGGGCAGGGAGAGCGTGCCCCGGTAGGCCTCCATCAGCTCTTCGTCTACCTCTGCCTTCAGGTTCTTGGCCAGGCGCGACCAGCCGTCCTTGGCTCCCGAAAGCGGGAAGAAGACCTGGCGGGGATAGAGGCTTCTGCCGTCGTAGTCGGTGTCCAGCATCCACATGGCGATATTCTCTGTGCCGCCGGATTCGACTGTGCCGGAGCGCGGATCGTAGTAGTCGAAGCCCTGCACCTCTACCTGGTACTTGTCCCGGTCTTTTCCCTCTTTGACCCTGAAAAGCCGCACATCCGGCTGGCCGATCAGCCAGAAGCTCTCGTTGCTGGCTCTCTTCTTCTTGAGGTCCTCGGTGAACAAATCGGCATTCATCTGCACCTTGAGCAAGGTCAGGCCGGGCCAGTTGGTCTCGTCGATATCTTTGGCCGCTTCGGGATCGAACTGGAATGCGGCAAATACTATTATCTTGGGCCGGGGCACCAGGAAGTGGGACTCCTCGATGGCCCGCTCCACCTGGCGCTGCTCCAAAGGCGCGTGCTCCGGCCCGAAGCTAACTGCCGCCCGCTGCGCTTCGCCCTTTGTCTCGGCATCGGCATGCAGCCAGCGGGTGCCCGGCAGGGGCTCGACGCGGGAGAACTCGATTCTCTGCCCGGCCCGGCCCCGGATGCCGGTACGCAAAAGCTCATCGCGCCACTCCTGCTGGCGCAGCGTCTCGCCGGAACGAGAGATGGAACCATCCGCCGCCTGCTGGGCTGTAGCCCCTAGCTCCTGGAGGGGCTTGACCGTGGGAGCCGGCACCGCCTCCACTGTGAAGGGGCCGGAGACGCGCGCCTTGCTTTTGTCCAGGTGGGGCTGGTCGTAGAGCGTCTCCTGATCGGCATATTTGGATATGGCCGCATCGATCTCTTTGCGGCTCATGCCCTCCTTAATCTCGGGATTGTTGGCGATAGACTTGAGGGTGACATGGGGAACGGTCTTGTAGACAAAGCCGCTGCCCACGCCCTCCTCCGGGTGGGCCAGCTCGTAGTAATCGAAAAGCGCAGTCATGAGTCGCTGCTTGGCCAGAGCGATGGCCACGCGAGAGGTGTCGCAGGTGATCCAGCGACGGCCCCATTGCTCGGCCACAAAGGCGGTGGTTCCAGAGCCGCAGGTGGGATCGAGAACCAGGTCGCCGGGGTCGGTGGTCATGAGGAGACAGCGTTGAACAACCCGTGGTGCTGTTTGGACAACAAAAACTTGCTCTTCTGTAAAGCTTCCCGTGCCCAATCCTGTCCAAGTATTATTTAAAAGAGAGAATGAAAAATCGTCAAGATATCGAATGTATCGCAAGCTATTGGTAGTTGATGTCATTCGTCTGGCAGCAGTGAGACGATTCATTCCATCAATCGTAGTCTTCCAATGCGAATTCGGTGGACATTTGTAGACCTTGCCATTAAAAATATAATCAAGAGATCCGCCTTCGGAATATCCGCTAGATGTCATGCTTGTAGGCTGGTAAAGCATTGAGCCTTTGGGCATTAGAGAACGATTTCGTTTTTCTTCGGCTCTTAAAGATCTCTTCGTCCCATCTTCTAGCTGTATCCAAGAATAAGACTCAGCAATACCCATTTCTTTTTTGCTCAAAAGAAGTGGTCTAAATTTTTGCATTTTTTTATTCTTTGCATAGAATAGTAGATAATCGCATACATTTGCTAAAATATCAGCAGAAAGACTTCCTGTCTTTGTAAAGGAGATCAACGAACAAAAATTATCTTTTCCAAAAACTTCATCCATAATTTCTCGCACATGATGCACATTCTCATCGCTGATCTGCACAAAAATTGATCCATTCTCGCTCAGCAGCTCTCGCGCCAGCAGCATCCGATCCCGCAGGTAAGAGAGGTAGGAGTGAATGCCCAGCTCCCAGGTGTCCCGGAAGGCCTTGATGGTCTCCGGCTCCTGGGTGAGATCCTCATCCTTGCCGTCCTTGACATCCCTCTTGTTGACAAAGGGCTGGAAGTTGCTTCCATACCTAATGCCATAGGGCGGATCGATGTAGATCATCTGCACCTGGCCCGCCAGGCCCTCCTTCTCCAGGAGCGAGTTCATGACCAGCAGAGAGTCGCCGGCCACCAGCCGGTTGGACCAGCCGTGTCGGTGCTTGTAGAACTCGATCGCCTCTCGCACGGGCAGATTCTCGCCGGAAAACTCGAAGAGCGAGGCCTGCTTGGCGGCCAGGCCGCTCTTACGTCGCACGGCGGCGATGATGGTGCGAGGATCGATCCGCTCATGCACGTGCAGGGAGACGGTGGGAACCAAAAAGGAGGTATGCTCCGCCTTTCCGGCCCAGACAAGCTGGGGATCGAGATGCGGATCGTGGGAGTAGCTGCGGCTGCCCTCCTCCCGGTCGGTTTCGGGCGTGACCAGGCCCACGGGCGGGTTGTTGAGCCGCTGCTTGTCTTTATGCTCGTAGGTCTCGATGGGCTTTTTGTACGGCTTATGGGCGCTGGTCATTTCTGTTCGGGTCTCCCTCCCTCTTGCCTTGGATCGCAGGGGCGAAAAATGTTTCGGAAGGATTACGCATCTTTGTGGGCTTTGTGATCTTTGTGGTTTATATTCGCAGTGTGATAATTAAATCAGGGTCTACGAGATTAGAACCATAAAGAGAAAGCACAAAAAGAGCATTAAAAAATTATTAGCCTGCAAGTCCGCTCGACCTGCAGGTGTTTTCTTCTCTCTTCTAATCCGTGGCCAATATGTGCCCGATGATCCTGCCGTAAGCAGGCCTCGCTATGAATGTGCCCAAAATCACACCCAGGATGATGATGAGTGCAAATCCGGTGAGCGAGCCAAAGCCCATGACAAGCAACGGCAGCATAGCCACAACCGTGGTCGCAGCAGCTCCCATTATGATCATGAAAGCCTTGGACAGCCGGGCCAAATAGACCTTGTTGGTTGTGGCGACAACATTGCCTACCCCAGCTTTCTCAGCCGCGTCAGCTGCCCTCTCCTTGATGCTGCGCCCGACGGTTGATACCGCCGCCTCGCCGCCTTTCATCAGCTCATCGGTGATGATGACAAGCTGATCCACGCCTGTGCCTATCACCATGATGATGCCGGCAAGGCTGGCCAGATCAAGCTGCCAGCCGGCTACTGCCCAGACGCCCAGCATCATTACGACCTCGAAGAAGGAGGTAGTCACCATAGGCAGGACAATCCTTCTCTCCCGGTAGCGGTAGTAAATCATGCCGGCTACGGCCATGAGAGCAATCAGCCCGGCTATGACCATTTGAATCTTAAACTGCCTGCCCAAAGCTGCAGATACCTGACCGGAGCCGACAACCTCGACATTTACCGGCAGGGCACCTTCTCGCAGGTGAATGTAAAGCTCTTTGGCCTTAGTAGAGCCCGCATCGCCTCCACCTACAGTAGCCTGCATGCTGCGCGAAGGAGCCTTCTGCAGACTGCTTGCCAGCTCAGGAGCTAGAGGAGCAGAAAAGATCTCATCCTTATCCAGATACATGGATATGTAATGGTCCTCGGGTCTCTTGGTGGCACCCGAATCAATCGCAGCCTTCTGGAAGGTCATCGCTCCTTCTTCAGAGAGCACAAAGGGAACTCCCCATCCACCATTGCGTTCTCCCTGGGGGATGTCCACAGTCTCCACGGCATCTCCGTAGAGCACATGCATGCTCTGGTTATTCTCGGTCTGGATTCTTATCTCGAACTTACCGGGCTTGCCCACTACCTCCTGGGCAGCAGCCACATCCATTCCCGCCAGATCGATGAGGATGTATTTATTATCTACAACTCTTACTTTTATGTCCTGCAGTCCCAGGCGGTTTAGCTTGGAGTCTAAAACCTTCTTGGTCTCGTCCACTGTCTCCTTGGACACGCCCATTACAAATGCGTCTTCGCCGGGGGGCACTTTGCCACCCACTGGAGCTAAGAGCGAATCAAGCGATTCCCTGGTAACATTAGTCCGTATCTCATAGCGGATGGGCGCGACTGCGACATTGAGCTGGACATCTGCGTCCAGATTCTTCTTGAGGTAATTGATGACAATCGTCTCAGGAGATGCCATTATTGTAATCTTGGTGCTGTTATCTCCTTTCGCAATTTTCGACCCTATGTAGCCGAGATCATCGGTAAACGTCGACTCGACAATTCCCGGCACCGTCACCACATAGCTCTGTCCGTGCTTCTCTACGGATGAGGCATTAAACTGCATTTCCAGAATCTTTTCCGGCGAGACATCTATTTGCGCCTCCGCGCCCTGCAATTGCAGCTGCAAATATGAGCCGCCTTCTAGATCCAGTCCGAATTTAAGGCCGAAAAAGCCGATGGAAATTATGGCCAAAGCCACAAAGACCGCATATAAGACGACCCTTCGATCCTTGGATAATTCTTCAAAAAGGCTCATCTTCTCTGCCCCCTTGTCGCCTTCTTCGGCCTATTCATGTACCATCTGAGCCCCTGGGCATTTGTGATCCAGGTGTTTAGGATATCCGCCGCCAGGCCGAATATGAGAACTGTGGTCATATCTGCAATGATGTCCATTCTGGTGAATGACGGTACTATGAGATATAGGAAGTTTGAGATTATTATGAGGGAAATTACCGCAGCAATGGAGGTCCCGGCCATGGTCAGGCCCGTTCCCATCGCTCCCTTGATCTTATCTTCCACGCTGCCCTTACGCTTCAACACCCTCATGGATAGTAAGATATCAGTATCAACAGAATAACCGATGAGCATGAGAAGAGCAGCCACCGTTCCCAGTGAGAGCTGTACGCCCGTAAAGTTCATGGAAGCCGCTGCCGTCAAAATGTCGGCCAGCGCACTGATCACAATCAGCAGAGAAACGAAAGGCTCCCTGAACACCAGGAAGACAACTATAGCCATCAATAGGAAAGAAAGAGGAAGGTACTTGATGACCTGCGCCTGAAGCTCCTTGCTGTAAATGGGTCCTATGTGCCTGATCTCCGAGCTATCGAAATTGGTATTGGCCAGCTTGACAAGATTGGCATACTGCGATTCGCTCATGGGGCCGAACTGGAGCATAAATCTGCCGCCGATGTTTCTTATGTCCACCAGTGGATAAGAAGCAAACTCTGCCGCCACGTTTTCTTCCGAATCCGTCGAAGGCACTGTGACAAGAGTGCCTCCTGTAAACTCTATTCCCAGCTTCACAGGCGAGCCTGTGGCAAGGTAGGTCGCGCCCAAGCTGATAAGTGCCAATATTATGATAGCGATAGGAACCAGCATTATCTGCTTGGGTGGGTACTTAGAAACGATGTCCTCCAATTCCATGTTATTTCTCCTCGAACTTCCTCTATATTTAAACCCACCGCATAATATTACTTTGCTAGCGAATGTGTTACTTGATGCTTATGCGCCTTCATAAGAATATTTCAATCTATTTACGGCTTGTCGTCAATGCTTGTCCTTAAAGCTCGCCGTCAAAGCCTGACCGTCCTCAAACCTTCTCCCATTTCTTAAGGTTTGCCACCTGGGAGAGTGTCTTGCCGCGCCGGATCTCCTCATAGAGCCTGCTTTCCATCTTCTCCACCTCTTTGGCTCTTCTGGCGATCTCGTAGGCCCTCTCTTTGGGTATGACCACAACTCCGCTATCGTCTCCCACAATGTAATCCCCGGGCCGCACCTTCTGGCCGCCGCAGGTAATCTCGGAGTTGATCTCGCCCATGCCCTTCGGGTCGCCGGCATTAGGTGTGATCCCCGACGAGAATATGGGGTAGTTCAAGGCTCTGATCTCATCCACATCCCGCACCGCTCCGTCAATAACCACGCCTTCAATTCCCTTATTCTTGCTGCTCAAAGTAGCGAGACCGCCCCAAGGCGCGATGTAATTGCTGCCATTATAGATCACCAGCACATCTCCCGGTCCTGCCAGATCGATGGCCTCCACGGGCTTGGCCCAGTCTCCGGCAAAGGTCTGCACGGTTATGGCCCTGCCTACGATTTTGTTGCCGTGATTTATGGGAAGTATGCCGCGCATGGCCCCTTTTCGGTGCATGGCATCGGAGACATTGGGAGCCGATACCTCTCGCAGAATAGATATCATTTCCTCCTCACGGCTCATTTTAGGAGTCGCGCTGATCTGTGCATGGTCTATTGCTTCGCGAATCTTGCGTGCGGATGCAGTCACATTGGCGCTTCTCACAATGCTTCCGCCAACGATTACGATAGCAGCACCGCTGGCTATTGCCTCGGCACCGGTGAACTCGTCTATGCCGCCCGCTGCCGCCACCGGAGTTTTGACCTCTTTTACGATCTCTTTCAGGAAATCAACTGTGTCGCGACCGGTCATCTGCTGGTCGATTCCTACATGAACGCAAATGTAGTCCACACCGAGGGCGTCCAACTCGCGGGAGCGCTTTACTGGGTCTGGGACGGTGAGAAGATCCATCATGATCTGCACGCCGTATTTTCGCGCAGCTCGCAGGGCATCCTCGATGGTGGAGTTATCGGAGGCGGCAAGCAATGCCACTATATCGGCTCCGGCTTTGGCTGCCATCTCCACCTCCATGGCCCCGGTGTCCACGGTCTTCATATCGGCTACGATCTTGGTGCCGGGCAGGGCCTTTTTCATCTCGCGCACGGCATCCATGCCCTCGCTCTTGATGAGAGGTGTTCCTGCCTCAATCCAGTCTGCGCCACCCGAGACTGCTTCTTTTGCTATCTGAATTGACCTGTCCAGCTCCAGAAGATCCAGTGCCACCTGTAGAATGGGTTTAATATCACATCACCACACATCAGCACACATTAGTATACATCAGCACAAGCTAAGTAAAAAGATGCATGGTATATAAAATGAAGCTGGCAGATATTTCTGAGATAGAGCTTGATGACGATCCCTTTCGGCCTCACAGCCTGACCTTCACCAAGCTGCACGGAAACGGCAACGACTTCATCCTGGTAGATGAGACTGGGCGCGAGCAGGTAGCAGAGAGCGAGAAGACAAGGTTTGCCATTGCCTGCTGCCATCGCAACTTCGGCATAGGTGCAGATGGTGTTTTATTCCTGACAAACAGCTCGCGGGCAGACCTGGGCATGAGGCTCATTCAGCCGGACGGCTCGGAGGCGGAGATGTGCGGCAACGGCATACGCTGCCTGGCCAAGTATGCCTGGGATACGGGATACGTCGGCGAGTTCTTTGATGTGGAGACCTTGGCAGGCATAATCCCCGTGCAGGTTCGAGAGATGGATGGCTCTTTTTGGGCCAAGGTGGATATGGGGGTGCCCAAGTTCGACCGGCCTTCCATACCGGCCTGCGGCATTGGCGAGCTTGTCTCGGAAGAGATCGACGGTTGTAAGGTATCGGCGGTCAACACCGGTGTTCCCCATGCCGTTATTATTGTCGAGGATATGGTGTTTGACATCCGGGAGACGGCTCCGCTCATAAGACACAATAGCCTCTTTCCGGAAGGAGCCAATGTGAATTTTGTCAAGATCGGCCAGCCTTTAGAGATCAGGACCTTCGAGCGGGGTGTGGAAGGGGAGACCCTGTCCTGCGGCACGGGTTCCGTGGCTGCGGCCAGTGTGGCGCGACGCCTGGGACTGGTGGATGATGAAGTCCGGGTGCAGACCAAAGGCGGACCTTTGATTATAACCTTCGAAGAGGACAAAGCCTTCATGGAAGGGCCTGCGGTAACGGTTTTCTCCGGCGAGCTCTCTGAAGAATACCTGTGGAACATCTCTTTGGAACCGTGAGAATATCATTGAGGCAAAAATGATGGCAAAAGCGGCATTTTCGGGGCTGATGATACTCATCATTTCTCTCATGGTCCAATGCATTGTCATAAGCCCGGCCATAGCTGAACATTATGTGATGGAGATCGGCAGCAAGAGCAATCCCAATGCTCATCTTTTCAGCTACGATCAGAAGTTTCGGGAGAGCACCAATCTGCATAACTATCCCATGAAAATGAGCGCATCCAAGGAGTTTACCGATGCCACCCGTCTCTCAACCAGGATGGAGTTGAAGGCGCTGCCCAATCTTACGGAGATGACCATAGACGCGGACTTCATAGGCATTGGCCGCATTGGCTACCTGGTGCTGGACCCGGAGACCGGGGACATAAAGGACGAGGTATCGCGCATCAATCACATGTTCGTGGGCAACTTCACCATTGAAGAGCAGATCATTGTGGCCAAGGATCACATGTGCGAGAACGGATATCTGCCCTGCTCTTGATCCTTCAATCACTTTTGTGTCTGCATGCCCAGAGTTGTGGATCAAGATGGCCTCCTGGCATTTGGCCTCCTGGCATTTAAATCCTGTATTTTGAATCATAAATGTCGCAGGCTGGCTTTAGAATCTGCGTTTAGCTATTGGTATCCTATCTTCTGCATTAGAAAACCGATCGACTCGACTCGGAACGAATCGCGATGCTGAGCCGAAACAGCAGAAAGCATTATGATCTCATGGGGCAGTAAGCGAAGACAAGGGATGGTTAATGCAGATCAGGAATTTCAGGCAAGGTCGCATCTTTTTTGCCAGGCTCGACCATGGTGCAGATATCATCAGCCAGATCACCAATCTTGCTGAGAAAAATGGAATTGAGACGGCCGCCTTGTGCGCTATCGGTGCTCTCTCTCGGGCTGAACTTGGCTACTACGATCAGCTTTCTCACGAGTATGGCATGATTTCCTTGGAAGAGCCGGTGGAATTGGCCTCTTGCACCGGAAATATATCCATGCGGGACGGCCGGCCTTTTGTGCATGCTCATGCCGTTCTGTCGGACAGGACGGGAAGGACCTGGGGCGGCCACCTGACCTCTGGCATCATCTTTGCCGCAGAAATCTATTTGCAGGAACTTACCGGCCTGCCTCTGAAAAGAGTCCCTGATTCTATAACGGGCCTCAAGCTCTGGGGAGAAGAGTAATGAAGAATTCCGAATACTTCGAGCATTTACAGCAGGGCCTGAAAAACGCCATGGAGATAGCCCAGGCCGCACGCAGCCAGGGATTGGACCCCAGCACCGAGGTAGAGATACCGCTGGCTGTGGACCTGGCGGAAAGGGTAGAAAAGCTGATCGGCATTCCCGGCATTGCCGTGCGTATTCGGGAGCTGGAAGAGAAGGGCATGAGCCGGGAAGAAGCCGCTCTGGCCATAGGTATTGATTTCGCGGAAGGGCGTCTGGGAGAAGGCGCCACCAAGATCCAGTCTGTGGAAAACGCCATTCGTACATCGGTTGCCCTGCTAACCGAGGGCGTGGTGGCAGCGCCTATTGAAGGAATCGCTCGCGTGGACCTGGGGAAAAACGATGATGGAACAGAATATCTCAAGGTCTACTACGCAGGTCCCATTCGCTCCGCGGGCGGAACCGCCCAGGCTCTATCCGTTCTCGTGGCCGATTATGTGAGAAGGGCCGTGGGCATCGCTCCCTGGAAACCGAGGCCTGAAGAGGTGGAGCGCTATGTAGAGGAGATCGGCCTTTACAAGCGCGTGGCTGGCCTCCAGTATTCCCCCTCGGACGACGAGATTCGAACCATTGTGCGAAACTGCCCCATCTGCATCGAGGGCGAGCCCACTGAGGAGGAAGAGGTCTCTGGATACCGCGACCTTCCCAGGATCGAGACCAATCGTGTGCGGGGCGGCATCGCTCTGGTCTCCGCTGAGGGCATCGCCCTGAAGAGGCCCAAACTCAAGAAGCATGTCATAAAACTTGGCATCACAGGCTGGGAGTGGCTCGAAACGCTTTCCAGCGGCAAAAAGGAAGGTGGAGACTCATCCCCCAAGTTTTTACGAGACCTGATTGCCGGCCGTCCCGTCTTTTCCCATCCCTCCCGGCCGGGTGGCTTTCGGCTGCGTTACGGACGTGCCAGAAATACGGGCCTTGCCGCCGCCGGCATCAATCCTGCCAGCATGCTGCTTTTGGGTCAGTTCATGGCTGCCGGAACCCAGATCAAGGTAGAGCAGCCGGGGAAAGCCGCGGCCGTAGCTCCAGTCAGCTCCATCGAGGGGCCTACGGTGAGGCTATTAAACGGCGATGTGGTTCGCTTCGATTCCGATCAGGATATCCTGGTGTGGATGCCCAAAATCTGCAAAGATCCTAGAACCATTCATGCGGCGCTCAAGGCCCACGTCGCCAATATTTTAGACATAGGCGAAATTTTGATCAGCTACGGTGAGTTCCTGGAGAACAATAGGCCCCTGGCTCCTGCCTCTTACGCCTTTGAGTGGTGGGCAGAGGAGCTATTAAAAGCGGGCGGCAACCCCGCCGGCAAAGAGAAGATCGGCGGACAGGAAGCCATAGCTTTATCCCGAGAATACGGCGTGCCCCTGCACCCGGCTCATACCTATCTCTGGCATGATCTTCCTATGCAGGAGTTTGAGAGTCTTGTCTCTCTGGCCTTCTCAGAAGGCCGTCTTGAATCAGGAAAGCTCCTGCTTCCCATGCCTGCCAAGGAGAGCCTGGAGACGCTGCTGGTCCTCCATAAGGTTAGAGATGGAAAAATAATCATCGAAGATCCGCTGCCTCTCTTGCTCTGCCTGGGTTTGGATCCGGACGGCATCGGCCTGAAAAAAGTCAGCGTTCAGACGGCTGAGGACAGGATCAGAGAAGAAAGGGCAGAAGGCGATAAGGCAGACGCAGAAAAGAAAGAATGCTTTGCGCTGGACGCCGTCAACAGACTCTCAGGTCTCGTTGTTCGCGCTCGGGCGCCCACGCGCATCGGTGCTCGCATGGGCCGTCCCGAGAAATCGGATAAAAGGCTTATGCGCCCACCACCGCATGTGCTCTTTCCGGCAGGAGAAGAAGGCGGCAAATCAAGGTCTATCCAAGAGGCTGCCAAGCACTCCACTAGTAATACCACTGGCATCATCAATGTGGAGATCGAGCGGAGGGTATGCAAAGACTGCGGTAAGATGGGCTTTTCCTTCCGTTGCGAGTGCGGCGGCTACACAGAAAAAAAGAGAGTCTGCCCCAAATGTAACATTCCCGCCTCGGATAAGTGCCCCAAGTGCGGTAAAGATACAACGGCCGCTGCCAAGATGCAGATCGACGTAAAGAAGCTGTATCACCAGGCGCTGGAGCGTTTGGGCGAGCGTGAGCCGGACTCGCTCAAGGGCGTCCTCGGTCTTTCCTCCCGTGATAAGACTCCCGAGCCTCTGGAGAAAGGCATACTGCGTGCCAAGCACGGCATAAACATCTTCAAAGATGGCACGGTGAGGTACGATCTCACTGATCTGCCTCTCACTCATTTCCGCTCAGATGAGATCGGCACGAGCCCGGAGATTTTGTGCAGTTTGGGCTATACAGTGGACATGCACGGCCAGCCCATGACAGCAGTGGATCAGGTCTGCGAGCTTCGCGTGCAGGATATCATTTTAGCCGGGGATGCGGGCGATTATCTGCTCAAAGTGGCCAAATTCGTGGATGAGCTCCTCGTCAAGTTCTACGGTCTTGCGCCCTACTACAATGCATTAACTCCGGCGGACCTGATCGGCACTCTCATGGTGGGCCTCGCTCCGCACACCTCGGCGGGAGTGCTTTGCCGCCTCATCGGCTACAGCACGGCCTCAGCCGGCTTTGGCCATCCCTTCTTTCATGCCGCCAAGCGCCGCAACTGCGACGGCGATGAGGACTGCGTGATGCTGCTCATGGATGCGCTGCTCAACTTTTCCATGTCCTACCTTCCTGCCAAGCGAGGGGGAAAGATGGATGCCTGCCTGGTCATGACCACCATTCTCAATCCTTCAGAGGTTGACAAAGAGGCTCATAACCTCGATCTGACGCGCGTATACCCTCTGGAGTTTTATGAGGCCACATTGCTGGGGACAAATCCCAAAGACCTGGAGGCGAGGTTTGATCTGGTCTCCAAGCGGCTAGGCTCTGATGCCCAGTACGAGGGCTTCAATTTCAGCCACAGTACCACGGATATAGCCGCCGGCCCCAAGTACAGTGCCTACAAGACCCTGGAGACCATGGTCGACAAGATGGACGCCCAGCTGGAGCTGGCGCGCATGATCCGGGCGGTGGATGAGCAGGATGTAGCAGAGCGCGTTATCAACTCTCATTTTCTGCCTGATCTGATCGGCAATCTGCATGCCTTCTCCAAGCAGAAGGTGAGGTGCGTGAAGTGCGGGGCCAAATTCCGGCGCCCTCCCTTGAAAGAGACCTGTCCCAAGTGCGGCGGCAGGATAATCCTCACGGTGCATGAGGGCAGCGTTCGGAAATATCTGGAAGTCTCCATAAAGGTGGCCGAGGAGTATGGCGTGAGCAGCTACACCAAGCAGAGGCTGCAACTTTTGAAGATCGAGATCAACTCCCTCTTCAAGAATGACAAAGCCAAACAGACGGGCCTGGCAGACTTCATGTGAACTGAATCCGAATCTATAAATTTAAATATCAATCGAATAGATAGATTACAGAAGAAGGGGATGACAGTTCATGCTTAGACGGGGGATAATACTATTGCTGCTGGCGACGATGCTCACCGGCAACGCGCTTAGCGATGTGAACACCATTACGGCCTCGCAGGATGTTTATATCAGCATGGGAGAGAATAGGGTCTCTGTTTATAATCAAACCGAGATGCTTCTCTGTGCCATTAATGTGACGGATGGCAACAAGACCGAGATGATCAGTTATCCCGGCGCACCTGTAGTTCAGTTTAATATTTCCGGCCTCAATATCACAGATAACGATGTTGCGGTTCTGGTGCTCAAAGCCGCATCCATGCAGAAGCAAAAAGATCCAATCATGGTGGCATTGATGTCCATCGGTTCCGATTGGGATGAAAGGTCGGACTACACCACATTTCTGGTCAATATTCTTCCTGCCTGGAATATTATCAAGAAGAACGATGCCACTGCCATGAGCAGCAACACCGATGGCGATAGCATCTTCGCCTTTGACGTATCCCAAAAGCTTAGGGATGCCAGGGCAGAGGGAGACAAAATATCCTTCCTCCTGGAGGCTATCAGCAACAGCAGCTCGGAAATCTCCCTCCTGTCCCGGGAGACCGGCCAGGGTCCGTGCCTGGTTATCATGCCCTACCCGGTATTTTCGCCAGATTTAGCCATGCAGCCCGGTTTAACGCTTGATTTGAGCTCGCAGCCAGATAATACCACGGTTCTTTCCGAAAACATGAACCAAACAGAACAGCAGACAGACATGCCAATCGCTTTGCAGACAATCCCAGCGGGCGGAGCGATTCCCGTGGCCGGCAGATTTCTGAGCAACCAGAGTCTCGAATAAGATGAACTGACCTTGGGTTTCTGGCCAGTTCGTGCAGATGGACCAAGATGGGTGGGGTGGTATCGGTTGGAAGCTAAAATGCCTGCCAGGCCCCGCAGCCCCATCTTGCTTTTTCACCTTCTTTTTCCAGCACAAAAAAAGAGCATGCACAATTGCCAGCCACAAGAGGAAAATAATCCAACGGATCAAGGAATAACTGAATGGACTTCTTCTCCCGTGAGACCGGTTCTGGCCGCATCACTGGCCGCCAGGCATGCACATGCGTGCAAGCACGAAGTTCCCAAGACAATTCAGCTACGCAACGAGACGCTACGCCAACTCAATCCGGATGAGCGCACCACGGTCGCTCTGCTCAAGAAGGCCCTGGCGCTGCCCGCTACTGCGAAGTGGGCCATTTCCACCTCCGGCATCTTTGTGCGCACCGGCGGCCTGGCCGAAATGCTGGCCAATCTGTCAGATGCGAAATTGATCTACCTGCGCGAGAATGGTGCGGACATTCGCGGCCTTGGTGAGGACTGCCAGGGTGGCAGCAGCCTTTCCGGCGAGGCGGCCTTCATCTTGGGAGACCACACCGGCATGACGCCCGAAGAAGAGAGCCTGATCGAGCAGGCCGGGGCCAGGGTAGTCTCCCTGGGACCGACCGGCCTGCACGCCGACCACTGTATTGTTCTCTTAAACTGGTTCCTGGACACCAATGTATTTATGCCGGGATGAGGATAAAATATGCATGAATGGAAAGGGAGCCAAAACATGTCTGAATTAAAGAGCCCAACAATCGCAGTGATATTGAACCTCATCATTGCTGGTTTGGGGCACGTTTATTTGGGTTACACCAAGAGAGGAATTGTTCTGTTCATTTTAACGGCGCTGATAGCAGTCATCAGCTCGGGATTGGGCTGGATCGTGGGCGTCATCTTTTGCTCATACGATGCCTATCTGCTGGCGAAGAATAGACCTGCTATCTTCGACTTCCTGGCGAAATATATCGGCGAATAGATTTTTTGCTCTGAGGGGGGAACTTCATGCCCATTTCAGATCAGGAATTCTTTTTATCTAATGTGAATATTATTAGTATCCAGTGAGTACTATGGAAACTGATAAGAATGCTCCTACCTGTTGGCAACATTTTAGGCCCTCTGGTGATCTGGCTGGTAAAAATGAGAGAGTATGAGTTTGTATACCGGTATCCATTCGCTTTGAGGATCATCAAGTAGATGAGCACGGATGGATCAATTGCAAGCTTAAATAAACCAGAAGCTCGATCGCAAGATATGAAGAGTCATTATGAGTGAAGACAATTTTGAGAATCTAGAGAATCCCAAAGACAACATCCTTGACACGGCCCGGAAGATCATCCGCCTGGGGCCTATCTGCGACAGTTGCCTGGGCCGCCAGTTCGCCATGCTATCCACAGGCCTTGCCAACGCCGAGCGCGGACGCTCTCTCAAGACGGTCCTGGCCATGCAGGCCTCCGCAGACGAGGATAACGCCCTGCAAGAAGAGCTGGCGCCATCCTTCCGATCGGCGCGCCTCAAGCTGGGCCGCAAGAATGAGGAGGATGCCCGCTGCACGGTCTGCCTGGGTGATATGGCCCCCCCAAAGCTGGACGCCTGGGCGGACAAAGCGGCCGCCGCTCATCGCAGGCCGGGAGATTGAAACTCTGGTCGTGGGCACAAAGATGTCCGGCCTTTTGGCCGAGAACGAGGAGCTGCTGCTGGCGGACGGCGGCTCCACCCACGCCGAACCCTTCAAGTCGGAGCTGAATCGCGAGGTTGGAAAGAGGCTTTCTGCCCTGACAGGGAAGACGGTTGATTTGAAGAACCCGGATGTGGTAGTTCACCTCAATTTGGAAAAGGGCGAGGTGGAGCTGCAGATCGCGTCCCTCTTCATTCGCGGGCGCTACCGAAAGCTTGTGCGCGGCATTCCCCAGACTCGCTGGCCCTGTCGCGAGTGTCGCGGCCGCGGCTGCCCCCGCTGCGAGGGCACGGGCAAAATGTACCCGGAGTCCGTAGATGAGTTGATCCGCCCAGCAGTGATGGAGGCGGCCGTCGCCGAAGACACCGTCTTTCACGGTGCAGGTCGCGAGGACATCGACGCCCGCATGATTGGCACTGGCCGCCCCTTCATTGTCGAGGCGGTGCGCCCACTCATCAGGACAATCGATCTGGCCAAGCTGGAAGAGGAGATCAACCGACGCGCTGCAGGCAAAGTAGAGGTCCTGGGCCTCGCCAAGGCATATTCCGCTATGGTGGAGAAGCTCAAAGAGGCCACATTTGAGAAGACCTACACCGCCCTGGTTAGGCTGGGAGCGGAGGTTTCAGAAGAAAAGCTTAAATCCGTCCTGAAGGAATTAGAAGGGCCGATCGATCAGCGTACGCCAACCCGCGTGTCTCACCGAAGGGCAGATAAAGTCAGGGTGAGAAAAGTTCATAGCGCTGATCTACTAGAGGTTACGGGCAACTTGGCCCGCATAAATATTAGAGGCGACAGCGGTCTGTATATCAAGGAGCTGATCTCCGGAGACGGAGGCAGAACCCGCCCGAACCTCGCAGAAATCCTTAAAGTCGACGCAATCGTCGAAGAATTAGATGTAATAGATGTAGGTGGAGAATCAGATGGCACATCATCACGGAATGCGGAAGAAGTCAAGAGACAAGCTGAGCAGGACAGTCAGGGCTAGGGGCAAATCCTCCGTAGTCAAGGCGATTCAGGAGTTCGATGCGGGCGCAAAGGTCCATGTGATCATCGATCCGAGCATACACAAGGGCATGCCTCATCCCAGGTTCCACGGAAAGACGGGCGAGGTTATAGGAAAGAGAGGTAGAGCCTTCGTCCTGAAGGTCACAGATGGCGACGCCACCAAGACCTTGATCACATTACCAGAACATTTGATGGCACAGAAATAGATGATTGTCAAGAGCGTATTGCAGGAGGACATCCTGACCATGGCGGAGGTCAGGGAGATCCTCGACCAGATCCGGCTGAAGCGAGCCGATGAAGAGGAACTGGGATACGAACTGCGCCGGGCCATCAGACATGCAGAGCTCTTTAGCAAGGGCACGGCAGAAGAAAGCCTGGCAATGGTAGCAGAGCTCATGAAGCTGGAAAAGATGAACAAGGTAATTGCCGTAAAGATCGCTGATGTCAGACCCGTCACGAAGGATGAGCTGAGGGCGATTTATGCCAAAGAACGGTTCACTTTAAGCGAAGAAGAGCTCAACAGTATTTTAGAGATCGTATTCAGGGGGTAAAGGCACATGCCTGAGGGGAGACCGCCGAAGAGAGAAGAGGTAGCTAGGATTCTCGATTACCTCCCCTATGGACGTACTCCTGACTCCAGGAGCTACCAAAAACAACCTCTTGTCCAGGCCGTGGGAGAAGCCAACTTCGTTCTCATGGAGATGACTCCCAAAGGAGGGCGTAGTTCCAACGGCCGGAACTCGAGTCTACATAGGCAGCGGTAGTCGTGATGTCATAGATCACGTCAACCGCAGAATCGACTATTTGGAGCTGTCCAACAACGCCAAGCTTGAGCTCTCTTACCAGATTCCGAGCATAATCCTGGACAACGAGGCGCGGTTCATTCGCTATTTTAACGAGGCCGGACCCATCACCACGCGCATGCACGCTTTGGAGCTCCTACCCGGAATAGGCAAAAAGCTGATGTGGGCAGTGCTCAATGAACGCAAGAAGGGACTTTTCAAGAGCTTTGTCGATCTGACGGAGAGGGTGAAGGGGCTGCACAATCCCGAGAAGATCATCTACAAGCGCGTCGAGGACGAACTGATGGATGACCGGATCAAGTACCGCGTTTTTACCACGTTGCCCCGCATGAGATGAAGCTGGGGCAGCATTTTCTTATGGATCGCGGTGCGACTATGCGCATCGCGGACTATGCTGAACTTAAGCCAGAGGACAATGTGCTGGAGATTGGACCAGGTACGGGAAATCTCACCGAAGCGCTGGCCTCTCGCGCCGGCCATGTTTATGCGGTGGAGATAGATCCCGATCTGGCCGCGCAGCTCTCCGGTCGATTTTCCAATGTTCAAGTGATAAAGGGCGATGCTCTGAAGGTTGAGCTTCCCCATTACAATAAGATCGTCTCCAACCTTCCCTATCAGATCTCGTCCAGGATCACTTATCGCCTTCTCTCCCGGCCATTTGAGACGGCAGTTTTGATGTATCAGTGGGAATTCGCCCAGCGTTTGGCGGCAGCCGCGGGCAGCGAGGAGTACGGCCGTCTGGCCATGGTGGTGGGCTTCTTCTGCCGGATCGAGATTTTAGAGAAGGTCTCCAAGATGGCCTTCCGACCTGTACCCCAGGTTGACTCGGCCATCGTTCGGTTGCAGCCACGATTGGATCGTCCTGAGGCGGACCCGGCAGATTTTATGAGGCTGGTGGAGGGGCTCTTCAACAATAGACGCAAAAAAGTAAAGAAGGGTCTTGCGGCCTTGGGAGCTAGCCCGCGGGCAATAGCAGAGCTGGACGCTGCCCTTTTGGAGAGAAGGCCAGAGGACCTGTCACCAGATGAGGCGGCGAGCCTTGTTGCGGCCATATCCAGAAAATCCAGTTCATTATAGCAGATCAAGAATGCTTCAGAAAATTTCAGAAAAACTAAGCGATGGGGAAGGTTGATCTCTCTTGTCCGATCCTAAAACGAGCAAGAATATACTATTATTAGGATTTGTAAGCCTTCTAAACGACATCAGCAGCGAGATCATTCAGCCCGTTCTGCCCATCTTTATCGCTTCTCTCGGAGGCGGCAGCCTGGCCGTGGGCCTCATCGGCGGCATAAGCGACGGCCTGCCAAGCCTGCTCAAGGTCCTGGCAGGATGCTGGTCCGACCGGCTGGGCAAAAGAAAGCCTCTGGTGGTGGCGGGCTATGCCCTTTCTGCGGTGGGCAAGCTCTTTTTGCCCGCTGCCACTACTTGGCAGCATGTCTTCCTGCTCAAGACTCTGGAGAGAAGCGGCAAAGGGGTGCGCTCCGCACCCAGAGACGCCATGATCTCCGAGTCCACAGACAAGAGCAACCGGGGAAGGGGCTTTGGGCTGCATAGAGCCATGGACTCCACGGGCGCTGTCATCGGCTCGATCCTGGCCTATCTTCTCTGGCAGAACGGCATGAGCTACAGCTCCATATTCATGGTGGCGGGAGTCTTGTCTTTGGTGGCTCTGCTTCCCTTCTACAAGGTATTGGAAAGCTTCAGGGCTCCGAACTGCGAAGTCAGACTAAAGCTCTCAGGTCTCTCCCCAGAGCTTCGTCGCTTCCTTGTCATTGCCAGTCTTTTCGCGTTAGGCAACTTCAGCTACATGTTCTTCATCCTGCGTGCCCAGGGGCTTTTTTCCGGGGCAGAGGCTGTGGCCGCGCCTCTGCTGCTTTATGCTCTCTTCAACCTTGTCTACGCCATCATGGCCATGCCAATTGGCATTTGGTCGGACCGGGTGGGAAGAAAAAGGGTTCTGGCCCTGGGCTACGCCCTCTTCGCCCTGACCGCCCTGGGATTTGCCTTTGTCTCCAATTTAGCAGGCCTGATAGTCCTCTTCGCCCTCTACGGGCTGGTCTACGCACTGGTGGACGGCTCAGAGAGGGCGTATGTATCCGACCTGTCCCCCGGCAGCCTGCGCGGCAGCTCTCTGGGACTCTATTATGGAGCCATTGGTGTGGCGGCCATTATTTCCAGCCTGGCAGCCGGAGCCCTCTGGGCCTGGTGGGGAGCAGAGGCGACATTCATCTTCGGGGCGGGAGCGGCGGCTCTGGCGGTTGTGGGGCTGCTTGGGATGAAAAATCCAGAAGTTATGGCAATGTCTTAAATAAATGCGAAGCATAAGTATTAATTATGTCTATGGAAGATACGCAGAAGCGACTGAAGGAACTGCTTTCCAAGGGTGCTTCTCAGGAAGAGATGCTAAGAAAGCTTAGTCTAGCAGAAGGGTGCGGGATCAAAGTTTTCTGCGAGGAGCAGATCGTCGCCGGCACAGAAAAGAAGATACACCGCTGGTGCGGCTATATCACCCACTGCGATGACCCTGCCGAGAGCATACCGGAGACCGTCTACGGTGCCTGGGTGGATGGAGGATGCCCGGGAAAGTAGGGATGCTGACAAGCCTAAGACAGATACTATGAAATGGCGCTTGAGGTCTCAAGAGGAATTAAAGAGCTTCAGGCCATGCTTGAAGAGATGAAATCCCAGCGTTTCTGATCTCATGATTGGATATTGGCAAACTGCTTGCATTGTTGCGCTGTTTAGCATTTGTCCATCTGTCCATCTCAATCGGCTTTTTTCCCCGACAGTTTTTTCCCGATAATGCTTCGAAGTGGCTGGATCTGGCCGCGCTTTGCGCTCATGGGTGCGATCCTATCTGTCCACTGCGTCCAGGGAGGCATCATTCCCAGCCGCTCGCAGATAAGATCCAGTGCTCCATCCACATCCGCCTTGGCAATGCGATCCATCTTATTCGCTGCCAGAACCACATCCAGACCCATATCGACTAAAAACTCCCAGAGCTCGATCTCAAAAGGCACCTCACCCCGCCCCTCCCAGCGATCGGCAATATCCAGGAAGGAGGCGGCGTCGATCACCTGTATGGCCATGATGATCTCCTCTGCATTCTGCTCGAAGTACTGCACAATCAAGTCCTTGGTCTTCTCCTGATCTGCCCGGGAAGCTTTGAGCATGAAGCCGTATCCAGGCATATCCACATAAAAGATGTCCCCTACCTTTGCCTTGAAGGGCCACTTAGTGATTCCGGGTCGTTTTCCCACTCTGACCTTAGTTCCTGTAAGCTCCCAAAAGAGGGTGGATTTGCCGACATTGGACCTGCCGATAAGGACGATCTCCCTGGACATAATTATCATAGGGAAGGGCAAGATTGAAAAGGATGCCTATGCAACGATGAGGACATAAATGACGAAATTGGAGAGAGATCCGAAAAATGTCGCTTTGCAGCTCCTCTCTGCCACATCCTTGCCGGACGGGCAGGTCTTTCTGGACCTGGACGCACCCCGCTACACTACTGTCGATTACTATCGCATGGCCTGCCACATGATCTTTGAGTGCCAGAGGTGCGGAAACTGCTGCACTACGGGCGACCCGATTAGACTGCGACAGGAGGATGCTGCAGCCATAGCAAAGAGCCTTAAGATCCCCCTCAACAAGGCTCTTAAGAAGTACACTATTCAGGATCCGGAAAAAGCGGGAGTACTGAACTTCAAGCATATCCTGCCCTGCAAATTTTACGATATATCAGCGAAGGGCTGCAAGATTTATGCCGCCCGGCCCTGGTCCTGCCGCATCTTTCCCTTCCTGGGAATTTATGGATCGGAGGATAGAATCTTGGTGAACCAATCCTGCCTGGGATCGGTCGAGACCATGAAGATCCTGAAAGAGGCAATAGAAGCAGTCAGGGCAGACCCGAAGATGTCTTATACTGCCGATCCTGCAGAAGTAAGAAGAGCAAAAGTGTTTTTGAGAGATGCATTGAATTCGATTTAATAATCTATTCATCGTCTTATGGCGATATGTTTATATTCGAATAAGCGTTTAACCTGTTTTATCATGACTCAAAAATCCGTCTCGGACTTGCGCGTTAAGATCCTCAGCGCCTTATCCGATCCCACCCGGCTTGAGCTGCTGGAATATTTATCCGGAGGCGAGCGCTGCGTCTGCGAGATCCTCCCTGCTTTCCAGAGATCCCAATCCACCATATCCAAGCATCTGAATATCCTCTACGAAGCCGATATTCTGGAACGTAAGGTAGACGGCAAAAGGACAGTCTACCGCATAAAAAACCCTCAGGTATTCGAAATAATTCGCATGGTAGATTCCCTGGCCCTAACGCAAATATCACAGCTTACTGAGGTGGGAAGAATTATAGAGATATCATTGAACAATAGGAGCTGATCTCACGGTTACTTACACGATTATGGCGGCCCTGCAAGCGGGTCTGCAAACATTGCTGGAATATTTATCAGCCCACGTTTTAACCTGTCTGGTACCAGCATTTTTCATTGCCGGAGCCATCGCCGCACTCCTGCACAAGGAGACGGTGCTCAAATACTTTGGAGCTGATGCCCCCAAGTGGTTATGCTACAGCGTAGCGGCCACTTCAGGCACGATTCTAGCCGTGTGCAGCTGCACTATCCTGCCCATGTTTGCGGGAATCCAAAAAAGAGGTGCCGGAATCGGCCCGGCCACGGCTTTTCTCTTCTCGGGTCCTGCCATCAACCTCATGGCCATCATCCTCACGGCGCGGGTCCTAGGCCTTGATCTGGGCATAGCCAGAGCAGTAGCTGCAGTCAGCATGGCTGTCGTCATCGGCCTGATCATGGCAGCCATATTCCAGAAATCTGAAAAGAAATGTGAATCTGCACCTGTAGCAGCCGTCCAGATCGATTCGGACACTGCGTCGAAGAGCCGTCCTGGCTATATCACAGGCTTATTCATGGCCGTCCTGGTGGCCATATTGCTGGTGGCCACCTCCAGCCTCTTCGAATTGCTGCCCAAAGCAATAATCGTAGGAGTACTGGCACTAACGGCCGTCTTCCTGATGAAGACCTACTACCTGCCCGACGAGCGGGAGGCATTCCTCTCCGAGACCTGGTGGCTCACTAAGAAGATCTTTCCCCTGTTAGTAGTAGGCACATTTATCACCGGCATTATCGGCTACTTTTTGCCTGTGGAGTGGGTCCGAACCATCTTCGGCACGAGCAGCTTTTTGGCCTGCTTCTTAGCCTCGATTATCGGATCTCTGCTCTACATGCCCACATTGCTGGAAGTCCCAATTGTCGGCACGCTCTTCGGCTACAGTACAGGAATCACTGCCGCAGGCCCAGCGCTATCGCTCCTCCTGGCCGGTCCTACTTTAAGCCTGCCCAGCATGATAGTGATCACAAGGGTAATGGGCCTGAAGAAGAGCAGCGTCTACATTGTTCTCGTTGTCGTGATATCGACGCTGGCAGGCATGATCTATGGAGCAATTGTATAGATAGAGCGAATGCATAGAAATAGTGAAGAGCAAGTACTATGCAATAGATGAAAAAGAGTAGATGAACAATATTAATAAAAATCTGGGTGATGAAAAATGGTGAAGATCGAAGTCTTAGGAACAGGCTGCGCCAAATGCAAGAGCCTGCTCAAGAGCGTGGAGAAGGCTGTCGCAGAATCGGGAATTCAGGCCGAAATTGTCAAGGTGGACAGCATCCAGGAGATCATGGACCGAGGAGTGATGATGACCCCCGCCCTGTACATCGATGGAAAGTCCGTGATGATGGGCAGGACTGCTACCGTGGAAGAGATCAAGAGAATGCTCACGAAATAAGAAGGCAATTCATGGAAGAGAAGAAGTGTATGTGCGGATGCTCGGATGTGCGCGTTGTAGCCTGCTCTGGAGCCTCAAATGTGGGACAGATCGCAAACCAGGCGGCAATTCAGCTGGCAAAAGAGAAGGTGGCCGGATTCTTCTGCCTGGCGGGAGTGGGCGGTCATATCAAAGGAATGATCAAATCGGCAAAGGAAGCCGATCTGATGGTAGCCATAGACGGCTGTCCGGTGCAGTGCGCTGCCAAAACTATGCAGCATGCCGAGATCGAACCTGCCATACAGATAATTGTAACGGAATTGGGAATTGAAAAAACCCATGATATCACAGTTGATGCAAAAGATTGCTCGATGGTTGTTGAAAAGGTCAAAGAGGAGATGGGCTACAAGCGGCCTGAACCTAACTCATGCTTGAATCGTGGTGAGAAGGTATATGATTACACTGAGTAGGCCGTCAAATAATTCATATCCCTGCACAGGTGGGCGCAGGGGATTCACCATAGCGAAGACGGTGCTCATTTACGGGATTATTTCCATCCTTCTGTATGGCCTGGTCTTAAGCATGCCCGTCCTGGCGGGCACAGAAACGAGCAGGTTTGCGAAGGCGCTTGTCTCCCCTGAGAATGTCTCCCCTCAAGACATTGTGCTCGACATCAGCCCCAGCGCGACCAGATACATGGAAGGTGCAGTCAATATCAACTATGAGGGCTTCTTAGGCGAAAGCGGTCAGCTCAAGTCCGTGTCGGAGATAGCCACGTTGCTTGGCGAAGCAGGCATATCAAGTAACGATTCGCTGGTGATAGCAGGCGAGTGCCTTCCCTGTGGTGGCGGACCATCCCCGGCTATCTTCTCCTACTGGATGCTTAAGTATCTGGGGCATGAAAAAGTAAGAGTTCTGGACGGCAGCATGGATGACTGGGCAGCAGCCGGGCGAAATACCAGCAATAAGTCTGCCACAAGACCGAAGACTGAATATGTTCCGCAGATTAGGCCTGAGCTTCTCGCGACCTATGAATTTGTCGTTACCGGCGGGGCCCAGATCGTGGATGCCAGGTCTGCCAGGGACTATGGCATGGGCTCGATTCCTGGCGCCGTAAACATTCCATACGACAATGTGATGGTAAATGAGAGTATAAAGCCACAGGAGGACCTGCAGAAGATCTTTGCTAAGCTGGAGAAGGATCGGCCTGTCGTAGTCTACACCAACGTAGGCGTCGAGGCCTCCCTGGTCTGGTTAGCGCTGAATCTCTCCGGCTACGATGCCAGGCTCTATTCCTGGCGTGACTGGCTGGAAAACCAGCCTAAGTTCAACTTTCAGCTGACTGATGTTGAAGCCAAGCCCAACCCCGTAAGGTCTGGCTCGACTACGACCATAACGGCGTCTTTCCAGGAGCTGCAGATAAAAGAGACAAAGGCTGCGGAGAATTCATCGCCAAACGACGAGGTCAAGCTCACAATCAAGGGGTGCTCCACCTGTGGATTTGAAGGATTCTCTCTAGGCGCTACGGGAGGGAACAAATCTGGGATACTCCAGTTGGGTTCCTCAGGCAAGACATCGCAGTCCAGCACCGCTGTGAAGACTGCGGATAGCGCGCTGCGTTGCACAGTCATCGTAAATGGCCCCGACGGCTCCGAGGCTGCTAGGACAAGCCTCTTGCGTACCTCTGGATACAAATATGCAGGGATCTGGAATGCCAATGTGGCCCCTGGGGTTTACAAAGTGAGCATAGCGGCCACTGCTTCTGGCAGCGCAAAGACCTTTGCAGATGTCCTTGAGATAGAAGTAACCGGATAGGGCCAGATGGCCTCACCGGTCTTTTTTCTAGATCAATTTAAGGCCATTTTCACGTAACGCGGGCCTTTTTCTGATGGAAGGGGCGTTCTGATTCTGATCGACCAAGAGGTCTTGGGTGAAGGACAGCATGGCTACATGCTAAGATTTGCCGTCATTCTTTTTGCTGCTCACCAGTCCGGGTAGTAACATATAAAGCAGATAAAAAAATATAACTATTCGGAGCATCAAGAATTGAATTTTCTAAACAAGGGTGTTGTGGTCTCGGTTCGGGGCAGCATCGTCGATGCACGGTTCGAGGGACTGCTGCCTGAAATCCATAATCTGTTACAGGCTGGCGAAGATGGCCGCATCATCATAGAGGTCCTTTCCCATCTCAATTTTGAAACCGTCCGGGGAATTGCCTTGACCCGGACGCAGGGGCTTTCTCGCGGCTCTTTGGTGATAGACACAGGCGATCCCCTCAAGGTTCCCGTGGGAGAAAAGCTACTCGGCAGAGCTGTAAATGTCTTTGGGGAGCCTATCGATGGAAAAGAGAAGGTTGAAGCCAGAGAATACAGATCTATACATCAAAGTTCGCCGCCAATATTTCAGAGAAACACCGCCTCTGAGATCTTCGAGACGGGAATAAAAGCAATAGACATCCTTTCACCTCTGGAACGGGGGGGTAAAGCCGGTCTTTTTGGAGGGGCGGGCGTCGGCAAGACCGTTTTGATCATGGAGCTGATTCACAATATTGTCGGGCGCTACGAGGGTATCAGCATTTTTTGCGGCATTGGAGAACGCTCTCGTGAAGGTGAAGAGCTCTTTCGCGAGATAAGAGACGCAAAAGTGCTTGATAAAACACTACTGGTCTTCGGCCAGATGAATGAGCCGCCCGGAGTCCGATTTCGTGTTGGATATACAGCTTTAACCATGGCTGAGTATTTCCGGGATGACGCCAGGCAGGATGTTCTGCTGCTTATCGACAATATCTTTCGTTTTATTCAGGCCGGGTCCGAAGTGTCGGGACTGATGGGTCAATTGCCTTCCCGAGTGGGGTATCAACCTACTCTGGCAAGCGAGCTGGCCGAGCTTGAGGGCAGAATCTGCAGCACCAAGACTGCGGCCATCACCTCGGTCCAGGCAGTCTATGTCCCGGCCGATGATTTTACCGATCCTGCAGTTGCTCATACATTCGGCCACCTCTCGGCGTCAATTGTTCTTTCCCGGAAGATGGCCAGCCAGGGACTGTATCCGTCTATCGATCCATTGCAGTCCCGCTCGAGAATGCTAAGTCCCCATATTGTGGGAGAGAAGCACTACCATACTGCCCAGAGAATCAGAAAGACCCTGGCAGAATATGAGGATCTCAAGGATGTCATTGCCATGCTGGGGCTGGAGGAGCTCTCTGAAGAGGATCAAAAGATTGTGAATCGAGCACGCAGGCTGGAACGATTCCTGACTCAACCTTTTATGACCACCGAGCATTTTACCGGGCGCAAGGGGAAATCGATCCGGCTTGATGATGCGCTGAGCGGCTGTGAGCGCATCTTAAGCGACGAGTTCGCAGACTTTCCTGAGGCATCACTTTACATGATTGGTGACATCGAGGAAGCAAAGATATGAGGCTGAAGGTTTTTCTTCCCATGAGAATCTTTTTAGATCAGGAAGTGACAAAGGTTACAGCAGAAGCTGCAAATGGCTCCTTCTGCCTTCTTCCCAAGCATATTGATTTTGTGGCGGCACTGGTTCCGGGAATAATCTCGTTTGAGTCTGAAAAAGGAGAGGAGTATCTGGCTGTTGACGAAGGCGTTCTCGTGAAACGCGCCTCTGAGGCAAGGGTCTCTACAAGAAGGGCTGTCCGCAGCAAAGATTTGGGTGAAATGCTGCAAATTGTAAAGCAAGAATTCAGGACCTTGGATGAACGGGAGAAGAAGACGCGCTCCGTTCTGGCGAAGCTGGAGGCTGACTTTGCAAAAAGCCTCTTTGAGAAGATGTGAATTTGAGAAGATGTGAATAATGGACGACCATCGCAAAAGCTTCGAAGATGAAATCGCCGCAAAAGAGGCGCGCAAGATCAAGGCCCGGCGAGGGAGAGCCAGAGGCATATGGTTTGGCCTGGGCATGATGGGCGTCATCGGATGGTCTGTGGCAGTCCCGGCTCTTGTAGGAGTCCTGTTGGGTGTTTGGATAGACATCAATTATCCTGGACCTGTATCCTGGACGCTTACTCTTCTATTCGTGGGCCTGGCCGTCGGCTGTGTAAACGCCTGGTACTGGGTCAAAAAGGAGCAGAAAGAGATTGAGGAGGACAATATCAATGATTAATGCATTTGTGCTCGCTCTGAGCTTTTTCATGGGAACTCTCCTTGGCGTCTTCTACTTTGGCGGCCTGTGGCTGACAATAAAGCGCCTCCCTCATTCACAGCAGCCGACTTTATTGAGCCTGGGCAGCTTTTTCGCCAGGTCCCTGGTTTGCATCCTCGGGTTTTATCTGATTATTGGCAGCGGCATCGAGGCGCTATTGCTCTCTCTGGCTGGCTTCGTGCTGACCAAGATCGCATTGATTCACAAGCTCTCACTCCGCCCAAAAATGGAGGCGCAGTGAAATGGTCCAGATAAATCCTGATGAAGTTATTTATTGGAGCTGGGGGGCTTTCTCACTAAATGAAACGATAGTCAACACCTGGATAGTGATGGCGCTGCTGATATCCTTCGCCTGGGCTTCAACGCGCCAGCTCTCTATTGATCCGCCACTCTCACATAGGCAAGCCCTGATGGAGACTATTGTCGGTTATATGAAAAGCGAAATAGCAGAAATTGCCCGCAAAGCTCCCGATCGCTATATCCACTTTTCGGGAACCTTGTTTTTATTTATCTCCGTTTCCAGTCTGCTTGCCATAGTTCCTGGCTATCGTACTCCAGCCAGTTCTCTGTCAACGACTCTGGCACTGGCTATATGTGTCTTTTTTGCAGTCCCCATCTATGGTATTGCCGAGAAGGGAGCTGCCGATTATTTCACGCGCTACATCCAGCCTTCTGTAATTATGCTACCCTTCAATATCATTGGAGAAATTTCTCGCACAATGGCTCTGGCCCTCAGGCTTTTCGGCAATATGATGAGTCAGAATTTGCTGGTCGCAGTACTGCTTTCCATCGTGCCGTTGTTTTTGCCCGCTGCTATGGACCTTTTTGGTTTGTTGATCGGGCAGGTACAGGCTTATATTTTTGCCGTTCTGGCTACCGTGTATATCATATCTGGAAGTTCGACAAATGATAAACGAGAGGAAAAATTGTCACCAAGAGGTGTTTGAGAATGGCCGCTATTGAGACTATAGGAGTTGCATCTATAATTGTTTCGGGCCTTACTATTGCCATTGGTTCAATTGGACCGGCGATAGGCGAAGCCTGGGCGCTCTCTCGGGCCTTAAGTGCCATTGCCCAGCAGCCCGACGAGGCCAACACGATAACAAGAACTCTATTCGTGGGCCTTGCCATGGTAGAATCAACTGCGATTTATTGCTTTGTTATATCCATAATTCTGATCTTCTCCAATCCCTTCTGGGATTATGTGACTCGTTAGGAGGAAATCTTGCAAATTGATTATTTTACAACTGCCGCCCAGGTTGTGAATTTTGCACTGCTAGTTTTTCTCTTGAAGCACTTTCTGTACAGGCCGCTTCTCAAATTGATGGACGAAAGAGAGATGAAGATCATCTCACGCCAAAAAGCGGCAGAGGATGCGAAGAGAGAAGCACAAGCAGAGGCGCAGTCTTATCGTAAGAAGAAGGAGGAGCTGTCCGCTGAGCATGAAGAGCTGCTCGTCAAGGCAAAAGAAGATGCCAAAGAGTTTAGAGCAGATATGATGAAAAAGGCAAGAGATGAGATCGAAGAGACAAAAATAGAGTGGCAAAGGGATTTGCAGCGCCAAAAAGATGAGTTAATCGGTGATTTGAGGAAATACAGCGGACAGCAGCTTTATGCCATCTCCAGGCGGGCTCTGCGGGACCTTGCCAATGAAGATCTGGAACGGCAAATAATGATTGCTTTTATTAATCGCTTAACAAATTTGGAGGAACCCGAAAGGGGGACAATAAAAGAATTTCTGAAAGATTCCGAGCAGATTATTACCGTACGAAGCGCCTTTAAAGTTCCTGAGGATATTCAGCAAAAAATTAAGGATGCTCTTACCAGTCATGCCGAAGCTGATGTGCGTGTGCTATTTGAGATTGAAGATGATTTGATCTCCGGCATGGTGATGAGCGCCAAGAATGTAGAAATTACCTGGAGCATTGCCGGATATCTCGATTCTCTGGAAGCTGATTTTTCCCGCTGGCTTGAGAAGAGAGCATTGTAAAACCCAAAGGCTGGAGTAATATGAAAAGAGATGCTTCGAGAATGCGGGAAGTTCTGGCCGATACTTTTGCGGCAATTGATCAAAATGTAGGGGTTTATAGGCCCGAGCTGAAGATCGAAGAGATCGGCATGATATCCTTTGTGGGCAAAGGCATCGTTCGCATCAAAGGACTGCCGAATGCAAAATCAGAGGAGCTCATACGCTTTCCCGGAGACAATTACGGTATAGTCTTCAACCTCGATCCGGAGGAAGTTGCCGTCATCATGCTGAGTGGAAGTGAAAGCATCAAAGCCAAACAGATCGCGCGCAGAACCGGAAGTATTATGGAAGTGCCTGTGGGCGAGGAGCTCTTGGGAAGAGTGGTGGACGGCATGGGTAGGCCACTGGACGAAGATGGAAGCATCCAGACCTCACACCGAATGCCCATAGAGAGGGAAGCTCCGACGATAATGCAGCGGGCGGCAGTTAATGTTCCTCTTCAGACAGGGATCATAGTGGTTGATGCCATGATTCCCATTGGCCGTGGCCAGCGCGAGCTTATCTTAGGCGATCGGCAAACCGGCAAAACTTCTATGGCTATTGATACTATTATCAATCAGAGAGATAAAGATGTAATCAGCGTCTATTGTTCCATCGGGCAGGAGAAATCTGAGGTTGCCCTCGTTGCAGCCGAGCTACACAAAAATGATGCCATGGAAAATTGCATCATTGTCGCAGCTACTGGCGAAGACCCGCCGGCCATGAATTTCATTGCCCCATATGCCGGTACCACTATAGCAGAATTCTTTGCTGAGAAGGGGCATGATGTCTTAATTGTTTACGATGATTTGACCCGGCATGCTCGAGCCTATCGTGAGCTTTCATTGCTGCTTCGCCGTCCTCCTGGGAGGGAGGCCTTTCCGGGCGACATATTTTACATACATTCCCGGCTCTTAGAGAGGGCGGCACGTTACCGTAACGGCGGATCCCTCACGGCACTGCCCATCATTGAGACCCAGGCCCAGGACATTTCCGCCTATATCCCCACCAATCTTATCTCCATCACCGATGGCCAGATTTACCTCTCGCCGGAGCTTTTTAGAAAAGGGATCTTGCCGGCGGTTGATGTAGGCCTGTCGGTATCCCGCGTGGGCGGGAAGAGCCAGCTACCTGCCTTTGCTGAGGTTGCCGGTGCTTTGCGACTCACATATTCGCAATTCGAGGGTCTGGAGGTCTACACCAGGTTTGGCACCCGGCTTGATGAGGAGACCCAGAAGATTTTGCAGCGTGGGCGACGAATACGCGAGGTCTTGAAGCAGTCCCAATTTGATCCTATGCCCGCCCCGGAGCAGATAGCAATTCTCCTGGCGGCAACCGAAGGAATCCTGGACAGGCATCATTTGAATGAGGTTGCATCGGCAAAGGTAAAGATGGCAAGAGCCTTTCGCGAAAAGCTGCCTCGCCTGAATGAATTGATTGCATCGGGCCAAAAGTTAAGCCATGAAGATCGCGAATTGATCCTAAAGACATTTACAGAAATTCTTCAGACATAGGTGGCAATATGGCAGAGCTTGAAAAAGCGAAAAGAAGGATTAAAAACGCCATCGAATTGCAATCTGTAGTCAAAATCATGAAGGCAATTTCTTCGGCAAATATTCAGGAATATGAAGAGTCGGTGCGCTCTCTTAGTGAGTACAATAAAACCATCGAACTCGGCCTGCAAATCATATTGCAAAATAATAAAAAGTTCTTAGCATCTAAACGAGAGGATAAAAAAAGAAGTCTGGGTGCAGTGGTCTTCGGCTCGGAGCAGGGGCTATGCGGCAAGTTCAACGAGATCGTTGCCCGCTATGCATTAGACCGGATAGCTGAGGTGGAGCATGAAGAGCGAAAGGTTCTGGCTGTTGGCGGACGCGTCTTCGCCCGTCTCGAAGATGCGGGCCAATCGGTCGAGGCTCATTTTTCTTTTTCGGGGGATTTTCTGGGCATAGCGGAGGTTATGGCAGAGGTGCTGGCGAAGATTGATCAGTGGCGCCTGGAAAGCGATGTCAACCAGATTGTTCTCTTTTACAATCGGCCCAATGCTGGCATCGCAGGAGCATTTAGCCCTCAAATGGCCTATCTCTTTCCTATTGACGTCAAATGGCTTGCCGGCCTGGCCGAAAGAGAATGGCATTCGCGGTCTTTGCCCACCTATTCCATGGACACAGATCTACTCTTCTCATCCTTAATCCGAGAGCATCTATTTTTCTCTCTTTACCGTGCATTCGTAGAATCACTTGCCAGCGAGAATTCCAGCAGGCTTTCGTCTATGCAGGCTGCAGAGAGAAACATAGAGGAGCACTTGACAGAGTTATTGGCCAATTACAGAAAGCAGCGTCAAGAAGCCATCTCTTCGGAACTGCTTGACATCTTGACAGGATATGAGGCGCTGGCTTCCAAGTGACGTTATATTTAGTATTATCCATATTATCATATTATATATTTATTTTAAACACAATACCCCGCAGCCTGCTGCGGGGTATTACGCTTAAAAATAAATCCCCTTCAGCCGGCTGGAAAATTGCGCTATGTCCTTGAGGGCGGTCAGGACCAGGTAGATCTGCGATCTTCCACTGAACCGATGAAAACGACGTTCTAAGCCTGACCGTGATCAGGCTCTATACTTGGCCTAGCCTTAGAGGTCGCTGCCGTCCTGGTTGAGAACCATGATCATGATCAACTGGCCGTTCTCAATTCCGAATACCGACCAGATGTAGCTCAGGCTGGGGAAGTAGCTGGGCTCGCTTTCGTTGCAGAAAGCAACCATAGATGCTGCCTACAAGGCGGTCTCATTGCTCGAATCATTCAAAGGCAGCCTCGGAGACGGGCAGGCTGTAAAGTAAAGATGGTCATGAGCCCTGACAATAAAAACTCTCTGAGCCTCACCGCAATTGAGTGGAAAAAGAAAATGAAAAAAGATGCTGCACCGAAATTCCCGGCGCTCAAAATCCCACTAATTTAGCCCGCTTCCGCCCATGCCGGGTGGAACGCCGCTCATATCGCCGCCAGGTCCGATCTTATCCTTATACTGGCGAACGTCAACGAACCTTGAGGCAGGCTTTGCCGTCTGCTCCTCAGATGCATCCGAGGCAGCAGTGCTGTCAACAACGGCAGGCGCCGGTGTCTCTACTTTGGGCTCCGCGATGATTGCGGGAGTGTAGCTGGATGTATCAGGGTTGATCCACATGGCGCTGAAGGTGCCGCTGCCCACTTTCTTTCCGCCGCTGATCTGAGTGAAATTGCCGTTGATGTTATCATTGGCATAGGTGCCGGTCATCTTGGTGGTGATAAGCTCCTTGTCCTTCTGAGCGGTCAATGTCAGCTCTACCTCGTTTCCTGTTACAGAACCCACAACGTCCGCATTCCAGGCTTTTCCACCTTCGGGCTCAAACTTGGCCTGGCCGTAGAGCTCGCTTCCTTCCTGATTAAGGGCCATGGTAATGGAGTCGCTCTCTATGCCTGTAAAAGACCAGATGTAGTTTAGATTGGGTCCAGTACCTGCCTGTGTGGCATTGGCAGCACCCGTCTCGTTCACCGGGATACTTTCATTTGTCGCAATGGTCTCAGTAATACTCGTATTGTTGTCGGTCTGCCCCAGGGACAGGCCGGTGAAGAGGGATACAAGCAGTAGAGAAAGAATCATGCCTTTTTTATTCAATAATATGCCTCCGATATACTTCCACTTTTCAGCGATAGGCTTTTCGTCATTTGCCTATAACACAACCCTGTCTAACCTTCTCCTTTATAAGCTTTTCACATGCATATATACTGTACCTGTACCATCAATTAATAACTGCGCAGTACAATGGACCGTAAGGTGAATTTGCTTTGAATAGTGGCCGACTTCTCGTCAAGATAAACCGAATCTGTGCATGGATGCTTCTCATCTTCATGATCATCTTCCTCATATCAGGATATGCCTGGTGGAACAGGACATTGCTGCCCCTGCAGCAGGCCACATATATGCACACGAAGCTGGACTTATACCTGGTCTTCTTCTTCCTGGTGCATGTGCTGATCAGCATTAAATTCGCTTTGGCGCGCTGGAGGGTGGGCCACGCTCAGATGGTTAATTTGCTGCTCATAGTAATCGGCATTCTATCATTCTGGTTTGTCCTTAGCATCCGATGACTACTCCCGCCAATGAATGGACGGGGATTAGCCCCTTTTCGTCCCAAAAATTCTGAGGGCGGACGCTTCACATTTTTTTTGCATCGCTCACTTCGTCGGCTACAGGGCACCGCAAAGCTTATCTAACCTAGTGTTACTAACTTAAAGTTCAATAAAGTAATAATCGAGTGATGATATTGGATCCAGTTGAGCTCTTAGATATCCTGGGAAACGAAAATAGAAGGCGCATACTTCAACTCCTCTCTTTTCGCCCTTTTTACTTCAACGAGATGGCCAAGCGGCTGGATGTCGGGCCCAAGGCGGTCATCGACCATCTGGTGATGCTGGAGAGAGCCGGCCTGGTGGAATGCTATCAAGACCAGGGAAGAAGAAAGTACTTCCGAATAGTCAGAAAGACGGTCCTGGAGGTGGCGGTCTCGCCTCATTCTTATGGAGTGCGAGCCTTTTTCTCCGAGGACGCACCAAAGGTAGAAGATAGTGGATTGGTTCAGGACATGAAGCTTTTGCGCGACGAGCTCTCAACCCTAGAGGAAAAGAGGCTTGAACTGCGCACACTCTTGGACCAGATCGAATCTCGAGAAATGGAGATCAAACAGATAGCTTGCAGTGCGGCCAAAAGCTATGGGCAAAACCAGTTGGAGGCAGAAATTCTGACGGCACTCCTCTCCGGCAATGCTGATGCTTCGCGTCTGGCCATGAAGCTGGAAGTTCCAGAAATCTTGGTTTTGGACCGGCTAAAGAGGCTGGAAGAGCGCGGCGTTGTGCATTTGAAAAACCAGGAATGGAGCATCAGATAATGGAGATGGAAGGGACGAGCATAGAGCCGGTCTTGGAAGAATCGGAAAAGGTTATCTCTCTGCAACTTCGGGTTGCTGAAGCCTACCACAAAGACGCGGGAAAGGGCGTGGCCAGGATTGGGGCGGTTGCCATGGCCTCCCTCTCCCTGGAAAACGGTGGGGTGGTGGAGATCAAAGGAAAAGATAAGGTCTTCGCCATAGCCTGGCCAGGAAACCCTGACGATCCCCAGGATCTCATCAGAATTGACGGGAATACCCGCGCCAACTTGGGTGCGGGGATAGACAGCAAAGTCGTTGTCACCCGCGCCGAGGCAAGACCCGCCCGAAAGATCGTTGTCGCTCCTACGCGCCAGATCCGGCTCATGGGCGGTCCGCAGTACTTGCTTCGCATGCTGCAAGGAAGGGCAGTTGTCAAGGGTGAGATGCTGCGCGTGGAGATGATCAACAGCAGCCTCAACCTGGCCGTGGTCAGCACAATGCCTGCCGGCGCGGTGATTGTAACTTCCGAGACCATAATCAGCATAACCAGGGAGACTTTAGAAGAGCTGGCACTGCAAGTGCGGGATATCTCCTACGAGGATATCGGCGGCCTTTCCCGGGAGATCAGAGAGATCAGAGAGATGGTTGAAGTTCCCCTGCGCCATCCTGAGCTTTTCTCTCGCCTGGGCATTAATCCACCTCGTGGGGTGCTGCTGCACGGACCGCCCGGCACGGGAAAGACGCTCATCGCCCGGGCTGTGGCCAGCGAGACCGATGCCAACTTCATATCCATCTCAGGTCCTGAGATCGTCTCCAAGTTCTATGGAGAAAGCGAGCAGCGGCTGCGCCAGATCTTCGAGGAGGCCGCCAAGAGCGCCCCTTCCATTATCTTCATCGATGAGATCGACTCCATCGCCCCCAAACGCGAGGAGGTGTCCGGCGACCTGGAGAGACGTGTGGTGGCTCAGCTCCTGGCCCTTATGGACGGCCTTTCCTCCCGGGGAGAGGTAATAGTAATTGCAGCCACCAACAGGCCTAATGCCCTTGATCCTGCCATCCGCCGGGGCGGTCGCTTCGATAGAGAGATTGAGATCGGCATTCCCAGTAAAACCGGCCGGCTGGAGGTGCTCTATGTTCATACCAGGGGCATGCCCCTTGACGCGTCCCTGGATCTGAAAGAGATCGCAGATGCCACGCATGGCTTCGTTGGGGCGGACCTTTATGCTCTCTGCAAAGAGGCGGCCATGCGAACACTGGAGAGGGCGCTTCCCGACCTGGATGTGAGCGAGGACATACCAGCCGAGATAGTGGATAGCCTTCGGGTTACCAAAGAGGACTTCCGAGATGCCTTAAAGAAAATAGAGCCCTCCGCCATGAGAGAAGTATTCGTGGAGGTGGCAGAGGTACACTGGGATGAAGTGGGCGGCCTGGAGGAAGTCAAGCAGTCACTCATCGAGGCCGTGGAGTGGCCGCTGACGTATCCGGAAGCTTTTGTAGCTGTGGGCGTTCGGCCTGCGCGTGGCATCCTTCTTTACGGCCTGCCGGGAACGGGCAAGACCCTCCTGGTAAGAGCTTTAGCTACCGAGAGTAATTTGAACTTCATCAGCGTCAAAGGCCCGGAACTTCTCAGCAAATGGGTAGGCGAATCGGAGCGCGCCGTAAGGGAGATCTTCCGCAAAGCTCGCCAGGCGGCTCCGGCCTTGGTGTTCTTCGATGAGATAGATTCCATGGTTCCGAGCCGGGGCAGCGGATCGGAAACGAATGTTACAGAGCGAGTGGTCAGCCAATTCCTAACCGAGCTGGATGGCCTGGTGCAGCTTAAAGATGTGGTAATAGTAGCGGCAACCAACCGACCGGACCTCCTGGATAGCTCAATGCTCCGTCCCGGCAGATTCGATCGTTTGATTTATATTCCCATGCCGGACAACCAGGCAAGAAAGAGAATACTGGAGATTTATCTGTCCCGCATGGCGGCCTCCGGTATCTCTGCATCGTGGCTGGCCGAGATGACACAAGACTTTTCCGGTGCAGATTTAGAGATGCTCTGCCGGGAAGCGGGGATGCTTGCTTTAAAAGAGCATATAAAGATCGGCATGAAAAGAGAAGAATTGATCATTGATAGGATACTGGTTACGCGAGAGCATTTCCAAAGAGCGCATGAGCTTATTAAGCCCCATCTGTCCAAAGGCATGCGGGAAGAATACCTTAAAATGATCCAAGATTTCAAAGGCTAATTTCAAAGAACAGATGGAAAGGACCAAAAAGAGTATGAAAGAAAGGCACCAGATATATAGTGAAGAAGGATTAAAGGACAATATGAGGGCCGAAAAATTGACTTCTGAAGACGAGTCGAAAGAGCTGTTGGGGGATATTGATTTCAAAGATACCAGCAGCATAACCGTGCCTGAGAGCCTCATAGATCATGTGATCGGCCAGGATGAGGCCGTGGAAGTGATCAAAAAGGCGGCACGCCAGAGACGCCATGTCATGCTCATCGGATCGCCGGGAACAGGAAAATCCATGCTCGGCAAGGCCATGAGCGAGCTGCTTCCCGTGGAAGAGCTACAGGATGTTCTGGTCTATGCCAATCCAGAGGATAACAACACTCCGCGTGTTCGCGTCGTGCCTGCCGGCAGAGGAAAGCAGATAGTCGATGCCCAGAAGATGGAGGCCAGAAAGAAGGTCCAGACGCGCAACATGTTCTTAATGCTCATAGTAATGGCCTTGATAGTATATGCCTATTATACGGGACAGCTCCTCTTCGGGATCATTGCAGCAGCGCTCATATTCCTTTCACTGCGTTATATGCTGCCCAAAGAGGACGCCATGGTTCCCAAGCTCCTGGTGGACAACAACAGCAAGAAGAAAGCACCTTATGTGGATGCCACCGGGGCACACGCAGGCGCCCTTCTGGGAGACGTCCGCCATGATCCCTTCCAGTCCGGCGGCCTGGAGACGCCATCCCATGAGCGGGTGGAATGCGGAGCCATTCACAAGGCTCACAAGGGAGTTCTCTTCATTGACGAGGTAAACACCCTGCGCCCGGAGTCACAGCAAAGCCTCCTCACCGCTTTGCAGGAGGGCGAGTATCCCATCACCGGCCAGAGCGAGAGGAGCTCCGGCGCACTGGTCAGAACGGAGCCCGTGCCCTGCAACTTCATCATGATCTTGGCGGGAAATTTGGATGCCGTGCAGGGGATGCATCCCGCCTTGAGGTCGCGCATCAAGGGTTACGGATATGAGGTCTACATGAGAGACACCATGGACGACACCCTGGAGAACAGAAACAAGCTCATCAAATTCGTGGCCCAGGAGATTGTAAGAGACGGCAAGATACCGCACTTCACCAGGGATGCCGTTTCGGAGATCATGCGGGAAGCCAAGAGGAGGTCGGGCAGGAAGGGCCATCTCACACTAATGCTGCGAGACCTTGGCGGTCTTATCAGGGTATCCGGGGACGTAGCTCGCGCCAATGGAGCAAACCTGACCGAAGCTGATCACGTGGTTCAGGCCAAGAAGATGGCCAGGTCCGTGGAACAGCAGCTTGCAGACCGCTACATGGAGCGGCGCAAGGATTACAGCATGTTCCACTCTTCCGGTGACGAAGTGGGAAGAGTCAATGGTCTGGCTGTTATGGGCGACTCGGGAATAGTGCTTCCTATCATGGCCGAAATCACGCCTGCCCAGTCCAAGGATGAAGGCAGGATCATAGCCACAGGCAAGCTGCAGGAGATTGCCAGAGAAGCGGTTACCAACGTATCCGTGCTCATCAAGAAGTTCCTGGGTGAGGACATAACCAAGAAGGATGTGCATATCCAGTTCATCGGCACCTACGAGGGCGTAGAGGGCGACAGCGCATCTATCTCCATTGCCACTGCAGTCATATCTGCCCTGGAAGGCGTGCCCGTCAAGCAGACGGTGGCCATGACGGGTTCTCTGTCCGTGCGAGGAGATGTCATGCCCGTGGGAGGCGTGACGCAGAAGATCGAGGCCGCGGCGAAAGCAGGCATCAAGACAGTGCTCATACCCAAATCAAACATGGGAGATGTACTGATTGACGAAGCAACCAAGAGTATGATCGAGATCATTCCCGTCTCCAATATGAGCGAGGTCTTCGAGTATGCCATGGGCGGGCAGAGGAACCGGCTGATAGAGAAGCTGAAGAGGTTTGCAACCGAAAAGAAGATCGGCATCATCCTGCCGGAGACCATCTCCATCCCCAGCAGGAGCATCTGAAATCCAATGGCGCCTGAGTTCTACGACATCCGCATCTTGCGAGGCAGTAGGACCAGGATCGTCCTGGACAACGGCAAGCTGGAAGAGATAGCTCAGGCTCCATTCCAGGGTGCGGCGGTGCGAGCCCTCTTTGGAGGAGCCTGGGGTTTTGTAACCACGGACAATGTTACCGATCTGGGGGAAGATATCGATCTGGCCAAACGCATCGCCCGGAAGATCGACCGGCGCGAGGATCTCTCGCTGGCAGAAGCTCCACCTGGCAGAAGCGTGGCCATTCCAGTCAAGAGAGATCCCAAGAACCTTTCCCTGGAAGAAAAGGTGGCGCTGCTGCGGGAGATTGAAGACGCGGCTAAAGTAAAAGGCGTCTCATCCACCCAGGCCGTCTACTCCGAGGTGGATTTTGCCACGCATTACAGCAGCTCGGAGGGCCTGGATCTAGAGTCAAAGACAACGCGCATGGGCTTTGTCATCAGCGCCGTGGCCCACAGAAACGGGCTCTACCAGACGGACGGAGAGGGCCGATCGGGCGTGGGGGGCCTGGAGCTTTTTGACCGGGAAGACCCCATTGCCCTGGCCAGAGGTGTAGGAGAGACGGCAGTCGCCCTTCTAGATGCCGATGTGCCCAAAGGCGGAACCTATCCCGTGCTTCTCGATCAGGAGCTGGCCGGGGTCTTCGTTCATGAGGCAGTGGGCCATGCTACAGAAGGAGACATCATCCTGGAGGGCGACTCCTGTCTGGAAGGAAAGCTGGGCCAGAAGATCGGCTCAGAGCTGGTAACGGTGAAGGACGATCCCAGTTTGATGCAAAACGGCTACTACTCCTTTGACGATGAGGGAAGCCTTGCCCAAGAGACGATTTTGGTGGAGAAGGGCATCCTCAATTCATATCTAAATACTCGCGAGACTGCAGCGCGACTGGGCGGGGTGCCGCGCAATGCACGCGCCGAGGGCCTGGATCGACCGGTGGTGCGCATGAGCAACACCTACATCGCCAACGGCGACTGGAAGCTGGAAGAGATCTTCGAGGAGCTGGGAGACGGAGTCTACCTGGCGGGAAGCAGAGGCGGCCAGGTGAGCACGGGCGAGGGCGTCTTCCAGTTCAATGCCAAGAGAGGCTATCTGGTGGAAAATGGCGAGAAGACGAAGCTTTTGCGGGATGTGTCTCTGTCCGGAAAGATTCTCGAGACCCTGCTTCATGTCAAGGCAGTGGGAAGTGACCTCAAGTTCAACAGCGGACGCTGCGGAAAAGCAGGACAGCTCGTGCCCGTTAGCGACGGATCGCCGCACCTCTTGGTGGCAGAGGCAACGGTGGGCGGAGCGGGATAAATTTTCGGGGTCTCTATAATTTCTCTTTTGCTACATCAGGATGACACGGTGGCTA
>CAVVKN010000014.1:0-30126 GCA_963748825.1 Methanotrichaceae archaeon
AATGCGGGAGACGGGATTCGAACCCGCGAACGCCTGCGCGACAGGGCCCTCAACCCTGCTCCTTTGACCTGGCTTGGAAACCCCCGCTCGAAATGGGTGTGTAGATCGGACTCCTGCTGAGCCGATCCTTATGATTCTAAGCTAGCTCTGCCAGCTTTGCGTCTAAGTCCTCTGCCCTCATCTTGATCTCTTCAGCCGCCTTCGCCACCAGATCCTTGACGGGCAAAGTGCCGCTGCTTTCAATGGACACCACGAATGAGTCCATAATGGGCGAGAGCTTAATGGCCCCCGGCTCGCACGCATCAACACAGAGCTTGCACAGGGAGCATTCCAGTATATTTGTAGTTTTCGCTCGGCCGCCAACCACTGTCAGGAGGTTTCTGGGACAGACCTCAACGCACTTTCCGCATCCATCGCAGGAATCAGCCACCACTATGCAGGGCTGATTCTTGTAGCCGCACAGCGTGCCAGCCTGCCACTTGGAGTGCTCTTTGCCTACATGCTTGGTGGCATAGCCCTCAATGACCAGCTTCTCACCCTCTCCTAAGATGACGATGGGAATTTTGTCGAAAGCGGGCTTGACACCTGGATCGGCGAACTGAATGTCTTCGGAGTAGACCATGCCCGGCCCTTCCGAGGAGAGCATGAACTCCACACGACAGCCGGGACAGCCGGTTCCGCCGCACTGGCAATCCTCCGGCTGGGAGAAGATATCCAGATCCTCAGCCTGCAAGGGCACCTCTCCTAAGCGCAGTCCAATCTGCTCATCGAAGAGCACCGATGTGTTGTCATAGAGACCAATCTCGTCTATGGCCAGCACAGGCACTTCACTCATGCAGGCGCGACGAATGCCGTTGGCAAAAGCAGCGGTGACGCCGCTGAGGAGGTACCGGATGCGGTCCTCCTCGAGCTGCAGCAATTCAAACTTCAAACTCTACACCCTTCGACCCCTCTTTCCGCCGGCAGGCTTGGTGCCGTCGTGGGGTATGGGGGTTGCATCCTCTATTCTGCCAATGCGCAGGCCCGCGCGAGCAAGAGCACGTATGGCTGCCTGAGCTCCTGGCCCAGGAGACCTCTGCTTGTTGCCGCCGGGAGCGCGCACTTTAACGTGAACCCCGACAATCCCCTTGTCTTTCACAGCGTCAGCGACCTGCATGGCCATCTGCATGGCTGTGTAGGGACTACTCTCGTCTCTGGCCGCCTTTACCACCATGCCGCCCGAGATCTTCGCCAATGTCTCGGCTCCGGTCACGTCGGTGATGGTGATAAGCGTGTTGTTAAAGGACGAGTAAATATGGGCAATGCCCCATTTTCCTTCTGCCATTTTAAGCACCCACCTTGGATGTTCGGGATGCCCTCTCTGGATGGCCTTCCTTGGCCATTGGGGAACCCATGTAATAATCAATGCTCATTTCCTCGCCCCGCTTTACCAGAAATCCCGGAACGTCAACTCTGCGCCCGGAGACCTGGATATGGCCGTGAACTATGAACTGCCGGGACTGCTTCAAGGAATTGGCGAGACCCTGGCGGTAGACCTGCGTCTGCAGTCTCCTCTCCAAAACGTCGGCAACCTTCATGGAAAGGACTGCGTCGAGATCTCCTTCCGTTTTGAGCATTCCCAGCCTCTTTAAGCGAGCGAGAATGGCTTCTGCCTCTTGGGGTGCCTGACCGATGGAGACGGCTGCGAGCATCTTTCTGCTGATCTGCCTGTACTTCCGAAGAAATGCCTGAGCTTTCCACAGTTCCCTCTTGTTTCTAAGGCCAAAGGCCTTGACGACCTCTACTTCCCCAGCGATGCGCTCCGCCTGCCAGGGAGTGCGGGGCCGCTCGTACATCTTGCGGCTCTTACCTGGATATCCCATTGTTTACCACCTACTCCTTGGTTGCAGCTGGTGCTGCGGCTGGTGTTCCTTCCTTCTTGCGGCTGACACCAACGATGGCGCCCGTGCGTCCGGAAGATCTGGTCCTCTGGCCTCGGACACGCAGTCCTCTCTCGTGCCTGATGCCCTTGTAGCTCCTCATCTTCTTCATGAGGTCCAGGTCTTCGCGTAGCGTCATGTTGAGGTCCATGGCCATAACGTGGATATCAGTGCCGGTTTCGATATCACCGCGGCGGTTGACCATCCAGACAGGCAGGACATTGGTGGCGTCCTCCTCGATGACCTTCTTGAGCTTGTCGATCTCCGAATCGGGAAGTAGGCCCAGTGTGGCATTGGGATCCACGCCTGCCTTATCGGTAAAGACCTTGGCGCATCTGCGGCCCACACCTTTGATGCCCGTCAGGGCCATGTGAACCTGCTGCTTTCCGACCAGGTCTGTATTTAGAATGCGAACTATGTATCTGAGATTTTCATCTACAGCGGCCTTCTTAGGCTTCTCATCAGCCTTTTTAGGCTTCTCTTTTCCTGCATTTGGTTTAGCCAAGTTTGTCCTCCAGGGAGTTTAAATCCACTGGATCAGCCCCGGGTCAGAGCCCGACGCCGCCCGCTCACCACGTTGGGGGGCGAAATAATCCATTGAACCAAAGTGATGCTATGCTCCTCGTATAAAAGACTTATGAGGATTTTAGCTCGATCTGCGTTTTCCCGACACCATTCGCGCAGGGCCTCTTCCTCACGATGGCTTTCGAAATCGTACCATTTCTCCAATAGATCCCTGTGCTCCAGAAGGTCTTTGAACCTGCGGTAAGCTCCGCGATTGCTGAAGATCTCCTGGACGCGGTCGAAGTCGTTCGGCATTTGCTATTCTACAAATTCGAAGACAAGGCTCTGGCCTAAATCAAGGTCATTCTTATGGGGGATCACGACGAAATTGTCACAGTCGAATTCGTCTTCATCCAGCTCATCGAAGACTCCATCTTCGGAATGGTAATATATTTCACCGTTATCCTGACAGAGGACCGCTCTATTCATCCCGTATCCGTCTGAACTTACGAATAGGAATGCATCATGAATCTCGTCGAATGTAGCCATCTGGATCTATCCTCGCCGATTTCTCTCTTTTCGCTGCTGCATCTGCAAGCTATTCACGGGAAGGCAGGAGGCTGCTCAATTTATATTTTTCGGCATTTTGAGCTTTAGCTTTGGTTTCTTGGGTGGTTTGCCAGAAGCCGGAGTTGACATACTTTCCTCAAGCTTGGCTTTCTTGGCCGCAAGCTCTGCTTTCCTGGTCGAAAGCACGATTAGCTCTTGCTCTATTTCAGCTATCTCTTTCTTGATTTTCTGCAGCTCAATTTTGCCCCTGGCTTTTGCCAGGTATTCCGGTCCCAGCTCGGATGTGATGTATTCTTCAAGCTGGCGTCTTAGAATCCTGATAAAAGGACTGCCCCATACGGATGAATAGCGGAATTCAAGTTTGCCGGCCTCTATGCCTTTGATGATGAATTCCTGATCCACCTTGTACTCTTTCCTTGCCGTTTTATCGCTGAGCGACGCGCCCTTTCGATTCCATTCACCGTATTCGGCCATTTATCCTCTCACAGCGCAAGTTAGCTTCTGGGCTTCGCCATTTCTCTTATCCTTTTTGAATCCGCCTCAATCTTGTCCAGCAATGGACTGTCCTTGAGGGCACCGAAGTACAGAGAAAGGTCCGTTCTATCTTTCTCGCCTTTGGACACCGCATCTATCCGGGATATGCTCCTGCAAATTCGCCGGTCATAAGATGCGTCCTTATCCTGATAGTCTGATGTAGGCATGATCTTTCACTCCGGCAGACGAGTCGCCAGGAAAACTTCGGCAAGCATGAATCTCGTAGACGAAGACGCCTTCTTTTACTGCCGGATCTTCGTCCATGATCGATTTTACTTCGTCGATATCTGCATTAAAGATTCCGACACCCGATACATTGCTTTCATCAAAGACCGGGCAGACAATCGATAGCAATCCTTCACCTCGTAGAGCGAAATTCCTTCTCCCGTGCTCCCAGATGATCTTTTCCACTCCGGGCTTGTTCCGGTTCGGCCCGGCCTTTAGAATTACGACGCAGTAGTTCCTGGTGCGGGAGATCATTTGCCGCATGAACTCGTCGGTAATTTCTGTCATGTGAATGAGCACCTCAAGCGAGACGATAATCTAACATTTGCATCAAAGATCTGGTCTCAATCAATATATCTAATTTGGCTGAAATCAATGAGCTAGGGTGCAATTTGTGTCGCATCCGTTCCCGATGGACTCTTGCTAGCTGCAAATCACAAGAATGCACACCCTCCGACTTCCTAGCCTAACGGTTTCTGCACCGCCCACAGCGTGAACGTCCCCTGGAAGCCCTTCATGGCCGCGCCATCGTGCCGCTGCCATCTTAACCGCTTGTGCTGTCCGGCACCGAGCCGATCGATATCTTCTTTGGCTCGATTGCTGAGCCAGACTTCTGCGCCGATGAAGGCTCCGATCACCCGTGAGGCGAAGTTCACTTGCCGCCAAACACATCGCCTTCCTCCACATGCATCGGCCCGATATGAATGCCGGCACGAATTTGTATCCTTTAAATTTAAACTGGGCGATCAGCATGCGACTCTATGCAAAGTGAGCACAGCGGACAAGGTTCAAGGCATTGTATTTGATTTTTTGGCACGGTACAGTCGAGCCGACAACATCTATGAACACAATCGCCAGCGTGACCCAATCTCCGCCAGCCCATTCCTGGAAGCTCCTCGTGCTCGTCTCACCTTCATTGATCAGGCCCACTCTTTTGGAATTAGAGCATCGCCGTCTCGCCAGCGTTCTACAAGATGGATATTATCGATACCTTCCCAAGCTATCTCATCAGCGTGCTCAATCACTATTATCTGCAATTTTCCCTTTGTTCTTATGATGCCAGCCGATAGGGCTTGAAAAATCTTTCGTGTCCGATTTAAATCATCGCTATTAGGCTTGTTTAAAGGCTCTTCCGGCTTTCTGGGATGGGGATCTAGTGGCCATCTTTCTGGAAAATATACTTGACTTGGTTGATCGATAATTAAAAATTGGGGAACGAAGTTCTTATGCAATGATATGAAATATTCATGCAAAGCCAAAAGTGTTGATATGTGATAACCCATCCAGTTAGCTCCACTTCCAATTTCCCATAGGAAATCCTTTCTGTTTTTATCTGATTGGATTCTCACAGTTAAGTTAGTAGTATCGATTAAAACTAAATCATTTTGGTGTTCTACCTGAAGTATCTGAGCATAATATGATATAACCTTTGATATTTGATTGATCACCAATTCCAGGCGTCTTTTTTCTCCAATAGGATCAAGTTGTGATTTGATGTTTTGAATTTCGTACTTTAGATTATCTACTTCTTTTGCCAAACCGCTATCAGATTGTACTTCAGAAATATTATTAAGTGATTGCTCAAGGCGACCAACAAACCGATATACTTCATATACCGATTGTCTATTCGCACTTTCTTCAAGGAATTCTCTTTGAATTCTTGTATCTTTTAAAATATTTTCTAAATCTCTTAATTCTCTTTTAAGATTGCTAATCTCTTTATCTAAAATAGGAAATGTATTTTTTACCTGACTGGAAGAACCAAGAATCTCATTACTAAGACTAATAAGTTCTTTGAGGTTCACTAAGGCTAATTCATTTCTCGACCCGCAGAAAGGACAGGATGGATTTTCACTCAATTTATCTGAAAACCAATTGGCTCCTTCTAATCTATGTTGTTGGATTATTAGTGCGGATTCATAGTTCTTTTCTGCCATAAAGAGTCTATGCATTTTAGATAATTTATTTCGGCGAATTTCAATTTCGTGAGCAACTTCATCCTCTTTTCGTTTTAATTCGGTTAACCAATCAACAGATCGCTCTGTATTACCCTCTTCAATTTCGGGCAAATATAGTTTTGAGATATATTGTGGTATAGATTTTAAGTAATTGAGGTATTCTTGCAGCGAAGATCCTACCATACTAAAGGAATCGGGCGCATCAGGCAATAAACCTAATTCTTTGCCATAAGAATAAAAAGCCTTAATATTAGCCAACCAAGCATCGACTGCAACTTTCTTGGCATCCAATTCTTTTTGTTTAATCTTAAGAATTTTTTCTGAATCTTTTAATTCTCTCTTCAATTTCAAAACTTTATTATCAATAATACCTAATACTAAAGGGAATATTGTTTTTAATTTTTCTTGATGTTCGAATGTGTCTGCCTTAAAAAATAAGGTATATGGATTGGCAATAATATGCTGAGGCTGAAATTCGAATGCACTCATATCACGAATGCTTGGAGGATTTTTAAAAGAAGTCTGTATATCTGCATCTTCAAAATCCAAATTAGATAAACCGGATAACTCATTGAGTCTGCTTTTAACGGCATCAGTGTTGCATATTTTGTATGGTCGACGAATTTCTTTTATTGATATCGATTCGTGCATATACATGTCTGATGTTTGATCTTGATCTCCTGGCTCTCTTCTTGCGAGAAGCATTTGCGTAAAACCTAAATCGATTAGTATTTCGAACCATTCAACAGTATCTCTTATAGTGCGTACGGGTATTGCGCATTTATTGCTGCCTAAGCAATAGTCTATTATAGGTATAAGTGCTGATTTTCCTGTTTGACTTTGTCCTGTAATGACATTAACTTTGTCCGTTTCGAATTTTATTTCGCGCTTATCTTTTGAAGTATCTTTTGGCCATAGAATAATAGATTTAATTTTCATTTCCATATGTGCTACCACCTGACTTTTAAATAGAGGCCAATTTGCTCAAAGCTTAACTCAGAGAACCAAAGTCCCAATCTTTGCGATGCACGAATAATCTTATTTGTCTCATCATTGTACAACCGGATGGACGGAGGTTTTTGTTTTGGAATAATTTGGGTATTTAAATTATTATACTCCAAAATACCTGATGCAAATGCTAGATTTAATGATCGTAATGTTTTTTCAGCCATTGCTTCCATACGCTGCTGAAGACCTACCTGGATAATTTTATCCTCTGTGATTGCCCTATAAAATCCACCTACTTTATGTCTTTTGTATATCAACGATACAGTTTCTTTATGTAGAACCATAGGTAATACTGGCATTAAGAGAGGCAAAGTTGGGCCATATTTCTTTTCGTTGTTTTTATAAAATTCGTAACTAAAATTCCATAACGCTAAGGCACCAAGAGCATAATTCTGGACGATATCATATTCTTTTATATTTCTCATTTATATCCTCTTCGCCTTAGTTCATTTTTATAATCTGGATGCCATCCTATTGTCAAGTCATCAGCGAGTTTATGATAAGTTCCCCTTGTCAAATAATATTCTACTGTCTGTTGATCGACCAAAATTTCTCTATGATCAAGTGTTTTATAATAGATATCTTTACCTATTGATTTTTCATCATCTTGTTGTGTTTTTCCTATCTTGCACTTAAGTTCTCTAGAAATATTTTTCCATCTATCTTCTAAACGATCTTCAAAAGCATCAATATCCTTGTCAGTAATAGACCCCTCATCAGCAAACCTAGTTAACTCATGTTTTGAACATAGATAATCAGTTATTGCCTCGATGATCTCATTATCATCTTCAATAGATAATATTATTAGTTGATTTATAAAATCTTTCCCCAAATAGTTTCCTTTATCAATGTCTAATATTGGGACCAAATCTCTCTGTGTTCTCTCCCTAAAGAGTTTATTATTATATCTTGATACAATTTTAATATAACTAATGGCAAAATCTTTTTTGGTTATCCAAGCAGGTTCATTTGTTTTCCATAAATTCATTACTCTTGTATGCATCCATCCCAATACATCGTTAATAATATCATCTGATGGTAATTCCGTGGATATATTTAGGGTTGCAGCAATAGTTGATCTAAACTCTTTTCCATCATTCGTATCGGTATTGGTATAATATATCCTTTTAATTAGCTCTTCTAATGTATTTTCTTCACACGATGTCACCACATTTGCAAAAGGAGCTATGCTTTCAGAGGGGGATTTTCCGATTTCCTTCAATTCATTTATACATTGCCGAATCTCTTTTTCATCTTTTTCTATTTTGCCAATCTTCGTAGCTAAGCCTTCAGGTATTTTTTTGTTTGTAACTAAATAAAATTCTGTTTTATTAATGTCTACCTTTTTTTCATTTATTGCGTCCACCCATATCTTCAGGGTTTTCCAAAGACCTTCACTCCGATCTGCAAAAGGGTTTCCTTTTATTGAGCATTTATCTTGTTCAATAATTGTTTTACCTTTTTCTTTTTTCGTTACATCATCATCGGTTTCAATGCCTACTTTAGCTTCATAATCTCCACTCTTCGCTAACCAGTATAATGCACGATCAAGCTGAAAAAAGTAACCATAAGCTTGGCCTGGTGCTGCATGGTTCGACCTTGTAATTTTTCCACCTCTTTTATTATTAAATATGGATTTAGAAGGACTTAATTCAAGTTCCTTCTAGAAATATTTAAATCTTTTTAGATTCCTTTACTCATTTTAAATTGAATATCCCCATAGATTGCATTAGGTACGCTTTTAGACTCTAAGAGGCAGGATGGGTCCTAAGAAGAAAACGAGTCACATGATCTCCCACACCCCACCAGCACCCACCTCCATACCATCCCATCCCCTCCATCTGCCGAAAAATCCAGGATAGCTCACATCCACTGCCTCAGCCGTATCGATCCGCGTCCCTCCCCACCAATCCCGCCACTGTCAGCGCCATGACAATCCGGTGCTTTTGGCCGTGCACGCTGGCCCCCTTGCAGCTTTCCGCCAGCGACAGCCTAGGCCCGCCCGGCCGCTCCCGGCCCCTGCCATGCGGGCCAGGCTTCTCGGCCATGGCACGACCTTTGATCAGCTACAGGCCGCCTTGCAGAGCGAATTGCTTGGCCGCAAGCTATATTCCATTATCAACGGGTTCTGCCTACGATGAGGACGCTGAGTTATCGAATCACTCTTAGAAAAGAGCCAGAAGGAGGTTATACCGTGCTGGTCCCGGCGCTTCCGGGATGTGTCACCTACGGAAAAAAGGTAGAGGAGGCCATCGAGATGTCCAGGGATGCAATCACGGGTTATGTGGAGAGCCTCATTGAGGATGGCGAGCCCATTCCCATGGAGGACGACCCGATCGAGTGCAGAGTAACTGTGGAGGCTCATGTCTAGTATACAGCGAGGCTTAATTAAAGCCATTCATGGTTGTCTTCTTCGCGCCGATCACGGCTTCGCGTGAGATTCAGCAGGGTCCGGTTTCACGCGAAGGCGCAAAGCCGATACGTTGGTTTATATTGGCCCGGCTGTACTAGAACTCTACTACTTCCAGAAAGTGAACTCTTCTAAAGTCCCGATCGAAGGTTGCGATCTTTATAATCTCGTTGCATAAGCAGGTCGAAGCTATTAGCGCGTCATATGGCAGAAGCCTGTATTTCAGCATGGTCTCCCGCCAATGGTTCATATCATCATTGACTGGCACGAGGGAAATGCGTCTTGCATCGATGAAGCGGAATACGGCATCGATCTCTTTTTCAAATGGCCCATATCCGTTATCAACGATGAACCTCTTGAATGAGGTATGGTTTTTCGTTCCATAACGCTCTTCGCACAGATCCCGAACCGATACAAGAATCAGCTCATGTATGACCGTAGATGATGTGACAAGTTTGTGATTCTGATCAAAAAATCTCCTGGCTGAGTTAGAAAATTTTGTGTCAAAGAATGCATTATAAAATACATTAGTATCAATAAATATCAAAGGTAGACCTCGCCCTCAAGCTCTTCGAGCCTCTCTGCAGAAGCTTTGCCAAACATGCCGTAGTATTTCGAAAGATCTACCTTTTCGATTTTGATCTTTAGCTTGGTTCCTTCCTCTAGATTTACATTTTCCACCGGTTTGAAGACGCCGCCTTCGTATACACATTCAATGGTCTCACTGGCACTCATGCTCAAGTCTCCTTCTTCGCGTAGAATCTATATATTTCAACTTCTTGCTATTCAATCTTCTCCCCTGGACACTGCTCCTTCAAGATCCTTTGTCCACCAACCTCCCCGCCGCCAGCCTTCCGATCATCAGCTCCTCCAGCATGGCCCTGAAAAGATCATCGTGCAGGCGGGCCTCGTGATCGAGGGCAACGATCACAGTACATTTGATGAAAGAGAGGTGAAACGGCGGCGGCTCACCCGCACAGAAAGCTGCGGGGTATTGCGTTTAAAAATAGATAGCGAAGATCCTTAACGTGCCCCTTTCACCCAATCTCTGCCCTCGCCCCCAGCCCCGCCATCCGCTGGAAGAATCCCGGATAGGACACTTCCACACCTCCGTCGTATCGATCTGCGTCCCACCGGCCACAAAGCCCGCCACCGTCAGGGCCATGACATTCCGGCGCTCTTGGCCGTGCACGCTGGCCCCGTGCAGCTTTACGCCCTCGATTCTCCCGCCCGTTCCGCGATCATCCCTTTCTCCCCGTCGCTTTGAAAAATGTGTAACAGAATACGCCATCCTCTTCCGTTGTCCTGTAGAGGTCCTTCACACCAGCCTCAAAATCCCCCGGCTCGATGATTCCCGCCTCGACCGCCTTCTCACGAACGCCCTCAATCATGGCCGTAAACGTCCTCCTGGTGAAGCCCTCCACAAGCTCGGGCTTGCTGGAATCGACATAAACCATGCGAGGAGAGACGGAGACCTCAGAGAAGCCCGCCTGGCAGAGCAGCGGATAAAGCTCCCTGCCAATCATGGCATTGCCACCTGCTCTCCTCTGCAGCTCGACCTGGCACGAAATCGCTCTGTGGGCCGCGTCACTATCGGGATAGAAGTAGGCAGAACCATGATCCCCTTCGATTGCTGTGATCGTGCCGCCGGGCTTGATGAAATCCTTCAGGACGCGTAGCGCCTCGACCGGTTGGGGGAGATGCTCCAGAACAAAACAGATGAAAAGATGATCGAAAGACTCCGTCTGAAAAGGCAGATTGAAAATATCACCTTGCAGAACCTGCACATTGGTCAGGCCCGCCGCAGCCACACTCCTCCGGGCCTCGCCAGCAGAGGCTTCTGATATATCGACAGCAGTAATCAAAGAATGCGGGCTATTCCGGGCGAGAGGGACGGTCTGTGCTCCCACGCCACAGCCGGCTTCAAGAATGCGAGATCCCGGCGGAAAATGAGTGTCAGAGTGCAAGAGTTCTTCCAGAGTGGAGGCCTGGTCCTGCAAGCGCGTGTTTTCTCTCGGATGGTAGCCATGAACATACGCATTAACCATGTGGCCCGTTCGCTGCTGATTTATATCAGCTTTTCCGCTCGATGACCGGACGACGATCATCCATCAGCGTTTCTCTTTACCAGCTGCAAGTTGTTGCCCCAGGGGTCGCTCAATACTATGAGATTCTCCCCGGCCTCGTGATGGGGCATCTTTCGATAAATAGCGCCCATTGATACCAGATATTTTGCGTCCTTCTCCGGATCGTCGCTCTTTAAAGCGATGTGCAGTTGCAGATGGTGACTTAATCCTCCGCCAGGGGCAGGACATCGGGAAGCTTTCCGAGTTCGAGCATAACCCTGCCGCCACCATCTGTGAGAAATGCCACGCCTTTTCATCGTCCTCTGCCGAGAACTTGATCTCAAAACCCAATGCTTCCTGATACCAGTTCGCCATCTTGATGGGCTCTTTCTCATCAATTCCTATGTGCTCTATTTCAAATCTTTTCATGGTTGATAGATCTCTCACCCCACGCTCACACTCGCCCCCAGCTCGCCATCTGCCGAAGAATCCCGGATAGGAGACATCCACCGCCTCAGCCGTATCGATCTTCGTCTCCCCGGCCACAAAGCCCGCCACCGTCAGTGCCATTACGATCCTGTGGTCGTGCCAGCCGTGCACATTGGCCCCGTGCAGCTTTCCGCCCGTGATCTCCAGCCCGTCCGGCCTCTCCCGGATGTCGGCGCCCATTTTCGAGAGCTCCACGGCCATGGCATGCAGCCGGTCCGTCTCCTTGTGGCGCACGTGCTCGGCATTGACGACGGTCGTCTTGCCGCTCGCCACAGCGCCCAGCACGGCGATGGTGGGCACCAGATCCGGCGTGCGGCTGGCGTCTACCTCCACGCCCTGCAAGTCGCCGCCCTTGATGTGGAGGTCCCCTTTCTCCTTGTCCCAGGAGACCTTGGCGCCCATGCGGCTCAGGATATCGATGATGGCCGAGTCGCCCTGCCTGGAAGGGAGGACGCCTTTGACGGTGACCTCGGATGCCGGTGACGGCAGCCGCAGCCAGCGGGTAGGATGCCGAGGAGAAGTCTCCGGGAATGGTGTAGCTCTTCATGCCATAGCTTTGCCCACCCGGCACAAAGAACTCCTGCTGCTGCGCCTGCACCCGCACGCCCGCGTCGGCCAGCATGTCCAGGGTGATCTCGGCGTAGGGGCGCGACTTCAGATCGCCCTCGATTACTATTCTAGTGTCCGCTTCCGCCAGCGGCGCAGCGATGAGCAGCGCGGAGAGAAACTGTGAGCTGACGCCCCCGTTGAGGTGCGCCGTGCCGCCCCGCATCTTTCCCTTGATCACCAGCGGGGCCTTGCCGTTGTTGCGGATGGAAAAGGCGGTGGCGCCAAGCTCGGAGAGCGTGCTCAGAAGAGGCCCGTTGGGCCGGGTGCGAATGGAGGCATCGCCCGTGAGAACAGCACCGTCTGTCAGAGCCGCCACAGCCGAGCAGAAGCGCAGGGTGGTGCCCGAATTTAAAACGTTGATGACATCCTCCGGGGTCTGGGGCCGGTCGTAGACGCCGGTGATTTTCACTTCGTCGTTAAGTGAGATCTTGGCTCCAAAGGCCTCGCTGGCGGCAACTGTCGCTCGGGTGTCTGCAGAGAGGAGGGGCCGCTTAACGGTTCCGCCTGGGCCTAAGGAAGTTATGAGGATAGCGCGGTGGGTGTAGCTTTTAGAGGGCGGGGCATAGACCTCACCGGAGAGAGAAGAGCGCTCGACTGACGCAATCATGATCGCGGAAATGGTAGCGCAAGTATAAGAAATGTGTGCTATGATATGTCTTGACATGGCAACGAAAAAATCCGAAAAACAAACTGTCACAAACTCTCAGGAGCATCCCGTCATTTAAGCATAAGGCAATTGACGGAAGAATGACGGACCGGAGATGAGCCGCCATTTTCCATTAAGCTGGTGATCAGGGAGTGAGAAGCCCCTATTCCGCTAGCGTGAAGCCTTCTCTATACTAAATCTTGGCTACGTGCTTCGTACATTTCCCCAGGGCCACCACCGCCGATGATCCCGATCTCTTCAGCTCCTCGCACACCACAGCCTCCACCTCTTCCTCAGAGCCGGGCAGCTCCAGGTAGCGCGTCGGCACCAGCGCCTCCACCAGCTTCGTCAGGTCGGGCGCTTCCTGCCCGCCCGTCATGGCCGCCACATCATTCTTGAGGACGATGACGAGAACATCGCGCTTCTGCCAGACGGCATTGATCAGACCCTGCAGGCCCGAGTGCGCCAGAGCAAAGTCACCCACCACGGCAATGCCCTTTTTGGCAAAGCCCGAGGCTACGCCCACCGATGAGCCCAGGCCGTAGACCACGTCCACTGATTGGAAGGGCTCGCGGGTGGCACGGATGGCGCAGCCCGCATCCCCGGCCACGGACACGTCCACTTTTGCCAGTGCCTGGAAAAGGGGTATGAAAGGGCAATCGTGGCAAACACCCGCGTAGCCTCTTTCCGCCACGCTCTCGTAGACCTGCGGCTTTTTCTCCGGCTTCTCTTCCAGACTCTCCAGCGCCCGGATAATGTCTGCCCTCTCCAGAGGTCCGCGGGGCAGATGGCCGGTGAGCTTTCCTCGCACTTTGGGGCTCAATCTGAGCTGCGATTCGATGAAGGGCTCCGGCTCCTCTGCTACCAGGATTGTGCGGTGGCCATCCATGAAGCGGCGCAGGAGCTTTTCCGGCAGTGGATTGCTGTAGCCTACACAGAGGAGCGAGACACCCAGCCCTTCAGCCAGAGCCGCCGGGCGGCCGCTGGCGATGATGCCCACATTTCCGGAGATCTCCAGCCGGTTCAGGGTCGTGGACTCGGAGGCCTCCTCGGCAAAGGCCAGGATTTTGTCATGATGCCTCTGATGCCGCCCGCGCATGGTTAAATCCCAGCCCTCCCTTTCGAACTGCTGGGCTGCACCCTTGCTGGGCCGCGGCAGGATCTCCGGCCCCTCATCGGCCAGAAGGCGTGCAGTCACCCGCACGATAACCGGAATTCTCAGCCGCTCGGAGAGCGTAAAGGCCTCCAGAATAGAAGCGTGCAAAGCGACAGGGCTGCTGGGATCAAGCACCGGAATCTCAGCCAGCGGACCGTAAAATCTGCTGTCCATCTCCGCCTGTGAGCCCCTCGGGCCCAGATCATCTCCGGCAATGATCACCAGCCCCGAGCCGATGGTGTGCGTGGCCGATATGACCAGTGGATCGGCCAGAATATTCATGCCCACCTGCTTGACGATAACCAGGGAGCGCAAGCCCGTAGCTGACGCCCCCAGGGCGATCTCCAGAGCCACCTTTTCATTGACCGAGATCTCGGCATCGAGCGCGGCCGCCAGATCAGTTATAGGATAGCCGGGAACGTAGGTTCGAACCTCGACTGCTCCGTCCTGAGCAGCCAAAGCAGCTGCCTGCAAGCCGTTCATAGACTTCATAGAATTGCAGGCACAATGGACTCATCCGGCTGAGCGCAGAAGGGCAATGCAGCCACAGCTCCAATCAATCCCTGGCCGTCCATCATGATCTGAACTCCATTAACCCGAGCCGCCTCCAGAGCATCCTCATACTGCACCCTCTCTCTCTTGCACCTTATGCCAAAGGCCAGAAGCGAGGAAGGATCAAAGTCCCGGAAGACGGCCATGCCCGTCTGCTTGGAGACGGAGTACTTCCTTAGCAGGACTTTGAAGTCAGAGAGCATGGCTTCCGCTTTGCCGGGCAGACAGGCGAACTCCACCGCCGTGGAGACGCAGTTCTGGGTCTTTGTCGGCACGGGAAAGAGCTGCACCAGGGAGTGAGAGATATAGCGCGCCTCGGGTCGATCAACTTTACTGGAGATGTTGTGAATAAGGGACCAGGTGGCCCCCTCCGTCTTGGAATCAGTATCATCAACTCCAATGATCAGCCTCTCTCTTCTGGGCAAGACTATGGTGCCGCGAGCGACGCGCCCTCCGCCGCACTCCGTTACATCATAGCGCAAGACATCCTCTGCCTTTGCACGGGAGAGGGTAGCGCCTACACCACCACCGCCGAGGCCCGCATAAGTTACCTCCACCTCATTGCCGTTGACGATTACCGACTCGATGCCTGCCGATCTCTTGGAGGAGACAAGATCCAAATCGACCTTGCCAGGTGTTATCATATAACGGAACCATTCGCCCAAATTGCGGGAGCTTTTCACCAAGGGCCCATTAGAGTAATGGTATCTGGCCCAGGCCGATCCACCGTAGCAACTGGAGCGCTCCATGAGCTCCACCCGGCTGCCCTCATCATCAACCACGGCATGGATCTGCTTGTAGACCACAACGTATGGATCATCTAATTCTAGTTGCAAGGCACATTCCTCTTCATATACTCTCTCAATACTACGGTGGCATAGCTTCCTTTGGGCAGAACGAACTGCAGCTCTGCCCGGTTTTCCTCGACAGTGATTTGCGGTTTGACAGGGCATAGAGCCGCGCGCCTTGTCCCTCTTGAGCCCAGGTCCGGGTTTTCCGGAATATTAAAATTCTCAGGTGAAATGCCTTCTTCCCCAAGGATAGCCCTCTCTATTTCACCCTGTGCGCCTTCTGCCAAAATTGTCTCAAATCCGATAAGCGGAAGAGTGAGAAATGCTCTGCCCCTCCCGGCCAGCCGGTCTATGGCTTCCAGGTTTTCGGTGGTTACTTTCTGCACTTTATCCATATCCGGCATGCCGCCTTTGGCAAAGCAGACTACATCGCCCAGCACTGCCCTATGCAGCGGCATTGCAGCGGCCAAACGGTTGCTGAGAATCCTGTTGAAGAGATAAGACTGATAAGCATGTACAAAGAGCCGCTTTAAATTGACGGAAAGAACATCAAAAGAGTGAGCATAATCGCCGGGATGCTCTACCAGAAAATTTAGCATGGCCAGCTCGTAATGCAGGTACTCTGGGAACTCCTTTAGGGCGACAGGAATGTCTCGATTGACCCAGAGCTTTTCCCGAGCCACTCTCGTCCTATCCAGCTCGCCGGGAAAAGGCAGGGCCAGATAGATAAAGACCGCTTCTTCGATATTGCCTCTTGCCAGAGCCTCGCCTACTTTATGAGTGACGGGCCTGATGTCCCCGAACCTCTGCACGCCGAAGTAGTTGGGAACGCCTCTTTGCTTCTCTATCTCCTCAGTGATGACAGTCATTCGGGCGGCAGGATCCGGGCAGCAGAGCTCTCTAATCATGATGCGAAAACGATTGCCAAGCAAATCTCCCAGGCCCACGGCCCGGTTTGTCCTGCCGAGCACCTTTATTTTCAGATCTGGCAAGTTAATCTTTGTGAGCTCCGATTCATCCAGGTTCATGATGCTAATGCGCTGGCTTGTTACCGCCCTCTTGTCCTTGGTGCCGGCCCAGCCGAATCTCTTCTGGCTGATGCGCAGCCTTCTGGCCATCTCATGGATGAGGTGATGCGTATCCCAGTTGGTCTTCTCCACATCCAATACCAGATACCTTCCGCCTTCGTAGCCCAGCTCTTCGAATACCTCTGAAACTATGAAGTCCTCCGCACAGCTCTTGATGACGCCCCCGCAGCCTGAGCTGTCCGTGATGTAATAATCCATACCCAAGAACCGGTCACGATCGCTTGCCGAAATCATTCATGCCTCAAAGATCAGAGTATCTCTACCTGCTTTCAGACGAGCTTGAGCTTGCTCGTCACTTTGTCCATCAGCTTTCCGTGAGCTGGGCCTAGTCCCAGTGCAGTTATGGTGCCGGCAGGAATCTCAGTCAGCCCGGCATCGGCAACAATGGCACAGGCTATCCCCGCCCTCTCTGCGTCCTCTCGCAGCCGGAAAAGGTCAGGCACCCCAGGTACCTTCAGGACAACTTTTTTTTGGCCCTCTGCCTTCCATTCCGAGACCGTGGATCTGTCCATTTTTTCAGCTCTTTCCACAGCCATAACTGCAGCATGAGCCACCTGCACTGCCAGCTTTCCCGCCGAGAGCTTCAGATCCTCTCTAATCACAATGCATTGCTTGAATTCCATTAGATGTAACCTCGCTATAAATAAAATTTCTCGAAATCATGCCTGATATGTGCAAAAAATATACAAAGGTTAAGGAAAAGAGGCGAGAATGCTACGCCTCTTTGGTTAGAACCTTGACGCAGGACGGGCTCTTGGCGATATTTCCCATCTTGGCGCCGATGAGATATTCCAGGCCCTTATCCGCTGCTATGTCTAAGATGCGCTGCGTTACGACGCCATCGAAGATCACGCCGTTCACGTCCCCATTTGTTTCCTTCAGCTCTCTGGCCAGATCTCTTACTGCCACCTGCTTGAGGACATTTTGATTCCTATCCATTATCCTGGCAGAAAGAGTTCCGTCCAGTTCATCCACATGCTGTCTGAACCATTCTCTCTGTGGCTCTGGCTCAGGAACAGGTTCAGGAGCAGCTACAACTACTTGTTCTATTACTGGGACTGGGACCGGGACGGATTTGGGCACGACTTCGCGAGGCACGACCCGGCGCGGCGCGATAGCCTCGGCCCTCTCTGTCGTGTTTCGCACGCAGAAGGGCTTCTCGCGGATGAGGCTCTTTCTCTTGGTGGTGATCTCACGCCTTTTCTTGGGTTGGTTTTTGATCTTATATTGATCCAGCACCTGCTCCACGGGGATCTTCTGGCGCAGCGCCCGGACAATCTCTTTTTGGGTCATGTCCTCGACGCTCTTTCCCTCCGGAGCCCTGGCCACAAAGTCGATGTCTGCTACCTGGAGAAGCTCTTTAATAATCAGCTCTCCGCCCCGGTCGCCATCGGTGAAAGCGGTAACGACCTTCTTGGCGCACAGATCGGCGATGGTTGGCGGCACATTGGTTCCGCCCACAGCCACGGCATTCTTGATGCCGTACTTGAGCAGATTGAGCACATCCGCCCGGCCCTCAACCACCAAGATGGCATCAGAGTCCAGTACATTGGGCCCGGCAGGCAGGTTGTCCTTGCCCAGGTGGATTATCTCTTCCACGCGAACTGACTGCTTTATCTCCTCGGTGATCTCTTCCGTCTCCAGGATGTTCTCGTCGAACATCTCCACCAGGATGCGCTTGGCCCGTTCTATGACATACCTTCTCTTGGCGGCGCGCACATCTTCAATGCGGTTTACAGCGATGCGAGCGATGCAGGGTCCCACTCGGTCTATGGTCTCCAGGGCGGCGGCCAGTATGGCTGTCTCGACCTTATCAAAGCTGGAAGGAATGGAGATGGTGCCGCTGGACTTTCCGGCGGCGGATGCGATTTGGACGTCGATCCTGCCCAACCTTCCTGTTTTTTGGAGATCCCTTAAATCGAGGTCGCTTCCCAGAAGGCCCTCGGTCTGGCCGAAGATAGCGCCGACCACGTCCGGCCGCTCCACTATCCCCTCCGCCGTTATATCCGCATAAATAACATATTTAGTTGTATCAACATTTTGCATATAAGACACCTCTTATTTTAAAATAGATAGATAAAAGTCACACCCATACCCAAAGAGCCAACGCTATCTACGACCTACAGAGGCCAACTCGCGACCCATTGTCGCAATCGTAGCCATGCCGTATTACAGGCAGGCAGTGAGCAGTGAATGATGGTGAATATGAGATTCATCTAACTATTTCAGTGTCCATTTACTAATATCATGGAGCATCTGATAGAAATGCCCACACATGAGCCTATTTGTCCTCACTTATAGCTGGCATTTCATCGCCCGAAGTTCCACTCAGGGCTTAATTATCATGTGATTTGAAGCTCAAATGCGTGCTTCTACCAATTAAAATTGCACGAAACTAGTTTAATAACTTTGTGGTGGGTATAGAGTCAGTAAACTTATCCAAAATATATAAAAGTTCTTACAATACAATAAATCCGTCCGCTGTTCTTACTACCTTTACATCTTCTCCAGGCTCAACCTGCAGATCCCTGGGACGAGCCGCGAAAGCTGCCCTGTAAGTCTCCGGGTCCATGATCTCCAGAACGTCATCATCTTTGGATATCACCATCGCGGCACGCGCATCGGTAGTATTCCCCAAAATCGCCACCGTCTCTGAGTCCTCCTCGTTCATGGAAGACCTGCGGCGCTCTCGAATGGAGGAGATGAGCGTCGCCTTGCCGTCAAAGCCGGCCACAGAGAAGAGCGATCCCCGGAAGGATACAATGTCACCTCGCTTAAGTCTTGGGAACCTGACCAGTAGGGTAGAGCGGTAGACATTGCGGCTGTCCTTTTTGCCTACCAGTTTAGCCGTTTCCAGGAGCTTGCCGCCAAAGCGCTCGACAAATGCACGGGCCATGCGTCTGCCTAGCTGCGTTGAGCCCAGGATGATATCCAGACCGCCTTTGACCTCCTTCATCTCCTGGATAAAGGATAGATGATCTCCCCCGTGATAACCGGAGTCGGCCATATCCTGGGCAGTCTTCTTGCACTCTTCGATCTCTCTCTCTGTCATGGATCGGACAGTATTTCCGCGTAGCTGGACTGTGGACTGAAAGTACTTGCCAGCCATGCGGCTACAGCGATCGCAGGCCATCAGCTTAATGCGGACAGGAATTTCGCATTGCTCGCTTATGCTCTGGCCTCTGAAACTGCCGTCGATATTGACTTTAGCCAGATATCGGGTGGCTCCAACTTTTCGGAGGTCAAGCTCAATCTGCGGCTCTGCCAACTCTTTATGAAGACAAAGAGCATCTATTGCCGCTTGATGGGCCTGCTCCTCCACACAGCAGCTGTCTGGAAGCAGCCACCTGGATTTTACCTGCCGGGAGCCGCAAACGGAACAGATGACCACCTCGACCTTGTCAGGATAGCTAACAAGCGTTGCTTTTTCCAGGGTGCATTGTTGGCAAAGCCCTTCAACTGTTGGCAGGCCGCACCGATGACAGATGGCTTGCATCACATTCTCACCATCTGAGCGTAAAGAACTCCATTGATGGAGAGGACACAGTCTCTCTCCACGTAGCCCAGGGAGATGGCATGCTCGACGGTTTTGCAGCCCACGAAGTTGGCCATTGTTGCTGCAGCGAGTGCCGCCTCAACCTCGGAGCAGGAGGCTTTCTCGCCTCCGAAAAAATCAGGACTGACATCTATCTTAAGATGGCCTTCGTGCGAACTTCTTTCCCAGGATATCGCAGTCACAGACTGCAATGAGGGTATGTGCTCCGTGCTGGTGGCTTTTCAAATACATCTCTTTCCTTTCCGTATCTTCAGGCATATTGGACAATCGCAATCATTGTTTTGCTTGTATTTAACTTGTAGGATTGCGAATGACGAATATCGCTGACCGCGGGTCAGCGAGAGTTTCGACGAGAAGTCGAAACACCGGTAAGTCCCCATCCTTCAGGGTGGGGATGAACGCGGAGTCCTTTGCTCCTGCTTCAGCCTAACAATAACTATTTAACTTCATAATACAACCATCTAATAATGCTTAAAACGTATCGCTACAGGCTCAAACCTACAAAATCTCAGGTTACTATCTTAGAACGGCAACTTGAGCTTTGCAGATTTGTCTATAATGATACGCTTGCATATCGAAAGAATGCTTGGGAATTTAAGCAAAGAACGGTCAAACGATTTGAGACTCAGGATAGATTACCTCAACTGAAGCTGGAGGTACCCGAACTCAAGGATGTCTATTCACTGGTTCTTCAGAATGTAGCTCTTAGGGTGGAACTGGCGTTCAAAGCGTTCTTCCGAAGGGTCAAGGCAGGAGAAGAACCAGGGTTTCCAAGGTTCAAAGGAAAGAGTAGATACGATAGCATCACGTACTCCCAATCTGGTTTTGAGTTGGATTCCGAAATGCTCCATCTTTCCAAGATTGGAGATATCAAGATCAAGTTGCATAGGCCGATTGAAGGTAAGATTAAGACCTGTACTATTCGCAGAATGCCAACTGGTAAATGGTTCGCTTGCTTCTCCGTCGAGATGGGAGCTATCCCACGGCCTCCTTGGAAAGATGGATCTGTTGTAGGAATCGATGTAGGCTTGGCGAGCTTTGCCACCCTCTCAAATGGCGAGAAGATTGATAATCCTAGATTCTTCCGAGAAGATGAGTTGGCATTAGCCAAAGCACAAAGCAAACGCGATAAGCTTCCTAATGGATCTTCTCTCAGACGAAAAGCGTCCAAAGTTGTGACTAGAATTCATGAACGAATCGGAGACAAGAGAGCCGATTTCTCCAATCAGGTTAGTCGCCAATTGGTTAACCGTTTTGGCGTAATAGTCTTTGAAGATCTTGATATTCAGAACATGCTCAAGAATCATCACCTGGCTAAATCCATCTCGGACGTTGCATGGGGAATGCTGGTAAAAGCAACCGAGAGCAAAGCAGCATATGCTGGCTCCAAGGTTGTCCTGGTTGATCCCAAGTACACTTCTCAGATGTGTTCACGGTGCGGCATGATAGTCAAAAAAGATCTCTCTGAAAGAATCCATAGCTGCTCGGAATGTGGCTTGACTATGGACAGAGATCTCAATGCAGCAATCAACATTCTCAGACTGGGGATGCAGTCTGTTCGCAAAAGCGATAGAAGCCCCGTCCTTTAGGGCGGGGAGCGTTCACGGCAGCTTCAACATTCCCGGCCTAGGCTCAAATACGTCCCCATCTCTTCTCATGCGGTCGATGATCTCTTCCGCTTTAGCTCTTTCTATGCCCAGCTCCTCGGCCCTATCCAGGACGGCGTCCCTGGGGGCCGGGCCCTGTTGTTCTTTGCTCACATCCCTTATGATGTCGATCACCGATTTAGTTCTATCTCTGGTGCTCTTGGTGGTACCTGAGGCAATGATGTCCGCATCCAAAAAGCCCGTCTCCGGATCGACGCCTACTTTTCTTAGGCATGCTTCCAGGATCTTGACTACCCGCTTGGCATCATCCAGGGTGACTTTATCGGAGAGGCGAAGGCGAGCGCTTGCCTCACCCAGGCGTATCAGCGCCTCCAGTTGCCTGGCAGTGACAGGCACAGGCTTGTTTGTATCCTGCCCCTGGCTCCGGAGACCCACGTAGTACTTGAGGAAGTATTCTTTGGCCTCCTCGCTTAAGGTTGGGAAGATGTTCTTTCGGGCATAGGCCACGTACTTTCGCAGCATCTCCGGATCAATGACCGGCATTATCACCATCAGGGCGTTGTCGATGTCCTCTTGAGAAATATCCTGGTTCCAGGCAGCTTGGGTAGCCAGCTCTCCGGCATAGTTGCTCTTCAGGATGTGCTGGGCAATGGCAGAATCCCTCTTGGTGTCCGGATCGTCGGTCAAAACGAAGATCAGATCGAAACGGGACATGAGTGCAGGGGTGAGGTTGATCTGAGGGGCGATGGGCTCGTACTTGTCGAAGCGGCCAAGCTTGGGATTGGCGGCGGCGAGCAGCGAGCAGCGGGACTTGAGGGTGGCCATGACTCCTGCCTTGGCGACGCTGATAGTGTTGTGCAGAATAAGGCCCTGGGAGACGAATGTGTGGGTGGGCTCGACAGTTAGGTCATAAACGAAATCTGCATAGTGCTCGTCCTGGTTAGGGACGATTTTTACATCGATGATTTTCAGATATCCGATCTCACAAAATGAAGCATTTTCAGATTTATCTTGCCTTTGTTTTTCTCTATCATCCGACATTTCTGACATCGATTTCGGTGCAGGGGCAAGATCTCCTGTTTTGATCTGGCAGGCTGGGATGCAAGCAATCCCATCATTGGCTAAATAAACAGGATGCTCTGGTGTGACAAGAATCTCACTGCCATTAGAATAAATGATTCTTATGAAGTGGTCAGGGGCCCGGTGCCTGCTCACTCTATCAACCGGCAGATCGAAGATACTGCTCATGTCGGTGCTTCTTATTTTGATATCCTCATTAAGCGGCAGTATCTCGCAGTCCTTTCCGGGAATTATCTCCAAAGGCCGATCCATCATCAGCCTGTCTACAAACTCGCCGATGCGCACCTTTCGTCCGTCTGCCAGCTGGATCTCTGTCAGAGGATGATAGCTTTGCTGCTCCATCGCTTCGTGCAGCGCACTCTTGTCCTCATTGTCCATCTTGTCCATCTCGTCTATGGCGGCGATGCCCTTGTCCGCCAGGACCAGCGCTCCGGCCTCGATGGTCCAACGACCGTCGCCCAGCTCGTCCTTGACCGCTGTAGCTGTCAGACCGGCTGAGGTGGAGCTCTTGCCCGAAGTGTAGATGCCGCGAGGCGAGATCTTGATCATGTAGCGCAGGAGCTGAGATTTGGCTATGCCCGGATCGCCCACCAGCAGAATGTGGATGTCGCCGCGAATGCGCGCTCCGTCCGGCAGGTGCTTTTCGAAGCCAGAGACCAGCTGCAGCGCTAACGCCTCTTTCACATCGTCGTAGCCGTAGATGGAGGGAGCGATGGATCCCCTGATCTTTTCGTAGATCTCCGGGTCACAGGACATATCTAAGATCTGCTTCTCCTCCTCGGGATCGATCTCAATCTCCTCGAACTCCTGCTCGGTCATCTCCACACTGATGCCTTTGTGAACGAGGTCGAAGTAGGTGCTCTTGCCCTGCTGGGGAGAGGAACGCTGGTATGACTTGAGTATGCCATTGACGATGACTCGATCTCCGGGAAAGATCCTTCCGGCCAGGTCGTCCTCCAGCTCGACGTCGAGCGTCTGCGGCTGCGCTCCGCCCCGCAGGTCCTCAGGGGACTCCTGCACTCTTATTTTTTGGGCATCCACGAACTTGGACTGGGCGAGCAAGAGCTTGAAGGGCCCGCCCCGGTCGCAGGCCTGGTTCATGCACTTGAGGCTCTGATCCTCGAATTTGTTGCCCGTCTGCTCCTTGAAGAAGGTGAAGCCGCACCTCTGGCACTGGAAGGCGGCAGAGATGATCTTGGGCCGAACCTCGGTGGCTGTCCGCACCAGACCGTCGATGGCCAGCAATTTGCCGATGTGATCGCTTCTTAGCTCCCGGGTCTTGAAATGGCGGGGCAGCTCGATAATGCGCACATGGGCCCGGTCCATGTAGACATCCATGGGCAGGTCCAGCTCCAGGAGGGCAGCGTGGGCCGCCTCCAGGATCTGCTCCGGATTTTCCAGCAGCTCCTCGGCGAATTCGGAATCGAACCTGTCAATGTCTGAGAAGCGAATCTTCAGGCTGCGCTCGTCGGGGTAGGAGTCGGCCAGCTTCAGCAACTCATCCCAGTAACGGGAGCGGAGGAACTCCGCCCATTTGGCGACAGGATCGGCGGGCATTTATGGGCTTGTGGTAAGAAGACAAAGTATCTAAAGCTATGCGGTGCGGGGCGAAAGAAATCCAGATATGGATCAAAGGATGCTGAAAATGAAATGTTTCGGAGGGCTCTGCCTCCTTGCCCACCATGCGTTCAGATGCATGCAAAGCAAACCGTGACCCCAGCGCCCCGACCTATTCGCCCCCCAATATCTCCCGAATCGCCTTCTGGCTCTCCTCCGGCGTCCCTCTGGTGTTGACCTCATGCACCTTCGCCCGGGCGAAGAGCGCCCGGAAGAAGTGGCTTCTCAGGTGGCTCTTGAAGTCGCTTTTCACCAGCAGGTGCGGATTGAAGTAGCCGTTTGCCTCCAGTATTGCCAGAGCCTCCCTGGCCTCCAGCTCCCGCACCGTCTCCTCCTGCCCAGGATCGCGCTTGAGGATGATCACATTCTCTAAAGTTGTGAGCGGCAGGATGCGTCCCTTGCCTATCACCCAGCGAAGGTCCACCACCGCCCGCCCTTTCTCGTCGAAGACTGCTTTATCGACAAGCCCGGAAAACTCCTTCCAGATATCCGCCAGATCGGCGCGAATGTAGAAGTTCTTCTCCGATCCATAGGCCAGGATCTCCTCGCCAAAGATCCGGGCAAAGAACCAGTCGTCGGAGACGACGCGCGCTCTGGGACTCCTCAGCAGGCCGTAGGTGTGGGTGGTCTTGCCCGCCCCGGATCCGCCTAAAATGCAAACCCCCTGGCCCCGTATATCCAGACAGGCCCCGTGCACTGAGTAGATGCCGTGATTGTCCTCCAGGATGTCTCCGGCCACAGAGAGCGCCAGGGACTTTATCCATCCGTAGTAGTCCATGTTGAATAAAAAGCAGCTCTTGGAATGGGGATCGTAGTAAACCTGGTTCTCACCAAGGGACTTGTCCTCCAGAACATAAAGCCGCCCGTGGGAGCGAACGTTCTGGGATGCAAAATAGAAGCTCTCTTCCCATGCATTCTTGACGGAAGAGCTGCCCGTGAGAAGCTTGATACAGCATCCGTAAATCTCCGACTTGATCTCGTAGAGCACCCTGTCTGCATATTGCTCAACTAGCTTTTCCTTCTGCTCCATAGATATGATCTCTACCGCATAAGCCATCCCCAACACTCCATTAAAAATTCCCTCTACGTGCGTTCTCTGCGCGCTCTGTGACTCTGTGGTTAAATTCCGTCTTATTTTCCTTTTTGCCGGCCATCCGGCGCGCTTCCCAGATAGCGGCGGCCCACCAGACGCATCTGATCATCCAGCTCGTAGACCAGGGGCTGCGCCGTGGCGATTTCCACATTTTCGATCTCCTGATCAGAGATGTTTTCCAGATGCTTCACCAGGGCGCGGACGGTGTTGCCGTGCGAGACAACCAGGACATTCTTGCCCTTCTGCAGCTCCGGAGCAATCAAGGCCCGCCAGAAGGGCAGCACGCGCTCCTGCGTGTCTTGCAGGGATTCCGTCCTGGGCAGCAGGCTCTCCTGCACATCCCGGTAGCGCGCATCCATGCCGGGATAGCGATCGTCATCCACGGAAACAGCGGGTGGCCGCTCTGAAAAGTCCCTCCTCCACATCTGAACCTGCGCGCACCCGTACATCTTTTCCATCTCTGCCTTGCTCTTCCCCTGCAGATCTCCGTAAAAGCGCTCGTTGAGCCGCCAGCAGGGCAGAGCCGGAATCCACATCAGATCCATCTCATCCAGCACGATCCACAGCGTTCTGATGGCACGCTTTAAAACTGAGGTAAAGGCGATGTCAAAGGAAAGGCCGGAGCTCTTCATGAGCCATCCGGCCTCACCGGCCTCAGCTCTGCCCCTCTCGGAGAGATCAATATCCATCCAGCCTGTGAACCTGCCTTCCAGGTTGAAGAGGCTCTGGCCATGCCGCAGCAATACCAGCTTCGCCATTTAAGTTCCCCTCTGGCATCGTCTCCCAGAGTTAGTCTCCTCCCCGGTAGATCTTGTAGGCCTCATCAACGCTGGCATTCTCCACGGTTATAGCGTAAATGGCATTGCAAAGGCGCACTGCCTCTGCCAGAGGCCTCTGGTGGATGTTTCGGCCTGTGGCATTTCCGGCCGCGCCGCTGATATGGATCTGGTCATGAAGCCTCTGCAAAAATTCTCGCGCATCGGTGCTTTCCCCACCGGCGCAGACAACCCTGGTGCGACCCGCTGCCGCCGCAACCTCCCGGAAGATCAAAGCCGAATCCTGGCCCACTTTCTGAGGATAGTTGACCTTGACAAAGTCAGAGCCAAGTGTTGCGGCCACGCCAGCAGCACCGGCGATGAGGTGAGGATCCTTCTCGTCCTTCACCGCTTTTCCGCGGGGGTAGATCCAGAGCACCGTCACCAGTCCCGCTTGATGGGCCTGGAAGACCAACTGTGCCGCCTCGCGAAGCATCGCTCCTTCGTGCTCGCTTCCCAGATAGATGGTATAGCCCACGCCCAAAATGTCCAGTCCACAGCTCTCCTTAAAATCAACAACCTGTCTTACATCGATCCACTGCGGACTGCAGGGATCTGCCTGGGCCGTCTTCACCAGATTGGTCTTGGAGTTCAGCTTCACCAAGTAAGGCACATTGGAATAGTCCATGCCGTAGCGAGCGATGAGGCCGAGCTGAGCGGCAAAGACGCCGATATTGCCTTCCGCAGCAATACGGAAAAGATGCTCGGGATCGTTATCTTGCGGGTCTATCCCCGGCCCAAAGAAATCGTCATTGAGATGCTCTGCTTTCTGATCTCCGGCAAAGAGCATCAACCGACCGCTGCCTTTGGTGATCTTTAGGTAGTTATCCTTGTATTTGGAGCGGCTCTCTTCCGGCACATCCAGAGGAACTATGATATTTTCTGCCATTTCACTCACCCCTTTTTCCGCCTTCTGCTCGCTCATGCTCTCTCGGAAAGCACGGTCAGCTTCACCTGTGGCACCAACCGCTCGAAATCATCCTTCTGGGCCAGCGCCGTCCCCTGATACAAAGTGGTAGCCGTTCCGGCTGCTGCAGCATAGACCAGGCACTCTTTCAGGCTCTTGCCCTGCATCAGGCCGCTTATGAATCCTGCCACTGAGGAGTCTCCCGCTCCAATGGTACTCTGCACATCCACGTAGGGAGGTACGGCCAGATACTCATGGCCTTCCGAGACCAGCAGGATGCCTTTTCCCCCCATGGATACAAGAACGATCTTCACGCCCTGCCGGTTGATCTCTCTGGCGGCAGCGCAAATCTCATCCAGCCCCTTGAGCTCTCGGCCCACCAGCTCAGACAGCTCATGAATATTGGGCTTGATGACATCTGGTCGGGCCAGAATTCCCGCGCGAAGGGCTTCGCCATCAACATCCAGCACCACAGTGGACTGGCATTTTTTTACTATTGTTATTATCTTTCTGTAAATCTCAGGAGTAACGCCCAGGGGAAGACTGCCTCCGATGGCCACCAGATCGCTGCAGGGCAGCCTCTCCAGCAGCTCCACGAACTCCATAATCTCTGACGGCTTTATCTCCGGGCCGCGAGCATTGAAGGCTAGCTGCTTTGCCGTTTCCTTCTCATGGATGATAATGTTCGTGCGCGTCTCACCCGAGACATGAACAAAATCCGTCTGAATGCCCTCGTTGAGCAATCTACCCTCCAGCTCCCGGCCAGCGAAGCCTCCCACGAATCCTAAAGCGATGTTGTCCACTCCCAGGTTCTTAAGCACTTTAGAGACATCAACGCTTTTGCCTCCTGCGAAGCTCTTCTCCTCCAAGATACGGTTGGACACATCGTCGCGTACCTTTTGAATCCAAAGGGTGCGGTCCAGTGCCGGATTGAGAGTAATCGTGTAGATCATGAGGGAGTACTTTCTGCGGCAAATGTATTGACTCTTTTGCCCGGGCCCGGCCGTGCAGCCGCAAGAAAAAGCCCGGCTTTGAATTCCTTCGGCAATTGCCATTAGTAGAAACTATTATATACGTTGATGACCGTATTGGATGTAGGCAAAGGTCAAGCCAGATCAAATCCCTCCTATTCATTGACTTTTGCTCCCCCTCCTAATTATAACATAATTCGGCATGCCCTGCGGAAAACGGCTTTTGAGGACTCTACCGTTTTGGATTCTAGAGCTTTTTGAAGGCCACCGAAAGGCTTATAACGTCATATGTCGGAGTCAGTTTAAGGCAAAAGTCGACGACCATCAATCCCTCCTACAAGTGGACTTTTGCCCTCCCTCCTTCTCACAAGATGCAGGAAAGGCTCTTTCAGACCGATAATTTTATATCCGTTTAATGTCGTTAGATTTTTAAGCAAAGGTCGAAATATCACAATCCCTCCCAAGGAATCGACTTTTGCTCCCTCCCATTATCAACCACGTCGATCGCCTAAGCCGAAAGGCTTATATTCGTCAAGCGTCGTAACCATGCATTGGCAAGAGTCAAGCATTTTAATCCCTCCTACACCACTGGCTTTTGCTATTCCTCGTTATTCGCTTGTTTTAGATATCGCAGGCACTGTAGCCTCCTTTTTATGCCAGATCCTGTGCATCACCGACACGCACATCCAGGAATGGGATGACATCAAAAAGGCCTTCGGAGAAGGGAAAGCCGTGCTCTTCTGCATCGACCTGGCCTACAAGGATAAGCATGTTGAAGAAGCGCTGGCGGGTTTAGGCATGGTGTACAACATCAACCGCCCGGAGGATCTTGTCTCTCTGGTGGTGGATGTCGCAGGGCGAGTCTATTGCGGGGAAAGTTTTATCTACTCGCAGTAGACTGCAATTCTGGCGTGCCGGGATAGGGTAGTGGTTATCCTGAGGGACTGTGGATCCCTCGAGCTGGGTTCGAATCCCGGTCCCGGCCCCTAAATCGATTTTATGCAAATTATATATTAGAATTTCAATGATAGGCTCGTTTTTTCTCACTTTGCATTATCTGCTAACCGCCTTCTCGAATGTCATGTTCTCCCCCGGCCCCCAGCGCATCTTGATGTCCTGCCATTTGGCCAAGTACAAAGCCAGTTCTCTCCAAAAAGCGCTCAGTCACTCCCGTCTCTGGCGATCGCTCCAGCCCTCCGCGGAGCCGTCCAGCTCGCGGGCTTCGCTGCCGGGCCACGGCCTCCTCACAGCCGCACGAACCCGCAGTCCACACGCGCGCGGGCGGGGCCGCATGGCTCCGGCATCGCTTGAATCAGGCTTATGCCTTTAGCGCCACTTCTCCCGCCGCTAGAGGCTTTGCCAAGAGCTTTCCCGCGAAAAATTCCTCCATAACCTCATCTATCTTCTCAGAGATTTCAGGAGTGATATACGCTTCATCGCAGCAATCACACACCAGAGCAGGAACGTCCCTAATGACGATTACTTCATTCTTTACTTTAACAACAAATTCTTTTTTACCTTCGTGCAGCTTGCCCTTGCAGCAACCACAAGTATCTGGAATCATTCGTTTTTCCTCAGGCAGTAATTTATCCATCTCTCTTCATCAGGCCAATATACTGTGATGATCCGCAAGTGGTCCTGGCAACAGGCCACAACTGCGTGACACGGACGGCCGGACACAAGCCCCATTATGAGAACTGCTGGACACGGCTCCTTGTCCGGATACTCCTCTATTATCTCTCCGTTGATTATTAAGTCTACCAGGTCCCTGTTGAAGATGCGCCTTTCAAACATCCTGGCGCGGGCGTGAAAAGTCAGCCGATAGTTGCGTTCGTAAACATTCTTTTTAATTTCATCGATGAGGCTAATTGGTTTCACCTCTTTGACCATTCAACGCCGATTGGTATCTCAGATTCAGGTCTTCCGCTGCATGGATCATAACCTTTTCGCATCTC
>CAVVKN010000015.1:0-45288 GCA_963748825.1 Methanotrichaceae archaeon
GGGCTGCCGCCAGCCTCTCCTTAGCTTCGATCTCGCCTGCCACCATCACCCGAATCTTCTGCGCCTCGCTCTCCGCTGCCGCCAGTGTCCTCTTCTCTTTAAACAGAGCCTCATACTCTTGAGGATTGTAGTCGAGATCTCTTTGCGAGACTTGCAGAGCCACCAGGGCCAGGTCGAGCCTTTCTATCTCTTGCTCTTGCCTTTTTCTCCTCTCCGTTAAGGCGGGAATTTGCGCTGCCCTTTCCGAGACTGCGAGAAAACGATCGTGCAGTGGCTTGAGGGTGACCTGACGCTTTCTGGCTTCGAGGTAATCCGATTCTGCGTAGCCCAGGGCCTGCATCTGATTGATGAGCTGTTCCTGTCTCTCCTTTAGAGCAGCCAGTTCCTTTTTCTGCTGGACAATCTCCACTTCCAAACCGGGCAGATCCTCCAGCCGCTGGGAGAGGCTGGCATATTCTAAAACCAGAGGCACAAGAGCTTTTAGAGCTGCTTCAACCTGGGCCAGCTTGACGGCATCGAAGCTGACCGTTCCCAGGCCTTCGATTCTGGCCGAGATTTCCTTGATCTCAGTTTGTGACTCGTGCATCTGCATGGCCAGACTCTTCAAATCGGCCTGCAGAGCCGAGCGCCGGCTCTTTTGGGCATTCAACTCGTCGAAGGCCGCTCGCAGATTGCTCCTCGACCTGGTCGCCCCCTCAATCTTTTCCGTTTGAGCGGCAATCCCGGCAGCAAGCTTTTCCTTCTCCACTTTTGCATACATCGCGGAATTTTCATATTTTTTTATGAGCAGATCGCGCTGTCCCTCTAACGGCTGCTCGCAGGTGGGGCAGAGTCCTTTCGCTCCCAGGGCCATGACCTTCTTTATGGAGCGTTCCGCCTCAGCCAGAGCCAGCTCTTCTACCCTGTAGCTTCCTCTCAGTTCTGCCAGGATCCGGTTCAGCTCGCTGCCGAGCTTATCGAGGTCCTTATCCTGGCGACGCAACTGCTCCTCCTTCTCCTCAATTCTCCCCAGGCCTTCCAGCTCTAAGCGTGCTTTTTCCGCCTCATTCTTCAGTCTGGCCAGGCGCTCTTCAATAGCACTCTTTCTGACCAGAAGGCCATCCAGATCCTTTTGCAGCTCTCTTTGCCGCATAAGCTCTGCCAGTTCGCTTTTGCACCTCTTTTCTTCATCCTGGCAGGATGCAATCTCCCCCAACCTGGTCCGGGCTTCGAAAAGGTCATCAATCAGCTTTTTCGTGCGGGAGAGGTTGGCTACGATTGCTTGTTCTCTGACAGCCTCCTCCTTGCGCCGGGCCTGCATCTCGCTATGCTTATCCCGGAGACCTTCCAGGGCGAGGAGCTGGGCCTGCAGCTTTGTATGCTCTTCCTCTCTAGGCAAGAGCTCCTCTCGCATAGCGGCATCTTTGTCCAGCTCCAGGAGCCTTCTTTGGCTCTCAGCAAGCGCTTTTTTCTCGCCCTGCAAAGCAGCCTCTTGGGCCGCCATGCGGCGGGCAGTCTCCTCATAGATTTCTCTTTTGGGCAGCAGAATTTCCAGCCGTTCTTTTATGACAGTCAGCCTCTCCAGCATGGGCTGAAGATCTGAGAGCCTTTTCTGGGAGGCATCGATCTCAAAGAGCCGCTTTTCCGCAGCCTTGATCGTCTCCTTCAGCTCCCTATCCTGCGCCTCAAGGCTCTTTACCCTCTCCTCTAAAAGGCCATGCCGGCGCATTTTCTCTGCCATGGCCTCCAGCTCCTGCCGCCTTCTCTCCCCTGCCTCCGCTAGCCTTGCCCGGCTTCCCTCTGCTTCCTCCAGGCCTTTTCTCTCAGCTGCAATGTCCTGGAAAGCCTTCTCCAGCCGGGCCTTTACGTCTCCGATTTCTGCCAGTGCTCCCGCCAGCCGATTTTTTTGCTCTTCCAGGGAGGAGCGATCGGATTTGATCAACTCTATGGCATATTCCTTGATGTCTTCCAGGCCCAGGAGCTTGAGCAGATACTCCCTCTTGCCCATCCCCCCCTCTTTGAGCAGATTGTCCAGATCTTTTTGCCGGGCATAGAAGGTTTTCATAAAGTCCTGATAATTAATCTTTAGAATATCCTCGAGCCTCAGATCCACCTCTTTGCTACCAGTGGCAATCCTCTGCCCATCCAGCACAAGAAAGGCCTCTGGCGTCAAGCCCTTCCCTTTCATAGCCCGGTAGATGACCAGCTCCTGCTTGCCCAAGGAGAGTGTCAGGCTGGTCTCCACGGCATCAGATTCTCTGGCTCGTGCATTGCGGATGAAGTCTCTCTTGATGCTCGAAGCCCTGTTTCCGTAAAGGGCCCAGGCAATGGCCTCCACTATGGTGCTCTTGCCGGATCCGTTGCTGCCCACGATGCCGGTAAGCCCGTCGGAAAACTCCAGCTCGGCGCGGCGAAATTTCTTGAAGTTTTTCATGACCAGCTTATTAAGATGCATCCAATGCCTCTTTATGCCTGGCCAGTACGGCCTTCTTCATGATCTCCGATCCATAGACCACTACATCATCCTTTATCTTTGGAGGTATCAACTCTTTACAGGATTCTTCCACCATGTAGCCGGAAAACTCCTCGTGCAGCGTTCTCCGGTCAATAGAACGCTCGAAATGCTCCTCTTCATCCAAGAACTCCGGCCGGATCTTGAAGTAGAGCGCAGAGGCCCCCAGCCGGGAGAGCCTTCCCTGATCTATGCTCCTGTAAGCTGCCCGGTTGACGTTTCTAAGACTGATGCGCACCATTCGGTCTCGGATCTCATCTTCATGGCATAGCTCCATCAGGCATTCGGCTATTTCCTCCGAGCGCATACCGCTGCAATCTATGGCCGGGTGATCTATCATGTACTTTGGCTTTACCGGCACGCTCTCGGCTCTACCTGTCTCCAGGTCCACCAGGAGCATTCCTTTCTTATCCTGGGCCTCGCCGAAGTTGAAGTACTCCACAGAGCCGCTGTACCAGGCGTTCCTGGAAAGCTGTGCCTGTCCATGAAAGTGGCCAAGAGCGATATAGTCAAAATCGCTTTTGAGGAAGCTGTCCTTCAGCTCATGCTCACCCACGCTCCTCATCTTTCTGTTGGCAAGCGACTCCACCAGGCCGTGCATGACCAGTACATCTCTTCCCAGACGCTCTATTCTCTCAAACTCGGCCAGGTAGTCCTGCGGCTCCAGGCAGAAGGGGATGCAGTGAAAATAGTGGTCTCCCACTTCAATTCTTTCGTACTTATACCTCTGAGCGATATGCACGCCCCGCAGATCCTCAAAGAGGCGGAAGGGGCTGGTGGAAGAGAAGCTCTTGGGAGCGTCGTGATTGCCGCTGATTATGATCACAGGTATGTCCTCCTCCATGAGCTTCAAGAGGCCCCTCTGGAAGACCACCAGGGGCTTTATCTTGGGGCGAACGTGATGGAAGACATCGCCGGCATGGACAACCGCATCAGGCCGAAGCTCAATGATCTTCTCAATGGCCTTCTCAAAACCGGAGTATACCATCTCTTCTATGCGGTTTCGCCCATGCTCATCCAGACGGCTGTAGCTGGAAAATCCCAGGTGCGAATCGGCCAGGTGAATTATCTTCATTTGCTAAGCTTCCTATTCTAAAAACGGCTTGAAGCCGCCTCTGGTGATAAGGCTCTCCGGCTTATCTTCCTTCTCCAGGCGGCGCAAGTAATCCTCGTAGCGGTGGATCCTGGCGGGCACTGGGAAGGGGATATTCAGAGTGGATACGACGGCTTCACCCTTCTCCAGTGTCTGAATCTCGATGTCCATGGAGGAGAGATCTTGCTTGGCCGACTCTTCCAGTTGCAAGCGGTCGTTTCTGTCCCCCAGGCCCATGACTACCAGAGTGTTGAACTGGGAGAGAAGCTGCTTGTCTATGAGCTTGGGCTGCTGGGTGATGGCACACAGGCCCACTCCGAACTTGCGCCCCTCCCGGGCGATGCTCTCGAAGCGCGCCGTGTTGCTGCCTGCGCCTAAAACCCTCTGCGCCTCTTCAATAGTGATGAGGCAGTTCTTGCGGCTTTCTCCCTCTTGGCCTTCTTTCTCATCCTTTTTGTACTCATCCAGGATATAGCGCGATAGAACGGAGAGCAAGAAGAGCTCGGATCGGTCGCTCATCCTGGGTATATCCACCAAAACGACCTTTCCTTTCTGCAGATTGGCCAGAATATTGGCCAGGCTGGACCTTTTCCGGATGTACGGATTTCTCTCCAGTTCGTTTTTAATCCTTCGAACCAAAACCATGACCGTGCTGTCCTTGAAGCCTTCTTGGATCATGCGGGCCATGCCCTCCGGGCTCTTGATCTCCTCCAGCCAGCTCGCCGGGTCGAAGATCCTGGAAACCGCGTCCAGGGCATCTCTTTGCGGTGGGGACCAATCATAGAGCAGAGCAATATCCTCCGGAAAAATCTCGCTTTCCGATATGGCCAGCTCCTCCACGCCCGGATCAGAGGCGTTCTGCCTGTTTGTAGAATAGCAGGCGAGCCCCTCCCGGTATTTCTTGAGATGGGTCAGCCCCTTGATAGGACCCTTGCCTTTTAGATATTCTCCATGAGGATCGACGATGAGAAGCCCGAACTTGGACTCGCCCCGCGCGAACAGTCGCATGCATGAGGCGGCAAAGACCTTCATGAAGTTGGACTTGCCCATGCCGGTGGTAGCGAAGACGCCCATGTGGTGGTCCATGGCATCGCTGTGCAGGGCCACGGGAATCTCTTCTACCAGTCGCGAGCCGTTTCTCAGGTAGCCGACCTCGATGTCTCCCATCACCTGGCTTAAAAACTGAAACTCCTCTTTCTCCGCTCGCGTAACGGACGCGAACTTGGTGGGCAGCGTCCTGGACTTTTTGAACTCCAGTCTTTTATTTATGCAACCCAAGGGCTGTGCTATGACGCGGTTGAAGATCTGATCATCGTCGAAGAACTGGACACCTTTCATGGTGGTATCCCAGTGGCCGTCGTAATTGGAGCTGTGCTCTATGTTAAGAACGCGAGCAAGAAACGTCAGGCCCTGATCTTTGATGGAAAAGATCTGCCCCACTTCTACTCTTTCCTCCTCGGAAAGATCGAAGGGTACAATGAAATGATACTCGGAAACGTTTTTAGAAACGATGCGATAAGTTGTATCTCTCCCGTCTATTACTTTTCTGTTCAACAGACTTGCCGCGCTGTTGGGCTGGATCTGCTCCTGCTTTGTGACCACCTTTTTCTCCCCCTTTCTCTCCCTCTTTTCTAAATTCTAAATTTTGGGATTCATCTCCAGGATGTCGTGGAAGTCCTGCATAAGCATTCTTATCTCCGAATGAGTCATTCCATTCTCCGAAAGCCGCGCCATTAATCTCTGGCGCACGGCTGCCCCCTCTTGCTCAGTGATCCTGATTTCCCGGTGCGCCCGGAAAAGGGCATGAGGATAGCCCAGGCACTCAGAGGAGCAGGAGTAAGCGGCCAGCTTTCCCAGAACCGATCCGATTTCGCCCTTGAGATAAGTGGGCGCATCCACCCGGAAGGCGTGCTCGGACTGCCCGCAAAAGCGGACGATGTAGGTCTCGCCGTTCCATCTGCCCTGACCCGCATCTACTTTTTTATCCTTCAGGCTGAGATACCAGGCAGCGCCAGGCAAAAGCAGGCTGCCGGCCATGCCGGTATGCTGCACAAAGGGAAGAGAGATCTCCTCGCCCCAGAAGAGGGAGCTGGACTTGGCCACGGCCAGAAGGGCGATGCCCTTTTCCTCCGCCCGGTGCGAAGATAGTGGCAAGAGCGCCCCTCAGGGTTTCAAAGACGTCAAAGCTGCCGTCGTAAAGGATGATATCTCCGGCATGGGCTTCTCCCAGGGCATCATTTATTGCCACATACTCCTGCAGCTCCCGATAGTAGCTGGTGAGTCGATCCAGATCCGATTCCTTGAGATCGATTCCTTTCAGGCCGAAGAATTCCTCCAGATAGGGGTCGAACATATTTTTGCATAACTTCGGATCGGCCAGCAAGACATCGTCAAAGGTTAAAACAGTGCGCCTCCAATCTCTTCCCCGGTAGACGGCATAGCCTGCTCGGATCAGGTTCACATTGGCCGTCGACCAATTGCAGATGGAGGCATTGGAGCCGTCCACGGCAAATATCTCTCCGGCAAAGTCACAGGGCTCGACGAGCACGAAATCGCAGCGTTGCACCCCTGTCTCGGCAAGATATCGGTCGATTCCGTCCAGGGAGATATGATCGCGGATCATTTCTGCAACAAGGGAAAGGCGGCTCCATTCTTCCATTCAAAATTATAGTGACAAATGCAAAGTATATACGGATTGCTCCCCATTTAAAATTCAACCATTTTCTGCATTTTTCCTGGCAAAGCTTTTTAATCTCATATTTCAATTATTTAGGCGATGAAATGATGAACAATCCGAAGACGGCTGATCAGCAAAAAGCTGACGCCTTCCTGGAGGAGTTCGTCGGTGAGCTTGGCAAAGCCTACGGCAGCGAGATCGACTTCATTCTGCTCTTCGGAAGCGCAGCCCGGGGCGAGTTTATCCTGGGAAAGAGCGATGTTGACCTCATAATTCAGGTCAAGAGCGATGCGGTCGTAAGAAATGTGGAACAGTTTGCGAAGCCTCTCTTCTGGCAGTTGGATGAAAAGCACGGCATGCAGTTTAAAAAGGTGGTCTCCACGGGAGAGGGTGGCAGCCTGCTGGAAGATGCCCTGAAGTTGTTGGAGAAGCAGGCCCGGCTCTACAAGCCTTTTGAGGTATTCGGGCCGGATGACATCGACTGGAGATCGGGGAAGATACAGAGGCTGGACCTCTTGCCGGGTGCAACCCTTGTCGCCAGTCAGCTTACTCTGTTCTACAAGATGAAGCGTGAGGGAAAGATCCTCTTTGGCAGGGATGTTCGGCCGGAGATAGAGCCGCGTTTCACCTGGTGGGAGAAGCTCAAAGCCATCTGGGTGCCGCAGAGCATCGCTTTTGCTTCTGTCATCCTGGCCTTGCTCCTGCCCCAAAAGGCAGTGGGCTACGCGGTCAAGGCCTTTTTTTACGAGGTGGATTCGGTAAACATCTTTCAGAAAAACATGATTCCTTTCGGCCAGGAAAAGGTGGCGAGCTTTGCCGCGGCCACTAAGTTTCAAGAAAAGGTGCTGGATGATGTGCGATTTTTCCTGGAGCGCAAGCTGGTGCTCTTAAGTGAGCAGAAGATGCAGTTTGTCCGGGAAGCAGCCCTGGTAAAGAAACAGGGATTCAAAGGGAGCAGGTGGGATGCTCTGCAATTTTGCCGGAGGGCTTTTCGGATAATTTGGAGCACGAATACGGCCGTGATAATCAAATCAGGCGGCAATTTGTGATAAATAAATTCTATAAATGTATTAGAATGATTGTACCTCACTCACTGATTTTCTCGTACACCTTCTCCACCATTGCCATCGGTGACACCGAGTTCATGAAGAGCCCCAGCTCCTCCGGCCCCAGACCCAGGGCGATGCCCACCAGTTGCGTCACGTAGAGCACTGGAATGCCGATCTTCTCCCCCATTTTCTGCTCCAGCACCTTTTGCTTGGCATCCAGCATGAGGTGGCAGAGCGGGCATACAGTGACGATGACCTCCGCCCCGGCCTTTTTGGCCTCTGCCAAAATCTTGAAGGCAATATCGTCTGCCGCCTTTTCCTGGGGCATGAAAATGGGCCCGCCGCAGCAGAAGGTCTTGAGCCGGAAGTCCACCGGCTCCGCCTGCAGCCTCTTGATCAGCGTCTCCAGGATGGTGGGAAACTCCGGGCTGTAAAGCCCAGCCGGGCGCGTGAGCAGGCAGCCATAGTAGGGGGCGACCAACAGACCATTGAGAGGCACCACGATACGCTCATCGTTCTCGGCCAAAGCCTCTAAGATGACATCCAGTGCATGCCGGATCTTGGCGCCGCTGTACTTCCTGTCCAGGACGGCGTTCACCTTTTCCAGGACCTCGGGCTCCTCCAGCCGCTGCGCTGCCGCCCGCAAGTTGCTGTAGCAGATGGAGCAGGCTGTCATGATCTCGAGGTCAGTCTGGGCCATGTTTCTGGCCGCCAGGCCCGTGGCCACCAGCTCGTTGGAGACATGCGTTGCCCCGCAGCAGTTCCAGTCCTCGAGCTCCTCCAGCTCAATTCCCAGAGCCGCGCAGACAGCCCTGGTGGAGGCGTCCATCTCTTTTCCCGTCGATTTGGAAACACAGCCCGGATAGTAAGCCAGCATCATTTTTCCCTCAGCTCCTCAATGATTCTCTTGACCTCATCCCGGCCTTTGATCTTCTCGATTTCCAGGCCGATCTTGCCCTTGGGCAAAAGTTCCAGTCCCATCTGCATGGACTGCACTGCTCCCTGGGGAAAGACGAGCAGGAACTCGCCGGTGAGAGCCAGCTCGGCTATCCGGCCGTAATCTTTGATCTGCTTTAGGAAGAACTCCTCGTAGTCGGCGTCCTTGCCGCGCTGCCCTTCCCGCTCAGCTATATCTTTTAGAGCCGAGACCACAGCTTTAGGCCGGATGCCCCGCGGGCAGCGCACGGTGCAGAGAAGACAGGAAGTGCACAGCCATAGAGTCTCATTGTGCAAAGCCTCCTCCTTTTTGCCCTCTAAGCAGAGCTTGATCAACTTTCGGATGCTGGGGTTCATGAGATGCGCCGTGGGGCAACTGGCGGAGCAGGTGCCGCACTGAATGCATGTCAATACCTCCTGCCCGGCCAGGCGCAGGACCTCTTGCTTGAACTGTTCATCCCCGACCATCTTTATTTCGCCCCCTCGCTGCTGCCGGTAGTATCCGCTGCTGTAGCCCTTTTCGCTTCATCTTTGTGAAGCCGCTCTACAATCTTCTTGATGGCCTCTTCGGCAGGCTCCTTCTCCAAAATTTGCCGTATCTTCGGCTTTCTCAGCAGGGGCTCCAGGGGCTTTAGGGCCTCATCCACCAGCCGCAGCAGCTCGGGATCTATCTTCGGCTTCTCGGGCGCGGGCATAGGCTGGCGCTCTATGTCCGGCGGAGAGACAGCCCCGCTCACATCCGGGCGCAGCCGCTCCCCGGTCTTTATGGCGGAGATGGCCTGCTTCCACTCCTCTGCCCAGGGAGTCTCCTTTATCTCCGTGTGCCTTACATCGGACCGCTCGACCTGGATGGCTGAGACGGGACAGGCCTTCTCGCATGCCCCGCAAAAGATGCATTGATCCTTGACCGGCGCCGCTTTGCCGCGCTCGTCCACATACCAGCACTTTGCCGGGCAGATGTTGAAGCAGGCCAGGCAGCCCAGTGGATCGCAGCGCACCAGGTTCTTTTCGACCAGCTTAATCTCGCCTTCAAAGGGCTTTTTAATGTCCATAGCCTCGTATGGACAGACCTGAGCGCACCGGCCGCAACCGATGCATAGGTCCTGGTCGATCTCGATCTTGCCTACGAACTCTTTTTCGCCTTCCGGCACTTCTAAGGGCTCACCCTCTACTTTTATCGCTTCTTCGGGGCAAAGGGGCACGCACAGGCCGCAGTAGTCGCATAGCTCCTCATCCACCAGGAGCTGCTCATAAGGCACCAGATTGCGGGGATCTTTCTCTTTCTCGCCCTTATCCACCAGCAAGAAGGCCTTGCAAAATTTTGCACACCGGCCGCAAAGATTGCACTTCTCCTGATCGATTGCGATCTTGCCCTTCATTTCCGGGCGCAGGGGGCCATAGTCTTCGCGAGTTTTATTGAAGGTGACTTTTATGGCCTTTGTGGGGCAGACAGGCTCGCAGAGCAGGCAGGGCAGGCACTTTTCGTTTGGCGTGGCCTCTGCCAGCAGCCGGGGATATTGCTCCTGTTTAATAAAATCCATCATGTCTGGGCCTCTACCGCTTCTGCCGCCTGCGGGGTTGATCTCTTATCTCGTACCGTCATTTTAAAGGCCTTCATGGGACAGAAATTAACGCACATGCCGCAAAAGGCGCAGGCATCCAGATCGATGAGCACGGGCGGCGCGTCCAGGCCCTTGGCAATCTCCTGCAATGGCCCCTCCTGCAGGGCTTTTTTCGGGCAGAGAGCCACACAGATAGAGCAACCGGCGCACTTTTTGTAATCGTAATCGAGGATAATCTCCCTCTCTTTGGTCTTCTGCTTGGCCAGAATGTGAGTGCCTTCTGCATCCATGTCTTTCTCAATTTCCATCATGGAAGTGCAGCCTCCCCATTCTTCTCCTCCGCCCTTTCCTTTTTCAGCTCCGTTCCAATGGGGCCCATGGCCTTCAGCTCGCCTATGAAATCCCTGAGATCCTTTGCGTAAATCTCACCCTCGCTGGCCGCACACCAGACGATCTTGACTCTTCCCGGATCTAGGCCAATCTTCTCCAGAACGCCTTTGAGCACATTCACCCTTTGCAGTGCCTGATAGTTGCCATCCCTGTAGTGGCATTCACCTATGCGACAGCCTGCTACCAGCACTCCATCGGCGCCTCGCCGCAAGGCTTCCAGGATGAAGCTTGGGTCCACCCGTGCCGAGCACATCACCCGGATGTTGCGAGCGTTGGTCGGGTACTGGATGCGCGAGGTTCCGGCAAGATCTGCCGCTCCGTAGCTACACCAGTTGCAAAGGAAGGCCACAATGAGGGGAAACTCTCTCTTCTCCTCCGTGGCAGCCCGTACCTGGGCCAGGATCTGCTCATCGGAGAAGAAGCGCATGTTGATGGCGTCAACTGGACAGGCGGCGGCACATGAGCCGCAACCTTTGCAGGCCGCCTCGTCCACATAGGCCGGGCTTTTCACAGCTATCGCTTTCTGGGGACAGACATCGACGCACAGCTTGCATTTGATGCAGAGATCTGGGTCCACATAGGCCGAGGTGGGCTCCAGCTCCAGCACCCCTTTATGCAGGAGCTTAATGGCTTTGGCTGCCGCAGCACTGCCCTGGGCGATGGAGATGGGAATCTCCTTGGGACCGGAGGCGCAACCGGCGATGAAGACTCCGTCGATGTGCGCCTCCACGGGCCTCATCTTGGGATGGGCGATCTCAAAGAACCTGTCCGGCCTTCGGGAGAGGCCGAGCAGATTGCCTAAAACATCGGCCTTGCTGTCCGGCTCTAATCCTACGGAGAGGACGGCCAGATCATGCTTCACCCTCTTGATCTCGCCGGTCTGCGTGTCCTCAAAGATCAGGAAGAGTTCGCCGTCCACCTCATCAATGCGGGAGACGCGGGCACGCACAAAGTTGACGCCCAGCTTCTGAGCCCGCACATAGAACTCTTCATATCCTTCTCCGCAGGCCCTGATGTCGATATAGTAAATGGTGATATCAGTATCTGGATACTTTTCCTTGACCAGTTGCGCATTCTTGAGCGAGGCCATGCAGCAGATGCGAGAGCAGTAGAGGTTTCCGACCGTCGAGTCGCGCGAGCCGACGCACTGCAGGAAGCCTATTGACTTGGCAATCTTGCCTGTGCTGGGACGCACCACCTCGCCCTTGGTTGGCCCGGAGGCGTTGAGCATCCTCTCCATCTGCAGGGTGGTGATTACATCCCTGTACCTGCCAAAGCCGTACTCCTCCTTTCGGGTGGCATCGAAGGGCTGCCAGCCGGTAGCCACGATGATGGCGCCCACATTCAACTTGAAATCCTGGGGCTCCTGATCCAGCTTGACGGCCTGGGCGGGACAGGCTTCCACGCAGCGGGCGCAGCCTATACAGGCTTTGGGATCGACGCAGGCTACCAGGGGCACGGCCTGGGGGTAGGGAATGTAAATGGCCTTTCTCTTGCCGATGCCAAAGTCGTACTCGCTGGGAACCTCCACCGGGCAGACGCCGGCGCACTCGCTGATGCAGCCCTTGCACAGCTTTTCGTCCACATAGCGTGCTTGGCGAACGCCGGAGACGGTGAAGTTGCCTATGCTGCCCTCCACGCCCAGTACCTCGGCGTAGGTTATGAGAGTAATATCGGGATGGTTGTAGACCTCGGACATCTTGGGACCCAGGACGCAAATGGAGCAGTCGTTGGTGGGAAAGACGTCGGTGAGCAGAGCCATGTAGCCGCCGATGGTGGGCCGCCGCTCCACCAGATAAACATGCAGCCCCGCATCGGCCATGTCCAGCGCCGCAGCAATGCCGGCCACGCCTCCACCCACGACCAGCACGTCTTTGCTGACGGGTATGCTCTCCGGTTCCAGCGGCTGTAGCAGCGCCGCTTTGGCCACGGCCATTGCAATGAGGTCTTTGGCCTTCTCTGTGGCCATGGCTGGCTGCTCCATGTGCACCCAGGAGCACTGCTCCCGGATGTTGGCCATCTCCAGCATGTAAGGATTCAGGCCTGCTTTGGCGATGGCCCGGCGGAAGGTGGGCTCGTGCAGGCGGGGCGAGCAGGCGGCCACCACCACGCGATCAAGCTTAAGCTCTGCAATATCTTTCTGGATCTGCTCCTGGCCGATATCGGAGCAGGAGAACTGCAGATCGCGAGCTACGGCCACATCGGGAAGCTTCTCGGCAAAGCTCTTCAGCTCCTCCATATTCAAGACGCCTGCGATGTTCAGGCCGCAGTGACAGACGTAAACACCAATGGGCATAATACTTCAGAGATATGATCGCCTTAAGTCACTTAAAGTTATGCCATTGAGATTGTTACTTATTTTATTTTTTATTTAATAACCGGCTTTAAATGCAAAGCCGAATGAGGGAGCTAGAATATTAAAAATCCAAATTTCTATTTATTAAAATTAATAATATTTTCACTTATCTCTGTCCTTCAATTTTCTTCAATACCAGTTCGTGCCTGGCCTTTGTCGCCTGGAAAAGCTGGTCGAACATGCCAGGTGCCTCGCGCTGGATGACCTTCACTCCCGCCTCCGTGATTCCTCCCTTAGTGGCCACGCTCTCGATCAGCCCGGCAAAGCTCTCCTCCTCCAGGAGAAAAGCCGTGCCGAGCAGGGTCTGCTTAACCAGGCGTTCCGCCAGTTCAGAATTGATCTCCCGTCTCTCTGCTGCCAGAACGAACTCACGCATGAGGGCCGCGAAGTAGCCGGGGGCGGAGCTGGTCAGATCAGCCAGCACGGCAAAGTCCTTTTCCTCGACCTCTACGGCCTGGCCGATGGCATGAAAGAGGCCAATAATGAGCCGCCGGTCTTCCACGGTAGTATTATCCCCGAAAGCGAGCAGAGTCACGCCCTGCAGCTTTTCAGAGGCCATGCTGGGAAAGGCGCGAGCCAGGCGGGCATGACAGAGTGTACGCATATTTTCTAAAGAGACATCTGCAGCTACAGAGATTACTAGCTTTTGAGAATTGAGCAGGTATGTCAGTTCGCTTAGGACATCCCTGACCTCCAGGGGCCGAACGCAGATGAAGATCACATCGGAAAGCTCTGCCACGACGCGATTGCTCACCGAACGGATTCCGGTAGCCTCTGCCAACCGCTCCACCTTTTCCGGTGTCCGGTTGCTGGCCAGGATCTCCCCAGCCTCGATGGCCTCAGTCTCCACGAACTTATTGACCAGCATGGTTCCCAGATGGCCGGTACCGATGAATCCGAAAGTAGTCATTTTGTATTTCTCCGCACGAAGTGAACTGATCTAATGTCCACCTTCAAAGATCCTGCGGGCATGCGGCTGGCAGGGCCTCACTCCCCCAGCCGGAACTCCTGGGGCCATAGCCCCATTTCTTTCTGGCATTCAGGGCAATCCAAAAAGCGATTTGCGATCATCTCGTCCACCTCAGAGATCCGGACACCAAAGACCTCGGCCAGGATCTCCTTGGCCGTCTGCAGCTCTAAAGCTCTTCCATCTTTACGGGAAGTGCTCTGCAATGTCGCCCTCTTGCGCGGCCCTAGTAGCTCGAAGACTGCTGCCATGATGTGGTAATACTACGTGTAAGTTTAAGAACTTTTGCCGGAAAAAGATATTCATAAACCATTTTTACATAATAGAAAGTATGAATAAGATACAAATGCGGAAATGATAAAGAGGCAACCATTGAGTGATAGTGCAGTGCCGTGTTTGCCTTCAGTCTCGACTTTGAGTTGAGCTAAGGGCATAAGCTGCACTTCTGGAGGGAATGACCGGCATGCTTTCCAGGAGCGCATTCGCTGCATGGCCGTGCCTGAAGATAATGGCGTGACCGCCCCCCGAGTGAGCTTCTGCCTGAGCGCGATACCTTCTGGATGCATCCTGGCCGGAGGTCGAGCTGGATCTTCGCGAGGCATTGCATTTTTTTCTTGCTCCATCCGGCAAGCATCGCAGAAAATTTTATAGAAAATCAACAACTTGTAAGATGCACGCAATACTATAATAAAAAATTTCTAAAAATATTGTGCGGGTCACATTTTTATTGATAGAATTATAGCGGGGAGTAGATTTGAACTACTGATCTACGGGTTATGAGCCCGTCGGGATATCCTGACTACCCTACCCCGCTGCATTTGGGATATACTCAATGACTTTACTCTAGCTTATAAAGCTTGCGTACAGAACGGCGCCCTTCTGGTGAGAAGAAAAAGGGGCATCATGCATTTTTCCAGCAAAATAAGTCCATCCCATGCTAAAATCCACTCATATCACGCCATGATCTTGCCGAGCACGCTGATCTTCTCGCCGCGCCGCTGGCTGGGGCCGGCTTTTGGAAGCGGGATTTTCCGGGCGCATCTGGGCCTGGTCGCCTACTGTCGCTTACTTAATGTATCTGAAAGTGCTAGTTCAGCCTTATGTTGCTCCTGGGCGCGGACGAAGCTGGAAAAGGCCCTGTGATCGGCTCCATGTTCGTGGCCGGCCTGGTGATTGAAGAGGACAAGCTCTTCGACCTGGCGGGTTTTGGGGTCAAGGACTCCAAGCTTCTCACGCCGGCGAAAAGAGAGATACTGGCTAAAAAGATCAACGGGATTGCCACAGACCAATACATACTGGAGGTCAAGCCCAATGTCATCGATGAGCTTCGACTTGTTATGACCATGAACGATATCATGGTGAGGAGCTTCTCAACGGTTGTGGCAAGGCTGCACGCCGACCGGGCTATTCTCGATGCCGCCGATGTAAATGCGCAAAGGTTCGCAGATCGAGTTAAGGCCGCAAGCAAGACCACCATGGACCTTGTGGCCGAGCACAAAGCCGACCAGCGCCACCACGTCGTCTCGGCTGCTTCCATCCTGGCCAAAGTGCGGCGGGATGCATCCATGCGGGAGCTGGAAGAGGCCATGCACTGCAAGATTGGCAGCGGCTATCCCCACGATCAGGATACCATAAATTTTTTGAACGAATGGGTAAAGGAAAACCGGCAGCTTCCGCCATGCGCCAGGCATAGCTGGGCAACAGCGCAGCGTATAAAAGCTAGTTTTATATAGGCTGCCTGAAACAAAGAGGCGCAAAGAAGAAGGGATCTCATGGATATAGAGGATACTTTGCTCATGATTCCAGGGCCGGTCAAGGTCGCGCCTCGCGTTCTGCGCGCCCTGTCCAAGCCTATGATCAGCCACCGAAGTGGTGACTTTAGCACGATTTACAGCGACTGCTGCGGGCTCCTCAAGCAGTTCTTCGAGACCAAGAACGAGATAGTAGTAATGACCGGTAGCGGCACAGTGGGCATGGACGCTGCGGTTGCCAGCCTCATCGGCCATGACGATAAGATTGTAACCATATCCAATGGCAAGTTCGGAGAGCGGTTCACCGAGATCGGCGAGAGATATGGCAAGGCCATTCCCCTAAAGTTCGAATGGGGCACTCCCTTCGACCTGGACAAGGTTGAGGCCGCGCTGGAGCAGGGCGCCAAGGCCGTGGCCATGGTGCATAATGAGACCTCGGTGGGCCTCACCAATCCCGCTAAAGAGGTAGGCAAGCTGGCCAAAAAGTACGATGCAGTCTTTATCGTCGACGGCATATCCTCTATTGGCGGCAACGAGTTTCTCACCGATGAGTGGGGCATTGATATTGCCATCACCGGCTCGCAGAAGGCTCTGGCCGTGCCGCCTGGCCTGGCTGTGGTTTCCACCTCACCCAGGGCGGAGGAGCGTTTCTTGCCCAAGAGCGCCAGCTACTACTCCGACCTGAAGGCGCACCTGAAAAGCGTGCGAAAGAGCCAGCCCCAGACGCCCTTTACCCCGGCCGTGTCGCTGTTCTTCGCCATGCAGGAGTCCCTGCACATGGCAGCCGAGGAGGGCTTTGCCGCCCGCCGGGCCAGAACAGCCAAACAGGCAGAATCTGTCCGCTCCGCAGCCAAGGCGCTGGGAATCGAGCTGTTCCCCCAGGTAAATGAGCACACCCACTACTCCAATACCGTCACCGCCATGAAGATGCCCGCGGGCGTCACGGACGACAAGCTGCGCGGCGGCATGAAAAAGCAGGGAGTAATCGTATCCGGCGGCCAGGACCTCATTAAGGGCAAGATCTTTCGCATCGGCACTATGGGCATGTGCTCTTCGGGCGACATCCTGCGAACCATCCAGACATTGGAGCTGATCCTTGCCAAAGAGGGGAAGATCGCCTCATGCGGCGCAGGAGTCGAGGCAGCGGCCAAGGTGCTGGAAAGTTGATAAGCCTTTAAATTGCAGCTAAATCATTTTTCTTTTTTTTTGTGTCAAGAACTGGACATTTCCTACAGAGGATTAACCAATTTAATCTTTAATATATTTAGTTTAAAGAAAACTATCAATGAGTGAACAATAATGGACTATTATAGATTGAAGTATGCGTTGAAAATAGCAATTTAAAGAGGGCAAAAAGGCTTTATAAGTAGGTATGCATGCGGTAGAATACATTCTTGATTTCATGGGGGTCGAAGCTGTTGAAGGGAATAAGAGCAGAAATGCGCATAAAAGTATCAAATCAATGCTCATCACTATGCAAGAAAGTAGGAAGAGAGCGACTTAATCTCACACTATTGCTATTATTAGTAAGCATAATTTCTGCTTTATCCCTTGCCGCACCATGTGCGGCCCAGAGCGGCTATGAAATCAGAAGCGCTGTGGTAACTCCGGAATACGGCTATGAGGATTTCACCTATTCCGCCCAGGTATGGATGAGCGAGGAGGCGGCCAGCAGAGTAGGCGTCCTTGCCGTCACCAAATTCAGCTTGAAGCTAAATATCTATGACGATGGCAAGTTGATCCATTCCGAATCCTCAGACCAAACGGGCATGAGCAAAACCTCTTTCGTCTTCGGGCCCTACAGCTTCAAGGATAGATTCGCCATAGCTTCTACCAGCAATGCCACGTTTGAATTTGTCTTCTATGCAGGTGGTCAGCAGGTCGCCAAGACCCCTCGAATAAAAGGCCCCATCGTCCAGCCTCCCACAATGACCGGTATCCAGTTTGAGAAGAATCCCTATTTCTTCCAGGGAATTGCAGTCTCAGCCGGATTCAAGGATCTGGACGGGCTGAACCCCAAGCCGACATGCCATCTGGAGATCACAGGCCCGCTAGGGACGACTGATTCCAGGAGCTGGATAACAGCCGACGTTTCTTGCCAGGCCTCAGGAAAGAGCACATATTCCTGTACTGTGGCTGAGGATCTATCCAGTTACAGAAATGGTGGAGATTTCACTTTCAAGCTGGTCTACAACAACCTCAAGCTTGACCCCCTGACCTACGGACCCTACAACGTCTCCCTTCAGCCCTACAATCCCGCTATAGAAAAAGTCACTATTCCTAAGCTGCTGGATTATACCAACTTCACCATTCAGGCTTATGTCAAGGACGCTGGGGCCAAGATGGTAGGAGGCACCCCGGATGGCAGCACGGCCAACCTGATAATCAACCATCCCCAAAAAGGCGAGATGGCTTATGCCTCATCTGAACCCAAGGTGCAAGGCAGCAGCCTGGTCTACGAGTGGACCAATGATAATATTCCTGCCTTATTCAACCGGAGCGATGTGCAGCTCGCCAAGAATGCGCCCTTCCAGGCCAAAGTGGTGTACAAGAACGAAAACTGGAATTACCAGGCTGAAAAGTCCAACCTCAGCTTCAAGGTAGTGGAAGAGATTCCAAAACTGGACTCCAATATCCATCAACCGTTTACGTGCGGGCCGGCGAGAGCACCACTCAGGATATAATTGCCACAGTTACCTTCTCCAAAGGCGCTGGGAGATATGAATTTCATGCTGTCAGGCCCGGATCAGGACCTGAACGTGACGGAGAAGGGAGTGCCTCTGGGCGGTAATAGGTATCAGTACAAGTGGCAGGTTACTTTCGACGATCGCCATATCAATAACAACTACACTTTAGCATTATCCTTTGTCCACCCAACGTTGGAAGGCGGCAGGTATGCCTTTGCGGACAAATTCATCAGAGTCTCACCGCTTTCCGTGCAGTTTTCCCAGGGCCTTGTGTCCCCAACAACGGGCCTGTGGAATGAAAGCTACACATATTCCCTGAAGATCGATACTACTATCGTCCCTCTCGATGTCCGGCTCCAGACTTACGAACCCTGCAGCAGCGAATGGACGGATAAAGGTGCAAAGAAAGCGACGGCTGAATCATCATGGATCAACTGGACTCTTTCGCCCTTCAGCTATGAATGCAAAGAGATGCAGCAGCAGGGAGCCAAGTATCGTTTCAAGGCCAGCTTTGCTGGTAATGATTACATCTCAAAGCCCTACGAGGGCCCAACCTTCGAAGGAGGCAAGCCCGTGCTCATCTCCCTGGACAGCGATCCCGTTGTCTATGTCTCTGAGGGCAGCGAATCTTCCAGCAGCATTCAGGCTGTAGTGGAATATGGAGCTGGCCAGGGCCAGGCAACTCTCCGGCTGGAGGGGCCGGAAAAGAGCCTTGAGGATACAAGCCGGGGAGTTATTCTGGGCAGCAATAGATATCGATACGATTGGAGCCTGCCCTTCGAGGAGACAGACATAGGCAAGAGTTTCAATTACACTATCAGCTACAAGCACCCGAGCATTGCCACAGAGCTGCCGCTGGCTGAAAAAACGATTGCAGTTAAAGCAATATCAATCAACTTTGCCGATGCAACCGTGGCACCAGGCAAAGGCAAATGGAATGATACCTATGTTTACTCGGTGCATGCGAGCAGCAGCGTTGAGATGAAGGTGGCACTGGAGGTCTACAATCCCTGCCGCTGGGAGTGGGTGGAGCGAGCCTCCGGCACGGCTTCGACAGGCGAGAGCCGGGTAAATCTCACGACCCAGCCCTTCCGTTATAAATGCGCCGATGCGGAAGGAAATGAGGCTAGCTACCGTTTTGTTGCCAGCTTTGCTGGAGAGAGAATTGAATCAAATATCTATTCTGGGCCCATGATCGGAGGAGGAAAACCGGAACTGGTATCGCTGGATTATGCACCGATACTATATGTGACTGAGTACGCCCCGGCCAATCAGGTGGTAAAGGCAATAGTGGACAGTCCTCTGGGGCCAGCTGCTGTGGCCTTGGGCATTAACGGCCCGGGGATGAACTTCACGCAGATGAACAGAGGTACCTTCCTGGGCGGGCAGAGGTACGCTTACACCTGGTCAATTCCCTTTGGCGTCGATAACGCTGGAAACCATACCTTATCGCTGCGCTACCTGCATCCTGATGTCTCAGGTGGCGAGATCTCTTTCCCAGAGAAGAGCATGAGGGTTATGAAAGCAGAAGTAAAATATAAAGAAGAACAAATTAGATTTGATCAGGCATCTGTTACACCTGCTAACGGCTCGATCTTTACCGGATTTACTTATTGTGTAAATGTGCAGTCCGATCTGAAAAATTATGACGTGGAGCTTTTCACGCAGGAGCCTGGCTCGACCAAATGGATCTCTCAGGGTACTATTCCCCACAACGGCACATCCGAAGCCCTCTGCTGGCCGGAGGTTGTGATTGATGGATCGCATTATGGAATGGCAAAGTACAGATTTAGCAGCGGATTGTCAGCCTCGGAAATCTTCGAAGGCCCGAGCATTGAGCCGGTGAGCTTCATCAACGCCACAATAAGCCCCAGTCATGGGCCTCTTTACATAACTACTCCGCTCCTCGGTGAGATATCCCGGGTATATATGTACACGATTAATGTGCAGTTCATGAAGCCCCTGGCAGGCAACATGAAAGAGGTCCGGCTGGAGGTCTACGATCCGTCCTCTGAATCATGGCTCTATGCAGGCAGTCAGACTTATGATGCCACCAAGACCAAGATTGTATTTAAGGTCAATTTCGCAGGTCTGCCATTCCAGGAGCCCTTCTTGGGAGAGACAAAGTACAGACTGCTGGCTTCTGGCGAGGATCTGGGTGAGTTTATTGGACCGACCATTGATGTGAATTTGAGAAATGAGCAAGCAATAGCACAGGGCAAGAATTACACCTATCAGCTTGAGGTGAGGTCAAGTCTGCCCAAGGTCAATGTTGCTCTGGCCTACACCAAGAACAATGTCAATTGGCTGCAAGGAGACAAGAGGACCTATGAATCCTCGAACCAGGAATGGAAAGCCCTGAAGTGGGAGAAGTACCCCAAGCACTATGCTTACGAGTTTGAGGTGGATTATGCTTAAAGGGCTGACTGCTGCTCTCCTGGCATTGTTGCTCATTGCAGGCATATCTCAAGCGGGAGAGGTTCTGGGCGGAGGCGATTCGAGCGGAGGGGGTGACAGTGGGACTCCTTCCGTCTCATCAGGTGGTGGCGGAGGCGGCAGCAAGCAGGTCAATATCGATAGTCTGCTAAAAACCATTCAGGATGGAAAGAAGAGCAAGCCTGCCAAGTTCGAGGAACTCCGGACCTTATTGTGGAAGGATCCAATCACAAGCGAAGAATACCGAATGCCTACTGTGCTCATGTACTACAACGGAAACAATACCACAGTCAGTCGCAACCAGCCTCTGGAGATCATAACGGTTGCCACCAATAATAATCCCCTGGAGATGCGCCGCATGCTCGATCTTTATCTGGAGGTAAAGGAGCCTGGTTCGGATAAGTACGAGCGCATCAACTCCTGGCCGGAGAAGATTCAGACCAACGAGTATGATGAGAATACCAATACAACCCATAGAATCTGGGGAATGCTGCCCTCCTTTTCCTACCTCAAGGGTGTGGGTGTAGTAAAGGTGCGGGCAAATGTGAGCGACGGTGTCAATAAATGGAGCACTGTCAGCTACTCCGGAATGAAGCCTCCCTATTACGGCGAGTTGGTCTTCAATGTAACCAACAGCCTTCCGGTCATGAGCGACTTCGATGTAATCCCGGGGGGCCTCGTGAGGTATAACGATCCCATCGAGTATAAGGCTAGTATTGCTGATGCAGATGGAGATTTGCTCAATGTAACACTGCACATCCTTGATGAGAATGGTGTTGAGCTGAAGAATGAAACACTGAACGTGAAGCCTGGTGCAGTCAGCTTCAAGGCTAACGAATATGGATTCTTCAAAGAGGCTGATGCAGGCAAGAACTTTACCTACTACTACAGTTATGATGATGGGATTGATTTTATCAGCAAAGAACCTGCAGATGCGTTGAACGGACCCAATATCCGGAAAGGTCCAAAGCTCTCCGTGGATAAGCTGGGCTTTTCCTCTACCAGCGAGAATTACTACTGGTGGGAGAAGTACGGATTCAATCTGAGAGCAAAGAATCTGAACCCTGAAAAGTACGACGTAGCCTTTACTCTGAGCACCAGGACCGGCAAGAATGAATGGAATACAGTGGAGACGAAGACGGTCAGAATTGGACCAGATCCCGTCGAGGTGACCTTCAATAACACCAAACCTTTCCAGGTTACCGACGCGGGCGAGACCTTTTATTACAGAGTTAAGTACTCGGAATATGATCAGAGCGGCAAGGATGCCATGGAGCAGACAGGAACTCACATCAATGCCAAGATCGTGCCCTACAGCATCTACAATCCTGTAATGGTCATGAATTTAGTACCAATGCTCATCCTGATATTATTAGGAAGCTTTTTCATGGAAAGAAAGCTCAAAAAAGGAATTGAGGCTCATGAAAGCGCATTAGGTAAAAACGGGGACAGGAAGAACAATAAACAAGAACGCCGGGGCAAATCAGATGGAAGCTTTGCCGGCAAAGTTCTCAAAATGCTGAGGAGGGGCTAGGAATGCCCATAGATATCTCAACTGTAATGAATAGCCTATTTCCCGCAGGCACATTGCTCCTGGCATTATTGCTGATTTTTGCAGCAATTTTGCACGTCAATAACTTAAATAGGGTCCATAAGCTTATGGCCGTCCTGCAGCATAAAAAGGAAGTCTCTAAGGCAATTTTTTACAAAGAGATGACGGTCTCGCAAGGCTCAAACTTCACAGCCCTGGCCCTGGCAGCGTGGATTATGCTCTTTGTAGCCGTTGCTTATCTTTACCTGCTGGTTCCAACCATCCTTCCCTTCAGCTACATGGATATAGCTGAATTGGCCTCCAGTACCTTGGGATTTGCCATTTTTGGCATTCTTGTGGCCTGTCTTGCGGGGGCAATATATCTCTTTCTCGACAAGCTTCCCCAAGATCATAGAGATTTAAGGCTAATGGAATTGTATAGCTTTTATTCCATATCCAAAACCATGAAGAAGATGATCAGCATGACAGTTATTGCCTTATGCATCTCAGTATTGCTATCAGCCTATATCGGCACAATTTTTCCGGCTCATTCGCAGCCTGCCGAGCTTTTGAGCCTGATGCTTTTGGTTGTATCGGCCGGCGTACTTGTCATGCCGATTTATAAGGAAGCCTGGGAGGCGAGAAGATGAGACTGTGCATTGTCGGAATTGGTGGAGCTGGGGGCAAAATCACCCAGGAGTTTCTAGGAAACGAGGATCTGGATTTTCAGCTTCTCTCCCGCATAACTGATGCGCAATATATCTCTCCCGGCATGATACAGGGCATTTGGCTTGAAGCCGATAAGAACGATGCTAAGAACATTCAGCATTTCTTCGGAGATCTGAATGAGGGGTGCTACCCCTGCTTTTACATTCCACATGATGTTGTAGCCGATGGCTGCGAGGTTCATAGAATAGTCCGGGAAAAATATGGTTACGACGTAAAGAAGCAGGGTTTTGTAAGAGACGCCCAATATCTCAAGGCCATATTTGAAATTTTTGATACGGATAAAGAGATCCAGGTAATCGTAGCCAAGACCATGAATAAAGAGATGATCGAATCGGTGGGAGGAAATGGGGCCAATAGCAGCGCATCATTCAGCCAGGCTCCCAATCCAATCTTCGATAGCGCCTGGAATGTCATAAGAAACTTCACAACTCTAGGAGATGGAGAGTGCGACGGTATCCTCTTTGTGGTATCCTTTGGCGGGGGAACTGGAACCGGATTCATCAATCCGATCATCAATCATATCAGAAATGAAGGCAAGGCGGATTACCCTGTTTTTGCCTTGGGCATATTGACTGAATTAGGCGATTACGCCGATAAGGCTCAGTTCTCAAAGGAGGGCAGAAGGAACCTGGCGGCAATAAGCGCCATTTACGATCTTCTTACTAAAGGCAGTGGAGCCAATGGAGTTATAATCATCGACAATCAGATCCTACTTGATAGATTTGGAAATGATTACCCTTCTGCTAACAGGTTCATTCATAAGATGATGCAGCCCATGGTGGCGGCGCGAGACTATCCCGATGAGATCCCGCCCAGCCAGGCTATAGCACAGCACTCATCCGGCGGCCTTTCCAGGCCACCTATATTTGTGCCACTCTTTGCCTCGCTGCCGAGGAGCACCAATCCCGAGGAGGCGCTTATCAAGAAAGCGCTGAGCGAAGAGGGAAAGCTCTTTGGCTGCTCGCCGGAACATGCGGATTTTGCCTTCGTCTTCTGTCGGGGTTTCATTGATTCCGAGAAGATAAGAGAGATTCTATCCAGGGAGACGAGCATTCCGCCGGAAAGGATATGGCCGATGAGGAAGATGGGTGAGGGAAATAATGAGATCTTGATTCTGCTGAGAAATCCCTATGGCGGCGATCCCAAGGCCTACCTGAAGGAGGGTACGCTGGAAAATAGATTTTGCAAGGTGATCACTATGGCTTTGCAATACATAAGCCAGCATCCTGAAGATCTGTTTTATGAAGGAAAGCAAGAAGAAAAAAGCAAAAAAGATGGCAAACCGGCAGAGCAGGTCAGGCTGACAGAGGCCTCCAAGGAAGCTCTTAAGATGTTCTTCTTTGGGCCTGAGGGCATGGGCAAAGACGGTTTTGGCAAGACGAGCGGCTTTGCCTTTGAGCTGAAGGAGGCTAGAAAAAGGTTGAGGGATGGAGAGAAACCATTCTTCCGCAATCCTTTGAGGATATTCTATAAGGACGTCACGGTTGAGGGAGAAAATAAAAGCAAGGGCACCGAACCGAATAACGATGAGATTGCCAAAGCTGTTGACAAGAGGATTAAAGAGCTGATCAAACAGGGACTGATAAAGGGATCGTGAGGTATGGCGCACTACGGCGAGGCCGAAGTCGCAAGGAGTTGTCACCGGTCCGCCCATCATTTCTTCTTTTTTTCGAATATTTTCGCCCAAAAACAATAAATATGATCGTTACATCCTCGTTCATGTTAATGTTTCCATGCGGTGAATGCAAGTGGCCGATGGCAGGCGCGATTTTCCAGGTATTTTATCGATCTTCCGCCAAATCGAGCCAAACTGAATTCACAATGTCCTTAATGAGTTCTCTGGCTAGATAATGACAAGCTCTAAATATTTAGCCGATGAAAGAGCAGAAGATATTTCGGGGGTTAAATCATGCAGAGTGAGTTCAAGAATTTCGCATTATTGGTATTGGCGGCAATGGCGGCTTTCTCGATGGCAGCATTCGTAATGACAGACACCGCCCTTTGCGAGGATTGGAATAGCTACAGTCCGGAGCATGCCGTTGGCTCGGGAGATGACGACTGGTGGACGGCATATCCCGATCAGCATGAAAACTCAGGCATGGCGGTCGAACATCTTGACTGGGTTCTGAAAGCTCTCAAGGAGAAGCCTGTGCTCATCCTGATTCATAGCAGCAACTGCGTACCCTGTCTGATCCAGACGCCAAGAATTAAAGCGGCTGCGGAGAGCTTTAGCGGCGATCTCGAATACTACGATATGCTGGCAGAAGGAAGCGGCTATGAAAAGGCAATTGGCGTCCTGGATGTCTATAATCCGGCCGGTGGAGCACAGTATGTTCCAACGACAATCTTCATCACCCTCGCAAAGGGCCCGGATGGAACCGTTGATGTAGCCTGGCATAGTGAGATTGATGCCATGAGCCAGGAAAAGATCGATGCTTATGTAAAGGACTCCATCTACTACTACGAGCAGAATAGAGCTGCATGGATCTGAGTGTGATATCAATAATTGCCAATACCTACAAAATTAAGCTGCAATCGGCAGCTTTGATCTTCCTTTTCGTCCTGGCTGCCGTTTCCCTCTTTTCCAGTCCTGTCTTTGCCAGCGACGCCATCCAGGCCCCGCAGTTCACTGCGGTAGGTGTGGACGGTAAAAACTTCTCTCTTTCCGACTTTCAGGGCTCGCCCCTTATCTTGCATATCACCAACATCGAGATCCCTTTATGCGTTGAATGCGAAGAGTCCCTGAAAGGACAGGTAGAGGAGCTGGCAAAACTCAAGACCATGGACCCCGGTGTCCAGATAGCCACATTGAACCTTAGGAAGAATCCCTACTCTCGGGACGGCAAGTCACTGGCGGAGAAGTGGTGGAAGGTTAATATCACCTGGCCCTGGGCGGAGGATATAGAGCCTTACACTATCGCCAGCAAATACCTCGACTACTGGAATGTAAGAGGCGGCTCCTCTAACCCGACACTCCTTCTCATCGACAAAGAGGGCAATATCGCCGGAGTCTATCACGTCTACCGGGTGGGCGAGGGCGTGTTAGACGGCGTGCAGAGTGCCGAGAAGCTTTACCAGAAGCTGCAAGATGTGGGCGGTTCATCGTGGAAGGGCCTGGAAGGAGAGGTCTTCAGGCAGGAGGTGTCGGCATTCGGCATGTTCTTGCTGGGCATACTGACATCGCTTGCCCCCTGCTCCATAGCTCTTATGATCGCCGTATTCTCCTATGTCATGACCATAAGGAAGAAGGATGAATATCTGAGAAAGAGCGTCTCTACCTCACGAGAGGGCTTCATGATAGGCATTGCTTTCACCTTGGGCATGGGCGTCGTCTTCTTTGTGCTGGGGCTGTTCATCTCTCAGGTGGGCCTGTTCATAAGAGACTCCAGGATCTTCGACCTGATGGCCGGCCTGATCATGATCCTTCTGGGAATCAGCAACATCAAGCCCCTGGATGAGATCTTAGAGCCCGTGACATCCCTAATTCGGCCCAATCGAGGAGAGTATTGTGAAACTAAGAAGGGCCTGCTGCAAAGGTCGGTGGAGACCTCCATTGCTCTATTCAAGCACTCCTCCTTCATTGGCGCTTTCACCCTGGGCATCTTCTTTGCCCTGGGCTGGGCACCCTGTGCCCTTTCCATGGTTTTGCCGGTATTGATCTGGCTGGCCTCGCAAAATATCACCCCCCTGGCAGGAGGCGTGATGCTCTTCATCTTCGGAATCGGGCATGGTGTGCCCATCATTCCCATTGCTACCTTCTCTCGAGCGGTGGGGGGACGGATCGGAGAGAAATATGTCTCCATTGGGGCCTGGACGACTAAATTCTTCGGGCTGCTGGTGATAGTGGTGGGTGTGGTTTATGCGGCGAGGTATGCTGGATTCTTGCTGTGGTGAGAAAAAATGTCCTGGCAAATCGGAAGACTGCTTTGCTTTCCGCTCGGGCTTTAGCGCCCCCTGGATCTTGTAGCATAAGCCATGTTGGAAGCTGGCTGGGCCGAAGGCGACGGCAGGGAGCTGCCCGAAGGGCCCGGCCACAGGCATGACGTGTTCCTATTTGCTTTCAGAGCTTCCCGCAACAATGCCCAGGCATCCGCTTGAATGCTGTTCAGCTTCTTTGTGATCGGTACTGTCGCCCTGCTGACATTGCTCTGAAATCCAACGCAAACAATCCCTTTTGTGATGAGCACCTGCAATAAACGGAAGCGCACCGCAGAACTTACAGGGGTATTTACGACTTAGTTCAGATTCATAAGCCATCTGCGATTGATATCTACGACAATCTTCTTTGTGATGTGGCCCCTCTGAGATTGGCCAAACACCACAATACTTGCAAGAGTCATCATATTGGAACGGATTCGCCTGCATTGAATTTCCTCCGATTGAAGTATTGCAATTTTCTTGATATAGATCTTTCTGTATGCTTAACTGTAGTCGATGGGTTGGTGAATATCAGATCTGAGAAATGGGAAGCCGACCGGGCGGAAGGCGACGGAGAGGGGCCGCCGGAAAGGCCCGGCCACAGGCGTGATCCGCAGAAGAGACCAGATAACCAGAGGTCATCCACTGGAAAACGCGAAGATCCGAAAAAAAGTTTTGGGCCTACTTCCTTGCCGACATCTCCAGCACCATAGCTGCCTGTGCTCCTGCCTCCAGAATCTCCAGGTTCTTGGTAATGAGCTTGGGCTTCTTGGCAAAGGTCACACGGAAGGCGTTCCCATAAGCCTCACGGGGCAGGCCCAGCTTTCCCGCCTGCATCAAGGCCCCGAACATGGCTGTATTGGCCGCTTGATGAGTGCCCTTCTCTGTGGCAATCTCCGTGGCCGGGACGGATATGGCTTTGACGCCCTCCGGTGCCTGGAACTGTCCGGCTAGAGAATCGTAGAGAATTAGGCCGCCCTTCTTGACGGAAGGCGCGAACTTCTCCAGAGACGGCCGGTTGAAGGCCACCAGAACATCGGGATGATCCACCACTGGCGAGCCGATGGGCTTGCCGGAAATGATCACGGAGCAGTTCGAGGTTCCGCCCCTCTGCTCCGGCCCGTAGTCCGGATAGTAAGACACATAGCGCCCGCAGCCGAAGCCCGCCTGGGCCAGGGCCAGGCCCATGCTCAGCACTCCCTGTCCTCCGAAGCCGGCTATCTTCACGCCCTTGGCCTCAAACTCAGGGTCCTCTGTGAACTGTACGCAAATCCCGCTCTCACAGCCGAAGATCTTGTCCAGGGATTCCAGAGAAAAGTCGCTCTCGGCCCTGGTGACAGCCTCCGCTTCCGTGGATCTGTCCCGGAATCTCTTTAAGGGAAACTCCTTTTCCATCTGCTCATTGATGAACCTGGTAATGGCCTGCACATCCATTCTCAGGATCGTAGGACAGGGCGAGAGCAGCTCCACGAAGGCGTAGCCTTTTTTGTCCCTCTGAATCTCCAGAGCCTTCTTGACCGCCCGGCGCGCTTTTCTGATATGCTCGATGTCCGAGAGCGATGCCCGCTCGATGAATACCGGCGCTTTTAGCGTATCCAGCAGTTCGCAGATGTGAATGGGATAGCCCTGCTCGCGTGGATCGCGCCCGTTCGGCGTGGTGGCCGTGACCTCTCCAATCAATGTAGTGGGCGCCATCTGGCCCCCCGTCATGCCGTAGACGCTATTGTTGACGAAGAATACCGCCAGCTTCTCGCCCCGGTTGGCAGCCTGAATGGTCTCGTTCAGGCCAATGGACCCCAGATCGCCGTCTCCCTGATAGGAGATGACGACGGCGTTGTCCTCGGCTCGTGGATATGCCTGTGCCTATGGCCGGAGCCCGGCCATGAGCGGCCTGCACATGGCCGCAGTCAAGATAGTAGTAGGTGAAGACCGCGCAGCCCACGGGACTGATCACGACGCACCTGTCCTGGATGCCAAGGTCCGCCATAGCCTCGCCAATGAGCTTATGCAAAATACCGTGGCCACAGCCGGGACAGTAATGGGTGGCAGTGGGAGCACCTCCGCCTTTTCTGGGAAACTGGGCATATATGCCAGGATGCCCACCTATCACCTTCTCTTTAGCCGCCATTTTTAAGCCACCTCCCTGATCTTCTCTAAGATTGAATCCAGCCGGATCAAATTTCCTCCGTAGCGGCAGACCAGCTCTACCGGCCTGCAGCCACAGGCAAGGCGAATGTCTTCACGCATCTGTCCGTTGCTCATCTCCACGGAGATGAACTTGCAGCCGCGCTCGGCCAGAGCGCGAACGGCCTTTTCCGGGAACGGGAAGAGCGTGATGGGCCGGAAGAGACCGGCCTTGATGCCCTCCTTTCGGGCAGCATCCACGGCAGACTTCGCAATCCTGCTGCTGATGCCGTAGGAGACCAGCACAACGGAGGCATCCTCCAGCCGATAGCCCTCCCAGGCTGCCTCGTTCTCGGTTATGCGCTCATACTTCTCTTGCAACTTGTAGTTGTGCCTCTCCATCTCATCGAAGTTGAGCATGATTGAGGTTACCAGATTTCCTCTGGTCTCGGCCCGACCGGCCACAGCCCAGGTGGTGTCAATGCTGGGCTTTATGGCCTCTTCTGGAAATTGCAGAGGCTCAACCATATGCCCCAGCACCCCATCTGCCAAAATCACGACGGGATTTCTGTACTTAAAAGCCAGCTCAAAGCCCTTCCTGGTAAAGTCGCACATCTCCTGCACGCTTGCCGGCGCCAAAACGATGTTGTGATAGCAGCCATGCCCTCCGCCCTTGCATGTCTGATTGTAGTCCGACTGCTCTGGGCCGATATTGCCCAGACCCGGCCCTGCCCGGCAGATATCGACAATTACGCAGGGAAGCTCTGCTCCGGCAATGTAGCTAATTCCCTCCTGCTTGAGACTCATGCCAGGGCCGGAAGAGGCCGCTAGCACGCGGTGTCCGGCAGCCGCCGCCCCGTAGACCATATTGATTGCCGCCTCTTCCGATTCCGCCTGCACGAACTTGCGGTCAACCATTGGGAAATAGCGAGAGGCTTCGTGCAATATCTCGCTGGCGGGAGTGATGGGGTAGCCAAAGAAGCAGTCACAGCCTGCATAAAGAGCCCCCACGACCACGGCGCTGTTTCCAGCTACTAATTGAGACGCCATATTCAGTTCTCCTCTGCTTTCTCTTTCTGGGGCACATGGACCTCAATGGCCAGCGGCTCAGGACATGTGTAATAGCATGCTGCGCAGCCAATGCAGCCGTCGCCGGAATAGAGCACATAGTGATAGCCTCGGGAATTGAGCTCTTCGCCCATCTTCAGTACATTCGCTGGGCAAGCCTCAATACACCGCTCGCAGGCTTTGCATTCCAGGGTATTTATGAGTGGATAGGGCTTGTCTTTATCCCTTATCTCCACCCGCCGGATCTTTCCGCTTATGGTCTTGGGCAGCTCCTCTACGAACTCGATGATTCTCGGGTACTTGTAGGGTGCAGTGACCTTCTTCACGTGGTCTTGCAGCTCCTTTTTCAGCTCCTCGGAAGCGGCATATCCTTTGGTCAGGACCACGGTTGCCTTTACCACCTGTCCCCTAATGGTGTCAGGCACTCCGGTAATGGCCACCTCCATTACAGCAGGATGAGACATGAGGGCGCTTTCCACCTCGAAGGGCCCTACCCGGTAGCCGGAGCTCTTGATCATGTCATCCGTGCGGCCTATGAACCAGAAGAATCCGTCCTCGTCTTGCCAGGCAGTGTCTCCGGTATGGTAGTAATCATCATGCCAGGTGCTCTTGGTCTTGTCCGGATCGGAATGGTAATCTGTGAAAAGGCCGACGGGCTTTCCCTTGTCCGTCTTGATTACAATTTCGCCCTCTTCGCCCACCTCGCATAATTTGTCGTTCTTGCCCACCAGCACGATATCGAATCCCGGTGCAGGCTTTCCCATGGAGCCGGGCTTGGGATTCATCCAGGGATAGTTGGCAATGCAGACCACAGTCTCAGTCTGGCCAAATCCTTCCATGAGCCGCAGGCCCGTGGTCTCCAGGAAGCTCTCATACACAGATGCATTGAGCGGCTCTCCTGCGGTGACCGCATATTTGAGCTTGGAAAAGTCGTACCTGGACATGTCGCTCTTGATCATGAACCTGAAGATGGTCGGCGGAGCGCAGAAGGTGGTCACTCCATACTTGCCCATCTCGTCCATCATCTTTCCTGCGTCAAATCGATCATAATCGTAGACAAAGACCGCTGAGCCGGCCAGCCATTGGCCATAGATCTTGCCCCAGGCGCACTTGGCCCATCCCGTATCCGCCACGGTGTAATGAAGCCCATCGTCCTCCACATTCTGCCAGTACTTGGCAGTGAGGATATGGCCCAGGGGATAGGTCTGATCGTGTTTGACTAATTTTGGGTATCCTGTCGTTCCTGAGGTGAAGTATCCCAGGAGAATGTCCTGATTTTTTGTTGCCTGCTCTCCTGTCGGGCGGGCGAAATTTGCCGAGGCCTCCTCCAGCTCCTTATTGAAATTGATCCAGCCCTCACGCTTCTGGTCAGCACTTCCTACGAGGGCTTTGACCAGGGAAATATTGCCCAGATCCTTGTGAGCGGCATCAAACTCTGCAGGCACCCCGTTCTCTGCTATGCAAATGATCATCTTCAGATCGGCCTTCTTAATGCGATAGACGAAGTCCTTGGCCTTGAGCATATGTGTGGAAGGAATGGAGATGGCCCCTATCTTGTTTAAGCCCACCATGCAGACCCAGAACTCCCAGCGGCTCTTGAGGGTTAGCATGACCGTATCCCCTTTCTGCAGTCCATATTTAGAAAAGAGACTGGCGGCCCGATCACTCATGGTCTTCAGGTCTTTGAAGGTGATGATCTTTTCCTCTCCTTGATCATTGCACCAGACCAGGGCGCGCTTATCAGGATTTTCTGCTGCATAGGCATCAACTACATCGTAAGCAAAATTGAAGTTCTCGGGAACCAGGATCTTCAGATTTTCTTTAAAATCCTCGTATGATTTGTAATCGACCCGAGAGACGAACCTGGACAATAATGACGACATTTTTCCTTTCCTCTCTCTTCTCCTACATGACCACAGCCAGCAGCTTCACCGGCTTGTCGTTTAAGGCTTCCATATAGTGATCATAAGACGAATCGAAGAATATGGAGTCTCCAACGTTTAGCACCACATCGTTGTCATGAATAGTGATCTTTAGTGATCCCTCGAGCACATATTCAAACTCCTGGCCCGGATGACTGTAGAATGATGGGCTGCCTTTCCTGGGATCGATGGTGACTATAAATGGCTCAGCCTTTTTATGAGCGAACTTTCTGGCCAGGCTCTGGTAGCGGTATTGCTTTCTGCGCTCCACTTCCACCGCCTCGCCCTTTCGAGTAATGGTGAAGATGCTCATCTTGGACTCTTCGCCTGTGAGCAGCAGACCTGTATCTACATTGAGTTTTCGTGCAATGCCGATGAGAATGCTGGCCGGAATGTCCAGCTTTCCTTCTTCATAGCAGTTGTATGTCACCACAGGCACATTAAGGTGCCCTGCCATCTCTTCGGACGATACCAGATTCAACTCCCTTAGCTCACGAAGACGTGAGCCGATTTCATCAAGCGTCTCCTTCATGCTCATTCCCCAGCACATCCCAGATCGGGGGTCAGTTTAAGACCCGGGCCATAGGCAATGCAGGATTGTGACTGCCTCATATGCATATTTTAATCTATCTCTGAAAACGGTTTATTTGAATCATTTCCATTCTTTAGGTCTCATTAGGCGAAGTATTTTGACAAAAAACCTTCATAATTAATTATTGAAGATGCACATTCTGAGAAATATGGTAGATAAGTTGATAGACTTGAAGATTTTGCGCAGATGAGCAAATAATATCCATTTAATACATAATTTTTTGAGGATTCATGAAGTAGCACATTTTTTTTGGCTTCGCGGCAAATCATATAAAATTGGAATCCCACCCCTTTGGGCAGGATGATCGATCTTGAATAGTTGATAGAGACTTCTTGGCAGCCAAAGGTATCATTTTAGTCATTTCGTCTCAAGCAGTCCAATCATCTTCATCCAGCCAGCTCTGAGATTTCGCTTTGGAACTTGAAGACACCCTTATTTTAGACTGACTGCTCATTAACTTGGGTGCGGTTCGCCTGCTGATTCTTCCCCGCATCATATTGTAAGCTATCTCGGGATCAATGTTGTACATTTCCAGGTATGCATCATGGGACAGATGCTCCCCCAGAGCGGAGACATATATCGGTTGACCGGTGACGGGCGTTATCTTGCCTGCAGGCAAAATCCATTCGAAGCCTTCGGGAAGAGTACACTGCAGCCATTGTTCATCATCATCCTCGGCAAGAGCTTCCGGGCTGACCAGATTTACGACTCCGCAGCTTTTACAGATCATTTTTTTCATACTACTCACCTTCAGTTAGATAGCTAAGTCTATAACAATATATATAATTTACTTAACAAATAAATTAATTGAAGCTGCATCATTTTTTATATAGGAATACTGATTATTATATTATTGAGCTGAAATGATCGAGAATGCTAAGATCAATTGCCCCCAACATATATGCAGGACTTGCGTCCAATATTATTAGTATGAGATGCACCCATAAATCTTCAATAACAATCATCCTCAGGCCACTACCTGAGGCTGACTTTGCTAAAAGCAGGTGTTTGTAAATGAGATCAAAGAATCTACTTCTCGGTTTAGTGGCACTGGCTTGCCTTCTGGTTCAAGCATGTGCGACGGAAGATAGCCAGGAACTGATTGATCAAAATAAAGTGGATCAAATGAATACACAGATCCTGGGAGAGAAAAAAACAGATACAGGCAGCTATAAGGGTCAGCCCTGGGCAACCTCATCGCTTAATGATTCCAATCAGAAAACAACTTCGGTAGAATCCATATCTGCTGTCCAGGTCACTTCAGGATTAGGCCAGTCATCCAACTACATGGTCAAGACCGATTCCTTCCTTAAGGAGGCAACGTACAATGGCTTCTATGTCCTGAGCGTTGCGGAATTCCTTAATAAAACCAGCGCAGATAAGAACTGGGCCATTGTGGACGTCAGGCCGGCACTGCTTTACGCTACCGGCCACATTCCGGGAGCGATAAACATCCCCTTGTCAGATCTGATATCTCAGATGGGCATGATTCCCGCCGGCCAGAAGGTTGCCGTCTACTGCGCGATTGATACCAACGCCGCATTTGCCGTTCAGACGCTGAGGGTCTATGGTGATCGCGATGCATTTGTCCTCTTGGGCGGAATTGTTACCTGGCAGGCGGCAGGCAAGCCATTAGTCACTTAGGTGGATAAGAGTAATTCTAAAGCATTCCCGGATGATTGGGTTTATCACTCAATAATTTTTTCTCGATCGTAAAAGTTATAAACTTTAAAAAATATCTGATTATGTATGAAGGACTTTGCAGGGTCGAGCATTACCTACTACGGTCTGGCTCGCGAAAAATTGATGAGTAGATATCCCAGGCTGATTAGCGTTCTCGTGATACTGGCTTTGATCTGCATGACCGGCCTGGCCATGTTTCTCATATCCGATCTCGTCTCTTTTGCCTCGAATCCGGATCATAAGGGCGTTCTAGTCGGCCTTGATCTCAAGGGCCCGGAAAACGGCATCGTACCCATGACGGACGGTAAGGAGAAGAGCGGAAATATTAGCGCGAATTCTTCCCAGTCTTTGGAGAACTTGAGCCGTCAAACCAAGGAACAAAACTTTGCCAACCTATCGCAAATGAATGCATCGCTGCCATCCAGTCAGGCTGCAAAAGGAGTCGTTGCTGCAAGCAAATCATCGAGCAGCAGCTCCGGGAATTCTGTCGATGAAAAGATGGGCAACTCTCCTGCTATAAAACATCATAGTTCATCCTCGTCGTCTTCCTCCTCGTCGTCTTCTGCAAAGTCGGCAAAAAAAAGCAACGACAAGAACAACCTGACAAATGAGACGGCAAAGATCACTGCGCCAACAAATCAATCGATGAACAATTCTCAAGGAAAAGAATCGGTATTTGCAAATGCTACCAGCATTGTGGATCTTCCACCTGTGATTGATGCTGCAAAGAGCCTGACCGCTAACGACAACAATAGATCCAATGACTCCGTAGTCGAGCCCACCGCGATTCTTGCATCCTTGCCATCAGTTGCCGCCAGCAGTATCATCAATCCAGCCAGGGACACCTCTGCAAGAGAGCCAGATTCAATAATTAAGTTCAAGACGGTCTCTCCTTCCAGCCAGAAATCTGAACAAGGCCTGAATACGGATAGCGGAATAAATACCGATGGTGCGACCGTCTCAGATAATGGTAACAAAGCGCAGAGCTCAAAAGATGCAAAGAAAAAATCCAGCTCAAAGGCCATAGGAAAGAAGAGCGCTTCTTCGCAAAAGAGCAAAGTGACTGCCTCCAGCCAAACCTATAATGCAGAAAAAGCCAGAGCTAAGCAGATAGCCAATAAAAATCGGATGGCAGAGAGCCTGAAGAAGAAAGCGGCACAATTAAAGACTAAAGCCGCAAAAAATTAGCCAAGCGAGATCAATCTCTGCAAAGAATGGATTTCGGCGTTTATTGCTTGGAGATCCTCATGATGCATCCGTCTTCGGTATGCTCTACATCGAGCTTCATCTTCAGGTCAGAGAAGACCTTCTGCCAGTGGCTTTCCACACAGGTCTTGCAGTGCTCCTTGGCGATCAGGCTGGCCCCCACGCGAGCAAAGGATTTGGCGCCTTCCATCAAGCCGCAACGACTGCGTTTGATCTCCACAAAGCCGTCTTTCTCCGTAACCTCTACCACGCTTCCGAAGAGGTTCTTGTCGTTAGTTGCCATGGCCAGGGCCACATCTTCAGGCTTCTCCAGGCCCAATTGCTTGAAGGTGGCCGCCACCTGGTGGGCGCCGATGCCCTGAAACTCGCGCAGACCCTTTTTGCCGAGCTTGCGAGCCACATAGCCGCTGCTGCCGTAGAAGCTGCCCATCCACATGGCCACCACACGCTGCTGGATTTGCTCCAGGGGAATATCAGGGATGTCTGTCATGCCATTTTAGCTTCGCAGGAGAGCATTATAATACTTTTGTGTCCAAATCGAGCCTGGCTTTTCAAGTGAGCCCATATTCTACAAGGATTTTATCGAGAAAGGCAGCGATTCCGCCAGGATAATAGATCTCCAGGGCATCAAGCTCCCCCATGTTCTTGGGATCAAGAGCAAATGACTTAAGGTATTTTTTAAAATCTTCTTTATTCTCTTTGGCCTTGCTATTTGCTCGGATCATGGGAATCTTCAGCTCTAAGATCTGCTCGGGCAATAGACCGATGCTTTTCACATTTATCTCAACTTCGCTTGTCTTGGTCCGGGATTTTTCGATATCTTCTGCCAGATCTCGGGCGAAAAATGCGTTTCTTTGGCTCAGATCGGATAGGCAGAGAATTGTAGTAGGACAATTGCAGCGCTGGCAAAGGTCAGCGATTGCCTCCTGAGAAGGCCTGCCGTCGACCAAGACCAGTGCTATCCCGTGCATCTCGCAGACCGGGTACAACAGCGGGCTTGCTGCAGACTTATTCAGCCAAACCTCTATGCACTTGGTCTCGGCATTGCTTGCTTTCGGCAAGAAGATGTGCTCGCCAGCTATCTCTTCCAGGATGGCATTAGCGGGAATGAATCCAAGTGTTTTTGCTTTGTTCATCCATTTGGCCAGCTTCTCTCCATCATTCTCGTGATAGGGCCTGGTGATCCGAATCTCACCCACAAATCCTCCACAGATAGGATAGTCAGAGGCAGCTCTTTGCAGCGCGAAATAGAAGAGCCCTCTCAGCGTGGTCCTTGATCTTCCAGTCTCCAGAACAAAATCATGATAGACCTTTGCTACCCATTTGGACTTTGTTCTATCCGTCTCAGTGAATGCAAATGCCTCTGTCATATCTGTATTTCCCTGTTGAGCCTATGTACTATAGAAACTGGTATTAATGGTAGATCGTTTCGATCCTTACATCACCTCGATCAAGACGCTTCCCTGGGCGGAGCTGCCGGCCGCATCAGTGACCTTCAAGATGATCACATGGCCGCCTTTGCTCAGCCGGGAGGGATTTTGCATAAATTTGCGGCTGGTCGAGAGCTCACCGTCGATGTTTGAACTCCAGCGATAGCTGAGCGGTGTCTTGTCTTTGCTGACAACGGCATCAAAGCTGAAGTCTTTGTTTCCCTGCAAAATCTCTCCCGATTTGGGCGAAATTATGGTCACGGTTAACTTTTCTGGACTTTTCTCCCCAGAATTCGTGTCGCTCTGGGCAAAGTTATCTTTCTGCTCCAGGCACCCAGCAGAGAAGAGAACAAGACATAATGCAATTAAGAATACCCATTTCATGCAGGCTTAGAGAATCTTCAGGAATATATTTCATTCTCTTGTTTCTAGAAATACTAAAAAACCTTCTTTAAAAAGCAAAGCTAGCTGCTACCAAAAAACTCTAACCGCGCCCTTCAAGCTTTGCCGCAAGAAAGGCGCAGGAGAATTGCCATTAAATTTGGCGTGTGAGACTTAAGATTGGGCTGCCGGAGCTTCCGGTACTGGAGACGGTGCTGCTGTTGCCATGGTCGGCTCGGACTTGATCTCTGTCTTGCGCACTTCCACGCGCCTGAGGGGATAGATAGCCTTGGCCTCTTTGTAGATATCCAATGAGATCTTGCCACCTACAGCTTCCTGGATCAACTGGTTTAAGTCCAGACTCTTCGACCTCTCTAAGACGACCCTCTTGGAGAGCTCTCTGATGCTCTTGACCTGATTGGCCCGCGCCCTCTTCACTGTGAAGCAGCTGGGCTTGACCCGGACATGGTAGCCGTCCGTGGTGATTACGTCCACAATGGCATCGATTCTTGATGTCCTTCTCTTGACAAGGGATCGCACATAATCCGTGGTCATCTCATGGCCCAGGAACTTAGTGTATGCCGAATCTCCTGCCACACGATCTACTTTAAACTTGAGCTTGGTGTTCTGCTTAGAGAAATTGTTGGTGAGGTCTCCCAGGGTGGTCTCGACGATCCTTCCCACGATCCTCTCCGGATCGTTGGCGATCGTCTCGCCAAAGGGAACTCTGCCGAACATCTCCGGACTTACAACCTTATACCATTGCTTGGCCTTTCTGCTCTCAGCCTTTCTTTGTGATCTTCTTGCCAATAAACATCCTCCGAGGTAATATCAATCCGAACATCGTTCAAGCTCACGGTATTTAAACCGATCGCCCAAAAAAGATGAAATCCGGAAAGGTCTTACAAAAAACTAGTCTGCCGGCCAGACATAGATGTAAATGTAGTTGGACCAATCATTGCAGTTGTAGCTGAGTATGTGCCAGCCGGGATTATTTCCCTTAAACCAGGTCTGGTACCATCCGGTGCTCTTGTAGCCGAAGTTCTTGACCTCGGGGGGGCAATAGTAGCTCGGTCCGCTGCTGCAAGCCGTCCACTCAAAGGACCAATATGCACCCGGCCGGCTTATTTTGGACCAGAGAGGCAGCCATTCCCCACAGAATACGCCTGCCACAGTTGCCAGCCTTCCCGGGCAGCTCTGGACATAGTACTCATTGCATCTGCAAGTGGATGGCACGGGATAGACGGCCTGGTAGCTATGCGCAGCGTAGCCGGAAGGCGCTGTAAGACTTGGCGAAGCTGTGCAGGTGGGGCAGCTCCTCTCATAGGGATAGCTGCTGGAAACACCGCCTGCAATTACTGTGGAGCTTGTACATGTGGTGCAGGTCTCACGAGAAGAGCTTGCCTGGCCGTGGAGACTTGCTGCACCGGGATAAGAGGCTTGATTCGGATAGCTCATCAAAGCTGGATTTGCTATCGCAGGATTTTCGAGCAGTCCCGTCCCGCTTGATGAAAAGGGATAATTGTATCCGCTCTGCGAGGACTGGTCTGTGACCGGCCTGTACAGGTTATAATCAGGCAGAACAATCCTCTCGGCACCTGGATCCGGTGGAATGGGCGCATTCAAGGGCAGAGATGATGCGGTCATGCTTGCGGCAGCATTTGAGTAGCCGGAAGGAGCAGACAGGGCAGCACCTCTGGGATACACATAAATGTAGATGTAGTTGGACCATATGCCGCTGTTGTAGCAGAGGATATGCCATCCAGGGACGTCTCCGCAAAACCAGCCCTTTTTCCAGCCTGTCCCCGTCCAGCCCCACCATCGCACCGAGGGAGTGGACCGTCCAGGATACCATTCATAGACAAAGAAGTTGCCGCTTGATTTGATGTCCGCCCAAAGGGGCAGATAGCCGTTGAAGCTGCATCCTCCTACCGTTTTAAAGCCAGAGGCGGTCTGGACAAAAAATCGGTTGGCTGAAACCACGGAACGAGGATAATACCAGACGCTGGAACCGGGCAGTGCAGCCTGAACTGAAGACTGCGCGGAGGGCTGCACTGAAGGCTGAACTGTAGACTGCATGGGCGCGGATACTACCTGGGCTGTATTGCCCGGCAATGAGGCAGACACGAAACCCAAACTCGCATCGGGAGCAAAGCTCTCCATTTGCGGCTGCGAGAGTCCCAGCTCCTCTGCCGTCAATTGCTCTTGCATCGGCCCGCTGATCTGGGGGGCCGGGTAAGCGGATTCTTGGCCCAGGGAATAATCCTGGCCCTGCAAAGGATTATTGCCATAAGACGATAATGATGGCTGGTTTATCGATGCCTGACTTGATTGTCCACTCTCGTAAGGCATGTAAGAATTTGTATCCATGCCTGCCGAAGAGCTTTGCTCCGGCTGAAGAGCAGCAGATGTATCTGATATACCCACATCGCCTACTGCACCTAAGGCGACGTTAATCATGACCAAAAACATGACAGATAACGTAAGATAAAACTTCATACACCCCACCCCATGGGTTTGCTTTCTCCGTTCTGTTTAGCGCGCTCTATCTATTTAATACTTGTCTTATGGTTCCGAGATCAGGAAGCCAATTAGTTTATAATAATAATAGTTATACCTCCAATTTGCCAACAGAAATAGGAGAAAATATTAACTAAAAAATGTTATTGTCCGGGCAAGCTATTGACTACTGTCCCGACCCCAGTTGTTTCTCACCATCTCTGCCAGACGGGGATTGTCAAACTGATTGTAGATATCCAGATCGGTAGTATAACCTATAAAGGGATCTATGATGCCCTTCTCCAGATTCATTATCCAGATCTGAAGACCTTTATCCTCTGCTGCCTGCCCATTTTCCTGGAAGAACTGCACAAATGGCTCTAAAGTCTCACTACTTGGCACCAGGATAATATAATCGGACCCAGGCACGGGATTGTAGTTGTTGATATCCAAGGACTTTACGCTGGTGACTACAAACGCCTTTGCGTTCGTTTTTCTGCTGTGAATGTCATCTCTTGCTGGCTTTGTGCCGAGAGGGTGTACCCGGCGTTATTCATGAAATCCTTCAGTCGATCCTCCAGGCACTGCTTCAGGATGATCTTCAGCTCGGGGAGAGATCGCACCAGCTTGCTGTTGGCATTAGCGAAGTCCTGTTTGCTGTATTTCTTGGTGTGCGAAAAATGGAAGATGCGGCCATCAATTTGGGTGTAGGTATCAATCTTGGGCAGGTTGAAGAATATTGGCTCATTGCTCATGATGCCGGCAAAGATGCCTGGAGCAATTCTCTCTCCCACCATATTAGCCAGCTCTAATCGCTCTTGTTCGCTTAATTTTGCAGACCGAACAGTGTCGTAGGTGCGAAGGAGAAGCTCACACCTGGCAATGATCTCCCTCTCGCGGAGCAGCTCTCTGAGAGGACCGGCAATTTTTTCAATCTCTGTCATTATCAGTCCCTTATTCATTAATCCCTTTAACGCAGGCTAATTCCGCTCGCAGCTCGCCCATTTTGGCCGTTCTCTCCGCAAAGGCATTATGCTGGTGAATGCTCTCCTCGTTGATCTGCTTTAAGGTCACTGCGGCATCATCAGGAAGATCGGAAAATGCCTCCACCAGTTTCTGGGCCATGGTTCGGACGCAATCCTCCACGAACTTTGGGTTACTGTGCGCTTTCCTTACCACCACGGCCTCGTCCGGACGCTTCAACAGCCCAAAGACTCTGGAACTCATGGACTCTTCAATGATCTTAATGATCCTATCGATGGAAACGCAGCGCCGGTCATGAACCTCAACGGAGATGCTCCCCCGGCCACGCTGGTTGTGCGTGGCAATGGGCAGCCGCTCCGAGAGCTCGGCTGCCACCTGCAGAGAGAGCCCTGCTTTGGCCAGTTCCTGGCGAACCTGCTCTTTCATGATCTCCTGGGCGCAGGGGCATGCAGTCATGCCTAAAACCTCGGCCCCTACCGTCTTTCTCACGTATCCGGTGGGCCCGGCCCTGGCCACTGCCTCGGCAAAGATGTCCACTACCTCCTGGCAGTTGACTTTTGTCACAGGCGTCTGTCTGCGCACAATGTACTCGCTTTTCATCTTTACTTCCGCCCGGGAAGCGTACTCATGCCGGGAGAGAAGTCTCTTGGCAATCTCTCCACAAAGCTCCTCTATCTCATAGACCGGGCGGTTTATGGCCTCTTCTAAAACCTCGTCTATCACCTCAAAGTTGCGGGAGAGATTGGCCCCTTTGCGGTCAGATGGAAGATCGACAAAGACCTCAAAATTGGAGATGAGAACTACGGGTCTCTCATCATTCCCACGCTCAACTTTCACCAGCTTTTTAACGCCGGTCACTCCCACTCTGGTTAAATTGAAGGGATAATCAGGCTCGCAAGCTTGAATATCAGGTAGGCTATCCACTAATTTCACCTTGGGCTCGATTCCTCATCCTCGTCTTCGAGCGACTCGTCCTCTATCTCGTCAATGCGAGAGATGAGCCTGTCTACTTCCAGCATCATCTCCTCCAGGGTATTGCTGATCCTCTGGTGGCGCTCATCCGAGATACAAAAAGACCTTTCCAGCTCCGCTAACAGCTCCTCATCACCCATATCGAGCATCTTGCATATCTCTTTCTCGACATCCTTAGAACCGGGCATGAGGGTTTATTTAGCACGAACATATTTGAGACTTTGCTCAGCGGTCAGATATATCTATGCGTAGAGCCCAACCTATGTGAAAGGAGTTCTACTGATGATCAAGCGTTGCCCTCAACACGGTTTTTTCAGGGGAGAGCATTGTGAGTGCGGCTCTGCCGGTCAGCTTCTCTTGGATGAGACCAAGACGGAGCAGCTGGGTCGGCTGGTAGCGGGCGGTCTGCGGCATTTTCCCGGTGATCTGGGCCTGGTTATGGACTCCCGCGGTTGGGTTGATCTCACCAAGCTCGGCCAGGTGGTCACGAGCAGGCATCGCTGGGCCGGCAAAGAATTGGTGATTGCACTCGTACAATCCGATTCAAAGCAGAGATACGAGATCGTCGATGATAAAGTCAGAGCCAGATATGGCCATTCCGTAGATGTAGAGCTTGATCACCCGGAAAATAAGCTACCTAAACTCTACTACGGGGCAAGCGAAGAGGAGGCGGACAGGATCCTGGAGATCGGCATCAAGTCTGCATCGCAAAGGTACGTCCATCTATCCACCACCCCGGAGAAGGCCTGGCATGTGGCGACTTTCCGCACCGGCAACCCAAGAGTAATCCAGGCGGATGCCGCCGCAGCGCAAGAGTCTGGGGTGAAGATGATGACTGTGAACGACGATATCGTCATCTCGGAGACGATTCCGTCCCGTTTTCTTTGCATCCTTGCCGCCAAGGACATTGTCAAACCGGAAAGCCATAAGAATATCTAGAGATCTAGCGGCCGAAGCGTCTCTCCCTTCGCTGGCAGTCCCGGATGGCACGCAGAAAATCGATCTTTCTCAGCTCCTGCCAGTTGACATCTGTAAAATAAAGCTCTGAATAGGCCGCCTGCCAGATCATGAAGTCGCTCAGTCTCTTTCCGCCCGCCCTTATCACCAGATCAGGCTTCTGGGAAAATCGCAGATGCGATTCGATAGTTTTTTCGTCGATCTGCTCGGGATTCAGATGCCCAGTTTCCACGTCCCGGAGAAGACCTCGGAATGCCTCTGCCACCTCGCGCTTGCCTCCATAGCCCAGAGATATTGCTACCTTGAGCGGGCCACCGGTGCCAGTTTGCTCTACACCCTCTGCTGTGTGCAAGCTGATTTGGGCGGGAACCGGGGCGAGAACGGATGCAATCTTGCGCTGGAGCATAGGCGCATCATCATTTACATAGAGCACAAGGGAGGTAAGACCAATGGACAGGCTCCATTCCAGCAGCTGGCAAAGGCGCACCAGACCATCATCGAATAGATCGCCACAGCTGAGAACAACGGCCACACAGCCGGGCAGATTGCTTTTTGCGATCCGGGATTGCAGGAGATACTCGTAGAGGCGGTAAATCATAGTCGGGTCTTAACGTATCTTCCATAGGCAAAGTATTTTTGCGATGAAAATTGCCATGTAGTTTCATGGAGCGGGAAGATATCGCCCGGATGGCCATCGGACTGATGGTCCTGCTGCTGCCTTATGCCGGAGCCTTCACCGTCCTTCCCCTGGCTGTCGTATTCTTCCTGGACCGTGGCTCTCGCCTGCTCTCTGCATCTCTTGTTTTGCTGCTCATCATGAGGCCGGCGCTTTCCCTCACTGATACCAACCTGCCGCTTTATGTCATCGCCATCTCCTTTGTGGCCTCTACATTTGCCCCTCTCGCCTTCCGCAAGTTCGATTCCCTGGCGGGCAGCATCATGTATCTGCTCATCAACGTGGGCCTCGGCTATCCCGTCGCGAGCCTGATCTCGGGGGGCAGCCTCTCCTCAGAGAGGATATTGTTCCTGGTCATCTTGGGGGGGCTGTCCGGCGCCTTTTTGCACCATGCCTCCAAGGAGCGCGACTTCACAGTGCCCTTTGGCACCGCCATGGTGATGTGGCTTTTTTCCTTCGACTATCCGCTGCCTGAGCTGCAGCGCATTCTGCTCATCTGCATCTTCGCCCTGGTCCTTGGCATCGGTGCTTACTTTGCAAAAGCTGCGGACTCAGATGCAGTGCTCAGCGAGACCATAGTCTGCCTGCTGGTGATCCTCTTTGCCGGACTCTCCTGGTTTATCCTGCTGCTCGCCTTCTATTTGCTGGGCGGTGCTTTTACTCGCTATGGATATTCGCATAAGAATAAATTGGGCATAGCTCAGTCCCATGGAGGCGTGCGCGGCTACAAGAACGTCTACAGCAACAGCCTGGTGCCTCTTGCTCTGGCCATCTGCTACGGAGTTTACGACAATGATGTCTTCATCTTTGCCTTCATTGCCTCTGTGGCTACAGCCAATGGGGATACTCTGGCCAGCGAGATTGGCGAGACCAGCCGCTCCAAACCCCGCATGATAACCACGCTCAAAGAGACGGAGCCGGGCGTGGATGGAGGCGTAACGCCCTTGGGCGAGGCCGCATCACTTGCCGGAGCCATCATCATCGGCCTTCTGGCCACCGGCATGGGAATGGTGGGCGTTTCTGGCATAGTCGTCGCTGCCATTGGCGGATTTTTGGGCACGAACTTCGACAGCCTTCTTGGAGCAACGCTGCAAAGCAGGGGCATTTTGAGCAACAATGGTGTGAATCTGGTGGCAACGGCCTTCGGCGCTCTGGTGGGCGGAGTTCTCTGGTATATCCTGCAAATAACTTGACGAGACCAGTTAAATCATTAAGAGTGGAGGTAAATAATGATGAGCGACGTTGGGAGCCAAGATCCCCTGCTATGGTCGCAGGGATAACTGATCATATTTGGACAATTGGCGAGATTATGATGATGTTAGTTGTTCCTGAAAGCAACAACGCATAATGGGGAGACTACCCCATTCTCATGCCGCAGTTTAATGCGAGAATTCGCTATGCAACTCTAACCGATATTTTCTTCGATCCCGATCCCAAATAGATCCTTAACAAACCGATTGCCTGCTTTTTCCAGATCTCCGTCTAAGGGAAAAACAATGCTTTGGATATTGATCTGCCCTACTTTGCCTCTTAGAACTGTGCCGAACCCCTCCGGATAAATCAAGATCGCCTCTTGGCAGTCCTTAGTTTCCGCATAGGCAGTCACCTGCTGAATATCCGCTGCAGACGGTTGCTCCGATTTGTACTTTGTGTCCATGACAAAGACACAGCGACCAGTTTTTTCGTTAAATATTGATAAATCGATTTTGAATTTTAGATCCAGATTGGAATCGATTATTACCTGTTCTTGTGATTGAATCGAGAATCCTGATGGAAGATGCTCCTTCAGCCATCTGGCTACAAACAGCTCGTAAAGGCGGTACATTTTCACCAGGAAGGGCATCATTTCGCGGTCTCCCGTCTCGTGGCCCGGGCCCCGGTGCTCAAGAAAGAACCTGCAGAGTGCATGCATGGGCTGGTAGTCCTGGTTTAGTCGGCTGTAGTGCCTGCCAATGCACTCTTCGGCTTGGCAAGGGCAGAGCTCCACAAAGCCTGCTGTATTTCGGTAGGCTTGCCGCACCAGAGGAAGCGACCGCTCTGTGCATAAGCCACTGTGCAGGATTTGCAGCAGCGTCCAGGCTAATATTCGGTTTTCATCCACATCCGGGGTATGCTCCTCGAAGTGGCAGGCAATCCTCGTGTCCCAGGGCTTTTGGCAGGCGGCTCGAAGGTCCAGCCGCCCTCGTACAAAAGGAAGCTGTTCTGATCGGTTTTGGTAGGC
>CAVVKN010000016.1:0-12207 GCA_963748825.1 Methanotrichaceae archaeon
TGGCTTGAGCCAGGGACTGAAATAGCGTGTGGTTATATTCCGTAACCGAGCGAGCTTATTAATCGCGAGCAAAGCTTAAGCCCATGGACGGCAGAGCGAAAAAAGGATAGAATTCCTGAGCGTGCACCCCTCCCCAACGGAAAGCGAGGCGGTAGTAGTATGACCCGAGCAATACCAAAAGCCCGGGTGATACTGAGCAACTAAAGCTTTTTAATCTCTCCTTAGCATTTACTTAATCTATGTTCTATCTTGGAGAATATGACGAAGAGACGGCCAAAGAGATCAAGGACTATCTAGATGAAGCCGGTCTCAAGGTGGAGACTAGATCCTGCCTGGTGATGGAAGAAGAGACAACTTACACAATCAAGGACAATCTGAGCGCCGTCAAAGAGCTGATGATGGAGGATATCGAACAGTTCGAGCGATATTTGTCGGCACTAAGGAGCGTCCTGCCCCAGGCCACGACCGAAAATTTCGAGGACCTTTTCTTAAAAGAGCTGGATCCGCTCATGATGGAGAAGAGAGACAAGATCATGGCGCTGTCCGAAAATCCGGAAAGCCTCTCCCTTGAAGATAGGGATGCTCTGAAATTCGGGTCCGACGAGTGGATGAACAACGCCCTCTCCATCTCAAAAGCCCGCACTTTTGCCGGGATGATCTTTTCTCTAAACGACATAAAGATCGGCGAGCCTCTAGAAAATAAGCTGGACGATCCAGTTATCGAGATAACGGTCGATCCGGATGACTATGAAGCCAGGCCGGAGCAGATGAAATGCGATATTGATTGTTATCTGGAGAAGTCCGTCAATATCTTTGTCGATGAGTTTACCACCCCTCTTACCAGCGATCTGAATGACGAGTTTTGGGATGAATATCCCTCGGAAGCCCAGCGCCTTAAGGTACTGGGATTGCTGATTGAAAAGCTGGCCACCTCGCCCGCTTCCCGCAAGATGGATTTTGCGCAGTTTGCCGAAGAATGCACCATGACTTTAGAGGATGAGAGCAGCGTTCTGAACGTTTATGGCGAAGATGTGGCCGAGGAGCTGGCCAGAGTGCTGGAGAAGAGCGGAGTCGTAAAGTGGAAGGGAGACAAGCTCAAGTGGAAGAGCAATAATTGATTGGGCTTGCCCTCTTATGCCACCTGCGCATTTTTTATCTTTTTTGTGGGAGAGGGACTTTATAAGCCATTTATAAGCACTTTATAAATCTTAAATACTCATGTTTATATACCCCCAGTTTATAAGGGATAATCCGGAGATACTTGAGTATGGAGTCCACAATTAATATTGAGAACGTGGTGGCATCTACCAAGCTGGCGGAAGCTTTCGACCTGCACAAGATCGAGGCCGAATTGGAGGGCGCCGAGTATAACAAGGAGAAGTTTCCCGGACTCGTCTACAGGGTCAAAGCCCCCAGAGCAGCTTTTCTTATATTCACTTCCGGCAAGGTGGTATGCACCGGAGCCAAGAACGTCGAGGATGTTCGCACGGTCATAACCAATATGGCCAAGACACTCAAGTCCATAGGCTTCGAGAACATCGATCTGGAACCTGAGATCCACGTTCAGAACATTGTGGCCTCCGCAGATCTGAAGACGGACTTGAACTTAAACGCCATTGCTCTGGGCCTGGGCCTGGAAAACATCGAGTACGAACCGGAGCAGTTTCCCGGCCTGGTCTACAGGATCAAGGTGCCCAAAGTGGTAGTGCTCATCTTCAGCTCCGGAAAACTGGTTGTGACGGGCGGCAAATCGCCAGCGGAGTGCGAGGAAGGCGTGCGCATCGTCCGGATGCAGCTGGAGAATATGGGGCTGCTTTAGATCTTTTTTTCTATAAAATCCACTTGGAATATATAAATCACTGACAAAAAAATATTTAAAGTCAGAACGCTAATTAAGCTTAATTAAAGATAATGAAGGTGGGACTTTGTCTGACGTTAGCGAGCAGAAAGATGCAACTGCATTTGTGGATGGACTATTGAAAAGCAAATACTCCGACCTGATCATTCTCTCGACAGTGATCCTGACCTTCTTGATTCTGATAATCGTATCTGCCACGTTAACATAATCCTTGAAAATGCTCTTTTAGCCTTTCCTCAATCTCCGCCAAGCTCAGGCTCTCCTGTGCCCCTCCGGACATATCGCGCAATGTGAGCTTGCCGGCATCCAGCTCGTCCTTGCCCACGATTACCACATAATTAGCGCCCGCACTGGCAGCTGCTTTGAGCTGGGCGCCCAAACTCCGGCCCATGACATCTATTACCAGAGGAACGCTTTTTCGAAGCACTCTGGCAATTTTCGTTGCCTGCACCTTGACATCAGGGGTAAAGGCTAAAAATACAGGCGATGTGCGCGACTGTTCCATCTGCACGACTTCCATGATGCGGTCAAAGCCCAGGCCGAAGCCTGTGGAAGAGGTCTCCTTGCCCCCGAAGAGGCTGGCCAGCTCGTAAGTTCCGCCGCCGCAGATCTGGCGCTGCGCGCCGAGGCCCTCAGCATAGATCTCAAAGACAGTGCCGGAGTAGTACTCCAGGCCGCGCACGATCTCAAAGTCAATGGTGAAGTCGACTCCATAGGCGTCCAGAAGATCCACCGTCTCTTGGAATTCCTCCAGCCGCAGCTCGGCGCTTACCGCCCGCCCCTGGCGCGCTGAGCTGCGACCTTCTGTGGACGGAGCAACACCCGCGATCTCGCTCGCTGGAGCGGGCTCTCCGGCCGGAACAACATGCTCCATTTCCCGGACGATCTCGGCTGCCTTGTCCAGGGCAGGCTGCCCCTTCAGATCAATCAGCTCCAGCAGGCCGAGATGGCTCTGCCCGATATCCTCTAGGAGTACGGCGAGAGCTGAGCGCTCCTTCTTATCGATCATCCTCATGACCGTGGACCGGTGTTCCGTTCCGATCTTGCCCAGAATGGACCGGATCAGCCCCAGGTAGCCGATGTGAATATCTCCGGCCACGCCCACGCTCCTCAGCATGCCGTCCGCGAGAGCTATGGCCTCCGCCTCAGAATCGGGCTTGGCGCCGCCTATGAGCTCTGCGCCCATCTGCCAGAACTCCCGAAAGCGCCCCCTCTGCGGCCGCTCGTAGCGAAAACAGTTGCCGAAATACCAGAGCCTCTGTGGCTTGGGGGAATTTTGCAGCTCGGAGACGTACATGCGCATCACGGGAGCTGTCAGCTCCGGGCGCAGGGCGAGATCGCGCCCACCCTTATCCGTGAAGCTGTAGATCTCCTCTACCACGGATGCGCCCGATTTTATGGTGAATAGCTCGAGATGCTCAAAAGTGGGGGTAGCTACCTCCTGGTATCCCCAGCGCTCTAATACATCCTGCATGGCCTTCTTGGCCCGGCCCCTTTTCTCTGTCTCCTCAGGGAGGAAATCCCTGGTGCCTCTCGGTCTCTGGATGGTCATATCGGCAGAAGGAATGAAACAAAATGCCCTTATAGTTTGTGATGGCCCCGCGTCGAATCCGAAAGCCGCAAATAAAGATTACATCCACCAAAAATTAATAATTTTGGCCTTCTAGAAATCTCATTTGAGCTTTTCCTCGACTTCCGGGGAGCAAACAATGACCTGAACAGGTTTTATAATTATATTAGAGGTTGCTATGGCACTACCACCTTTTACAGTGTTTATGGCCTTGGTAGATATGCCACTAACTTCTATGTCCAGGTAATTTCTGGCCGACTCAGTCCCGAGGTAGCCATATTTTTTGCCGCCAGCAGCATTATCTCCTATGGCCGAGTCAAAGGCATTGTCAACTAATTGCTCAATGCCATTATCTTCAGATATTTCATCCGGCCTTTCATTTCTCGACTCATTTTCACTTCCAATAATCCCTATGTATAGATCATTGGTCAAGCCCAAATTTTCAGGATCACCATTCTGAGAATCTTCATAGATCAGATCTCTTTTTTTGACTGTATTCACCGCGGACAAATCATTCAATCGCACCTCTGAGTGGGATTGATTCATGAGGATCTCTTCATTTGAAGGGGAGGGATGTGGCATAATAAATTTAATTTGTTTAGGCAAAGGAATCGAGGTTTTTCGCGAAGCCCATGGGAATGTGATCGTTTCGTTAGCAAGCTGAAGCTGGCCAAGTGTCGGCTTTTCTTGAGAGTGAATTAAATTAGAATGAGAATTTTTAATTCTATTGAGGCTGTCTTGTGCATTTGATAGCGGCTCAGCTACAGCCAAACTCAAAATCATAAAAACGCATACGAAAATTAGCCCCACCAGCATTGCGCTGGTGGGCTTGAGCAAATCTTTCATTTAAGCCATCTCGAGTGCTGAAAGCTCGAATTTACTCCTGGTTGGTCACTATCTTGATATTGTTAGTGGCTGTTGCGAAACCGAAGGCCATGGCCGTTCTATCTCCTACCTTGATATCCTCATAGTTTACCTTTATGCAGCAATCGTGGCAGGATTCAGAATTCTCCTCAGTTACCGGACAGCAATCACATTCTCCAGAATTCTGGTTTTTCTTAATTTCCAGATTGTTGGTCGCTGTGGCGAAAGGATCCACGTACCCAAAGGCCATCGCCTTATCATTTCCTATTACTAATTTGTCGAAGTTAGTGTCTGCAGTCGCAGGGAATTTTAAAGCAGCATCCTGAGTCTCAAATATCCCACCCCCGAGAACGTTCAATGCACCAGCTGTGGAAAGAGCGGATAGCAATGCCACAACAAATAACGCCACTATTTTTCTAATTATATCACCTCAATATAGAATGTTCACTATTAAAAATACTTATAATTTTCGGTAAGATATATTAGTAACATAGATACTATTCGCCGTTAAGATGCCTAGCAGTAAAATTATAAATTTATACCGAGCAATCGCAAAAAATTGTTATGCTTGAAGAGGATTAAAGAATGCTCATTTGAGCTTCTCTTCAACCTCAGAAGGACAGATGATGATCTGCACAGGTTTTATAATTATATTGGATGTGGCCACGGCACTGCCTCCCTGCACGGTATTAACGGCGCTGACAGAGATACCGGCAACGTCGATGTTCAAATTGTTGCCGATAGGCTGTAATTGTGTACTTTCTCTTGCCATTTGGCCAGTTTTTTCCTCATTTTTCAGGCTGGAATTCAAAGCGTTATCAACAATTTCATCTATATGGTCATCTTCCCACCTTTCGCCTGGCCAGGTCTTCTTCGCCTTCTCTTGGCCAGTGACAGCTACATCCAGGAAATTGGCAATTCCCCGTGCTTCTGGATCCCCATACTGCTCGCCATCGTAAATGATATCTCTCTCTTTTGCAGAATTCACAACCTTCAGATCCGATACCTGCTCCGTTGAGTGAGACTCATTCAGGGCAATCTTTTCTTCCGAGGGCGAAAAGCCATACAGAAGGCCGGAAGTAGTAGGTGGTCTTACCAACCATTCGCGAGGATTATGGTTGAAAGGGCCGGATCGTGACTCTTTCAGCTCTTTTTGTAAATCAGGCAAACCAGGCGACAGCTCAGACGCGGCCACATTTAGCGAAATAAGAAGACAAATAAAAACGGCCCCCACCAGCAGACGGCTAGTGGGTTCTAGTATTTTTTCCATTGTTTCATCCCTCGGGCTCATTGCCCCGAAGTTACTGCTGGTTGGTCACAATCTCAATGTCGTTGGTCGCAGAGACACCGCCAGTATTGAAGGACGCTCCAAAGATAGTCCCTCCAACGCCAGCACCAATTGCCAACGCATTTCTATTGCCGACTCTGATCTGCTCGATGTTATACTTGGGACTGCAGGCGGAGCATGTCTGGCTGTCGCCGGTATCCTGGTTCTTCTTGATCTTCAGATGGTTGGTTGCAGTTACAGTTCCTGTATTGACACCCAGAATTCCGATCCCCGGGCCTACTCCGGCGCCTATTGCCCGGGCTAGATCATTTCCAACATCAATCGAGTCGTAGTTCGTGTTGACTGCGGCAGGGAACTTGAATGCGCCCGCTCCGGTCTCAAATATGCCCTGACCGAGGATGTCCACGCCGCCGCTTCCTATCATTGCCGACTGAGCCAAGGCAGGAGCCGCAAATGCAGCCAATGCCATAGCCAGCACAAAGAACATTGCTACTATTTTAATAATATCACCCCATTAACCCTTTTAGGTTGTACTTAACTAAGTTTCAATTATATATATACTTTTTGGTGTTTTTTACTGGGAAATCATAGATTTATAGAAATATTCTGGTCGAGAAATTTTGCATGCAATATGCATTGCCGATAATACGATAGATACTCACAAATACCGAAATGCAGCAAACATAAAGGCCCATCAAAATAATATTAGTTAAAAATTTGTATAAATAAAAAGATCATGAAAAGCAAAATAAACCAGATAAGTGGACAAGGGCTCGATCTTATCCCGTTTGCAGTAGAGACGTCGAGGCGGTCGGAAAAGTAAACAATTTTTACAAATTTTACTTAATGTCAGTCAATAATTCATTTGCACTCGAGAGATACGTCTTCATGATACTGAAACAGATAGAAGATGCCGGTTTTGCCAAAGGGAATCAATATGTGGGTGCCACACACATTATATCAAACATTGCAGTTCCCGGAACCATTGGCTTAATAATTGGCGGCCCTGTTTAGGTACAATCAGAAATTGGAAGTAGGGTGGCAGGCGATGTTATGGCGAGCGTACTGGTAATCTTCGGGCTATGCCAGCTAGTACAAATGCCTAACGAAGTTGGTTTTCTTCATCTACATCTCTCCATGGATTGATGTTGCTTAACTTATTATCCACTCGGGGAGGTTCACGCCACTCTCGTGCCTTAACTATCGTTCACACGAAAATGCTTTGGGACCAATGCTTCCTTTCGGATGCGTAAGCTTTAATAACTTCTCTACGGAATAGGATTACGTATAGGCCTTAAGAATCGTTTGCCTCCTTATGGTCTATTTCCCCATTTATCTTTGAATTTGAAGGCTTTTCGCGGTTTCATGTTGCTGACCTCAAGTTATCATGAAATGGAATCTGGAGAAGGAATCAAGAAATCGGCAAGCAGGATAACTAACCACTCAGTCCGGATGGCTGGATTGGCATCCCAGAGGGTTTGTAGCTCCTGTCACACCCAAACGAAATAGCGGGGAACCTTTTTTATTATATGAAATTAAAAAATATTTCTGAAAGTATTCACTCCTTGCCAATTATCCCCTCATCATCCCTACTAGCTCCGTCGCCTCTACTAGCCCGTATGCGCCCTGCTTTGCAGCGTCCTCATCAAAGCGCTCCACACTGTCCTGCTCAATTCCCGTGCCCATGATGGTGAAGGGCACAGGATCGCGGCTGTGCGTCTTGATGGAAATGGGTGTGGCATGGTCGGGAAGGAGAAGCACGCGCCAATCTTCGCCACTCTTCTCCAGCCCCTCTACCACCGGACCCACGACCTTTTCATCGAATAGCTCAATGGCTCTCACCTTCAGCAAGGTGTTGCCCTCGTGGCCTGCTTCATCAGGGGCCTCGATGTGCAGATAGACGAAGTCACTGCTCTTCAGAGCCTCTAGTGTCGCCTGCACTTTTCCCTCATAATTGGTATCTATGGTGCCGGTGGCGCCTGGGACGTCTATGACCTGCAGCCCGGCGTACCTGCCGATGCCCTTGAGCAGGTCCACCGCTGAGATCATGGCTCCTTTCAGCCCGTACTTTTCGGCAAAGGATGGCATGACCGGCGCTGGCCCCTGCCCCCAAAGCCATATCGCGTTAGCGGGGCGTTTGCCCTCAGAAATGCGCTTTTTGTTCACGGGGTGGCTAGCCAGGACGGGCCGGGCTGCTTCCATGAGTCGCGTGAGCAGCTCGGAGTCCGGGCCGCGGGGCAAATGATCCTGGATGGGCTGGTCGCTGATGTCGTGAGGCGGGGTGCAGACGGCGTTCGCTCCCGCCTTCATGACAAGGAGGTTTCGGTAGCTCACGCCGGCGTAAAGCCGCCTTCCGGGCATGAGGGGCTGTAGTGTCTCGATCAGATCGCGGCCCTCCTCTGTTGTGATGTGCCCGGCGCTGTAGTCTTTCATGATGCCATCAACAATGGTCACAAAATTGCAGCGAAAGGCGATGTCGGCTTCGCCAAGGGCCACGCCCATGGCCGCTGCCTCCAACGGTGCGCGACCTGAGTAGTGCTTGCCGGGCGCATAGCCCATGACGGAAAGATTGGCCACATCGCTTCCTGGTGGAAAACCTTCTGGAACTGTTTGGGCCAGACCGCTCTTGCCCTGTCGGGCTAGCCGGTCCATGTTGGGCTTTTTGGCCGCCTGCAAAGGCGTCTTGCCCTGCAAAGCCGCCAGCGGCAGGTCTGCCATGCCGTCGCCTAAGAGAACTACGAGCTTCATCAAGCTTTCCATTCTAGAAAATAGTATTAATCGTCTTCGTCTGGATCTCGCGCTAAGCCGCGAAGATTGCATCTTCCTGACTGACGAAAATGGCTGGCCGATGGTCAAGGCTGGGCGGTGCGATGAAAAAACGCCCTGCAGGATCTTGCGGCTTCCTGGCCTGCGCCCCCTCAGGCATCGATCTTCCACCGCCGGGTTTTATGCTCTTGCGAGACTACTGCCCCTGGTTACGAGAGTCGCGCCATTTCCTTGTGATCAACGTACAACTAGGACCAAGTCCTTTAATCCCATTTCATACGAAAACTGTATTATCTATAACGATTAGATAGGTACTTGCCGCGAGATAAGGCTGTAGCCGATTAAGCTCCGAGAATTGGGCACCTCGCTTGATTGCGAAGTCTTCGGCGAGTGCGAGAATCTGGCGTACCTCGTTCAGTTCTTGTATGAGCGCGGCAAGAATCGAAATGTGTGCAGGCGAAGCGGGAGCAGGCTCTTCATCTCTGATGATGTGTCCCTGTAAGAAGGGCACTGTGGATCGGCGCTTGACTCGCCTAAAACATCACTGCATTATCGCTCTATTCTCAGGCTCTTTATCCATCCCAGGACGACCTCTCGTCGATGCAGCCAGGAACATAAAGGCATTGTACTCAAAGAGTACGTATAACTTGCGGGACGCTTATTTCGTTACCGGCCTTTACCTTAACACGTCCAAAATCGCTTCTGGCAAACTGCCCATTCCAGCACACTATGGAATGTTTATCGACAATTGCCCAATGATGGTTTTTCGCTATCAATGAATTTAGAATACCCCCTTATAGTCCGGAGCGCAACATTAGACCTTACGAGGTCGAAAGCATATTTATAAAATTGGGCTAGGCCCTTATACTAGCCCGGAATGTTGTCTAATTTAGTACGTGTAACATGCAAAATCATTCTGTGATAATCTAGCCTGGAAAAATAAGATGGTTCATTGAATCCGTTCCATTGAGCATACATATGTGCACATTCAACTCCATCAAAGTGATGTAGTTTTGGATTGACCCTGAAAAAGTGCCGATAGCTATCGCTCTATTAGTCGACCTATTAGGGAAGCTAGTTTTAATAATAGGATCTAACAATTATATGGTGAAAAATCATGAAGAAACTTTGGTGCTTGTACATCCTCTTATTTAGCCTCTTGATAGGAGCATCATCAAGTCAGGAGTCATGGGATCTTGGTTCTCCTGGTGATTGGGTTGAGTGTAGGTCCCGTATACCATGTTGGCCCATATTACTATCCAAATAGCGATCTTCCTATTGGGACCCAGAAATTTCTAAATACTTATCCTGCATACAGTCCATACTACTATCAGACCTCTTATTGGACTGAATATCCTTACTACAATCTATACCGCTACCCTCACTACTACAATTTCGACTCTTATCCGTTAGGAACTTTTGGTTTATTCCACGGAAGTAATTGGTATTAGCGAAGCCCACCACTCAATTTGAAGGCAACGCATGGATGAATCCTTTTTAACTATTACTACTAGGTGATTACATCTAGCTAGCGCCAATGCGTATCGATCTTTAACTATGTTCATGTGCGGGAGATGAGAACCTCGCGCGTTAATACGAAAGCGCAAACCATGTATGGTTTTTTGTCAAAACAAATATATGGACATAGTCGAATCTAGTCAGGATAGTAAATTATAGTGCTTTCTAGTTTTTAATTGTAAATAGTTTTAAATGCAAATATAGCATAATAGTCTTCGGTGAAACTAAATGAAATATGGCAAAATTTTGCCGGTTATGATGGCACTCGCAGCGTGCTTGCTAATTGGTATCGCATGTGGACAAGACTATCTGGGAGGTGGAAACGTTGCAAGTTCCAGTGGTAGTGGCAGCTCAATAGGATCTAGCGGAGATTGGATTAGCCCCAACATGGATGGCGGATACGTTAGAGACCGTTCTATGACAGACTCAGGGATAGCTAGCATGTTGAAGTGGCTCGATACGCCAGTCCCCAACGTCCCCTTGTACACTAAGGGTGGAGCCATTTATAACCAAGCGGTTCCCGACACCACTTTCTCTCCTTTCACGCAGTATTATGTAACCTCCGGTACGCCTGTAGTAGGTGGAATAATAAGCAATCCTACCATGTTCGATATAACGAAGAAAACACCCACAGCTGTGTACTACGGTGCCGGTGTGGGGTTGCCTTACCCCCAGTATGCAGCCACAGTGACATCCAAGACCAACGACCTCTGGATCCAAGGAGCTACAGACTGGACACAGTATGTGGTAAGCCCTGTTGGAACCTGGCTACAACTGGTCGCCTACGCACCTGTTGCAGGGCCTGCGGGCTTCTATGAGACGACCCAGACCGACACAACCAGTACGAAATACAAAACCTATCAGTTCAACCAGGGTTATAATACCATGAACTTCTATGCTGACCAGGTTGGAAGACATATGCTCTACTTCGTTGTAAACAGCCAGCCCAGCAACACAGTCATAGTGGATGTATTTTCCCAGGCCCCAGGGTCAACGAAGCCCGTACATACAATGTCTTAGAGGTAATGTATCAATGAAACAAAAATATGAGATTGATAATAGGTACATTTCAACCGCCTAGGATCAATGCTATCAATCTCACATATTTTTATTAGGCAATAAAATGCTGCTCTACAGGTGTGATGAAATGAAATACTGCAAAGTTTTGCTGTGTATGACGGCACTCGCAGCGTGCTTGCTAATTGGTATCGCATATGGACAAGACTATCTAGAAGGCGGAAACGTTAAAAGTTCCAGTGGTAGTGGCAGCGTAATGGGATCTGGCGGAGATTATCTTAGTCCCAACATGGGCCAAAAGTACCCGACAGACTGGCTGGAAGGCGGATATGTTAGAAGTTCCGACCGTTCGATTGTGGACCCAGGAATAGCTGGCATGTTGCATTGGCTCGATACGCCTGTCCCCAACTTCCCCTGGTACACTGCCAGTGATGCCTTCTACACCAAATCGTATAGCTACACTACGTTCTCGCCCTACACAGAATATTATGTACCCTCCGGTTCGCCTGTCGTGGGTGGGATAATAAGCAATCCTACTATGTTCGATATAACGAAGAAAACGCCATCTAGAGTGTACTACGGTGCCGGTGTAGGGTTGCCATACACCCAGTATGAAGCCACAGTGACATCCAAGACCAACGACCTCTGGATCCAGGGAGCAACAAACTGGACACAGTATGTGGTAAGCCCTGTTGGAACCTGGTTACAGCTAATCGCCTACGCACCCGTTGCAGGATCTGCAGGCTTCTATGAGACGATCCAGACCGACACAACCAGTACGAAATACAAAACCTATCAGTTCAACCAGGGTTATAACACCATGAACTTCTATGCTGACCAGGTTGGAAGACATATGCTCAACTTCGTGGTAAACAGCCAGCCCAGCAACACAGTCATAGTGGATGTGTTTGCCCAGGCCCCATCGACTCAGTACCGGACCTACGCTCCGACCACAATGACACCAACCGTGTCAACGCTGCCGCAAACGACTTCTGTTGGCGGAGACACCCCTGTGACAATCCAGTCCCAAGGCATGAGAGGTTATCAGGTATTCCTGGATGGAAATTACATAGGCACCGAGGGAACCGGTGGAGATCCTCTCGACGGAAGGTTCAGCTTTAACGTTGTTGGTAACCAGAACCACGACATTAGAGTCTACGATGGTCAGTTTAACTACCCGAAGACAATGTACTTCTCAAGGGGTGTCCAAAAGATAATCAATGTGGAACCAGGAACGGCGGTCTACATTTAGATCACGGCGATCTTACTGGTAATCTTACGGGCTTTTCCAGTTAGAACAATGTCTATAGATGTTGTTTCTGATGG
>CAVVKN010000017.1:0-59680 GCA_963748825.1 Methanotrichaceae archaeon
ATGCTCATCCTGCTCGTTAGCGTAGCTCTGGCATTCTCCAATGGCGTCGCAGCTATTGGGAAAGGCGACACTGGAGCCACCGAAGTCATAATAATCAAGTCCCCGGGATGCACGAAATGCGCTGCTGCTGAGAGAGCTTTAGAGAAGATCGGGCTGGATGTGCCTATCAATGTCACTGGGTACTACTATTATTCAGAGGATGGGCATCGCATCATCAAGCAGTATCGGGCCAAGGACGTTCCTGCTATCATAATCGGTATGCAAGTCATAAACTACCGGGATTATGAGGGAGACAATGCCTTGCTGGAAAGCCTCATCAAAAGCGCCCTGGCCAACCAGACACCCAATCTCCCTGCTGCATTCACCCTGCCCGACAATGAGAGCGCCAAGCAGAACCTCAGTGCAGCCTCTGCCAATGGCCAGAGCCTGAATTTAGAGGAGATCTCCCTTTACACAATCTCCGCCGTTTTAGGTGCGGGGCTGGTGGCGGGCTTTAATCCCTGTCTGCTGGGCATCCTGGTCTTCCTGGCGGCATCGGTGCTCTCCACCAAGGGAAAGAAGCGAGAGCTGGTGATGATGGTGGTATTTTTCTCCCTGGGCATCTTCACCATGTACTTTCTCTTCGGCCTGGGCATACAGCAACTGCTACAGACGGAGGCGATAGCCAGTGCCTTTCGCTATATCCTGACTGCTTTTCTGATGCTCGCCGGCCTCTCTCAGGTCTGGGATGCGCTGCGGCTCCAGCAGGGACGACCATCCCTCTTTCGCACGGATTGGGCTCTCAAGTATTTCCAGGCCGGGGTTGACAAGGGCCGCTTCAGCTCGTACTTCTTTATCGGGGCGCTCTTCTCCCTGGTCAAGGCCCCCTGTGTGGGTGCCATCTACCTCGCGATACTGGATCTTCTCTCTGCCAGAAGTTACTTTGAGGGTGCTGCCTATCTGTTTTTCTTCAACCTGGGTGTAATTCTACCCATCATCATCCTGGGCGGGGCAATTGCTCTGGGCATGAGCCCGAAGCAGGTGGACTCCTTCCGCAAGGATCACAGAGTAGGAATGAGGCTGGCCACGGGACTGACCCTGTTAGCGCTGGCTCCACTTATCTACTGGCAGCTCATTTGATGGCAAAAGGGTTAAAATAGAGAGATTGCTCACCTCCAGGGCGAGGTGAATCTTTTTGTTTTTAGTTGGAGAGGCTCTCATAGGAAAGGAGCCTGAGATTGCTCATATCGATCTGATCATTGGAGATAAGGAGGGGCCGGTAGCCACGGCTTTTGCCTCCGCACTTTCGCAGCTTTCGGCAGGGCACACGCCCCTTTTAGGTGTTATCCGGCCCAATCTGCCGGCCAAGCCGTCCACTCTCATAGTACCCAAAGTTACTGTGAAGAATATGGATCAAGTCGCCCAGATCTTCGGCCCGGCCCAGATGGCTGTAGCCAAGGCGGTGGCTGATGCGGTAGCTGAGGGCATTATTCCCAAGGACAAGGCTGAGGAGCTGCTGATAATAGTATCCGTGTTCATTCATCCCCAGGCAAAAGACTACGACGCCATCTATCGCTACAATTACGGGGCGACCAAGCTGGCCCTGGAAAGAGCCATGATCGGATTCCCGGATGTAGATCTGATGCTCTACGAGAAGGACCGCTCCACTCATCCCATCATGGGCTTCCGGGTCACCCGTCTCTGGGACCCGCCATACTTGCAAGTGGCATTTGATCTGGTGGACTTGGCCGAGGTGCGCCGCGTGCTCACCGCTCTGCCTGATAGCGATCACATTCTCATCGAGGTGGGAACACCTCTGGTCAAGATGCTGGGCATCAGTGTGGTCAAGGAGATTCGCGCCATCCGGCCTGGTGCCTTCGTCATACTGGATCTGAAGACTCTGGATACCGGCAACTTAGAGGTGCGCCTGGCAGCGGACTCCACTGCTGACGCCGTGGTCATATCCGGTCTTGCCCCCAAGAAGACGCTGGAGCTTTCCATCCGAGAGGCCAGAAAGACCGGCATCTACTCCATCATCGACATGCTCAATGTGCCCGATCCGCTGCTCGTTTTGAAGGGCCTCGAAGTTTTGCCGGACGTTGTCGAGCTGCACCGGGCCATAGATAATGAGAAGAGCGCACATGCCTGGAATAACATTCGTGATATTCAGGCCCTGGCCAAAGATGGAAGAAAGCTGCTGGTGGCTGTGGCGGGCGGCATTCGCGTGGATACCGAGGGGGCAGCTCTCGCGGCAGGCGCGAACATCCTCGTAGTGGGCCGGGCCATTACCCGTTCCAAGGATATTCGCGACATGGCCGAGCAGTTCCTGACGGGCCTCAAGCAGACGGAGATCGACCAGTACCGGGTCATGACGGACTTCTGAAGATCGCAGATCTTGGATGATCCGTTTCTCTCTTTTTTTATTACTAATATTATTTATGACGCCGGGTTTAGGCAGTGCCATCGATGTGCAGGTGGGCCCGCAGGTCCAGCCGGGCGGCGCAGTCATCCTGGTGGTGGATGGTCTTGGCGCGTCTTACGTCTATCCGGAGCATCGCGCCTATGCCCTGGACGGCTCGCCTATCGATGGAGCCGTGCTCTTCAACCTCACAGGGGGCGGGGCGCGGGCAGTGGACGTGCAGGTGCCTGTTCCGGAGACTACCAAGAGTCATAGCGTTCTCATCACCGGCAATTCGGGAACGGACCCTGACAATCCCGGCCCCACCATCTTCGATGCGGCTCACGAGAGCGGCTTCCTCTGTCTGGCTGTGCTGGAGCGGGGCGATGCTATGCCCGTCTTGCAGGAGATGGATGGCGTCCTTTATCTGGGCGACAACTCCCTGCACGGAGCCGAGCCAATTCCCGGCTTTCGGGCGGGCGCACCTGCGGGCCTGCAATACCGATTTCAGGTGTGGCGGGACAGGTTTGCCCGGTATTCTGCACCCCAGGGCGAAGCGGGCTACGCGGGGTACAATACATGGGCCCTGGATACGGCAGCGGACATCGTCCAAAACCTCTCAGGCCAGCGTTTTCTCATGCTGGTGAATGTGGGCGCGGTTGACAGCGCCGGGCAGAACCTGGGCGCGGACGGCTACCGCCGGACGGTGCAAGCCCTGGACGTGCCGCTAGGTCGCCTGGCAGAGATCTGTCGTCAGAACAATGTACTATTGGCCGTCACCGCCGACCACGGCATGGTCTTTCCCTCTTCGACTGGCAAGGGTGGGCACTCGGCTGAGAAGTATGCGTCAAGCCCGGAGGCCCTGCGCGTTCCCCTGGTCTTCCTCGGGCCGGGAGTGGAAGAGCTGAATCTAGGGGGCCGCTGGTCGGAGGTGGACATCGCTCCCACGTTGCTAGGCATCCTGAATATCTCGTCCAAATTAACCTCTGAAGGCAAGAGCCTGCCCATCCGCGCGGGCTTTGACTTGCGGGTCACGGGCGCGCCCGCGGGCCTGGAGCTGTGGCAGGGAGAGGAGCGACTGGCCAACGGCAGCGCAGGAGGAGAGTACAGCTTCCGGGGTCTGCCGCGTGGACAGTACAGCCTCAAGGCGGACGGAAAGGAGTGGGGGGTGCTGGTGAACGGAGACGTGGCAATGGATCTGGCAGGAAAGGCTGCACCTCAGGGAGATTGGAAGAGAATAATCGGAATCATACTTATCCTGGCCATAAACATAGGCGGAATTGCACTTATCATCCGGATTTGGAAAGGAAGGGAATAAGATCTTAAATCCCATCAGGCTACAGAAAACCAATCCTCTCGACTGATCTGTGCCTTTCTCAGGATCTCTGAAAGTAGATCGACGCTTATCTTTTCACCATGTGGATTTGGGATGATGGCCAATGTAATCCCTCTTTTCATGTGTTGATGTTTCTTGCCAGGAAACGGGCCCTCAAATCCAAGCTCTTTAAGTCGGTGGATCAACTCTGATCGCGATACAGGAGACAGCTTAGGCAACAGGTATCGGCTCCTTTGAGACACTTATGGTTTGACCGCTAATTGGTGGAAGTGCCAGATTCCACAGCAGATGTGCAGCGATCCAATCCTCAAGAGCTTCGATGAAATTCCTGCGTGCCTCTTCAACAGTGCAGCCTGTCGCCCATACACCATCTAATTCTGGAACATCCACAAAATATGGCTCGTCCCCATTATCGATGACTTTGTATTGCGCCTTCTCCAGAGCCGCCTGAATGTATTCCGCGAACATATCAATATCCTATTCGAGCTTCAAAGGATATGAAATATGCGATTCAGATTTCATGAGCTTAGCAAGAGTGCTGCGAGCCACGGGCGCGCCCGCGGGCCTGGAGTTGTGGCGGGAAGAGGAGCGGCTTGCCAACGCCGCCGCAAGCGGAGACTGCTGCTTCCGGGGACTGCCGCACGGGCAGCACAGCCTCTGGCAGGCGAGAGAGAATCAATTGTTGAGCATTTGTTAAATTAAAAATTTTATAAAAATTCTTAAGCCTCTTTCTGTCCCTTCAGTTGGATCATAGTCCCCACAATTTCGTCATGCTCTGAACAATTGACTGCGAAATTTAATCGGTCGGGATAAATGGAGAAGAGAACCTGAGGGATGTGGGAGTTGCAGTCATCCAATGCCATCTGCAGTTCACGAAACTCTCGATTGGTGACCAGGAGCTGATCACGATACTCTTCCTCCTGCTCGATCGACTCCAGGGGGTTCTTTTCGTCAATCGTGCTGTCAACAACCAGATCGCACTGCCACTCCAATACAAGGGCCCGGTTCTCCCAGTAAAATGTATCCGGCGGGATCAAATCCTGCAATATCTTCAGATCCTCCAGGGGCACAAGCCACTGCATAGCCTGTACTTCTTCCGGTAATTTCCCTTCGATGCTTACCAGAGAAGAAACGGCTCCCGATGTTAGATTCAGGTCGCCCATGTCAAACGATATCTTAACCGGCGAGTTCCTCATGGCTTTGAGGGCAAAATAGAGCCGGCCGGGATTGAGTATTTCAATTGCCTTCTCATAAATTATATCGTCTTCCATGCACCAACTGTTTGTTGCAACTGATATATGCGTGTGGCGCACCAGAGGATGGCCTATCAAAGCTGCCGTCAGTTCTTCGCCCCAGCCCGTCATCCTGCGACCTTGCAGCCAACGGTCGCAAGGGTCTGCAGATTCACCAGATAGCGAGATGATTGATTACAATGGAGTGCATAGATTAATGTGATTAATTATTCAAAATATAAATTTAATTATTAGTTGATTGTAACTTGCAACTTCATTAGCAATTTAACTCTTTGGAAAAATTTATATAACTGAAGTTAACTCAGTATAAAACATACTAACCTAAGAAAAAGTAAATGCGGAGAAATAAAGATGAATAACCGAATATTTACAGGGGCGCTAATCTCCCTCGCCGTCCTATTTATTGGGGCGGCATTGGTGCAGGGCGCAGCAGAGAGCGAAATCGCCATAACCAGTGCCAATTTTGCGGCTCCAAGCCCGGAAAAAGAGAACTTGATTGATGAATGGGTTGAGATATCCAATCTGGGCACAGAGGATGTCAGCCTGGTCGGCTGGACGCTGCAAGATGCGCAGAATCACACCTACTCATTCCCTGATTTCAGCCTGAGTGCAGGAGCCAAGGCCAAGATTCGCACGGGAATGGGAAATGACACTTCCGAAGATCTCTTCTGGAACCGCAGCTCATCCATCTGGAACAATGGTGGAGACGTGGCAACCTTAACGGATGCTTCAGGCAATATCGTCTCTCGCTATCCGGAAGAGACAAAGGCAGCTTAAATATTTTTTTCCTTTTTTTCAATCAATTTTCGCGGGTGTGGAGTCCCGAAATTATTTTGCACCTCCTCTAATCCGGGACACATATTCCAGGAATGAAATTAAACAAGACGAAGGTTCGCTACTTCCTTCGTCAAAAACGCAAGGGAGTAGCAACAGAAGAGACTGCGCGGGATGTGAAGGTCTCACAAAGGAGGGTTTCATCAGACCATCAAAGAGTACATGGAGACTGGGCAAGAACCTGTCTTGGGCGAAAAAATTGGTCTCCCCCGTAAATCCTACATAGAGAAAGAGGTAGAGGTCATCAGAGCTGCCCACGCACGCTATCGATTCTGGGACGGTGCAAACCAACGCCGAAAAGGCAAATGTCAATGCGACTGAGCCGCTCCGGGCGGAGCCTGCTGTACCGACGGTCGGGCGGCCCCAGCCGGAGGGCCAGGAGGGGGGCGCGGCCAGGCCCGAGGGCCGCAAGAGGGGCAGACCGAAGAAGACGGAGAGCGGGGGGAAGGGGAAGACCAAGTAGGTGGCGGGAAAGCAGCAGAAGTCAATGTTCGACTTTTGCCTGATTCATCAAAACATAATGCAAGAACAAGAAGCATGATTTGATTTTGTTTTTGCCCGAATAGTGCACAAATATGACGGTTAACTTCGCTTAATTGATAAATTCTACAAGGTGAAAAAGTGAAGCGGCTGCGGCGCACCCGCGCAGCAAGCTTGGCCTTGGAAAAATCGAGAAATCACTTGATTTCAAGATTGTGTCCTTTCTATATCAAGATCTTCTCATATTCGAGCTGCTCTTTGGGAACAGGCCTCTTATCCTCATCCGGATAGCCGAAGGCGATCATGGACAGAACACTCAAATTCTCAGGCAGAGAAAGCACTCGCTTGATGTAATCCTCCGAGGTCAGATTGCTGCTGTGCATTCTCTTTCGGATCTGGATCCAGCAAGAGCCCAACCCCATGCTCTGGCCAGCAAGCTGCAGGATAATGGAGGCTATGGAGCAGTCTTCCACCCAGACATCCGACTCTTTTTGTGCAGCGCAGACAACCACACCCAGACTTGCTCCTTTCAGGAAGCTTGAGCCGCTCTCTTTAGCCCTGGAGAGTTCCACCAGCTTCGATTTGTCCGTGACAAAAAGAAATCGCCAGGAGTTGATGCCGCGAGAGGATGGGGATCGCAAGGCGGCCTCCTTGAGCAGATTTATCTTCTCGGTTTCGATCTCACTATCCTTGTATCTTCTGATGCTGCGCCTCTCTCTTAAAATATCAAGCATAATGATCCTCATTTTTTGCAGCTAATTGCTTCATTCTTCTCCGTTCATTCGTTCATTCCACTAAACCGGACTTGTCGAGTAGCATGAGACGGGCCGGTTGAATACGGTATTGATGATGATATAGCGCGTTGGATTTTTGGAAAAGTCGTTTGTCAGTGTTTTATACTGATTTGTCGCCCCAACTTCAACGGTCTTAGGACGCTGCGGAGCATAAACTGCGGTGCCGTTTATATTGCCTCGCGGGCTGTAGTCGCAGACCAAAATTTCATATCCGCTGGAATTGGCCTTTCCACATCCCACTTCATCCGTTTCCTGCCAGATCATTTGCGTATAATGGCTGACGGAACCTGGCGATCCAGTGGCGCTGACGGAAGGATACTCTCCATTGATGAAATTGCGTTTTTCTTCGCCCCATTGATCGACCATTTGGCTGAGGGTCCTATGCAAGCTCAAGGTCGCAAGAGCTATATTTTGTCCAAATCCGGATTTTGGACAGTGTTTTTGCCTTCCCTGGGGCAGAAAGTTTGCGGCATTATAATCTGCGCACTCCTGGGCTTGATGGGAAAGGTTCTCGGACCAGTTTAGGGCAGTGACATTTACCTCGGCTCGATATCGATTGTGCGCGGCAAGAATTTCCTGCTTTTCATTGGATTTCAGCTGCGCGTCCACCGTAGCAATCAGCATCGCTGATAGTATGAATAGAAGAATGAGGATCTTTTTCGTATGCATTTCAACACCTTTTTTACCCGGATATTTTATTTTTTCGCTATTATCAATTATCGGCCAGGACTAACCTCAGCTGGGAATAACATCATCTAAGATTTTAGCAGCATTATTCCCGCGTCTCGTCTTGATTAGGAAAGCATTAAGGTTATTATTAGACATGTAATTTATAGATTCTTGTCAAAGCTATAAATGAATAGTCGATAATTTATTAAATGTACTGCATTCAAATTGGCCCGATCCAAAATGCTGAGACTACCCTCATCATCTTTTGACGGATAGATTTAAGTTGATTGCCGAAACATTGCTTTATAGGTGAGATTTTGATTTCAGAAGTGAAATTTATTAGGCGCAAGGCAATATTCACTTTTTTATTCATATTGATGGGATTGTCCCAGGGGCAGGACTATTTGGAGGGAGGATATGTAAGCAGCGGTGACTATGGCGATATCAGGCAGTATTTTACCGACCCGATATTCAGCTCATCAGGAGCAAGCAACTATGTATCTTCTGATCCTGCTGTAAGGCAAATGCAGGAATCCTTGGACAGATCAGGGCGCTATGCAAGAATAGGGTCCTCCGGTGCCAGGACAACTGCTACTCCAACTCCAACTGCAACTGCAGCAACTGCCGGAACAAACAAGCTGACCACAAGCGTAGTTGGCGCCTGGCACCTAGAATTGGCTGACGGCACTACTATTGATTTGCTTCTTAACCAGTCCGGAGCGATGGTCTTTGGAAGGGGAAGGATTGCTCTCGGCAGCAGCGCCCAGTGGGCGACAGCAAGCGGAACTTTCTCCGGCAGCAGTCTGAAGTTGAATGTGGTTCCTGCCAGTGGAGCGGAATTCTACGCGCTCTCTTTGAAAATAGACAGACATCCGGTGACTGCTTCTTACCTGGTTTATAAGACCGGTTCTTCGCCCCGGCCTGGGACGGCAAGGCAGGTCTTATCGTCCCCCATATCCGCATGAAACCTCAGCTCCCCATTTTTAGACATATAATGTCGCAGCATACTGATTATCGATCGTTTTCCTGCATCTTGTGCCTAAGCGAAGGGGAGCTCAGGATGAAAGATAAGATGGAAAGTCATGGATTTCCTGCGTCATAAAACGGAGGTATTTTTGCCTAAAGTTTTGCAATCCTTTCAGTCAAAATTGCTCTTGATGCTCCTGGCAGCCAGCACCCCCGTAGAAAATGCCGCTTGCAGGTTATAGCCTCCTGTATCCCCGTCCACATCCAAAACCTCGCCCACCAGATACAGTCCCTTAACCAGCCGGGACTGCATGGTTTTGGGATCGACCTCAATCGTTTCCACTCCGCCTCTGGTAACCATGGCGCAGTTATAGCCGCAAAGATCGGATACGACCAGAGATAGGCCGGTGAGATTATCAATCAAGCAATTTCGCATCTCCCGGGTCAATTGAGCCATTTTCAGGTCGGAAGCAATCCCTGAGATATCCAGCATTCTCTTTATCAGCCGGAGATAGAGTGGCACTGAAGACGGCACAAAGCGAGGCAGATCTGCCAGTACAGACAATAGGTTTCTTCCCCCATCCAGTCGCGCCTTGTCTAAGAGCCATTCCTCCAGAGCCATTCGTTTATCGTCCGGCACAAAAGAGAGCTTTAGAATGTCTTTTGCTCGAATATACCTGGATAAGTCGAGAATTCCCGGCCCGGAGAGCCCCTCATGGGTAAATAGAATATCGCCCCGATGCTCTCTGATTTTTACATGACGGTAGAGCGAGATCCTCATATCCGGAAATGAGAGCCCGGCCAGATCAGAGAACGGGTAATCATTAATAAGAAGAGGAGTTAGAGCCGGCCCAATCTCGGTTATGCGATGGCCGAGAATTCCGGCAAACCTGTAGCCGTCTCCGCTCGATCCGGTGGCTGGATAGGAGCATCCCCCTGTGGCTATTACCAGCAATCTGCTGCGATAGCTGCCTACTTCGCATCCCACCAAAAAACCATCCTCATTCCTGGTTATAGACTTTACAGCCTGGTTGCACTTGATGACTACCCCCTTTTCCCTGCACTGTTCAATCAAAATATTCAGCACATCTCTAGCCCGCTTAGTCTCTGGGAATATCTTATCTCCCTTTTCTTTGACCATGCCCAGCCCCAAGCCTTCAAAGAAGGAGATGAGATCTCTATTTGTGAAGCCGAGAAGAGCCGGGCGCAGGAATCTGCCGTGATCTCCATAATGATCAAGAAAGTCCTGAATATCGCCATCGTGAGTTATATTGCATTGGCCGGTGCCCGAGATGAGGAGCTTATGTCCAGGAGAGTTCTTTTTTTCCAGAATCAGGATCTTTTTACCCTTCTGCATAGAGTTTATAGCGCAAAAAAGCCCGGAAGGCCCGGCTCCAACGATAATTAAATCGTAATGGCAATGGCTATCTTCGAGTCCAAGTAAAAGCTCATCCATACCGCCGACTTTCGGCACATCATCCAGCTTGCGACAAGTTTTTTTATGTAGCTTTGCCAAAGGAACCTCTCTACACTCTATTATTTCGATCCTGAATCGGTTAATGGAATTGGCTAATAGGAATCGCTTATATAACTTTGCGCGTTCTATGCAACTTGCAAATACGGCAAAAGACCCGAGGAGAATGCGTTAGAGATATGAGGTGCTTGTAGTATGCTTAAGATTACCCCTTATATTGGAATCATGGTGCTAATAGTATCCATAGGCGGCATATTTTACCCCAAGCTTGGCTACTTCCTCTTGCTGGTCTTTGCCAGCCTGATGATCATTGCTCCCTTCCGGGGACGCTGGTTTTGCGGTAATCTCTGCCCGCGGGGAAGCTTCGTCGATTTCTGGCTGGGCCCCCTGAGCCGAAAGTTGAGAATACCACCTCTTTTTCGGAGCATGTGGCTGCGAGCCCCCATCTTCTTCGCTCTTATGGGATTCATGGTCTTTCGCATCATACAGACTGAAGGCATAGTGGACAAAATAGGAATGGTTTTTGTTACGCTTTGCATTCTAACCACATCAATTGCCATCCTCTTTGGTGTAATCATAGCCCCTCGAACCTGGTGCTCCTTTTGTCCCATGGGCACGCTGCAAAGAGCAATGGGGGGTAAGAAGTACCAGCTAAAAGTAGACGCGGAGAAATGCATCGATTGCGGTAAATGCCAGAAGGTCTGTCCTATGCAGCTTTCTGTAAATGAGATACTGGACAAGCCGGACTGCATTAAATGCGCCAGATGCGTAGAGGCTTGCCCGAAGCATGCATTGAGTTTCTGATTGATTTTTAAACGCAATACCCCGCAGCTTGCTACGCGGGTGCGCCGTCGCCGTTTCACTCCAGAGTCCTTTGCCCTAATTACATTCGCTTCGCACAGATCAACTATATATCTCATCAATCCCTCCACTTAACCAAGACATGATTCCATGCAGGCTTCAAGTGCTACTTGGATGATCGATTACTTCTCTCTAGGAGAGATTTTGGAGTCACTAGACGGCCCCACAGAGTAGGGAGGGAACACCCCGAACCTGTCCGATGAGATCTGAACCTATGCATCTTGCGACTGCGTCGCAAATCCCGCAATCTCTGCGGAGTTGCCGTGATCGCGAATCTGATGTAAGTTTGGGCCAATGAAACGGAAACCGAAAATTCCCGCAAAACGTGCCCCGATGCCAGAGGGCTATGACGGCACAACAACTAGGAAACAGAGGGAAGCCCCGGCCTTCAGGCTGCGGGAGGAGTTCACATATGCCAAAGTGCTATTGAAAGATCGGAGGTGAAGGCAAGATGTGTACTGTTGGAGGCGGGCCGGACATAGGAAATATCGAGACTCTAGCCGCAAAGGATTATGAATGTCTGGACTGCAAGAATCAGTTTAAGGGAATGGGCAGAAGGCCCATGTGTCCTACCTGCAAATCCAGGAACGTCAAGGCAGTCTAAGGGCCATGCATATACTCATCAAGGAGGACGAGATAGCTTATCTCGCGGGCCGCAGGGGCACTTTAGCGATAGCCAAGACGAAAGGAAACTTTTTTTATCTGGAGACGGAGTCTGAGGAGATTGTGCTCTTCACTGATCCGGAGGATCTGATGGTGGCCTCTTCCGCCAGCGTTGGCGAAAAGGTTATGCGTGGTCTTCGCTGTACCATTTATCAGCTTCGGGAACTGGGCGAACCGCTGATAGTGCTCCCTAAAGGCCATCCTGCATCACCTCGTTTGAAGACGGTGGTGTCCATCGGCCCTCGCACTCGTTTAAGCTGCAAGATCCATCCGGGAACGCATCCCGAGCAGGATGTGCTCTGCGGATCAGAGGAGTTTCACGAGATGGAAGTGCTGGCGAAGCCCGGGGGCGCGGAAATATTGGGCATAACTTCAAAAGAAAGCGATATTATTGTGCAGAAGCTGTAGAAACGGGTGATTTTATGGCGGAGATCAAAGAAGACAGCCTGGTCAGGTACAAGGGCACGGGCACCATAGGAACGGTCAAGGTGCTGAAGGTTGAAGACGACGGAGAGACTTGGGCCTATTTAGACAGCACCGGCCTTTACTACCGCCTGGATACCCTGGAGCTGATCGAAAAGCCCCCGGAGAGAAAAGAACTGGAGGGCATGACCATTGAACAGATCCAAGATCGGTTCAAGCAGACGCAAGATATGATGGATGCGGTTAAGATGCAGGATGACAACCTGGAGACGGGCGGGTAAAGATTAGAGCCAAAATCAAACGGTACTACTAGAGCCCAAAGATCGCAAATTCTGCAATTTGCTCAAAGAAGAGAAGGATTCTATGAATAGCTCCAAGCTCCCGAAGGATGATAAAAAGCTCTAATGCAATTATAGAGTCAAGATGCGTGATGACAGCCAGGGGTTTATCGCCAGGATAGGCGTAGTGGTGCACGGCCCGGAGATCATAGACAGCGGCTGTGCTCTGCAACTGATCAATTACCTGAAAAAGCTGGGCAGCGTAACGGCGGTTTTGGGCGGAACCATGGGCAGGGTGGCTGTAATCGATGCCGGCCTGGAGGATGTAATCTCTATCCGCCCCAGGAGGAGGCCAAGCCTCTCCATTCAGGATTTGGAGGCAACATCAGATGTCATTTTTCTTCTCAACCAGGCCAAGGGCCGGGAGAGCGGCCTCGTCTTCGGTACAATGGTGGCGGCGGCAGCCGGGATGGGAAAACCGCTTATCCAAATCGACTGCGGCGGAAGATTCGTGGCCATCCTCTCAGGAAAAGAAGGCGATCTGGCTGTGCAGGTCGCCTCGGACCTGGGTCTCGATAGCCTGCTCAATCCGCCGCTGCCAGGCGTATCTTTTGGGAAAGACATCACTAAGCGCTCTCTCTCAGGTGTTTGTCCAGGCGAGCTTATCTCGATCAACGGAATTGTGATCGGCAGGGCTGCAGAGAGCCGTGTGGAGATCGAAGCCAAAGACGGCAAGATAATGGCCATGAAGGGCGTAAAGCCAAAGCAGCACGGCCTGGAGAAGCTCTCCTGGGTTGATTTGGAGAAGGCTATCATCCGCAGCGGCTCCATCCGGCGAAGCGAAGTCAGGCCGAGACTTGGGGCGTGCGGGAGAGGAGACAAGGGCGAAGGCAAATGGGCAGTTCTCATCGATCACTGTGCAGAAGATGCCTTTGAGGTGGCACAGGGAGCCAGTGTGGCCGTCACGGTGGGAGACGATACCACACTCATTGCCGGAGATATCCTGGCCCGGCTGGGTATACCCGTTATCGGCATCGTGGATGGAGATCTGGACCGTCTGGCCGGTTGCACCACAATGCTGCCAGGAAGCGTTGTCTTCCGGGTCATGCCGGGGCACGATGATCTGGTGGGCAGGCGAGTGAAGGCAGAGATATTCCAGGGAGAGAGCCGGATCTGCATCAGCGCCGGCGATCTAATAGAGAAGGTGAAAAGGCTGGCAGGAGAGCAACTCGTCGAAACGGAACAGATAAAATCCTAATTGTCCTTAATGGCCTGAAGCTCCCGGAAAAAGACAGCTGCGGTGGCGGTATCGCCCAGGCCTACGGTAATCTTTGGATTTTTCGCCTGAAGAGACGGCATCAAGGATACAATCTCTTCTCCTGAATGAAGAAATGCGCCCCACCCCGATGCTGTGGCCCCATTGCGGCAAAACTCCTCTTTAGCCTCAAGCCCCACGGAATTGACATCCTCAGGAGGCTCTCCCGTTACAAAGCCTGTGGCTGCCAAAGCGGCTGCGGCATTGGTCCCCTGCTGCAAGGCAGAAAGCTCTTCTTTTGCAGTGATCTTTCCTCGCAACATGACGCTAAGAATGTAGTCTCGGGTATGAACCGCTACTCTGAAAAGCCCCAGGCTTTTGCGCAGCCGCTCCGCTGCTTGCATGGTCTCCTGCCACCGGGCTGGCAATGATCCAGGCGATAATCCTTCTGCTGCCGCCAGCTCGTCCTCATTCAGTCCCAGGCTGTCCACAGGAATTTGCGGGAGAAGCAAAAGAAGAGACTGCAGGATCTTTGGGCTCTGGAAGCTGCCCATCTCGGCGTGGATGAAGATGTGCGGGTTTTTATCCTTCCAGGATTTGATCTGCGCGATTTTCTGCGGGAAGATCTCCTGGTACTCCTCAAATGGTACCAGGTGAAAGCCGGAGAGCAGTGCGCCGTTGAAATCCCGGATATTTTCCAGGCAATAGGAGTCGAAATGCTGGCTGGAGAGGAGCCTGGTATTCACCGGATCGTATGTGGCAATAAAACGATTATCGCTAGGCGCAGTTATCACGCTCTGCCCACAGTGAATTGCGTCTCCCTTCTTGAACTGGAAAACGAAATGCTCCATTTCAGTTTTTTCGTCTTGATCTCTTGCTTGATCTGCTTCAAGCTCTCCTACCGCCTGGCTTGGCACTGTGGGCCCGGAAACCGGCACGCACACTCCGGTATGCAGCATACCGGCCAGTTTCGCTCCCAGTGCGGGAGCATTGAGAACAGGCCGGGCCCCCAGTGCGGCCAGGACATTGGCCATGATGCCGGCATTTCCGCCCAGGCGAAATTGCCAGGAAAAGGACTCTTCGATCTGCATGGCCGTCGCCTGGCTCTCGATTAGAATTTCTGCCCCCGATCCCTGCTGCATGCAGAATAACAGGCAGGATAGGAGGTCCTCACGGCTGCTTATCGACTCTTTTAGCTTAATTTTCGTATTGGAAGCAAGGCTCGATGAGATGAGGGCCGATATCTCCTCTCCCTGTACATTGTAGACGGCATCGACGTTTACGGTATAGGCGCAAATGATATTCATAGTAGTCTCGCCGGAAAGCCCGAAGCTTTGTTCATTGTATCAGATTTATTTTCCGCTTTGATAGGAATGGGCGCAAAATTGATATTAGAATGTGCAGGCGGCAAAAGAGAGCTTGCTGCCCCCCCGCATCATCCCCTAAATCCATCTACACCAAAATGATCGGATCCTTACAGGCGCAGGAGAGCGAACGGGACATTACGATATCCGTATCGACACTTCTTCTTACCAGTGCCTTTTGATAAGATGGATCGATCTGGGTGGCTTTCTTGTACGCCTGGACGGCGGTATAGTAGTATCCCTTGAAGTCGTAAATGACTCCCATGTTGTACCAGGCCTCGGCATAAGACTCATTGAGGGCCACTGCATTTCCAAAAGACTGGAGCGCCTCGTCGTACCTTCCTAAAAGACCCTCGTCAATTCCTTTATTGTTCCAGGCCTCGAAATCATTTGGGTCCAGCTCGAGAGCCCTATTGTAGGCCTGCAGGGAATCATTGAATCTTTCCTGGTTGTAAAGATCAAGACCCTTCATGAACCAATCCATCGAGGTTTCATTTGCTCCGGCACAGGCTGGCGCTGTGAAAGCCCAAATCAGCGCTAAGGTGACCAGCACCAAGGAGACTTGTCGCGAACTGCAATTCGTTTTTCTTCCTCCCAATCAGCTCATTTAGTTTCTTGTAATGATAAAGCTTCTGCATATTTTTCTCATACCTTGCCATAAGATTCAATGATCTCGCCAAACGCCTGCAGGACCTTCTCCAGCTCCTCTCTGGCAAGGCCGTAGGTGGAGAGCTTGAACTGGCGGGTCAGGCCCGGCTTGATGCCGCAGATACCGTGCTCCTTAAGGTCCCGGTAGAGGAAATAGCGCCCTTTCTTTGCCTTCTGTGAGATCTCATAGAGGTTTTCCGCTAAAAAGAACATCAGATCGTGGTTATGGGGCCGTTCCCCCTGCTGGCTCATGCCCAGCTTCTCCATCTCTGCCGAAAACCAGCGGGCTTTCTCCACTTCCTCCGGCCAACGGCGCACGCGCTCAACAACCGCCGGGAAAGACGCCATCAGCGTCAAGAGAGGAGCACCGCGCACAGTGCAGCCCAAGAGTTCAACCTCTTTGTTCTTCTTGGTGGAAGAGAGCCTGAAAATGGTCCTCGCATACTCCTCTGATGCCCCCAGAACGCCCACCGGCCCTGAGGCTGCCATGGACTTGTGACCGCTGCCTACGATTATGTCCGCCCCCAGCTCGCGTGCATTCACGGGCATCCGGCCTACGGCGTAAGCGGCGTTAAGCAGCAGGGGCACATTATAGTCATGGCAGGCATCTGCTATGGCCCCTGCGTCGGGAAGGTTTCCGTAATTTCCGTCCGGGTAGGTCAGAACGGCCAGGCTCACATTTCCCTTCTGCTCATAAGCACGCTCTATGGCCTGTATGTAGCCTTCTGCAGAAATTGCATAGTCGGGCTCTTTGCTGGAGGGCACATACTCGATCTTCAGGCCCGTCCTCTCTGCCGCTAAAACCGTTGTGTAATGAGCATTACCGTCCACTACGACCCAGTCGCCCTTCTCGCAAAGAGCATGCATGGCGGCAAACTTTCCCTCGCGCGCGCCATGAGTGACGCGCACCTCATCCGTGCCCAGGAATTCAGGAAGAACGCCATGCACAAACTCTTCCACAGGGGGAGTCTTGATGCGATCCAGCATCCCGGCGCAAAAGTCGCAGACCGAGTAGCCGTCCCCCCATTCTATCAAAGCTGCACGCGCCTCCGGCGTCAAAATCCCGCCCCGCTGCAGGGGATCTATGTTAATCTCTGCGATATCCCTCTTAAGGTTGCAAAACTTCTCCAGATTATCCAGCATCAATCCAACCCTGTCCTTCTAGAAGTATAATCCTTTGCCAGCTTTATGCAAAAAGTGATATATTTTCCAGTCGTTTTCAGGTCAATGGCTTTAGTCATAGGTCACCGAGCAGCCGCCGCCCTGGCAGCAGAGAACACCCTGGAGGGCATCAGAGCTGCCGCTTTGTGCAAAGCAGACTATGTGGAGCTGGATGTAAGGCTCTCTCGCGACGGCGAACTGGTCTTGATGCATGATGAGCGGGTGGACAGAACCACCAATGGCAACGGCTTGGTTGAAGAACTCAATCTGGAGGAGCTAAAAGCCCTAGAGGTGAGAGGCTGTATTTGCCAGTGCATGGAAAGCCGGAGAATTGCAACGCTGAAAGAGGCCATATCTCTGGCCGGGGAGCTTGGCCTGGGCCTGGTGGTGGAGATGAAAGAAGAGGGCCTGGAAGGACTGGTGGCCGAAGCTCTCTCGGACAAAAAATGCATTGTGACTTCCTTTTACCATAGCAGCCTGCGCGAATTATCGGACATTTCGGATCTGAAGACGGGCATCATCATCTCGTCGTTGCCCATAAATCCTGTGCAGTTGGCCATTTGGGCAAGAGCGGCGGCCATTTTTCCGAAGCGAGTCAATGCCAGGCTCTTCAAGGAGGCGCATCAGCAGGGAATAGCTGTCTTTCCCTGGACAGTCAATAGCAAAGAAGAGGCGAGCTGGCTCCTCAGGCTGGGGGCCGATGGACTGGTAACCGATGACCCGTGCCTGATCCGGGAGGTAGCCGACCAGCCAGTACAGGCTACGGGCAAAGAAAATTGCCAGTATTATCCGTGCCACCACTTCCCTGATCAGGACTGCACACACTGCTTTTGCCCCTTATATCCATGCAAAGATGAAGTGCTTGGCAAGTACGTGAGAACCAAAAAAGGAAAGAGGTTTTGGACCTGCATCAACTGCCAGCTTGTGCACCGTCCAATTGTGGCCGCATACCTAATGCAGCATCCGCAAGCGACCACTGCCGAGCTGAAAGCCTTGCAGACTGAAAAATGAATATCCATTGCCAATTTGTCAATTATACATTGCCCGGAAAAAGGCCTTTACCGACGGAAAGCTTTATGGATACCTGAGGAACAATGCAAACCCCATGAGACATATTATACTTGTACTACTTGCTCTGGTGGCTCTGGGTGGGCTATTGCCTGCTATTATGGCCGCACCTGTAGCGCCAGTTTTATTAGATAACCCCGCCGCTATGCCGGAACCAGCTCAAACCTCGCTGGAGACCACACCTTCTATGGCCGCTTTCCTCAATGATAGCTGGACACCGAGCACCTTCGTAGCTCCTCTGGCAAGCGAGGCCGTTGGGGTGCTGAGGAACATGACCCGCAATAACACCACTCAGGCCAGCTCCAACTATGCCATTTATGATTTCCTGAATGGCAATTACACCTCCCCGGCTCCCGCGTCACCTGTTTACACTGCCAGCGCAGCCGGAAAGGATAAGACGGTAGCCTGGACAGGCGAGAGCATCTATCAGTTTTTGGATGATGCATGGACTCCTGCAGCAGCAGTCCAAACATACGAGCAGTCTCCCTTCAAGATGCACCAGATGAACTGAGATCAATTAGCTTCGCGGAAGATGACAGGCGTCCCTTGAGCAGCCTGTCAAACCTATCTTTTTAATCTTTTAATCGGGTTTTCAGCCAGCTCTTTTGCCTGTATATCTCTTGAGATAAAGGCTCACCACATCATAAGGAATTGTGTGCTTCTCCAGCCGGAGATGATTGGCCAGTGCCTCCGCTTCTTTGCTGTAAGAGCCGGCCACCATTTCGGCGTACTTTATGCCGTCAGCGGTGAGCATGTATTCGTATCGCTGAAGCCATCTGCCTTTATCCTCATAGTGCCGCACGTCCTGATAGATCATGCCATTGGCAACCAAGATCTGAATGTCTTCAAAGAGCCTCTCGCTGTAGGGAAAGCCATATTCGGAGTGAAAAGAGTAGTCGAAAAGGCCGCAGAGGCCGGCCGGGCCCAGATCCTTTATCCTGGCCACCTGGCGGTAGAGCCAGGTTATGTTTCTGATCCGAGGAACAAGGATCTTCTGGCCGTAAGTCTCGGAAAGCATCTGGTGCAGGGTATAAAATAGCAGCAGTAGCCCGTCGATGGGAAGGTAGCTCTCGGAGCGAATGAAGGAGAGAAGCCGCAGCGCCTGGCTCCTCACCTCCGAGAGTGAGATCTCCCGCCTATCGTCCGAGAAGAAGGATATAGCGATTTGGCGGGTCAAAGATTTGACCAGACCCGCCGCCAAGGCCGACTCGTCATAAAAAAATCCATTCGCCTCTGTTCTCATGGACCCCGGCACTCCGCTGCCCACAGTGACATCCACCAATGCACCGTATTTTTTGCCGAGGGCGTCCTCGAAGAGCTTTCTCATGCGTCCGTGGCGGGAAACCGTGGAGAGAGCCATTCTGATATCCGGCGAAAGAGACCTGTGGTCAAACCTGGCCGCCAGGGGAAATTCCCGGCCGTATTTTATGCGCGCCAGGAGATCTCGGGAGGTGTCGTCCCCCCTCAGCCGGATGAAATCCAGAAGATCGGGGTCCGTATACTCCCGGAAGAACAGAACAATGCTGCTTTTGGCCTCATCCGCATCCATCCGGCTCAAGGCGCGCTCCAATGCAGCCAGCAGCATGGCACGGATGGACTGAACCGTTGGATGGTAGATGAGTGCATTATAGTGATGGGCCCGGGCAATGAGCATCGACTCGGCCGCGGTCTGGGACATCTCGGCCCGATAGTCGCCCTCCCCCGCCAGCACAATGCGTCCATTGCTGATAGTCAGAGCCTGTAGTATCTGGTCGGTATCCACGAGGCCCAGGGAGACGCCCGAGTGGTGCGAATCACGCAAGAGAAAGTCAATTCTGTCTGCATCCAGATCGCCCACGATGATCTGGCCTAGCGGAGCCCTAGCCCCTGAAGCTATGTCCGCAACCTCTCTAAATAACTCGTCGGCATCACCGAAATCCCTCTTTGCAGCCTGTAAGGCTTCCTCTCCGAAGGGATGAGCCGCTATGATTTGGCGGGTGAACTCTTCATGTCTGGAAACACGCCTGCCTGCCAGAGTGGGCTGTATGTCCGGGTTTCGGCTGAGAACACTCTCCACTGCATGGGAGAGTGCCGAGTGCCCCAGATCGTGCAAAAGCCCGGCGAGGCGCACTTTTCGCACCTCTTCCTCGGAAAGGCCCAGATGCTTGGCCATCCGCCCGGCCATGTACATGGTTCCCAGAGAATGCTCGAACCTGCTATGGCTCGCTCCTGGATAGACCGTCTCCACCAGACCCAGCTGCTTAATTCCCTTCAGTCGCTGCACCGGCCGGGACAGGATGAGATGCCGCTCCAGCCCATCTATCTGGATAGCCCCATGAACAGGGTCGCGAAGAGTGTCAAGCATACCTATTTTGAAGCCAGCTTTATTATGGCAGCAGCCAGGTCTCCTTTGGCCGCCTGCAGGGCAGCTTTTGCCTCCGGCAAATTCGCGCCAGTTTGAGCGGCTACTAGCTGCACGTCCGAGTCCGGAATCTCAATTGGGGGCTCTTCTGCCGTCTCCCTGGCCAGCGGACGGCGCACGCTCAGTTACATCGCCGGATATCTGAAAGCTTCGTGTGCCGTGGGAATCCATGATCGCGACAGATGGATTGGTTATGACAATTTCCTTGTCAGGCATGCGAATGATAACCTCGGAGACGTTCTCAAGCTCATCGATATCAATGCCCATGTTCTTCAACATGCCTTTCATCTTCTTGGGGCTCATGCCGCCCCTTCCGCCTAATCCTCCAAGTCCTGGAAACATATAATCACCTTTTTCTCAGAGGTGATTAATTGTAGGTAAAGATATCGATACTTTTTTTGCTATTGATCAGAAATTAGGCTCCTTGACTTTGGAGATGAGCAATAGGAATGAAGCTGAGCTGGGAAGCACGCCTTGGTATTTCTTGATCCTGTTATCTTTGATATCTACGGAATAAAATACCTGATTATTGGTGATGCAGAAAATATCTTCAACAATCATTGTCGTCATCAGGTATAAAATGAAAGCGTTCCTGACAGATAATGGAGGGCCTCATTCTTTTGGCATTTCAAGCATTGCTGGCGTTCCATGCATTTTTTGGCGTCTTAAGAATCAGTTTCGCCATCATAGGAAGAGTTATGTTGCCGAAAGGGCCACTTAAATGCCAATGAAAGAGCAGCCCCGTTTCCTGCCTATGTCCCTGCAGGAGGCAAGAAAGCTAGGAATAGAGCAGTTTGATGTAATTCTCATAAGCGGAGACGCTTACGTTGATCACCCCTCCTTTGCTGCGGCTATCATCGGCCGGGTGCTCTGGGATGCCGGCTACAGCGTGGGCATTGTCGCCCAGCCCGACTGCAAAAAGGATGATGACTTTCGCAAGCTGGGCCGGCCGCGCCTCTTCTTCGGCATATCCTCGGGAAACGTGGACTCCCTGGTGAACAACTTAACGCCCAACTTAAAACGGCGAAGCTCAGACGTCTATTCGCCCGGCGGAGCCTTGCTCCGGCCGGACAGGGCAACAATCGTTTACACTAATAAGGTTCATGCCCTCTTTCCCGGCGTTCCGATTGTTTTAGGCGGGATCGAGGCCAGCTTGCGCCGCTTTGCCCATTACGATTACTGGTCGGACTCCGTTCGCCAGTCCATCCTTGCCGACGCGCCCGCTGATCTGATCATCTACGGCATGGGTGAGAATCCTTTGCGAGAGGTGGCCCTGAGGCTGGAGAAGGGCGAGAGAATTGAGGAGATCCAGGACGTTGCTGGAACCACGGTCAAAGAGGAGATCAGCCGCTGGCGTAGCAGCCCGCGCGAAGACTGCCTGGTTATCCCCAGCTTCACAGAGGTTTCCACGGACAAGAGAAAATACGCCCAGGCCTTCGCCCTGCACTACAAAGAGCAGGATCCTTTCCACGGGCGGGCAGTTGTCCAGCCGCACCCCAAGACAGTCATCATCCAAAACCCGCCGGCGCGGCCCCTGAGGACGGAGGAGCTTGACCGCATTTACGAGCTGCCCTTTGCCCGCGAGGCTCATCCCTCTTACCAGGAGCCCATACCGGCCTTAGAGCCGGTGCGCTTCTCCATCACCAGCCATCGGGGCTGCTTCGGATCCTGCTCCTTTTGCGCTCTGACCCACCACCAGGGCAGGATTGTGCAGAGCAGAAGCGAAGATTCCATCCTGCGCGAGGCTACGAAGCTGACGAAGATGAAGGGCTTTCACGGCATCATTTCCGATGTGGGCGGGCCGACGGCCAACATGTACGCCCTTTCCTGCCCACGCTGGAAGCAGGGCGCATGCTCCGACAAGCTCTGCTCGGCTGAGTGCCCGAGCCTGGACAAAGACCACTCCAGGCAGGTAGATCTCTTGCGGCGGCTCCGGAAAATTCCCGGAGTGAAAAAGGTCTTCATCGGCTCGGGCATCAGGCACGACCTGATAATGGCTGACCATTCCCCCTACCTGGAAGAGCTTTGCCGGCATCACGTCTCCGGCCACCTCAAGATTGCACCCGAGCACATCTCTCGATCAGTAACAGAGTGCATGCATAAGCCCCCCTGCGAGGTCCTGGATGCTTTCCGGGAGCGCTTTTCCGCCGCCAGCAAGGCGGTGGGAAAGGAGCAGTACCTTCTGCCCTATCTCATGTCCGGTCATCCCGGCTGCACTGTGTTGGAGATGGTCGAGCTGGCTGAGTACTTGCGTGACAATCGCATGTACACGGAGCAGGTGCAGGACTTCACACCTACGCCCATGACCGTTTCCACTGCCATGTACTACACCGGTCTCGACCCCTTCAGCCTCACGCCCGTGCACGTGCCCAAAGGTCGAGAGAAGAGGATTCAGCGGGCCATGCTGCGGTACCGGGACCCCAATAACTACGATCTGGTCAAAGAGGGCCTGCAGATGGCCGGCCGGGCGGACCTCATCGGCGAGGGGAGGCAGTGCCTGATACCGGCACGGCCGGCGGGCGGGCGTGGGTGGGGGCTAGAGAAGAGAAGGAATGAAAAGAAAAAAACGAAGTAGCGAACAAATATAAGCTGCAAAGAGATTGAATGGAAGATTTTGCGGATAGATACGGCAGCCGTTTTGTGAAATTGGTGGACAGCCGTGCTACCGGAAAGGAGTTTGAATTCGATCAGGTACTGCTCATGCCGACAGCCGCAGGCTATCGCGCTCTGGTGGAGCAGGCCCAAGTCGAGATCAAGCCCAGGATAATGAGATATCTATCCAGGAGATGGTCGGAGGGCGCAATAGAGAACCTCTCTTTTTTTGCCATGGCCGTAGCCGTTTATGCCCGAAGCGTCTCCGATCCGCCACTCACAATTGATGTGGGAAAGGTGCTGCTCAGAACAGTGACCTTTTGCAATCGCAGATGCGCCAACAGAAAGAGCTCAGGGGGCGGATGCAAGCTGGCAATGAACCGAGCGGAACATCATCTGCCCAAATGCATCAAAATTCCCAGGGATGTTGCGGTTATCCTGGGCTGCCTGAAGAGATATATCGCAACCGGCAAAGTCACAAGCGGCCGGGATGCTGCAAACGTGCATGAGGCCATGAGCGTGAAGGTCGATCCGGGATCGGACTATGCTCCGGCGACGTCGTGCTGAGCTTTTTTTGCTGAGTGCTGATGAAAATAAAACAGATTATAATCGTGGGAACATATTTTAAGCCGTAAAGCCTAACGGGAGCGGATCATCTACCTCTCGTTACCTAAATCGTACATGATTTTCTTCATCGATTCCTGCAATGGTGGCAGATCATCCTGCAATGTTTGCCATACTACTTCTATGTCAACCCCAAAGTAGGCATGGATCAACTTATCACGCATGCGGGCAAGTCCGCTCCAGGGAACGTCTGGATATCTGTCTCTTATTGAAGGAGGTATGTTCTTGGCTGCCTCTCCAATGACTTCGATCACTCGAATTGCAGCTAATACCTTTTCTTCATTGCTCTGAAATGCACCGTAATCGAGATCTTCAACAATACGCATTCCCTTCTCAGCATACTGGGCCATGTCCTCTAAAAAATCCAGGAAGTCTCTCGATCCCGCTTTCATATGGGAATCACTTCTGCCAGGATTCGCTGGCCAATGTGGGTCTTCAGGGCCTTTTTCATGACCAGATCGACCTTGATGCCCAGCTTTTCGCTCAGTTCATCCTCCATGCGAATGAACTCCAAGAGCGACGGAGCCTGGTGAAACTCCACAAGTATATCCAGATCGCTCGACTTCTTCGCCTCTCTGCGGACATACGATCCAAAGATGCCTAAGGACTTCACGTTATACCGTTCTGTGACCTCAGGCATGCTCTGTTTGAGAACCTGCTCAATCTCCTCCAGCGACCGGGCCTGCCAGTTGGCTTTGGGCTGTGCCATAATAATCCCCGAATAGTTCTGAGGATAGAACCTCAGTTCATCCATATTGAAGCGCATGATTATCTAGTTAATGGGAAAGATAGGGCCAAAAAGCTCTCCTCCTCTTGATGGAGCAGAGGGAGCAATTCCTGACCCATTGGATAATTCTATTCAATTTTTGGCTTTACTTTGAGACTTTATCATTTTTTCGGATAGATCTCTTGCTAATATTAATATCATTTCATCGATAATGCTATCTGGCTTAGGCATTAATTCAGAATTTTTTCCCATCAGAGCGGACCTTAGCGTCGTTCCCCTTTCAGAAACCCTGGATTGCGGGATTTTTATTGCAGTCCCATCAAGCTTTTGCATTACGTAGTGTATTATTTCGATATCGCCCTTCGTTTCTTCAGAACCTATATCTTTTGCTTTTCTGAGATTTTCCAAGACATCATCGAAACAGCGAACGCCTTTCCTGAAAAGAATAAACTATGTAGATGCTGCAGAGAGATAGCTCTCAGAAGATTCTCTTGGATTCGGGAGCTTTTCCTGAGCTGCACCAAGCGCAACAAAAGATCGGGCACCAATAGGTCGTCCGGAGGCTGAAAAGAGCTGGCTAAATCGTTTTAGTCAGATGTGTACAGCGAAAGTGTCTATTAATATTATGAATGCATTTTAAGGCCAGGAGTACTGAAATGAGACTTAGAGTAATCAGCGCCAGAAATGAGATCCCTAATTTGAACCCCAATGAGAAGACAGTTCACATGGCCTTTCGGGCCAGCAATGTAGATTTCCTTAACCTGATGCAGAGATGTCCCAGGCTGAGGATGATTCAGGTTCCGCCATCTTATCGCAAGACCATGTCCAATGCCATCCAGGTATTCCTGGAGATGCAGGGTGTTGAGATGCTGGAAGGCGACGTATGGGGCCACAGAAAGGACTTGGATGAGTACTTCACGGTAGACGACACCACGCTTGAGGAGATCCGTGTTCTGGCCGCCAGCGGCGCATCCGTCGATGATGTGGCCGATCAGATTCACAAGAAGGCCAGGATCAGCTTGGACCTTATCAAGTACATCACCAAGACCAAGATTACCGCTTGAGCTCGGAGGCTGAGCGACTCAGCTAGCCCACCTAACAATTTTTGTTATCGGTCTGCCGGCTTTCAACCGCCAACTACAAATATCTATAACGATTACATAGGTAGTTTGCTGCTTCATGCCATGATAGGGTGGCGGGCGTGCCGTGGGCTTAACGTATTCCGATGATGCTCTGATGACAGGGGAAATCTAGTGTGTTTGCTCCACCGTGGGGCAGCATGCCGCCAGCTCCTAGGGTTGGCCGATCAAAATCCCTTGGTACAGGAGATGCATGCCTTCGTGGCACTGCATTTGGCTACGAGCCTGTGAGACTGAAACTTCGCGGCCTTGGAAAAAAGTTGCGCGCTATAACTGGCGCAGTAATCTGCCGGGAGATCTCACGCGAATACACGGTCGGGGCATAAGCGGCACAAGTCAAGCCAAAGGCGAGAAGGCGGGCACATGGCCCCATGAGAACGGGTTCCAGTAAAACGGACGCTGTGTGAGATTCCAGCGCTGTGCCGCCTTCGAGCCCAGCTTATTAAAGTCGAGCTTTGGGTAGGGTCAGGCCATCACTACGGTGATCGGTCCCTTTGAGGAGGGCGCTGTGGATCGGCGCTGGCCCGCCTGTATCTCGATACTCATTCTCTTGATTATTTCATTGGCGTGAATGTGATCTTTTCTGGCCTGAATCGAAAACCTTTTATCTCGGCAATTGCCGTATATGGTATATGGCAAAGGTCGAAGTGTCTTTTTCCCTCCTACGTCACTGACTTTTGCCTCCCTCCTTCTTATCATCAAATCGGTGCTTTTGTCCCCATCAAGCAAGACTTGGGATCGAGCTCGTTTCAAGCTGTATCCGTATATCTGTTTTGAAATCGATTTTGCGGACTCATTGTTCTGATCTTCTGAAATACTTCTGTGACATTGCCCAATAAGAGTTATTCCGCTCCGGCTTAATATCAAAAAAGGATGTTTCGGTTAAACTCTAAAGCTAAACGTTCTATTAGCGAGTTGTTGCCCATTTGCAGTATAATATAATTTAAGTGTATAAGTTCCGGTTAACCAGGTATATTGGTTACCCAGGTACGAGGTTGGGACTATGTAGAGCCAATAATCGCAGCTCACTGGTTGGTTTATAGCGACTGAAGATATGGGAAAGACATTTTTTATAACGATAGCTGGACCGCCAGGTGGTACTGTAAGGGTTTCCAAATTAAAGTTGGACGCATCCAATCCACAAATATCTTGCTGGGTTACTGCGGATATAACCTTGACACCTACATTTACTGGCTCGCTGTTACCTGGAGAAGCCGGTGCTATCTTTATCAGATTAATGTTGATTGATGGTGCAATTTGTTGTGGGTTTGGCATTACTGCAACAGATTGACTGGGACGTATCACTGGTAGAGCTGCATTAACCATACTTACTGCAACTATAAGCAACAAAATAAAGGCCAGAAATGCTTTTGCTTTTTTCATGTCTTAACACCTCTTTGCGCAAACCCATGGACCTATCTGGTCCCCAATAAAGTGCCGCTTTTAAACTTAAAAGCCCGGTACACTGTAATTGGGGAATCAAGGTTTAGATTTTGGATAATCCCTTTTAGCACATATAGCTATAAGATAGATATCTGTCTTTCGTTCTGAAAAAAACGATACCAATCCGCTTTGGATACATACCAGTCTCCTTAAAAGCCATACGTATTTTCTGAATTTTTTCAAACTTTTCCGGGGCGAAGATCATGGGCTGAGTTAGGAATCAGATGTATCAGTCTTACGTAGATGTCATTGGCTGGGCGCTGCGGCTGTTTCGCACGAAGTCTTGCAAGAAGTATAGGAGATCGTCTATCGTCTATTCGCGGGCCAGCAGGCACAGGTCGATAAGCCCAAAGGAGCCTCGGCCCGCCAGATAGGTATTGGGATAAACGGATAAACGGTATCAGAAGTCGAGCTCATCTCAAGCTGGTAGTTCACGTTGCCGAGGGTTATTCCATGAATCATATCCCTCTTCAATAATGGCACGATGCTGATTTAATTAAATTTAAATATTTAAAAATACCATTAATTTATAGGAGCCTCCGAGAAGCTTCAAATCGTACAGATTAGATGCATCTTGAAGGCTCGCCCATACATTCTCCAGTTTCTCTAATCGGTTTGGCTGCCCTTATCGTTGCTTTCTCTTGTTACCTTTTTATCCCCCGGGTATGCGCGTCTCAACCTCGACCATCCAGACGACGTGCCAGTACAAAGGCACCTTACCCTTCCGGCCCTCCTTCTTCACCTTGAACCTAACTTTAGATTCCTCCACCCCGGCTCTTCTGAAGCTCCACAGTGCGGCAAGCCTCGGGCCCGCGTAGCCTCTCGCGCATCCGCAGCGAAGCCCGGATGTTCGCCAGCTCATCCGCGCATCCTCCGATTATAGAATAGAGGACAGATAAAGTGGGAAGATCAAAGCAAGGGAATTATTGGTCCCTTCCCATCCATCTCACGCCGGCAGTATCTTGAAGATCTTGCCTGTGCTGTTGATCGGTCCCAGCTCATCCGAGGTCAGGACGTAGATCTCTCCCTTGTCATCCATTCCCAATGAGTGGATGAAGCTATCAATCCTGCCGCTGGGATGGCCGGCGATCTCCATCTCCTCCCAGCTCCAGAGTCCCTCCTGGGAAGGCGTGGCCGCCAGCAGAGTGCCGTTGCCCCTGGCGAAATCATTGGACCAGTCTGCGAATATGTATCTTCCTTGCATCTGCGGCAGGGCCTGGCCGTGGTAGACATAGCCGCCCACAATCGCCGTGCCTGTATCATGTCCGTACTCGATTATGGGCTCAATCAGCGTCTCGCCTCCAGCACCCTTGTCCGGGCAGCTGGCCGGAGACTCGTTGGGATTTTTCACATCAAAGCAGTGTGTTCCCTCCCGGATATGCCAGCCGTAGTTTCCACCTTTGGTCACAATGTCCACCTCCTCCCAAAGATTCTGACCGACATCGGAGACGAAGAGGCTGCCATTACCATCAGTATCAAAAGAGATCCTCCAGGGATTGCGAAGTCCTAAGGCATAGATCTCTGGGAGTATGCCTTCCCGGCCCACAAATGGGTTGTCCGCCGGAATGCCGTAAGCCATGCCTTCCTCCCTGCGGTCCACATCGATGCGCAGGATCTTGCCCAGGAAGGTTGTGGTGTTCTGGCCGTTTCCATCAGGGGCGTGGCCCAGGCCGGCGTCGTCAGCGTTGCCACCATCGCCCAGCGGAATGTAGAGGTAGCCATCCGGGCCGAAGGTAATGGCGCCGCCATTGTGATTGAACTGGGGCTTGTCCACCTGGAGGAGCACCTTCTCAGTGGTCATGTCCACTTTGCCCGGATCGCTCTGGGAGACGGAAAACTCTGATAGGTGATTGATGCAGTTCCACCCTTCCGGAGCGGTCAGCTGTAGGGGCGCGCTGTAAAAGACGAAGATCCGCCCGTTCTCGGCAAAGCCCGGATGGAAAGCCAGGCCCAGGAGACCGCGTTCATCATATCTGGTCATTAACTCAACCATCCGGTCCCTGACATCCAGAAACGGCTCGCTCTGCACAGTGCCATCGGCCTTTACGATCTTGACAAGGCCGGTCTGTTCGACGAGAAACATCCGTCCCGTCCCATCTCTGGCGCTGAGGAACGCCATGGGCGCCGTGAAACCCTCGGCCACGGGCTCAAGCTTCACCCTGGGCCTCACGGACACGGGATCAGAGGAAGCCGCGGCCGGCATCACCACAATCTCGCCCTTCATGGAAGGGTGAGGAGTGCAGTGGTATTTGTAAGTGCCAGCTTCTGAGAAGGTGCGTTCGAACTTCCCGCCGTTGCCGGCAATGTCAGGAGATTTAAACGAACCATCATCTGCGGTTACGGTATGAACAACTGGATCTCGATTAATCCAGGTTACCGTGGCTCCCACCGGCAGGGTGATCGAGGCCGGCTGAAAGGAGAAGCTCTTTATCTCAACGGTCGGCTGCGATTGGTCGGCACCGCATGCCAGACCCATCGACGATATCAACAATAGTATTGTAGCGAGAATCAGACAATATTCCTTTTTCATGGCTTTCACACTCTTTTTCGATTAGCCGTTCAATGTTCAAAGTCAACGAATGTTCACGAGCTATTGCGGATATTGATAGTTAATGGAATAAATATTCTCTTTAAAATAGAGAGAGTGCGCCCGGCCGGGGTGTGCAATCCACTGGAATTGGGTCATGGGATATACTTTGGTCTTCAAGCTTTGGATAATTTTTCACTTCATGGGCAGCGGCGTCCAAGAGTTTGATGCTTCATCTAAGCGACAACTTCTGCTTCATCTTGATCCGGCCTGATAACCTCGGATATGCTGACTTCCTGTGATCCGACCTCTGAGCGGCAGTGCTTCATAGCAAAGAACTCAGAGATGACGTCATCCAATTCCATGAGCTTCTTTACCAGAGGGCTTTTCTTATTCAGCCTGTACATCTTGGCCTGGCCTACTGTTCTTGTGGCTGTGATGAGATCCAAAGCTTCCAGCCTTGGCCACACCTTGAATAGAGTGGTTCTGCTCATCTCCGTACCCTCGGCTATGTCAGTCTTTGAATAATCAAAGGCCTCGTTATCCATTAAAAAGTCCAACACCTTCAGCATCGGGCTCTTTATTCCAAGCTCTCTCATGAATAAGGATTCGTCCATAATTTACCAACCTCGGTTTTCTCTGCAAGGTGTCCGGTTCTCATCGAATTCGCAGCAAGAACGCATTTGTATGTATATCCTAGTGTACGACAAGGTTTAAGTACTTTACCGTCTTAGTTTTAAAATACATATGTGAATAAAATAGTAGTATATACTGGATAGGACTCATATGGGTACTAATGTAGTAAAAATATAATGATGGTGAATATATGAAAAAAGAAAAAATCGCAATAATAAAGGCAGTACTTCTAAAGAAGCTTCGTAGACGTGATAATTGGGGCAATAGCCATACCGCTTTTGATGATCTTCCAAGGGGGTTCCCGAAAGATCTTCGCGGCAGCGTGAAAGATATAGCCGATGATTTGGTCAAAGAGGGGCTGCTGCTGGACAAGCCGACCGGTTACGGCAGGCATGTATCTTTAAACCCGAAAAGAAAAGCTGAGATAGACCGAGTAATCAAAGAAGCATTGGACTAAAACGGGGTTTAGGCAGAAATCCGCGAAAAAGAAGATGCTTGCAGGGATCTAACTCCATAGCAGGAATTTAGACTTGGGCGGCCATCCCTAAGCGCAGGCTCCATTCTTTCGGATCTTATGGGCATGTGCACGCTACCCGCCAGAAGTGAGCCTGCGGGCATGATGTGGATGTAGTAGGGCAACCGCAAAGAGTGCCTGCCGCCGGGAGCGAGCACGGCGGAGAAGTGGCTTTTGTAGGGTGGCTTGTTTTTGGCGAAGCGCAAGTCGTTATGGATGCGAAAGATGGCATCTTTGGCGGCAAGATCGCCCAAGGACTCGACGGCATCGAAGCGGAAGATGAGGCCCTAGATGAAGTCCTCAAAGAGCAATTTGGCCCGGTCGTATTCTGTGCGGTGCGCTTCAAACCATTCGTGGTTATTGTTCTGGCGAAGGTCGTGAAGAAAAGCGAAGATCGGCTGGAATTGGGTTATGGGATAGACTTGGACTTCAAGGTTTAGATTATTTTCACTCCTTTCGGAAGAGCTGGCTAAAAGAGAACGATCCTCAGACCACGAATTCGCCTTTAGCCTCCGGAAACCATGATTTTGCGGCCATTCTCCATCAGGCCTTTTCTTGTAACGACTTTAGGTTGCACCTCACTAAAACTGCGTTAGGATGATCTTTTCCTAGGCGCTTTTCAAAGATCTTCAGAGCTCTCTCAAAGCAGCTTTTTGCGCCCACCAGGTCTCCTAAATCCTGCAGCAAACCACCGAGGTTGTTGACAGCTGTGGCCACGCTTGTATGCTCCAATCCTAAGGCCATCTCGTCGATAGCTATCGCCCTCTCGTAGCATCTTTTTGCGCCCTCGAGGTCTCCCAAATCCTGCAGCACACCACCGAGGTTGTTGACAGTTGTGGCCACGCTTGTATGCTCCGGCCCAAGGGCCTTCTCGTCGATAGCTATCGCCCTCTCGTAGCATCTTTTTGCGCCCTCGAGGTCTCCTAGATCCTGTAGCACCGAGCCGAGGTTGTTGACTCTTATGGCCACGCGAGTGTGCACTGGTCCAAAGGCCTTCTCGTCGATGGCCAGCGCTCTCTCGTAGCATCTTTTTGCACCCTCGAGGTCTCCTAGATCCTGTAGCACCGAGCCGAGGTTGTTGACATCTCTGGCCACGTTGGTGTGCTTTGGCCCGAGGGCAGCCTCGTCGATAGCTATCGCCCTCTCGTAGCATCTTCTAGCGCCCTTGAGGTCTCCCTGATCCTTCAGCACCGAGCCGAGGTTGTTGACATCTGTTGCCACGTTGGTGTGCTCTGGCCCGAGGGATTTCTCGTCGATAGCCATCGCCCTCTCGAAGCATCTTTTAGCGCCCTTGAGGTCCCCTAGATCCTTCAAGACCCCTCCCAGGTTGTTGACAACTATGGACACGCTGGTGTGCTCCGGCCCTAGTGCCTTCTCGTCGATGGCGAGCGCCCTCTCGTAGCATCTTTTAGCGCCCTTGAGGTCTCCCAGGTCCTTCAGCACTCCTCCGAGGTTGTTGACTCTTATGGCCACGCGAGTGTGCTCTGGTCCAAAGGCCTTCTCGTCGATGGCCAGCGCCTTCTCAAGTACAGACCTGGCTGATGCAAGCACCATTCGATTATGCAGATATTCGCCAAGATTATTCAGGAGATTTGCTGTTTCTTGAGTTGAGACTCCTAGCCTTTGAGCATGCCCGGATGCATGAAATGCGTGAGAGGACAGCTTTGAGCATTTCTCCCAGGTTTCTTGATCAAATTGACCGAAAGAGAATGCTTCATTCACCAGCTTCAATGCAGACTCGGCCCAAGTCCTTTGTTTCTCAAGGCTCAATCTATCCTGAACAACAGCCTGCACCAGCCTGTGGACGGAGATCAGGCTCTCTGCCACATTGATCAGCGAGTATCTCTTCAAGAGTCCAATGCATTCATCGAGTTCACTGGTATTCTTCATACAGGAGGCAAGAGGCTTTGGCAGGTGTTTTGCCCCCTCTTCCAACATCCGTCTAGGAATTGCGTCCGGTGCCAGAAATGCACAGAGATTGAGAAGATCTCCAGCGACTGGTCGTTCTTGTTGCACCGCTTGAAAAGAAATCTCCCAGGTAGTTGCTATCGTGTCAGGATAATTTAGGGGCTTGCTGTGTCCTAGCAACGTCTTTCTGTCTTTCTTAAACCGGTCTAGATAGTCTTGGAATGAGATCCCGGTCTCCTTGATGTAGGCACCAGCCTGCTCCAAAGCCAGGGGCAGGTCTCCCAGCTCTCGGGCGAGAATCGTCGCCCCTTTTCTATCATTTTGTCCGGTTCTCTTGAGAAGGAACTCGACTGATTCATCCTGTTTTTCATCCCTCTGAAAGACACCCACCTCCAGAGTTTTGGCCATGCCGTCCCAGACCGATAATCTGGAGGTAATTATTACCTGGCCCGTGCCCGCTACGGGGAGATATCTCATCAAATCATCTGGCTTTTTAGCATTGTCAAATACAAGCAGCCAGTTTGAGCTGCATTCGCTTTCCAGCCAGCGCTTCACAGATTTTATTGTCTGGTCGATATCCCTCAGGTCCCATCCAGGCAGCTTGAGGTCCTCAGCTATTCCAATATAATCATCAAGAAGCGTTGTGGGCTCTTCTGAGCGCAGCCACCAGACGTATTTGAAATCGTTCTCGGGTCTATGAGCATGCTGCAATGCGATCTGAGTTTTTCCCATTCCGCCGTTGCCAACCAGAGCGAAGATTTTAGGGCTGGAGTCGGCTTGAATCAGTGGTTGTGCTAAGGCAGACAGAAATTTTTGGCGACCAGTGAAGTTAGGATTAAGTGGATAGGGCAATTTGATTATGTTCCTTGAAAGCTCTTTCTCAGGACCTGAGCTAGTCGAGACTTCTTCAGGATCGCTCTTGTGAAGTCCGATTTTCTTGAGCAGGCCAATGATTCTTTTTCGTGCGCCATCTCGGGCATTGGGAAAGAGCCAAAGATATAAACCAACCAGAGCTGCAACGATTACGAATGTACCTGCAATAATTGATATAATCTTTTCAAGCCAGTCAAGTTGACCAAATTTTTCAGCTAGAGCGGTCTTTGTGGTTTCAGAAATATTGTCTGATGGAGGCTGATATAACTCGGTGGCATTGCTGACAGAATCTTGACTGGAATTGACGCTGCTGTTATTATTACATGAAACAGGGAATAGTGAGAATATTAGTATCAGTATTATCAGAGCTAACTCGTTCCATTTGATCATTTTGCAGCCCATCAGTTCGATTAACTCTATATCAATGCAGAAAAGGTTTTGTGTCCTTGACTCATCAAAAAGGATGCAAATCAAAAGTCAAACAGCGACTTCTGCCTCTTCGCAGCTGGCTTGGCCTCAGCCTTCCCCTCGCTCTCCGCCTTCTTCGGCCTGCCCCTCTTGCGGCTCTCGGGCTTGGCAGCGGTCCCTTCCGGCCCTCCGGTTGCCGCCGCAGGCTCCGCCGGCTTGGGCCCGACCGTCGGTGCAACAGGCTCCGCCCTTGGCGGCTCTGCCACCACGACACTTGCCTTTTCGGCGCTGGCTGGCACAACCTTCGTCACTTCCGCACCCACCTGCACAGCTCCCGAACCCGCCTGCTCCGACGCTGCACGCGCCAGCGGTGTGCCCCCCAGAGGCTGCTGCGCCGTGCCTGTGCCGTGCCAGCCCAGCTCAATCTCCTCGAACTCCTCCGCTGCCCGGATCTTCGTCGCCTCCTCGAAGATGTTCTGCACCTTTTTGGTAGTGGTTGTGCTGCCCAGGAGAAGCGCGATCTCATCTGCATCCAGCTCCAGCTCCGCCGCCAGGGGAACGGCCTTCTTTTTGTCGGCCAAAAGGAGCCCCACAAAGCCCATCAGTTCCGCCCGAACGAATGCCGCAGAAACGTGGCAATGCCTACCGATCTTCTTGGCAGCAGAGTCGCGAATGTTACGCGCCTTTTTGGTCTGGCCCATGCGCCGCCACCGGCTGGGGGGCCGGAAAGCCACATAGCCGTGCCGACGCTCTGTCTTGGCAGACTGCACTCCGCCTGTCATGAGATAACTGGCATAGCGCCACAAGCCGTAGTTCTGCCTTATGCGCACGCGCCCCAAAAAGACATCCGCCCGCGCCAGCCGCTCATAACCCTGCCAGAGATCCACGCCCCCGTACGCTAGCGGCAGGTTCTCGTCCACCCAGTTGATGAGGTCCTCCGGGCTCTCATCTAAAGCGTAAGAGGCCTGCAGGGCTTCCTGGGCGCTATTGCCTTTGAAGATGACCTCCAAAACCTTGAAGATGGACGATTTTACGTCCCGTTCGGCAGTCGCTACGTCCTCCAGCTTCAGGGTCGCCTGCCCCTGGGCGGCAGCCTGCAGATCGTTCACGCCGGAGCGCATGTCCCCGCCTGCGCGCTCGGCAATCATCATCAAGGCATCAGGATCACAGTCCACGCTCTCCGTCCGGCAGATCTCCCGCAGAGCCTGGGCGATGGTGGTGGAGCGCACCGACCGGAACTGTATGCCCTTGGCCGCATCCCGCAAGGGCTTTTCAATCTCGTAATACTCGTTGGCAATCAGAAGAACGGGCTGACTGGTCTCTCTAACCAGACGCAGCATGGCCGCCGCCCCGCCCCGGTCGGCAGTGCCGTGCAAATTGTCCGCCTCATCCAAAATGACCAGCCGCGGCTTGCCGGAGAAGGTCATGGAGCGCGAGGCCGGGCCGGCTATCTTCTGAATCATGCTCGCCGTGCGCGCATCGCTGGCATTCATCTCGATGTAGTCCCAGTCGAACTCACGCGCCAGCGCCAGAGCAGCCGAGGTCTTGCCTGTCCCCGCCGGGCCGTAGAGAATTACCGCTCCCGTGATGGGCGCGCCCTTATCCCAGGACGCCGCCCAGGCCCGCAGCTCCTCGATGGCCTTGCCGTTTCCTAAAACCTGTTTGAGAGTATCAGGCCGGTATTTCTCAGTCCACTTTACAGCAGGGGGCATTCTACCTCAAACCGACAGACGCCTTACCAGACGCCCTCTTTGCCGGTCATTTCCTCAATCTCGATCTCCCAGATGGTCATGGGCATCCTCTCCAGCTCCTCGCGGGAGAACTTCTTGCCGGCGTGCCCGCCCTGGCCTTTTTTGGTGAAGGCATCAAACATCTTCTGCTTGGCCTCTACGCTCTCGGACATCCGGCTGATGCCGAAGACGACTACGCTCGTCCAGCGCTCCTTTTCTAAAACATCTATCTGAAAGCACACACTGGGATTCTTCGTGGCATACTCGACCTTCTTTCCCATCCCGCGGGAGTGAAGGTAGATCTTGCCGTCTTCGTAGACATAGGACATGGGAACGACATAGGGCCGGTTGTCTTTGGACAGCCCCAGCCGGCCGTATCTGGCAGCAGAAAGAAGACTCGTGCACTCATCCGGAGATAGATCCCTGGGCAACATGGCTTAAAATTAGGATCTCATGCATTTTTAGCTTTTGCTTTACTTAGTTTTGTCCAAGGCTAAATGGCACAGGCTGACGGAAAAGCTAGCTGCAGGGAATTTGCCGAAAAGAGCAGTCAGAGTCAGTATCTTCCCGATAAAAAAGCTCCCGCAATTAGCAGAATCATCCCCAGAGCGATCATGGGCACTCCCGGAAAGGCCGTCTCTACCTGAAACTTGGTGGCTCCCGCCTCCGCCCCTATGAGCTTGAAGCTATCGCTCTGCATCTCCCCGCCTTGGCTCTCCATTACCTGAACCCCGACCAGAGCGATGCCGGTAAGAATCACAAGCACTCCCATTGCCACGGTTACATTTACCTGAACCATTTTCTTAAATCCCCTTCGCAGTAAAATATCTATCGCTATCGATATAATGTTTTGCCTACTACTACCACTTTGAGATCAAATTCATTTAGGCTCTATTTTTTGGGCATCATCGCCATCGTCTTTAAAGAAGCTGCCCCTTCCAAAAAGGTTTTACCTTGGCAGCGTCTTTCAGCGAGGAATGTTCAACAAGATCCTGATCGCCAACCGGGGAGAGATCGCCATCCGGGTGATGCGCGCCTGCCGGGAGCTGGGCATCTCGACTGTGGCCGTCTACTCCGAAGCGGATAAACATGCCCTTTTCGCCAAATACGCAGACGAGGCCGTCTTCATCGGGCCGGCTCCCTCCCGCCAGAGCTACCTGAGGATAGACAATATCATCAAAGCCGCTCTTGAGACCGGAGCCCAGGCCATCCATCCGGGATACGGTTTTCTCTCCGAGAATACGCAATTTGCCTCGACCTGCAAGGAAAACGGCATCGTCTTCATTGGCCCTCCGTCCTCGGCCATCGACGCCATGGGCTCCAAGATCACTGCCCGCCAGACCATGAAAGATGCCGGCGTTCCCATAGTGCCCGGCATCGAAGAGGGCATCAGCGATCCGCACGAGGCAGCCGAGATCGCAGACGCTATCGGCTACCCCATTATCCTCAAGCCGGCAGCAGGGGGAGGCGGAATTGGCATGAAGATCGTGCAGAGCCGCGAGGAGCTCTTGCCCGCCCTCACCTCGTCTCAGTCCGTGGCCAGAAGCGCCTTTGGCGACGACACCATCTACATCGAGAAATACCTGACCGAGCCCCGGCACATCGAGTTTCAGATCCTGGCCGACAATTATGGAAAGACCATCTATGTCTCAGACCGGGAGTGCTCCATCCAGCGCCGCCACCAGAAGCTGATCGAGGAATCCCCCTCGCCCGTCATGACCGAGGAGCTGCGCCAGAGAATGGGCAACATCGCCGTAAAAGCTGCGAAAGCAATAGGCTATTCCAGCGCCGGCACAGTGGAGTTCATGTACTCCCGCGGCGACTTCTACTTCCTGGAGATGAACACCCGCCTGCAGGTAGAGCACCCGATCACAGAGATGGTAACGGGCGTAGACCTGGCCAAAGAGCAGATCATGGTGGCAGCAGGCTACCCTCTGGGCTATGACCAGAGCGACATGAAAATTAACGGTTGGGCCATCGAGTGCCGCATCAATGCTGAGGATCCCCTCAACGATTTTGCCCCCTGTCCGGGAAAGATTAAACGTTACCGAAGCCCGGGCGGTCCGGGCATAAGAGTGGACAGCGGAGTCTACACCGGCTACGTCATCCCGCCCTACTACGACTCTTTGATCTCCAAGCTGGTAGCCCACGGCAAAGACCGTAAAGAGGCCATTGCCAGAATGGAGCGCGCCCTTTATGAGTACATCATTGTGGGAGTCAAAACCAATCTGATATTCCACAAAGCTGTCCTCCGAAATAAGAGGTTTCGCAGCGGAGACATAAACACTCACTTCATCAAAGACGAGAACATCGTCGAGGCTGTAAAGATCGTGGCCGTAGAGGATTATGAGAAAGGCATGTCGCTGGCTTCTGCCTTAGGAGCGGACAATCGCCAGATCGCCGCCATCTCCGCGGCCGTCGGGACCTACCTCAGCCAGAACAGGGCTGAGGAGAAGAGCTGAAGGTGTCTGCACGTGATATCCTCTCATTCTTGATCTCGGGAGAGTGGGTATCTGGCGAGGAGATGGCCAAAAGGCTCGCCATCTCCCGCGCCGCCGTCTGGAAGCAGATCCAGGTCCTTCGCCAGAGAGGATATGAGATCACCGCCTTTACCGGAAAGGGCTACCGATTGGCCAAAAAGCCCGACCTTCTGGATGCGGACCGCATCTCCTGCTGCCTTAAAACAAAGTGGCTGGGAAGAGATATGCGCATCTATGCACAGGTCGGCTCCACCAACGAGGTTGCCCTCTCTCTGGCCCGCGATTGCCCGAGCGGCACCGTCATACTGGCCGAGACCCAGACACAAGGCCGCGGCAGACTCTCCCGTCCCTGGGCTTCGCCTCCCGGTGGAATCTGGATGAGTCTCATCTTAAAGCCGAAGATGCCGCTGAATCAGGTCTACCAGATAAACATGGCCGCGAGCGTAGCTCTCTGCCGTACGTTCTCCTCCATGCTCGGCCTGGAAGCGGGAATCAAGTGGCCCAACGACCTCTTGATCCGGGAGCTAAAGATCTGCGGCATCCTCATGGAGGTGGGCGCGCAGGTGGACAGGCTGGATTATGCCGTGGTGGGACTGGGCATCAACGCCAATAATGACCCGTCCGGCTTTTCCGCCGAGTGGAGATCGACCTCTCTGGCGGCGGAGCTTTGCCATGACATCGACAGGTGCGAGCTGATTTGCCGGATTCTTGAGGAGATAGAAGTGGCATGCGAAAAGATGGAAAGCAAAGAGATCTATGAAGAATGGCGTAGCCGATCGCTCACCCTGAAGAGGCAGGTGCGCATCACCTCCGCATCAGGCGACCAGGTGGGCGAGGCCGTGGATCTGGCAGAGGACGGCGCCCTTCTCCTTCGGACCGGGGATGAGCTGAAAAGAGTGTTGGCTGGAGACTGCATTCATCTGCGAGCCATTGAAGCGGAGGGGGCGTTGTGAGAGGCGCTATGAGCAGGAAGCTGGCTATGAATCAGGAACTTGGAGGGTGAGGAAATGATGAGGACGAGAAAGGTGCGCGGCATTGCCCGGGACACGCTGCGATTCATATTAGAGGCGTCCCGTTCCTCTCTGCCGGTGGAGTTCGCAGGGCTGCTTCAGGTTGATAAGGAGATCATCACCGAGGTTCTCATCCTGCCCGGCACGGAAAGCTCCCGGATGAGCGCTCTGGTTCGGCTCTACATGCTGCCCAACATGCAGGTGGCGGGCTCAGCACATAGCCATCCATCCGGCGATCTCAGGCCGTCCGAGCCGGACCTCATCTTTTTCTCTCGCACCGGGGACTTTAACATCATTGTCGGCCCGCCTTTCGACGAGCAAAGCTTCGCCTGCTACGATGGCGCGGGAAGGCGGCGCGATCTGGCTATTTTAGATGTGGAGTTTAAGGACGACGGCTTTGATGATGACTTTGAGGATGAATTTGATGATGAATTCAAAGAGGACAGGCCTTGACGCTTGTAGTCGCCACAGGCACCTTTGACCTTCTCCATCCCGGTCACGTCCTCTACCTGGAGCACTCCAGAGCGTTAGGTGACGAGCTGGTGGTAATTGTTGCCAGGGATGTGAATGTGCGCCACAAATCCAAGCCCATCCTGCCTGAGGAGCAAAGACTGAGGATGGTAGAGTCCCTCAAGGTCGTGGACAGAGCAGTGCTGGGTGAGGAGAAGGATATCTTCCGGACGGTTGAGCAGCTCAAACCGGACATAATCACATTGGGCTATGATCAGCATTTTGATGAGGCGGCTTTGCAGGCGGAACTATTTCGCCGCGGCCTCCATCCCCGGATTGTGCGCATCGAGGAGCATGAGCCCTGTCCTCTCTGCAAATCAAGCCACATTGTGACCAAGATCCTGGAGCGCTTCCGGGGGCGGCGAATCTAAGAGCATAAGGACATAACCACATCAATATCAGGAAAATGAAGACTACAGGAAAGATCGAGGAAACAATCAAATAGTCTTACAGATACATATCAAGGAAGGACATGAAGCTGAAAATTAAGATAACCGGTCCCAAAGTCCATGAGGTCGGCTACAGATACTTCCTGATGAGTAATGCCATAGACATGGGTCTCAAAGGCTTCCACGCCCGCAATAGGACGGGCGAGAAGGGACCGGAGGTAATAACCCTGGTCGAAGGCGATGAAGAATCAATCGCAGATTTTAAGAAGCTGGTAGAGACCCAAAAGCCCGAGCACTCAAGAGTATCGAATATTGCTTTTGAGGACTTTGAGGGCGAGGTTATGAGAGCTGGTGAGTATGCCCAAGTTTGCACTTCCAACCAGCTAAACAAAGCAATTCCACTGCTATTGGACATGAGGAATGATCTCAAAGCAGTGCGGAAAACCTCTGATATGACACTGGATGAGATCAAAGGCATGAGGGAAGACATTCAACCAGGATATGCGAGACAAATGCAGGCCGATGTCAGAGCGATAAAGGAACGCTTAGGAATGCACTAAGCTTGCCGCCACAATGGACGCATGTTTTTTGTGTACTTGCCTCTTCTGCCTTCGCGATTAATCTGGTGGTTTGACGGCCATCGTTGGGCCTGTGGTCGCACCTCTGAGTGGGGCGAAGGTCTTCTGATCTCTTCATTGCTCTAATGGCCTTTGCGGCTTAGACTTACAGACTCACCACGGGCACCTGAAAATAGAGAGGCCTGGAAAGGCCGTCAAGTACTTATATGGCTCTCTCGTTTGCGGGCCTGTATGGCCAGAGTTGCAGTAGGAGGCACCTTCGATCCCATTCATGATGGGCATATCTCCTTGCTGAGGCGTGCCTTTGAGTTGGGGGGAGAGGGCGAGGTGGTAATAGGCCTGACCTCCGACGAGATGGCCCGAGAGAGCAGAACCCGAGCCGTGCGCAGTTTTGAGGTAAGGGTGAAGAATCTGCGAGCGGTCGTTCTGAGGTGCTTTGGCATCGAGCATGCCAACATCATAAAGATCGACGATCAATGCGGCTCTTCCATCTATGAAGACTTTGATTTCATTGTCGTCTCTCCGGAGACCTTGCCCATGGCTGAGAAGATCAACCGGTTGAGAGCAAAGAAAAACCTAAAGCCGCTCCAAATATCTGTGATTGAGTATCAGATGGCTCAGGACCTTGTCCGCATAAGCTCTACCAGAATCTCTGAGGGAAAGATCGACAAGCATGGGAAGATTTTGGTTGGTTAGATTTCTGTTTTTAAATTCAGAAAAATACTATTCATGCAATACGATATTATTTTAGGATTTAGATATTTTTCTTTTGCCATCCGCAGGCCGTCGAAATCCATATCAAAAAGATAGATAGCAGTTCCACTTAATACCTATCTTCTCTAGTAAGCACCCAGAAAACATTTCAGGGAATGCCCGATTAAAAGAGGCTTCCATTGGAAAATCTACGAAAAATATCTTAGAAGGGCCTGCAAAATCAGTCTCAGATTTTACCAGGCCCCTTTTGGCTCGCAGGCCAGATTACGCCCGGACCGGGATTCGAACCCGGGTCGAAAGCTCGACAGGCTTTCATGATGGGCCACTACACCATCCGGACAGTTTTCAGATCCCGCCTCCCAGATTCGAACCGGGGACATCGCGGTGACTGCGCGTAGCACCTCTACGGTGCGAGACATACTACAGCCGCGCACTCTACCAGGCTGAGTTAAGGCGGGCCTCTCGCTACCAGGTTATTCCTTGTACTTAAGCCCTTCGAGCCTAACGCCCGCAAAACGCTTTTTGGTGGGAGCAGTCCTATGGCAAAATATAATTATGGGATGCGATTTCAGCGGGTGATTTGATGCTCATAGGAATTATGTCCGATGCCCATGACAGTATCCAAGGCGTCAAGGATGCTCTGCGGGTTTTTTCTCAAAAGAAAGTGGATCTGGTGCTCTTTGCCGGAGACATGATCGGCTCCGGCAACTGCTACACCTTTGAGGGCTTTGGCATTCCCGTCAAGCTTGTCTACGGAAACAACGACGGCGACCGGGTGGGTCTGGCCCGCGAATTCGCCCGCGTGGGCGGCGAGTACCTGGGCGACTTTGGGGAGATCGAGGCAGACGGCCTGAAGATCGCCCTCCTGCACGGCACCGAGGATCCGCTGGTAAAGGCCGTGGTAGCCTCACAGCTCTACGATGTCGTGGTTCGCGGCCACAACCACTGCGCTGAGGTGACGAGGCAGGGCAAGACGCTCCTGGTCAACCCTGGCGAGATCTGGGGCCACTTCACGGGCCTCTCCAGCATCGCCATCCTGGACACCGCCGGCCTGCAGGTGGAGATGATTGAACTGGGCCGCTTCAAGACCTTCCGTGAGATCATCAAAGAATGACGTCCGGTACCTTCGCTCCATCTTTGGGCTGCTATCTACTCATAGAATGGCAGGGCGAGATGGTAAAGAGGATCTATTTTTCCCAGGAAATGCCCGTCGATCGATCTGAGCTGGCGGAGGAGATCGCCGCCCATCTGGAAAGCGGCGCGCCCTGCCCAAAAGCCGAGTTGGACATGTCCGCATGTACCGATTTTCAAAAACAGATTTATGCACTGGTGCAGGCGATCCCGCGCGGCCGGACCATGACCTACGGCAAGGTTGCGGCATGCGCGGGCAAGCCGGGGGCGGCGCGGGCCGTGGGCCGGGCCATGGCCACGAATCCTTTTGCCATTCTCGTGCCCTGTCACCGCGTTGTCGCCAAGAAGGGCTTGGGTGGATATCTTTGGGGCACAGAGATGAAGGAGAAGCTACTCCGTCTGGAAAGGGTGTCGAGTGCGCAATAATTCGAGCAGGCTATGAAGTTCTACATCCTTGTGTGAGACGATAGTCTTACTGTACAGGGCCTATGCACAGCCACACCAGGCCGCCACCACACACGCGCGCGGGGGGCGGAAGCCGCACAGAGCCGGGGACGTGGTCTGGAGCAGGCAGCGGATGTCAGTCCAAAGATTCATATCCAACCATCAGCATAATAGTAAGAGAGGCATATTAGCATGGCACGGCCAATAGAATTGGGCTTAATCCTGGAAGGCGAAGATGCAGAAGAGTTCTTAGAGGATATTAGGAACCCCAAAAAGCCCACTAAAGAGCAGATGGAGATGTTTCGGGAAGCCATCCGGATATACAAAGAGCATCCAGTTGCATGAAGCCCATTCCACTCGATGAGCTTCGTGTGGAATATCTAAGAGAGAGCCATGACATCTCGTTTTTTAGTTGCAGCAATGACGACCTGAACGATTTCCTGAAGAGTGATGCAAAGAAATCCCAAGCGGATCTGATAAGCAGGACCTATCTCTGTCTTTGGCAAAAAAGCATACTGGGCTACCTGACGCTTGTCACGGATACGATTGAAGTCAAGCTGATAGAAAAAGACGATGGCGTGGATGGCTATCCCTATCCTCGTTATCCCTCCATAAAAATTGCCAGGTTGGCTGTTGAGGAGAGGTTTGAGGGATGTGGCATAGGGCGCTTTCTGTTTTTTTGGGCTACAGGTAAGGTTTACCAGTTGTCTAACGAGGTCGGATGCAGGTACATAACCCTGGACTCGAAACGCGAATCTCTTGGCTTTTATGAAAAGTTCGGGTTTAAGGTGATAATGAAATATGCAAGCCGCAACTTCCCGCCCATGTACCTCAACATGTATCCAATAGTCTTGCAGATGCGGCAAGAAGACTCTGAGAGTGTCACGTGATGTCCGGCTGCTCAAGCTGGATGCCGATGGCCACGCTTGTCCCACTGCCCAACGATACGAGCTAGGCTGCGCCCGCTCGCCATCCTTGCGGGGGCACACAGACGCGCCCCTGGCGGGTCTTCGCCATCGGGCCACGGACTCCCTATAGCCACACTAGGCCGCCGCACAGGCGCACGCGGGCGGGGACAGCACGTGCATCCACAAGATCTCATCCGAATGAAATCGAGATTGACTTTTCTTGCCCCAAGAGAAGGAATAAATAATTTGCATTGCATTTCTGGCTATTGGCGATTGGATCACAGGGGCGAATAGCTTGGATATTTATAATAAACTGCAAGAGCGCCGTGCAGAGATATTAGCTATCGCTGCAAAACACGGAGCCTACAACGTCCGCGTCTTCGGCTCCGTAGCCAGACATGAGGCGGACTCAGCAAGCGACCTCGACCTGCTTGTGGAGATGGAGCCGGAAAGGAGCCTTCTCGATCTAGGTGGACTGCTCATGGACCTTCAGGAGCTTCTCGGCTGCCCTGTTGACGTCGTGACCGAGAAGGGGCTCCGAGGACGTATCCGTGAGCGCGTCCTCAACGAGGCCACTGAATTATGAGGAATATTTTGGTCCACCGCTATTTTGACTTGGATACGGATCTGGTCTGAAGGCAGTAATGAGAGATCTGCCTGATCTAAAGGTAAAAGTGAGATCGGCCTTAGTGGAAGATGACAAAGCCCTCTTTTTGAAACCTGAGTCTCACGTTTTATCAGTTGAGTGAGTGGCATGGCTGAGGTTTATGGTCAGCTCGCCTATGTTCATGATGTAGTCAAGCATGCGCTCCAGACTGCTCGCCAGGACCAGCCTAACCAGCATCTCCGATTTGTCTTTGCTGCCGGATGATTTGGCTATCCCCTCTGCATGCTTCTGAACCTCTCGGATCCTATCGATAAGCTCATTGGCCTTGTTGGAGTTGGTCTGCAGCAAATAGGATATAGAGTCATCAAGCAGGCCGCATAGCAATGAATCCATGCGGGAAAGCTCCTGTTTCAAATCCTCGGGCAGGTTGTAGCTTCGCTGGCTGGCGATCTCGGCAATGCGATGGGCATGGTCCGCTATTCGTTCCAGGTTGGACGCCGCCTGCATATAATTGAAAGCAGTAATGGGATTGAGAGTCTCTTGCCTCACAGAGCCCGATCTCAGGACCTCAGTGAACTGGCGAGAGATAAGAAGGTTGAGCCGGTCCACGTCATTGTCCCTTTGGATCACATCAATCGCCAGATCTTCATTATTATTTAAAAGGCTCGAGAGTGAATCGGTGATCATAGATTTCACTATGGTTCTGATTCTTTTTAGTGCCCGCTCGGACTGAAGCTCCTCGGAGCTTAACAGATCCTGAATGACAACCTTGTTTATAGTCTCTTCCAGGATCTCGGGGCCGATGAGCTTGTTGACGATCTGGTGCAGGTCCTTCTTTTGCAGAGAGGACATGTGCCCGGACATCACTTCAATCGTTCTATAGCCACCCACGTAGCATCCAATGATATCCCTTACCAGATGCTCTCCCATTTTGTCGCCAATATCGAGGCGCACTCGCAGGTCGCGCTCGGATCGATCCGTGGACAGTGTGAGAGATCCATTATCCCCCTGATTAATGTAGATTATCGAACCGGCAGAAATGCCGTTCTTTGTCGCCCAACTTTTGGGAAGGGAGACGATAAAGGTCGACTTGCCGGTTCTCTGTACCTTTCTTGTGTCCATAAGCAATCCTAATTGAGATGTTCTCTCTTTGCTTCCACCATATAGACGATTGTCTCACAAATATTGCAGATATGATCGCCGGTCCTTTCCAGATGCCGGTTCACCATAAGCAGAGCCGTTCCTTCATTGATCACTTCAGGTGTTTCAATAATTATTTTCAAGAGCTTGGTTCTGGCTTTGACGTAAAGCCCATCGATCTCATAATCCCATTTGGTGACCTGTCTGGCCAAATCCGCGTCGCTATTCATGAGGGCTTCCATGGACTGGTCGAGCATCTTTTTGCTGATCTCTGCCATGCGAGGAATATACTCCAGCTTTGTTATCTGAATCTTATTTTGCGATTGTGTGGTAACTCTGGCCACATCTACGGCCAAGTCGCCGATCCTCTCTAGATCGATGCAAATCTTCAGGATGCCGATAATGCGTCTCAGATCCTTGGCCATCGGTTGCTGCAAAGCCAGGAGCTCCATGCATAGATTCTCTATCTTCAGGCCCAAATCATCCATTTCTTGATCCTGTTTGATGACCTCTCGGGCCAGATCCACATTTGCATCACGCAAGGCTAAAACAGATTTATCTATAGCTCCTCCACCCCGATCCGCTAGCTCTTTTGTAAGATTTTTTAGCTCATTCAGATCTCTGTGATACCGCTCACGATACGGGCTCATCTTACCTCTCCCCCAAAACTTCAGCTAACCTTCCCTAGCCAAACCTTCCTGTGATATAATCTTCAGTGCTCTTCATCTTCGGAATCTCGAAGATGCGTTTTGTCTCTCCCACCTCGATCAGCTCACCGAGCAAGAAGAAGGCAGTGCAGTCCGAGATCCTGGCCGCTTGCTGCATGTTATGGGTCACAATCACCTGGGTATAGTTGTCCTTCAGGATCTCCATGAGGCTCTCGATCTTGCCGGTGGAGATGGGATCTAGAGCGCTGCATGGTTCATCAAATAAGATAACATCCGGCTTCATGGCCAGGGTCCTGGCGATGCACAGCCTCTGCTGCTGGCCACCGGATAGACCCAAAGCCGGCTGGTCCAGCCTCTCGCTGGCCTCCTCCCAGAGGGCGGCATCCCTCAGACTGCGCTCTACAATTTTGTCAACATTTTTCTGCCCATGAATTCTGGGGCCATAGGCAATATTGTCGTAAATGGACATGGGGAAAGGGTTAGGTTTTTGAAATACCATGCCGATCCTCTTACGCAGTTCTACGACATCGACATCTTTTCCATAAATATCGATATCGTCATAGAGGACCTGACCCTCAATGCGAATCTTGGCCACGAGATCGTTCATCCGGTTCAGACAGCGGATAAAAGTTGACTTGCCGCAGCCCGAAGGGCCAATGAGTGCAGTAATTTTTTTCTCAGGAATTTTCAGGCTTATATCCTTGAGAGCCTGCTTTTCTCCATACCAGAGATTTAGATTATTTGAGATGATCTTCGATGTCACCGCAGATCCCTTTTAATATCATTTGCTGAATTGGCATTTGTCCTAATTGCTTGACCGAGAGAGGACTATATAGATCTTCCTATATAGACTATATATATCCTGTGATGTATACAAATGCTGTCCAAAATCATGCGAATCTTTTATATAGAACTTCAAACTGGTAGTATGAAAAAAGTCGGGGAGGACTATAGGTTTGGCAGGTTTGAGCGGCGTACCGATAATTATAATGAAAGAAGGAAGCAAGAGAGATACAGGTAAAGAAGCGCAGCGTAGGAACATCTTAGCTGCAAAGGCGGTCGCAGAGGCTGTTCGGACCACCCTTGGACCCAAAGGGATGGACAAGATGCTCATCGCTGGCGAAGAGGCAACCATCACCAATGACGGAGCCACCATTCTCAGAGAGATGGATATTGAGCACCCAGTGGCCAAGATGATTGTCGAGGTGGCAAAAGCCCAGGACGATGAGATTGGAGACGGCACCACCACCGCGGTGATAATCGCTGGCAAGCTACTGGAAAAGGCAGAAGCGCTACTGGATCAGGATGTCCACCCCACAGTCATCGTGCAGGGATATAAGCAAGCTGCAGCCAGGGCGCAAAAAGTGCTTTCCGAGATGGCCATAGACGTATCAGGCGACGAGCGCGTGCTATTGAAGATTGCCCAGACAGCCATGCGAGGAAAGGGCATAGAGATCGCCATGGATACGCTGGCAAAAATCTCCGTGGATGCAGCACGAGCCGTGACCGGTTTTGAGGGCAAGGACATTGAAGAGAATGTCAAGATCGTCCTGATCCCGGGCGGCAGAATCGATGACTCGGTCATAAACTACGGCATAGTAATCGAGAAAGAGAGAACATCCCTGGAGATGCCAAAGCGCATAGAGAAGGCCAAAATTATGCTCCTGGAAGGTACTCTCGAGCTGAAGAAGCTGGATACTGATGCCAAGGTCACTATTACTGATGCCAAGAATCTCGCCAGCTTCAAAGAGGGCGAGGAGTTGGTTATCAAGTCTCAGGTTGATGCCATTGTCACAGCCGGAGCCAATGTTGTCTTCTGCGAGAAGGGCATAGGGGTTACTGCCCAAAACTATCTGGCAAGGCTTGGAATTTTAGCTGTTCGCCGGGTCAAGAGAGAAGATCTGAAGATGCTGGCATTGGCCACGGGGGCAAGGCTGGTAGGCGACGTGATGGTCGTCACTTCCAAGGATCTGGGATCGGCGGCTCTTGTGGAAGAGCGCAAGATCGGAAAAGACAAGCACATGATCTTCGTGGAGGGCTGCGAGAAGGCCAAGGCCGTATCCATCATCCTGCACGGTGTCTCGGAGCAGTTCTTAGAGGAGATGGAACGCGCCCTGGATGATGCCCTTAATGTGGTAATGGACGTCATTCGCACCGGAAAGATTGTGCCTGGCGGAGGCGCTCCGGAGATCGTTGTGGCCGAGAATCTGAGACAGTATGCATCCACCCTGGAAGGGCGAGAGCAATTGGCCGTTCGGGCTTTTGCCGATGCTGTGGAGTCCATCCCCCTGACCCTGGCTGAGAACTCAGGTTTCGATCCCGTGGACAGCTTAGCGGCTCTGAGAGCCAAGAGCGGTCAGGGCATGAAGAACTTCGGGCTGAACCTAATAACGGGTGAGCCTGCGGATATGCTGGCCCTGGGCGTTGTAGAGCCGTTAAAGGTAAAAACCCAGGCGATCAAATCTGCAACCGAAGCTGCCACCATGGTTTTACGGGTGGATGATGTCATAGCTGCCAAGAGAGAAGAGATGGCACCCAAGCCCGGCCAGAGCCCGCATGACTACACCATGCCTCCGATGCAGATGCCTCACTACTAAAGGAACAAGGAACTGAAAGGCGCCGGCAAAGCCGGCCCAATTCTTTCTATAAGAACAAACTTTGGGTGGAGCTTATGGCGGATGCGGATACAGATGCAAAATCAGAAACAAAACCGGAGGCTACAGGCGTGAATGTCGAGGTGCTGATGTTGCAGCTCGCCTCAGCCCAGTGCCTGGCGGAGGAGCGGCTCGACCTCTTGATGCACTGTCGGGCGGATCTGGACAACGTTATGAAAAGATCGGCCCGCGAGAAGGAAGACAATGTGAAATACGCCTCTCTGAAGCTCGTCTCAAAGCTTCTTCCCGTGCTCGACAGCCTGGATGTAGCGGCAAAGCACGACGAAGGCAGTAAGGTGCTCTACATGCAGCTGCTCGATATACTGTCGGGGGAGGGGCTCATGCCCATCGAGGCCAAGGGCGTGCGGTTTGATCCCTATCGACATGAGGCTCTCTTTCAGGTCACGACAGAGGAGCTGGAAGAAGGCATCGTGGCCGAAGAGATACAGAAGGGCTACATCTTTAACAATCATGTCATTCGCTTCTCAAAGGTTGCAGTGACGAAAAGATGAATGATGATATGCTTAAATATTCACAAGTTGTGATAACTTTCAATTTCAGGAGATGAGATCTTGTCAAAAATTATCGGCATTGACCTTGGGACCAGCAACTCGGCAGCTGCAGTTCTTATCGGCGGCCGACCCACCATAATTCCCAGCGCAGAAGGGACAAGCATCGGCGGCAAGGCATTTCCATCCTACGTGGCCTTCACCAAAGAGGGCCAGGTTCTGGTTGGCGAGCCGGCCAAGAGACAGTCAGTCACCAATCCGGATGGCACCATCACGGGCATCAAACGCAAGATGGGCACGGACTACAAAGTAAAGGTTCATGGAAAGGAGTACAGCCCTGAGGATATATCTGCCCAGATCCTGCGCAAGATCAAGACGGATGCAGAGACATACCTGGCTGACACCGTGGATAAAGCCGTAATAACCGTCCCTGCCTACTTCAATGACAATCAGAGGCAGGCGACCAAGGATGCAGGAACCATAGCCGGCCTGGAGGTAGTTCGCATCATCAATGAGCCCACGGCAGCGGCTCTGGCCTTTGGCCTGGATAAGGTGGGCGAGCACAAGATCATGGTCTTTGATCTGGGCGGCGGCACACTGGACGTCACCATCATGGAGATAGGCGAGGGTGTCTTCGAGGTCAGGTCCACATCCGGAGATACTCAACTGGGTGGCAGGGACATGGATGAACGGCTGACCAACTTTGTCCTGGGGAAGTTCAAGCAGGATTCGGGCATCGACCTGCGTGGCGACTCTATGGCCATGCAGCGCCTGCGAGAAGCAGTTGAAGTGGCCAAGATCGAGCTTTCCAGCGTAATGCAGACCAACCTCAATCTGCCCTACATCACGGCGGACGCCAGCGGCCCCAAGCACCTGAGCATGACGCTGGACCGCTCCAAGCTCGATGAACTCATCCAGGACGTCATTGAGCGTTGCCGTGGTCCCATGACCCAGGCTATAAGAGATTCCAAACTGGAGAAATCGGAGATAGGCAAGATCATATTGGTGGGCGGTCCCACCAGAATGCCTGTGGTACAGGAGTTCGTAAAGGGCTTCATGGGCAAGGAAATTGAGCGCGGTGTAGACCCAATGGAATGCGTGGCTATGGGGGCAGCCATTCAAGCGGGCGTTTTGGGTGGCGAGGTCAAGGACTTGCTGCTGCTGGACGTAACACCTCTCTCACTGGGCATTGAGACCTTGGGCGCTGTCGCCACCAGGCTGATTGAGAGGAATACCACCATTCCCACGCGAAAGAGCCAGATATTCACCACGGCGGCAGACAATCAGACAAGTGTGGAGGTCAATGTGCTGCAGGGCGAAAGGCCCCTGGCCAAAGACAACGTCTCTTTGGGAAGGTTTACATTGGTAGGCATTCCGCCCTCTCCACGCGGCATTCCCCAGATAGAGGTCACTTTCGATATTGACGCCAACGGCATCATTCACGTCTCTGCCAAGGATCTGGCCACCAAGAAGGAACAGAAGATGACCATCACTGCGCCTCACAAACTGAGCAAGGATGATATCGATGCCAAGATCAAAGACGCTGAGCGTTTCGCTGCTGACGACCTGAAGAGAAAAGAAGAGATCGAGGTCAAGAATGCGGCTGACTCTCTGGTCTACGCCTCGGAGAAGATGCTCAAAGAGGCGGGCGACGTGGCCACGGCCGAGCAGAAGGAGAAGATCGAAAAGGCCATTGCCGACCTGAAGAATGCCCAGACGGGTGGCGAGATCTCCGAGATCAAAGCCAAGACCGAGACACTGCAAAGCTCCATCTATGAGCTGTCGGCAGCCATGTACCAGAAGGCTGCACAGGAGCAGCAGGAAAAACAGCAAGCTTCGCAGGGGCAGGGCGCGGGTCAAGAGCCTGGTCAGGGGCAGTCAGATCAGACCGTAGATGCCGACTACGAGGTAGTAAACGATAAGAAATAAGGAACTAAAAAATGCCGGAGAAGAAGGACTACTACGAGGTCTTGGGAGTACCCAAGGATTCAAGCGAGAAGGACCTCAAGGGAGCATACCGCAAGCTCGCCATGAAGTACCATCCCGACAGATCGGAAGAGCCCGATGCTGAGGAGAAGTTCAAGGAGCTATCCGAGGCCTATGCAGTCCTCTCCGATCCTGAAAAGCGCCAGAAGTACGATCAGTTCGGCCATGCTGGAATCAACAGCCAGTACTCGCAAGAGGACCTGTTCCGCGGGGTGAACTTCGAGGATCTGCTGCGCGGCTTCGGCTTTGGCGGGGGCGGAGGAAGAGGCGGCGGCGAGAGCATATTTGATATGTTCTTTGGAGGAGGCGGACGCGGCCGCCCTGCCCATGGCCGGGATCTGCGCTACGATATCCAGCTAACCCTCGAGCAGGCGGCCACTGGTCTGGAGCCGACCATTGAGGTGCCGCGCACGGAGAACTGCACCACCTGTCACGGCAGCGGGTCCAAGCCTGGAACCAGTCCCACCGTCTGCAGTAACTGCCGGGGCACTGGTCAGATCACCCGTGCCCAGAATACACCATTCGGGCAGATGGTCACCTCTTCGGCCTGCCCCAAATGCGGCGGACGGGGGCAGATCATCGTCTCCCCCTGCGGGGATTGCGCCGGTTCGGGAAGGGTACGAAATAACCGCAAAATCAACATCAAGATCCCGCCGGGCGTGGAGGACGGCCAGCACCTCAAGCTGCGCGGCCAGGGAGATGCAGCCGGGCCGGGAGGGGAAAGCGGAGACCTTTACGTGGTCATAAACGTCCGGCCTCACCCCAAGTTCCAGCGCGTGGACAGTGACCTGCTTTTGGAGACGCCCATCAGCTTCACTCAGGCGGCGCTGGGCGCAGAGCTGGAGGTCCCTACTCTGGGTGGGCGGGCCAAGATAAAGGTACCAGCAGGAACGCAGACGGGAACCGTCTTCAGGCTGAGGGGAAAGGGCATGCCCAGGCTGCAGGGCATTGGCTCGGGCGATTTGCATGTCAAGGTAAAGATCAAGACACCCTCGTCCCTGACGGAGCGGCAAAAGCAGCTCTTGGAAGCATTGGCCACGGAGTTTGGCGAGAAGAAGCAGACGGGGAAGGAGAAGAGCCTCATCGACAAAATCGTGGATGAGGTGAAGAGCGCGGTGCAATAGTAAGTCTTTTTTTCTCTTTTTTATGGGCTTTTTCCTAGGTTTCATTCAATCCTAAATCTTTATAAGTAAAGAAGTTACTGATTAATATAGATGGATAAGAGTGCTAGGATGTGTTTGCCATGAGAACTAAATTGTTAGTCATTGGGATTTGCCTGTTATCGTTGGCCATTCCAGGATTCGCCACCCTTCCGAACGACGCACAAACAATAGAGCTGGACCAGAACGTGGTGGGCTTAGCCCCAGGGGCCTATTATAAGATAGAGATTTCCACACCAGGAACTCTGGCGGTTGTCCTGGAGGAAGTACCAGCTGAAATGCTGACCAGGATCGCCATCATAAATGAGGCTGGCACCTGGCTTGCTAGCGAAGACACGACAAGCCCTGGACAAAAGATCACGGTAGAGGCCAACGCAAACGCTCCTGGGTGGTATTACATCGCGGTATTGGAGTTAAATGGAAAGACTCACGCGGATCCTTATGCATTCCGGGTTGTCATGTAGTGGTTGCTGGTCATGGCTGGTCTCCTCTGCAATATACAGGGATCTTAAATTTGAAGTTGGAGAGTAGATTTCCGAACGTTAGTGCACCTTCAGTGGTCACTAACTGCTCCTTGCTCCTCGTTTAGCTCTGGAGCCAAAGCTTCTCTACTCCAGCCTCCTGGGCCATCTTCATGAGTACGCTTCCTAGCGTGCTCTTTGCTCCCGGCGGATCGTTCACAATGATCAGGAAGTATTTGTGGTTCTCCTCCAGGACGGTCATGGACTAGAGAGGTTAAGCCGAGCAGTATCTCCATTACCGTAAACCTCCGATGCAGCCGACTCAGGATGCCTGAGCGGTTGCCAGTGACAGAAATATCTTAATATAATACGAAATCATATATCTAAATGCGAAATCAAATGAGAAATTGTAATGGCTGAACCTATCGATGCAATACGTGCGATTCACAATGCGTTTCGGAATGACTTGGAGCGTATCGATGTTGCCGCGTTGGACTATGCAAGGGGAAAAGAGGGTCTTGCCGCCACCATCGAGCGTTTCCGATTCTTTAACGAAGTATTGGTCTGGCACGCCCACTGAGAAGAATTAGCTATCTTCCCCGTGCTAGAGAATGTCGCTCCCCTGGTTGCGGAAGCCTATGTGAAAGACCATCGCGGTTTGGATTTTGCATATGACACATTGAGTAAATCGTATTCTGCACACGACCCTTTGCAGACTGCCCGTGCCACCGCAGCGTTCCGTTTTCATCTCAATATCCACCTGGATAAGGAAGACACACACCTCTACCGGATTTTCAAGGAACGAGTCTCTCTGCCCGATCAAGGGAAGGCGCTTGGTATCATGTCCCGCACGGTTCCTCAGGAACGGTTCCCCGAATTGGTGGCGTGGATGTTCCCGCTGATGGGACATGATGATCGTGAGAACATGATCCGTATCTGGCAGATGGTGATGCCTGCACCTGTCTTTGCCGGAGTAAAAGAACTCATCAAAAAGGCCATCGGCAGCGACTGGACCGAACTCACGCGCCGCATCCCAACATTATAGAAACAAATGCAATTCGATTAGCCGCCAAGAAAAAGGAAATACCCGCACCACTTTTTGCGACGCAGATTTAGCGTAGCCCGTAGCGTGGCAGAGGCAGCAGATCAAAAACCTCCCAGCCCCCACTTCTTCCTGAACTGGAGCTTCTGTTGGCGATTCATCCAATGGCTGCCGTCACAGTAAGGCTTGTTTTCTGACTTTCCACAGCGACAGAGGGTTACCCTGTTGCGGGATTCGTACATGCTGCCATCTGCTGATTCAATAGGAACACCGCCGCGAACCCAGATAGGGCCTTCACAACCTTTTTGCGTATCGTGTACCAGCACCAAAGATGGTTCAAATTCCTTCTCAAAGGATTTGCCTGTTTTCATATCCCACAGCACCAGCCGTCCCGAGGGGCAGATCATGGCCTCTTCAATGGCAGATTGTCGGGCTTCTGGATCGTCTGATTTTTGTATGAGATTCCTTATCCCACCCGCCCGTAGACAGAAACGGGAGTGGTCGCAAAATTCATGGACATCGGTCAGTTTTAGTTCATGACCTTCGAATGTCTCCGCTTTTTCCAGGTAGAGTTTTCTGCTGGCTGTTTCACTGCCATCAAAACCGATCTTCCGGTGGGTCCCATCACAGAATGGCTTATTTTTAGATGCACCGCAACGGCACAGGATATAGGTCTCCTGCAGAGGGTATTCTTTCTCATCAATTAATTCCCGTGTGTGGCCCGCTTCGTCAGTTACTATTATCTGTTCGTGCAGAGGTAATCCACCAGTAACTCGATATGGGCCGTCATGTGGATACGACAAACTTCTCGATGTTTGGAAAGTATGAAGGTGATGCTCCAGATGGAACAGATTCAATTAAAATTACTTTTGGCCATGCCAAAGATAACCGAATGGACCTTAAGCGTTTCGTTCTGGGAATGGTCGTGAATCAACATGGAGTTCCTCTTTTTATGCAGTCGTTCTCCGGAAACAAATCTGATAAAAAAAGTTTGCCAGAGATGATCCAGAGACTGAGAGAGTCCATTTCCTTCGATGATTCAAATTATTGGGTCGCAGATAGCGCTATTTATTCTGAAGAAAATCTCAAGCTACTGGGAAAAGATCTACATTGGATCACTCGTATTCCTGAAACTGTAGGGGCAGCAAAGGCTTTGATCTCAGCAGAACTGGAAATGACACCTGCAACGGATCCACGCTATGCGTTCCATACTACATATCTGAATTATGGAGGCATTCCTCAGAAAGCTGCGGTTTTCTGGTCCCAGGAGATGCAGGCGCAAAAGGAGAAGACCTTTGATAAAAACCTTCAAAAAAAGATGGGTGATGCCCAGAAAGATCTCAATTCTCTGAAACGTCAACGGTACGCTTGTGAACCAGATGCCATAGCCGCGGCAAAGAAATGGGTTTCGGATCATCCTCTTTTCAAGCTTAAAGACCTGGTGGCCTCTTCTATTTTAGAGCGTGCAGAAAAAAAAGAGGGGTAGGCCGAAGAAGGATGAAGCGCGAATTTATCAGTATGCGATTGAAGCTGATCTCGAAATTGATCAAGAATCTGTAATCCGAGAACGCCAAAAATTGGGCAGGTTCGTACTCGCGAGCAATGACTTGGATCTAGATTCTGAAACCATGCTGAACTATTACAAAGGGCAGCAAGCGGTAGAGAGAGGCTTCCGCTTCTTGAAAGACAAAAGTTTCCACGCATCAGAATTTTTTCTTAAGAAAGAAGAACGTATCGAGGCCTTGGCAATGATTATGGTCCTTTGCCTATTGATTTATTCGTATGCAGAGTGGAATTTGATTATCTTAATTCGCATTTCTTTTATTTTGGTTGCCATAGTTCCCCTCTTGATTATTTCCTCCACATCAGCATGACGGGCAGGGAAGACCTGCGCGCCTGGCCTGGGGGCCGAGGATGGACGGCAGTCTTCTATCTGCCGGATGCCTTTGCCACCGTTTGACCCTTCGCAAGTGTCCGATCACACATCTTCCTGAAAAGTGGCAAACTCGATTTCCACATATGGGCTATTCGCTTCAAAAGAGGTCTTCAGAAGCCCCCCAGATAGCGCCAGGTTCCTTTCAAAGAACCTGTTGGACTGGCTCAGAAGATGGCAAGTGCACTTTGCCCCTTCCCGTGATGCGCACCGTCATCCAATCGTCGTTCAAGACTGTGAAGATTTCAATCTTCCTCATTCTCGCTCCTGCGAAACGCTCCAGCATATCGATCAATACATCGGCAAAGCGCTCTTGGTCCATGCGCGCGAGAGCCTTCCTGGAGCCTGGCCAAAAGGCCAGGTCTACGTCTTCGAATATGTCTACATTGGCGATGCGAGCCTTTAGTGCCAACCGGAAGTCTTCAACGCTTTCCGCCTGCATAATCGCCTCATCTTCATAGGGGTAAATTCGATTGTTACCATGTTATGCATGAATTTGAGCGGCAAAAGTATTTCAACGAGGTATGTCTTTCGCAATAACGTGATAGACTTGAAAAACTGGAATGTGCTAATGATAGTAATCTTGCTGCTGACTGCGACGTTTTTCGTAATGCAGTTGGCTTTGGCAAAAGAAGAATCGATGGGCTTGGCAAAAGAAGAATCGATAATCACCTCATCCAACAAGACAGAACTCGTTTCATTTGTTGAGTCCGCTGTGGCCTATGCCCAAGAGAACGGCAAAGATAAAGCACTCGATGAGTTCAGCAATAAAACCGGCTCATTTGTCCGTGGAGATCTCTACATCTATGCCTATGACTTCAATGGAACTAACATTGCACATCCATTCAAACCCGATTGGATAAGCAAGAATAAGTTGAGCGAGACTGATTCCAATGGCGTTCCATACATCAGGAACCTGATAAACGTCGCCAAGGAAGGGAAAGGTTTTACGTACTTCATCTTCCCGAACCCCGCTCACGGTAACAGAGATGAGTTCAAGATAGGCTACGTGATGAAAGTGGATGACAATTGGTGGCTGGGATCTGGAATCTACATATCATGTTCGTGAAAGGTTAGCCGGTATTTTATCTGATAAATGATTTGTTTGCGGCTGGCTGCGTGGAAAGCAGCTGGCCAGCAGATAGAGTTGCCCTCTGGGCCGTGCTCTGCCAAGACCTTATCCACATCAAATAACTCATACTCGCTAGCAGACCAAGAGGTATTAATAATCTCGACGAAGAACTATTGATGATGAAGACAATTATAATTCTTGTAAGCCTCTTCGCGGCCATTTCTCTAGCCGCTGCCTATACTCCTGAGCAACAGGTCACTGTCGACGGCGTACGCCTGTCCTTCCAACTCGGTCAGGCATACGACAAGGCCATCCAGGGCCAGGATGTCCCGGCCTTCAATTCCCTGGTCGAACAGTGGAATGCATGGGTCGCTAAGAACTTTGGAAACGACACTGCTTTGCTCATGGCAAAGATTACCGCGCCGATCAATTTGCAGAAGCCCTATGTCGCTGCCAACAATACCACAAGCAAGGGCATAGCCCATCAGATTGATAGTGAGGCACAATATGCCACCAACGACGCTAATCTACTCTCTGACGTTGCCATATCAAAATACGCCGCGTCGGAGCAAGGAAAGGCCATAGGCTCTGACTTCCTGGGAGGGGTCTGAGCCATAGAATAATGGTCATTTTTTTAATTTGGCGTGGTCTTCCTTCTTCGGCTTTGCACCGAAGAATTTTCTATGACATTTTGGAATTATCAATATCAAATATGATGCCATGACTGAAATGGCCTCCTGGCCGAGGGCGACAGGACGCGGCGTCCGCCGGGAAGATGGATGCTGAGGCTGCCCAGGCAGGAGGCCCAGGGCGAGGAAGGCTGAGGTGCTTGGAGCCCCCCCTCGTAGATGCAGATCCTCTGCCTCTTGAATAGTATCGAATCTTCTTGGACCAGCTTACAACAATACTAATCAATATTAAGTAAAATAGTTTCGATAGGATCTGACCAACATTATAGTCAGATCTACACGTAATCGTCTATATGATTACTGAAGAGTGTACTATGATCTATGAGATGGGTTACGAAATATCTGCTCGCAATCATGGCTGCTTGCATCCTAATGGCCTTCATTAACACGGCCTCAGCCATAGGTGAAGATATTTCGGATTTGAAAAACCTTATCTCGGGCAACGAAGATACGCGCATGAATTCCCTGGATCTGGCGTTCTTCCTTGCTACTCATAATTACAACGCTGTGCCAATGGATGGCTATGTGGAGCTGAATCTGAACGACATAATCTACAAACTCAGCCCCAACAGCGAAAAACCAGGATTATGTGACATAGAATCTTGAACTGACTATTGGGAGATATACATAATGTCATCAAAAAGAAGGACTAACGACTTAATTGTATCGCAAATTTTAAAACTATGCGTGCCTGGTGCGAGCAAAACAAGGGTTGTGTATCAAGCCAATCTGAACTTCTTGACGGTAAATCCATATTTGAACAATTTAATAAAAAATGAATGCATTGAAGCAATCCATGAGGGCTCCAGGGTTGTTTATAAAACTACTCCAAAAGGGATGGATCTGAAAGAGAGATTTGAGCAGTTTCAGAGTGCGATAGGCGAGCTCTATACTGTGTCTGAAGCCTAAGACCATATGGAGCGAGAGGGTGCTGGTATATTCGCGGTAACCAGCAGTTCTTAAGCTCCAATCCAAATCCAAACCCTCCTTCTTTTCCACCAGCAACTTCCTGTAATACACGGCACGAAACTTTGTCGCCGTCCTCTCCGACTCTATCTCCCACCGGCCGGCATCTTTCACTACGTAGCCATCTCAATCCCTGGTGGAAGAGGATTTCCTGCATCTATGTGAGCCCTGCATCCCCCCACCTCGCTGGCCGGGCACCGAAGATCTCCGCCAGTATCCCTTGGCCGCCACCGAGCTCCTGGGCCTGCTGCCGACCGCCCGCATGGCCTCGCAGAGTTTTGCTCTCTCCAGCGCCTCCTTCCGTCTCACCTTCTTGTCGCTCTCCAGGTACACGCTGCGCATCTTGCCCACTGTGCACGGGGCCTTGCGGGTGGGTAGCGAGCCCGGGTCCCGCACGAGTACGGACGGGCACGCATAAGTGAGAAGGATCGAGCCGGGGATGAATACCGGTGTGGATCTGGCGCCAGGAGTACGAGATGGCGAAGAGGCGGATATGCAGCCCTGGCGCAGGCCGTCGGCCCTCAAGATCCAGGTCAGGCTGGAGACCCTGACAGTGTGGGAGAAAGGAGACTGTCAAGGAGAAACCGGAAGAATTCCAAGATCCATGCTACAAGATGTCCTCTGGCACGAAGGAGATTAGACGCGCAATGCGCACACGGGGTGAGCCAGAAAGATGGATGCCCAGGCAGCGCTGTAGAAGGACAGGTAGATGAAGGCTGAGGCTCTGGCAAATCTTCCAACAGATGTATTAATCAGAACTATTGATTAGATCCAATCATGGGCAATGACATCACCAACCGCACGCAGGCTGAGGAAGAATTGAGGAAAGCCTTGCAAGCCGCACAAGCTCGTAACGCCCAGTACGGCAGGCAGTCTCGATGATATCCGATATCGTCTGGCGCTATGATGTCAATACCAAAGGAGAGCATGCAGGCTCCTACATCTCGCCGGTTGCGGACAGAATGCTGGGACTGCCTGTTGGCACCATCGGAGACAGCTTCGAAAAATACTTCTCCTATGTTCATCCCGATGACTTGCCGGCCGTGCAGAAGGTACTCGCTGAATGGATACGAACGTTTGGGAAGGACAAAACCGCAGAATACCGCATGCTAAAGGCCGACGGCACGATGTTTTGGGTTCGTTCCAGGGGTTCGGCTTATGGCCGATTCAGCGTCTATGGCACCACAAGCGACATCACGGAGC
>CAVVKN010000018.1:0-151492 GCA_963748825.1 Methanotrichaceae archaeon
GAAAAATGGCACTTTCTAGAAATCGAGTGATTTTTCAACTTTTCCAATACCATGATCGCACACATCTTCCTATTGCCACCAAAGTTTGGTATAATTTTGTCTCACATACTAAAATTGTTGTGTCTACATCATAGTATTCTCTAAATAATAGCTTAACTTTAAAAAATAATTTTTAAAAATTTTAACTTCCGACGGCAGCCTTAGCTAGAAGTTTTTTTTACAAAATATAATATAAATAAACTAACCTTCATTTCCAGTCCATGAAAGGAATGAAGACAAAGAATGCTTCGATCAAGGTCTTTTGTGGTATTCCAAACATTCCCCATCTTTTTAGACGAGAAAGCTTCATTTGTTCTTCGATTCCAGGGACTTCTAGCTGTTGTTTTCTATGAGTCTTCAAGCTACAAGAATAATAATTTTCTAGTGGATTATTGGTTGCAGGAGCGCCATCGAATAATTGGAAGATCATAAGATGTTGCCAATCCTTCTCGATTTGCTTTAATCTTTTTTGAATTATAATCTTAAATACACCTATTTCATTCATTAATTCATCCAAATTTTTCTTAGCATCATATAAACTTCTTGTCTCCATATTCCTATGATTTCTTCTTCGTTCCTTCTCCAAACCATAAACAAACTTTTTAAACCATTTCTGTGCTTCTTCTAGCCATTCCTTGTATGTCTTTTCGCCTCGTTTTTTCATCTCTTGCTCTTCTTCAATCAGACATGAAAGCCATTGCATTTCTGCGGTCCTATTATAAAATATATTTAATATTCTATATTTCAATAGTTCTTCTTCGATTGTTGTCTTTTTCGGAAAATCATTGACTATGAGCTTGTCCTGATGAAACAAACAGAATTGATGGGCCACTCGATTTCCAAAAATTTTCCTGAATATTTCATCATAGCCTCTATAAAGATCCGTCACTATAAATATAGGTTTATGTACGTCGAGGTTTCTTCGAAGGAAATCCTCGATGGTTGCCCCATCTTTTGAGTCGAATAACTCATCTGCAATCACTTGTTTCGTCCTATAATCGAGGAGAGTTAGTCGGTATTTCTGACTTCTACCTGTCTTGGGATGTTGCTCATCATAGTGAACAAATTGAACATCTTCGATATTGGGAACCACCATATTGTCTGTCGCAGATTTGATCATCGTGCAAATGGTGTCCTTGCTGCGCGGATAGATGTAGTTTGATACTTTCTCGATTACCTCCAGGGAGACATGATTAACCCTCAGGAGCTGACAAAGACCGCCAAATAATCCGAAAAATGCGCTCGTAGCGTTCTCCCAAAACCCATGTTCTTCCTCAATATTTTTGCTGCAATTGGGACACAGATATTTGCCTATCTTAACATCGCCGAGTAGCCTCTTGGTATGATTATTGAAGCCATTATGGTTCATGGGAGTCCCGCAATCAGTACATAATTGTGGTTTAATTTTGCGGAAGATTCCATTCGAAGTGTACTCGTAATCGTCCGAATATCCCTCGAAAATCGCTTTCAACTGTTCGACGAAGGGAAAGTTTTTCATGGTAAGCTGTATTTGTGTCATTGAAGGGTCACACAGGGTACATTTCGCTTGAAGATTAAAATATTTTCGGGTGGATGTATCCTGCCTTCACTATATCACTGGATTTCTAGATTGTGCCCATAAAATGTATTCCAAATGGATTGAATTGCTCATTTGTGCCGAACATAAACATCCTGCCGACTCCCTGGAATAAAAACAAAAAAATAATATCGTTAGGTGGCTTTTCCGTACAAAATACATTCTCGACAACATCTCTTAACCTATTAAGGATTTTATTATCTAGCCCATCCGTTTGCCATCTACCATTTATGTCAGATAAATCATAGTTATCGAGTGAATCTGTGAAAATCATCGCGTAAATAATTTTGTCACTATCTAATGTAAAGAACGCATCATTAAAGCAAGTAATCTCGGGCGGTGAAGGAGAAGAGCTTTGATCTAAATTATTTCCGAGATAACTAAGGTATTCAATAACCGAGCTTGTTATCGTTTTATTAAAGTTTTTGGCTAATTCCCTACATACATTATGTTCAATCGCCAAATGGATTAACTCATGTCTAGCTGCCCAAAGAAGCATTCCTGGTATTGCAACGATATATTTTTCTCCTGTTTTTACAATAGGATGAATAAGTAATTCTCCATTGTTAATTTTATATTTTGAAATAGAGATGGTCCCGAAAGGAATGATTAATCCTTCAAGTGCTGAAATATTAGTATCTTTTTTAGCCAGTAATTCAGCAAGTCTAGATTGCTCAAATGATACTGCCTGTTTCAACTGATCTAAACAGGGATTTTTAGGGATAGTTACTCTATTATTTTTTACGATCGGTTTTATTCCGCGTTTAAGTCCAATATTATGAGCAACCTCATCGCTTATAGATAAGACTGCGGAAATCAACTCTCTTGCCTTACTAATAAATTCGGAATTCCCCAATTCATTTGGAAAAAGGAAAATTGCTTTTAAAAGATGGCGAAGTACAAATACTGAATCGCCCCCATATCCAGGAAATACTATATAAGATCCTCCAAAAAAAGATATTTCATCGGTGAAGGGACTTTCAAAAGGATCTTCCATACGTGTTATATCTTTCGGAATCGCTAAGTTACAAATACGTCCTAATTTAGTGCCGCTAATTTTTGGTTTATTATTATTAGACGAGAGCGACGTGGCTACGTGAGCAAGTGCCTCTAAACGAAGGGTTCTTTCAATATTTTCTGGCATAAGCTGCAAGCCCGCCACGGCCGCAAGAACATCTATAGAATCATACACGGACAGATTCGCAACAAGCTCGGATAAAGGGCTCTTCATTTTATCTCCAGTTTACTTTGCAGCTGATTTTATATTATCGATTCATCAGTAATGTATCTACTTTAATTTAATTCAAAATCATCTTTTTTCTATATTTACTTAGCGCTTTAACTCAGTACTTAACGGAGCATACGTCGCGGGTTAATATTATTGAGAAGTGCATCGTCTATGAGGCTTGCATGCTGGCATCCCTCAGGCGACGCATGAAAATGTCGTAGGCTCCTGCTACCATCTTGCCAGTTTTCTAGCGGTCCGTCTTGGATATTCCCAGTTTGCCCACTATTTTCTTTTGATTATTTAACCGAGCTTTTAAGCTCAGGCGTTTCGGATCTCAACTCGATTAACCCCAAACGTGGACCCAGGGCATGCGCGCTTGACCTGAGATATGATGCACCCGGCATTTATGCAACTCTACCTCAAAGCAGCCATTCTTCAGCAAGAGGGCTTTTTTCGTGCAGACTTAGCCGCTTCCACCAGGGAAAACATACGGTATGCAAAAGATCCAATTATGCGAGCTGAAGAAAATGAGGCCTGTGCTTCATGCTATATTACTGCTTTCTCATGAACATGGAGTCGATAGATTAAGGCCTTAAATGAACGATATGCTTATCTATTTGAACGATCGTTCAATATTTTGATGGCTTCGCTGAAAAAGTTCGTGGGCTTCAGAGTGCTTGAACTCTTTCTTACTCATCCTTCTTTAGAGATTCATCTCAATGAGCTGGCAAGAAACATAGAAATCGCCAGGGGAAGCGCAAAGAGCTACTGCGATGCCCTTGTTGATGAGGGGCTGATTCTGGACAGAAAAAAGGCCAATCTTCGGCTTTTCAGATTGAACAGGGACGATTTCGCAGTCCGAGAAATGATAAAGGCCTACTATCTTTTGAAGCTCAAACATTTAGGCATTGAGCTCCTGGCTAAAGGCTGCACATCTCTGGCGATTTACGGCAGCTTTGCCCGAGGGGACATTGACGAGCGAAGCGATCTTGATCTTCTGGTGATAGGCGAGGAATCCAACGTGAATCGAGATAGAATCCTGAAACTTCAGGATTCCCTGGGAAGAGAGGTCCAGCTAACCGTGCTGCCATACTACCGATGGGAAACCATGAAGAAGGAAGGCGATAGATTTGCAGAGAGCGTCTTGAGGAAACACGTCCTTGTGAGCGGTGTTGAGCTATGAGGTTCGAAGAATGCCTCGATAAAGGCCTTATCAAGAAGGATCTCTTGGCCAATGAAAGGGTCGAAAGTTCTCTAATGATTGCGGAGAGATTTCTTAGATCTTCAAGGCGTAACCTGGAGATCGATGAGTATGAGATGGCCGAGATCGCAGCCTACAATAGCGCATTTCATGCAGGCAGGGCTCTGCTCTTTGCGAAAGGGTATACCGAGCGTAGCCACTTTTGTCTCGGCGTCGCTCTTAAAGGTCTGTACAGAGGAATAATCCTAGATCTTCTAAAAATTTTTGACAAAATCAGGCTCTCCAGACATAATGTTCAATATGGTGGAGAGCTTGTCAGAGAAGATGAGGCGGCGTTTGTAATAGAATTTGCGCAGGATTTTTTAGAAGCAGCCAAAACGGAGCTCAAACTCAAAGAAAACAAGTGATACAAAATGTTGGAATTTATGAGGCAGATCGGGCTAATGTAAGCAGAATTATGAAGGACCGTTCTAATGTCCTGCCCTCCTGCGAAGAGATCGTTGTTCGAAGATATCAAAGGTAAAATACCCGCTCAAAGTCGCTCGGAGCCTAAAAGATCAGTTTATGCCGCTTTTTCCGAGGGGGCCAACGATCGGGCCACAATATCTAGGCTCGATCAACAAGCGCTCGATTATTTTAGCACCCTGGCAGAACGTGATTTGAAATAGACCAATGTATCGCCATTACTCCGCCACCACCCCCACGGTCTCCGGATTCAGTCCATAGAGGCTCTGGCGTGCGTCTGGGAAGTAGAATCTCTTTAAGATGAGGTTCTCTTCCTTCAGCCTGGTTAAGACGTATCTAACGGTTCTGGCGGGAAGGTAGGTCTTGTTTATGATCTCCTTTTGGGTCAAAAGGCTTCCTTATTCCAGTACCTTGATTATCAGCTTGGCCGATGGCGGCAAGCTGTCCAGGTTCAAGCTATGCGGCTGTATTTCCGCGTCAGCAAAGACGATCCCTCTTTTTCATACCACCAATCACAATTGTTAATTGTGGCGCTATTAAAATTTTTACAGAGGCAATTCGATTTTTATCAATGTTCTTAATAGTGATAAATATATCTAATAAATTTTTATAAGATATAAAGAAATGTAGTTAGACATTCAACAAGTACATACATTATATTTAATTTATAAAAATTGGTGGCTTTGTGGCTGAGAAGATATCGACTCTAAGCTGCTAGCGAGAAGCGTTAAAGACTTTAGAAAGTATTTTATAGAAGTTAGCAAGATATATGCGGCTATCTGCAGTCTGAATATATATCAACTAAAGGAGGATAAATCAATGGTGATTGGAATTACAATGATAAAGACCGCACCGAATCAGGAAAAAGTTGGCTTTGATGTGCTCAGGAATATAAAAGGAGTAAGAGAGATCTATAATTTATTCGGCGAATTTGATCTCTTCTTGATACTGGAGGCTCTGGATAGGGCAGGATTGAACCTACTCCTGGAGGAGATTCAGGATCAGAAATACGTCCTGGATACCTGGCCACTTCTGGTCTCAAGGGAAGAGAGCCTTCCTGAGGTCGAGATGGCATTCTCGCATATGGAAGAGATCGCGATGAGCGAGCCCTCATTAACTATATTCAGTGGAACAGTATGATTATTTGCCAAAATAGACAGCTGCATGTGGCGGGATCGTTGTTCGAAAGTCTTAAAGATACGACTTAAAATACCCTCACAAAGGCGCTCGGCACTCAAAAATCAGTTTCCGCCGCATTGCCGAGGAGGCCAGCAATCGGGCCCCGACCGGCCCGATCAACAGGCGCTCGGTTATTTTAGCACCCTGGTGAAACGCGATTTGAATAGACATAAGTCTAAAGATCGCATTGTCATTTACTCTGCCACCACCACTACGGTCTCCGGATTCAGTCCATAGAGGCTCTGGCGCGCATCCTGGAAATAGAAGCGCTCTTAGAGGATATGCTGCTCCTCTAATCTGTTCAGGGCATACCTTACGGTCCTGGGCGGAAGATACGTCTTGGCGACGATATCTTTTTGCGTCAGAAGGCTCCCTGATTCCAGCACTTTAAAGACAAGCTTTGCCGACGGCGGCAAGTGCTCTATCTTTGTGCTGGTAGATTCATTTTTGGTTTTTGCAAAGACGATCCCTCATTTTTTATTTCACCAATTATTAAACCTACTATTGCGGCAATAATGGCACCCATGCGCCGGTGTCATGCAGAAAATATGAAGACAAAGAATCAGTACCCATACGCCTTCCCTGTCATTTCCTCGATCTCTACTTTGATTATGGCTGTGCGCTTGAGGGTAGCTTCCGGATAAACAAAGGGTTCTTGAAGGTAATGTCTCATTATCAGGTCCAAAGAATTGCGTTTATCCTCCAGTGCCTCTACAAGAGACGCATTGCCAAATCCAATAACACTCCTGTATCTCATATTGCAGTGATCGCCGGATCTAACAAGCTCCCAATCGATGTCCATCTCAAAACTTACCCTGGGATTTTTCTTGAGAATCTCCAGCTTTCGCCCTTCCGTCGCCGAGTGAAAATAGAGGGCTCCCTTCTCATATCCAAAACATAAAGGCACTACGTATGGGGCACATTCTTCGCACATCGCCAGCCTGCACACGCATGCTCTGTTAATTATCGATTCCACTTCTTTTGGATCGCAGATCTCTCTTTCTTTTTTCCTCATCCCGTCTCACCATTTTTTGTTCATCGAGCCTTTATTCGGCCTTACTTTATCGACCTTTATATCCTGGATGAAGGTTCTCTGCCCATGGCCGTCAAACCCACAGATTAATTTAGCACCTGTTGAATTCCATAACTTCAGAGGTCAATAGCATTATGCCGTCAACAAGCCATCGCCTGGAATATTTCTCAGAATCGGTCATCCGCAAAATGACCAGAATTGCCAACACTTATGGAGCCGTCAACCTCTCCCAGGGCTTTCCGGATTTCCAGCCGCCAGAGCCGCTTTTGCGGGCTCTTGAAGATGTAGCCATGAAGGGACCGCATCAGTATGCAGTAACCTGGGGCGCTCAGAATTTCCGGGAAGCTCTGGCCAAAAAGCAGTCCAGGTTTATGGGCATGCCTATCGATCCGGAAAGAGAGATCGTGGTCACCTGCGGAAGCACAGAGGCCATGATGGCCGCTATGATGACGGTCTGCAATCCTGGAGACAAAGTTGTTGTATTCTCGCCCTTCTACGAGAATTATGGTGCAGATGCCATACTATCCGGCGCACAGCCAATCTTTGTGCCTTTGCATCCACCAGACTTCTCATTTGATGAAGAAGAATTGACCAGGGCATTTGAGCAGAGGCCCAAGGCGTTGATTCTATGCAATCCCTCTAATCCAACAGGAAAAGTATTCACTTTGGAGGAGCTGGAGTTCATCGCAAAACTGGCTGATCGGTACGATGTATTCGTAATAACCGATGAGGTCTACGAGCATATTGTCTACAAACCTTACAAGCATGTCTATTTCGCATCTCTGCCGGGCATGTTCGAGAGGACCATTTCCTGCAGCTCCCTATCCAAGACATATTCCATCACAGGCTGGAGGCTGGGATATCTGATAGCTTCGCCGGCTATCATCGATGGCGCGAGAAAGGTGCATGATTTTCTGACCGTAGGCGCGCCGGCACCCTTGCAGGAGGCGGCAGTCACTGCACTTGGCTTTCCTGATGAGTATTATGAGGGGCTATGCGAGATGTACACAGAGAAGAGGGACTTCTTCATCAAAGGACTGGATGAGGAAGGGCTTGCTTACACCTTTCCCCAGGGTGCCTATTATGTAATGATGGATATATCCGAGTTCGGATGTCCGGATGATACCGCCTTCTGCGAATGGATGGCAAAAGAGGTGGGCGTGGCAGCCGTTCCCGGCTCCAGCTTCTTCCGGGAGGATGTAAGACATTTGATACGCTTCCACTTCGCCAAGAAAATAGAGACTTTAGAGGATGCCCTGCAAAAACTCTCCACATTGAGGAGCAAAGCCAAAAGAGGAATTGATTGAGATACGCCAACATGCAAGAGGGGGGGCCAGGGGACTTTTACCGCGTATATTTTCCTCCGCTGGCCTTTGCATCCTCAACTATTTCCTTTTCATTGGGACTTAGAAAAGCTGAGGCTGGTCCTGAGGGTCAACGACATGCCAGCGATTATCTTCCCGTCCGTTTCCAAAGACATCTCCGGCGGCTTCGTCCCTGGAAGAGAGGTAGAGCGGCCAGCCTTTGAATGTCGTCTGCTTTGAGCTATCGGTTCTGGTTATGGTGGCAAAGTCAACGGGCCTCAGGCTGTCCGGCACGGTTATTGTTTCGGCATAGAAGGGCGGCCACTTGGAGGCGCAATCGTCATAACAGGTGCTGGCACCATTTCCGCTGCCGTCATCTGTGAAGTAATAAAGAGCAAAGCCGCTCTGATTTACCAGATAGTCGCCCAGAAACTTATTCGCTGTGACGTTCACTGTGTAATTGCTCTCAGCCAGAGCCGAGATTGAGAGAATCGATACTGCGAGGAATAAGAACACAAGCATTTGGCTTCTTGACATGAATTTCACCGCTAATTTCTTATCGGCTTGATAATTAAGGATTTGCTATGCGCACAGACGCGTAAATAACAGAAATACTGATTCATCCTCACAAGATAGCTATGAATGAACCAAAAAGACGATGATTATTTATTCCTTCCTGTCGCATAACAGTTTTGGAGAGAATTGATTATGCGCCTGAATGATAAACTTCTAAGTATCCCTTTTCATCTCTTTTTGGTGGCATTGATGGCGGCTTTCCTCTGCTGCGGCCCGGTCTGTGCCAGCCCAGCCCAGGATCTGCCCGGAACATGGAGTGTAGTGGCGCAGCTTGTGACGTCAACTACAGAAAATCCCAATGATCCCTACGCGCCAAAGCCGGGAATGACCAAGCCCGACACCTGGAGCATCTACAATGGCGACGCCGGTCCGGTGCTCAGAGGCAGCAGCGGCTCCATTGCCGGCCAATACACAGAGAAGGGCGCGGTCTTCGAGGGCACTTATCCTCTGGGCTCCGGGGTTTATGTGGCTGTGAAGATCGAGTGCTTCATGAACGGCTCTTCGTCCATGTACGGGACCAATGAGAACGACTACTGGGGAACGAATACTGTGACCGGCGAGATGATCAAGCTGGGCATGGAGTCGTGGAAGTTTGGGGCGAAAAAGCAGTGAGTTTGCCGGTCATAAAAAATAGGATTTGTGGATCCGATTACATCGGGTGGCAAACCCCGCAGGGCACATAGCCCTTCATTTTAGCATCATCAAAGCTGGAGAACCATATCTCATTGTCGGGGCTGATTTTCTTGGCCCAACGGCATTCCGGATAGTGGTATTTGTCTGATTTTGTTGAGCCTACAAATTTCTTATTGGCAAAGGGATCCGAATTCGCATCTGGGTTTGCCCACCATTCTCTTGGGTCAAATTCGTTATCCTTGACATCTTCTACTGTCGCATGTCCGGCATCCACAAGCATGCTGTTAAAGATCTCTCCCACGGTGCCGTTGGCATTGGCCAGAAAGACAACACAGACCTTGCGTCCATATCGATCCATTCCGGTTTTATTGTCTAGATCAAGAAAAACCAGCTTCCCCAAAAGCTGCTTTCTGGTGTATTCTTTCGCTTCCGGTCCGCCTGTTGCCGCAAGCTCAGGACTGTCGACGTCGGCCAGCCGGACAACTCCCAAGCCCTCTACAGTTATGGTGTCTCCATCAGCTACATACGTGACTTTGCCTCTGGCTTCATCGGAAAGAGCCGGCGCAAGTGGCAATAGGAGCGCCAGCGCCACGAATAATAAAGTCCATCTCCTCATTTTTCTTTGCCTTCTACTATGTCAAGTTATTCCGGCGTTTCTTTACCTTAAACACCTTCCTACAGCATTAATATTTTCAGCATCTGTTCCTGCCCGCCCACCTTACTGGAATTCTGGAAAATCCTACGTAATTTTGGCCAATGCCGGATCTGCGGTGGCGATCTGGCGGAAACAGGAAGTTGAAAAGGAAGTAGGAAAGGTTCTGCGGGCCAAGACCCTTTGTGGGCATAGATTTCGGAGAGGCTGAACCGGCAAGGTAGTTCTATCTTCCTAAAGTGAGCTGTTCTGGCCCTCTCGATCGCAGCCTCGCTACTCTGAAAGAAAGTGCCGCTTCAATAAATCTTCTTCTTTAAATGAATAAGTGATTGTCCACCCTAACAATCGGCTTAGACGATTCCATCTGCCCTCCAAAATATCTAAATATGTTCAAGTATAATGGTTAATACTATGATTTCCTTGCCCCAGCCATGCTCCTCGAAAAATCCCATGCACTGCACAGAGGTAAATCTTGCCAAGCTATACAGGGAAAGCAAGAGCCTATTTCCTGCCCAAACCCTCATCAACTCCCCTGAGATGGAGATCATGGACGGAGTAAACTGGTCTTTTGATCCCGGCACATTGACCATCTGGAATAACCGCTACTGGAAGGGCTTTTATCCTACAGATTACGATCTTAAAAATCTGGTCCTGATGTATGGTTTTGGTTTTTATAAGAGATTCTGGGCAGATAAAGGTGGATCAAAAGGCCAAAAAATAAAGGGTGAGACGCATCCCTATAGCTCCGATATCCATGCGGCCAACGAGGCTATTGATGTGGATCTCTCGGAAAAGGGCAAGGCAGTATACATCAAGTATCAGGATTTTCCCTTTAACAACTTCGACGACCTATTGAAGATCCTTGACAAAGATACAGTCATTGGTGAGGCTTTTGTGTCTCTTCGAGATCCTGGGCGAGGTCTATCCATATTTCACTTTGTCCTCTCCAGAAGGTACTCCGCGGATTTCCTGACCCAGGCCGACTGCCAGTTCATCTTCCAGTCCAAAGCAAAGGAGGTAAAGATGGAGGAGTTTTTAGGCACCTGGGACCTGCAGCTGGTATCCAATGCAGCTCTATCACCGCCTGTTCTGCGCTGCAAATTCTATAAAAAAGGCAGCGATCTGTTGGCAGATTTTATCCAGGGTGGAAAGCTGCCGCAAGGAAGCAATACTGCGACTTTCGATGAGAATATGATCAGCGCCTTTGACCTGCCTTCTCAAATTCTCAGCAATGAGATTCGTGAGGTAAACAAGGACCTTTTAGTGGGAATCTTAGAGAAAGCTGACAATCCCATCTTCGAGGCAATGCTTGGTTCGAAAGGATTCGTCACGAAAGGCAAGAATGGCGTCTTCCTGCCCTATATCCTAAAGCGCATCGCATCATACTGAGGTTGCATCAATAGGATCAAGATTACTTGAGGTATAAATTATGAGCTTTCTGATAGATCCGCCGTTGCTGCTGCTTTCCGGTTTGGCCATTTACCTTTTGGGGAAAAGAATGCAGTGGAGCAGACATGCAAAGATAGTAATAGGACTGGCTATCGCCTTGATATTCATAATATTCAGCGCTCTTCTCTATATGGATATCATCCGCTGCACATTCCCGTTCTTTTCCCGCTTGAGCGGCTCGGAGTTTATGTTCCACAGCAATATCACCCACATCACAAAATCAATGGTTCCTGAGATTGTTGTTCTATTTCTCTTTCTGCTCTACCCGGTGTGGATCTTTGCAGGATACGCATCGGCGCTGCTTATTGAAAAGAGAAGGCGTATCTCCCCAGAGATATACACTTACTCTGATGTAAAGAGCAAAAAGAGGAATAAAGGCATTAACAATGGATCCAATGGGTCCAATGCAATCACAGGCGTTAATAGTGGCATTAGCAGCGCAGGTGCTATCACCAATAGTAGAATCGACCGCACGCAGGCGCTCCCATCGGCGTATGTCGTTAAGAGAGGCAAGGATACCAGGAAGTGTGTGATAGATGCTGTCGACTCCCTGGGCGGCATCGGCAAGTTCGTTCAAAACGGCGATAAAGTGCTGGTCAAGGTCAACATCTGTGGTGGAGTGCCTGAGAAAATAGGGACTTTCACCAGCATCGAGGTGGCCGATGTGCTGGCGGATTTGATTATATCTGCCGGAGCTGAGCCCATCTTTGCCGATGCCGACATGGTCTGGGTCAAGTTCTGGCAGGCAGCGACCGATTCCGGCTATGTGGAATGGGCGAAGAAGAAGGGTGTTCGCCTGGTCAACCTCTCTGAAACCAATATTGTGAATTTCGACTTCGGACCGGACAGTGCTCTGGGAATGGAAAAGGTCTCCATGGAGACGATCGATGCGGATGTGATCATCTCTGTGCCCACCATGAAGACCCATCTTCTCACCGGGGTCACTCTGGCCATGAAGAATATGTACGGCACATTCCCTGATATCGACAAGGCCAAGTATCACAAAAAGAGCATTGAGGACACCATCATCGAGGTCAATTCCGCCTTCACCCCCAACCTTGTGATAATCGACGGCAGCATAGGGGGCGAGGCCATAGGTCCTCTCTCCGCATGCCCCGTTTACTTTGAGACCATAATCGTCTCCAATGATGTGGTCATGGCCGATTCCATTGCCAGCCAGATGATGGGCTACGAGCCCATGGATATTGTGCACATCAAAATGGCCTACGAAGCAGGCCTTGGCGATGCTTCGGCCAGGTTTGATTTCAGCAGCCTGTCTTATCACCATGCGGGAGGAAAAGATGGAAACTGGGAGCGTCCCGATCCTCTGATCAAGGATTTTTACGAATGGGGCATCGAGCTCATCCTGATGTTTCCCGGCTGGGATAGGCTCTTTAACATAGGTGCAGACTTCTTGCTTTACGATACAGGGCGCCTGCCAATTTTTCGTTATCTGGTGCCGGCCTTCCTCCAGCTCTTGCATGATGCCGTTTACATGAATCTGAAAGGTATAAAGAGCACAACAGGAGATATTACCAGGAGAGCTATCAATATCGCACTGATTGGCCTTGTGGCATTAGGCTGCGCTATCGGTTATTATTGGGATGGATATATCTGGCGTTCCAGCCTCCTGTTTGAGCTAAGCTTATTGATGGCAATAGTCGTTGCCGCCCTGGCTGCCGTCAGGATGAAGACAATGCATCTGATTGCGTTGCTGGCAATATCGGCTCTGGTTTGTTACATTGTTGAGCATACCAATATATCGGCAGGGCTTCTTAAATACGCCGGGAGCGCTGATGTATCGCTTTTTACCATTTCCGGCTGGATAGTAATGATGGTTGTCATTCTGCAGCTTTCCGACTTTTTAACGAGCTGGCTGAAGGGACTTGCCATCTTTAAAGAAATACGGAGCTGGAAGCTCCTTCCTTTTGCTCTGATTCTAATGATCTTTGCCCTGTTCTTTTATTGCGAGGGGTACCTGGCCATTGCCGATATTAATGTACTGGTAATGTATACAGTAATTGCGGCCATTGGTATACTCTATTCCTGGAAGCACTCCATTGAATGGAATGCCTCCCTGGTAGTAGTTAGCGTGGCAGTCGGTGGCTTCATGGAGTTGATAGGCTCAATGGCTGGTTATTGGCATTACCACTTCCCCGAGACTCTGGCCGTATTTTTTGCCCTGAGTTGGGCAATGAACACAATGGCGGTTCACGGATTTGCTTACCTTTTGGGTATAGATCTGGGGGCATACGAGAAAAGGGGTCTCCTATCCAAAAAAATAAAGTGAGTCTTTTTTTTTATAATTATAATTTTTTGTGAGTTTGCCTCAATTTATCGTTATTATGATGCCGAAAACGGATTTAATGTTTTTCTTTATTTTAGTTGATAATCTTTAAATATGTTGATATTCAATATAGATAGAAGGAGATGGTTTTAATGGCATTTATGGATCAGATTTTTCATTCATTTGGGTTATACAGTCCCAATCTAATTGGGGCATTGGTCGTTCTAATTGTCGGATGGCTGGTTGCCTTGATAGTGTCTTCTATTGTCGGCAAGGCGCTGCAAAGAACCGGCATGGATGAAAAAATAGCGAGAAAGGTTGTTGGAGAGCAAAGGGCTCCGGGCATGCAACCACATCGATGGATCTCCAAGATAATCTATTATGTGCTGTTGTTCTTTGTATTTGTGGCATTTTTCCAGGTCTTGGGCCTGACTTTGGTGGCAGAGCCGCTCAATCAGTTGTTGACTGTAGTATTCTCGTATCTTCCCAAGCTCTTTGCTGCACTGGTGATCGCTGTCATTGCCTGGGTCATTGCCACAGTGCTAAAGAAGATAGTTCTAAGAGTGCTCATGACCGCAAAAGTGGATGAGGGCCTCGGTAGCAAAACCGGTCTGGATAAAACGAATATGCCTTTAAGCCAAACCATAGCGGAAATTGTCTTTTTCCTGGTATTGCTTCTATTCCTACCCATGATCCTAAATGCTCTGGCTCTAGGCGGACTACTGGAGCCTTTGCAGCTTATGATCGGCAAAATTTTGGGATTCCTCCCTAATCTGCTGGCAGCTGCTATCATCCTCATAATCGGATGGTTTATAGCTCGCATCCTGCAAAAGATAATAACAAACCTGCTCATTGCCATGGGGAGCGAAAAGCTGAGCGAAAAAGTGGGATTGGCAAAGGTTCTGGGCAGCCAGGGTCTAGCAGGTCTTATCGGTCTGGTAGTCTACATACTGGTACTCCTTCCTGTGCTCATCGCTGCGCTGCAGGCTCTGGCAATAGATGCCATCACTCTGCCTGTCTCCAATATGCTAGCTCAGATGCTTGCCATTCTGCCGAATTTATTTGGAGCAGCTCTAGTCCTGGCCGTGGCTTACATATTGGGAAAAATCATTGCCGAATTGGCAGTCAAGCTCCTTGCTGGGCAGGGATTTGATTCTTTGCCGGAGAGGCTTGGTCTAGCCAGGTCGCCTGTTGAGGGGGCGAGGACGCCGTCGCAGATGGTCGGCTACATTGTAATTGCGGCTATAATGCTCTTTGCCCTGATCGAAGCGGCTCAGATACTGAAATTTGCCTTGCTGGCAGATATAATCTATGAGTTCACGATCTTCGCCGGACATGCCCTCATGGGCCTGATCATATTCGCTATAGGCATTTATTTGGCCAATATTGCCTTTAATGCCGTGATATCCAGCGGCATGAGCTCCTCCAAATTGCCGGCTCATGCGGCCAGGATATCCATTCTGGCGTTTGCCGGGGCCATGGCTCTGCGGCAGATGGGACTGGCCAATGAGATCATCAACTTGGCATTCGGCCTGCTGCTGGGAGCCATAGCAGTGGCAGTAGCTCTGGCATTTGGACTGGGTGGAAAGGAAATTGCTGCGCAGGAGATCAAGAAATGGTTGGAGGGCATGAAATAGAGATATAAAGAAATAGTTATGATGCACTTTGGATATTCTTTTTTTTTGCTTTTAGATTTTATAGCCGCTAGTTATTAATATAGATATTAAACATAATTGTAATTGAAACTTATGAAAAGAGGGCGACTTGATTTTGAGATAAGAAGGAAGCTTTTTCACACTCTATTTGGCCTTTTCCTGATATTCACTCTATTTTATTCTGGTCGAAATAGTTTAATTATTTTTTTGATCATTTTTCTTATTTTAGGCTCTATACTGATAGTATTAATGCAACAAGGTCGAAAAATTCGCATCGCAGACTGGTTTGAAGAGAAATTCGAAAGGGAGAACGTCAGGTTCCCGGGCTATGGAGCTTTCTGGTATGTTGTGGGAACGCTGCTTTTAGCTCTGTCCCTTAACAATGCCAATGAGATCGCGGCAGCAATTGTGACTCTGGCCGCTGGAGACTCCGCCGCCACAATTTTCGGCATCCGAGGTCGGCACCCGCTTCCCTACAACCGGATCAAAACCTTGGAGGGATCAGTTGCATTTTTTGTCTTTTCTCTGCCAGCTTGTCTGTTTGTGGGCTGGATAGGCATAGCGCTGGCAGCAATAGCTGCAATTGTGGAAAGTCTTGCTACACCGGTGGACGATAACCTCTTAATTCCCATAACGGCCATATTATTTTTTATAATAATTTAAAAAGAAATAAATTTGAACGAGAAAAAAAGAAAGGCGAAAAGAGGAACGAAAAAGAAAAACGGAATTGGTTTTCATCTTAAGCGATGTAGCAGACGCTGGACCGGTCAAAGCCTTCCACAAGCTCCAGTCCTTCATCTTCCGGCTTCCAGGATACATCCGGGTAGGCCAGATGCTTGATGAACTCGCTGGCATTGGCTGCCATCTGCGTGGCCAGATGCTCTTCTCCCAGAGCCTCTTTCGTGATCTGAAATACCTTTGACCTCACATTTGCCTCATCCAAATAGCCCAGGGAATGGATGTATTCATGCAGCAGGACACTAAAGACATAGGGCTTGTAGAGCTCCGGGCGCGTCTCCTTGATCCTTTGCAGCGGGATTTTATTGAGGACGATGACATTGGAGCCCGTGGTGAAGAACCCTCCGAAAAAGCCCTGCGGGTGGTTTCCCAGGTTAGCCATGCCCAGCATCAGCCCTCCCCTGCTCTTGCCCATACTCTTCAAGACCAATGATTTTACCAGTTCAAAGATATCCGGCAGGGACTTTGCCTCATCCAATCTGGTGCGGTAATCAGTGCTCATTTGAAATGCATGTAGGCCAGTCTAAGTATATAATACTAACCTAAAGTTACTGATGTTTTGGTCAACACCAATATATTCATATTACTATTATTAAATCTAAATATCAGACTAATATAATTGGCATTCAGCACCGCAAAATATCAAATGATCCCGAAAATCAAACTGCGTGCGGCCACCCCACCCTAAAGGGATGGGGTATGCTTCGGGCCGCACGCCCTCACGCCCGGTTTTATGGAATCCCGAAATCGTCGAGCTTTCGTTGACCAGATCCCCTTGATCAGATTATCGTAACTCTGTTTTCGGTTCCCAGAGAGTCCTTGTTAATCAAATCTAAGAAAATATGAAAACCGGGCGAGGGTTCACTTCATCCCCGACCTGAAGGTCGGGGTATTCGTGACCCTCCGCACTCCCGATGTAATAAAAAGGCAGAACGAAAGGTGCCGCCAGCGCCCGAGGGCCGGCCTTCCTTTTCCTCATTCTCTCTGCTGCAAGAGCCCCTTCTCAAGGCCGATCTCCATCCAGGCCCAGGCCCAGATCACAGCCTCAAAAGCCCTGATAAGGTCACCCTTCTCCAGAAAATACTGGCAGTCGCGAATGTAGGCGGAGACGTTCTCCAGGAACTCTCCTTCCCCGGATACTTTGCCGTAGAGGTCCTGCGCTTTCTTTTGCCATTTCACGGTCTCGGCACGCAGATCTTCTTCCAGTTTTCCATCAGCGCCTCTCCTGAAGCTGCAGATTGGAGAGGGCTTATCTGCCTCTTCCTTATTCCTTCCCGGGCATCCTTTTTCCCTGTTCATTTCCCTAGCCCCCTTGCATTTCTCACTGCCTTCTTTTCTTTCACTCTTCAGGATTCATGCGAAATCTCAATTCTTGCTGCCGGCAGCAGTGTTTTGGCTATTCCGGTCATTATCGGACTTTGTGACTTTTGTCACCCGGCTCTCGCCGACCTCGACGTCAACCATGGTCTTGACATGGTAGCCCTCTGCCCTCAGCCGCTCCACGCCGTCGCCTCGCCGAACTACTACTACTATGTCCTTGACAATCGCACCCGCCACCATCAGGGACTTGAGCACAGCAAGAAGCGTTCCGCCCGTGCTGATGACATCGTCTACAACGATGACGCGATCGCCCTTATTTATTCCGTTTAAGAAGAGCTGCGACTTGGAGTAGCCGGTCACCTGTGAAACCTCGATCTCGCCGGGCAGACCGTATTTGCGCTTTCTTATTATTACCATGGGAATGTCGCAGATGATGGAAAGTGCGGTGCCTATGGGAATTCCCATGGCCTCGACCGTCACGATCTTGTCCACCTCCAGATCGGCAATGCGCACGATATGGCCGGTAACCTCCCTGATCAGCTCCGGCCTGATTTCGGGCACGCCGTCGGTGATGGGATGTATGAAATAGTTGTATTCGCCCCTCTTGAAGACAGGAGCTTCCAGTAATGATTTCTTGAGCCTTTCCAGCATAACGAGCCTCCTTTTCGTCCCGACTTGTGAATCCCTTGCACTTTAAAGATGTTGGCCCTTGCCGCTAAGGCTTAGACTGACAGCTGCAGAACAGGCCGTGGACATTGGCATTAATTAGCATGTCATCGATCCATCATGTGATATGCAATAGTCACACCAAATAGTAGAAGAACAATTTCACCGCATACTTTATAATAGATGAACGCTGAATTTACGTCGAATGTCGTAATTACCGCGATAATAGAGTTAGAGATCTTCTGAACCAAGGCTATCCCTTTAGATTGAATTCGGATATTCTTTGGACGTTAATGTCAAGGAGGGCTTAGTTGTATGAACAGAGTTGACAAAATAGCGATAGCCTTGGATAAAGCAAATATTCAAATAAAAATACCTTTGAGATACAAACCTACACATTTCATTAAGGCTATTTCAATACAGGATTCTGCATTTCATCCTGGCAGTGCTTCGACGTACTGTTCTAAAAAAGATATGTTCCTGATGAGGGACCAATGAGACTCTTAATAGTATCCAATCGTCTGCCCATAACGGTGATCAAAGAAGGTGGCTCTCTGCAATTCCAGGAGAGCGTAGGCGGCTTGGCCTCGGGTCTGAGATCATATCTGGATTCGCTTAACGGCTCCTCCATCACCAAACCCAAAATTGAATGCATCTGGGTGGGCTGGCCCGGAGTAACCGTGGAAGACAGGCTAAAAGATTCACTGAAATCCAAAATGCAATCTGATTTTCATGCCTACCCCGTTTTTCTTTCTGAGAGGAGTATGGACAAGTTCTATTACGGTTTTTCTAACAAAACGCTCTGGCCCCTTTTTCACTATTTTACTTCCTATGTCCAGTACGATGAGGATTACTGGATCAATTACAAGCAGGTGAACCAGAAGTTTTGTGATGCGATAATGGAGATTGCCAGGCCCGATGATATCATTTGGGTGCACGATTATCATCTCATGCTGCTGCCAAAGCTTTTAAGAGAAAGGTCTTTGAAACTTCGCCTGGGTTTCTTTCTGCATATCCCTTTCCCGTCCTTTGAGGTCTTCCGCCAACTGCCAAGCAAATGGCGCAAAGAAATTCTGGAAGGACTTCTGGGAGCGGATCTCATTGGATTTCATACCTACGACTACTCTGAATACTTCCTCCGGTGCGTCCAGCGCATCCTGGGCATCGATCACAACATGGACCAGCTCATTGCGGGAGACCATCTCGTAAAGGTGGATGTATTTCCCATGGGAATAGATTATCAGAAGTTTTCCAATGCAGTCATGCATCCTGATGTTCAAGAGGAAAAGGATGTGCTGAGGAGCATCCTTGAGGACAGAAAAGTTATCCTTTCCTTAGACCGTCTAGACTATTCAAAGGGAATAATAAACCGATTGCAGGGATACGAGCTATTTCTCAAAAGAAATCCACAGTGGCACGGGAAAGTTACACTTATTTTGATAGTTGTCCCTTCCCGCAGCAAGGTCGAACAATACCAGCAGATGAAGAAGCACATTGACGAATTTGTAGGCAGAATAAACGGAAGGTGCGGCAAGATGAATTGGATTCCTATTTTATATCATTACAAGTTCTTGCCTTTCAACCTTTTAGTGGCTCTCTATAGCATAAGCGACGTCGCCCTGGTCACGCCTCTAAGAGACGGAATGAATCTCATCGCTAAGGAGTTCATCGCCACGAAGACCGATGGAAAGGGCGTCTTAATTCTGAGCGAGATGGCGGGAGCTTCCAAGGAGGCCAGAGAGGCCATAATCATAAATCCTAATGACATAGAAGAGATTGCTGAAGCCCTGAAAGATGCGCTGGAGATGCCGGAGGAGTTGCAGGTCAGATGCAACCGCACCATACAGGCTCGACTTAAGCGCCATGATGTGATCCACTGGGCAGACGACTTTCTGCAGGCTCTCGAGTCTTTGAAAGAAGAGCAGAAAAAGATGGACGCCAGAATGCTTGGACCTTCGTCGAAAGAGAGGATCTTTAGAGACTTTCGGGAATCCAAGAAAAAGCTCTTGCTGCTCGATTATGATGGAACCCTGGTTCCCTTAGTAAATCACCCGAAGAATGCGATGCCGACAGAGGAGCTGAAAATTCTCCTCAAGCTCCTGTCGCAGCAACCGGGAATGGAGAGTGTTCTGATAAGCGGGCGAGACAGAAATGTTCTACAGAATTGGTTTGGCGGCCTGGGCGTTAGCCTGGTGGCTGAGCACGGAGTCTGGGTTCGGGAGAAGAACGAAGACTGGAAGATGCTAAAGCCATTGAATAATGAATGGAAGCCCAAGATCCTTCCATTGCTGGAGATGTACACAGATCGACTGCCAGGTTCCTTCATAGAAGAGAAGGAGTTTTCTATAGCATGGCACTATCGCATGGCCGATCCCGAGAGAGCCTCCATCATTGCTAAAGAGCTGGTTGACGATCTGGTGAATTTCACTGCAAATATCGATGTTCAGGTGCTGCAAGGAAACAAAGTAGTAGAAGCTAGAAATGCCGGCCTTAACAAGGGCGATGCAGGATTGTACTGGACAGCTAAAGACGAATATGACTTTATACTGGCAGCAGGAGACGATTTGACTGATGAAGATCTATTTAAAGCTCTTCCCGAAGCGGCTTACACCATAAAGGTTGGAAACACTCAATCGTACGCAAAGTTTAATTTATATAACCACACAGAATTGATAAAACTATTACAGGAGTTCATCAGATGAATGAAGGATTTCACTTTTATACCCAATACTCTCTTGTAGAGCTACTCGGGATAAATGTAAAGAATCCGCAGGAGCTATTGGATGGAATGAAAAACGTACCGATTTCGTCCATTTACTATCATACGCATAAGTTCTTGCAGCAGCATCATTATCTTTCGCCTTTGCCGCCCAACGATTTTGCATCCTGGCTGAAGGATATTCTGCATATGGAGCGGCTGGGAGAGGCCTTTATGGGCGTGGATACCATCAGCTTCAAGAATCTGGAGGATCTGAGATCTGAGTTCATAAGAATACTGGAGGAGCATCTCTCCAGAGATGACGGCAGATACGAATGCCCTCGTGGCTATGAGTTTTATTTCATGGCCTGTCAGACTTTTGTCCTGCCCACGCCTTATGTCGCCCATAACCTAAAAGAGTTTGCCGAGATCCTCAACAAAATAAGCATTCAATCTCTATATTTTCACATCTTCGAGGCGAGAATGCGACTGGGTGTGGAGGAGAATGATTTTTCTGCCTGGTTTAAAGGACTGGGAGAGGAAGAGCTGGCGGCAGATGTCTCAAAACTGGACCCATACAATACTAACCTGGATAACATGAGAACGAAAATAATTAAGATGGTGATGAGCCGTGCCAAAGATCGATGATTACAGGTCCATTGTGGCAGAGGACGAGATAAACGAGCTGTACTTGCTGGCAGAGAGGCTCAAGGGAAAGACGGTACAAAATATAAACTCGACCTCAGTGGGAGGAGGCGTTGCGGAAATACTATCGAGGATGGTTCCGCTTCTAAGAGAGCTGGGGGTAGATTACAAATGGGGCGTCATTAAAGGCGACGAGAAGTTTTTCAGCATTACTAAAAATATTCACAATGCCATGCATGGCGTAGATACTGAGATTGGAGACGAGGATTGGAAACACTTTTTGGAGGTTAACAGGCAGAATGCAGAGGAGGTCGATCTATCAGGAGATGTTGTGATCATTCACGATCCTCAGCCGATTGCTCTCATAGAGAAGAAGAACGATTTCCCCCAAAAATGGGTCTGGAGGTGCCATATCGACATCACGGATCCCCAGATAGATGTCCTGAATTTCTTAAAACCTTTCATTCAAAAGTACGATAGGGCAGTCTTCTCTGCGCCATCATTTGCAAAAAAGGATCTGAACATCAAAAAGATGCTCATTTCTCCTTCCATAGATCCTTTGAGCGATAAGAATAAGGAACTACCACTGACCACTATCGACTCCGTTGTAGAACGCTACGGAATTGACAGGGATCGTCCGATTGTGACCCAGATCTCCCGTTTCGACAAGCTGAAGGATCCTAGCGGAGTGGTTGAGGTTTACAAGAAGGTTAAGAGACATTTTGATTGCCAGCTCGTCCTGGCCGGGGGTGGCGCTACTGACGATCCCGAAGGAATCATGGTCCTGGAGAAGATCAGAACCTCCGCTGAGAAAGATGAAGACATACATGTCATTTATCTTCCTCCTTCCAGCGATATAGAGATAAATGCCCTGCAGAGAGCCTCCACAGTTATCCTGCAAAAATCGCTTCGTGAGGGTTTTGGGCTGACGGTGACCGAGGCCCTCTGGAAAGCCAAGCCTGTCATAGCCTCAGCGGTAGGAGGAATTCCGCTTCAAATAACCCATAAACACTCCGGGCTGCTCACATATTCCATTGAAGGCACGGCTTATTACCTGAAGGAGCTTCTAAATGACCCTGAGTATGCCGGAAGGTTGGGCGTAAACGGCCAGGAAAACGTAAGGAACAACTTCCTGATAACAAGGCATATCAGGGACAATCTGCTTCTCATCCTTTCGCTATATCATGAAGGAGACGTAGTTCATTTATGAAGAATAAATTCGGCACCCGATGCGTTCACGCTGGAGAAGGGCACAATCCTTTCGGCGCTCACGCCACTCCCATTTACCAGACCTCTACATACGTCTTTGAAAGCGCCGAGCAGGCTGCTGCCGCCTTCTCCGGCGGTCCGGGCTACAGGTACATCCGCTCCCCGCCCAACACCCCCACCCATGCCGCTTTTATCGAGAAGATCTGTTCTCTGGAGGGCGGACCTGCTGGTCTCGCCTTCTCCTCGGGCATGGCGGCGGAGACAGCGCTCGTGCTCTCCCTGCTGCAGAAGGGTGATCACCTGCTCACTGCAGATGTCATCTACGGAGGAACCTATGGGCTCTTCTCCTCTCTTCTCCCCAAATTCGGAATTGAGGTCAGCTTTGTGGACACGACCGACCTGGAGAAAGCAAAGGCAGGGCTGCAAAAGAACACCAAACTGGTCTTTTTGGAGTCGCCAGCCAATCCCACCATGGCAGTAAGTGACATTGGCGAAATTGGCAAGATAGCCCACGAGGCGGGGGCCCTGCTGGCAGTGGATAACACCTTTGCCACACCCTACTTCCAGAGGCCGCTGGCCCTCGGAGCGGACGTGGTCGTGGAGAGCTGCACCAAGTACATCGGCGGGCATGGCGATCTTCTGGGAGGCGTGGCCGTGGGCTCGGAGGAGCTGATCTCCGGCATGAAGCGCACTGCCCTTTTGGCCGGCGGCACCATGGGCACGCACGAAGCCTGGCTCTGCCTGAGGGGCTGCAAGACACTGCACCTTAGAATGGAAAGGCACGCCGAAAATGCCCTGCAGCTGGCGAAGTTTCTGGCAGTCGCACCCTGCCGTGGAAAAGGTCAACTACCCTGGTCTTTCCAGCCATCCGCAGCATGCGCTGGCCAGCAGGCAGATGAGTGGCTGGGGAGGCATGCTCTCTTTTGAGGTGAAAGGAGGAGTGGATGCGGGTCGCAGGCTCATGAACCATCTAATGCTCGCCAGCCTGGCAGTCAGCCTGGGCTCGGTAGATACCCTGGTCGAGCATCCTGCTTCCATGACCCACGCCGTTATGCCCAGAGAGATGCGAGAGAAGATGGGAATAACCGATGGCCTGGTGAGGGTCTCGGTAGGAATAGAGGATGGAGAGGACATCCTGGCCGACTTTGAACAGGGGCTGGCCAAAATTCAGGGGCGTTTCACCGATTCCGGTGTGTAGAGTCCCTCCCCCAAATTATTTTGCACTTTGCCTAGGGTCGGATTATGATAATAGATCTTGGTCCAATTGACGGCAGAGCTGAGGAACGAATTGAGTCTCAATAGTTTTTTCTTCGAGCTGCCAATAAAACACAGTTGCATCTCGCCTGTAAGCATGATGGATATCGATGAGATGATAAAGATCGTTAGCAAGGCAGGATACATGGTGGAAAGAGATTTGGAGGAGGGATGTGGGTGACCGCACTATCCTGTCTTATTGACGTTTTCAAGTGAAATAGCGAGGATCCATCACATCCTCACAATTCCGAAAGTTGGGAATTAATTTGCTTGAAATCATCTAGCAAATGTCTGCCTCTATCGGTTGTTTCGTATAATATGGTCTCTCCCTGCTTGACTTCTATTAGATTGTTCTTTATCAGCAGATCTATATAAGGATTTACGGTTCGGAAGTTAAGATTTGCTTGATACACAATTTTCGTCTTGCAGGCACCATTCTTGCATATATCCAATATCTGCGAAACAATCACATGTTTGCTTCTCTTCATCACCTTCTTTTCCCCCCATTGATATTAAGGTAGCTAGGTAAGCTCGATAGATACCTTCCCGATCTCAGCAATATTGCTAAGGTTAAGCTACCATTAAATACTTGACTAATGTATGGTCAGTAACTATGTTATCATTATGAAAAATTACTAAATATATCTATAATTTAGAATGAAACTAGCATATGATATATTTTTAAAATTAACAATTGGCTTCAAGCGATTAGTGCTTTGAAAATTCTTGATAACCGAAATAAAAATTACTAAAAATTTTTTAAAGTTATTAATTATGTTTTTAGATTATACGTATATTATATTAACTAAAATAATTCTAATCTAATGCAGATAGTCGCGATGAGACTTAAGCTCAGAGTTCAGAATGATATTGTTGCATAACACTAACTTATTCCGCTTGGCATGAGTCGGAAGTAGCGATAATTTCTTCCAAGTCACTTGACATAAAAGATGGGGCCGGCATTTGACATTTGATTGCCTCTCTTAACTTTTCGATCCCAATTGGCTTAGTTAGAAAATCGTCTGCACCAGCCTCAAGGCAAATTTCTCTATAATTATCCAAGGACGTTATAACTATTATCCTTGGGTCTTGATGCCATCTCAGACGGATGATTTTTGTCGCCTCTAATCCATCCATTTCTGGCATTTGAATATCCATAAGCACGATATCGTAGGAATGATTTTCTAAGGCTTCAATCGCCTCGATACCATTTGTTGCAATATCTGCATGGTGACCAAGCTTCTTGAGCATGAGCAAAGCTACTTTTAGGTTAACGTCGCTATCGTCAACCAGCAGAATGCTTATTGACATTTTCCCTCCTTCTTACTACGCCATCCTATTAAATGGATAAATAGTATAAGAATCTTTTGTCTGTAATAATAGTATACTAATTCAACGATACACTTACCAAAATATATACCGTTTATTGTTATTGTTTTAACTTATTGGTTATAAAAAAACTAATTGAATTCTTAATTAGAATCATAATTTTTCTTATAGTTAATGAATAATTACTTCCCATTTCTTTATGCCCTGCAAAGGCTTTTTAGAGAAGCAGTTGCATGGCATTCATGAAATGCCAGGCAACTTTTCAGCATATTTAATCCATTGCCATGGCTCTCGAGTTAAGCAATATCGCGCGATAATCTCTACATCTTCACCGATTAGTCTTAAAAATTAATGTTTGGCTCCATGTATCGATATACCTTTTATTTTGCCCATATTTATCTCGCCAAAGGTTACAGAAAATGGTGTGGATTATCGGGAAGATTCATATATTGAAACAGAATCACCTTCAGCATAGAAGGCAGAGAACAATAGCAAAACGGCATCAGGAAAACCTCAAAAACAAGGTCATAGAGCGGCTGTGGTCCAGTGGTTATGACATAGGCTTCCCAAGCCTGTAACCCGGGTTCGAATCCCGGCAGCCGCAAGTTTTCTTATCTGCAGATGCTGATTTAATTTTGGTTTTCGCTGTCGATTAGTTTTTCTATTTTGTCATTGATTAACAAATATAATTTTTTAATCCATATCAAGCAATAGAATCAAACCTGTGATCTTGAAATTCGAAAATAGAACTACTCTAAGTGCATATACCATATCTATGGGCGGCGAATGGGATCTATGCGGGTTTCTCTTTTCATGATGAATTAGCATTATTCAAGGAGATTGTAGACGCCTACGACTGGACATTCTGCCAGATCCAGTACAATTTCATGGACGAGCAGAGTCAAGCAGGAACAGAGGGACTTCGGTATGCGGCGGACAGGGACTTAGGAATTGTGATCATGGAGCCTCTAAGAGGCGGTATGCTCACAAAGGATATTCCTTCTATCAAAGATATATGGAGAAAGGCTCCTGTGCAGAGAAGCCTTCCAGAATGGGCACTGCGATGGGTTTGGAACCATCCCGAGGTAACGATAGTACTTTCGGGCATGTCTTCCATGCATTGTCATGGGAGGTATGTTGACAGGAAGCCCTGGATTTGCATCCCAGTGCAAAGAGTGCGGAGAATGCGAGGAGAAGTGCCCGCAGGGCATCCCCCTCCGAGAGCACCTAAAGAAGGTCGCTTCGTATTTCTGAAGATAAATATTATTTTTACGATTATAGTTCAAAAAATGTGTGCGCCGCCGACGTTTCTCTTTTGTGCATTTCTTATCGTCCTGCTTATCGCATTGCCATTGCTACCAGATCCACCAGATCGATTACCTTTTCGCCAGCCCCCGCATCTCTCAGATTTCTGATGCAAAGAGGACAGGAGGTGACGATGTAGTCCACGTCGTCCGGAACGTCCCCTAGTCTCTTTTTGGCCATCTGCAGAGATAGATCCTTATAGCCGGCCCGAACCCCGCCCCCGCCTCCGCAGCATCTGGCGGCTTTTCGGTTTGTTTCCATCTCCTTGAGGCGGCAGATGGCCTCGATCACCCGGCGCGGCTGCTCATAGATCTGGTTGTGCCGGCCCAGATGGCAGGGATCATGATAGGTTACAGTAAGATCCAGTGGCTTTATATCTATTTTTGAGATTCTCTCCGCTAAGAACTCCGGAACGCTCAGCACGCGAAAATCCTGGGGGTAGCTCTTCTTAAGTGTAGTGTAACAGCCTGCACAGCCCGTAATTACAGTTCGCGCTCCAGTCTCCTTGATCTGTCTGCAATTCTCATCCACAAATCGCCGGGCATCAAATCCGGTGCGCAGCAATGGCGAGCCGCAGCACTGCTCCGCGGGGAGCATTGTTGCCCCAAAGCGATGCAGAAGAGCAAAAGTACTGGCCGCAGTCTCCGTATAGCGGTAAGAGTTCATGCAGCCTACAAAATAGACATAGTCTGCCTTTTTTGTGATGAGGCTTCTGTCTGTTAGCCAGGATAGCCTGTCTCTTGCATCGCCAAAAGTGTTGCCGCTCGCAAAGATATTTCGGCTGAGATCTGCTTGCGGGAGTGTCATCGCTCCATTGGAGACAAGCTGTCTTCTGGCGCTCTCGATCATCTCCGGAGGATTCACTCCGGCCGGGCAGTTTTCCGTGCATATCCCGCAAGTGGTGCAGGTATTCAGGCTGTCTAGAACCTGCAAGTCAGGCGCAAGGCCGCAAGTGAGTCCCTTTAGGATCATAATGCGCCCGCGAGTATTGGCTGACTCCCAGCCGGACTCCTCGAAGACTGGACAGAAGGTGCGGCAGGTTCCGCATCGCACGCATTGATTGATCGCCTTTAGATCGAGATTCATCTTTTTTCCCTATGAATTTAGATTTAGCTCTAATTCTAAATTTGATTCAGAGCCCCATCTTTCCCGGATTCAATATCCCCTTTGGGTCAAGGGCCTTTTTAATAGATTGCATTACAGAAAATGCTTCCATTCCCACTTGCTCCGGCAAATACTCCGCTCGAGCCAGGCCAATGCCGTGCTCGGAGCTGACCGTCCCGCCCAGCTCCATAGCCGCTCTATGGATTTTATCTGCAGCAAGCCGCAGCTTCTTCCATTGCTCTTTATTCATGACATCGATGAAGAGGGCTACGTGCAGGTTCCCATCTCCAATATGGCCGTATTTCATGGCCGGGATATCAAGCTTGACTGCGATCTGCTGCACCTTTTTAATCAATGCGGGAATCTCCTTGATGGGCACACCCACATCCTCGCCCATATAAATGCGAGTTTTCGTGGAATCAAGCCTGGATATGGCAGCTCCTACTAGCCTCCTGGCCGCCCAGATGCTGTCCATCTCCGGGCCGACAGCTAATCTCACACTTTTGGCCATAGGAAGGCAGATCTCACAGATTTGCCTGGAAGCCTCTTCAGTTGCGACTTCCGTTCCATCCACTTCGAATAAAATTACATCACCGTCCTCGGGTATGGCAAGCAGCGGATCGCAAAGCTTCAGGACCTGCAGAGTCGTTCTGTCCAGTATCTCGCAGGCAGATGGGGTGATGCCGCTCGAAAATACCCTTATTACCGCCTGGCCGGCGATCTCAGCCTCATCAAAGCATGCCAGGACAAGCTTTCTGGTCCTGGGCAAGGGGGCTATTTTCAGTACGGCGCGGGTGATGATCCCGAGCGTTCCTTCCGATCCCACAAAGAGACGGGTGAGATCGTATCCGGCAGATGATTTGAGCACCTTTTTGCCAGTATGGATCACGCGGCCGTCTGCCAGCACCACCTCTAAGTCAAGGACATAATTTCTCACAGTCCCATATTTAACAGAGCGCATGCCGCTGCTGTTGTAGGAGATCATTCCGCCTATAGTGCACATGGCCAGGCTTCCCGGATCGGGCGGGAAAAAAAATCCGTAAGGCTTCAAGGCCGAATTGAGCTTCTCGGCTACCACGCCCGGCTCAACAATAACCTGCTGGTTTTCAATATCAATTTCCAATATCCTGTTCATTCCCGACATGTCCAGGACGATGCCGCCTCTAACCGGAGAGCAGCCGCCGGCAAGCCCGGTGCCCGCTCCCCGTGCCGTGACGGGAATGAGTTGTTTGCTGCATAGTATTAGGATGCGAGAAACCTGGCTCGTGCTCTCCGGGCGCACGACAAAGTCGGGCAATCCAACGACCTGGGAAGCGTCACCTGCGTAGCAGCACCTTTCGCCAGGAGAATCAGATACCCTGTCTCCAACAATCTCCTTTAGTTCCTGCATAATATCCATCATAGTGATTGCGGCCTATATCTTTCATCTGAAATGCAGCAAATCAAATATAAAGATTGTCTGCAAAAACATCGGAGAAATAAAAATTAAAATTAAAGGCAAGGACGGTGGAAGGACAGCGGGCTTCGCCCTTTTTTGCTGCCTGGCCTGGATTTCAGGCTGAAAAGTCTTCGGCTGCGTTTAAACTCTAACTTTTCGTCAAGACATAAATTCATAGAGAAATGACTATGTTAATAATAGCATCTTAATTTAATAATATAAATAATTATCTTTTGTTTAGTTATGTAATAAATTTATTTAATTAATTATTATAATTTAAAATAATTTATAATTTTAATTAGGAATAAAAATCTTATATAATTTTAAAAATAATCAAATTGAGTGTAAAATATAATATTGACCTAAGAGTCTAAAAAAACATAATCAATTCAATGATACTATAATCATATACCTTAATATAAAAAACAACATAGTAAATCAGATACATTTATCAAGATAAAACAATTATACGTATAAATTTTAATAGGCATTATAATATCAACCATGGATTTTGAATTAAAAATGCAAATAATTTTATAAATACTATTTGGCCATGAAACTTCTATATGTATCATGGCAGATTGCTATTTATAAAATTAGCACACTTTTTATAGAAAACATATGCTATTGCTATAGTTTATACGAATGAATAATTCTTAGAACCCCTTTCAATTGTTGAATTATGTTTTCATGTCGCAAAGCAGGAGGATGGGCGCGGAGTGGGGCATATTCGTATAGTGTTTGAAATAAGTGTTCTATCGAAACTGGCTTTTTCAAGATGATATGCAGTTTTGGGCATATAGTGTATAGGAACAAGATTTTCTCTGCCTGATCTAGGGTCTGCTTCAAGCAGATTGGTGGGACTTCATGGCTCGATTAAATTTAGCATTTATTTTATTATTTGAAAATCAAAACGTATATTTAATAAAAAATTTATAAAATAAATTAATATATATTTTTAATGGTAATTGTACTAGTTTAAGCTTAAAACTTTATTATTACATATATTAACCTACATTTTTAATTTTTTAGTTATTTTATTATAACTAATTATTAAAATATATAAAATTTATAAAAAGTTTTAGCTTATTATTATATTTTATTATTTATATTAGTAATTTGCAAATTTTTATTTTATCTTTAATTATTGATTCAATATATATTATATTTTTATTTGCCAAAATATTTTTGCTCCTATGAGGAAAAAGTGAGGTTTAAATAGTTTTCAATATTGGGCTGATGCACCGGAACATCTGGGACCTCCAGCTGGGGGAGGAGTGGCCCAGGGGATGAGCGCCATGAAATCTTGTGAGAATTGCCGTCAAGATTAGCTGTTATTCGTGGTGCATTTTTATATGGAGACTCTGGTTTGTATTTTTGCAGGCCATAAACGGTTTGAGGCTGCGGGCAAGTCTAATGCAAAATCGCGTCCGAATCATCAAGCAAACTCATTCAGATCCTTCCACGAAACTCTTTATGCAGTACCTTAAATCCAGGTGGTATCCGCCCTCTAGCACGGCAAATCTGCGCCCGCCACACATCTTTGCCCCTTCCGGATGGCTTTGCCGATCTTTCGGTAATCCTCCATCTTCAGCAGTTTGCCCCAGCCCTCCCGATAGGTGTCAAAACCAGCCGAGACGCCCACAATATCGTAATCAAATCCCTGGAATGCCCCTTCCACCTGCTTGAGATCGCGGCCCTCATCCATGTTAAGATACTCGAAGTTCTCATCTACCGACCAGGTATTGACAATCTTTACGTTGGAGTCATCCCGAAAGATGCTCACTGTGCCATCTCCATAGTGTAGGTCGATATCGATGATCTGCGCCTTCTTCGCCCTGGGTCTGATCCTTGCACTGTGATGGCCATGTTATTGATGTAGCACATTTCCAAGGCCCTGTTGAGCGAGGCGCGATGGCCAGGGGACGCACGAGGGCGAAAGCGGCCAACTTCCAAGGCTAACTCCAATGATAGCGACCATCATCCATCCATAAAGTAAATAGATCGATTCCGTCACTTATCTATTTTAGCTTCCGCACAATTATGAGCATGATAATTAAGAACTACAACTATGTAACCATTTGAAGGATCTCAAGTTCTCGAACAGATAAATACCATCACGAATATAGAATCCGAAAGTTATTTCTGTATCTTCTGCACTATGAGGGCGAGCAATCGTGCTATGAAACCCCCTTTAATAGATGCATCTATACATATTCATGTTAGGAGGTGTTTTGGATAATTTATGTGATGATGGTGAGATAATTGCTAGTGAAATCAAAGAGCATTACCATAAATTTGCCGAAAGAATAAATTGAGTTTAAAAAGCTATCGAGAGTCTGTTGGTTGAAATTAACCCGCTGAAATCGTCCGGGAATCTCTCTGATGGCCAGTTACTCGTTTCCGCATTTCTAAACGTTATAATGGAAAGGAGAGGATATTGATGCCTGCACAATTAACATATCCAGGTGTATATATTGAAGAGATCCCGAGTGGTGTGCGAACCATCATGGGAGTTAGCACTTCCACGACAGCATTCCTGGGGAGAGCTAGTTGTGGACCTGTTAACGAGCCGAAGATCATCAACAACTTTGGAGATTTTGAAAGAACTTTCGGAAAAATTCAAGAAGATTTGCCTTTAGGTTATTCTGTAAAGGATTTCTTCTCAAATGGAGGTGGCAAAGCTATTATTGTGCGCCTTTATAAGAAAGCCACCTCAGACCAAGGAACTTTGGAAGGCTTTGCGGAATTAGATGTTGGTGGGGTCGTACTCCAAGCGTCGGGTCAAGGAATTTGGGCCAACAAGCTAAAAGCTATTGTTGATTACATTGGGATAGATGATAATCCCAAGGTGCCTGAGCGTTTTGGCCTCGATAAAGATCAAATGTTTAATCTAACTATCTTTGAGGAGATAAATGGGAATCGCACCAAAGTCGAGAAGTTCCTTAATGTGGCAGTTGATAAACCACAAAAGAATGCTGGTTCTAGAAGAGTTGATAGAGTCCTTGCTGCAGAATCAAGCATGGTTAAGGTAAAGCTAGTAAACAATACGCCTGGCCTTCCTTCAACTCGACCTCCAATAGGTCCTGCTGCTGCTCCTGCTGCTGCTCCTGCTGCTGCTCCTGCTGCTGCTCCTACGGAAAAGATCTTTGGGCCATTCACTGGTGGCAATGACGGCCAAGGACTTTCCTCCAAGGATGACTTTATTGGAGGCAAAGATCCGCAGACAGGCCTATACGCTCTTGATAAAGCGGACATATTTAATCTGCTTTGTATCCCACCTGATGGAAGGGAGACGGATGTTCCTGCTGAAGTATTTCAGGCTGCAGCCGAGTACTGTCATAAGCGAAGAGCTTTCCTGATAGTTGATCCTCAGAAGAGCTGGGGAAAACTCAGGGAGAAAGCCGTTAAAAACGCCAAAGATGGGGTCAACGGAATGAATCTAGGGGGTGAGAATGGTAGCAATGCCGCGATATTCTTCCCATGTGTACTCCAGATGGACTCTTTGAGAGGGGATCAGATTGATACCTTTGTTCCTTGCGGCATTATTGCTGGCATCATGGCCAGAACCGATACCCAACGAGGAGTTTGGAAGGCTCCAGCTGGCCTAGATGCTAGCATTAATGTAATCGCTGGCCTCCAAGTGGATCTAAATGATGATGAAAACGGAGATCTTAATCCACTGGGAATAAATTGCCTCAGAAATTTCGATGTCTATGGAAAGGTTGTTTGGGGAGCTAGGACATTGAGGGGAGCGGACCAATTGGCTAGCGAATGGAAATATATTCCTATAAGGCGCTTGGCTCTCTATATTGAAGAAAGCCTTTATCGTGGGACAAAGTGGGTTGTCTTCGAGCCCAACGATGAGCCTCTTTGGGCTCAGATTCGCCTTAATGTAGGTGCTTTCATGCATGGCCTCTTTCGTCAAGGTGCATTCCAGGGTACGACACCAAGAGATGCCTATTTCGTCAAATGCGATAATGAGACAACCACCCAGGACGATAGAAATCGCGGAATTGTGAATATAGTCGTGGGCTTTGCACCTCTTAAACCTGCTGAGTTTGTTGTTATCAAGATCCAGCAGATTACAGGTCAGATAGAGACTTAGGAGTGATATGAAATGGCACAGTTCAAAGTTAATACATATCGTTTTGATCCATATAAGAACTTTAAGTTCCTGGTCAAGTTCGAAGGTCAGACTGATCCCGTGGCTGGAATGAGCAAGGTGAGTGGCCTAAAGCGAACTACCGAGGTTGTAAAGCATCGTGATGGCGGTGATCCAAGTTCAAGCCGAAAATCACCCGGCAGGACAGAGTACGATCCCATCACTCTCGAGCGAGGAGTGACTCACGACACTGAATTCGAAAAGTGGGCAAACAAGGTCTGGAACTATGGAGCTGGCAGGGGCAACGAAGTATCTTTAAAGGATTTCAGGAAGAATATACTGATAGAGGTCTTAAACGAGTCTGGACAGATCTCAATTAGATATAAAGTTTATCGATGTTGGGTATCGGAATATCAGGCTTTGTCGGATTTAGATGCTAATGCTAATGCTGTAGCGATACAGCATATCAAGCTTGAGAACGAGGGATGGGAAAGAGACCAAGAATTAACTGAACCTACCGAGCCGAGCTTCTCTAATCCTGCAGAGTAGTTGAGCATGCAATCGATCTCAGCCTCTGAGCTGCTCGATATCTGGGAGAAAGGATCAGCTAAAGGGCCAATCCAAAGAGCAATTTTTCTTCTGATCGTAGCATTTCCTGAAAAACCCACCATTGAACTGGCTAATCTATGCATTGGCGAAAGGGATGCACACCTCTTAGCGTTACGTGAATATATATTTGGACCTATGCTAAATGGCTCTGCCGTTTGTCCTAAATGCGGAGAAAAAATAGAGTTCGACGTCGATGTGGATGCGTTAAAAGAAGCCTCTAGCGCAAAATCTTCTATAGACCTATCTATGGAATGCGGTGAATATAAGGTGTATTTCAGACTTCCAAACACCTTTGATCTTGAAGCCGTTTCAGTCTACCGGGAAATCGATTCAGCTAGAGACAACTTGCTTAAGCGTTGTTTATCGAAATCGTATCATAATGAGTGTGAGATACCTCTGGATAGCTTGCCGATTGAAGTTCTTGATTTAGTGGCTGCAGATATGAGCAAACTTGATCCACAGGGTGATTTGCTTTTTGAGCTTTCATGCCCTATTTGCGGCCATAAATGGCAGGCTATCTTCGATATTGTATCATTTTTCTGGAGCGAGATAACCGCTTGGGCACAACGCATGCTTCGAGAGGTTCATGTTCTGGCCTCGGCTTACCGTTGGCGAGAGTCTGACATTTTGGCAATGAGCGCTTGGCGACGACAATCTTACTTGGAGATGTTAGGTACATGAGAGATTACCTCAGCAACCTTGTCGGCAGAAGTTTAAACCTTGTTGATGTTGTAAGACCAAGGTTAATTTCAATGTTTGAACCGCCTGCTATCCAGGCGGATGGTACTTTTTTTTATGCATCTCGATCCTCCGGCGAAAGAAATGGTGAGCCAGAATCTGCAATCTCAAGCGTTAATCTTCGCCAGAATTATGGAGATCGCAAAAAGGGTATAAATACATCTGAGCTGATTACTGCCAAGAATGACTCAAAGATGTCTTTAGAAAATAAATTATCTGAGCCTCAACCAAGAGCTTTCGAAGATCAGCCGTTTGTTGAGGTGGCTTTGAATCCAATAGGATCTGCATACGAATTAAAGAGCATGGAAAGCAAGAATAATAATTTCTCTGATATAGTAAGATCAAATGAAAAAGCAATAAGAAATGTAAAAAGTCAAGAACGCTCCAAAACAAAAAATTCTTTGATCAAGGACGAAAATATTCCAGAGCACCTAGGAATATTTAAAGGAGATGATTATTCTTATCGCATATCAAATGAAGATAGATCGCAGGAATTACAGGGGCTAGATATCCCTCGGATTGAGATTGAAGGAAGCAAATTAGAAAGACAAGATAAAGACTCAGAGGCAGAACATCGGCAATTCAAGGTGCCAAATGCTTCTCGAGACGCTAATAGTAACGAGAGAGAATACTTGGATGGCAAGAATGAGCGAATTGATCCGGTATTAAAGATTCCCGATATCGAGACTGATTCTATCGTCAGCATTCGAATGCCTTTCCACATGAAAATGCAAACACAGAAGGCTATAAAAGAAAATATTCCTCAATCCATTTCTTCATACCAGGGATCAGGATTGCGGGAAATCTCTGATCCGGTGGTTCAAGTTACCATAGGTCGAATCGATGTGAAGGCAAATCAGCAACTGCCTAAATCCACTGCTAAACGTTCACCCTCTATTGCTCCAAGCTTGGACGAATATCTCAAGAGACGCGCTGATGGAGGTATTAGATGAGCAATCCATTAGCAATTGCTGCTGTAACGGCCACTCTCCAAAACCTCTTTACAAAAGAGATTCATAAAGATAATGCACTTTCAGATGCCATAATCACAGTACAGTCTCCGGATAGAGCCAGAGGCAGCAATACTGCGAATCAGTTGAATATATTCCTTTACCAAGTTGCATATGATGCGGCATTCCGCAATGCTGTTATGCCTGGTCGATTGAGGCCAGGGGAGACAGGCTATCCGCCATTATCTCTCAGCCTTTTTTATCTGATCACTGCTTACGGCCAGGACAACGATGACACTAATAGCCATCATTTGTTAAGCAAGGCGATGAGCATACTGCATGATCATCCTCTACTGGGTGCGGATGAAATCAGGGACTCTCTTCCCGGAAACGATCTCTATAAGCAGCTAGAACGCGTGCGTATTACACCTCAACCTATCACCCTTGATGAGATGTCCAAGCTCTGGATGACCTTTCAGACTCAGTATAGGATCTCAGCTGCTTATCACATCTCGGTTGTGCTCATTGATAGCACTAGGGCTGTGACAACTCCTTTGCCCGTAATTAACCGCGGAGATGAGGATCAAGGAGCTGATGTTCTCTCCGCTCCCTCCGCTATCATTGAATCTATTGAGCTACCTGGAATAAAACGAAGCGCAGAGCTAGGAGATGTCATTACTTTAAAAGGCCAGCGATTTGATGACCAGATGAAATTGTACATACTAAATCAGCACATGCACGGCCCTGAGGATGAACCGATGCGAGAGGTGATATTAGAGCAGGAGCCTGGGAGCACGGCCAAAGAGATTAAGGTCAAGATACCCGATGATTCAACTAATTGGTCCGCAGGACTCTATACAATCCATGCCGCATTAAGCCTCAAGGGTGATAGAAAACTGACCACGAATGAGCTGCCCTTATCCCTGGCTCCAACCATTCTCAATATCCAACCCCCTTCAGCAAAGAAAGGCGATGTAACTCTGACCCTGACTGTCAAGCCCGATGTTCGGCCTAAACAAGAGGTTTACCTTCTCTTCGGAAGTGATCAGATAGCTTTAAAAAGCAATCCTGCATCCGATGAACTCGTCTTTTCCTTTAATACTGCTAAAACAGGCGATCACATAGTTCGATTGAGGATTGATGGCGTTGACAGCATTCCAATCGATCCCAAGGCCACGCCTCCGAAGTTCGATGACAAGCAAAAGGTGAATATCCATGATTGAGGACGATAGCTGGTACCATAAGAATGACAGGTATCTCGCTATTTCCTTGGCATGGATTCGAAGGCGATTGGAAAGGCTTGCAGAGAGGAATGAAATTGACGATGCTGAGGGCCAAGAAGATCAGGAGCTTTCAGAGGTTTCTAGAAATGTAGATACGCCAGTTCAATCAGAGAAGGGTTCCTTTTGGAGTCGATTGAATCTGAGATTTAATGATCCGACTGAATCAGACAATGACCTGGATAAAGATGCATCAGATGCATCTCATGCAGAAATAAGCGATACTTATGACAGGGCAATTGATGATCCGGCTCAGTATGATGATCAGGCTCGGGCAGAAAATGGATTGGATGCATTTGAAGCGGATGAGCGTCCGCCTAACCTGATAGTGCTTAGCCGTGCTTTAGGCCTCAATAGGTTTGAAAGGAATCTGCTTCTTCTCTGTGCGGCTATGGAGCTGGATACGAGGATTCCGGGTCTATGCGCCCGCGCCCAGGACGATCATAACCGTCCTTACCCTACCTTTGCCCTGGCCATGGCGCTTTTTGATGAGCAACCCCATGATTTGCTCTCCCCCTTGAGGCCACTAAGATATTGGCGGCTGATTGAGATCAACCAGCCTCCCGCTTATCCTCTAAGCATCAGTCCCTTGCGAGCCGACGAGCGGATTGTCAACTATATCAAGGGGCTGAACTATCTGGATGATAGGCTCGCATCCCTCTTGACCCTTATAAAAGTATCCAAAGAATCTTCGATTCTTCCAGATTCTCAGAGCAAGGCTGTGGAGTCAATAGTTCATAATCTCGGCTCGTCCGATTCCCATCCACCAGTTGTTCAATTGCTGGGAATAGATTGCTCGACCAAACAGATGATTGCGGGTTATGCTTCTCGTAAGCTAGGAAAGAAGCTCTATTATTTGCCAATACAGTTGATACCCCAGCAGGTGGGGGAGATGGAGACATTTTCCCGGCTCTGGCAGAGGGAATGTAACCTTCTTCCCATAGCCCTCTACCTGGATGTTCATGAGTTCGACCATGCTCAGATGAATGCACAAGCATCCTTTCTCAGTCGCTTTTTGGACACAAGCAGCGGCATGTACTTCATGGATACTAGAGACAGATGGACGGAACTGATAAGAGAATCCATTGTGCTGGAGACCGCCAAGCCTATAACTTCCGAACAGCAGGCAGCCTGGTCAAATGCCCTTGGGCTAAAATCAGATGGAATTCCTGCCAGGCTCGCTTGCCAGTTCGACTTGAATCTCAGCACAATAAATCAGATAGCTCAAAGAGAACTGCAGGAATCGGACGGCAGCACTCTTCCTCTCGAAGACAGGCTTTGGCGATCATGCAGAGAGAGTACACGGCCTACTCTTGATGGGCTGGCGCAGCCTCTCAAGCCCGTAGCAACCTGTAAGGATATTGTGCTGCCCAAGAAGGAGAAGGATTTGCTGGATCTGATAGCACGGCAGGTAAAATATCGCTGCAAGGTTTATGATAAAGGGGGATTTAGGAAGAAGATGAATCGGGGCTTGGGAATAAGCGTGCTTTTCGCCGGGGATAGCGGAACTGGAAAGACCATGGCCGCTGAGGCATTGGCCAATGAATTGGACCTTGACATTTTTAGAATAGACCTTTCTGCAGTGGTCAGCAAATATATCGGAGAGACAGAGAAAAACCTGCGCCGCCTCTTTGATGCCTTTGAGGGAAGTGGCGCCATTCTATTCTTCGATGAGGCGGATGCCCTTTTTGGCAAACGCAGTGAGGTAAAAGATAGCCATGATAGATATGCCAACATTGAGATCAACTATCTGCTGCAACGCATAGAGGCCTATCGCGGTCTAGCCATATTAGCGACCAATATGAAGAATGCTCTAGACCCAGCATTCATGCGAAGGTTGCGATTCATAGTGAATTTTCCATTTCCTGGAAAAGATGATCGCCTCAAGATCTGGAAAACGGTATTTCCTGATGAGACGCTCAAAGAGAATTTGGATTTTGAGAGACTGGCTAATTTCGCCATTACTGGAGGCAGCATTCACAACATAGCTCTAAATGCGGCGTTTTTGGCGGCTCCTGCCGGAGTGCCAGTGTCAATGTCCATGATCATGGATTCAGCAAAGATCGAATTTCAGAAGATGGGGATACGCATCAACGAGGCTGAGTTCACCCTTCCAGGGAGCAAGAAATGAGGATAAACTTGCATATCGAGAGGCTTATTCTTGACGGCTTGCCACTTGAGCCCGGCCAGGGGCGTGTCGTGAAAGCAGCGGTTGAGGCGGAGCTGACCCGGATGATTGCAGGCCAGGGCATATCATCAGAACTGATGACGGGAGGAGCAGTCCCTTCGGTATCAGCGAATGGCATTCAAATTGCTCCGGGGGCCAAACCGGCCGTCATCGGCAGAGAAATTGCCAGGTCGGTTTATGGAGGATTGGGCAGATGAGCTATGAATTATTTGATCAGGCTCGAAAATATTTGCCAACTTCATTCATCAGCGGCTTGCTTCCAAGAGAATGCGATAAATGCCACGAAAAGAAACCGGCCTTGCAGCGCTCAGCCATCAATTCAGCTCCGGGATCTGTTCCGCCAATAGTGCATGAAGTATTGCGCACGCCAGGCCAGCCGCTGGATTCAGATGTTCGTGCTTTCATGGAGCCGCGCTTTGGTCATGATTTCGGTCAGGTTCGCATACACACCGATGACCGAGCCGCAAAATCGGCACAGGCGGCAAATGCACTAGCTTACACAGTGAGACATGACGTCGTTTTCGACACAGCGCATTACGCGCCGGGTACTCTTCCTGGGCAGAGACTGCTGGCCCATGAGCTGACCCATTTGGTGCAGCAGTCGAAAGGGAATGTGACAGGGACGATGGGCAAGAGTTCACCGGAGATCAGCTCTCCCAGCGATCCATTGGAACGAGAGGCAACAAGGATCTCAGGCAGCATTGTTTCATCCGGCGCAGGAACTACAGGCCTTGAGGCCATAGCGCCCAGAGAAGATATCTCTGCTGCATCCGGGACGCAACTGTTGCGCCAGGTTGCTCCAAGCAGCGCGGAAGATGTTGATCTGGAGCTGGCCATGCCTGCAAGTGCATCGATGGCAGGTTCATTAACGATTGATAGATTTGAGTTGGACAAGGCCATCCTCACAAAGGAGCATCTGGGAGCATTATCCCAGCATACGAAGAAGCTGCAGAAGATCCTCAAGAGATACCCTGATTCGTTTGCTTCGGTCGTGGGCCATACCGATGCTTCCGGAACTGAAGAGCATAATGAGAAGCTTGGGCAAGAACGAGCTGATGCAGTCCGGTCGGAATTGATCGCCCAGGGAATTTCGGGGGAGATTTTGCGTGCGGCGAGCCTTGGGGAGCGCTCGCTAATCGTACCCACTAAGGCGCCGGAGCCACGCAACCGTCGAGTGGAAATCCTATTTCAGTCACGAAACTTCATGGCTGGAAGATTCGGGACCGCTCAGAGTCCACCAATGTCGCTCAGGATGAGAGAAGGAGAAACAACGACCCCAAAACTACCCCCATCACCGCCTAGATCAATTTTCGATATCCTTAAAATTCCAGATATCAAGAATGAACCTAAGAATTGGTTAGAAGAAGCTTTGAAGCAAGATCGGCTATTGCGAACGCTGCCACGATGGGCCCGCGATAAAGCGATTGATGCGTTAAAAGATGCGGATGAGATGGCGGCTGATAAAATAATCGATGCTATGCCCTGGGGCGGCAAGGAAAAGGAGGCTGCGAAGGCGGCAATAAAATCAATTCTGCAACTGTTGAAGGGTAAACGCTTCAAAGAGCCAACACCACCACTTCATGAGATGCCGCCTTCAGCGTCTCCCAAGTTCCAAGAGATGCCGGGGCAAGTCATCATTCCACTCTGGGAGAAAAAGTGGTAGCGAGCCAGAAAGGCCAATGAGATTAGCTGATCTAATAGACAAAGCAAGCTGAGATTATCATATGGGCAATCAATTAATGAATTCTACAAAGACAGCGAATACTTCATCTCTGAAGTCTGCGAGAGCCGGCCTGCTGCAGCGCCAGTGCGCCTGCGGACAGCATGCTATAGGCGGTGAGTGTAAAGAGTGCCATAAGAAGAAGGGCATTCTGCAGAGATCTGCTATCGACCCAGCTCCTAATTTAGTGCCGCCCTTAGTTCATGAGGTGCTCAGGTCACCGGGACAGCCGCTGGATGCGACCACTCGCGCATTCATGGAGCCGCGATTCGGGCATGACTTCAGCAAGGTGCGAGTTCATGCAGATGCGAAGGCAGCAGAGTCGTCGCAGGCTGTGAATGCATTAGCCTATACGGTAGCATCGAATGTGGTGTTTGGAGCTATGCAATATGCACCAAAGACAAAGGAAGGGCAGCGATTGATGGCGCACGAACTGACACATGTGGTGCAACAGGGCTCCGCACCTTCTTCGGCCTTTGCGCATGTTTCCTTGGCATATGACACCCATGAAAAGGATGCGGATGCCATAGCTGGACAAGTACTTCTGGGCCATCCCCTTGCAGCGACTACTGCAAAGTTAAATGATCATGCCCTCCAACGTCAGGCCGTTCCCGGCGGCGGAGCAACGCCAGGAACCGGTGTGGGGCTTGATTTAATCTTCATAATCAAAGCGCATAATGATCCATATACCTCTGATGTAACGAATTATGTCAAGACCGTGCTACAAGGTCAACATTACGAGGAAGTTGATAATCTAGACCAAATTTTTAGTAGGTTGGATAATTTGAGCCGCCCCCAAGGGATTGCTCCAATAGTTGAGGGGCTGAAACCTCCAAAGGGGACAAAGCCCTACAGTCCAAAGCAAATAGTACGTCGTATCCGGATTGTAGCTCACGGCAGCACTACTGGCGGTGTCAAGATGAAGCCCGCTGGAGAGAAAAAGCGGCGCTGGTTTACTCCTTCTGAAATAAAAAGCTATGCCAGCAAGCCTAATAATCAAGTGACCATTAAGAGAGTGATGACACCTGGGGCAGTAGTCGAATTCTGGGGGTGCAATATCGGAAACGTGCCTGAAGCAGGGAGGGCATGGTCGAGCCTGTTCGGTTCGAAGTTCAAAGCAACCACGGAAACCTTTAAAACCGAGCATGGTAGGTATTATCGTCCCGCTGCTAGGGGTGAAAGGGGTCAAACCATCCCCAATCAAAAAGGCACATGGATTAGGGTCACGAGGACGAGCGATGTGGACAAACGTAACAGGGGGCTCCAAGATCACTTCCGGCAATGGCTGTTACAAACTTATGGTGAGCTTGTTCAAAACGGTGATATTCTTCCCATAAAAGATCAGGCCGAGCAGCTACAGTATATGCGTGACTTGTTCGACCGTTCAGATGGCGATATAATTCACATCATCGTTATGAAGAAATCGGACAGAAGCCTTGTTCGGCCTGGTGATCAATCTAGCTGGGCAAAACTATGGGTTGAGTTCCCTCCACTCAACATCGGGGCCAATCCTTGACGGTTAAAGAGCCATCCACTAGAATCATGAGCTTAATGCAGATTTCTATATTTTTCTAGTTTGAAATTTAGGAGATTATATAATTAGCTGGAGATTCTCTGGTGACAGAAAAGATGCAATGTATTAAAAAAGCATCGCAGAATCCATCCCTCAAGCCAGCGAATGCCAGACTCCTGCAACGCCAGTGCGCCTGTGGCCAGCATGCTATAGGCGGTTATTGTGAGGAGTGCAGTAAAGAGAAGGGGGTTTTTCAGAGGGCTTCTTTTGAAATTATGACTAATTCAGTGCCGCCCATAGTTCATGAGTTGCTAAGGTCGCCGGGGCAGCTGCTTGATATTGGGAACAGCCCGTTCATGAAGCCGCGCTTAGGTCATGACTTCAGCCAGATGCCAGTTCATCCAACCAAGGGAGTGACTATTCAGCCGAAGCTGGTTGTCAGTCAACCCGGAGATCATTATGAGAAGGAAGCAGATCGAGTTGCGGATATCGTAACTCGAATGCCGGCATCACAGACCACCGCGGGAGAAGTAATGAGTCAACTAACTCAGCCATTATACATCCAGCGCTTAGGTCCAGAGGATGAAGAAAAACTACATCAATCGCCAGAGGAGGAAGAAGAGGAAGAAGGAGATGAAGCCCTTCAGGCTAAAGAAGTCCCAGGCCGAACTTCTATGGTTTCGATCGGTTTTGAGAACTACCTTCAGTCCATCAGAGGAGGCGGCGAGCCGTTGCCGAGACCTGTCCGTTCCTTCTTCGAGCCACGCTTCGGCCACGATTTTAGCCAAGTTCGCATTCATGCGAATAGCGAGGCAACCAAGTCGGCACAGAGAATGAATGCGCGAGCGTACACCGTCAGTCACGATATAGTCTTTGGGCTTGGTGAGTACTCGCCGGGCACAGACAAGGGGAGACTACTGCTTGCCCACGAGCTGGCGCACGTTATCCAGCAGTCGTCTGCCTCTCCTGGAGCGTCCGGACTCATTATGCGTGGCAAGGGAAAAGCTATCCAGAAAATCGCCGGATGGATCGTTAGAGTAGGTGAGCGTAAACTAATCAAAAAAGCTGCGATATATACTGAGAAGGAGATGGCGAAGCTGCTTGGGAATGGCTATAACGTTCTCGTGAGAAGGGGGCGGTCAGTGGCGAAGAGAGTGGCGAAAAAAGTGTGGGGGGATGATGTAATCCATCACACTGGCCACATTATCAAGAAGACTACGACGAAGGGCATGTCACATTTTCAACCTGGCAAACATTTGATCGGTAAATCAGGAGAAAAAGGATGGCACATCTTTTACGCTGCCGCTCCTATCCTATTCTTTTCGGAGGATGTGGAAGCTTTAGAGATCTACGACGACAAGTATCCCGGCAAGTCCATCGCGAATTATCTAACCGTTACAAAATATGTTGGAGAGGATTCGTGGTTATCTTACCTTGATTGGGTGAATCCTCTAGAATTGATTGCCATTGGAGGCGATATCGGTCGTGACAAGGATCGGGAGCGTACGAAAGAACTCAAAGCAATCGTATTCAACCGAATCGCTGCCGACGGAACCATTCAAACGTATGAACTGGACCTCGAAGGACAATTGGTGCGTGTCATCATTGTCAAACCGGGCGGACAGCAAAAAACCCTGAGCGCTGAGGAATATTATACCTTCCTGGCCAAGAATGCTGTCAAGTCATCACCAGAACCGGTTATACAAGATGGCACCAAGCATCCGAATTATGCATCTACCTTCGATGCCGAATACCGCATCTATAACTCTAAGCAAGGTTGGGGTTGGGATTTCAAAACATTATCGTTCTTCCTTCCTGCAGAGGACTCAAAGAAACTTCAAAAGATTGGGCAGTTTTACGTTTGGGAGAATTTTTCAATCAAGTATGTCTATGCTTATGTCCATCCACGCTACCGAGTGGAGTTGCACCAGCCCGGATTTGAGGTGCCCGAAGAGCTGGTAGGTGAATACGCATCCAGTCGCAAGGACGCATTCTTACAGAATATGCTCAAATCGACGTTGCAGGCAAAAAAAGTCTTGAGTGCCGACCTCTGGAAGGCTAAGTAGATGACGCAGTATGAAGCTGGATCAGCGTTCATTCATGGTTCGTGATAAGGATTACAGCGGAATTCATCTTGGCATACCGGCCGCGTCTACGAAAGCGCTCGAGGCGCTAATTGGCGAACTGGCAACATCGCCTTTGGGACACTCACGTAGTTTTGCCGATCCCAGATAAACCGCCGCGACGGATCTTCGCTCGTGTGGTTATTGCCCGTTGGTTCTCGCATCGCATTGGAGTTGCGGTCGATTATATGACGCAGATCCGAGTCCACAAGCAGGCTGGCATCGTCACATTGTCGCAACATTGTCTCATCTGAATTTCGAGAATGCTCGTGGTGATTTGCTTATTGTGGTTGCTCTAAGACGGATCATTCTGGTGTTGGCCGATTTGAAGTAGGAATTTACTTTAGTCAGTGGTTGCCTCATCATCTTTCTTCCAGTGATTTGTGGTATTATGTGCATACCATGCGATGGATAAGGGTTCATCCAGACAATAAATATCTATTCGATATTTAAAGATAAATAGGAGGCTCAAACTATTCCGACAGGTTTTCCCCAATCACCTCGTCTCAACCGAGGCGGCATCGTCCTGGTAGATCCAGAAACATCTCAGCCGCTGAAGATCATCGTCCTGCAGTATAACCCGGACACCATCAACCGCACCCTGCAGGTCCAGGGCACAGGAGCAGAGTCAGGTGACCGCATGGAGGCCTTGCGCCTTAAGGGTCCTGCGGTTGAGACCATCAAGCTCGAAGCTGAGATCGATGCCACAGATCAGATCGAGTCGCCCGACGACCCCAGGAGCAAAAATACGATTCAGCATGGCATATATCCCCAGCTTGCTGCCCTGGAGATCCTGGTCTATCCCACTGTGGACCAGCTTCAGTCAAACAACAACGACGCCAAGATGGGTACTATCGAGATCATCCCCATGCAAATGCCACTAACCCTCTTCGTCTGGTCCCAAAACAGGGTCGTTCCCGTTCGCATTACAGACTTCAGCATCACCGAGGAGGCTTTCGATACCTATCTCAATCCCATCAGGGCTAAAGTGAGCCTTGGATTTCGGGTTTTGAGCGTCAATGACCTCGGGTTCGACAACAAGGGTGGCGATCTTTTCCTAGCCTATCTGAGACAGAAAGAGACTCTGGCAGGGCTTAGTCCTGGTGGGACCTTCCAGGATCTGGGCATCGAAGGAATCTAGCGAGGTTTGTACATGTTTCCCCCAACCAGCCGGTATAGCGGCATTGAGATCGCAAAGTTCGTGGATGCAGACGGCAAAACCACCGTCTACCTGCGCCGCAGGTTTCTGCCTTCTCCAGATCGCTTTCATCTATTGCAGGAACACACTGTGACTGCGGGCGAAAGGCTGGATAACATCACAGCCAGATATCTGGTCGATCCTGAGCAGTTCTGGAGGATATGTGATGCCAATTCAGCCATGAATCCGGAGGATCTGCTGAAACCCATCGGCCGCAAGCTGCGCATAACATTGCCCGAGGGCCTGCCGGGGGTGCCGGATGCTTAAAGGGATTCATCTCACCCTACTCATAGGGCCGACCATACCTGTTATTGCGCCGCATGCCGTGATGGATGCGCTAACCAGTATCCAGGTAACAACTTCCGCCGGCCAGAGAAGCGGTTTTCAGCTCTCCTTTGCTCTCAGCAAGGAATCTTTGCTTAATAGAGTGCTGATTCCAGCAGGCTACTTCGACCCTAAGATTAGAGTGATTATTGTCGTTACCATGAATGGAATGCCCAATGTTTTGATGGATGGAATAATAACTCAGCAGGCCGTGAACCCCAGCAATGAGCCGGGTCAGTCTACACTTACCGTCACGGGAGAAGACTTGAGCTTGTTATTGGACCTGGAAGAGATCAGTATGTGCTATCCTTGCATGCCTCATCAGGCTATAGTGGCTATGATCTGTCTCAAATATGCATTTTATGGCATAGTTCCCTTGCCTATCCCTCCTCTGCTAATGGACATTCCCAATCCCCTAGAAAAAATACCCGTCCAGTCTGGAACTGATCTCGCTTATATAAGCCAACTGGCCAAAGATGTAGGTCATATTTTTTATATTGAACCTGGACCTCTGCCCGGTGCCAATATCGCCTATTGGGGACCTGAGATTCGGATTGGCCTTCCTCAACCAGCCTTGAGCATCAATATGGATGCAGACACAAATGTCGAATCGTTGAGCTTCACCTTTGATGGCTTGGCTAAAAAGCAGATGACAATCAACATCACCGAACCTATCACTAAGATCACGATCCCCATACCAGTCCCTGATGTGGGATTATTGCGGCCTCCTTTGGCCTCAAGACCTGCTACATCATTACGCACAGGCCCAGTGCCTTGCACAGCGAAGCAGAACCCGATTCGTGCTGCTTTATTTGGATTATCCATGACTGCCGAGGCTTCGGATTCGATTAGTGGTTCTGGACAGTTGGATGTCCTTCGATATGGACATGTATTGAAGGCTCGGGGATTGGTATCTGTACGTGGTGCTGGTTTGGCTTATGATGGTTTCTATTTCGTGAAAAGTGTGACCCACAACATCAAACGGGGTGAGTACAAGCAGAGCTTCACTCTAGCCAGGGATGGACTTATTTCGCTCACACCTAAGGTGATGCCATGAATGAAGAAAATTGCAAGAAATTTAACGGCTTATATAAAGGTACTGTAGTATCAAATATTGATCCATTGACTCAAGGAAGGCTGTTGGTCAGAGTACCAGATGCTCTAGGGAGCCTTCCATGCGTCTGGGCTGAGTCTGCGAGCCCTCTGGCAGGCCCTCAAATGGGAGTATATATGGTTCCTCCTATTAATGCAGGTGTTTGGGTATTATTCCAAAATGGAGACCCCAACTTCGCAGTCTGGACGGGTTGCTGGCGTGGATCTCCAACTGATGTACCCCTAAAAGCGTTATCAGCGCCACCTGGTGTTCCTCCTATATTGATTCAATCAACGACCCAAAATAAAATAATAATCAGTAATGTTCCTCTTCCTACGGAAGGCATCATACTGGAGACAACCTTGGGCGAATTAGGGCCGCGTATTGAGATTACCAATACAAGCATCACAATTTCAGCTGGCATTGGCAGGCCGTCCATCAAGGTGGACCAAGCCATGGTGAACATAAACAATGGTGCTCTAACTGTTGTAGGGCCGGGATAAAGAAGGAGACAATCTATGCCCGGACCTCTCTTTCATGTTGGCGCAGTTGCCACCTGTCCTCATATTGGTGGCCAGTTTGTGGTTACTACCACTAACACGCGAGTCTTAGTTAGCGGCATGCTAGTTGTGACCCTGACGGACATACTGAAGATTGCCCCAGGCTGTCCCTTCACTGTGCCAGGCCCCAAGCCCCAGCCATGCTTTCTGGCAAAGCTGATCCCCTCTACCAGAGTCTTTGTGAATGGTCAGCCGGCAATCATTTACACTCCGGGCTCAGGCATCTGCCAAAGCGCGGAGCAGATTCCTTCGGGGCCTCCCATTGTCAGCACAATTCAAACCAGAGCTATTGGGATATGATGACTATGTATATCGATTTTCCATATCACTTTGACGGCAGTGGCCGTACGGCCTCCGCAGATTACGACGACCATATTAGGGATATGATAGAACAGTTTCTGTTCACGAATGCAGGGGAGCGGGTCAACCGTCCTGACTTCGGCAGCGGACTGCTTCAGATAGTTTTCGCTCCAAATATTCCAGAACTTGCGGCAACACTGCAGCTCACCATTCAGGCAGGGCTTCAGCGCTGGCTTGGTGATTTAATAGACATCCATGCCTTGCAGGTCGCCAGCGAGGAGTCCGTTCTGAGGATACTTGTTCAATATGTAGTGCGAAAGACTGGGGAGCGTCGTACTGAACTCTTTCAGAGGGGTGGTTTGCTTTGAGAAATGCAGATTTGGCATGCAAGAAGGAGGGGCGTCGCAAACAGATCCGGAAGGAAGCAACCTCTGAAGAAGGCTTGAATGGCATAGATTACGTGGAAGTAGTTATCAAACCAAAATCGTCAAACTCAGATCCAATCAAGGATGTGTATCTTGAGGTCCACCTCTTTAAGAATATAAAGAATAGCATTGCAAGAGAGAATATTATAATCGAGGGTGGAAGAAGGATCCGCGATGTTTCAGTGCAGGAGAGCAATCCTTTGGGACGAAAAAATGATAAAGTTTTTAAAGGATTCCAAATAAAACTCAATAAGCTCGGAGATTTTTCTCAATATACACTTCGTTTGGTCGAGGTTGATGTAATTAAGCAACCAACCGATACACCTCTCAAAGGATTTGATCCTCGCTACGCTCAAATTGATTTCAGTTTCAGGCAAGGCTGCTCGAGCGACCTGGACTGCAAGCAAAAACTCATCTGTCCGACCGATAGAAAAGAAGAACCAGAAATTAATTACCTGGCGAAAGATTATGCTAGCTTCAGACAACTGATCCTGGATAGGCTGTCATTGGTAATGCCTGACTGGAAGGAACGCCATGTTCCGGATATTGGAATCGCTTTGACCGAGATCCTAGCCTATACTGGAGACTATCTGAGCTATTATCAGGATGCTGTGGCAACTGAAGCCTATCTGATGACAGCGCGTCAACGCATCTCTGTGCGTCGTCATGCTCGGCTGGTTGACTACATAATGCATGACGGCTGCAACGCAAGAGCCTATGTATTTGTCAAAACTGCTGACAACATAGATCTAGATTCTAGAGAAATTTTCTTCATATCCAGGAAAGACGATCTGGCCAGAACCTCGAAAGCCGTCATTGCGAGGGAGGAGCTTATAGGTGTTCCTGAAAATAGCTACGAGGTTTTCCAGCCAATAGTTGAGATAAATGAAGAACCGCTAAATATAGAAAATGTAAATTTCTCTGAAGATATAATTATAAAACTTAGAGAGGCAGAAGATCCCATATCACAATGTATTTTCAAAGAGCTTTCTTCTGATCTTCAGGAGCAATTGAAGAAATTTATTCCTGGATCGATTATCGATGAGAAAATTATCGCAAAATTGATACAAGATCTCAATCGCTTAATACATCTTGAGATACTGAGTCGATCATTGCTGGAGGAGATCTATCCAGGGCAAATAACCGGCAAGATGATTTCGTTATATAAAGCCCATAACGAGATCCCATTTTATACTTGGGGCAACACGGAATGCTGTCTTGCCAAAGGAGCCACAAGTGCTTTCTTGAGAGATAAATGGCGTAATTTGCCAATAACTAATGCTGCAGGAGGTTCTCCTCCTCTTGAAGAGCAGCAGTTTAACCAATTGTTCCAATTATTCAATTTTAGCCCGAAAAATACTCATCCAGAAGAACAGTTAAAGGTTGATCTTGATAAACTGACTAAACCAGAATTTCGATCTTTGGAATTAAAAGTAGGCGATATACTCATCTTTGAGGAGGTAGCAGACCCGAAGACTGGAAACAGAGCTGATAGGGATATTGCTCACCGCCAGGCTGTGCGCTTAACCAAGGTGGAGTTGAATTACGATCCGCTTTTGACAACTCCTGAAATCGTCAAGAAGGATAAAACCGAAACCACAATCGATATACCCACTCCTGTCGTGGATATCGAGTGGGATTTGGAGGATGCCCTTCTCTTTCCATTATGCATATCAGCGATCGGTCCTGCTCCGGTGTGCCAGCTGAATGAAGCAATTAGTGTAGCCAGGGGAAATGTGATCCTTGTTGAACACGGAAGGGAGGTGAAAGAAGAACTTGGCTCTGTGCTTGTGGAAGAGATTACAGGAAAGTGCGATTGTGATTATCTCCCTGCTGAGACGTCGAGACTGCCCAGGAGGTTCAGGCCGAAATTGAGCAAAGCTCCCCTTACCTTCAGCCAGCCTTTGCCAATCAATGGCTCAGCCAAGAGGTTTTTGGAACAGGACCCTCGCCAGGCTGAGCCTCAGATAAAATTGGTTGGAATTCCGAGCAGATGCAGTCTTGACTCTTTAGAGTGGACTTCACGGAGCGATCTCTTGAGTAGCGAGAGTGAGGATAGGCATTTCGTAGCTGAGATCGATGATGATGGCCAAGGTATACTGCGATTTGGTGATGGCGATCTTGGGAAGATGCCGGATGCGGGCACATATTTCTCAGCAATTTATCGTATCGGAACAGGGCATTCTGGAAACGTAGGAGCTGAGTCCATTTCGTGCATGGTCTTCAAAAGAAATATGAAGAAGGGATTAGTCAGCGAAGTGCGCAATCCTCTGCCATCCCAGGGTGGCATGGACCCCGAATCCATACAGGAGGTTAAGCTCTTTGCCCCGGGAAGATTCCGCCAAGATCTGCAGAGGGCAATAGCGGCAGATGACTATGCCAGGCTTGCCGAGCGCAATCCAAGAGTGCAAAGAGCGGCGGCTATATTTCACTGGATGGGAGGCTGGTATGAGGTAAATGTGGCAGTAGATCCCAGAGGAACGGATGAAGCCAGCCCGGATCTGCTGAGTGAGGTAAAGAATTATTTGGAGCCATTTCATCGCATGGGCTATGACCTGAGAGTGGTTCCGGTTCAATATATCCCCATTGAGATCGATATGACGATCGTCGTCAAGTCCGAATATTTGAAGGGCCATGTCAAAGCGGCAATGCAGGATCTTTTCAGCAGCCGCCTTCTGCCGGATGGTAATATGGGCTACTTCCATCCGGATAACCTGAGCTTTGGAGTCAGCATCTTTTTGAGCAAGCTTGCTGCTGCGGCCCAGTTTGTGACGGGCGTTGAGAACGTTTGCATCACCAAGCTGCAAAGACTGGGGAGCGGCCCCGATCATGAGATGGAGAAAGGAGTTCTGGAAATTGGGCCTCTGGAGATTGCTCAGATGAATAACGATCCCAACTTCCCGGAAAAAGGAATCTTAAATCTTGATATAAGAGGTGGACGATGACAGAAATCTGCGGATGCTGCAAAGGCATTGAAGTCAAGACGCCGATAGAGATATTTAATCGTCCAGGCTTAAACGGACTAGCCTACCGCATAGGCACCTATGCTAGCTTTATGGAGAGCATGAAGGCGAGGTTATCTGATCATGTAATAAGCGTTCCCTGGATAACCGATGACAACGGAGAGCCTAAAGCTGTGGACGTATCTCCACTCAAGTACTTGATGATGCGGGAAGATGATCCGAGCATTGCCTTTATGGATGCTTGGGCCACTGTGGCAGATGTTTTGACCTTCTATCAGGAGCGCATTGCCAACGAGGGATACCTTCGAACGGCAACTGAACGCCTCTCTATTTTAGAGCTGGCCAGGCTGGTAGGATACAGACTCAGACCAGGGGTTTCTGCTACTGCATATCTGGCCTACACCATCGATGATGATAAGGCTGCCGAAATACCGTTGAACGCCAGGTCTCAGAGCCTGCCGGAGCCGGGGGAGATGCCCCAGTCATTCGAGACCTCAGAAGTGCTGCAAGCCATGGGTGAGTGGAATAGCCTGAAGCCCAGAATGACCCGGCCCCAATATATTGATATCTGCAATGCTGAAACGGTAGATGTCCTCTATTTCAAAGGGATCTCTACCAATCTGAATCCCAACGATCCTCTGCTTTTCGAGTTCAGCAATAATCAACAGAATCAACAGGTCATCCGCTGGGTAAAGGAGGTTACTCCGGATCCCAAGACCAACACCACCAAGGTTGATCTTCTGGTATACTTGACGCCAGCTGCTATAATTAATGCTATAGCTCGTACAGTTAATATGTATCTCGATTTAGAATCATACTGCGTTTCACCTGACAATGAAATTGCAATAAGAGTAATAGAATTCCTTCAAGAAATTAAAGTCGTAATAGATGAGTGCAATACTAGCGATAAAAGCGATACAATGTGCCATGACGAGCTAATTGAAATCATAAAAAATTTTGATGAAAAGATTCCTAGCGATGTTGGACAGAATCCTCTAATAAAATTTTGGATATCTTCGCTTAAGACAGACCTGGAGGGATATCTTCCCACGGTATCATGGAGTTCTTCAATAGCTATGCTTGCAGGCGAAGGCATTAGGCGTGGAGTAAGAATTTCTGCTGCCCGAAACTTGGAAGCATATAATGAGGTGTCCACTATTATAGCGGGTCTGGATGCAGCTCGAGTTCCACTTATGAAGAAAAGGTCGATACAGCCACGAAGCTCGAGATATATAAATTTGCATGCCAGAGAACTCTATGCCCCACAGGCAGAAATCGGGACAAGGATGCTGAAGATCATGTATCCGAGGCTGGTGGATACTCTGGATCGCGCTCTATCGAATGCCAGAGTCACAGCGCCCTCGAACCTGATAAGCGTCAATGCTTTTCGGGCCAAAGCTAGGCCGTTTGGCAATAATGCTCCGCAAAAACCGATCTACAATGACAAAGGCGCGATTAGAGGCTATGACGAGTGGCAACTTGCGTTAAAAGGGATAAAAAATATTAGAATTGATCTAATATTTAATAGGAAACCATTATCCTCGACGGCAGGAGTAACATATGATGATTCACTCGATGTATTTTTTAAAGAGATAGAGATTCAAGGTGAATTAGGTGCATCATTTAAATTTGGAAAGAATGATGAGCTGAACTTAGAAATCAAAGCATATGTTGATAATTCTTTGTCAAATTATTTTTCTGAGTTTCATTTTTCTGGACCCATAAATCTCGATTTAAAAATTGAGGGTTATAACTCCATGAAAACCGATTTCTACTTCAACACTGAGAATTTCACTCTAAAGGTGGGCAACACACATATTATTTCAAAAAGCGCCGAAAGAATAGTAACATCAGTTAAAACGTATGACAACATTTCGATATTTTATGGAATACCCTTGAAGCCAGGAGAATATATTCAAAATATCCTAACCTTAGATGCCCCTTACGAAAAGATCACTCCAGGGAGCTGGGTGCTTATCGACCGCCCTAATTCCAATCCAGGCCATGAAATTAGGAGATTCAAGGCACAAGAGGCAAGAACTGTTTCTGAGGCTAATTACGGTATCACCGCTTCGGCTACGCAGCTCAGTCTAAAGCCGATGGAAAGTGGCAAAAACTGGCTCGAGTCCGATGACCTCACAATCTCCGTACTCCGAGGATCTACCGTATACGCCCAGAGCGAGATGCTCGAGCTTGCCGATGAGCCGATTGACCCCGAGCTTGAACCAGTATGCGGTGATGTCATCGAACTTGACCGCCTCTACACCGGCCTCGATCCAGGCAGGAGGCTTATCGTATCCGGTGAGCGCCTGGATGTTACCGGCACCACAGGAGTCAGAGACGGCGAGCTGGTAATGCTGGCCGGAGTTACTCAGGACGTCATGAAAGTAAATTCTTTTATACCGATAGCTGAAAAAGAAAGATGCAAACAGGAAGTTGATAAACAGAACAACTCTGTTCAAATTGGCTTGCCAGGAGATAAGACTCATACCTTCATAAAGCTGGCCAAGAAGCTGGCCTATGTCTATAAGCGCGATACAGTAACCATCTATGGCAACGTCGTTAAGGCAACGCATGGGGAGACGAGAAACAACGAAGTTCTTGGCAGTGGTGATGCCAGCAAGTCAATCCAGAGGCTTGCACTGCACCAGTCGCCCCTCACCTATGTCGCTGCAAATACTCCATCCGGCGCGAAAAGCACCTTGCAGGTCAGAGTGAATGATGTACTATGGCACGAAGTCGATACAATGGCAGGCTTAAGGCCGAATGATCGCAATTATGTAATCTTTACCGATGACGAAGATAGGACCACTGTCGTATTTGGCGATGGCAAGCAGGGGCTGCGACCGCCAACCGGAGTTGAGAATATCAGGGGCGTTTACAGAACGGGCATCGGCAAGGGAGGCAATGTAAAGGCCGAGAAGATCAGCCAGATGATGACCAGGCCCCTTAACGCCAAGAGCGTGATCAATCCCATGCGCGCCTCAGGAGGCGCAGACAGAGAGAACCTTCATCGAGCCAGGAAAAATACCCCTCTGGCATTGATGGCCCTGGATCGCCTGGTCTCTGTGCAGGATTATAGCGATTTTACAAGGACATTTGCAGGCATTGAAAAAGCCAGCGCCGTTCGCATCTCCGATGGCAATAAGCAGCTGATTCATATCACCATAGCCGGAGCAGACGACATACCTATCGATGAGGATTCCGACCTCTATCGGAATCTGCTTTCAGCACTTATTGATTATGGTGATCCGGATCAGCCGGTAACGGTTGAGTTGCGAGATCTGATGCTTCTTCTGCTCAAGGCCGAGGTCAAGGTGCTGCCGGACTACAAATGGGATTTCGTAGAGCCAAAGATCAGAGAAGCTCTGCTGGATGCATTTGGATTCGAAAAGAGAGAGCTGGGACAGGATGTCTACCTTAGCGAGGTTCTCAGCGTCATGCAAAATGTGGAAGGAGTAGGATATGTGGATGTGAATATATTGGATAGTATATCGGAAAAAACTTCCACTGACAATATTATGAACATATATGAATCGAAATTGAAATCGAATCAACCCAGGCAATATATTAAAGCCAACCTGGCGATGCCCCCGACAAGCATCAATGCCGAGATATCTCCAGCGCAACTGGCAATCTTCAGCCCGGATGCACCCCGCACCCTCGATCTGACGGAGGCGAAGAACTTATGAATATAGATAGGTTGTACAATCTCTTGCCGGCAATATACCGCATTCGTGATTCCGAGCAAGGTTATCCCTTGCGCTCGCTCTTGAGGGTGATAGCAGAGCAAGTGGACTTGGTCGAAGAGGATATCTACCAGCTCTACGAGAACTGGTTCATTGAGACCTGCCAGGATTGGGTGGTTCCTTACATTGGTGATCTGGTCGGCTATAAGCAGGTTCACATAGCCGGAGAAGCTGATGTGACTGCCACCTCCCAGAATCAGCAGCGCCATAAGATATTGATCCCTCGCAGAGATGTTGCCAATACCATCAAGCATCGGAGGCGCAAGGGAACATTATCTGTACTAGAGCAGATAGCAGAGGACGTCTCTGGCTGGCGGATTAGGGCGGTTGAGTCATATAAATGCTTGGCCTATAACCAGAATATAAATCACCTTTATCTGGAAAGAGGCAGAACTGTAAATTTGCGGAATTCAGAGGCCTTAGCGAATATAAATGGACCATTCGACCAACAGGCACATTTTGTTGAGATTTCAGGATCGAATGGCGGGAGAAGGACATACCATCTTAATGGAGTGGATGTCTTTGTCTGGAGGACAAGAGCATATTCTGTAACTGAAACAGAGGCCAAGAAGATCAAGGGGAAAAACCTCTTTACCTTCTCTGCCTTGGGCAACGAATCACCATTATTTGCCAAGCCAATTCACGGCCGGACTTCTGATGAATCAGGCGTTCCGATGCCTATCAGCCGCCAAGAACTAAGTGCGCACTTAGACAGATACTACGACATAATGGGGGACAGGAGTTTCAGGATCCGGAAGCTCATGGAGGGCGAAAATGTTTGGCAAACTGTTGATCCAAAGCATATCGTCTCCGCTGACTTGAAGAATCGTAGAATCTTAGAAGACAAAGAGTCCGGATTTGCAGTAGATCCCGATACAGTGGCAGTAGATCCGGAATTGGGGAAGGTCGCGTTCTTAGATCAAGTACCCGAACGGGTAAAAGTCTCTTATTACTATGGCTTTGCTGATGCAATCGGTGGTGGTGAGTACAACCGCTCTCTTTCTCAAGCCAAGGAATATAAGCTATACAGAGTAGGTCGCGACTGGTTCGAGAACATCAGTGCGGCCCTCAAAAAATGGGATGAGGAAAAGAAGAGCGAAGAGGATAAGGACGAAAAAGGCACAGTAAATGCATTAATTGAGATACTTGAAAGCGGATTATACGAAGAAAGATACGAAGAAAATTATGAAGAAAATAAAAAAATCAATATTCACTTAAATAAGAATGAAAGCCTGCAAATCAGAGCAGCGAATGGAGTCAGGCCGATCATCGAACTTGGAAACGATCTAAATGTAACGGGTGCAGAAGGAAGCAGCTTCACTATTGATGGTCTTATCATTGCAGGAGGGGCTCTCTCAATAAATGGCGAGGTTGCCAGGCTGGCAGTAAGACATTCTACTGTTGTGCCCGGCTTGGTTATCCCTTCAAACTGTAAGCCCAATCAATGCGTGTCCAGCATCAATATCCATGGCATGAAAGGTTGCTTATTTATAGAGAATAGCATAATTGGCCCCATCAATGTCGACAAAGGAACATTGGAGCCCATTTCTATTTCCATCAAGAACAGCATTTTAGATTCTCTGCATGCAGACCAAAAAATTGCGTCTTTGAGTTCCTCGTTTGGTTCTACGGCGCTTGCTGAGTTGAACATTCGCAACAGCACATTGTTGGGAAAGGTTCTGGTTCATTCCATAAAACTTGCTGAGAATACGATATTTCAGGGGAATGTGGAGGTCGCTCGCAGACAGGAAGGATGCATCCGTTTTTGCTATGTTCGACCGGAATCAAGGACCCCGCAAAAGTTCAATTGTCAGCCTGATTTGACTTCCAAAGGGCTTAGCGGCATTGAAAAAATGCGGGCGGATGAGAGGGTCAAGCCGAGATTCATCAGCACCAAATACGGAAGCCCTTGGTATTGCGTACTTTCTGAGGACTGTGCAGATGAGATAAAGCGTGGTGCAGATGACGAGTCGGAGATGGGGGTCATGCATGACCTATACCGCCCACAGCGAGAAGCTAACCTGCATGATCGTCTTGAGGAGTTTACACCTGCAGATATGGAGATTGGAATAGTATTCATGGGCGAAGAGGAAATTCAGGAGGATAATCAATTATGAATGGCGAATTTAGAGGAGATTTTACCCGCGACAGCTTCGATCCAAAAAAGCACTTCAGCCAGGTGATGATGCAGCAGGGCAGGGTGATGTTGGATTCCGAATTCAACGAGCTGCAGCAAATCCTAACGCACCAATTGCGGACACTTGCTAAGACTTTAATAGGAGATCATGGCGGATTCGACAAAGGTTTCGAGATAGAAGTACCAACAAAAACAGATGAATCAAAAAACAAATTCAAAATACACCGGGGCTCCTATTATGTGGATGGAATATTATGCGAAAATGAAGAAGAACTAAATTATTCAGAACAATATTGGGCAGAAGAGCTTCCGAAACCTAATGATCTACGTTATTACCTCGTATATCTGGATGCATGGGAGCGCAGCATAGGCAAGATACAGGACGAATCCGTTCTAGAGAGGGCTCTGGATGGAGTGGATACAGCGGCAAGATCCAAGATTGAATGGATAGTAAGAACCAAATATGTAGACTATTCAAGAAGCGAAAAAAAGCGCTTCTATGACGAAAATGGAGAGCCTTTGGACGAATTAAAGGATTTAATAGATGGAGGCAAAGTCAAAGGCAGCTTGAAAGCTCAAATCAAAGAGTTAGAAGTTGCCGAAGATCTTTGCCAAATATCTACTTTTTCGGAACTTAAAGGATTGCCTAATCTGCTTTATAGAGTAGAGGTTCATAGAAAAGGCAAAGCTTACAAAGAAGAGGTAATAGATCCAGATCCTGCAGCTACCTTTAAATGGTCTAGAATGAATGGGTCTGTAGATTTTGTAATCGATAAAATTGGTAGTCCGGCCGAAAACAATGATCAGACACTTATAGTTGATTTGAAACAAGATCTGGCAAAGGATAAGGACTTCGTATTGGCGAAAGGCGATTGGGTTGAGATTGTTGACGATAAAAGCGTGCTTAAAGGAAAGACGTTCCCTCTATGGCAGGTCCAAGAGATAGAGAGCAGAATTGTAACTCTAAAACGCGAGATACCTAAACCTAAGAATGGCGGAGAGAATTCAGACGAATTTTGTGCCAAGAAAAATCCGCTCTTGAGACGGTGGGACCATAAAGGAGAATCAATAAAATCAAAGAACGGGGGAGTTTTGCTTTCGGAAGGAGCCTTATTGATAGAGGAAGGTAAAGACATCAATCTTGAAAATAATATTCAGATTACATTCACGGGTGGTGAATATAAATCAGGAGATTATTGGATAATTCCTGCACGTCAGGCAACGGGGGGAATTGACTGGCCAGAGGGAGAATTTTTGTCTCCGCATGGTGTTGAGCATCATATTGCCCCCCTTGCATTTATATCAATAAAGAACGATATAACAACATTTGCAGGTAGTTACCGTCGTGTGCCAAAAGAAAATTTTACTGAAGAAGATTAAATAAAAGCAATTCGTTGGATAATTGTGGCTATTCAAGAGGAGCTGCTCAGTCTTCAATTTTTGAATGCAATATGAGCGGTTTATAACTTTACGAGACCAGTTAAATCATTAAAGAGTGGAGGTCAATAATGATGAGCGACGTTGGGAGCCAAGATCCCCTGCTATGGCAGCAGGGATAACTGATCATATTTGGACAATTGGCGAGATTATAATGATGTTAGTTGTTCCTGAAAGTAACAACGCATAATGGGGGGATTACCGGAGATTGGGAAAGATGACTGAGTATCTGATTATCATTGAAAAGGCTGAAAATAATTATGCAGCATATTGCCCGGATTTGCCCGGCGTCATTGCCACCGGCCCAACGAAAAAAGAAACGCTGGAACTGATGAAAGAGGCAATAGAATTCCACCTGGAAGGGTTGAAGGCCGAGCACCTCAGCATCCCTGAGCCTACTACCACTGCTGCTTCAGTGGATGTAAGTGTGTAAACGCTGGATCTTATTTTTACGGTCTCAGCGCCGGGCAGCCGCAGGGCCGTGGTTGCTGCCGTTGCCGCTGGTCCCGGCTGCGTTCGTGCCGCCGCCTGTGGGCCGGGCCGTCCGGGACTGCGGCGCTATCGTTAGGGCGGGCAGGAGCCCGGTTGGGCCTGAGAGCCAGGTGGCGCTGAACTCCGGCGGAGGTAATTTTCAGGATGCTGGGTTTTAGGAAACTGTGGTGATTTGCGATTACTATTAGATGATAATTATAGCCGAACAATTACGAATATAACCGCAGAGGCGCAGAGCACGCGGAGGACGAACGAACGGAGACGACTATTGCTCAGGAGCATACAAATATTAAGCAGTAGCAATAACCTTTGCAGAAGGAAGCGGTGGTTTGATTGCTTGTGAAGTTTGAGGTTTACTTTGATGGAGAGAACTGGTGCGCTCGTGGAATAAGTGTCGGTATATTCACACAAGGAAAAACCCTTGATGAGCTAACTGAAAATATAAAAGAGGCAACTAGTCTGCATTTTGAAGATATTCTTGAATCTGGTGAAGAGCTGAAGATCTTATCGATTTCTGAATTTGAGGTGCAGCCTCTTGCAAAAGCGTCCGGTTGTTAGCGGCGAGAAGCTCCTCAAAGTGCTCGTTCGACTGGGCTATGAAATCATTCGGCAGAGAGGAAGTCACGTCAGGCTGAGAAAGCTAACTGCCGCAGGAGATCATAATATCACGGTTCCTTTGCACGACGAGCTGGCGAAGGGTACATTAAACGACACTTTATCTCAGGTATCCATCTGGAATGGGATTTCGGAGGATGCCTTGATAGAAATGATTAGGCAATCATAAACCAAACGACCAAAGAAGAAATCTAATTGCAGTCTCCAGCTTAGCGATTTTTGCGGGCTACCGGCAGCAGCACCGGGCAGCCGCAGGGTCGTGGTTGCTGCCGGCGCTCGGTTCCCGGCTGCCGCTCGTGGCCGTCGCATGTGGTCCGGGCTTGCTGCGCTATCGTCCTGGCGAGCTGGCTTGCCAACCATGCACTCGTGCAAGGGGGCAGGAGGCCGGTTGGGAATGACGCCTTTCGATGCAATTTGTCTTTTAGTTAACTTTTAATAGCAAGCTGTACATAAATTAACGGAAATCGAATAGTAATTACTATGGGGTTAATCATGTCGGTAGAGGTTTCTGTAAACTCGGCCAAAAAGAATCTCGAAGATATTCTAGCGAAGCTATCTCCTGGTGAGACAGCTACTCTGATCGGCCCTGAGGGCAGACCCATGGCCGTACTGGTTCCACTAAGATCTTCTGAGGATGTGGCAGCGGAAATTGACTGGGATGCAGAGTGGCAGGCCTTGGCCCATGAAATCGATTCAGCATGGAAGAGCGAGAAGAGTGCTTTGGAGATTCTTGCCGAGATGAGGAGATGAACCTGACAATTGATGCCAGCGTCTTTGTCTCTGCAGTCCGACCTTCTGAAAAACAATATCCTCTGAGCTACGGGTTTCTGCATAGGGTGAAAGGATCAAAAATATTCTGCCCCACTTTTATGCTTGCTGAGTGTGGAGCAGCTATTGCCAGGCCGACCGGAGACTCGCTTTTGTCCGGGAGGCTGGTTAACCTCATAAAGCATTTTCCTGGGATGACACAGGTTCCTTTGGATCTGCCTCTCGCTCTTCGTGCGACAGAGATTGCCATTGAAAATCGTCTTCGTGGCGCGGATGCCGTTTATGTTGCTGTTGCTGAGGATTTTGATGCCGTTTTGGTTTCATGAGATGAAGAAATGTTAGAGCGCTGTCCCGAATCAGTGCTAGCGATGAGCCCTGAAAAATGGCTGGAAAACACCTCAAGAACTGGCGGGCGGGAATAAGATCATTTCAGGTAGAATCTCCGACTAAGCAATACTTGTCGATTACCGGCAGCAGCGCCGGGCAGCCGCAGGGCCGTGGTTGCTGCCGGCGCTCGGCTCCCGGCTGCGTTCCTGGCCGCCTGTGGGCCGGGTCGTCCGGGCTTGCGGCGCTGTTGTCAGGGCGGGCTGGCTTACCAGGCAAGCGATCTTGTCCGGGGCAGTGGGAAGGACGGGCCTGGTTTCTGGTGGCGCTTATGTTCGGATAGGGAGACTTTTCGGGCGCCGACTAAGAGAGTTAGGAAACCAGAAATCGCTAAAAGAACGAATCTGAATTATTTAAATAAATCTATATCAACTGGCAGACCTACTCTCATGAAAAATCTTGCAAAAGCCTGAGACAAATGCTCTCTATAAGGAGGCAACAGCCTTAGTCTCTTGCCATTACGTTTGGACAATTCAATCAGGAAATCCAAAGGAACGCCGTAGACGTTCCTGAAATCCACCACTTGAAAATCTGTTTCAAATCCTTCTAATTCGCATCTGTTTAAGAGATGGTATCCAGAAAGGTTTCCCTGGCGCAGCGATTCTTTGCCTTTCCGGCTCTTGAAGAAATCGTTTTCGGATCCCATTTCACTGATTGGCCAAATGGGACTTACCAGGACGTTATCCAGCTTGTGATGAGCAAGATCGCAGGACTGGCTCATAACAATCACATCATATTCGATTATCTCTGCTGAAATTCTTCCTTCCCCAATTGATGAAGATGGAACGATGACCGGACATGAAGTCATAAAATCGCCCTGCATGAGAGTTTCGTCTGCATCAGCGATATCGTACCAGGGATAGTCTCTCATGAAACCAAAAACATTGGCTAGATAGCCTCGGGCAATACAATCTTTGGTTTTGCCTTGGTGATATCTCTTACATCGATCTCTACAAAATATCTTTTTTTGGGCGGCATGCGAACTACTACGTCATATTCTATTGAATCTTCAAGATTGGTTTTATTAGCAAATGCTTCCTTTGAATCAACCTTCTCTTTGGTCGCCGATTGTGGATATGGTTTGGATTGGCTGACAGACATGAGTGTCCTCTCTATTAATTGCATGTTGCTTCTTAGAATATATCCCTTTGCCAGGAATATAATTTTTATGTTCTTCATCTAGTGACAGGTAGTAGCAAGGCCAGGCGGGCCCGCATGCACGCGTGCAGGCTCGCGCTCGGGGGCAGGGGGCCGGTCGGGCCTGAGGGCCTGGTGTGCTTGCTTCCGGTGGGGGGAGTTTTTCCTGGCGCTGGATTTCGGGAAACAATGTCGTCAGTTTGCGATTAATATTAGCTGATAATTATAAACAGACAACTAACGGTCCCACCACAGAGGCACAGAGCGCACAGAGGACTCACAGAGACATTTTTGGCAGAGAGATACGATGCAGTCTCCATCTTTGCGATCCTTGCGCGCTACCGGCAGCAGCGCCGGGCAGCCGCGGACCGTGGTTGCTGCCGATGCTCGTGGTCCCGGCTGCGCTCTTGGCCGCCTGCCCGTGGTCCGGGCCGTCCGGGACTGCGGCGCAATCGTCAGGGCAGGCAGGAGCCCGGTCGGGCCTGAGAGCCAGGTGGCGCTGGACTCCGGCGGAGGCAATTTTCAGGATGCTGGGTTTTAGGAAACTGTGGTGATTCGCGGTTACTATTAGATGATAATTATAGCCGAACAATTACGAATATAACCGCAGAGGCGCAGAGCACGCGGAGGACGAACGAACGGAGACGACTATTGCTCAGGAGCAGTGCACTTTTCTGAATGTGGTTGCTGCCGGCGCTCGGGTCCCGGCTGCGTTCGTGCCGCCGCCTGTGGGCCGGGCCGTCCGGGCTTGCTGCGCTTATTGTCAGGGCGGGCTGGCTTGCACGCTCGGGCACCCACGCGCGCGGGGAGACTGCCACCGATGGCCGCTCGGCGGGCGTGGGCTGTACATAGGGCGGGGCAGCTAGAAGAACGCCAGGCTTGGCGTCGTCAGCTAATCTGGATATGCTTACCAGCTACAAGCGAGCTCTATCGTTCATGAGGCAATAGTGCTCCGAAGAATTGAGACCGGCGAGTATTGTGGATTACGATTCATCATAGATAATTGGGTCATTCTCCTTTATATCTCATTGCTTCAAAAATATCCTAACTATATGAAAATTGGATATAATTATAAACATATTATGAATTATTTTTATCTTCTTTTCTTTAAATAGGCTAATATTCCTGGTATCTCCTCTAAATCTTCCGCCCAAATCGTATTTAAACCTAATTCTTGGTAAGACTTTTCTTGCAGCTCCTCATTCACATTTGTAAATGAATAAAAAACATTTCCCCTCACGTTGTTTGGATTATGTTCAAATATTGTTCTAGGCAATATGACAAAATGCCTAGGATATTCGCTATTAGACGCGGATATAGCAAGAAGTCTACGGAGGTTGGGATCATTTAGGGATAATCCGACCATAACACATGTTGATTCACGTAGAAAATTAAGTTGAATAATATTCTGCCAAGAATATGGATTCAATAGAAGTGAATGATATCCTTCTTCTGAAAATACTAAAAGACTCTGCGATAATTTTTCATCATCTTCTATTTCATATGGTAGGAATCCGTGCACGTGATAAATGCCCAATTCGTCCTGTGAAGGGATGTCTGGCTCCCTGTAGATGGAAACGCAATCTATTCCTTTTTCAGTTAGAACCTTTTCGAATACATCATCGAAATTGTATGTAACAACAGCCCTTACACCACCTCTATTGCTTCTCCTAGGCAAACATAATTGAGATAGGACCTCTAAGGATTCAGGCCAATGGTCATTAGGTTTTTTGAAATTTTTATACAAAATTTTCGATATTATTTTGATAAAATCCTTTCCAAGACCTGTCCTAATGTATCTTGCCTGAAGCAGAGGAGATGTATCATTCTCCGTTTTTAATTTTTTTAATATAGCACCTCGTTCCGAATTGTCAACAACTATTGATTTTTCAGCGAGCTTTTCGCTTATCATCTCTACAAGCAAGTTTGAAATCAATGTGTCCCAGAGTGGAATTCCAACATCATTGGATATCCCTGAACCCAAAAATAACACAACGCCTTTATCTTTATATAATTCGGTTAAACGATTGATATTTTCCTTCTTTTTTTCAATTCTCTCTTCAGAAGTTCGTTCCAAGCTTTTAGTGATTGTATCATTTAAGGCCAATTCAGATAATTCTTTCAATGAATTTATCGTCTCGAATGAATTGGCTTTCATAATATGCAATAGATCTTCTAAGTCCCATAATTTTAACTTTATATTACTTTTTTCGAAATAATTTTTAACATTTTCTTTAAATTGATCGCTTAATTTATCTCCAAATATTAAAAATAGATTTTCGAATGAAAGTTTGTTTCCATCTTTATTTTTATCAAATTTAGGTAATCTATGCAATATTGCATGAAAGTAATTAAATGTGTTTTTTATGTTTCCAGGTGATGCACTATATTTTATTTCAATTATGACAGGGCCCAGCAATTCATCGATTCCTTCCGGTGCATAAGCATCAGTTTCAAATTTTTTCCCGATTTCTGTTTTATAAGAGTAATATGGAATAAATGGCTTTGATTTCTTTCTGAAATATTCTTCAAGTAATTTCAATACAAACGTTTCAAAAAGCATGTAGGAACGGGGGCCACCACTTTTGTCTAAATTATTTTTAAACTCATTTAAATCCATATTTTAGCCTGCCTTATGCACGGGATGGTACGAAATCATCTCGCTTTGTAACGTTCCTGGGAAAATTGATAAATGTGTTGCTCATCTTGAGCCTTGGGTGATGACATGGATGCCAGAGATTACAATCGCCACTAAGAGATATATTTCCGAGACACCGAAACTTTAACCAAGTTCATCTTTGAGACGGTCTCTACAAAAAGAGATGCTAATAACTGGGTGGTCATCTGCCTGGTCCAGGACTTATTGAAGATAGAGGCAAGAAGTTCAGGCAAATCGTGAATGGCCAAGGTGGAATCCTGGAAGTCGAAATGCTCAACAAGAGTCCCATTGAATCATTGCAGGCAGAGCATCATTGGGTCAGACTTCCGTCTCTTTCCTGAGAGTCGGAGCTGCTCAGATTTAAGCAAGCAAAACCTTATTCCTGGCCCTCCGGTCAAGATCAAGCTCATCCAATTGAGTTAGCCCGCTGGGGCTTGAACGCGATCTCCCCCGCCGCCAGGGGCTTTGCCAGCAGCCGTCCCGCAAAGAATTCCTTCATGATCACATCGATCTCTCTTGATACCTCCTGCGTGTATTCGACCTCGCCGTAGGTATCGCAGATGAGAGCCGGAACATCCTTAATGACCACGATCTCATTTCCAACCTAGCCATAAAATCATGTCTGCCTTCACGCATCTTGCCTGAGCAACGGCAGCAATCATGGGCATCCGAATTCATCTGCCCCCCTCTTTCTGGGGAAAATTTAAAAAGGTATGGCTCATAATTAAACCAAATTTGAGGCGAGATCGTGAATGCTAAAGATGCTGGAATAGCGGCCAAGAAGTATTTTGAAGAGACCAAGTCACTTATAAAATTCATCTTTGAAACCGTTTCTGTTAAAAGGGAAGGAGATAAGTGGACAGTCATTTGCATGGTTCAAGATCTATTTGAAGATGAAGGCAAAAAGTTCAAAATAATCGTCGATAACGAGGGAGAAGTTCTGGATGTTGAAAAAATTGATCAAATTCCCTGCTAAAGTAATAATCGATACCGGACCACTTCTATTGTTTCTCGCAGGAAATTATGATCCTGAATACATCCCTAAAATAAAAAGAATAAAATATGGAGGCGAGCCCTGCAATAAGATACATTATGATATCCTAATGCAGTATCTGAACCATACAAAGGAGCGATTGATTACCCCTGGGATTCTTTCAGAGGCATGGAACCTTATAGATAATGATATTAGTAATAAAAAAGATAAAAAGGAATTATTTGATGCGAATATAAATTATTTTAAACTTATGAATGAAATCTATGTACCCAAAAATGAAATTCTATCGGATAAATACTTAAGTTCGAATGCATGGAAATTCGGCTTTACGGATTCATCGATTATTTTATGTGCAAAAAATAATAGCGCTTGCGTATTAACACAGGATTTTCCATTATTCAATATTTGCAAAAATTTAAAAATAGATACAAATCATTTAAGCTCAATTCTCAGCTTGGCAGATCTATAAAAAATGTATCAATTAATATAAATCACTGGCTTTCCCGGCTCATCCGCCGTGCAGCATCTTTCCCAGCCTATTTGAACCGCCGTCTCCGTGTTCGTTCTCTGTGCGCTCTGCGCCTCTGCGGTTAAATTCCGTTAGCCCCAGGTTTAGCACCCAGAGCCAACGGTCTTCAGCCATCCTTTCACTCAATATAAATCGCCGGCCTCCCCGGTTCCGCTTGCTTGCTCTTGCCCTTGGGGTCCTCCCCCGCCTCGTCCGCCGAGTAGATCTCCACCGGCACACCCAGCGCCGTCTGCAGGTATGCCTTCTCTCTGGAGAGCGTCTCGAACTCGTCCAGCCCCAGCGCCTCAGCCGAGAGCGAGTGCGCCGCCTTGGCCAACTTTTGGGCATACTTGGGCGCATCCTTCTTGTGCTCCGAAATAGACGGGCGTTGCCATGGCCTGCTTCATGAGCGCTCCCATGTCCAGCTTGCCGCCTGAGGCCGCCTCAACAGCGAGCCGCAGCATCTCCTTCTTCCAGGCAGGAGCAGTGTAGAGCGTGATCTTCGTAGGCGTGGCTTTGGTAACGCTCACAATCTCCTGCACGTCCTTGAGCGTCCGCTCCAGCAGGTCCTCCGCCTTCTCCGCCTGCGGATCGATGAGCGCCGCATCCGCCACCGGCCACTGGGCCAGCGAGGCGTAGCCCTCGCCCAGGCCCGCCGCCCACAGCTCCTCGCAGACGTGCGGCGTGAAGGGCGACATCATGCGCACCCAGGCGCTGAGCACAGCCCGCAGCTGATTCTTGCCACCCCTTCTCTGGTACCAGCGCAGATCATTGAAGAGCAGGTAAAAGGCGTTCTGCAGCGCCCTTCGGGTTTGGATGTTTTCCAAGGCCTGCGTGGCCTCAGCAATGCGCCGCTGCAGCCGGGAGAGCATCCAGCGGTCGATGAGCGTCTTCTCTGCCGACTCATCGATGCTGCTGTCGGCCAGAATCTCCCTTGCCAGATTGTAAAACCTCTCCAGGTGAGCATAGGTGGCCTCTACCGCATCATTTCTCCAGTCCACGTCCGCCGTTCCCTCGGCATTGCCCAGGATGTAGAGGCGCGTCACGTCCGCCCCGTTTTCAGCTACCGCCTGGCGCAAAGTGAGAATCGGCCCCTTGGACTTGGACATCTTCTTGCCCTCCAGGGAGACGAAGCCGTTGACTGCGATAGCTTTTGGCCAGAGCCGCTCCGGGAATATGGCCACGTGATGGTAGAGGAAGAAGAGCAGGTGGTTAGCGACCAGATCCTTTCCTGAGGTTCGCAGGTCTACCGGATACCAGTAGGCGAAGTCGTCGTGTATCTTCTGCACGGTCTCCTGGGGCACTCCCGTGAGAGCGGCCACGCTGGCGGCGTCGCCGTTGTTCATGAAGATGTACTCGAAGAACTCAGGCGGCAGCTGGTCAATCTTCATCCCGGCGTTCACATACTTGGCCAGGATGTAGTAGGCCATGTAGATCGTGGAATCCCCAAGCGATTCAATGAGCCACTCTTTGTCCCAGGGAAGATGAGTGCCGAGTCCCTTACGCCTCGCACAGGCCTTGTCCTTGAGCCAGTCCACCTTGTTTATGAACTCCACCCGAAACTCCTCGGGTATAATCTTCATGCCTGCCAGGCAGCGCAGCACATTAGCCTTCCACTCCACATCGGAGTACTCCAGGAACCACTGGTCTCGAACCAACATAATGACGCAGCGCGTGCCGCAGCGGCAGATTACCGGCGTCTCGGAAAACTCATAGAAGATCTCAGCTATGCCCTGCTCGATCAGATCGGCCAGGAGAACGTCCTTGATCTTGCTGACGGCTATGCCCGCATACTTTCCCGTGTTGGCCTTGAGAACGCCGTTGTGAAACTCGCGCCGGTAGACCATCTTGGTGGCATCTTCTGCCTTGGGGTCGTTCTGGTCCTTAACCTTCAGCTCGTTTACGGCTTCCACCGCGGGCATTTCACCGTAGCCGGGCGACTCAATCAAGGAGATGAACTTGATATTTCTCAGATCCTCGGTGATGCCAAACTCGGAGAGGTCTTTGCCGTACAGATCCTTGAGCGCCAGATAATCGTAAGGCGCATGAGCCGGAACGGACATGACGATTCCCGAGCCGTTGTCCGGGTCCACGAATCCGGCAGGCAGCACGAGAACTTCGGTGCCGGTGAGGGGGTTAGTGACCCTCTTGCCGATCAGCTCCTTTCCCGAGATCTCCCCGGACAAAGCTACGGTCCGGTCCGTGAAGGTTAATTTCTCATAGGCCTCTTTGGATACCACCCAGGTTTCATCGTTCACTTTGGCCAGGACGTAATTGACATCCGGGTTGAGCCAGAGGTTGACCACTCCAAAGACCGTCTCCGGGCGCAGTGTGGCGCAGGGCAGGACTCTGTCTCCCATTCTGAACTTGATCAGGGCAAAGTCCATGATGGTGGCATCCTCGCCTTTGAGAATGTCGTGATCCTCCACCGGATTTCGATCATGCGGGCACCAGCGCACCGGATGGCTGCCCTTGACCACATAATCCAGGCGGCGCAAAATGCCGTACTGCCACTCGATGAACTTGCTGTAAGCCGGATCGGTGGTGGTAAACTCCCGCCTCCAGTCGATGGAGTAGCCGATAGACTGCATGGCCGCTTTCGCCTGGCGGCGGAAGTAGAGCACAATCTTCTCCGGCGTGTTTAGCTCAGAGAGCTCCTCCTCAGGAATGCCGTGCAGCTTGGTGTAAACATCCCAGATCAATGGGTCGCGTTTGGCAATGAGCTCGGAGAGGCCCACTATCGGCGTTCCCGTGGCGTGGAAAGCCATGGGGAAGAGAACATTCTTTCCCTGCATGCGCATGAAGCGCGCCACTGCATCGCCAATGGTGAAGGTGCGCGTATGCCCGGCATGCAAATTTCCATTGAGATAAGGATAAGGTATGGTTAAAAAGAACTTCTGGCGATCGTCCGGCTCGGGCTGGAAGACCGTTTTATCCTCCCAGGTCTTCTGCCACTTGGCCTCGATCTCCTTAGCAGAATAATTTTCCAGCAACTTTTATTCCCTCCGAATATGATTTGTGAAATTCAAAAGACCAAAGACATAGGAATCTCGCGACCCCTTACTTGTCCATCTTCTGCAGCCGCACCACTGCCTCTTCTATCCGCGGCGTCGGCTGGGTGATGGAAAACCTGACGTATCCCTCGCCGTACTCTCCAAAGCCCACACCGGGCGTGGCCACGATGCCCGTCTTCTCTAAGAGCCTTCCTGCGTACTCAATGGAGCTTCCTCCCACCCAGGCCCAGAGGTAGAGCGTGGCGTGCGGCTTTTCCAGCTGCAGCCCCAGATCCTTCAGGGCCTTGTAGAGAATCTCAATTCTGTGCTGGTAGATCTTCCTGATCCCGTCCACAACCTCTTTCGGGCTCTCCAGGGCCACAATTCCCGCATCCTGCACCGCCCCAAAGGTTCCAGAGTCGATGTTGCTTTTGATCTTGCCTATTCCGGCCACAACGTCGCTGTTCCCCACGACTGAGCCGATCCTCCAGCCGGTCATGTTGTACGTTTTCGAGAGCGAGTGAAACTCCACCGCCACATCCCTCGCCCCCTCCAGCTCCAGAAGGGACAGCGACCTTTCCCCATCGTAGTACGTCTCCGAATATGGATTATCGTGCATGACGATGATATTGTAGTCATTGGCGAAGTCGATTACTTTCTTGAAGAAGCTCCGGTCTGCCGAGGCGCCGATGGGGTTATTGGGGTAGTTGAGAAACATGATCTTGGCCCGGCGGGCGTTCGCGGGAGCTATGGCATCCAGATCAGGCAAAAATTTGTTCTCCCGGAGAAGCGGCATGATAACAGGCTCGCCTCCGGCAAAGACGGTGGCCGTGCGGTAAACGGGATAAGCGGGATCGGGCACTAAGGCCGCGTCACCGGGATTGATGAAGGCCAGGGGCGCATGGGCAATTCCTTCCTTGGAGCCGATCAAGGTGAGCACCTCCTTTTTCGGATCCAGGTCGACGTCAAATGTCCTCTTGTACCAGTCCGCTACAGCCGTCCGGAAGGCCAGCTTGCCCTCGTAAGAAGGATACTGGTGATTGGACGGGTCACTGGCCGCCTTATTCAGGGCTTTGACGATGTGCTCGGGCGTTGGCAAATCGGGATCGCCCACGCTCAGGTCGATTACATCCACGCCTTTTGCCCGTGCTTCTTGTTTTGCCTTATCGATAGCAGCAAAGAGGTATGGCGGGAGATTTTTTATCCGATCGGCGTACATTAGTTTCTCTCCATGGAAGATGCATTTATATGATGACGGTCAACTATTTTTTGGGGTTCCTTTAAAGGATATTTTGACTACTATCCTGCAGGTACTACTTTCACGTAGTATTTAAGATTAGAGGAGCCTGGAGACAGATGCTTGAGATTTGGATGCTTTAGATTTGGGTGCTGGAGACGTAGATGCTGGAGATAAAAGACCTTGCCTCGTGGCTCTCCCCGGAGGCCGTCAAGCTTTACGAGGACCGTGGCTATAAAGAGCTCTATCCGCCTCAGGCTGAGGCTCTGGAAAGGGGCCTTCTCGATGGCAAGAGCATGCTACTGGCCATGCCCACCGCTTCCGGCAAAACCCTGCTGGCAGAGCTGGCCATGCTCAAAGCCGCCCTGCAAGACCGCCGCTCGCTTTACATCGTTCCTCTGCGTGCTCTGGCCACTGAGAAGTACGATTCTTTTAAAAAATTCAGGGCGCTGGGCGTAACCGTTGGCATCAGTACCGGCGACTTTGACAAGAGAGACGAGCGCCTGGGCAAAAATCAGATAATAATCGCCACCTCCGAGAAGGCCGACTCTCTCATGAGAAACGGGGCTTCCTGGGTGAGAGATCTGGCCGTCCTGGTGGTAGACGAAATTCACTTGCTCAATGACGTGGGTCGCGGCCCCACTCTGGAGATGACCATCACTAAGTTGCGCCACTGCAATCCCAATTTGCAGGTCATTGGCCTATCCGCCACGGTGGCCAACGCCCAAGAACTCGCCGCCTGGCTGATGGCAGAGCTGGTAAGCAGCGACTGGCGGCCCATCCGCTTGCGAGAGGGCATCATCTGCAATGGAAAATTGGTCTTCTCCGATGGCGAGGCCACGCTTGATGCCAAGAAGGATGAAGCCCTGGCCTTAGTGAAGGATACCCTCTCCCAGTCGGCCCAGATCCTTATCTTCGAGAACTCCAGGAAGAACGCCGAGGCTGCCGCATCACGGCTCTGTGGCCTGATACCTGCTGATGCGGCAATGCAGGATCTCTCTCAGAGTATTCTGGCCACAGGAGAGAGCGAAACAGCACAGCGCCTGGCCGCCTGCGTTTCACGCGGCATAGCTTTTCACCACGCCGGTCTTTTGTCAGAGCAGCGGCGATTGGTAGAGCAGGGCTTCCGGGACAACAAGATTAAGGTCATAGCCAGCACTCCCACCCTGGCCGCGGGCCTGAACCTGCCGGCCCGTAGAGTGCTCATCAAGAGCTACAAGAGATATGAGTACGGCCGGGGAATGACGCCCATTCCCGTCATCGAGTACCGCCAGATGGCCGGGCGCGCCGGAAGGCCGGGCCTTGATCCTTATGGCGAATCCTTTCTGATGGCCAAGAATAGCTCCGAGATGCAGGATCTGATGGAGCACTACATCCACGGCACCCCGGAAGAGATATGGTCGAAGCTGGCCAGCGAGAGCGCTCTTAGAACCCATCTTCTCTCCACATTTGCCGCCGGTTTCGCCAGAAATGAGCCGGAGCTAAAAGCCTTCATAGCCACCACATTTTATGCCCAGCAGCAGGATCCCTGGAATCTGGACGTCACACTGGAGAAGGTCATCGACTTTTTGATGGATAACGGCATGATCCAGGGCAGCGATGAAGGCGATCTCCTGCCAACCAGGCTTGGCTCTCTGGTCTCCAAACTCTACATCGATCCTCTGAGCGCCGTTATCATGCTGGAAAACCTGGGGAAAAAGAGGGCAAATGAGAGGCTGGCCAGCGAGAGGCTAACAAACGAAAGGCTGGCTAGAGGAAAAACAGTAATAGACAAATTAGACAAATTCACAAGCGCCTATGAACTGGACCTGGCAGGAAGGAAAAGGCCCTCAGATCTCGGCCTCATTCACCTCCTCACCATGACTCCCGATATGAATTTGCTCTATATCCAGGCCGCTGACGCATGGGTGGAGGAGTTCATCGATCAGCACCAGTTGGAGCTATATGATGAGGACAATTACGACTATCTGCTCCGCGAGGCCAAGACGGCATCCATGCTCATGGACTGGATCGGCGAGGTGCATGAGGAGCAGATTGCCAGCAGATACCACATCGGGCCGGGAGACATCCGCCGCTCGACTGAGACGGCAGAGTGGCTCATGCACTCGTTAGCGGAGCTGTCCAAGCATCTTGAACTGGGCATAACCTTCAAAGCGGAGCAATTGGCAGAGCGCATTCACTACGGTGCGGGCCAGGATCTTCTTGCTTTGCTAAACCTGAAGGGAATCGGCCGCGTGCGGGCCAGGAAGCTCTATTTGTCGGGCATAACCAGCATAGAAAAACTGAAGGCAGCCGACCAGAAGGAGGTCGCCCGCCTCCTCGGTCCCAAGATTGCCGAGAAAGTCACCTCTCAGCTTAAAAAAGAGGGAAAAGAGGAGATACAGCCTTGAAGTGGCTCAAGAATATTTTTGGGGGAAAAAAGACAGGAGAAGATTCCGTCGTTCTTCAGCTTACCGAAATTAATTCCTGGTTGGAAGAGAGAGGAAAGGAATCCGATTTTGCCATGCGCTGCGAAGAGATCTATGGCCGCATGGATGATGTGGCGCAGACTCTCTCTAAAGACATATCCGCCCTGGAATCGGCCGAAGCAGATGGTAGCACGCCGCCCAAGCTTCTGCGGGCAGGCCTGGCGGCGCGCGGTGAGGTTGTAAAGCAGCTTGAAACGCTCTCTGAGAAGCTATTGCCTCCCAAGAAGAAGGACCCTGATTCTGCATTTCAGCACCATTGGACTCTCGTCAAGGGGCTGGAGAGGACCGTGACCACCTTTGGCAGAGCGCAGAGGTATGTGGCCGCACTCTTTCCCAGGAACATCGAGAGCATCAACTCAGACCTGACACAAATCAGCCGTCTGCTGGTCGATTTGGAGGTGGAGATAGGCAAAAAGAGAAAGGTGCAAGAGGAAAGCTGGTACTCCCGAGAGCTTGCCCAAAGGCTGCAGGAAGAGCTATCGGGCATCGATGATCTGAAAAAGAAAACCCTGCAAGATGAAACGACGCTGGCGAGGATTAAGGTCCGGTTATCCAGCCTGGAAGAGGAAGCAAAGAGGCTAGCGGCAAGCGATGATGGGAAAAGGGCGGAAGAGCTGAAGAGAAGCTTGGAGAAAAAGAAGCAGGACCAATCTTCGGCAGAAGATGAACTGGCCGATCTTATCGCACCTCTGACCAAGGCGCTGGCCAGAATGATGAAGCAAGGATCAAGCGATAGAATCAATCTGCTGCATAAAAACGTATTTGAGCAGCTCTTAGAGTCACCCTCCTTTGTGCAGGACAAGGACATTTCCGGCTCTTTAGAGGAGCTTCGGACCCATCTGGCAATACTTGGATTGAAGGACAAAAAGAAGGAAAAGATTCTCGATCATATCGACCTGCTCATCAAGGAAAGATCGCTGGAAAATGCCAGGGCCAGGCAGCAGGCTCTGGAAAATGAGATCTCGGATCTAGAGTCTCAGATTAGAGAGAGCAGTGAGGAGCCCCTGCGTCTGAAAGAGGAGATGAGCCTGTCCAGAAAGAGCAAAAAGAGCCTGGAGGCGGCCTTAGATCAAGCCAAGAAAGATCTGGCTTCATTAGAGGAAAAGACCGCATCAGATGAGTTGGAGCTGGAAGAAAGGCTGGCCAGGATTGCGGGAAGGCCGATAAAGCTTGACCTCTCCCCAGAAAGGAAATGAAGATCAACTTCGGGGGGATTATCCCTCTCTCCACGGTGGACTGGCTGGGACGCGCCGCTATGGTGGTATTCTTGCGGGGCTGTCCTTTGCGCTGTCCCCATTGTCACAACCAGAGGCTACAGACGGGAGAGAACTTGGTAGCTCTTCATTCTATTGCGTCTCGCATTGTATCTGAGGTAAAAGGCTTTCCAGCGGCCCGCTGGGCCAGGGTAAGGGTCGAAGCACCCCTTTGTGCCCTTTCTTCCATTTCTCCCCTTTCTCTGCCCTCTCCGCTCTCTCCCCTTGATGCTCTTTCTCTGCAGATCAACCTTGAAGATGCATCACAACGGGCAAGCAGCAAGCCGTTCGTTAATGCTTTTGTCTTATCCGGGGGCGAGCCGCTTCAACAGATGGAAGCGAGTAGCCGGCTCTTTCGCCTGGCCAGGAGCCTGCATCTGGCCACGGGCCTGGAGACCTCGGGCTGCTTCCCTGGCCGTCTGGAGACGTTGCTGGCAAAAGGGCTGGTGGATAAGGTATTCCTCGATCTCAAGACAGCTCTTCTGGAGCCGGATTATGAAAAGGCTACCGGCAGAGGCGGCATGGCGGCGAGGGTACAAGAAAGCCTTGAGATCTGCTTTAAATTGGGCGTAGCACTGGACGCGCGCTGCACCATCTTTCCGGAGATGCCGTCCTGCTCCCAGTTGGTAGAGATTGCCGGTACGCTCTGCCGCTTGAAAGCGCTATATCCGGAAAATCGCCTGGAAAGCATGATCCTGCAGCAGGGATTGCCGCGGGAGGGAGAGGCCAGATTTGAGCCGGTCTCGATAGAGGCTTTGCAGGAGATGGCCAAAGCTTGCGAGATAGATTGCGGGACAGACGGTACAAAGCTGATGGTTCGGATTCGAGCCGCACCCAAGATAACCTGGAAAAACTAGATAATCAAATGTGCAACATGGCAGCAATTGGTGAATAAGATGAAGATCATCGGTTTTGTAGGCCTGCCGGGTTCAGGCAAAGGAGAAGCCTCCCAGATTGCCAGGCAGCATGGTTTGGCGGTGGTGGTCATGGGAGACGTCATCCGCCAGGAAGCAGCCAGGCAAGGCCTGGAGGCTACCGACCAAAATTTGGGCCGCATCGGCAATGCCTTGCGAGCGGCAGAAGGCCCTGATGCTGTGGCCAAAAAAACTCTTGAGAGGGCATTAGCCACAGGAAATGATGTAGTAGTGGTAGATGGACTTCGCTCCCGGGAGGAGGCGGACTACTTTCGCGCCCATGTCGATGAGTTTCATCTGGTCGAGGTCTGCGCTCCCGCAAGAGACAGGCTGAAATGGCTGGCTTCCCGAGGCCGTCCCGACGATCCGGGTAAGAGCCCGGCAAACGATGGCATGCAGACAGATGTGGATGCCAAGATCATTCTCTCCTGCGGCGAGCCGGACAGCCAGGCGGCTGCTGCTCTCGAGCAGAGAGAATGCCGGGAGATGGGCTGGGGCATGTGTGAAGCCATGAAGACCGCCGACATGAAGCTAAGAAATGACGGTAGCCTGGATGATTTTCGCAAGGACGTAAAGAGACTGCTGGGCCTTTTAGTGGCTAGCACTGCCTCCTGCAATGAAGAGCAGATTTAACTTCTTTGCACCCATCCAGGCGCAGGCCTGATCGCTCTCGATCGCTCTCCGATGAAGTTATATACTCCTAACTGACTGATGGTAAGTCACTAACTTGTGCCCGATTCAAAAGGAGACATAATGAGCAGGATCGTAAAAGAGCCCGAAGTGAGGCGAAAAGAACTGATAGACACGGCTGAGCGTCTGTTTATAGCCCAGGGCTACGATCAGACCTCTATAAGCGACATAGTAAAAGAGGTCAATGTATCTCAGGGTGCTTTTTACTATTACTTTGACTCAAAGGAAGATGTCCTGGTGGCGGTAATGGAGAAGCAGATAGCTTTAATGGAAAGCGATTTCATCCAGATTGCAAACAATAGCGATCTGGATGAGGCAGCCAAACTCAATTCCATGATCAACCGCTTTCTAAGCATCTCTGCATCCGGAAAAAAGATCATTGGCTATATCCATCAGGCCAAAAATGCCACGCTACATAATAAGCTGATGAGGGTGAAGCCATTTGCCAGGATCGCTCCGGTTATGGCGGAGGTAATCGTCAAGGGTTGCAAGAATGATAGTTTTCATGTAGAGCGCCCCCTGGAAACCTCTTATCTCCTGCTCGTGCTGATGGCATCTGCCAATCATATGTTCTATCAGAAAAATCATGATCTAGCCAATTCAAAAAATATGGATCAGGCAGATGAGGAATTTCTTGAGAATATGCGTGCAGCCATGGAGGATCTCCTGGGCAGAGTGTTTGGAGTTAGCGATTACAGATTCATTCTGCAGATTTAGGATGCCTGGGAAGAGACGGAAGCGCATTGATTACTGACTTAGTGTAAGTCAATTGACATCGAGTTGAGAAGGTGAATGATATCACAAGTGAAATTGGACCGGTGGACGGACTTCAGATTGGGCAGGCCAAGGACGAGGCTGCCATCTCCATGCAGGGTCTGACTAAAAGGTTCGGCGATATGACCGCCGTGGATCACATAGACCTGGAAATAAATAAGGGCGAGCTCTTCGGCCTCCTGGGAGCCAATGGAGCCGGCAAGAGCACCATCATCAAGATGCTAACCACCATGCTCACGCCAACAGAAGGCGAAGCTTGGGTATGGGGTCACAACGTAACCCGGGAGAGAAATGCGGTGCGATCCTCGATCGGCGTCGTCTTTCAGGACCCGGCAGTGGATGGCATGCTGACCGGCCGGGAGAACCTGGACTTTCACGGCAGGATGTATGGAATGGACGGCCCCCTGCGCAAGAAGAGGATCGATGAGGTTTTAGAATTGGTGGATCTGGCCGGGAAGGCCGACATCAAGATGGAAGACTACTCCGGTGGCATGCAGCGGAGGCTGGAGATTGCCAGGGGACTGATGCATTATCCACATGTGCTCTTCTTGGACGAGCCCACCCTTGGTTTAGACGCCCAGACGAGGAGATACCTCTGGCAGTACATCCATAATATGAACAAAGAGAACGGTGTAACGATCGTCCTCACAACCCACTACATGGAAGAAGCGGACGCCCTCTGCGATCGCGTGGCCATCATCGATAACGGTAAGATCGTAGCCCTGGACACACCTGAGAATCTCAAAGATATGATTGGATCTGATTCAGTCATCTTGGAGATCCAGAGCGGCGCAGAGGCACTAATTCAGTCTCTGCAGCGCTTCTCCTGGATCAAGTCCGCATCAATCATCAATGGAACTGTTGAGCTTAAGGTGGATCATGCCCAACAGAGAATCCCAGAGATCATGCAGGAGGCAAATGTATGCTCTGCAGTGATAACCTCGGTCGGACTGCATAAGCCCACTTTAGAGGACGCATTTCTCAAATATACGGGCAGAAAGATACGAGAGGCAGGCGCCGCAGCCAACTCCTTGGTCGCAATGATGCACCGGAGGAAAAGATGAAGCAGGATCTTTATGCCATTTACAGCATCTGGCTAAGAGAGATGCTGCGCTTCTTCCGCCTGAAGAGTCGCGTCTTTGGTTCCGTTGCCATGCCCTTCTTCTTCCTGGCGTTTATGGGTGTGGGATTTAGCAGCGGCACGAGCATGCCGGGCATTCCCTCTGGTGTAGGTTACGTCAGCTTTTTGACTCCAGGGATCATAGGTATGACATTGCTCTTTTCGGCCACTTTTGCAGGCCTTTCCGTCCTCTGGGACAGGGAGTTCGGATTCTTAAAAGAGATAATGGTAGCTCCAGTAAGCAGAATTGCCATAGTCCTGGGGCGAACTGCAGGAGGCCTGACCACCGGCATTCTTCAGGCGGTGATAATACTCATCTCAGGGATATTTCTGGGAATGAAGATGCCAAGCCTTGCTGGATTCCTGCTGTCCCTGGTATTCATGGTCCTGATAGCTGCGACATTCATCGGCCTCGGCCTGGCTTTCGCCTCAAAGATGAAAGATATGTCCGGATTCAGCCTGGTCATGAACTTCCTCATCTTTCCATTGTTCTTCCTGTCGGGGGCGCTCTTCCCTCTGGAGAGATTCCCTGTGTTGATAAGGAGCCTCGCCTACATGAACCCCCTCACCTATGGCGTGGACGGTTTGAGATACAGCCTGATAGGCACGAGCGCCATTTCCCCTCCCGTGGACCTGGCAGTTCTAACGGTCTGCTGCGCCGCCATGCTGTTCCTGGGTGCATATCTCTTTGAGAATACCGAGGTGAAGTGATCTTTCCAAAGTTGCAGAGATATGAAAGAAGGACATAAACCTGGAGATTACTGCGAAAAAACCTGAACCCCAGCCGGGGCAGGGGACAGTAATCGCCAGGTTTATGCTGATGTCGTTTTTCCCGGTTTTATGTTGATTTTGCTCCTCCAGATCAATTTCCATAGGATGTGGTCGGTTGATTGGAGTAGTAAGTATGTCCGGTGGGCGGGTAGGTGTAGGTTATCGGGCTGTCCCAATAGGGATACGGATATGGCATGGGATCGGGACTCGGGTTCGGATTGACCCAGTAACCACCAGGGCCAGAGACATAAATGTAGGCATAGTTGCTCCAGCCGTTGCAGTAATACTGGAGGATGTGCCAGCCCGGAGTATCGGCAAAGAACCATCTCTTGTACCAGCCCGGGTAATTTACAAATCCGGCATAATTAGTATCGAGCATGCCGCTCGGATACCACTCATAAAACCAGATATTGCCTGTTGCCGAGGTCTTCATCCATAAAGGCAGATTGGCATAAAGATTGCAGCTTGCTACAGTTCGCGGTGCATAGGAGATATAAAGACTATTAGGCGAATAGCTGCCCGTGGGAACTATCATTTTATTGTAGACAGGATTAGTGGCTGTGGCCCTTAATGCCGCAGGGGCGGAGGCATAGGCGGCATCCTGGCTCGCGCTCATTAGAGTTTGAGTCGACTCCTGCGCGCTTGGGGCCTGTTGGGATGTGATGACGTCTGTCGGCGCTTGCAGGCCCAGAGATTCTGCGCTGCTTGGAGTGATAGGGGTGGGTGCGCCGCCCGTTGCGCTTGTAGAATATGGGTTCATCTGTCCAAATGCATTGGTGCATAGCAGCATCATTAATGCGATTATTAACACAGTCCATTTCATCTGAGGACACCTCGACAAATTATTGATCCTTTGAATGTAAATAGGTAACCATTAAATTCGTGTTCCAGTGTTTGCCGGAAGAGAAATGCCTTGGAAACACTTTCGCCCCGCATCCATTATGCTTTTATTCGATTTTGACTGGCTATTGCTCGTGATCAAAGGCAAGGAAGCTTATTTAAAAAAATTGACGGCCAATATGTATATCCCCTCGCAGGATGTGGGCACAGAGCTTGATGGCAGCACTCCTCCCTCCGTCTTCGTTGGCAGCTGGAACTATCCCAAAGTTTATGCTGGCCCCATGATAGCACCAATACATGGTGACACCATTATCATGGACCGGCCCGAGTCGTGGATACCGGAAAAGAAGACCCAGGAGGAGATCATAAGATACCGGCTAAACCTGATCAGAGGCAAAAAGCCCGTCAAAGTCACAGAGCTAAAAGATCGTTTCATTGATAAGTTGCGGGACATCTCCCTTTCCGCTTCCTCCATTGAGAGCGAAGTGCAGTTTTCCCGCGCCCCAAAGGGCATGTCCTTTAGTGATGAGCACACCCCCTTCGGTCCCAGTGCGCCTCTGGACAGGCTCGAGATCGGCAATGCCAGGTGGGATCAGAATTTAGAGAAGGTGTATTATGACGGCGATCTGCTGGCGGCGGACGCTGTTGTTGATCTGCACCAGAAAGGCCTGCCGTTCTCGAGCATTCAGAAGGCATTCTCAATGGGGACCATGGGCACCCGAAAGAGACGCCGCCTGGTTCCCACGCGCTGGTCCATCACCGCTTGCGATAGCACCCTGGCAAACCGACTTTTGCGGAAGGTCAGGGAGCATGACATAATCGATTGCTGCCAGGTAAGGGAGTTTTCCAGTCTCAACAATTATTATGCTGTCCTTCTCCTGCCAACCGCTTGGCAATATGAGTGGATGGAGGCCTTCCTGCGCATCCTGGGAAATGAAGAGCTGATATTCTCCGACTATGAGAACAATGGGGGCAAGAAGGGCTATTCCCGTGTGGGTGGTTGCTACTATTCCTGCAAAATGGCTGTTCTGGAGGCTCTGGAAAGGGAGAAAAAACAGGCAGGTGCGATCATATTGCGGGAGGCTTATTCGGGATATGTGCCTTTAGGCGTCTTCAACGTGAGGGAGAATGTAAGAAATGCCATGCAAGAGAAGGCTTTGCCATTCGAGAATATGAAGAGCGCATTGGGGTATATTTGCAGCAAACTGCAGCTGCCTTTAAAGAAATTCATCCTGCAAAGCGACCTTCTCAGGGAGCAGCTTAAAAGCCGGCAGACTACATTGAGCTCTTTCTCTTGATTATTTGGAGCTGACCCTGCCAGTCCGATCACGTGATTATCGACCCTAATTTGGACAGCCATCAAGCTCTAAATGGGCTTCTAATGAGCAAAAGTTAGATATAAAAAGGACTCAATCGACCTGGTGGGAGTGAAAAGTGTGGACAAAAAAATGGGTAGTGATAAGCTTTGCTTATCGTTTGGTTTATTTATTCTAAGTAATTTATTATTGCTCGGTTGCGCATCAGCCCAATGCGGGGACTGTGATGATAAAAATCCCTGTACCAAGGACGACTGCGATGGAATTCTCTGTCAGCATATACCCCAGAGCTGCGACGAGGGCAGTTCCTTTCCATGGTCGTCCTTAGAATCGAGCTCTGATAACAGCACGAAAGATAAATCTGGTCTCTTAAGACAAAACAACCAAGTGTCTTCCGTATCAGAAGGAGCGATTAATACTTCTGTAAGTTGTGATGACAATAATCCATGCACTAGAGACTCTTACGGAGCTAACGGCTGCGTTCACGATCCAGTGAATTGCGATGACGGCAATCCTTGCACCTCAGATTATTGCGGAGCTGGCAGCTGCATTCATGATCCCGTGAATTGCGATGACGGAAACGCCAGCACGGTAGACCTCTGCGGCCCGTCCGGTTGTGTCAATACGCCCTTGCTAGGAGAAAGCAACAATGCCTATTCAGTGAAATTTCTAAGTCCGGTTATACCGGAAATGCAAAATGAGAACGTAACGGAGAATACCACTACCGATGAATCTAAAAGCGTCATAGAAGAGGCAACAGTACAGCCCATTTGTGATGACAGCAATCCCTGCACTACGAATTCCTACAATGGTACAGGCTGCGTTTACGCACTAATAAATTGCGATGACGGAAATGAGAGCACTCTCGATTCCTGCAAAGATGGTGCTTGCATAAATGAGCCCAAAGATAGCGTCAGCACACTTAGCGAAAATAACAGCACTGCCGTATCCTCCAGCGAGGCACTCATGGCCGGCCATCCACAGAGCTGCGATGATCATGATCCCTGCACCGTGGATACCCTTAACGGGATAAAGTGTGAGCATAAACCGAAGATTTGCGATGATGGAAAAGCCGAAACCTTCGATTACTGCTTTGAAGGGGTGTGCTACAATACAACGACAAGCTGCGATGATGGCAATAACTGTACCGTCGACTCTTACAATGGTACAGCATGCGTGCATAGCCCCAAGAATTGCGATGACCATAATGCCTGCACCATTGATACCTGTGATAATGGAAAATGCGTGCATACGCCCAAGAACTGCAACGATGGCAATCCCTGTACTTATGACAAATGCGATCGCAGGATTGGCTGTTACAATCCATGGAAATGCGACGACGGCAATCCCTGCACAATAGACTATTGCGATTCGGTTTGGGGCTGCATCCATTCACCTGTTGTCTGCGGACTGGGAAAGACATGCATCAATGGCGTCTGCCAGTACCTATATTCCTATATCGCACCCTCCGGTCCACTTCCATCCGCCCAATCCTACACAATTCCTGCCGGAACAGCCATAACCCTGCCATGGGGCCAGGTTGCTACTGCTCTTGATTTTTTGAAGGTGGAGAACGGCATTGCATATTCAAGTGCGTCGCCGAGTGCATCGCCTCTGAGGTTTGTGAGATTGCTAGGCTTGGAAAGTCAGGCAATTTCAGGATACCAAAGCGGACTGCCAATCTCAGAGAGGGCAGAAATGATAGGTCTTTCCTGGAAGGAGGCCCGTTTCAATTTGAATTTGATCCAGCCGAATGGAAGCATTCTTCCGGTGCAGGGAGATAACCAGAAGGTAGTGCACCTCGTGGGCCCGAACTACGATTACTACTTCCTGAGAAATGCTGCTATTGGAAATTGGAGTATTGAGATCAGGCCCCTAAATCAGGGGACTGATGGTGTCGGGTTCTCGTTGATAACCGGGCTGGTGAAGGGAGCAGCCCCCATATATCAGCCTTAAGCTCAGACAGATGTGGTCTTGCTGAACGCGGTCCCGTCTGATGGGACCATACTACTTTTTTAGCGTAACACCAATATATTTCTGCACAGATTTACCATAGAATAGATACAAGATACAAGAAAACTCATGAAAAAATGTCTGGAAAAGATCACCGCCCAAAGGTTGCCACTGCTTCTCCCTTTTGCAGCACATGGCCTTGCATTGCCTTCTCCAGGTCTGTAACCGTGGCGCCTGCTGATAAGTCCAGCATCCTGTCCAGACCAAATACCCGGAAGAAATATCTGTGCGGCTTTCCAGGAGGCGGACAGGGGCCGGCATATCCGATCTCTCCGAAGTCGTTCGTACCCTGCAAAGCTCTGAAGGGCTCTTTGAGTGTGGCGCTCTTGGCTATGGCCTTAGGAATGACATCGATCGGCGGGATATTCCAGATAAGCCAGTGGGTGAAGGTGGCAGAAGGCGCGTCCGGGTCGTTAACAATCACGGCCAGGGATGTGGCATTGAGCCCTTGAATCTCGATCCTTGGCGATACATCCATTCCCAGACAGGTATATTCGTCGGGAATCCGATCAAAGCCCAATTTGACAACAAGATCCATCATATCCATCTCCTCGGCCTGGACGGCTGTTACGAAAAAAACCAAGCAAGCAAATGCAGCCAGGACAGTCTGTATTGAATTTCTGCTCTTTATGGTTATCATGATATGCTTTTCCTAAGAGCTTTTTAAGGAGAAATCTCTTCTTGACAGTTGCTTTTCTACATCGTGCTGACTGATAAATTCTTTGCCCAATACACTATCTCTATTGCTATTGTACCTTTGCAGTGGATTTCTTTCACTACTCGGCCATATGACGCTGCCTCGCAGAAAATAATTTAAATGCTCAGGTCAACTGGAGTATCGTGACCGTCTTTAGAGCTTATGATGTTCGAGGTGTCTACGGCACCGATCTCACAGAGGAGCTGGCCAGGCGTGTGGGTGTTTCCTTCGGATCTTTTGCCGGAGGGGGCAGGGTCTCTTTGGGCAGGGATACGCGAATCAGCGGCCCGTCTCTGGAGAAGGCCTTCCTGGAAGGTGTTCTGACTACAGGCTGCCATGTGGACAGCTACGGCATCATTCCCATTGCCGTTTTAAGCTACATCACTCGCAAAATGGGCCTGAAAGCTGCGGCCTACATCTCTGCCTCTCATAATCCGCCCGAGTACAATGGGGTGCGGTTTAGAACCGGCGATGGCTACGGCCTGCTCTACCAGGAGTCATCCATCATGAAATTCTACCGTGAAGGTGGCTTTCTCTCCGGAAAGGGAAGAGTAGAGGATCGTCCTTCCGCGGAGGCCATCGACGAGTACCGCCGTTACGTGGCAGAAAAGCTACACTTAGAGCGCCCACTCAAGGCAGTCCTGGACATGGGCAACGGCTCGGCCTGCACCATGGCCTCTTTTTACGGAAATCTGGGCCTGGACTGCTCTGTGATCAACGGCATCATGGACGGCCTCTTCCCCGGTCGCGGCCCGGCACCCAATGAAGAGTCCTTGCAGCCCGCCTGCCAAGAGGTACGGAAAAATCAGGCGGATTTTGGGGTGGGCTTTGATCCTGATGCCGACCGGGGGATCATCATCGATGATCTGGGCCGGGTCCTGCCGCCGGAGAAAGTGGCCATCATCATAGCCCGGAGAAGGTACAAACGCGGCGATCTGGTCATCTCCGGCTTTGACTGCTCCATGATGCTGGAGCGCGAACTGCAAAAAGACGGCATCAGGGTATTACGGGAGAGGGTAGGCGACGTATTCGTAGCCAACCGGGTAAAAAATGAGGGTGCCGTATTGGGCGTTGAGCGCAGCGGCCACTTCTTCCTTCCCGAGTTCCAGTACTCGGATGACCCCTTCGCCATGAGCCTGGCCATTGCCGAGATCATCTCAAAGGGCGAGAAGCTCTCCGTTCTCGCGGACGAGATACCTGACTATCCCTATAAGCAGATAAGCATCCACCTTAGCGAGGATCCGGCCAGAGTCATGCTCAGGTTAAAAGATGCGCTCGCCAGAATGGAACCGGACACCTTGGACGGGCTGAAGATAACCACCGACAGCTACAGCGTTCTTATCCGGCCCAGCAATACCGAACCCATTTTGCGACTTTACATCGAGACCGCGGCAGGCGACATGGCTGAGCTGGAGGAGCGCTATGAGAAGATCATACGCCGGGCCATGGAGGCATGAACCATTTTTTTGGCAAAGCAACCTATTTAATCCGTCTCATCCTATTAACTGATAACCATTGTACAGAGCTGATCTTCGCGTGAGCTACAAAGACGTCTGCGTTCTCATTCCCACCCTCAATGAAGAGGAGTCCATCGAGCCGGTGATCCGGGAATTCAAAGCCCTGGGCTTCGAGAACATTCTGGTGGCGGACGGCCACAGCACCGACGGCACCGTGGCCAGGGCGAAAGCCGCCGGTGCACGCATCTTTATCCAGTCCGGTTCCGGTAAGGGCCAGGCTCTAAAAGAGGTCTTCGAAGAGATCGACGAAGAGTTTATCCTTCTCATCGACGGTGACGGAACCTACCTTCCAACCGATGCCGCCCGTATCCTGGAGCCAGTATTGAGGGGAAAGGCAGACCATGTTGTGGGAAACAGGCTGGGCAATGTGCAGGGTGGTGCTCTAAAGCGGCTGAACATGTTCGGCAATAAGATGATCAACCTCTTCTTTGCCACCATCTATCGCGTTCATTTAACCGACATTCTCTCCGGCTACCGGGCGTTCACCACGGAAGGCATTCGCCGCCTGGACCTGACTATGAAGGGCTTTGAGATCGAGTCGGAGATAACCATTGAGAGTGTGAAAAAGGGCCTGCGCATCATTGAGGTGCCCATTACCTACAAGCCCCGGCCGGCTGGCACCAAGACCAAGCTGCATCCCTTCCGGGACGGCCTCAAGATCATACTCACTATATTCCGCATGGCAAAGACCGAAAATCCCATGTTCTACTTCGGCCTGATCGGCTCATTCTTTGGTCTGGCCGGATTTCTCATCGGCCTATTTGTTGCCCGAGATTGGCTTTACTGGCGCATCGAGCACATCCCCCTCACCATCCTGACAGCCATCCTGATTATCGTTGGCTTCCAGCTATTTCTGATAGGCATGCAGGGAGATATGACAGCATCTATGCACCGGGAGATGATCAGAGAGTTGCACCGAAAGAGAAAATAGTTCTTCAGAAAAAGATAGTAATATTTATAATAAAAAAAGGAGTTCTGCAGATGTATTTAGCGGAACTCCAGCTTGGCCTCGTCCATTGCCTCGAAAAGATAGGCCATTCCAGGCACCAATGTCTCATTCTTGCCCAGGTGCGTCCAGCCCTGTTCCTCATACTTCCAGATGAAAGCCGAGACAAGGCCTTTATTTACCGCCTCTTGATACTTGTATCTCTTATGCTCGGCATTCACGGTAATGTTGCCTAAATCTACCGTCTTGTTCACAGGAAGGCCAATCATATTCCATCCGGCATGCAGATCGAGGCGGTAGGGCAGATCGACGGGCTTGCCGGAGATCTCTATGGTGAAGTTGTCGGCACTGTCGATAAGGTAGCCCTCACCTGGGCGGAAACTGGTCACATTGATCATGCCCCCATCCTTCATGCCGAAGTCCCATCCATTGCCGGCAATGGAGAATATGCTCCGGTAAGGCTTATTCGCCAGGTACTTGGAGGCCGCTCTTTCTTTCGGCTTGAGGTATACGGCTATGGCATTCCAGCCAGCCGTCACATTGATGCGCTGAACCTGGCCGGGGATGAGCACATACTCTATCTGAAAGCTCCTCTCCTCAGCAAGCCTCGGTCGTATGATGGGCCACATCACTTTCTTTTTTTCGCCTAACGTGTATTCATCATGCCAGACAGAAAGGCCGTTTTCCTTAACCACGATCTTGTCTGCATCTTTGGGCAGCAATACCTCGCCGATGATGGCGGGCGGTGCATTTAGATTGAGAAGCCCGTTGGTGCTATCTGTCTCGATCCAGTAAATCCAGTCGGTTGCGCTCTCGTTCAAGGGCTTTATGGATGCCTTGATTATGCTCTTGTTCTCGCCCGTGGCATTGACGATTTCCTCTACTGTGCTGTAGGGGCGATGCGGTGTTTTCGGCATCGCCGGCCGGAAGCTTGGGTCTCCCAGAATGACATCCATGTAGGCCGTCTGGTTGAGCATCTCGGATACAGACAGATCCCAATCGGGTAAGGGCTCATCGTAATCGGAGATAGCCTTGATGTTCTGGGCACCTTGAAACTTCAGCCTGTAAAGATTATCTGCGTCGAGAACGGCCTCACCCACCGTAGCATTCTCAAAGACCAGTGACTGATAAAACCTCTTTAAGAATCCTTCCGAAATGAAGATCCAGGACAGAGCCGAGTCCCCTATGTAGTTCACAGCTCCAGCTCTTACGAAGGACAGGGCAATGGAGTCCTCCAGGTTCATGGGGATGTAAATCCTGGTGCCGGTCACATTGAGATAGTATCCCTTGAGGTTTGCAGTAACACAGGCGCCTGCGGTGGTTGTCTGGGGTGAAAGAGTTAACTCTTTTACATGCGCCCCGGTAAGCGAAGAATCCATCATCGACCAATCCGATAACGCCCATGCGTTTTCATTGCCGTGATGATCAAAGTTCACAATGTTCTGGCCGTTATTCATCTGCGAGATGACTTGCTGGTAGGTGGCCTCTTCATAGCGCAGGTCCTTGACTTGCAGCCCTGCTTCCCTCAAATAGTCTCTGATGCTCATTGAAGTGGGAGCCTGCGGGAAAGAGAGGGGCGGCGATGATACGACCAGGGCATTATTCTTCCAGGATCCACTCAGTCGGTCATAGGCCAAGGTGCGAGCCAGAAGCTGAGAGGCATCGTAAACGGAAAGCCCCATGATTCTGCCTACTGCTACGCTGCTGTAATTCTCACCATTTATGGGCAATTGATAGTCCCTGTAGACCTCGTACTCCATGACATCAGATAGCTTCTGAATTAGGCCGGTGGATATGAAGGGCAGCGATCCCGGATCGCCCACAACCATCAGATAGTGAGGTGAGAGCTTAAGGTCATCGACCTTCTGCCTTAATGCTTGCTCCTCAATCAAAGGATCGATTTGCTGCGGGTCTTTGGCCACGTCCAGCAGAATTGCCCGGCGAGCTGCTGCTGCACCAGCCGCAACCAGGGACAGACGGGGGACTTTGGTGTGGCTGAATGCAGTAATATTCACAGCCTCAATATTAGAGCGAACATCGATGGTGTAGTTCTTCGTTCTTTGGGCATAACCGTTCCCGGTCTCAATATTGAACATCCACTTGCCTGGCGTTAGCATCTGCACTCGCACATCATAGAGCCGATCAGGCTCGATATCTGTGATCCTGGTGCTGCCGGTTCTTTTGTCCGGGCTGTAGAGGTTTAGGGCGGTGTAACTTGCGTCACGGTTAAGGTTCCAGGATATGTTCGTTCTGCCCGAGTAGATCCAGGTGGGGTAGGTCAGGTTGATTACCGGCTCGTCATCCACATTTTCCAGGGTATGGTTATAGGAAAAACCCTCGTATGCGGCCGTAGCCCCGGTGTCCAGCCGCTCTTCCCAGCCAGAGTCCATGGGGTAGAGCAGTTCTACATCTACATTCAGACTGGCAGACTTGTCCGGCTCAAGCCTGTTTATATTCCAGCGAAGCATGGACCCGTTGAGGAATGCATTAATGGCATCCGAAGGCTTCCCGCTATAGGGATCGGTAACATTTGCCTCGCCCTTTTGTGGCTGGGGCCATTTTATGAGCCTGCCCATGGGGAAGATGTCCAGCAATCGCACATCTTTCAGCACATCTTTGCCGGTATTGCTCATAGTGATGTTGAGCCTTACAATCTCTCCCAGCTCCTCTGCCGGCACCTGGCTTGGGCTTATTTCGGTTCTTATCAGCAGATCATCAACAAATGTTCGCTCTACTACGGGATTTGGCACAGGCTGCAGAAGCGAGAGATCATGAGAGTTGGCAAAGACCACCATGTTCGGACTATCTCCCCTTTTATTCATCTGCTCGATAAGGAATTCGGAATTTCCCTCATGCAAGGTAATGTTCATTTGGCTCAGGTTCTGCCTCACAACTGGCGAGATTGGACCTACAATCACAGCCTCTTTGACATTCAGGCGTGATAATGCGCTAGCCGTCTCATCTGGCAGTGATCTGTCCACGAAGAGGAGCGGCCAATTTAGATAAGAGGCAATTGGAGCAGCAACAAGGGCCGCGCTGTAATTTTCGCCTACAATTACGGCTCCCGGCGAGCTTTTCCAGTAACGGCTTATCTTTTCTGCCATCTCAAAGCTGTTATTTGCCTGCACCGCTGCATCGCAATTCCAGGAGACTTCTCCAATGGCAAGAGTCTTTCCGCCTAACTGGCCTAGTAGCCAGTGCGCGGCTAATGAAGGAGGCTGCAGCTCCGACCAAACGGGTGTATGAACGACGTTATACTCGAAGGCAACTCCTGCTGCGCCGGATTTTATGAGGTCCTCGATATACTTCACCGCGCCCTCTACATTCTGAGTAGAGAGAACGTATGCGAGGTAATCATCGCTCAAACGGACATAAACCGGTTTTTTGCTGAGAATGCAGGCCTGTCCTGCATCCTGGGCGGAGAGTGGGGATATTAAGGAAAAGTCCGTTACCTTTGAGATCTCGGCGAAGTTGTAGCCCCGGATGCGATCGAAGGGATTGTCAAAAGCCACGCCAAGCTTCACAGGACCCAAATCAGTGGTTATATTTCGGGCATAATTTACAATTTGCATGAGCTGATCCTGCTTCCACTGCGTCCATCTCGCCTGGTTGTAGCTATTAATATTGACTTTGCTGAGATCTATGCCTGTATCCTGATAGAACTTCTCCTTGCAGACGTTGCAGTAGCAATAATTCTCATCCTGAAAGCCAAAATGATAAAGCACAACGCCATCGACCTTGTAGTCGTCTATCAGCGTTTCGATCAGATTGTAGAGATTATCCCTCACCTCTTGGTTAGCAGGACAAAAAAGGGCGGCTTTGCCGCCGATTTCGGGATTTGCCACCTGAAGCAAGCTTTTATCGATCCTGGAATCGTCAGTCACTGGTAGGTCAAGGCCTGCCTCTGCAAGCATGGCTTTCCTGGCCTGCGGCAATTCTTTTATATCTCCTGCTGCCCCCGGCTCGGAGATAACGGGAATCTCAAGAGTTGCTGTAATGTAAGCTTTCAGACCGTCTTTGTGGGCTGCTTCAACCAGAGCTTTTACCTGATCTCCTGTTCCATGGATAGTTATGGTGCTGATATTTGCCGCCTTAAATGTGTTAAGGATTGCAGAAGCACCATATCTTTGCAGATCGCTCTCTTCAACCCAGCCGTTTCTATCCCCGGCCTGGACCGCTTTGGGAAGAATCAACATAGGCAATGCTCTGGTCTCATTTTCTTCAGACCAGATAGCAAGAGGTGTAGCTGCAATGGGTGCATGCCAATCGCCTGATCCGACTAAAATCACATCCTCCAGGTCGCCCTTAACTCCTCTTTCCAAGGGTGCTTCCTCTGCGAAGCATTGCCCTGTAATGGACATGATTGCTATGAATAGTATTAGATATTGCAGCCTCACGATTTCACCTCTTCTGTTTTGACGCCTGCATCTTGTAGTGGCTTCGTATACTCTGCTCCAATCTCTCCCACGGTCATCGCCCTGGAGAGGGTAACATTTCTTTTGGTCATTTCCGCTATGGCGGCCCTGGCATTCTCGGTCACATCGCCCTCGCATACCACGATTGGCGCGCCTGTCATCTTGGCCGTCTGATAGGCCCTGAATATGTCAGCTGGCCTGGATCCGGATAAGACCACCTCTGCAGTTCCATTCTGCCAGATTTCTGCGGCAAAGAGCCAGCACTCTTCGTAAAGGCTATTTCCATCAATGCGCTTGATTTCGACTCCGTCCAATACTTTTTCGGCGTCTTTAGTGACGATGGATTGATTGCCCAAAATCACAATCCGGGAATAGTCCTGCAGCTTCTCCTGATCCATTTCACTTAATTTGCCCGGAGGAACGGTAATTATGTCGAAATAAGCAGTTCCATTGCTCAAGCTGCTTATAGATGCGATAGTGCTATAGAGGAATTCATCTCCCGTCAAAATGGCATTGCCTTGCGGCAAGATCACTTTGATGGATGCTATCTCTTCCGGCATTGGAATGCCCTGGGAGTCCATGAGCCGGAAGACAAGCGGATAGTCGCCTGCAGTCGAAGCCAGCAGGGTGAAATTGGCTATGCCAGGGCTATGCGGGCTAACATCTACCGTCTGGGCTAAAGGTATGACCATAAGCTCAGGAGGCGTTACTATTCCTACCATTACCTTCTCCTTAACATCCAGCATGATGTTGAAGGAGCCTTTGTAGGTCTTGTTGGTCACTATTTTTTCCGGGACCTTGATTTCCACGTTGTAGCCCCGAACAGCCACGGCAAAATCAACCACCGCCTCAACAGAAGAATTTTTGGACTGGTTGCCCAAAGATGTGGCTACGATTGAAAGATTGCCTTTCTTGCCGGGTTTGACTGTTTCCACTTGCAGCTTCATGGTATGGGTTGTGCCCGGGTCTAATGGCAAGTCGTAGGGAAAGTCGAGCGTTTTATCTCCATCCAGCAAGCTCACGCTCCACCCATCCGGCAGTGTCCCGGCGTCGATAGAGGCCACATCCCTAAAAGCGCCCAGGTTTTTAACAGCCAGATCGAATTGAGCGATATCTTCGGCATTGGCAGAAAGCTCAGCAGACTTGGCATCATCAATGGTCATGCCAATGCCATAGCTCTCCTGTCCGATGACAGTGAGAACGAAGTCTATTCTCATTGGCAGCGAGGGAGGTGCGCTGTCCAGTAAATATATAAATCCGGTGTAAGTTCCCGGTTTCGTCTCAGGAGGCAGGATAAAGTAGATCTTAATCTCTGCTTTATCCTGAGGCATGAGCGGTTTTTCTTCGGGCATGTCCAGAAATATGTAATCCCTGGCAGTTCCGCTCATCTCGGTTTTTGAGATCTTGAAGATTGTCGCATCTCCAATATTGGTTACCTTAAGCGTTCTCTCCTCCAGGTCACCGGAATGGAGCACAACATCAAATCTTTCCTTGTCTGCTGTCAGCTGGGCGGAGCTGGCGGCAATCAGCAGGAATAGAATAATAATCGGGTATATCTGCCTCATCTAACACCACACGATGGCATACGCCGGATTTTACTACTGTAAGTATCCCACTACGTTCCCCATTTATAAATCCTCTCTCAAAGGAATAAATAATAAGCTTCTCCTCTCGACGGGCTAGTTTATATCTGTTATGCATCAGAACAACAGGTCGGTGTTTCCTTGGATCGAGAGAAAGCCTTTCTGGTGGCCACGCCCTTCAAGAAGCGTGGCAAGACAAGCCTGAAGATCAGCGACTTTATCTTTGCTCTATCCCTCGACCTGAAATGGGGGCCGCCGGAGAAGGTGCGCGCCCTCCTCCGGGAAGCGGAAGCTGAAGGCATGGTTAAGATGGAAGGTGAGATGGTAAATGCGATCTTTGATGCTGCGGCAGTGGATGTTCCCCTGGGATTCAAGCCGTCCACGGAGGAGGGCATACTGGATCAGGGAATAAGGCTCATCACCTCCCATACTGGCATGAGCCGAAAAGAGGTCATTGCTCTTGCCAATGAGAAACAGGATTCCCTGAAAAAGCTGGTGGAGCTGGACGGCGTGGTGCTGCTGATCGCCAGAGAGATGGGCATCGATGTCTGCGAACTGGCTACTATTGCCTACGAGAACCTGCTGGCTCGCGGCAAGGAAGAGAAGAGCATTTCAGCCCGTCCGGAATCGTAAGATTAATCTTCCATGGGGAAGGGACAGGGGATTTATGACTCCCAGGGTTCTGTTCACAACCATTTATAGAAAGGGCTCCGAGCCTTATGACTACATCGGAGCCAATACCAGGTCATGGTTCAGATTCTACTGGCCGCGCATCCAATCCTTCGGCCTGAGATTTCTAAAGCAGAACATTCCCGAGCTGGAGATCCTGGAGTTTCCCACCTGGGATGAGTACCAGAAGAAGCTGCAAGAGGGCTGGGATGTAGTGGGGCTCTCCTTTTACCTGAGCGAGACCCATGAAGCCATGGAGATGGTGGATGCGGCGCGCGCCGCTGGAGCCGGCGAGGTTTGGGCGGGGAACTATGGCGCGCTGACCACTGCGGTGCAGGACAGGTTCGATAGGATCTTCGTGGGCTACTCAGAGCGCGAGCTTGCCCCCTATTTCGGACGGCAGATCAAGGACATAATTCACCCTCCGCTCATCGAGTATCTCAACACGCCCTTCAATATCAAGCTGAACATTTACGGAGTGCTGTTCACCACGCGCGGCTGCCCGGTAGGCTGCAAATTCTGCCAGACGCCGGTCTTCTGCAATAAGCCCAATATCATCTCGCTGCAAAGCATCGAACGAGTTTTGGCCTACTATAAAGAGCACGGAATCAATGTCGTTTTGATTGAGGATGAGAACTTCGGATGCAATCGCCGCCATGCCGATGCAGTCGTAGAGCTTTTGGACAAGTATCAGATGGTATGGGGATGCATGGCGCGGGCTGATTATCTGAGAACGAAGATCGATGACTGGGCGGATATGAGGAAGAAGAACGGCAGAAAGGTGTCCGGCTTTGGGGGGGCGGCCATCGGCATCGAGAACTTGCATCAAGAGCGCCTGGACCAGATGAAGAAGAAGGAAGGCACCGAGGACATTTTAGAGACGCTGCGCATGCTGCAAGCAAGAAATCTTGGCACCGTGGGTTATTACATGATTGGCTTTGAGGAAGACACCAAGGAGTCGCTACGTGAGGACATAAAGAAGCTGGCGGCACTGAAACTGGACATAACCCAGATCTGCGTCATAACCCCTCTGCCCCAGACGCCCATGTGGACGGAGATCGAGGAGAAGTTCGGCATCTGGGATCACGACTATCATCACCACGACGGCAAGCACATGGTCTGGAATCATCCTCGCATCAAGCCCGAGGAGTTTCCGGGCATACTGGACTGGTCATTCAAGCAGGTCCATCCCTGGCATGCGCCTCTACGCACCTCGGCTAGGGTTTGGACCAACGCCTATCGCTACGGTGGCTGGAACGGAGTGAAAGAGGTTGCCGGCTACATCAGCCGGGCCAACAAGTTCGACTGGAATGCGGGCCTTCGGCTGCTGGAAGTGAGTGAGAGTTAAGGATGAAGGAAATCGATGAAGATATTACTACTATCCTCTCCCGTAGTTCAGCTCGACTTTGACCGCATCGCTCGCGTGCCTAACCTGGGCCTCGCTTCATTGGCGGCGCATGTAGATGATCTATGCACGGTTCATGTAGCTGATATCCACGGCCTGAAAAACCACCGGGAATATATGAGCAAGATCGTAAACGGCTACGATCTGATTGGCCTGACCGCTATGAGCTTTCAGTATCATGAGGCCCTGGCCCTGGCAAAGATTGCCAAGCAGGCAGGCGCAGAGACTGTTTTCGGCGGCTATCATCCCACGCTTGCGGCAGAAGAGATTGGCAATAGCACGGATGCTGCGCTCATCGACTACATTGTGCGCGGGGAAGGCGAGGCCACCTTCCGAGTGTTGGTAGAGGCCCTGTTGGCCGGAAAAAGCCCTCGGGGCATACTGGGCCTCTCCTACCACGAGGGCGAAGGGATAGGGGAAGGAATGGTCCATAATCCCCCAAGACCTCTGCTCAAGGTGGAAGAGATCAAAATGCCCAAAAGGGATGCGCGCCTCATCACCAAGGGCTTTTACAGCTTTGATGTGCCCATCGACTGCGTGGAGACCAGCCGGGGCTGCACGCAGGGCTGTAAGTTCTGCTCCATCAATCTCATGTATGGTCGCCGCTTCCGGCGCTTTCCCATTGAAAGGGTGATCGAAGATATCCGGGACGCCGAAGCGCACGGGGCAGGCTCCATCTTCTTCCCGGACGACAACATCACCCTGGACCCTAAGAGGCTGGAGAGGCTCTGCCAGGCCATCATCGATGCCGGGCTTACTCATCTGCGCTACAAGACGCAGGCTTCCGCCTCGGGCATTGCATCGAGCAAGCAGTTAGTGGACAAGATGGGCGAGGCAGGCTTTGATGGCGTCTTTTTGGGAGTGGAGAGCATCAACAAGAGGAACCTGGAGTTCCTGGGCAAGGGCAAGATGTCCAATGATGCCGAGAAAGCCGTGCAGTACCTGCATGATAATAATATTATTGTCTCTACAGGCCTGATCGGTGGAAATCCCGATGACGATGAGGAGGACCTGTGGGAGAACTTTAAGCTGGCACGCAGGCTCAAAGTTGACTTTCCCATCTTCTACATCTCCACGCCCTACCCCAAGACAGAGATGCGTGCAGAGCTGGAGGAGATGGGCTTGGTCACCAACAGCGACTTCACCAGGTACGACGGGCTGCATGCCAATTTAAAGACCAAGAACCTCTCCGAAGAAGAGGTGCAGTACATCACCTGGCAGATGAACGCCCGCTACTACGATTTGGAATGGCTGCGGTACAACAAAGTCAAGCGCATCTATCCCAAGTGGTTTGCCCGCGAAATCCGAAGGCTGGCACCCTTTTACGCCAGGAGAAAGCTGGACCTGGCGCTGGGAAGGAGAACGCCGCGGGATTTCTTCCAGGAGGATCTGGCGAGCGGGGAGCTGTGCAAGGGAGTGACCTAGTCAGAAGCAATAATTATTTACATAAGGCAGTTGTATTATCTGATAGATGAAAACGAAAACCCGTGCGGTATTCGAAGATGGTATTTTAAGACCCTTAGAACGACTTAATTTGAAACAGGGCGAAGTGGTAGAAATAGAGATCTCCAATGCAGTTCGTAGATCTAAAGGCATCATAAAGATCGATGCAAAGCTGGGAAGAGAAATAGCAGAAAGCGATGAGTTTTCCTGCCTGGAAAGTTAGATGCTAGATACTATCCTTCCCGGAAGCAAAATCTTTATTGATTCAAATATAATGATCTATCATTTTCTTGATCTTTCAGAGAGCTGTTCAATTCTCCTCGAACGAGTCGAGCACGGTGAGGTTCAAGCTTATATTTCCACAGTTGTGCAGGCTGAGGTCTTGCATAGATTGATGATATCAGAAGCGGTGGATAAATTCGGGATCAAACCCAACCAGGCGGTAAGATATCTGAAGGAGCATCCTCGTGCCATTGCATCCTTGGATAAGTGCGAGATTGCCTTAGCAGATATCCTTGAGTTCAATATCGAGGTCATATGCATGGGAAGAGAAGCAATAATCAAGAGCCAGAATTTTAGAGAATGCTACGGTTTAATGACCAATGACTCCTTGAACTTTTATGCGATGAAGAAAGAAGGGCTCAGAATAATTGCCACCAATGACAGAGATTTCGAGCGTATTGATGGGATCGAGGTCTGGAGACCAAATGTTTGAAATGCAGCTACTGGCGTACTTTAATGTCTCGGAGCTACCTCAATCTCCTCTCCACTCCTGGATCTTGTGTTGCAGTTCCACCGATGTGTACCGATCCTTTATGTCTTCCAAAGCTCCTCTCCAATCCAGCTTCAAGCGGCCTTTTGGCTTTCTGCCTCGTTTCTCCATCAGGAACTTTGCGAAATCGGCAACCTCTTGATGGAGATCAGGAGGAAGCTCTTTGATTACTTCTTCCGGCTCTGACATGGAAATAACATCCTATCTGTGAAGTAAGACTTCATCTTTTTTCAAGATCAATATAACGATCATACGCTTCGAATTATGATAAAAATATATTAGACATCTTAATTCGGCTTGGTATATCCTGTGCCTTCCGCCTGCTCCACGCTCTTTTCCATGGTGATCTCCCGATAAAGTCCGCCTTCCATTTTCCTGCCGCATTCTGATCCACTTTGTTTCCCTCTTCAGGCCGTTTTTGCAGGAAGATCGACATATTGATTAGCGATAGTAACCGTAAGCCGCCTTGATATGCCGCAAGATGCCCCCTCCCCCCAGGGCTTTCGAGTTCTGGTAATAGTCTCCCGGCCGCTGGACCTGCTGGACCTGCCCAACTTAGCTGACCAGTGGGCCTTGCAGGGCGGCCTGAGACGGGTCCAGGCCCTGGCCTACCTGAAGATGCTCCGCCCGCCCACGGTGGAGAGCCTACGCAGCGAGATTTTGAACGGCTACGACATCGTCCACTTCGATGGTCACGGGGACTTCGGACTGCGCTGCCCTAACTGCGGCGGGCTCCAGTTCGCCACAGCAGAAAGAGTGCGAGCCGCTGCGACGCTCTTCTTGAGGACGAGATGGCGAAGGGCTACTTCGCCTTCGAGCGAGAGGACGGCAAACTGGACGCTCTTGGCGGCGGAGGAGCTGGCGAAGATCGTCATGAGCGCGCCGGGCAAAGCAACGAAGTTGGTCTTCCTGAGCGCCTGCGAGTCGGCCAAAGGAGGCGAGGCCAGTCTCTTAAACGCTCTGCTGTCGTAGCGGCGTTCCTGCCGTCCTGGGGATGAATGAGTCCGTTCCATTAAAGGCGACCATGGCTCTGACCACGCCCTTTTACGCTGGCCTGGGAGCGGGCATGACCATCGCCCAGGCCTTCCAGAATGCCCTGCCTGCATTTGAAGAGGTTGGAGAACGGCAGCAAACTGCAGAAGATCCCGGTGCTGGAAGGGCCGGGAAAGGATGTCAAGATTCTGCCGACAAAAGTCAGCGGGAGGGCAAGCTTTGAGGCGGAGCGGCTCTTCGGCCTTCCCGAGCACGAGTTCGTGGGCGACTACATCCGGGCGATCCGCCGCGCGGGCGCAAGGGGCTTCTCTCTCAGGCCATGGATGCTCTTCAGTCCGGAGAAAAGCTGGTCGTCCTCACCGGGCAGGGAGGCATCGGCAAGACAGTGCTGGCCTCGGAAGCGGCCCGGCGGCTGGCCTGGCGCTATCCGGGCGGCGTCTTCTGGCGGAGCGCTGCCGAACTGGAGACGACTGGGCCTGGAGGAGATGCTTAATGCCTTTGATAATGTCTTTGGACTAGAGTTCCGGACGCTTCCCCTCGATGCAAAGCGCGACCAGGTTTTGGGCTATCTCAGGAATTACGATACAGCCAGCTTGCTGGTGGTGGATAACGCCGAGAGCATCCAGGATCAAAATCTTTGGCGCTTCCTGGAGGGCATCCCCCAGCCCAGCGCCGCTCTGGTGACCACGCGGGAGAGCCTGCCGTGCGGGGGCCGGGAGATCCGAGTGCCCGAGATGGAGACAGAGGAGGCAGGCAGGCTGCTCATCAGCAGAAGCGCGCCGGCGCTCGCCCAGGTGGGGAGAGCACTTGAGCCCGGCTGATCTGCAGAGCCTGAATGAGATCGCAGGCTTCATGCAGGGTCATCCACTGGCCATCAAGCTGATTGCGGCGCTCATGACTAGCAGAAGCCTGGCCAGCATCAGAGACGAGCTGAGAAGAAATCCACCTAGAGAAGTATCGGATCGTTTTGATGTCTCTTACAGAAGTTTGACAGAAGGGCAGAGAGATCTCTTCTGCCGCCTGGCGGTCTTCTCTGGCTCCATGACGGAAGAAGCCATGGGAGCATTTGCATTGAGGAAGATCAAAAAGGCAATTGGAACTGGCAGAGCGATCTGGGCGAACTGGAACGCAGATCCTTCCTGGACAGAATTGAGATAGAGGCTCATGATGATTCGGGCAATGAGGTCACGCTCTATCGCTACCGCCTGCATCCGCTCATGCGCCAGTATGCTGCCGGAAAAGCTGGAGAAGAGCTTCTGGCCAGATTTAGATCGAAGGCTGCTGATTATTTTATGGGATATGCTCAACATTTTAATAATAGCTACGATATGCTTGAGATGGAAAAGGGAAATATTCTTTCTTGCATGGAATGGGCTAATCGATGAGATTCGCATGATCCAGATCGGAATTCATAAACTGGGAAATTGTCTCAAAGAATTGGCAATTATGCGAGAAGCTCGCAAGCTTTACGAACATGCAATAGGCTGTGGAGGACTTGCTCCGCATAAGGAGTTGGGACAACGGCATCGAGTAGCTAGGCAGCTCAGGATAGATCAGTACCTTCAGTAACCTATCCTTTCGCTTTCTCGTCGATGCTATTGTTTCATCCAGCATCACATAACCTGTTTTGGCTGTGGGCGAGAAGATGAAATCAAAGAGCCACTCAAGATATACCCCAAAACCACAATCAGGATTCTCTTTAAAATCCGCCAGCAGTTCATAATAGTGCCATAGCCGATCGATAAAACCACTCAGCAGAGTTCTATGTTGTTCAAGAACGGGTGTTAGTTTCCTATAATGCCGTATCTCATGTATCCAGCATAACCCCTGCTTTGAAGATATGGAATGGAATTGCTGGGCAGCATCCGAAACCATTGGCTTGTCTATTTGCTCGCCTTCTTTCAATCCGAAAATGGGTCTCAAATCATCTTTGCTTTTTCCGCCTAGAATGAAGAACGAGCCGAACTGATCATTGCACACCACGTCCAGATAATGATTTTTCCCTGCGTGCCTGGCACCAGTGTCATCTATCTGAAAGTAATCTGCGTTCTCCATACCGGTTTTGAATATCGCATTTTTTTCGGCGGTAAATTCTTCGCGCTTCTCTTCGATCATGATGTTTGAGATCGTGCCTTCAGAGATGATGGTGCCGATGCTCTCCAAGATCTTCTGGATTTTGTTCTCGGTTACTCTTCCCAGGTTATGGAGGGTGATCGCGAATGCTTTCAGGCGGCTTCCAAAACTGGTCCCTTGCAGATCCTTTGGAAGTTTCGCTTCGAAGGTCTTTTTTAAGGAAGGCGAATAGAATCGCTCAAGAAGGCACTCCATGTTGCATGTTTTAAATGCAATGTCTTGAATAACTACGCTGCGAAAACCCTTTGGAATCGCATCATCTGGAAGAATGCTCCTATCGACGCAGAACTTCTGAATGCGATCTATCTTGACTCTGGTTATTTTGGCTTCTTTTTTCCAGGGTTTGGATTTACCTACTTGATGATTGGGTTTGTCACGAGGAATATCAGGAACGTTTGGCAGTATCTTTGGTTTGTCTAGATGCTTTAGATCAGAGGTCGGCATTCAAAATATTGAGCATGTTCAGCTTTACCAGCAAAGTATGAAAATTAGTCGGGAATTATGGGATGTGAGAGGAGAATCTGGCTCGCTTCATAATTTAGGCGTTCTTGCCTATGTTTGCGGTGATTACGCCGAGGCCCGAAATCACCTTTACCAGAGCTTGGAAATTGATCAAGAATTGGATGATAAAAGGGGGGTGGCTAATTCTTTAAATCATTTGGGTTTAGTGGCTCAAGCAATCGGCGACTATAACGAGGCCTGCAAGCTCTATCAGCAGAGCCTAAAAATAAAGTTGGATATAGGAGAAAAGAGAGGTGCATCCAGTTCGCTTATCAACTTGGGCAATCTGGCCCAGGCAACTGGCAACTATGAAGGGGCCCGGAAGTTCTATCAGCAGAGTGTGGAAATTGATCAAGAATTAGGTGATAGGAGCGGAGAAGCTAGATCGTTGCTCAACTTGGGCACTCTAGCCCAGGCAACTGGAAATTATGACAAGGCCCGGGACCTCTACCAGCAGAGCTTGAAAATTGATCAAGAAATGGGTAACAAAAGAAGCGTGGCCAAATTGCTGAACAACTTAGGGACCTTGGCTCAGATCACTTGCAACTATGATTATGCTAGCATACTCTATCAAGAGAGCTTGAAAGTTGATCAGGAAATAGGTGATAAAAGAGGTGTGGCTAGTTCTCTTCACAACTTGGGCGCAATATCCCAGGTCACCGGCGACTATGCCGAGGCCCAAAAGCTCTACCAGCAGAGCATGAAAATTATGCAGGAACTAGGCGACAAGAGCGGCATTGCTCTCACCCAGGCACAACTAGCATCTCTGGAAGAGAAAATGGGGAATAAGAAAGTCGGCTTTGCAGCTCATTCTTCAGGCTGAGGCGAGCTTTTCTGGAACTGGGTAGCCCCTACGCAAAACTGGCCGGAGAGGTCAGGCAAAGACTGGATCAAAATCAATGAGATAGGAGAACGATCATGCTCAAGATACAATGCTTCAATGAGAAATGCACTGCACCAGGCCGAATATTTCAGTGGAATGAGCGTCCACACTTAGAGGCAGACGGTAGGCTGGCCAAAGAAGGAGACGAAGGAGCGGTATCGTTTGTTGAGCTATGCCCATCCTGTGGCACCAGGAACAAGATTCCGGGTGACAAAGGTGCAAGAGAACGACGTAAGAAGGAAATGATTTAGATTGGGGAGGACACAGATATGCCAGACAATGCAGACGCACCGGACGCCATCGGCGAGCCCGTCACCGAGCTGGACGAGTTCTGGCTGGAGACGGCCAGGACCGCAGTCCGTGAGTCCATCGCCTCTCTGGAGGAGGCGGCCAAGCAGCTCATCGGGGCTGTGACCCTGGTGGAGGGCATCTATTTTGCTGCCATATCCTTCAGCGACCTGCGAAAAGTCATGGCTGTGCAGGGCATGGAGGCGTGATTTTCGCATCCTGCTCTTCGTGAGCCCCATCGTCCTGTGGCTCGTCTGCCTCTTCTTTGCGGTGCGGGTCTTCACACCCGAGACCTACAAGACAAACCTCAACTCGCCCCAGCTTGCCGAGAAGTTCTACCGGGAGATGGTCGGCTACAAGCACCGCAATTTGAAGAGGGCCTACTGGGCGCTGCTGGCCGGGTTTGTGCCGCTGGTATTCGCCGTGGTGTTCTACCTCAAGCTCCTGGACGGGCCGGGCTGAAGGCTTTGCTCTGGTACCACTCGTTGTTTCGAGCGGGATCCCGAATGGGAATTGGCCAGAATTTTAAAAGGCAAATGGACTTCGTCCTGATCGATTTTTGCACATAGAAATTCCACCAGAGTCGCGGCAAAGTGGCCCAGGATCATCCTCTTTCAGGCTCCCGTGCTTGCGGGCAGGGCGGGCGCGTCGGGGCTTACGGGCTGGGCAAGCAAATCAGAGATAACAGGAATGGAGCCTGCAATAGCAGGTCTAAGGCCTGGACGTATTTGACTTCCGTAACATCAATCTAGGAAAGCCTCGCCAGAAAGGATCTGATCTATCTGATACAGAATTGGCAGAATTTGCTTTTTCAAGATATCCCAGAGTATCTCTTCATCCAGGCCGAAGTACCTGTGAACAGAGATATCCCTTCCAAGCCTGGCAGAGGACCATAGACAGAGTTTTGTCAGAAATTAATGTGCAGTTGTTCAGCCATTACTGGCCGAACTCCCACCCTAGATCAATAGGCTGATCCTCCTCCCTGCTGGCGGTCTGTTTTTATTGCCTCTGCATGCCATACCTATCTCCGATGGCCGGCTCCTCTGCCAGCGTTACTGCATAAGCTATCAGCTTGCGAGACAGGATTGATCGATGTTATGAAGGGCAGCGCAGAGGAGTTTGTTGGCCTTCCTGCGGGGTTTATGCTTGCGGGAGTTCCCTGTGTTGTGAGCAGCCTCTGGTCGGTACCGGATATCTCCACTGCCCTTCTGATACCAGCATCCTATAGTTGAGGCCTGAAATAATTATATCTAAACACTTGCGTGTGGCCAGCCTGTCCTTGTGGGTGGGGTATATTTCGGGCCGCACGACCGGTTCTCCGGGATTCAGAAATCATCGGGTCTTCGTTGCTCAGATCTTATTCACGATCCTCTGTGCTCACGAAATAATAAACCTTCAGCAATACCTACTTTGAATATTGAGATAATGTCAATGAACATATTATTTCAGCGAGTTGATCCATTTCGCGCAGCAAAGTGGCTAGTGAATCCCAATGACTGAGCTTGCAGGTTGAACTTGCTGGTAAAAACATGTGGGCATCCCGTCCTCCACATGGCCATATACCGGTAATTACTTCCAAGTTGCAAGCTGCGGGGCATCAAAGGCGCCGCCGCATGATATTCTGTATTTCACAAAATCACCTCTTTTGAAACTAATATGTTCAGTAACCTTAAGAACTTTTGCATTTAAGATACACTAATTAATTTTATATTGGAGTTAATTTTTTCTAAAAAATATAAAGATAATTAGAGCCAATTCCGTTATCAATCGGACTTTTGTCGCATTGGCATAATAATCTAGGCGGAAGAAATTTCTCTGCTAAATGTGATTAATTATCAATTTTTTTTATCTCATAAATTAGAAACCAAATTTCTTAATACTATTATTATGTGGATTGCAGATAGCTTCGCGAATAAACTGCTAAATTATTTTGTAATTATGCCTGTATTTCCTATCGTATTAATACTGAAACCATTAGCTTTATTTTTACAGAGTTCGGTTTCATTTTTAATACTATTATCTCTATTACAACTACGATCATTTTCTTGAATATCCATATGATATAATCCAACAATTGCTTTCGATATGTTTATATCCCTTAAAGGCAAATTCTTCGTATACTCAATAGAGTATAGGGGTGAATTAGAATGAAGGGAGTAGTAATAGCGACAGCTTTAATTCTAATGCTATGCTGTTGTACCGCATTGGCCAACCCACCATTGGTTCCGCCAGTACAGTACGAACAGTTTTGTGAAGCACAGAAGGTATCCGGAAACGGCGTTATCGATGTCAGTACCTCAATAGTCGATAAGAAGATCGCTCTGGAGTACTTCAACAACATGGCCGGAGACGGCGATTTCGAGCTTGACCAGGAGCATGCTTACTCGCAAAATTCCGATAAGCTGCTGAGAAATATAACCTCTGTCAACGGTGGAAACGAGTCTGAGCTCAATCTATTTGAGCAGACCAAGCTCACCTACGCCAGCAAGGACACGCCTCTTATGGGTGAGAAGTTCCTGCATTCCAAGGCGTTTTACGGAGGCATAGGTGCGAAGATCAAGGAGTCTTTTGCGGTTTATGAAATGGAGAAGGATCAGACCTCTTTCTTTGTCTCAACCACGCCCTACAATCCCCAGGAACCGCCGGCAACGCCTGTCTGCCAGGACTACTTGCAGCTTCTGGCATTGTACTATCCACGGGAATATGCCCAGTACATGGCACAGACCACGCACACCATAACTCCTGAGCAGCTCATTAAGGAGCTCAAGGATGCGGGAAGGGACACTGCCCGAGTGGCTGCCCTCATGGGCAACAATCCGGCCCACGTTATCGGCCTTGAGACCAAGAATACCTTCAACGGCACATGGGGAACAGATGCTACATGGCATAAGATATTCTACAAGGATATCAACGCCCACGAGATGTTCTCCGGAACATTCGAGGCAGAGAAGACCATCAAGTTCCATGAGAATCCCGTGCCCGAAAAGGAAGGAGGACACCACCTTGCTTGCGACGGCATAGATTGCTAGAAAACCGGCATTCTAGCTCTTTCATCTTTTTTCGCAGTTTTCTTTCCTCATTCGATTATAATATTCTGGGTGAGTTTTGGTACTCGCAAGTCCCGATCTCGTTGTCATTTCGCAGGGAAAACTCTTGAGGCCAACTATGTACGGGAAAACTTATGTGCAAATCAAGAGGCGAGGCCGAGGCAATTTTGTTTGTTGTTTGGTCTTTAGTAGAAAGCCTGTGTGCTCACAACTCATAAGCCAATAATGCAACTGCTTTGCCCGCAAAAAATAGAAAGGAGATCCTTAGATTTAATCTCCCTGATTTCATTGTCTTTATTCTTTTTACACTGGGCCGAGTGGTGCTACAACTTTCTTGTAGACCTCGTTGAGGACCTGGGCCAAGCCAGCGTAAACGGCAGACAGTCCGCAGATGATTCCCTCATATCCTGCCAGCGTTCCTATTGCAGCACTGCCCAGGTAATCTCGGGCGGCAAGCAAGAAGAAAAGGATGGTTAGCGAGAGGAAGACGAACTGCAGGGCTCTGTTGATGCGCAGCGTACCCAGGAACATAACAAATGTGAAAAGCCCCCACATAAAGAAGTATGCTGCAAAAGCTATCTTGGATGTGGCTTCAGCAAGTCCAAGCTTAGGCAGAAACAGCAAGCCCACCAATGAGAGCCAGAAAAGGCCGTAGGATGTGAAGGCGGTAGTTCCAAAGGTGTTGTTCTTCTTCCATTCCATTATTCCTGCAATAATCTGGGCGAGGCCGCCGTAGAATATCCCCATGGCCAAAATCATGGAGTTCAGCTCGTAGTATCCGGCATTGTGGATATTCAGCAGTATCGTAGTCAATCCGAAACCAAGCAGGCCAAGAGGCGCTGGATTGGCGGTAGTGTCTTTGAGGATCAGAGTATCTATCGTTTGCTTCCTCGTTTCTTGCATAGTCTTATTTCCCTCCTGAATCTTCTTCAGTCGGTTCTTAATATTAAATTGTTACCCTTAGAATATAAATTAATAATAGTGTTTAATGTTGAGAGTTATTTCGAAAAAGAAATCTTTTTGTAATGTAAATCAGGATTTATAAGTAAAAATAGGTTGCATAGGTCTATCATTGTTGTAAGACCGCTTCCACCTTTAGCCTTTATTCATTTTTTCTCCCCTTCTTTTATAAGACTTATGATACTGAAAATCATGCCCTTCGCGAAATCTTATGTGAAAAACATCAAAAAAGTGAAGCGGGGCATTGTAGATACGATTTCAGCTCGTCATTCTGCCAGGATTTTAAAAAAAAGGGTCTCGAACCACACTTGATTCGCTACTGGCTAACACCTGCGCCGGACGAACGGTTTGACGAAAAGGTAGACGACATCAATTCATTGTACCAACAAGCCCAGAATTTAGCTCAAAAAGGTGAAGTTGTAATGAGCATCGATGAAATGACGGGGGTTCAAGCTCTCGAACGCAAACACCCTGGATTGCCAATGGCACCAGGAAAAGTGGAACGAAGAGAGTTTGAGTACGTCAGGCATGGAACTCAATCATTCATCGTGAGCTTTGCGGTAGCCAGCGGACGGATTGACACCATTTCTTGCGGCGATACGCGCAATGAAGATGACTTCGTATCGCATATCAAGGAGGTGGTTGAAAGCTCTTTATCCGCATCCCGCTGGCACTTTGTCGCTGACAACCTCAATATCCATAAATCAGAATCCCTCGTGAGGTATGTGGCCGATAGTACTAGGGATTTCCTTTCTGATCCAAGCTCAAATCTTTAGGCTAATGCTAAGCATTTCGCCTTTTAGAGCGTTGATAATTTTATAGAATGATATAATTTTTTCTTTTTTCTTTTTCAATCCGCTGTCAAAGCATAAAGATAAGACACTCTCGAAGAAAATTCTCAGAGCGTTATACAGAAAAATTTATATATGACCAGCGATAAGATATATATAGATCCGGGATTTCTTAAGCGATTTTTAAGTCATCCATCCCCTCAAGATGAATAGACCCGGATCTTCTCCTTAAATATCTCAAGAATCATTATGCAATTCTTCATCGCACATCTGAAATCCCTTTCGGATGCGTTTGGCTTAAATTCTCATCTTTCCTGGATATATGATTATGATCGAGATCAAGACAGGGAAACCAGTGGATGTTGTTGATATCACAGATCACGTTGAGCGAACTATGCGAGAGAGCGGCGTAGAAAACGGCATCTGTCTGGTCTATTCTCTTCATACAACTACTGGATTGACCGTCAATGAAGCGGACGGCGCATTGATAAACGATATCTTGGACCTTCTGCAGAGAATTGCTCCTAAGGGTGCAGGCTACCAGCATGATCGGGGCGACGGCAATGCTCATGCCCATTTGCAGGCAACCTTGCTTGGAAATAGTGTCATCATTCCCGTTGAGATGAGGAGACTGGCCCTGGGGACGTGGCAGAGGATTCTCTTCTTCGAATTGGACGGGCCCAGACGGAGAAGCATTTTTGTTCGGGTGCTGGCCGATTGATGCGCTAAAAAAATACTAAATGAGGGAAAAATCCCTCGAGCCTTCAGCTTATTTGAATATGGTCGTGCCCGTGGTCATGGTCAGCTCTTTGAAGGCCGCCATGAGATCCTTTGTGATGGTTCCGGGCTTGCCGGTGCCTACGACCCTGCCGTCGACCTTGGTAACGGGCGCAACCTCTGCTGCTGTGCCTGTAACGAAGACCTCGTCTGCCGTGTAAAGGTCAAACAGACCTAGATCCCTCTCCATGATTTCGTTTCCGCGGCCCTTGGACAGCTCCATGACCGCTTCTCTGGTTATGCCCTTGAGATTGTTTACGGTAAAGGGTGTGTAGATCTTACCGCCTTTAATGATGAATATATTGTCTCCGCTTCCCTCAGACAGCAACCCACGGGAATCGAGGATGATGGCCTCATTGCCGCCTTTGATATTGGCCTCAATCTTTGCCAGGATATTGTTCAGATAGTTGAGGCTCTTGATGTTGGGCGGCAGGCTGTCCGGTGAATTTCTGCGCACAGTGACGCTTATTGCCGTGAGGCCAACCTCGTAAAGGTCTCCATACATTGCCCCCCACTCGACGGCAATGATGATGATCGAAGCCAAGCTGCACTTATTAGGATCCAAGCCCAGGTCACCGAAACCTCTGGTAACAATGGGCCGGATATAAGCATCACGCAGGTTATTCTTCCTCAGCGTCTCCAGGATTGCCTCGCACATTTCCTCTTCGCTCATAGGAACGCAGAGCAAGATGGCTTTTGCCGAGTCAAAGAGCCTTTTGACATGGTCCTCTAGCCGGAAGACGCGCCCTCCATAGGCTCTTATGCCCTCAAAGACTCCGTCTCCATAGAGAAATCCGTGATCGAAGACCGAAACCGCAGCCTGTTCCGCCGGAACAAACTTTCCGTTAAGATAAATTAGGTTCATAGAGCATCTCGTCACCGGACAATTGCCGAGGATAAATGCATTTTGATCGTTTTGATTATGAGTGAATCGATGGGTTTATTAGTGAAGAAAGGAAGGAGGGTGCCTACTTTTAACGGGGTTTGGAGCTTATGGCAAGACTTGGTTTCGTAGTCTCGGAGTTCAATAGGGACATTACCTATCAGATGGAGCTATTGGGCAGAGAGCATGCCCGGTTCCTGGGAGCAGAGGTCGCTACAGTCTTTTATGTTCCCGGAGTTTATGATATGCCCATTGCGGTGAAGAAGCTGCTTCGTCGCGAGGACATCGATGCGGTCGTGACAATTGGCTGCGTCATTCAGGGGGAGACCGCTCATGATGAAATTGTGGCCTCTCAAGCGGCCCGAAAGCTGATGGATCTGTCCCTCGAGTTTGACAAGCCAGTGACTCTTGGCATAACCGGCCCCAAGATGTCCCGGCCGGATGCCCACAAGCGCGTGGATTATGCCAAGCGAGCAGTTGAGGCGGCGGTCAAGCTTTTGCAAAGGCTGGATGGTGTTTAGACCATGGTCTCTGCGCGGATGGCCTCCATTAACGAATCAACCACATTGAAGATCTCGGCTATGGCCAAAAAGCTAGCTGCCGGTGGCCAGGACATCATAGATATGGGTGTGGGAGAGCCCGATTTCGATACCCCTAAGCATATTGTTGAGGCGGGCTGCAGTTCCATCAGAAATGGCGAGACGCGCTACGCTCCCACGGGGGGCATTCCCGAACTGCGACGGGCCATTGCCGAGAAGCTCTCCCGGGAAAATTCGCTTCACGCTACGGCTGATGATGTCATTGTAACACCCGGCGCCAAGATGGCCGTATTTGCCGCTATCCAGGCGCTCCTCCAGGAGGGTGATGAGTGCCTCCTCATCGGACCTTCCTGGGTGAGCTACGAGCCCTGTGTGGCCTTTGCCGGAGGGCGCGTCGCCTGGGGAAAAGTAGATGGCAATTTTATGCCCCAGAACCTGGCGGAAAATATCAATTCCAAGACGCGACTCGTCATTGTCAACTCTCCCTCCAATCCCACTGGATCTGTTTTCGACCGCAAGGTGCTGGAGGAGATTCGCGATCTGGCCGTGGATCACAACCTATTTGTCATTTCCGACGAAATTTATGAGAAGATAATTTACGATCACGAGCACATCAGCATAGGCTCAATGCCGGGAATGGAAGATAAAACCGTGACTATCAACGGTTTCTCCAAGGTTTATGCCATGACCGGATGGCGTCTTGGGTACCTTACCGGCCCCAAAGAGACCATGAAATGGGTAGTCAGACTACTTTCCCACTCAGTCTCCCAGGCTACAACCTTTGTGCAGCGCGCCGGTGTTGCTGCGATGCAAGGGCCACAAGATGAAGTTGCTTCCATGGCGACGGAGTTTCGGGCGCGCCGGGATATGCTGGTTTCAGGTCTGAAGGATTTAGGAATACCTTGCAGCGTACCTGGGGGGGCTTTCTACGTCTTCCCGAATGTATCCGGTTTAGGCGGCGGGGATGCTTTCACCGATAAGCTGCTCAAAGATGCCCTCATTGCGGCCACGCCCGGATCGGCCTTCGGGCCAGGAGGCGCAAATTATGTCCGGCTCTCCTATGCTATATCACAAAGTCGAATCAAACAGGCTCTGGAAAGGATAGAGAAGATCTTGCATTAAGAGAAAAAATAATCATTTTTTTTAATTTTATTTTATTATGATGTTTTTATGTTATTAAGCCACCCAGTCAAAACTATCATTGGCCAACTGCACATGCGGAATTTGATTGTTTTAGCCTTTTTAGTGCTTGCAGGCTCTCAATCACTGCTTTTTCCGTCTTCTGCTCTAGAGCGGCAGAGATATTCCTCTCCTCTATTATCTTCAGCACAGGTTGCAGGTCAATGCAGCCTTGCCCGAGAGCCAGGTGTTCATCACCTTTTCCAGAGTTATCATGCAGGTGGATGTGCGTCAGGGCTGGATGGCTTAAGAATTCCAGCAATGTGCCGCAGGTATTGGCGTGGCCCACGTCCAGCACTAAGCCCATGCCGTGTAGATCCAAGTCAGGCTTGCTAAAGAAGAGCCAATCGCTCTTGGGCATATTCTCCACAGCCAAGCGGATGCCCAGCTCTTCCTGCAAAGGTGCAAGTTCTCCCAGCGACTGTTCAAGGCAGAGAAGTGCTTCTCGCCAGCAGAAGCTCCAGGGGGTATAGCCGGGGTGGATAATGTAAAGCTCGGCTCCCGTAGATGCGCTGGCAGCAATGGCTCGGCGGTGCAGATTCACTGATGCCTCCCGAAATTCCGGGTAGATACTGGCGATATTTATGTCGGCAATCAGCCCGTGCACGCTGTATTTCATGGAGAATGATGATGCTGCATCCTGGTTCTCGGGACGAAAAAGGCTGTGCCTGGCCTCACAGAGTATCTCGGCTCGATCGGAAAGCTCTGAGATTCTCTCCAGAGCTTGCTCTAGCGGCTGATCCAGGTAGGCCCAGGTAGAGATTGCAAGCTTCATATCACTTGATCGAGTCAGAATGAAGAACTGGTATATTATTGCTATTGTGTCTCCAGCCAAATCCCTGATGAGCACTCCTGCTAGAAAATGCTAACGATTATTCAGGCACGCCAACCTTAATAAAGAAGCCTTCCAAGAATCTAGCGTGGTATACCATGTCATTTCAGATCGAGAAGATTCATGCTCGTGAGATCCTTGACTCACGAGGAAACCCGACTATAGAAGTCGATCTTTACACCTGTTGCGGCTTTGGGCGCGCGGCTGTGCCCTCGGGTGCCTCCACAGGCACGCACGAGGCTTTGGAGCTACGCGATGGAGGAGACAGGTATGACGGCAAGGGTGTCCTCAAGGCTGTCAAGAATGTCAATGAGGTCATTGCACCAGAGATGCTGGGCATGAATGCCTCTGCTCAGAGGGAGATCGATGATTTCATGATCGAGATGGACGGCACACCTAATAAGTCCAATCTGGGCGCTAATGCCATCTTAGCCGTTTCTTTGGCCGCGGCCAAGGCGGCTGCATCCTCCGCGGAAATGCCGCTCTACAAGTACCTGGGCGGAGTGAATACCTCTCGCCTGCCCATTCCTTCCTTCAACGTTCTCAACGGAGGCCAGCATGCCGGCAATAATCTCTCCATCCAGGAATTCATGATTCAGCCCACCGGTGCCAGGACATTCAGCGAGGGCCTGCGCATGGCTGTTGAGACTTATCATGCTCTGGGCAAGATTTTAAAGGGCAAGTACGGTGTGGGCGCAACCAACGTCGGCTACGAAGGTGGCTATGCACCGCCGCTGGTGAGGACCCGCGATGCACTGGATGCCATCATGAGCGCTCTTGATGTCAGCGGATATGGCGAGGAGATCAAGATCGGCCTGGACTCGGCGGCCTCCAGTTTCTACATGGAAGGCGGCTACTCCGTGGACGGAAACCGGCTCACGCCCGGAGAGCTGATCGATTACTATGTAGATCTGGTCAAGACCTACCCCATAATTCTGCTGGAAGACCCCTTCGAGGAGGAGGCGTATGACAGCTTTGCCGAGCTTACTGCCAAGCTGCCGGGCACGATAATAGTAGGAGACGACCTTTACGTGACCAACATAAAACGCCTGGAGAAGGGTATCAAGATGCATGCCGGCAACGCCCTGCTGCTCAAGCTAAACCAGATTGGCTCCGTCTCCGAGGCCTTTGATGCGGCACGCATGGCCTTCCGGGCGGGCTGGAAGGTCATGGCCTCCCACCGCTCGGCAGAGACAGAGGACGCCGCTCTGGCCGACGTGGCTGTAGCTTTGGGCTGCGAGCTGCTCAAGACCGGCGCTCCGGCCCGCTCCGAGAGGACGGCCAAGTACAACCAGCTTCTCCGAATACAGGAGCAGCTGGACGAGGCGGCGGAATACGCCGTCATTTAGATCTTTTTTGTTGGCTTTTCCCAGGAAATTGGGACGACTCATTTTTTCTGGTTCTAGTCATCTATGTATGTTGTTCCATTTCAGCAACTTAACACCTAAGAACATGTATTTTGCAGTCCAGTTAACTTGTCACAGAAGGCAGAGACTGGAAATACCATTGTTGTTGAGGCGGAGTTACATGGGGGATGAGATGCACGAGGCTCTTAGGATCGGCCTTATGGAGAGATCCTGATGTGCCGCCTCTCTTTTGCCCCAAAAAATTTTAAAACAGAGTGCTCCTCGGCTCTTTGACCATGGCTACCGGCCTTCCCGAGAGCTGGGCCAGAAGCCACGGGTCTACGTTTAAGCTATCCTGGGATTGAGATTTGCTTGAATCCGTTCGATTTATGAAGATCGGAGTATAGTCCGAATAGCTGTTGGGATAGTACCATTGAGGCTCAGTTCCCGGTGGGTAGAGGGTGCCGTTATGAAGCGCGAATCCCTTGGGTGCACTGCCCCAGTTCCATAGGTTGTTGGCAATTTCCAGGGTACTTATCGGCTTGCTCCCGTACGTCTCCAGCCATGAAGTCCCAAAGTCGTCACCGACACTTTGAAATCCATAAGATAGTGGTATGCATATCAAGCTGGCGCATATGCAGATAATTGCGACCAATGAAGCTCTCATCTCATCTCCCCTAAATTATTACCTTTGGTTTTTATTAAATTGGTGGTTGGCTTGGCCGAATTTTCGATCAAATGGTTTCCTTTCAGTATAGGCATTTCCCCTTAATATCCCATGTGGTTCATCCTGAGGACGGCATAGGTCTCGGCGCTCTTGGGATCATAATTGGGCGGCAATGGAGCCGTAGGGGGCTTGGAACCCCAGTCGGAGAGATTTTTTGAGGCATTTGTCAGATCCTGAAACAATGAGTTTCCGTCGTCTCCGCCAAGATGCAGGACAGAAGCATTCTGCGAGAGGTTTAGCGATGAATTGCTGGTCGAATTGTTTGTCAATCCTCCTAAGATCAGATTCCCGTCTCTGCCCCCGAGATTGACCAATGGTCTGCTTTGGGCCAAAAAGACTAGTGCCAGCAGTAGTACTAGAATCAATATCGTTCGTTTCATTCCATTCCCCAGATGAGTCATCTATGCAGTGGCTTAAATACGCTGCGCTATAGAAAATCGCGATTTAGTGCTTTGCAGCTTTCTTTTCAGATTATTTTGAACCAGTATTTTATAATTTAATATAAATAAATAATATTAATTAAAAATAGAAGCAGACATTTCGCCTGCTTACGACCTGCCATCTCTAATAAACTTCGCCAAAAACCTCAAAGTATGCCTGCTCATGCTTGCAAGCCGGGCACTCTTCCGGAGCAACATTGCCCTCATGCATATACCCGCAATTGCGGCATCTCCAGACTACCTTGCCGCTTCTCTTGAAGGCAATGCCTTCATCGAGATTCTTTTTCAGGGAAAGATATCTTCTTTCATGCCCTTTTTCGGCGGCAGCTATGTTGAGGAAGGTTGTAGCAATCTCTGGGAAGCCCTCAGACTTTGCCATCTCTGCAAAGGATGTATACATCTCTGAGTATTCGTATCGCTCGCCATCTGCAGCTTCTTTTAAATTGGCAATAGTATCTGCAATGACTCCCGCTGGAAAGCGTGCCGAAACCTCTGCATCTCCTCCCTCCAGCAGCTTGAAAAGAACTTTAGCATGCTCTTTTTCATTATCGGCGGTGTCAAGGAAGATGGCAGCAATCTGCTCATATCCTTCTTTCTTTGCCTGAGAAGCAAAATATGTGTATCTATTCCTGGCCTGTGACTCACCGGCAAATGCTGTCATCAGATTTTTCTCGGTCTGAGTACCTTTAATGCTCTTCATTCTTATTTCTCCTGAAATGCTTACTGATCTACCTGTAATCTTTTATAAGATTCCCATCCCTCGCATTAAAATTTTGCATTATTTGCCCGCTTTAGTGCTGAATTTGATCTGAGGATGCAGGGGGAAACCTGTGCTCTAGATAGAAGGATCGCAGGTAGCGATTGTTTTCGCTAGCAACGGATCGCGAACTTGCATGGCACAGATTTTCGCTCAAAAAATAAGGGGACAAATAAGAAGAGTACGCCGGAAATGATACATCTCTGATCAATTGATGCCTGCAAAGTGATTTCTGTGGGCCGTAATCTTTTTAACCGTTTCCGTGGCTCAAAGTTCGAGGCCAAACGCGACGAAGGCTAAAAGCTGCCGCAAAAACGGGCCATATGTAGGTTTTCCATGTTAGACGGATGGATTAGACGAAGGATCTTCTGGTATCTAAAGAAAAAGCAAATTTTGGCGTGGCGGACTAAGAGGGGCGGAGAGTGTGTCCGGTGCGGCAAATGCTGTGAGTTTTGCCTCGCCCACGACGCTAAAAATAAGCGCTGCAGGATATACAGCATCCGGCCCGCTATATGTAAAGCCTTCCCGCTGACGCCAGAGGATTTAAATAAAGTCCATACCTGCGGATTTCATTTTAAAAAATAGGTTTTATTAAAGCCTAGGAGCCTCTTCTGCAAGGTCTGCATTTTGCCATCATTATATTGCCTTGTCACCGCGAGAGGTCAAATACCACAAGGCTTAAGTGCCTTTCACACGTTTCGTATGTTCTGTTAAATCCGAACAAATGTGAACTAAGAGATAAGAGCCAAAAGCTAATTGACGCAGCGATAGCTGGAGATCTTTCATGGACAAAATAAGCGGAGCATGCTGGAAAGACAGATTTTGGGCCTGGTTGATTGACGTCCTTCTCATGGGCATCCTCTGGTCCAGATTCATGACCATTTCGACAGCAAACAGCCTAAGTCCAAGCGGCCTAATTTTGCTGATGGCTCTTCTCTTCGTCTACTGGACGGTCCTGGAAGGCTACCGTGGTCAGTCCCTGGGAAAGATGCTCTTGAATATCGTAGTAGTAGGCCCGGAGGGCGAGAAGATCGGATTTAGAGATTCGGCTCTGGAGAGCCTGGGAAAGGCCTTCTTGCTTCCGCTTGACTGTCTAATTGGATGGATTGTTTATAAAGGCCAGGGGCAAAGGGCCTTCAATAAATTCTCCAACACCGTTGTCGCCTCTGCCAATGAGGTGAAGTGGTGCACGCAAATGTGATTTGGGGTCTTAGTGCACTGCAATCTTAGCAACCTGCAATGCATCGACTGTTGATTGCACCGCTGCCGTGCACCTCATTGCTCTGCTCTCTGCTTCACAGCACCTATCTCCAGTTCATCCCTCTTGAGCATGTGCACCTCTACCATGTGATGGGGATGATAGCGTGTCTTTGCCTCTCGGATGCCTTCCACGCCCATGTCGCTCTCCCGGTTGATGTAGATATAATCGCGTGCCAGGATCTTGGCAGTCTCAGCATTGACTGCGCGGTAGATTCCTTTGCAATCGGGAAGACCCTTCTCGAAATGCACCAGTGCCGTATCGTTGTTCAGTCCTTCAAAGAAGGACATAGCCCCGATCTTACCTTCGGCTCGGATGGCAAGGCCGGAGAGCTGCAGCTCTTCATAGTGAGATAAAGCAAAGGACACGGCGTCTTTTTCGCTGGCGAGCACAGGATCGGAATCGCAGTCCTTCCAATCGCACCACTGATCCAGAAAATCCTTGATCTCGCCCAGATTATCTTCGTTGATTGTCTCGATATGGGGCATGCAGGTCTTCTGGAATTTGTTAAGCTGATGCCTGATGGTCAGATATTTCTTGCCCGGCAATTCCGCCAGATCCGAGGCCAGATAGACATATTCGAAGTATCTTCTCTCCGCATGAAATTGCAGGTCCGGATAAAGCCCCGCCATCCATCCTTTCGTCTCCGGGTCCAGGATCACGAAGGGTTGCTCCTCTTCGCTCTCAGCAGCAAGCCTCAGCACCTCGGCCAAGAGTTCGGGATTGCGAGGGCCGATGGGCGGGCGATAGCGCGTCTTTCCTGCAATGGTGCTGCAAAGGACGATACAGCCTTCCACGTAGGCGTACCTGTAATGGGCATAATCATTCCAGCAGACCATGTTGGTGAAGGTATTGTCGCTGTGAACCTGTGGATAGTTCAGGTAATGCTTACGAAAGAATTCCCGGTCCGAGAGAGTGACGGGCTTGAAGTCGGCGGCACTCAGCATCCTTTTGCCTCCTCATGAAAGAGCATGGGCACATGCCCGGGCATGGGCGCAAATCCATGGGATCGATAAAACTCCTCATTTCCCGGCTCGGCTATCAGGCCTATCCAGGTGATCTTACGAAATTTGCACTCCTCCAAGAGCATGGTGAGAATCATTGTTCCCACCCCCCGGCTCCTCCAGTCACCTTGCACCACGAGATCCTGAATATACGCATCTGCAATCCCATCAGAAATCACACGGCCCATTCCCACGGCCCTGCCGGTAGAAATATCAATCGCTACGGCGAATAGAAAGCTTCCAAGGATCAAATCGTTGATTTTGCTCGCATCCATCTCCTCCTTCCACCAGCCTGCAGCTCGATAAAGATCCACTATCTGATCCTCATGCCAGGATCGCACGAGATCGACCCTGAATGAATTATTATTTGATTTTTCTTTCTGCGATTTATCTTCCGTCAATTTAGGCTTCTCCTTCGCCGTATTCGTTTGTTCTTTAACTTATCCACTTCAAGACCACATTTTCTTCTCTCTTGGGGGCTTTCTGATCGAGTTTGACTGGATAGCCGAAGATAAGACAGCCCGCCAGCTTGCAAACAGACGGAACGCCCAGATCATCCATAACTGCCTGCACCTGGCCTAATGGAGCGCCAAGACCAATCCAGCAGCTTCCAATTCCCAGTGATCGGGCCGCTAGCATCATGTTCTCCGCCGCGAGAACGCAGTCGATCTGTGGGGAGAATGCGTCGGGATCTGAGAATATCATTATCAGAAGTGGGGCATTAAAGAAGATATTGAAGCCCGGTCGGGACACCATGTTGGCCAGAGCAATCAATTCCGGCTTGGAGGCCTTGGCATCCAGCTCCATCCACAGCTCTTTGGCTTTGTCGGAGAGTTTATTCATCAGCTCTCTGTCCTTAATGACTACAAAGCGCCAGGGCTGCTTGTTGGCCGCGCTTGGTGCATAGGTTCCGGCCCTGATCAGCTCTCGGATCACTTCGTCCGGCACAGCATCGGGAAGATAAGTCAAATATACTAGTACATTCTTCTCAGCCTTTGCTAAATATTGAAGTGCCACGTTAGCATTCTTGAGCATAAATGCAGCCTCCTCCCATGCCTTCTCCAACAATGCCTCATGATTCATCGCATCAAACTACTAGTCATATCTTTCGGTATCTCCTTCCCGCTTTTTGGCATCCTTCACCACATATCCAATCTCCATTCCCGGAACCAGCGATAACCCACATTTCTGATATGCCTTTACCGCCGAAGCCTCTGCACACTTGCGCGAGTAGTTCGTCCTGCTCAATCTTCGATGAATAGCAAACACTCTTACATTCACATCTTCAAGCCCATCCATGTATTTCGCGCGAACCTCACCCACTACATGGATGCAACACAAGATGTATCATGGTTCATGATCATGACTTATATCTTAAAGTCCGCAATATCTTAATAGAAATGCCGCGATAATAAGTTTATATGCGTGCAGTTAGAATGGGGTTTATCTTGCTTTCCATTTTTCTAGTGATGAGGCTCGCTACCGCAGCTATGCCAGCCTCATTCTTCCAAGCCATGAACAATATGAAGACGGAAGATACCCTTTGTATTAAAAACTACGATGCAGGAGCAAGCGTAACCGAATCCTACACGGACTTTGAGTACCTGGACAAGGAAACGCAGATATTGAGCCGCTCTTATAACACCTCTAACAACGAAAATGACACTACCCAGGGCAATGCTTCTTTAGAAGTCAAGATAAATTCGAATGCAATAGGTAAGTCCCACTTAGACTGGCAGTCTAAGGACATTATACTCGACTCCTTTGGTCGTCATGCCACCATTAGCCGCTCTACCGAAGATCTGACTGGTGTATTCAGTATAGAGAAGTTTATTCAACTCTGGTCCAACATCACTCGTGGCGCGGTCAGCCTGGACTGGCTACCATGCAGCTAGTTGATTTGATGCTTGAGGGCTAAAAGAGAGACATCCAATCATATGGTTTAAATTCCGGACGAAATCTGCAAAAAGTCTACAAATCCCCTATAACTATCTTATAAAGGGGAAATGTCTACTTTTTTAGGAATTCTTAGTTGCTTGAAATTTCTTCTTTCGTGCTAAACTTTTTATATAATATCCCAAAGATCATTAACATCTAAACAAAAGATTTATATCATTTAACAGTAATTATTATATAATCAACCAATTGCTGACCAAGAAGATTGCCCCTGATACATAGAATGTATCGACTTTCGGGAGGGAGTAGCATAGGCAGACCAAAGAAGAACAAGGAATTACTGATCGGCAGAGAAGGACGAAACGCCATCGAGCGTGAAGACCTTGCAAGAGAAGCTCTCAGATGGCAACGCCGAAAGCAAACTATCGAAAAATTCAAGGGTATCATTGAGTAACTGAGGAGGTAAACGGCTCAGATGACATGAAGCTTGCGAATAAGAGGGTAGTGGTCCTGAGCCGTTTATTACCTAAAGAATACCTCTGATGGTATTTAAACATTATGTATATTTTATGTATGTTATAAAAGTCTCTAATCATGATGTCTACGACCTCGATCTAAATTTCGATCAAGGGTATAAGAAAGATGCTTATCGTTCTTACGTATCTACGTAAACTGTTTTGTTCATCTTACGCAGCCGAGATCAATATGCATAGACGGTCTTACGTAGTTTACGTAGCTTTTGAGGAATGAGGAAAAAAGCTGTTTATAAAGACCATTCGACCTATTTACTTTCTTTTGAAATACTACGTAAATTACGTAATTAGTCTTATTGATATTGATTCTATATACGTAAAGCAATACGTAACTGGTACGTAACTACATTGAATACTAATTTGCGAAAGGGAACCAACGGCTCAGATAGAAAAGGAATGTATGAGGGGATGGAATTGAGCCGTGGTGAGGTAGCTTTTCTACCTACTGTTAATAATAATAGTAATAGTATTTAAGTCTTTCTGAGTAGCATCTTCTTGCAAGCATCTTTTTAACCATATGTTGTCCAGGAAACTGATTTATACAATCAGAACCATCCAAATTTATCACTCTTTGGTGTAGGAGGAACATCATGGCAGAAAAAGAGATGAGAAACTTTGCCTTGCGGGACAAAGATGGAACCGAGATCGGAGTTTTCACAGGAAAAGCGCCGAGACAAGCTGCACTAAAAGCTGCCAATCGTGGTTATACCGATATCAGGCTTCGGGAGAGGGGCGCCAAAAAGGTACATGTATTCACAGGCGAGCGAAAACAGGTAAAGAAGCCCGCCAGCGCACCAGCATGGATGCCGGAAAAGATCTGGAAACCCATTGTCAAGAAAGTGGGTGTGGAGAATCTGGAAACGCTCGAACCGGCTGCGGCAAAGGTGGTCGTGTCAAGCGCAGAAAGTAGTCCTAGTCATTTGCTAATATAATTTTTCCCTTTTAATTTTTCCTATTATTTATGTCTGTCTAGATACTGATTTGGTGCAATCATTTTTATCCCAGTGCATTCGTTGTTCTGCGATTAGGAGGACGAATATCTGGTAGGGATAATAAACCATGAAGCTGTTCTTGCTGCCATTCCCAACAGCAAAGCCGATGCCAAATCCCTGAAAGATATCGCGCAGGTGATTGGCTTGGAGATATACACACATACGGATTGGATCAGAGCAGAACGCCGTCTCGCCAGAGTTCTCAGGATTCTGATCAAATGGGTTGGGCATCTCGTGACCGTAGGCAAAGCGATAATGGTCATCGATTCTGGTACAATGTTTACTGGAAGACAGAGTTGGCAATCCAGCACGATTCTGCCAGAAAAGAATAAATTGCACTGAATTTTCTTTAAGATATTAAATAATAATATCGGTCATATAAGTTGTTCTCATTATCATATTATTAGTTCTATTTTATTGTACGGTTAATAGCAAAAACAACCCATATAACCAATTCTTCAACATAGGCTTTCCTGGTCTGCTTCTGGATGCCAATTGATTGGAGAAAGCTCAAGAGGGGAAACTATTTAGTTCAATAACGGAACCTTACGGTCGTGAGTAACTAACCAGTTGGTATTTTGTGATAGGGAAACGTTAGGAGATGCTTCAGGGACCATACGCGATCTATGAGCCCAGCATGCTTTGCAGGACAATTGTAAGATGTTTTTCCTGTATCCTCTTTATATTTCAGAGATCGATGCGTTCTGCAAAAATTATAGTACGCAATATAAAGTGTCATCTGGTTATCTAATTCTTCTGTCTTTTTGGAGAATCCAATGGTCTTCCTTGAAATGCGATTGTTATCCTGTCTTAAAGTGAGATTTTGTCGTTCGATGTAGCTGGTTGAGATCGATTTGGGATCTATATCATTTCCAAAAACGATCTTCTTGACAATTTTTTTAAGGCGAGATCCAGATCTCTCCTTTATAATTTGCCCATATTTTAATAAAGAATTAGCTATTAATCTTGGCGATCTGGGCCGCCCCCTCTTCCCAGTCGATGGATATTTGATGACCTCATAATATTGGTTTAAGAGAGCATTTTTATAAAATTTTAAACCATCTGTAACAAAAAGCGGAATTGATGCAAGGCGTCTAGCAGTTTTAGTGACGAGTTGATTTGCAGTCTTCTGTGTTCTTGGCCCCACACAATGCGCTAATAGTAACCGTGATTCACAAGCCATGCTCAGCCAGATCCATGTACCTTCATCTTCATATTCGTCTTTCTTGGGCAACGTTTTTTTCCCACGAAAGTCCATAGCTCGTCCATTTCAACCTTCTCAGTCTCAACACCAGTTAGAGTTGATTCATTGACCTTTTCGCAATGGCTTGCTGCTTTCCCAGTCCATTTTCTGACCGTCTCAGGGCAAACCTTAACTACTTCAGCTATTTTATTTACACTTAGGCCTTTGGTTGAAAGATCCAGTGCTAGTGTTATTTTTTCTGGGCTTGTTCGCAGACCATAGAAAACAGTGTTCTTCCGACTACAGAATACGAGTCCACAAGCGCTACATATAAATTTTCTCACTCGTCCGCCGGACTTAATTTTAGATGTACCATTGCTCGTAACGTTACCCTTACCAGTAACTCCGTAGCAGGAGCATTTGGTATTGGGACAAGCTACGTCATTGAACTTAGGCTTTGGCCCTCTTTTCCCCATTGCTATCCCTTGTTGGATAGCATATGAATCGCACATATTTAATACCAACTGTATAGTCTTTCACGACCTTGCCTCGCGAAATACCTTAAATTTATATGTGCATAGCTTATAATATATTGATATTTTGATACCAAAAGCTTTTTATCCAGTAAGTGTAAGTCTTAGGGCCCTACCGAGTCTGTTTGACCTTCTCCATCACCAATACGATCAAGTCCTCCAGTCTGGCCTGGTGCTTGAGGGCCTCGGCCAGCTCCAGGACTGAACCCGCCTCTTCTTGCAGCTTATGTGCCTCATGGCGGGATGAGGGCACACGGGCAGCCTTCTGTAGGGCATTATATCCTGAAGATTACCTTGAAGATCGGCATGCTGAAGCAGTACGGGCTGAATATCAACGAACCCAGTCGAGCCAGGGTCCTGCGGACGCTGTCGGGAAGGACCTCATGTACGTCGGCTCGCATGAATAGATATTCTTTTCATTTAGGTGAGAGAGTATATCCTTATGGAGTCTTATGTTAAAGTAAAAGAGGATCCAAAAATAACTTCTCTTACAGAAATAGACCTGCAATCTCTGGCAGAGATAAGAGATGCGAAGGATACCTTCCTGACAGTCTATTTTGCAGCTAAAGGAAGGGATAGCGACCAATCCTTTGTGGCATCAAGGCTGAGTATCATCCAGAAAGCCCTGCCAAAGGATCTATTGGAGGGCTTTCATGAGACGCTTGGCATGGTAGAGGCCGCTCTGTCAGCCCCAGGCATAAAAGGTGAACGTGGCCGGGTCATCTTCGCCTCAGCCACCGCCGGCTTCCTGCACGTCTACAGATTGAGCGTGGAGCCGGAGCCGCTCGTCGTTTGGGATGTCTCACCGTTTCTTCTACCCCTGGCCAAGCTGAAAGAAGAGTACGAGGACTACGGGCTTTTGCTCATCGACTCCCAGGAGGCCAGGCTCTTTTTGGTGCGGTCTAACTTGCTGGAGAAGAATGATAATGCCTCTATAGACCTCATGAACAAGCACAAGAAAGGAGGTTGGAGCCAGATGCGCTACAATCGCCTCCGAAGGGGGCAGATCGATTCCTTCTTCACTCAGCTTATAGAAGATTTGCAGAAGAACGAAGATCTGACCAAGATGCGTGGCCTGGTGGTGGCCGGTCCGGGCGAGGCCAAGGGCCAGCTTATGGAGATGATGCCTCAAGCCCTGAAGGATAAGGTCATAGGAACTGTGGATATCTCTATGGATGCATCCTCGAAAGACCTGTTGAATCTAGGCAAGGATTTTACCCATGAGGACCAGCTTTCCAGAGAAAAGGTTCTGGCTGAAAAACTGAAAGAAGCCGTGCTGCGCGGTCATCATGCCGCCTATGGCCTGGCGGAAGTTGGGAATGCTCTGAAGGAAGGGCGAGTGAACTGTCTTTTGATCTCAGAGGGCTTTACCCTGCCTGGAATGATCTGCACAAGCTGCCAGCAAATCGATTCAGAGGAAGAGAAGTGCCCTACCTGTGGTGGGGAGGCGGCGGCACTCAGCCTGGAGAGCCTCTATGAGCTGGCAGAGAGAATGGACGCAGAAGTGGTTTTAGTAGAGGACGACGCATTCCTGGAAAGCCTTGGGAATATAGGGGCAATACTAAGGTACTGAAAGGATTTTAAAGGAGAACGGAGAATCTTAACCCACTTTTTTCCCCGAAGCAGTTGCACTTGCACCTGTGGGATGTGGGTTACTGGAATGGGTTGTTTGCCAGAAGCGATTTTGGACTTGTTAAGTGTTGCCCAGAAAAGGGGGAAGCGTTCTGTAAGTTACACGCACTTTTCCTTTCACAATTTCCGGTTGGCCGGCCAGGGCATAGACTCCATATTAGGTTATCTTGTGGCCATGCTGGGTGCACCTGAACGGGGCGACGATAAAAGCCATCTTCCCTCCTACATTCCGCCTATAGTCTGATCGGTTCTCCCTTCCTCTGTTTCATGCCTTTCTGAATCCACCCCTTCACATTCGCTCCACGCACGGCCCGCCCTCATATCCTCAGAGCCGCCAATAGTCGTCTATGGAAATCGAATTACACCCAGCTGTCTCCTTGCTCTCCGAAACATTCAACGTCCTTGTCGCCCCGGTTGAGATGCTAGTTGATGCCCTGAACAGCCATCTGGAATTGCAACGCTACAAAATTCTCTTCATCAGTGGCAACTATTCCCGCATTCTGAGTCGCCTGGATCGCAACTTCACGGAGTTGGAAGTGCGCCGGGCCTTCACATCTTTCCAACTAATGACCATATTGGAGGAAAACCACCATAGCTTTCTGATCGTGGGGCGAGATCCCATTTCCTGCAAGAACACCATGATGACACTCCTTTTTTGGCTTTGTCAAAGGTCATACGCCATTAGCCGTATGATCTGGCCGCAGTCTCTCAATAACTAGGAAAGGCCGCTACCACCCATTCCAATGGGTATTTGGCTGATATCTCCCACGCCTGTCAAGATCTTATCTGCATCCTCACGCACATCATGGAAAGTGGATGTCTGCGAAGGTTGCTGCGGATAGGTCTGATCTGTGGCTTTTGGGGCTATGGCACTGGCTGCATCGGACGAAGCTGATGCTGCAACTTTGGGCTCTTCAATGGTTGCGGGAATGTAGCTGGATGTATCTGGATTAATCCACATGGCTTCGAAGTTGCCCCTTGCTGAGATCTTGCCCTCGCTCACCCGGAAGAAGCTTCCTTTTAGGGATTGGCTGGCAGCATCAAAGATTCCTGTCATCTTGAAGGAGCTCTGCTCGTTGCCATTCATTATAGTCAAAACCATCCCCACATCATCTCCATATATAGAACCGATAACATTGGCGTTCCAGGGCTTTCCGCCATCAGGCTCGTATTTGGCTGCACCATAGAGATCCTCGTTCTCCTGGTTGATTACCATAATAACCTGGCCGGATTCAAGCCCCGTAACCGACCAGATGTAGCTTAGACTAACCGCACTATTTGTCTCGTTGGCGGCTTTGTCCACAGTGCCCTGTATAGATGCATTTGTCACCATGGTTTCGTTTTTCTGAGAAGTGGCATTATCCCTAATAATCGTTTTATTACTTAGGTCATTCGAAGGCTGGCTTAAGGACATGCCCACAGCAACGATTAATAAAAGCAATATGGATAGAATCATGAATCTTGTGGTCAATTAATTGCCTCCATCACATGCTTTGTTTTTTCCCGTTCTCCGCTTTTAGACGACATACGTTTCGTCGTTTGACTATAAATACCTATTGAGGCTCACCCATATAAGCTTTTCAAATCAGAATTGCCCCTCAGGCACTGGCATAGACTTGGTCTTTTAAGTGGATGCTGGTAACCTGTTTTGGCTATACTGGTTATAGGAATGCTATGGAGACGAAGAGAAATAATTTACGCATTTCCAGAGGCGTATCGGAAATTACCTCGTTTATTGATAGCCGTTTTCTGCCTACGCGGGCCAAAATTTAAATATTTTAGCTCCCGTCAACACCTAAGTTCGGCCAGATCCGGCCCAGGTCACTCTCATGGGCAGCAATATGGTGAATGCGCTCATAGCCGCGTGCCTGTGCCCATGATCCAGAAGCATGTTAGGTACAAGAGGCTATCCAAACCGATCTTCTCTTTTGACCAGGATAGTCACAAAATAGTTTAATCAACATCGTCTAAACTGGAAAAACGCTGTAGCGCCAATGATTCTTTTCCAGCTAATGTCCTTATAGCTTGAAGTTTTGGCCTCCATTGAACACGAGCGGCACGAAGTACGGGCTGCTACCACATTTATAAGTCGCTAATGTTTTGGCGTTAGTATTAGCTGAGCTTACTGTATTGCTTTTGCCTAACGCATCAAAGAAATATGACAGATAGTCATGGCTCCAATGAACCTCAACTGAATTTGCATAACCTCTACTCAACGGTCGAAGTGAAGTATTGGACGCAACAAGACCTTCACATAACGGAGCCGGGGCTGGATGATTCTTCGCTCATAGATCCTCTCCCATCTGGCTTGGGTCGAGCGGATCGGCTGCTTCGGCATTTGCTTGGAGAAGGAAAAAAGCAATAATCGTTATGCATAATAGCAGCTTGTGATATATCATATCGACCTCTCTTGGACGCGGCTTTGGATCACACGCAGTCTCTAAATCCAATCGAACCTTCTCTTATAACTATATGACGATTTAGATCTCGCCAAATGTCGAAGCAGGTCATTAGCTTAGGCCTTTAAGCAAACCTCCAGGGCTTGCTTTATGCGCCCGCACCGGACTCCCACCAGCAGGAGATTACCTACCTGGCCGACAGGTATCCTGCTTCTACGGTAAGCAGGCGATAGTAGAAGCCTTTCGAGCCACAATATGAGACCCTCCGATCTGATCTGGTCAAGGAGCTAGCTGAATTCAAAGAGGAGACTCAAAAACTGCTCTAAGGCATAGGATAGATTTGAGTGCTAATCTTCTAGTTTCTCTAATTTTGAACCATTAGCTTCGATTCATAAAATTTGAATTTTCAAGGCATAGAAAAAATTGGGAATTGGCTGAGAAAAAGCCAGGCTGTAAATTGCCAGCTTCCAGGTTCTCATAACTTATTTCCATTTTATTAAAAGCTCGTGGAACCTGTGGAGCTGCCCATAGATCCGCCATAACTCTCGCTCATGCTTATGCTCTTGGACGAGCTGAAGGTTGAGCCTATGCGACTACCCTGTCCAAGCTGGAGGGGTTCTGCTCCTGCGGTGGTAGAGGATAAAGGCTTAGTTGCACCCGCAGCAATAGCTGAACTCTTTGGCGGCAAATCTTGAGGAGATTGCAGCTTCACAGCCCCATTAGAAAGGATGCCTATCGCCGTTCCCGATAGGGTAGCTCCATCTGTAGAATGAACATTGTAACTGCCTTTAAGCGTATTTCCTTCGGGCTGAAGCTCCAAGCTGTAGAGTTCTGAGCTTCCATCAGTTGCAATTGTCAGGCTCAGCTTTCCATCCTCCACCACCCCACTTGCCGTGACGTTTTGGACGGAATTGCCAGAGATTAAGTTCCCTTGGCCCAGAACCGAGGCATCGCTCTGATGCAGTTCCAGATTCAAGTAATTGATGGCTTTATCTTGAAGGATCAATAATAAGGCTCCTGTGACATTAAGCTCTTCTTTCCCAGACATTGGCTGAGTGCCTGAATCTCCGAGAGGGGCTGAAGCTGTTGCGGGCGTACCCAGATTGACATCAGAACTGCCAGAAGGCAAGGACTCCGTAACCTGAGAGGCGCTTTCTATTATTCCCGAACTGACCCCCCGTTGCAGCAGGTCTTGAGGTAATGGCATGTTCATCGATTCGCCGAGCTGAGACGGACTTAGAATGTCTGCGCCTTGGATTGTGTTAATGGTAAAAGCAAAAATTGCTAGGCAAATTCCCAATTTATCGAATTTCATTCCAACACCTTAACCGAAATATCTCTCATTATTGTCCAGAGATGCAGTTGACCTTTTTATATGTTTCCGTTGATTGTCGATAAGAGCATTAGATCCGGTCGAATTCGAGTAGGACGCGAAATAATTTCGGGATTCCACAGCTGCATTCTTGAGTCATAAATCATAAGTTGTCACGCAGAATAATTATTTGTGTGGTCTTGAAAGTATGAGACCCAAAATCCTGATCGCTCCGTGGCTGGCCTTTTTCACATTCTTCTTCTCCTTCAACGGAGCCGCCATCAAGCTCTTGCGTATTCCCAAAAATGTCTACAATTCCCCTGTATGTATTGTAATAGCAATAGGGGAAATGTTTACTTTTTATGAAATTCTTAGATCTTCTGGCAATTAGACAGAGGCCCCCAGCGTCCCCAGCCCGAAGGCCATGGGACACGGCGCTGCCTCTCTTTTTATGACCACCTCGATCTCGCCGGATGCAAGGCCCCGTAGCACCTCCTTTATGTTTTCCACCTCGAATCTATCCTCGATGATCTCCCGAAAGCTCTCCCGCAGCACGGCAAACTCGTCCAGCTTGCCGGCAAAGCCGATGAGCATATCAGCGTCCAGTTGCTGGTGCCGGGCGCTCTTCTGCCGTCCCTTGTAGCTTTTCAGGATCATGAAAGAGCGGGTGGCGTTGATGCGAAAGACGCTTTTCAGAAGGCTCGTATTCTGCAAAGATCGATAGAGTAGCTGCTCGCAGTTCTCCTCCCGGATGGACCCAATGATGGCCGGCAGATTCACTTTGCCGGACGCGGGAAGGGAGAGCACAAAGCCCGAGTCGTAAGTGGTGATGCAGATATCACTCATCCTCTGGCGAGCCAGGAGGTAAGCTACCATTCTGGCGAATCCCTCGTTGAAGCGCAGGCCGTAGCCAGAGAGAAAATAGTAGATCCTGCGGCCCGTTTCCTGGTCGAGGCACTCCTGCACAACTATCCTGCAGTTGGTGGGAACCGCATCTTCTCCCAGGAAGGCGATCTGCTGGCGGAATATCTCGCAAATGGAGCGGGCGCTGTTCTCGTCGATGGGATACTGCTTCTGCAGCCAGCTGACGATAGCTATGCTATTATCATCATCCTCGCCTTCCCGGCCCTCTTGGCTCTTCATCTTCCGGCTCTTCATCATCCAGAGCATGTCGCTTTTAAAGGACAGAATGCTCCGGGCCAGATCAAAGGATAAGGGCAGCCTCTCCGAAGACCAGGTGGGAATATTGGGCCGGCCTGCTGCAGGGTCCACATAGATCTTTCCACCCCGCCGATAGCAGAAGGAATAGGCCCCACCGCCGATGGAAAAGACGTCACCTCGATCCAGTTTTTCCATGTATTTCTCATCCAGCCTTCCTACCCAGCGACCTTCACGGGTGAGCACATCGCAGGTGAACTGATCCGGTATCATGCCCGAGTTGGTGTAGTAGATCATGCGAGAGCTGCCGCCCCGCGTTCCTATAATCTTCGTCTCGGAATCATAGCGGATCTTTGGGTAGATGCGCCTCTCCTGCATGCCTGCGTGGGCTGCAGAGAGGTAGAGCACAACGCTCATCAGCTCTTCTTCGCTGAGGCTCCGGTAGCAGTAGGATCTTTGCACGACCCGCATTACTTCGTCCAGAGTCCAATCTCTCTCCAGGACCATTCCAAGCAGGTGCTGGCAGAGGGCATCAAGCGCATTTCGGGGAATGTGAATTCGGTCCACATCGCCAGCTTTTGCCCTCTCCAGCATCACGGCGCATTCCATCAGCTCCTCTCTATCCAGAACTATTATCCTGCCCTTTACCGCCTGATCCAGACTGTGGCCCCCTCTGCCGAAACGCTGCAAAAGCGCCGCTACTGATTTAGGCGAGCCGATCTGCAGGACGAGATCGATGTAGGGCATGTCGATGCCAAGCTCCAGGGAGGTGGAGGAGCAAACGACTTTGAGCAACCCCTGTTTGAGACGGCTCTCCGTGTCCTGCCTTCCCTCCCGGCCCATGGAACCGTGGTGGCAAGCAGAGTTTTCGGCATTGTAAAACTGAGGATAGCGCTGCTTGAGGTTGAATAGCGTTCGCTCCGCCCCGTTCCGGCTGTTGGTGAAGATGAGAGTGCTCCTGTGCTCCTGGATATGGCGGTGGAGCAGCTCGTAGAGCCTGTCGGCCAGATCGGTTTGGTCAGCAAGGATTAGATCGGGCACCGGACAGAGCAGGCGCAGGTCAAAGCTGCGGGAGAAGCGGCAGTCCACCACCTGCACCGGGCGATAGTTTCCCGCCAGAAAGTCGGCCACTTCTTGCAGCGGCTCGACTGTAGCCGAGCAGCCGATACGAACGAAGCTTCCAGATGAGGGATCAACAGAAGAGTGAATTTCTCCTTCCTGCAGCTCTCTTTTCAGCTCCTCCAGCCGCTCCAGGCTGAGGGAGAGGTGCACGCCCCTCTTTGAGGCCGCTAGCGAGTGAATCTCGTCCACTATGACCCAGCGCACCGTCTTGAGCTTCTGCCGGAAACGCGGAGAGCTGAGAAGGATGGCCAGGGACTCAGGAGTGGTGTTGAGGATGTGCGGAGTCCTCTTCAGCATGCGGGCCTTTTCCTGGGCAGAGACGTCCCCATGCCGGATGGCGTGCCTGATCTCCTGCACTTCTAGTCCCCGCTCCTCTGCCAGGGCCTGCATCTCCTGCAAGGGCCGCTCCAGGTTTTTGTTAATGTCGTTGGCCAAAGATTTGAGGGGAGAAATGTAAAGGCAGTAGACACTGTCTTCCAGCTCGCCTTTTTTTGCAAGCACGAAGAGCTGGTTGATGATGGAGATGAAGGCGGAGAGGGTCTTGCCCGATCCGGTGGGCGAGCAGATGAGCACATTCTTGCCCTGCTGGATGAGTGGCACAGCCTGGATTTGAGGCGGAGTGAAGAGGCCTTCGGCTGAGCTGAAGGAGGCAAGCCACCAGTCCCGCACGATGGGATCGAAGAGAGAGAGGAGGGCGGCGTCTTCGGGGGAGACTGGCGGGGAGGCGGAGGGAACTGGGGTGCTAAAAGATGGGTCGACCATTCTGCTCAGGGATTATGCCGGATGCGAAATAGATCTTTTGGCTATGTTATGCTGAATAATTCCCGTCTTCCAGCAGCGGATCCCTGCATCCATTCAAGGCAAACGCTTCCTCCCTCTCGATGCAGGTGGGGCAGGTGCGGCAGGGCTTCTCCTCTCCTCTGTAGCAGGACCAGGTCAGATGGTAGGGCACCTTCAAGGCAAGACCCATCCTCACGATCTCCGCCTTGCTCATATCCACAAAAGGAGCCTGCAACTCTACGGGATGCCAGGCGGTAGCGAGCCGGATGGCAGGGCGCAGCGCCTGAACAAACTCTGGCCGGCAGTCGGGATAGATTGTGCTGTCATTCTTGTGAGCCGCGTAAAAGACCTCGGGAATCTCATGAGCCTCAGCGTAGCCCGCCGCCACGGAGAGCATGATCATGTTGCGATTGGGCACTACTGTCTTTTTGGCGGCCTCCTGCGTGTAGTGGCAGCTTGGCACCTCCTTTCCTCCCAGCAACGCGCTGTCGCCCAAAAGGGAGGCCAAAGAGCTGAGATCGACGATATGATGCGTGATGTGCAGCTTTTCTGCAATCGCTTTTGCAGAGGCTATCTCTTTTTTATGCCTCTGGGCGTAGTTGAAGGTGAGAGCCGCCACCTCATAGCCGTCAGATCGCATCTTGTAGAGCAATGTGGTCGAATCCACGCCCCCGGAAAGAATTAAAACGCCTCTCATTATTTCCCTCATGCCTCGTACCCTGTGGATGATTTATAAAGCGCTCGTATCTTTTCCGCATCCTCACCCGACATCTTCTCTTCCAGCATATCAATGAAAATCCCGGCAGATTCCGGAGATATGCAGAGCAGGCATTCTGAGCCATCCAGGATGCGTCCCGCGAGATAGCTCAGCTCCTGGCCGTCCAGCCTCTCCAGCCTTGCCTGAAAGTCTTCCGCATCCTCTGCAAAATGCATGGATACCGGCGGGAGAATGGAGCGATATTCTATGCGTGATTTGCCCTCGATCTCCGGTGCCATCTTCTTCAAGATCAGGATGTCTTTCTCGCTTAGCTTTCTCATATAGATCCATCTTTGTCCTTTCCCAGAGGAGTTACCAGAATCTTGTCTACTTTTCGCTCATCCATGTCCACAACTTCAAAACGGTAGCCTCCCCACTCGAAGTGATCTCCAGTCGCAGGTATCTTCTCCAAATGCGTCATCACAAATCCGCCTAAGGTTATGTATTGACTCTCTTCCTCCTCCGGCAGCCCTTCCGGATCAACCATCTCTTTGAAGTCATCCACCGGAAGAGAACCGTCCACCAGCCAGGAGCCGTCCTGCCTCTTCACTACTTGCTGTTCTGCCAGATCATCGATGTGCGGTATATCTCCCACCAGCCCTTCCAGGAGATCTACAAGGGATACTATCCCCTGCACCGATCCGTACTCATCCAAAACAATGGCCAGATGAATTCCCGTCTGCTTGAACTTCTCCAGCACCTTCAGAGCCCTCATGCTCTCCGGGACGAAGAGCGGCGGCAGGAGAGACGATCTTAGGTCTACCTTTTGGTCGGCCAGATTGCAGCTCAGCAGATCCTTGGACTGGACCACCCCCAGTACGTTGTCCAGCCTCTTACTGCAGACCGGAAACATAGAGTATGCACCGCCGGCGATCTTTCGAGAAATCTCGGCTGCTGAATCATCGACTTCCAGCCACACAATCTCGCCTCTGGGGGTCATGATGGAGTTTACCCTTCTGTCCCCCAGAGAGAAGACCCTCTCCATGATATCCTGCTCCTCCTCTTCGATCACACCAGCCGTCGTTCCCTGGTCGATCAGGATGCGTATCTCCTCCTCGGTCACTGAAGGCTCGGTGTAGGCCTTCACCCCCAGCGCCCTCAGCACAAGATCGGTGCAGAAGCTGAGCAGGACAATTGCAGGAGAAACCAGGCGAGAGAAAGCTGCTAAAGGAGGGGCTGAAAGAGAAGCGAAGCGCTCCGAATTGCTCAGTGCGATTCTCTTGGGTACCAGCTCGCCTATGACCAGGCTAAAGAAAGTAATCAGCAGGACGACAGCGACCAAGGCCAGGACGCTGCTGTAAGGGGAAAGAGCCGGAATGGAGCTGATGTAAACAGCCAGCTCATCAGCAATTGTTGCGCCTCCATAGGCCCCGGCCAAAGTGGTGATGAGAGTTATGCCGGTCTGCACGGCAGAGAGGAGGCGGTTAGGATTTTCGGCCAGTTCTAGGGCTGCCTTTGCACCACCATGGCCCTCTTCCGCCATGGCCCTGAGCCGGGCTTTGCTGGAGGAGACCACTGCAATCTCGGCCATGGAAAACGCGCCGTTGGCCAGGAACAGGAGAAAAATGATTAGGATTTCAGTGAACATGGTCAATTGCCTTCGCTATCCATTTCGCTACATTTCCTTGAAAAAACCCCGGGCGGCTCATTCTAAAAGGTAAGCTACCTGGAAGTTATTTATAGCTTCGCCGAGAGTCGGCATCCAGAAAAAGGAAAGGTGATTTTTGTTTTGGCCTTCTTTTATTATTATCATTAATGGTTTGATCAATCTGTCCGCCCCTCTCCGTTCCCTAAATCCTGCAAGCTCTTTATCACAGCATCCACATGCCCTTTTACAGCAACCTTCCTCCAGATGCGGGCGATCTTTCCTTGCGGGTCGATCTGAAAGGTGGACCTGACCACGCCGTAGCTCTCCTTCCCGTACATCTTCTTTAGAGCCCAGGCTCCGTAGGCTTGCGTGACCTTGTGATCCTGATCGCTCGCCAGCTTCACGCCCAGGCCGTGCTTCTCGGCAAATTTCTTGTGGCTGGCAGGAGAGTCGCGACTGATGCCCAAAACCTCCGCGCCCAGATCTCGTAGCGCCGGCAGAGCGGCTGTGAAGTCCACGGCCTCGCGGGTGCAGCCGCTGGTATTGTCCTTGGGATAAAAGTAAAGCACCAGCCATTTGCCCTGGTAGCTTTTCAGGCAGATCTCCTCTTCATCGCCGCCAGGCAGGCAAAACTCTGGAGCCGTATCTCCAACCTCGACCATAATTGAACGCCTCTCTTTGATAATTCCTTTAACTCCTGTTCTTGAAAAATAAAAGGTTTATGGGAGCTTGACGATCCGGTTGTACTCGTTTTGCTGAGATGCTGCGGCTTATACTTATTTTTCGTAATACTTCGGTGCTTGCATCGGGATCGGGGATAAGGGGAATGCATATCCAACTTGGGAATGGATCCGCTCGATAAAGTACCATCTTTATCCGGCGGCGCCTTGGATGTCCCGCAGCTTGCTGCGCGGGAGTACCAAGGTTTCACTATATTATTAATTTAAAATTTAAATGAATTATCGATCAGTACTAATGATAAGATTTATTTACTTGATAAACCTATAACCCTAAATGCGCTGTAATCGAATTGGTGTATGGAGCAATGATTATCTATGAATCCGTTGGATGGTTCAATTCTAGCAACATACTCTAAAGTATATTGGAGAGAAACTAATCGTCAGATATCTATTTGAAAATTATAAAAAACGTAGATTGGTTGGGAGGGGCATGAGAGATTATTTTCGTTTCAACTTGTTATTGGTATTGAGCATATCGATCTTGATATTACCTGCAAATTCAATAGTTGTTCCCGCTCCAGAGTGTTCCTGGCAGGGGACAAGCACAGTGAATTTGATGGCAGGAAAAAACACTGATTCCGGTGACGTCATAGTTTTCGTGCAAGATGGAAACTTAGTAGTAAGATATCAGACACAAAGTGAATGGAAGCTATACGAAACTCAGCTTTATGTGGGAACAAATGCCCCCACAGATTCAGCACCAGGCCAATTTCCATATAAGCATCAAAGCCTTGAGGGAATTAGTACTGATGCATTCATAATTCCTCTCACAGATCTAAATGGTCTTGGAGTTGGCTGTGATTCCAATGCCCAAAAAACGATTTACATTGCCACTCATGCAGTTGTGAAGATCCCCGGCCAAGAAGAAACTGGTTGGGGAGCAGGCACGAGATTTGATCGGGGCTGGGCAATGTATTTCACCCTAGATTTAAAGTGCATATGCTTAGGCAGCTTGATCGTTACCAAAACGGTCGACTGGAATGGTGCAACTCCCGATACTTCAAAGACCTTCACGATCTGCATTAAGGGCCCATCATTCCCTGCAGGAACCGAATCTGGTGCCTGCAAGACGATAAGATCAAATGGTGGACCATTAACCTGGGATAACCTGGTTCCCGGAACATACGCGGTAACTGAAAACAATCCAGGCAGCGAATGGACTGTAACCGGTACAGGCAATATTCAGGTAGCCTCCGGTACTGCTACTCCTAAATCCATAACCAACACCCTCAAGCGAGGCAGCCTGAAGGTAACCAAATCTGTAATCGGTCAATGCGATCCCAACACCAAATTCGTGGTTACCATCAACGGTCCGAGTGGATCTAAGTCCCACGAATTCGATTGCAGCGGTGGTGACTATGTCTTCACCGATCTCATACCAGGTGAATATACAATAACCGAGGCAGCAATTGAAGGCTGGTCTACCTCGATTTCAGGCTCACCAGCCAAGGTGGTCAAAGACACCCAAGCCACAGCAACCGTAACCAATACTCTGGACACGAGCAGCCTGAAGGTAACCAAATCTGTAATCGGTCAATGCGATCCCAACACCAAATTCGTGGTTACCATCAACGGTCCGAGTGGATCTAAGTCCCACGAATTCGATTGCAGCGGTGGTGACTATGTCTTCACCGATCTCATACCAGGTGAATATACAATAACCGAGGCAGCAATTGAAGGCTGGTCTACCTCGATTTCAGGCTCACCAGCCAAGGTAGTCAAAGACACCCAAGCCATAGCAACCGTAACCAATACTCTGGACACGAGCAGCCTGAAGGTAACCAAATCTGTAATCGGTCAATGCGATCCCAACACCAAATTCGTGGTTACCATCAACGGTCCGAGTGGATCTAAGTCCCACGAATTCGATTGCAGCGGTGGTGACTATGTCTTCACCGATCTCATACCAGGTGAATATACAATAACCGAGGCAGCAATTGAAGGCTGGTCTACCTCGATTTCAGGCTCACCAGCCAAGGTAGTCAAAGACACCCAAGCCACAGCAACCGTAACCAATACTCTGGACACGAGCAGCCTGAAGGTAACCAAATCTGTAATCGGTCAATGCGATCCCAACACCAAATTCGTGGTTACCATCAACGGTCCGAGTGGATCTAAGTCCCACGAATTCGATTGCAGCGGTGGTGACTATGTCTTCACCGATCTCATACCAGGTGAATATACAATAACCGAGGCAGCAATTGAAGGCTGGTCTACCTCGATTTCAGGCTCACCAGCCAAGGTAGTCAAAGACACCCAAGCCATAGCAACCGTAACCAATACTCTGGACACGAGCAGCCTGAAGGTAACCAAATCTGTAATCGGTCAATGCGATCCCAACACCAAATTCGTGGTTACCATCAACGGTCCGAGTGGATCTAAGTCCCACGAATTCGATTGCAGCGGTGGTGACTATGTCTTCACCGATCTCATACCAGGTGAATATACAATAACCGAGGCAGCAATTGAAGGCTGGTCTACCTCGATTTCAGGCTCACCAGCCAAGGTAGTCAAAGACACCCAAGCCATAGCAACCGTAACCAATACTCTGGACACGAGCAGCCTGAAGGTAACCAAATCTGTAATCGGTCAATGCGATCCCAACACCAAATTCGTGGTTACCATCAACGGTCCGAGTGGATCTAAGTCCCACGAATTCGATTGCAGCGGTGGTGACTATGTCTTCACCGATCTCATACCAGGTGAATATACAATAACCGAGGCAGCAATTGAAGGCTGGTCTACCTCGATTTCAGGCTCACCAGCCAAGGTAGTCAAAGACACCCAAGCCACAGCAACCGTAACCAATACTCTGGACACGAGCAGCCTGAAGGTAACCAAATCTGTAATCGGTCAATGCGATCCCAACACCAAATTCGTGGTTACCATCAACGGTCCGAGTGGATCTAAGTCCCACGAATTCGATTGCAGCGGTGGTGACTATGTCTTCACCGATCTCATACCAGGTGAATATACAATAACCGAGGCAGCAATTGAAGGCTGGTCTACCTCGATTTCAGGCTCACCAGCCAAGGTAGTCAAAGACACCCAAGCCACAGCAACCGTAACCAATACTCTGGACACGAGCAGCCTGAAGGTAACCAAATCTGTAATCGGTCAATGCGATCCCAACACCAAATTCGTGGTTACCATCAACGGTCCGAGTGGATCTAAGTCCCACGAATTCGATTGCAGCGGTGGTGACTATGTCTTCACCGATCTCATACCAGGTGAATATACAATAACCGAGGCAGCAATTGAAGGCTGGTCTACCTCGATTTCAGGCTCACCAGCCAAGGTAGTCAAAGACACCCAAGCCATAGCAACCGTAACCAATACTCTGGACACGAGCAGCCTGAAGGTAACCAAATCTGTAATCGGTCAATGCGATCCCAACACCAAATTCGTGGTTACCATCAACGGTCCGAGTGGATCTAAGTCCCACGAATTCGATTGCAGCGGTGGTGACTATGTCTTCACCGATCTCATACCAGGTGAATATACAATAACCGAGGCAGCAATTGAAGGCTGGTCTACCTCGATTTCAGGCTCACCAGCCAAGGTAGTCAAAGACACCCAAGCCACAGCAACCGTAACCAATACTCTGGACACGAGCAGCCTGAAGGTAACCAAATCTGTAATCGGTCAATGCGATCCCAACACCAAATTCGTGGTTACCATCAACGGTCCGAGTGGATCTAAGTCCCACGAATTCGATTGCAGCGGTGGTGACTATGTCTTCACCGATCTCATACCAGGTGAATATATGGTAACTGAAGCGCCACTTGTAGGCTGGTCTACTTCGATTTCAGGCTCACCAGCCAAGGTGGTCAAAGACACCCAAGCCACAGCAACCGTAACCAACACTTATAGTCCAATCGGAGGAGCCTTCAAGATCTCTGGAACAAAGTACGAGGACCTGAATGGTGACGTGGCGAAAGATTCCTTTGATCCTGGTCTCAGCGGCTGGACGATCTACCTTGACTCTAATAATAATGGAGTGCTGGACGAAGGTGAACAATTTAAAGTGACTAACGCTGACGGCAAATTTCTATTTGAAGAGCTAACGCCAGGCACCTACATCGTCCGCGAGGTTCTGCAGACCGGCTGGAAACAAACAGCACCTGTAAAAGGTTTTGCTGATGTGACTCTCACAGTGCAACATCCAGTTCAAACTGTGGATTTCGGAAATTGGAAAGGACCAGGTCCCATTCCGCCCTCTCCTCTCGTGGTCACGAAGACAACTCCACCCGTGACTTTAATTCCGAATATGGAGACTACCTTCACCATCATAGTGGAGAATATCGGCAAGATAGAAATCCACGATATCAAGATCGTTGACGAGCTCAGTCCAATGCTGGTATTTATTCCCCCTGCAAAATATGGCGATATAGTAATCCAGCACACCATTGAAGGCGACAAGCTGAACTTTGATCTGGGACCTCTCGGCTCTCTGCAACCAGGGAATTCTTGGGCAATCACTTACAAAGTTAAATTGAGTCCAGAAGCCTGTAGCGCAGCTTCGAGCATAACCACCTTGCCTCCCATCATAACTGCTGGGGATACAAAGCTGAACGTCATGGCTGCAGCAAGCGACCCTGCCAACATACTGCAGATAATTGACGCTCTATCCAGGAATAAGACCAAGCTGGAGGCCAAGCTGGAAAGCATCAAGAAGCAGCGCCACACATTCGATAAGGCCGGCGCAACTCTAGAATCTGGCACAAAGAGCATTGCTGGTACGAACTACACACTAAACAACTATACGAATATTTCGACAGGTGAGATCCTGAAAGAGCAGCTTAATACCACAGGATTCCTGGTATTGTCTGAGTACACCAGGCCAGCCAAGTACGACCTCCTGACCACGACATACGGTATGAATGGCGAGGTGCTCTCAGACTTCTATAACTTCTTGCCGACTAAGGAGACTCTAAAGATAGAGTACAATAAGCCTGAAAAAGGCTATAGAACCTACACAGTAAGGTACTATGCCACAGGAGACACCCTGATCATAACGGTTGACCCCTATGGCAACGTGATCGATAAGCAGTACAGAAAAACTCCCGGAGTAGCGGAACCGAAATATCTAACGAATTGCGCCACAGCATATGGCAAAGTGGGGGAACAAGAAGAATCAGTAGAGAGCAATAGGGCATGCGTTGATGTGGAATGGAGCTGCATGTCTCCTCAGCCATTGCTAGGTCTTGAAGGTTACTAAGGTGGCGGACCGCGAAGTTGCTATAGTGGGAGATTTAATCAAGTACACATACACCGTAGAGAACACCGGCACCATAGCGCTCAACTCCTTGACCCTCAACGATGACAAGCTGGGCATTGTCGTGCTCAACGATCCTGACCCATTAGATCCGGGCGAGTCACGCACCTACTATGCGATACTACACAGTGAAAAATGGAGATGGGCCAATATTGAAGAATACAGTTGTGGCCACTGCATTAGATCCTGACGGAAATCCCGTCGATTCGAAGGCAACAGAAGATGTGAAAATCGTCCCAAGCTGCTTGACCAAAACCGCCTCACCCAAGGTTGTGAAGCCAGGGGACTATGTGACGTATAACATAACATGGTACGTTGTCCAGGATACAAGATTGTGGATGACTATCCAAGAGGCGTGTACTTTCATATCTGCTTCCCCAATGCCCGTTGATGATGGCAAAAACAACCAATGGAGAATAGATGGGCAAGGATCTGGAACCATTATTATCCTGGTCCAGGTAGCACAGGACATCGGCAACACCTCCTTTGACATGGGCCAGGGTGTGACGGGAACGGGATTTGTGAATGTTCACAATGATATTCGCACTAATCCAGTCATATTGAAGAACAAAGCAACCCTGTTCCGACGAGAATAATGCGGCAGTTATGCACAGCATACGCCGACGTCAACATCGGCCCGCCCCAGACCTATGCCGCCCTCAAGGAGCACGGCAGCGGCAACTACGCCAGCGAGGACGTGATCAAGTACCAAAACTCCAATCGCTCCATTGAGTGGAACAAGAGCCTGACTGCAACATATAAGCCAACCACTTTCTACCTGCCCAATAATCGGGATATCAACTACAAAACCAAGTGGATCGAGAAGGCCAAGTCCAAGAACTATGCCACAGGAGGTTCTACCAACGAGGAGTACACCTACGCCAACCGCATCAACCGTGACAGCTCCCTGAAGCTGGACGAAAATGGCAGCACAATGATCACCGAAACCGACTTCGAGGGCGTGGGCCACATAGGCCTCCTCAAGAAAGATGCTGATGCGAATAGAACGTGGAATGCCAGCCAGATCTTCGAGTCTCAGGAGGACTATGTGGGCAGCTTCAAGATCAACCAGAAGTTCGATGAATACGGTAAGAATGTAGAGTATGAGAAATCCGTTAGCGGCATTGGGTACGTGGCCGGTGACAGGAATATTGGAAACAGCCAGAAATCTTATGAGTCGGGCACGGGCAAGTATCAAAGTGAAGAGAAGATCAGTACAGTCGTCAACTACATCGCCAAGGATATCAACCTCACTCACTTGCCGACCAGCTACACTTACACGCCCACCTTCTCCACATCCAGCGACTTGAAATGGAATGAGGGTATGTGGTCCAAGACCCCCACCAGCCTGATCAGCGAGAGGTTCTCCTCGGCAGAGAACCTGGATCTGCAGTCAACTGCCCGAGGCCTAAACGAGATGGTAACCGAGGCCAGCGTGACCGGCCAGGCCGATTTCCGGACGGTCTACAAGGACAATTCTCGGAATCGCACAGATGAGATCGATCAGGATGAGCAGTATGTCGGAAAATTCGAGATCAAGAGAAAGACCTCCCTTGGCGGCGTGGCCAAGTATGACCGACCGCATCTCTCTTTGAGTAAGGTGGCCAAGGTAGACCTGCTTAACACAACCTTTGCCGACTACAGGATAACCATCGAAAACAACGGCAACCGGGCTCTAGAGCCGGTCTATGTGAAGGACGTCTTCCCGACGGGAACCGAGTACATCACCTCTTCTCTGCGGCCAGCAGAGCTGACGACAAGCTATGCCAACTGGTCGCTGCCTTTCATGGGCATCGGCAGCAAGGTGATCATAGATTTGCGGCTGAACATCACCGAGGAGCCATCCAATCTGGTCAACCGTGTAGAGGCCGCAGGCAAGTACGCCGAGAGCTGGACAATGGGCAGGAACTTCTCCGTAGTCCGCCTGAACTGGCTGACCTGCTGTCCGCCCCAGATCTCTGCTACCAAGACCGCCAAGGTCGATGCTCTGGACCCGAAGGTGGTCTGGTACAGCTTGAACCTGAAGAACAGAGAGAAGTACACCATGGTCGCTTTCTTAATGGACCAGCTACCCATGCCCATGAAGCTTCTCAACTCATCTCTGGAGCCTTCTGAGAACAGGTCCAACCTCATCACCTGGACCATCCTGGATCTGGCCCCAGGAGAGAGCAGGACCATCACCTACCGGGCAAGGGCTGAGAAGGATGGCGTCTATGTTAACGTGGCCCACATCGAGGCCTTCTCTGTGGACGGGCCGGATGGGGCCGCGGCAGATGTTGAGGCGCGAATCGATCTGGGCAAAGGAGGAGCATTGCCTTCGTCCTCATCCTCCGACTGGCAGCCGCCGACGTGCTTCGGCCTCAACTGCAGCGGGCAGATCTACAGCGAGGACTGGGTCCCCTGCTACACCTGCGGGACAGGCGAACCAGGGAACGCAGTGGTCCTGCCATCCTGTGCCTCGTGCGTAGATACAGGAGATGATAATCTACCTTGAAAAGCCACCTGCAGTTCTCTCGGACTTCTTAAGGTGGAAGGCGCCCTAACTGGAATCAAAGGATGTGGGGGGCCAACAAGTGAGCTACCCCTACACCATATTCCGTTTTGCTCTAGCTCTCAGTCCTAAAGACAAGTTGAGGGCAGCTTTATTTTTATTTAATTTTATGGCCATGATTGGTTAAAGAACAACCTTTATATGGTAATGTTGGTAATATGCCAAGATTATAAGGCATCACTAAGGAGAATACCAGATCAACATGGGCAATAGCTTGGAACTGGACGAAGTAGATCGAGCCATTCTTCGTAGTCTTCGAGAGAATGCGCGCATGAGCTTGCAAGAAATATCAAGAAGATCCGGCATCTCCGATGCGACAATACAGTTCCGCCTCAAACGCATGAAAGCCAATGGGGTTATTGAGCGATTCACCATAACAGCCAATCCGACAGCTACGGGCTATGCTGTGACTGCGATTATGCTTGTGCAGACAGACAATGAAAGACACGACCAGGCAGTTGCCGCTCTGACGAAGATCCCCGAGATAACTGAGGTTTATGGAATACTGGGTGAGTATGACCTATTCCTCAAGGTCTGGTCCAAAAGCCTCGAGGAACTGAATACCCTCATAAACGATCACATAAGATCGATTGAAGGCATTGAAGACCTGCATGAAATCGTGGTGGTAGAGCGAGTAAAAGAAGAGACATCTCCGGTTTAGAGGTTGGAATGGCTACATTCAGGAGCATTACGGAGAAAGCAAAGAGTTTGGGCCCACTGCTGGCAAACGACTTGAGCCAAAGCGCTGGAAGAGGAAAGAAGAAGGGAGATCTTTCCTCGAAAAATAAAGGATCTAACTCCGATATCCTAGAACTCGCAGTACATCCGCTGCCGATGGCAAGCGAAAAGCCCCTGGAAAGGCCAAAGATCACCATAATTGACTATGATGAACAGCATTATCACGAGGCAGAGGTCAAAGAGGTAGAGGAGTGCTTCAGGTTCAAAGATAAGCCCACGGTAACCTGGATAAATATTGACGGCCTTCATCAGATGGATGTCTTAGAGAAACTCGGATTATGTTATGGAATTCATCCACTGGTCCTGGAAGATATCCTGACCGATCAGCGTCCTAAAATTGAGGATTATGACGATTACATATTCATCGTGCTCAAGATGCTCTACTACGATGAAGAGAGTGATAAAAAGACAGATGCCGAAGATGATGAAGACGATGAAGACGGCATGGGAGATACTAATTTAGATATGGATCAGGTCAGCATGATCCTTGGACCAAATTTTATAATATCTTTCAAAGAAAAAGAGGTTGATGTTTTTAATCCCTTGCGAGATCGGCTGCGCACAGCCAAGGGCAGAATAAGAAAGCAAGGCGCAGACTACCTGGCCTATTCAATGATTGACGCCATCGTGGACCACTATTTCTTGATCATGGAGAAGCTCGGGGATCGGTTCGAGGATCTGGAGGATGCGGTGGTGTCCGACCCGGAGCCGGGCATTCTTCCTACCATCTACAATCTGAAGCGAGATATGCTGTTCCTGCGAAAGTCTGTCTGGCCTTTGCGAGAGGCCATCAGCAAGATGCAGAGGAGTGATTCGCCGCTCGTCTCAGAAGCGATCAAGATCTACCTGAGAGATGTTTACGACCATACCATTCAGGTGATCGAAAACATCGAGACCTTCCGCGATATGTCCGCCTCGCTGCTGGAAACATACCTCTCCAGCCTGAGCAATAAGCTCAACGAGGTGATCAAGCTCTTGACCATCATTTCCACCATATTCATTCCCCTCACCTTCCTGGCGGGGCTGTACGGAATGAATTTCAAGTTTATGCCTGAGCTGGAGTCCACTTGGGGCTACCCGGCCGTTTTGATATTAATGCTGCTGGTAGTGGTGGTAATGATGGTTTACTTCCGGAAAAAGGAATGGATTTGAATTGGCTCCTTAGTGCCTTCGTGGTGATCGATATGCAACGGCTCACCATAAAAGTACAAAGAACGATTATATAAAATTCTATTTTCAAACTCAATCAATACCCTGCAGCTTGCTGTGCGGGTGCGCCGCCGTTTCGCATGAAAAACCCGAAAAATTGATTTAACCGAATCCTCCTCTGCTCTCGCTCTTCGTACCAACATAACCTGCCCGGACGATGCAGTCAATCATCTCTTGGATCGACATCTCAATGGGAGACGGCGGCGTTAAGGGCTTCTGACGCATATTTTTCTTATTTCTGTCTTCAAGATACATTTCTTGATTTATGAGAAGATGGTGAAGAATGCAAAGAACCTTTCTTGCCAGAGCAACCGCTGCTACTTTAGATCCCTTCTTGGCCTGAATCCTCAAGAAGAATTTCTTTAGTTTCGAATCTTTGGTTCGCGATATGGCATAGGCGACTTGAATCAACATTCTTCGAATATGCTTGGAGCCTTGTTTGGTTATTCCTCCGAGGATAGTCTTTTCTGCAGACTGATATAAAGAAGGAACAAGGCCACACCATGCGGCAAGCTGCTCTGGCTTTTTGAAATCAATGTAGTTGCCAATTTCCGCCAGAATGGCAGTAGCAGAGACGAACCCTGTCCCAGGAATGGACATAGCAATGGCTAAATCGTTCTTGCGATACTGAATTCTGGCACTAATCTCTCCATCCAGCTCATCTATCCTCTCCTGGATGGATCTCATCAAGCTCAGAGAACCCCTAATCAAAATGACCTGGGAGATTTCTAGACGACTTTTGATAGACTCTTTAATTTGATCCGCCTTTTTCTTGAGTCGTCCAGATGGAATGCCTTCAATTATCTCATCAATATCTCTTCCTTCTAGAACGCAATTCAAGAGATACATACCGGACTTGCCAAATATATCAGAGATAACTGAAGCCAATTTGATGCAAGCAGAATCGAGAGATTGGTGGATCTTGTTCTTTTCCTGAGTCATCTGCTTAACATAGCCTTCTCTCGCTCTGGTCAACCTTCTCAGCTCTCGATCATCTTTAGGAAAGATCCTGGAAGGCTCAATCATTCCATTGAGACAAAGTTCAGCAATCCATTCGGAATCGTTGACATCGGTCTTTCTTCCTGGAGTATGCTTAATCTTGTAGGAATTCGCCACAATTAAATCGATCTTTCCCTCTAGAACAGAGTGTACAGGATGCCAATAGATTCCAGTTGATTCTATAGCTACCTGTTCACATCCATTTTCGATAACCCAATCTCTAAATTTTAAGAGATCTTCCAGGGTAACGCTAAAACGTTGAGTATCCTTCTTCCCGTCTCGGGAAAGGATTGTTGCTATCAGAAATCGTTTGTGCACGTCAATGCCACAAACTTTATTCCTCTGCAGTTCCATGATTATTCCCGTCCTGATATGGGCGGATAACTTAATCCTCAAAGGGTGCTCATTCGCATTCGCGTTTCACTAACTTTTCCCGCCCAGGATTTTTTCGTAGCGCTGCACAATTCTCTCCAGAATGTCCATGTCGTAGGGTTGGTGAGCGGGCACCAGGATATCGGCCTCCATTCCGGCAGAGTCGGGTGCGACCGACAGTCCCCCCTCCTGTACAGGCAGGCGCAGGTCGCGGGCGATCTCCTCGATCATGGACGTGAGCGGCCGAACCGGCCGGGCGGTTTTAGCCCTCTGCCGGAATCTCTTGAGCAGCGAGTCCACCTCGGCAGCTAGCGGCTCGACATCCCCGCAGCCTGACTCCTGGCAGATTCTCTCCGCGCTCTCCTTGAGCTGGGAAAGGGTGCGCACACTCGCCTCCAGCATCTGGCCGGAGTAGTGCTGCTTGACCCTTTCTGCGTAGCCGGGGGCGAGCACGAGAAGCTCAATCTCTTTCAGGCGTTCCAGGTCCTCCGCCTCCGGCTTGTAGGGATTTACTACTATGTAGTCCAGGGCAAGACGCAAGGCCAGGCTTTCGTACATGGGCGAGACGCCCACCAGCCTCTTATCTTTGAGAAGGGCTCTTCTGATGGCCTGGGGATTGCAGGAACTGATGCCGAAGTAATCGGCAAAGCCGCGCGTGGTGGTGAGCAGCTTGGTGCGGCTGAACTTTTCCGCGTTGATGAGGCCCCTTTCCTCCAGCTCTTTCACGTGATCGTAGCTCTTGTTGCCCCGGATTTCCACCAGAACGCTCTGCTTGATGGGCTGCTTGTAAGCGATGATGGCCAAGGTTCTGATGAGCGGAGCCTCGATTTCCTTTGGAGCGAAGGAGAGGACCCGACCGGCCAGGCCGAAGCGGACCTGCATGGAATAGCCCTCACCAATGCTCTTGATCTCGATGCCCGAGTCGCGGGTGGCGTACTCCGCTGCCAGGTCGTCCGCCAGGGCCCGCGCCCGCTCTTCGGAGAGAGTGGAAAGATCTGCCAGCTCCCGCGGAGTGAGGGTTCTGCCCGATGCGAAGAGGGCGGCTTCGATGACGGCTTTGGCATAGGAATCTGCGGTCAAGATAATCCTTGGAAGGCTGTGCTCATTAAAAGGGTTTAAGGTTACGCCCAGTGAGCGGGGCGGGAAGGAGCTGGACTGAAAAAGGGATCAATTATAGATTTCAGGCTCTAAATCTACATATTTTGACGGCGCCTGCGAAGAAAGCCCAATAAGCCCTCTTGAGATCTCGCGCTCATGCCAAAAAAAACGGGGGGATTTCGAAGCCCACTTGATTGCATTAAGCTGCAGTGATCCACCAGAGGGTTTCGCACGTTGGTCTTTGAGGTTATTAGTCAACAAGGTTGTCGAGCTCAACTTGGTGCTGGATGTTTACAGGTGTGCGTTTGATCCGCGTTATTCTGTTATATGCAAGGACGAACCCAAAAACAGTTGATAACAAGGGCCCCCATCCCGGCATCACCTGGGCAAACGGCCATATGATTAGGAATGAGCACGGCAGCTCTCCTGCCGCGTTGGCCTTTTAGGGCGCATAGCAGCCCCATCGACCGTGCAGCATGGCTAAGTGGTAATAGTAATCCAATAATTTCAAGCTTTGCGAAAATAGAGATTAGGTGAGCACGGCAGCGATCTGCAGTTCCCGAGAGCTCGCGCATCTGAGTACAGTGCAGAACGTGGACAGGCTTATCTTCTGAGTTCGGAATGGGTTCAGGAGTTTCCCTGTCGCTCTGGCCGCCATGCTCGATTCCAAGTACCGGAATCGAACCGGTTTAGTGCCTCCCCGGGCCGTAACCCGGGGTCTTGGGTTAATGTGCCTTAAGCTTTGCGACCAGATTTCGCCCGAGTTTAGTGGAGCGCTGCGGAGTTGTTAGTTGCTGCGAGCTGAACACCTCGTTGCCTTGGTGCTTACACACCAGCTCTATCAAACTCGTCTTTTACGAGTACTCTAAGCGGTCTCTTTTCAGGAGCGGTTTCGGGCTTAGATGCTTTCAGCCCTTATCCACGAGCACGTAGCTGCTCGGCATGCCTTGCCAGACAGCCGATAGACCAGAGGTGCCGTTAGCTTGTTCCTCTCGTACTAAAGCTAACTTCCCCTCAGACCGCAATACACCCCTAACAGATAGTAACCGACCTGTCTCACGACGGTCTAAACCCAGCTCACGATCTCCTTTAATAGGCGAACAACCTCACCCTTGGCCGCTGCTGCACGGCCAGGATGGAAAGAACCGACATCGAGGTAGCAAGCCACCGGGTCGATATGTGCTCTTGCCGGTGACGACTCTGTTATCCCCGGGGTAGCTTTTCTGTCATCTAACGCTCTCACCAAGAGAGCTGAGAGGTTCGCTAAGCCCGACTTTCGTCTTGTCACCTCTTGCTATGCAAGGTAACATCAGGCTGACTTATGCCTTTACACTCTTCGTTGGGTTTCCGACCCAACTGAGTCAACCTTAGGGCGCCCTTGATATCTTTTCAAGGGCGTGGCGCCCCACCCAAACTGCCCACCTACCGAGGTCCTCTTCTCAGAGTTAGGGCGGTAGCTCCGAAAGGGTAGTATTCCAAGGGCGACTCCACTCGAACTGGCGCCCGAGTTTCGACGTCTCCTACCTATGCTCTACAATCAGAACCACAACCCAACGGCAGGCTGCAGTAAAGCTCCACGGGGTCTTCACTTCCCATTAGGGGTCTCCAGACTCTGCACTGGAACGTAAGGTTCACCGGGTACCAGCTAGGGACAGTGGGACTCTCATTGATCCATTCATGCAAGCCGCCAATTAAGCGGCAAGGTACTACGCTACCTTAAGAGGGTCATAGTTACCCCCGCCGTTGACAGGCCCTTCTTCCCGTTGAACCGGGTTTTCAGGTACCTGCACTGGGCAGGATTCAGTGATTGTACTAGTCCTTACGGATTCGCAATCACCTATGTTGTTATTAGACAGTTAGAGTCCCCTCGTCGCTGCGACCTGCTTCTTGCAAAGCAGGCACCACTTATCCCGAAGTTACGTGGCTATTTTGCCGAATTCCCTTAGCTAGCATATGCCGACACGCCTTAGCCTTCTCAGCTTGGGGCACCTGTGTTGGTTCTCGGTACGGACTTTCAACTCCCTTTTCACGGACTCCTGGAATTTGCCAACTTACGTCATCACGTTTTCGTCTGTTTCTCGCCATTACGGCTCTCCGCAGACTTCTGCGCTTGAACGCCCTGGCGCGAACGCTTGACATATCCGGAAGCGTCAGTTTTATCGTTGAAAGGTACAGGAATATTAACCTGTTTCCCATTTGGCGTACTCCGATTAAGGTACGTCTTAGGACCGACTGACCCTCGGCTGACGAACATTGCCGAGGAACCCTGGCCCATACGGCGATCGGGATTCTCACCCGACTTTGCTGCTACTGCTACCAGGATTTTCGTCTCTACGCGGTCCACACCTCTTCACAGAGATGCTTCTGCCCACGCAGAGCGCCTCCCTACTAGATCACCTTGCGGTGCTCCGTGGTATCGGTAATCGGCTTAGCCCCGTCAATTTTCGGGGCCCTGGATCTCGACTGGTGAGCTGTTACGCACTCTTTAAAGGATAGCTGCTTCTAAGCTAACCTCCCAGTTGTTTATGACCCAGGACACCCTTAAGTGTTGACACTTGGCCGATACTTGGGGACCTTAACCACGGTCAGGGTTGTCTCCCTCACGGACTAGAAGCTTACCCCCCAGCCCGGACTGCCGGTCTTCTTCGACGACGGCGGTTTTGGAGTTTGACAAGAGAACAGACCCTTTCGGGTCCGGCTTCCCCAATCAGTGCTCTACTCCGCCGACTATCTCAGACCAGGTCATACTGCGATATGTTTCGGGAGGAACCAGCTATTTCCGACCTCGATTGGACTTTCACCCCTAGACGCAGGTCACGAGAGCGATTTGCATATCAACATCTCTAACGATCCTCCACGCAGCTTTCGCCACGCTTCGACCTACCAACGCCTAGATCGCCCGGCTTCGGGTCGCATACGGGCGACTGCACGCACTTGTATACGTCGCGCCTCTTTTCATGCGCGCTTGTCGCTTTCGCTACGGCTTCCTCTGTAAAAGAATTAGCCTCGCCGCCAATATGCACTCCCTGGTTCGTTCTTCAAAACGCATGTTAGAACGCCGGCAACTCCTTTCGTACTGCGGCCTTGCAGCCGTTTCCTTCAAGGAGAAGATCCTTGCGCGCCCTAACGCACTATCGCCAGCCAATTTCAGGCTCTTTGCACCTCCCTATTTGGGGTACTTTTCAGCTTTCGTTCACACTACTACTGCGCTATCGGTCTCAAGATGTATTTAGCCTTGGAGGTTGGTGACCCCCAATTTCCCGCGCGATTTCCGACGCACGGTACTCAAGACACGGCCCCGGTCTTGATAAATTACGACTACGTGGCTCTCACACTCTATGGCAGGCCATTCCAGGCCACTTCGACTTCTAAATCAAGACGTTTGGACCGGCTTATAACACCACATCTCCCTTGCGGGATTCGGTTTAGGCTGTTCCGCTTTCACTCGCCGTTAATAACGGAATCTCGTTTGATTTCTCTTCCTGTCCCTACTAAGATGTTTCAATCCGGGACGTTCCCGATCCTCAACGGATCAGTCCGAAGACTAGGATTTCCCATTTGGACATCCTCGGTTCAATGGCTCCATGCGCCTCGCCGAGGCTTATCGCAGCTTGGCACGTCCTTCGTCAGCACTTGAGCCGAGCCATCCCCTGGCTGGCATAAGCAGCTTATGCCCCACTAAACTCAGTGAGCGTCTGGTCGCAAAGCTTGTGCACGGCATCATCGGACCGCTCCGTCAAGAACGGACCTTCGCCCTTCCACATCGAGTCTGCCTCAATGTGTGCATTGTAATTGGACTTGCTGGGATTCGGACCCAGGGCCTCCGCCTTGCAAAGGCGGCGCTCTACCAGCTGAGCTACAAGCCCGGGTACTAGCCCCAGCTAATAATCAGAATAGCTGGCTAATTGGTTCTCTTTTTGGTCTCGGTCGACATTTTCAGCTTCCAACTGGTTACGGGTGGGTATGCTTGTGCATACCCATAACGTTAGGAGGTGATCCAGCCGCAGATTCCCCTACGGCTACCTTGTTACGACTTAACCCCCCTTGCAAAGCCCAAATTCGAACGCCTCCGAAGGAAGCGCTCTCATTCAGACCCTACTCGGGTGGTTTGACGGGCGGTGTGTGCAAGGAGCAGGGACGTATTCACCGCGTTCTGTTGAAACGCGATTACTACGGATTCCAGCTTCATGAGGGCGAGTTGCAGCCCTCAATCCGGACTAAGATTGGCTTTAGGAGATTTCCATCCCCTTTCGGGGTAGATACCCATTGTACCAACCATTGTAGCTCGCGTGTAGCCCGGGATATTCGGGGCATACTGACCTACCGTTGCCCATTCCTTCCTCCGCTTTAGCAGCGGCGGTCCCCACAGTGTACCCGTCACTCCGGAGAGTACGCTGGCAACTGTGGGCGTGGGTCTCGCTCGTTGCCTGACTTAACAGGATGCTTCACAGTACGAACTGACGACGGCCATGCACCACCTCTCAGCTAATCCGGCAAAGTCTTCAGCCTGGCCTTCATATTGCTGTCGGTCCCGGTAAGATTTCCGGCGTTGAATCCAATTAAACCGCAAGCTCCACCCGTTGTGGTGCTCCCCCGCCAATTCCTTTAAGTTTCAGCCTTGCGGCCGTACTTCCCAGGTGGCTCGCTTCACGGCTTCCCTACGGCACCGACAACGGTCGCACCGTTGCCGACACCTAGCGAGTATCGTTTACGGCTAGGACTACCCGGGTATCTAATCCGGTTCGTGCCCCTAGCTTTCGTCCCTTGCCGTCAGGTCCGTTCTGGTGAGACGCCTTCGCCACTGGTGGTCCTTCAAGGATTACAAGATTTCACCCCTACCCCTGAAGTACCTCTCACCTCTCCCGGCCTCGAGCCAGACAGTATCTCCTGAAAGCCTGACAGTTAAGCTGCCAGATTTCCCAAGAGACTTATCCGGCCGGCTACAGACCCTTTAGACCCAATAATAACGGTTACCACTCGAGCCGCCGGTGTTACCGCGGCGGCTGGCACCGGTCTTGCCCGGCCCTTGCTATGCAATGCTTTTTAGGCATCACGACAGCCAGATTTGTAACCTGGCACTCGAGGTCCCCTTATCGCTGTTTCCAGCATTGTAAAGTTTTCGCGCCTGCTGCACCCCGTAGGGCCTGGATTCGTGTCTCAGAATCCATCTCCGGGCTCTTGCTCTCACAACCCGTACCCGTCGTAGGCTAGTAGGTACGCTACACCCACTACTACCTGATAGGCCGCAGACCCATCCTTGAGCGCCGGAGCTTTGGAACTCGATGCATTCCAGCAATCGAGATCTATCGGGTATTATACCCAGTTTCCCGGGTTTATCCCCGTCTCAAGGGCAGGTTGTCCACGTGTTACTGAGCAGTACGCCATGTATTGCTACATTCGACTCGCATGGCTTAGTCGAACCTCGATAGCAGTAACCTCTGGCAGGATCAACCAGAATTCATATCCTTCTAGGAAGTTTTAAACTCAATCATGTTATTCCGAAACCAGTCGGAATTGGCTGAGTCGCCAAGACCAATGTCAGACACGAAAAAACTCGCGTCTCCATCTTTGTTATATCGCAACTTTCAACCTCGACCCTTCAATGATATCGGAGCCTTGCTTTGTGGGTTGCGACGCCTCATCGGCCCATTAAGGTTGTCAGCCGAGGTATTTAAGCATTTCCCCCTCATCTCATTTTCGGAGAAGACGAAGAGAAAACCCGGGCATTCTTAAGCCGATGTCATACTTAGGCCCTATAATCACTATCTACAGGACCCGTTGCCCCACCCTTCCAGGCGGGCCGAACTCATCCAATAACTCAGACGTATATAACCTTTTTGCTCTATTGATTCACGCTATCGCTTAGTTTTAATATGATCGTAACCAAGAATCGAGGAATAATAATCCAGGATTAATACGCCTGCTGGAGGTCTTTTATGGGTTATACATTGACTGAGAAAATCCTGAGGCAGCACCTCGCGGATGGCTTCTACGAGCCCGGCAAAGAGATCGGCATAAAGATAGACCAGACCCTTACCCAGGACGCAACCGGCACCATGGCCTATCTCCAATTTGAGTCCATGGGGCTTTCGGATATTGCCACCGAGCTTTCCGTCAGCTACGTTGATCACAACACCATACAGGTAGGATTCGAAAACGCAGATGATCACGCCTACCTGGAGTCCATCGCGAAGAAGTATGGCATCTACTTCTCTCGACCTGGAAACGGCATTTGCCATCAGGTCCACCTGGAGAGATTCGCCAGGCCCGGCAAAACCCTGCTGGGATCCGACAGCCACACGCCCACTGCAGGAGGCGTGGGCTCCCTGGCCATGGGTGCAGGAGGACTTGATGTAGCCGTTGCCATGGGCGGCGGCGCATACTACCTTACCGCTCCGCGCGTGATCAATGTCCACCTTACAGGCGGATGAAGCCCTGGGCCACAGCCAAAGACGTAGTCCTGAAAGTCCTCTCCATCCTGAGCACAAAAGGAAATGTCGGCTGCGTCTGCGAATACACCGGAGAAGGCATTGCCGAGCTGACGGTGCCGGAGAGAGCAACCATCACCAATATGGGAGCCGAGACAGGCGTCACCACATCCATCTTCCCCAGCGATGAGCAGACGAAGCGATTTCTGCAAGCGCAGGGAAGAGAAGAGCAGTGGGTAGCTCTGGCAGCGGACAAAGATGCCATCTATGATCGCACTCTTGAGATCGACCTATCAGAGATCGAGCCGCTTGCATCCGCGCCTCACAGCCCGGGAAACATAGCCAGGATCAAAGACCTCAATCTGCCCGTGGATCAGGTGATGATCGGCTCATGCACCAACTCCTCTTATGTGGATCTCATGACCGTGGCGGCAATGCTGAAAGGAAAACATCTTCCGGCAGGCGTTTCTCTGGGCATTGCGCCCGGCTCGCGACAGGTGCTGGGCACCATCGCCAGGAACGGCGCCCTTAGCGACCTGATAGCCTTCGGTGCCAGAATCCTGGAGTCCTCCTGCGGCTTTTGTATCGGCAACAGCATGTCACCGTGCACGGACTCTGTTTCTGTTCGCACCAGCAACCGCAATTTTAAAGGTAGATCAGGCACACCCAGTGCACAGAGTCTACCTGACGAGCCCCGTAGTTGCCGCCGCCTCTGCTCTCACCGGCAGGCTGACGGACCCGAGAGAACTGGAAATGGACTATCCCAGAATAGATATGCCGGAGCATTTTGAGATCGATGACAGTATGATTATTCCGCCCCTTCCAGCTGCAGAGCGAGCTGAAATAAAAATATGCCGCGGCCCCAATATCGGAGAGCCTCCCGTCAACGGACCCATGCCGGAAGATATCTCAGGACAGGTAACCATAAGGGTGGAAGATCTGGTGACCACGGACCATATCATGCCCGCCGGCTCACGCCTCAAATACAGGTCCAATGTCCCCAAGTACTCTGAATTCGTCTTTGAGCCGCTGGACAAGGAGTTCTGCCAGCAGGGCATCCGCCCTGCG
>CAVVKN010000019.1:0-26858 GCA_963748825.1 Methanotrichaceae archaeon
GGTTAACTAATAAATTTCAAGGTGATTTATTTTGCAAAAGAGCGTAGTTAAAGATCCAAGTCTGGCCGCAGAAGGAGAAAAGCGCATCGAATGGGCGCGAAGACATATGCCTGTTTTGGAGAAGATCAAGCAGGAGTTCGAGAGGGAAAAGCCACTCAAGGGCGCGCGCATCGTGGCCTGTCTGCATGTGACTGTCGAGACCGCGAACCTCATCACCACTCTGGTGGCCGGCGGCGCCGAGGTGGCAGTCACCGGCTCCAATCCCCTCTCCACCCAGGATGAGGTGGCTGCGGCCTTAGCCGCGCGGGGCCTGCATGTCTACGCCTTCCGGGGCGAGAACGAGAAGGAGTACTACGACTGCATCAAGATAGCACTCGATCTCAAGCCCAATGTGAGCCTGGACGACGGTGCAGATACCATCGCCATCATCCACAAGGAGCAGCCGGAGCTGGCCGAACAGATGTTCGGCGGCTGCGAGGAGACCACCACCGGTGTCGTGCGGCTGCGGGCCATGGCCGACGACAACGCTCTGCTCTATCCGGTAGTCGCCGTTAACGACGCCGAGACCAAGATGATGTTCGACAACCGCTACGGCACCGGCCAGAGCACTCTGCACGGCATCATGCAGGCCACCAACTTCCTCTTCGCAGGAAAGACTGTGGTCGTGGCCGGCTACGGCTGGTGCGGCAGGGGCTTTGCCATGCGCGCACGCGGTCTGGGAGCAAACGTAATTGTGGTTGAGGTCGAGCCGAGAAAAGCCCTGGAGGCTGCCATGGACGGCTACAGAGTTATGCCCATGCACAAGGCGGCGCCCCTGGGAGATCTGTTTGTCACGCTTACCGGCGACATAAACGTCATTCGAGAGGAGCACTTCGTGCAGATGAAGGACCAGGCCGTCCTGGCCAACAGCGGCCACTTCAATGTGGAGATCGACATTCCCGCTCTGGAGAAGATGACGGCGGAGAAGGCCGAGGTGCAGAACAACGTCACCGAGTACAAGCTCAAAGACGGTCGCAGGCTCTACCTGCTCGCGGAAGGCCGGCTGATCAATCTGGCTGCCGCCTACGGCCATCCTCCCGAGGTCATGGACATGTCCTTTGCCAACCAGGCGTTGGCCGTGCGCTACATAGTTGAGCACGGACGAAAGCTGGAGAAGAAGGTCTATGCCGTTCCTGTGGAGATCGATCGCAGGGTGGCGGAACTGAAGCTGGCCTCCATGGGCCTGGAGACGGAAAAGCTTACCGCCGAGCAGGACAAATACCTGCATAGCTGGCAGATGGGAACTTAAGGAGAACAACTTGAGGGGATTATAAAGGAGTGTCCGGCCTTGGATCTGAAAAAAGGTAACCTGGAAGCATATCTGAAGAGCCTTTACGGGCGAGATTTATCGCTCCTGAGCACCCGCAAGATGGGTGAGACAATACCCACCACAGAGGACGTGAAAGGATTCGGATACGGATCGCCTCTGCTGGTGGAGTACGAGATCAAGGGAAAGAAGGGCTCGGCCGTGCTCTCCTCCATGCGCGTGCAGCATGGCTTCGGCCACGACCACTTTTCCGACCGGGCAAGGATTATGATCTGGCAGAATTCGACCTTTGCCAGCCTCCCCAAACACGTCCCATCTCTCGATGTGGGCTACTTCACGGAAAAAGGAACGCTGGTCTCTGCTGGAGATGCTCGCGAATACTTCCTGCTCATGGAGAAGATCGAGGGGAAAGAGTACTTCTTTGATCTGGAACGGGTAAAAGAGCAGGGTGCAACCGACCTGGACTACGACCGGGTCATAGCCCTCTCCAATTACCTGGCCGAGATCCACGCCGTCAAGGGAGACTGCCCGCCCCTCTATCAGCGCAAGATCCGGGAGACTGTGGGAGACGGCGAGTGCATCTTCGGCATTCTGGATGACTATCCGGACAATCCCAGCTTCCTGGACCCGGATGAGCTGCAAGAGGTCGAGAAGATCTGCGTGCAATGGAGATGGATGCTGCGCGATAAGGCCCGGCGCCTCTGCCAGGTGCACGGCGACTTCCACCCCTGGAATATCATGTTCCGGGAGGGCACAGACTTCTCCGTCCTGGACAGAAGCCGGGGAGAGTGGGGCGAAGCTGCGGACGACATCACCGCTCTGGCTATGAACTACATATTCTACTCTGTGCAAAAGAGCTTGCGCCTGACCGGAGACCTGAAAGACCTCTTCGAGTTGTTCTTCGAAAACTACCTGGAAAAGACGGGCGACGAAGAGCTTCTGGAGGTCATCGCGCCGTTCTTCGCCTTCCGGGCAGTGGTCGTGGCCAGCCCCACCTGGTATCCGCTGCTCTCCGATGATGTGAGAAGGGCCCTCTTCAACTTCCTGGAGAACGTCCTTGGTTCCAAGAAGTTCAATTACAGAGATGTGAACAGCTACCTGGACTAAGGATGCAGGCCTGACCTAAAGGTTGCCATGGCACATTGAGAAGGGCCAATTCCACGGCGGCCCCGTCTCCGTGCAGCTATTTTTTTGGATTATTCGGGGATTATTCTGAAAATGACGACTTACGCCTTTGAGCTGTCCGGAGAGCATGAGACGCTGCCGAGAAGCGAAGCCCTGGCCCTGGTGGAGATATTCTCTTCCCGCTTTTCCGAGGTCGCCTTTCTGGACCAGTGCCTGATAGTTGAGGCGGAAGACCTCGATGTGCAATTATTGGGCAGTCGTCTGGCCATGACTCATCGCATCATAGAGGTGCTGGCGATCTCTGACGCGAACCTGGAGGCACTCGCCCAGGCTGTGAGCCATTTGGAGCTGCCTCGCAAGAAGTATCTGGTCAGGGCGCGGCGTATCAAGGATGCCGCGCCCGGGGCGGATGCCGTGGAACACGAGGTGGGACGCATCCTTTTTCACAGAGGCTACAGTGCGGACCTGAAAAAGCCGGAGATGGTGCTGCGAGCCGTCATCACAACAGGAAAGATAGTCCTGGGACGCGAGGCTGCCCGAACCGATAGAAGCTCCTTTGAGGCACGCCGGCCTCACCTCAAGCCCTTTTTCCATCCCGGCGTGCTCATGCCGCGCATGGCCCGTGCCTTGGTCAACCTCACCCAGGTTCGCGCAAGCGAGATGCTGCTCGATCCCTTTGCCGGAACCTGCGGCATTCTGATCGAAGCCTGCTTGATCGGCATCCAGGGGTTGGGAATCGAGGTTCAGACCCGGCTGGTGAAGGGTGCTTTATGTAATTTGCAGTCGCTGGACTGCTCTCTTTTATTGGGCGATGCCAAGCGCTTGCCACTGCAAAACTCTTCCATCGATGCTGCCGTTCTGGACACACCCTATGGAAGATCGGCTAAAATCCTGGCAAAGTCCAAAGAATTACTTTTGCAGGAAAGTTTAAGCGAACTCTTCCGGGTGATCAAGCATGGCCGCCGCATGGTAATCGTGGCGGATAGCTCGCTTGATGCCTTGCTCGCGAATGCAGGCTTTGAAATTCTCCAAAAGCATACGGATCGCGTGCATGGAAGCCTGACGCGGCAAATATTCCTCTGCCGGAAATAATCTTGACAGTATCTACTGACCTGCCTTCTGCCCTTAGAACTTAGGAGTTATGCAAAAATCAGGGTCAAGGGCAAGAGAAGCTTCTCAGGCCTCTGCCGCCTCATAGTCGGTATCGATGGTATCCTGAAGGCCATCCTCGGTGTGGGCTGTCACCATGCGCTCGGAGACATCCTGATCGGAGAGTATCTCCAAAAAACGCTTTGTGTATCCATCCCTCTCCGATGCTTTCTGGCTATCGAAGATATTCCTGTACTCCGATATGGTGGAAGGAGCTACCTGCAGACTTCCAGCCATCTCTTTGACGGATTTGTTGGCATCCGTTAGGCGGAGAAACTCATCCTTGTCGAAAGGAGGCTTCAAATCAGTCTCCCTGAATAAGTGGAGCTTGATTCGGGCCCGGCTGACGGTTTTATTTAGGGCTCGATCACCCAATTGCTCTGCGATCTCGGTATCACTTAGTCTCTTATAAAAGAGCCTGACAACTGATGATAACTGCTCGGCAGTCAGCTTTGTCTGGATACCGTATTGTTTTATCATTTCCTGGACGACTCCCAATAAAGCGCGCTCAATCTCGCCGCTTCCCCGGAGACTACCATGACGGGTGGCCTGTTTCTCCACGACCTTGGTTGTGGCGCCAATTTTCATAACGAGGTCCCGAAGTTGATCAGTCCTGCCACTCATTTAAGATACTCACCCCTTGGAAACTCCTTTGTTTATAGTATAAAGAGATTTCCATGGTATTACAAACCTTTTTATACACGAGATTCGTCTAAGAAGGCGGAATGTCCGAGACCAGCATATATGTTGTGAAGACCACTGCGAATCAAGAACGATCGGTGGCCAACATGATCGCCCAGATAGCACGCAAGGAAAAGTATGATATACGGGCACTGCTGGTACCAGATGTGCTGAAAGGCTACGTTCTTGTGGAATCACCAGCTCCGGAGATCGTAGATCAGGCGATTCAAGGAATACCCCACGCACGCTCTGTGATAAAAGGGGCCTCTAATATCGGAGAGGTTGAACACTTTCTCTCCCCCAAACCTGCCGTAATCGGAATTAATGAAGGAGCCATTATCGAGCTCATATCCGGACCGTTCAAGGGAGAGAAGGCAAGGGTCAAACGCGTGGACGTTGCCAAGGAAGAGATAACGTTGGAACTCTTTGAAGCCATGGTGCCTATCCCCATCACAGTACGGGGAGATAACGTGCGCGTGCTCAGTAAAGATGGAACTTAATAAATTTTGAGGTGACAAGTATTGGCTAATGTCGTAGAAGCATTGGTCCCCGGCGGAAAGGCCAGCGCGGGGCCACCTTTGGGCCCGGCCCTAGGACCTCTGGGCGTAAATGTAGCTCAGGTGGTCGCCAAGATCAATGAGCAGACTAAAGATCTCAATGGAATGCAAGTTCCCGTCAAAGTCATAGTAAAGTCCAGAACCGAATTCGAGATCGAAGTCGGAACGCCTCCTACCTCAGCCCTGATCATCAAAGAGATGGGCGTAGAGAAGGGCACTGGCGACAAAACTATCGTTGGGAACCTAACTATGGAGCAGGTCATCAAAATTGTAAACATCAAGCGAAAAGGCCTTCTCTCCAAAACCCTGAAGCAAGCGGCCAGCGAGGTCATCGGCACAGCGGGGTCTGTAGGCGCGACCATTGATGGTATGCAAAGCAAAGAGGCTCAACTGGCTGTAGCCAGCGGCAAATACGATGAGATATTAGAAGCGAAGGCTTAAAATATAGAGTTATTATCTGAATTCTAATTCTCTTTTTTGAGAAGCCGTAGAAGACCTAGAGTCGCAGACTACGGAGGATTGAAATGGATATAGAAGAAGCCGTTAAACAGGCTATCACTGAGGCACCTGCCAGAAAGTTCAGCGAGAGCGTGGATCTGGCTATTAACCTTCATAACATCGACTTGGCCCTTCCGGGAAACAGAGTCGATGTCGAGGTTATCCTACCCCACGGGCTTGGCAAACCAACCAAGATCGCTGTATTCGCTGCTGGAGAGACTGCCCTGCGAGCCAAGAGCGCCGGCGCAGACCGGGTTATATCCGCGGACGAGATCAAAGAGCTCGCCGGAGATAAGAGAGCTGTGCGCAAAATGGCAGACGAGTATAAGTTCTTCATAGCAGAGACTCAGTTCATGCCCGTCATAGGTAAGAGCCTGGGTTCCATTCTCGGCAAGAGGGGCAAGATGCCCACACCTCTGCCGCCGACACAGGACGTAACCCCACAGATACAGAGGCTCAAGAACATGATCAGGATCAGGTCTCGGGACAAGCCGACCTTCCACCTGACTGTTGGGAACAGAAATATGAATACCAAAGAGCTGGCCGAAAACATTGAAGCGGTCGTCGTCAAGCTCGAGCAGACCCTCAAGGATGGTCGACATAACCTGAAGTCGGTTTACGTCAAGACCACCATGGGGCCTTCTATAAAGGTGATTTAAATGGCAGCCGAGACTCGTCACACTGCCCACATACCTGAGTGGAAGGTTAAGGATGTAGAAGAGCTTATCGAAATGATAAGCAAAAGCCGCGTTGTCGGCGTTGTCGGCGTGCGGGAGATACCTGCCGATAATCTGCAGCAGATGCGAGGCAGTCTCAGAGGCAATGTCGAGATTAGGATGGTGAGGAACACCATCGCTCGCCGCGCTCTGGAAGCCTCTGCCCCGGAGATCAGACCGCTGGCCGATTTCATTGAAGATCAGACTGCTTTGCTTTTCAGCAATGACAATCCCTTCAAGCTGAACAGCCTCTTGGAGAAGGGCAAACGGCCCATGCCCATTAAGGCCGGTGCACGTGCTCCTAAAGACATCGTGGTCGAAGCTGGAGTGACTTCATTCTCGCCGGGACCCATGGTCGGCAAGCTTCAAGCGGCCGGCATCCCTGCAGCCATTAAGAGCGGAAAGGTGGTCATCAACCAGAAGATCACTTTAGCCAAAGAGGGAGAGGTCGTTTCCGCCAAGACCGCGGACATTTTGAAGACTATGGAGATCTTCCCCAGAAACGTGGGCCTGGAACTACGAGCGGCCTACGAGGGTGGCTTGATCTTTAAAGTCAAGGATCTTTCCATCGATGTGGAGGCACAGATCTCAGAGCTGTTCGCCGCTTCTGCCAAAGCATTCGGCTTTGCTGTTGAGATTGGCTATGCTACGCCGAAAACTGTCGGACCTATGCTGCAAAAGGCTCAGACCAAGGCCAGAGCCCTGGTACTGGAAGCGGGAATACCCGTGCCCAGCATGATGGAGATGCTTTTAGCCAAGGCAGCTGCCAATGCCAAAGCCTTGTCTCGCCTGGCCAGTGGAGAAGCAGCCTTGGAGGCTGCCGCAGCCCCTGCTCCCGCGAAGGCCGAGGAAGAGAAAGAAGAGAAGAAGGATGAAGAAGACACCGCTGCTGGAATGGGTGCTCTCTTCGGATAAACTAAAAATTAGAGGAAAATTCGAGGTCGATTCAAATGGAATATGTATACGCTGCATTACTGCTTCACAGCGCAGGCAAAGACGTTAACGAGGATGGAATTAAGAAGGTCGTCGAGGCATCCGGCGCCGCCGCAGACGAGATCAGAATCAAGGCCCTGGTAGCCGCTTTAGAAGGCGTGGACATCGCAACTGTCCTCGCTCAGGCAGCCGCAGTGCCCATAGCCGCCGCAGCCGCAGCCCCTGTCGCAGCACATGCCGCCAAGGGCGAGGCCAAGGCAGAAGAACCAGAAGAAGATAAGGAAGCAGCAGAGGAGAGCGGTGTAGAGGGCCTGGGTGCCCTTTTCGGCTGAATCTCCTTCAGCTTTTTTTTCACTTTTTTTGGTAAAAATATTATATTAAAGTTCTTCCAACTTCTCAACGCCCATCTTCTTGACCTTCGGCTTCCAGATATTGGCAGGCATCCAGGCGGGGGCATTGGCGGGCTTGGGCACCTGGATCCGCTCACCTTGGAATATGTGCACATTTCGTGTCCCTCTCTCCCGAAGCCTTATATCAGTGAATCCGCGGTTTGCCGCCTTTAGGGCTGCTTGTCTGGGCTGTTTTCCGGAAAAGACGCCAATCTCATTTCCATCCTTGTCCCGCAATGCGAAATTTCTTTTTTCTATCATATTTTTACCTCGCTTAAAAACGTGTGCATCGAGCCATAAGGTTTGCTGCATATCTATATATGAAATACGCTTATATTAATCTTTTGTTTGATTTCAGAATATGTTGAGAGAACCGGAGGTAGTCACCGGCCCCAATGCCTGTGAAGCGTCCCAATGGAATGGTTTTTTATTCAGGAGGCCATTTCTATCAATTATGGCATGGGTCATGTGGTTCACAGGCCTTCCAGGCTGCGGGAAGACCACCATCGCAGATAAAGTGTTGACGATTCTATCTGAAGAGGGAATTAGCGCCAGGATCCTGCAGCTGGATGAGATCAGAAGAGCGATAACTCCAAATCCCAAATACACAGAAGAAGAAAGAGATATCGTTTATGCCAGCTTAGCCTACATGGGCAAGCTCTTGGCAGATGAGGGAATAAACGTAATAATAGATGCAACCGCCAATAGACGCCGTTATCGTGATTTTGCCCGCCGCCTGATCCCCAATTTCGCCGAGGTCTTTATCCGGGCGCCTCTGCCTGTCTGCATGGAAAGGGAAGCGGAGAGAAAGGCCAAATTCTCACCCAAGGACATCTACAAGAAAGCGGCTGGTGAGAAGGCCGCCGTGCCGGGAGTCAACGTAGCCTACGAAGAGCCGCTCACTCCTGAGATTGAAGTTGATACTACAAGCATGAACTCGGATGAGAGTGCCAGGTATATCGCCGATAGGATCTTTGACCTCTATGCATCAAAGGGGCAAAAGGATGGATCAAAGAGCTGAATGGGTGCAAGGGCCTTGCCAAAAAACGGATCGTTTTATAATATTTTTAGGATTTGAGTTGCTCTCGTTTTTCAGGGTTATTTATGCAGATGTCCCGGAAGCAGAACACAATTCCGGAAAGATTAAAATATAGTCACTTAGACTCCCATTCAGGAAGTGAAGATGCTTGAAGTCCAATGCTGGTTTTGTGGGTTTTGATGGAACAGAGAATAAGCGAACTCTTTTGGCTTTGGCGCAGGTTAAAAAGGCCGCTGGCATCGAGGGCGACCTGAATGTCCTGCTCAGAAAGCCCCATGGCCGGGCCCTGTCTATTGTATCCAAGTTCAATCGGCTGTTCGGCGTAAAGGCCTTTGTCAGTGAGACTGCGGATAAAGAGACGTGGGAGAAGGCAGGAGTCAAGATCGAGGGTGGCTATGATGACTTCTTTGCTGCATCAAATTTCTTGATGGTGGGCGCTCCGGGCGATAAGGAGCTCCCTTACGTTGAGGCAGGCCTCTCTCACGGCTGCTTTGTCTCACTTATGGGCGGAGCAGACCGGCCCGAGCTTCTCAAGGGATTGGCAGAGAGCGGGAAAGTCAAGATCTCGGATGAGCTGAAGGCAGACTTTGCCCGTGAGTTCTTCTTTGGACTGGAGAACTACGAGATGTTCCAAAAGGCCAAGCCCAGGCTGGTGCAGTGCACCAGTTGCAACACCACTGGCCTTTCCCGTCTGGCTCTGGCGGCGCGGCCCCTGGGCCTGACGGCTGTCCTTGGCAACATCGATCGTCGGCATGGCGATCCGCATACCGTGGTCAAGGCCTCTCCCAGTGCCATCCAGTTCGGCAAGGGCGCCGGGCACCAGGGCACGGACGCCGGAACTGTCTTCGAAGAGGTTAAGTTTGCCGTGCGCGCCAGCAAGGTGCCGACAACCGTGCCGCACACCAACTTCCTTAACCTGGTCTTCAAGGGAAGTGTCACACCGGCGCAGTTGGTCGAGCAGTTAGCCAAGACCCGAGAGGTCGTGGTCATGCCCTATCAAGATGAAGGCAAGAAGCATGATTGGACCAGTGAGATCCTGGAGGCCTTCCTCTCGGCAGTTGAGCGGCCCATCAGCCCGGAGATCTTCGAGTTGATCGTCTCTGACGCCATCATTCCCTTCAAGCTGGGAGACAACACCATTCTGCAGACCGTCTCCATGGTGGAGCAGATGTCTATCGCCGTGCCCAATCACGTTGAGTCCTACCTGCTCTCGGCTGGCTACCCAGCAGCCGATGTGCACAGCCTGGTGGACAAATCCCTGGGTGTCATGCACGGCATCTGGCCGAATAAGCTTGCCTGCTGAAAGGAAAGACCACAGCTCGATCGTTCTGCCCTTCCATGTCCGATGAGATAATAGGCCGGCTTGTTGGCGATAAGATCAGTCTGGGCGCAGGAGCCCTGCCTGATCTTTATGAACAGGGCTACTTCGGCCGTCCCAAGGACAAAGGGCTGGAACTCTCCTTAGTGGAAGCAGCTTATCTCCTGGACCGATCCCGGATCAAGGTGCTTTCCGATGGGAAAGAGCTGGACTTTCAGGCCTTTTTCCAGACCGCATCTTCTCTGGAAAAGGGCTTTGAGTTTCGCTATGTTGTCTACAAAGACCTGCGAGAGCGCGGCTACTATGTGCAGCCCGGTCGACCCGATTTTCGCGTCTATCCTCGGGGAGGCCACCCAGGGAAGAGCCCGGCGGAGTTTTATGTTCTCGTCATCTCCGAGCGCATGCCCCTTCCCCTGCAAGAGATAATGCAGCCGGTAAGGGTCGCGGGCCAAATGAGAAAAAAGCTGATGCTGGCCATTGTTGATGAGGAGAGCGACATCACCTTTTACGAGGCCAAGGAGAAGGACATGTCCGGCCTGATGGCTGAGGTGGAGCAGGGCGGCATGGCGACGCTCCTGGAGGATCGCGTGGTGCTCTGGGATGCTGCGGCATCCAGCAGGCTACATGAGCACGGATTTTACGGCAAGCCTGTGGGCGGACGTCTTCAGCTCTCCCTGGTAGAGTCGGCCTATCTCCTGGATAGAGGGGTGATTTCGCTGGTCGATCGCTCCGGAACGGACTTGAACCTGGAGAGCTTCGCGGCCAAAGCGAAGCTGATCGAGAGCGACTTCGATCTGAAATTCAGCGTTTATAAAGATCTGCGGGACAAGAGCCTGGTGGTGAAGACGGGCTTCAAGTTCGGCACGCACTTCCGGGTTTACAAGCAGGTACAGGGCCCTGGCAAGGTGCCTCACTCCGAGTACCTGGTGCATACCGTGTCCGTTGACCACGTCTTCTTGCCTCCTGTGCTCTCTCGCGCCGTGCGTCTGGCCCATTCGGTGCGTAAGCTTATGATCTTCGCCTATGCCAGCGATGAGGTGCGCTACCTGGAGATCAAAAGGCTCAAGCCTTGAATTCTCGAAACTAATTATTAATACTACATTGGCTCATGAGAAATTATGCCTAAAATCGAGGTAGAGCTGAGTCCAGAATTAAGCGACCGGTTGATGAGATTTGTCGTCAAAAGCAGGGGCTCCCTCTATGTGCAACGTTCTGATGTCGTGGTTGAGGCCATAAAGGAATACCTGGATAGAAATGAGCGCAAAGTTCGCCGAGCCAACGGCTGAGAATTGATTTCGGTTCAAAACGGGAAAGGCTGGTCGTAATCGATCTCCACCAGTTTGAAGCGAGCATAATTGATATTTCCCCGGAGCAGCTTCCAAGTGGCTCCGACTTCTGTGGGGACTAAAATGCCGCTTTTCCGCTGATAATTATGGAAATAGCCGATCCAGACCGCCTTCTCCGGCTTTCCTTTGAAATCCCGATACTTGTCCGCCGTCACCACCTTTCTTATAGTTCCCCTCTTATCAAAATAGAAGGTGGCCGATGCAGTCAGCTCTCCGTTTCGCACTACAGCTTTCGCTGATTTCGAGTCGATGGGCTTCCAGGCGAGGTGCTCTCCCGGCAAAAGGGCTGTGGGAAACATTACCGCCTCGGAAAGCCAGCGGAGCAGAGAAGATTGATCCATCTCCCTTCCACTGGAGGCGGCCAGCTTTTTCAGGGACATTAGCAATACCCGCATGTCGCCTTTTCCCCCATAATAGCAATCGCAAACCTCGATCCAGAGCAGGGGAAGAAGCTTGGCCACTGCATGCCAGATAAATCCCGGAGGATGGCAGCTAACATATTCCTCGCTCTCTATTTTCATCCAGCTCTTGTTCTTATCGGCGCGCATCATGCCGGCAAGCTTGAGCCGGGCCGATCCGATCCTGGCCTGCCCTTCCGGCAGTACAAGGCGGAAATATCTCTGCAAAGGCTCCGGCAGTTCCTGCCAATCGGAGGGAACAACTACAGAGCCGGGCGAGGCGGCCGAGAAGAGCCCTTTGACCTCTCTCGCCACCCGGCGGCGGAAGATAAGACGACCGACAAGAGAAGAGACTATTAGCGCAGAAATAAGAAGAAACGGAAAGAGAAGAATGATCCAGGACATGCAATGGACAATTGTGGTGCTTGCCAGATAATCCTATGCCTCGGGCTTTGGGTCGTCACTCTTCTCCCACATAATTGTACCGTCATAAGTGATGCGCCGGATGCGGTGGAAGGGTATGAACTTGGGTCTATTCTCCCATTCTATCTCCATCCAGCCCTGCTCCAGGATGATGATTTTGTCTCCCCGGACAGCGGACCTGTCGCCCGGAGCGCCCCTATCGACAAATTCCACCTCGGTTTTGTTGAAATCGAAATGGGGATCATGTCGCAAACGCAAGAGAAGGGCGTGACTGGTTCTCATAGCTTGATCATCCCTCTTTGCATCTGTGCCCCCTTGGTTAGCGCAAGTTGTGCAGTTGTGCTTTGGAGTTTTGCGAGTGTCTCCCTATCCCACTCGCCAGGCTCCGTTTTTCAGATCGGGATGAGGCAGTTGTCCCTCATAGCCGCACATTTTGCAGCGCACATTTACAGTTACACCATCCTCGGTCCAGGCCTCGGCAACATAGCCGCATCTCGGACAGTTGTTCAGGAAACGAGTCGTTGCCATGATCAATCCTCCCGTTTAGTTTGGATTTATTTTGCTGAGATTATATCTACAATTATCTTATTTATCAGCTTTGATACCAACCTCGGCCAGCTCGGAAGAGATCAGCTCGTCCAGGAGCCCGGCCCGAAGCTGCTGAGCAAAGCTGAACAGTTCCGGCCCACACTTGCGGCAGTCCTGTGCAGTCTCTTCCATGATGCGAACCATATCGAGCAGAGATCTGTACATCAGCGGCGCGGCATTCATCAGCTCCTGCTCAAAAGCACTGGGATGGCTTCTATCTAGAATAAGGCTACAGGCTTTTTGCCTCCAGGCCAGGCAGTCCTCTTGCAGGCATTCTCTGGCCACGAAGGGGCAGGCTTTTTGGGCAGTGCGCATAATTATCAATCACCTTACTACTATATCCATATTTCAGCATATTATTCTTTTGATGAATCTCCATACCCTCTCACTTTCTGCCCTTTCTGTACTTGAGAATGCATCATCCTTCTTGCATCGCTTTGTTGGTTTGCGGGAAAGGTTAATAGCCTGGAAGCTACCATGGCTTGGATGTTGGACTCGTAGGGTAGTGGACATCCTAGCGGGCTTCGGTGACTATGGTCGAAGATACCCGCTGACCTGGGTTCGAGTCCCGGCGAGTCCGTTAAATTTTTTGGCTAAAATAAGATTGGGAAATCTCCCCATTTTGTGTTGTCACAATTAGGGACTGCAACTTTTATCATGATCTGGAACAAATAAATTTTCATTATGGTCTCTCTATGTTTCTTGTGGTTACGAGCGAGATTCCATGCAAAAAAAGGTTGCAGGAGGCATAATCCTCCTGCCTAATTGAGGCCGCTCATTCTGGCGAAACGTTGCCGACCTCAATCCTGGTATAGGTTGTTACGTGGTTATTTGAGTTGTCTGGATCCACCTCTGCTCCGTACACATATGCCGTATTGGATATCTGTCCCGGTGCTGGATCGTAGGGCGCTTGCACAGTAAGCACCAGTCTTGCGCTGCGGTACTTGGTCAAGCCTCCCAAGCTCCAAATTCCAGAGTCATCAAAATCACCCTGGCTGGCCGCTGAAGAGGTCAATATCAATTCTGGCGGCAGGAAGTCCTGTACAGTGACATCTGTGGCGCTGTCGGGTCCTCTGTTGGTCACAGTAAGCAGGTAGTTAAAGAAGCCTCCCGCCGGGGCAGGATTCGACGAAGAACTCATGGACAGAGCCAGGTCGGATTTGCTCAGGGGTTTTACTGGCACCACCACTACGAGGACTGGCTTGGATAAGGCAATAGAAAACGGATCATCCGGATCTTCTGATGGCTTTTGCTACTAGGTTGTACACCCCAGGCTTTGCGCCCTCCCATACAAAGGTATAAGGTGACTCGCCCTCGCCCTCAGTGCTCCAAAGTTTTTGCGAATTTGCATAAAACTCAACATTGCTCACGGGATTGCTGTCGATCACCTCTGCAGTAATAGTGATATCTTCCGGAGCTGTAAATATTTGCCCGCTAAGAGGGTCTGTAATCCGCACAACAGGTTGCGAAGGGTTAACTGTTATAACAACTGGGGCGGATGGACAGCTATTTCCTCCTGTACCTGCAGCTCTTGCTGTCAAGAAATGGGTGCCTACAAGGAACGTGTTAAATATCGTAACCGGACAGTCACCCCCGGTATCCTCACAGTCACCCGAACCGATCCACTCTAAACCATCAAAGAATTCTATTGATGAAACACCACCGGAAGACGTGGCATGAACAGGTATCTCTACTGAGTACCCAGTTTCACCAGACGGACCCGGATAAGCCGTAAATAGATCCCCATTTCGTGGGCTGCGTATCCTTACGGTAGGGGGATGAGGGATCTGAAGCACATCAATCGAGACAGTAATATTCGTTTCTGACCCCATTGCGTTAGATACGCTGACGGTAAATGAGTCGCTGCCGATATAACCCTTATTTGGCCTGTAAATTATATTCGGAGCCGTTCCGCTGACATTTCCATGAAGAGGCGAACTGATGAACTTATAGCTCAATAGATCGTTGTTGATATCTCTTGCAGAAAGCTCTATGATCTTGGCAGTATTGTTGCCGGTTGTCACATTTTGAACTTCTGGCGAAGACGATTGGGTCTGAAAATCAAAAGCGATTATGGCTGTGTCGATTGCGTTCAGGTCTGCGAAATCATTTTCGCTGCTGCCGGAAACCTGTGCAAAAGCCGCCTCTTCTTTGGCTTGCAAATTCCACTGTGGTTCTTGACCACCAGACGCGATAGTCAAGAATAGCACCATGAGTAATGCCATCTTGAGCATTGCCCATGAAACCTTAAAATCCAACCCCTTGCTCATAATAAATCCTCATATTTCTCTTAAGTGATAGATATTAACGCATGCTAATATAAATAACTTTTGTAGAAAATTTATTATTTACAAAAAAAAGGTGAGATGTTATTCAGCTTAATTACCTCGTTTCGTACCTCAGTTTCAACCCCTCTTCCCTCCAGTCGAAGACCGGAATGCTCTTTCGCGGGTAGCCCGACTCCCGCAGGGCCTGCACCACGAGCGGCACGGTGATGGTGGCATCGGAGAAGACCTGCACTTTGCTCGCCTCCTTCTTGACCTTGCCCCAGGAGACAGCCTCCTCGAAGGTGCAGCCGGACAGGCCTCCCCAGTGCGGAGCGTCGGTCGTGTACTGAATGGCATAGCTATGGCCTCCCGAGTAGTCGCCTATCAATTCCGCTATGACCTCAGTCTGCTGGATGAAGTTCTTGGGAACGCCTCCGCCGATGTAAATCACTCCCGTCTGGGCGGACTTTTCCACCATCTGGGTGATCTCGTCCACATCCTTGATACCATCGACCATGACGCTATGTCCTTCGCGCAGAGCCATGACCATGCCAATTCCCCAGGAGCTGTCTCCAAAGGCCGGCACGAAGATGGGCACTCCTGCTTTATGAGCCGCGCCGAGGATGGTTGTATCGGGCAGGTCTTTTCCCACCATGTACATCAATTCGCGTGATGAGTAGCGCCGGGCCGGGTCCAGGCTCTTCACGAAATTAGATATGTGATTGTCGGCTCTATGCAGCTCGATCTCCGATACGAATACGTCGTAGATCCTGTCGATTTTGCATTCATTGAGATAGGCATCATCTGCGCAGGCGCTGCCCTGATAGTGAACGATGCCCAGTCCCTCGCACAGGTCGTGAAATAGATTGGCACCCGTGCTGACCAGGCAGTCTACCTTTCTCTCCCGCAGAAGGTAGGCAATGAACTCGCCCAGGCCAGCAGGCACCATGGCCCCGGCGAGACCGAGGAATATGGTAACATCCTCGTCCAGCATGTGCTTCCAGACGTTCAGAGATGTGCCGAGCTGGCCTCCCTGAAAGCCCATCTTGCTCATATCCGCTACCAGATCGGCAACACCCCTCTCTTTCATGGGTATTGTCGTCCTTATCTTCTCACCATTGCAGATAAAATCATGACCGTGACCGTGAACGTGATCCATTTTATCCCTCAATATTTCTTCTCATCAGTGTCGGTCTGGATACATTTAAAGATTGTCGATCTGGTTGACTGATTTCTGCATTTCACATCTGCATTTTGCATTTGCCAGGTCTGAGTTGCTTGCCGCCAACCATGCAGGCATGAATCTTTATATACCAAAAAGCTCACTTTAGCAAAGTTCGATGTGATTGGCCGTGGTTTCATGGGGGTTGATAAATCGTTATGTCAGTCAATGATGATCCTAATTGGAGCGTTGGGGATAATAGCGATGAGGGCATGCGGACTTGGGGGCAGGTTTAATGGAGAAGGCTGAGTGACATGTGGAAAGCTGAAGATTCTTTGGAGCTCTACGGGATAGAGAATTGGGGCAATGGCTATTTTTCAATCAATGATAAAGGTAATATTATTATATTTCCCAACAAAGACCGGGCTCAGTCGGTTGATGTTATGGACCTCATCGAGGAGATCGAAAAATCCAAAGACCTGGAGTTTCCCGTGCTTCTCCGCTTTCCTCAAATCCTGGAGAATAGGATCGATGAGATCACAGGCGCATTTTTAGGCTCAATTTCCGAATTCTCCTACAAAGGCACCTATCAGCCCATCTTCCCCATGAAGGTCAATCAGAGAAAAGAGGTAATCGAGTACATCATCAAGTACGGAGCCCGTCACGGGATCGGCCTGGAAGTGGGGACGAAGGCAGAGCTACTGGCAGCGCTATCCCTGGGCCTGCCCAAAGAGGCGCTCCTCATCTGCAACGGCTACAAAGACGAGGACTATCTGCGCCTGGCTCTGAGCATTCATAATGTAAATAATATAGTAATTGTCGTAGACCTTTTCGAGGAGATTTTCGATATTCTGAAGTATGCCGAGCTGATGGGCATCACTCCCCGCGTGGGCATGAGAGTCAAGCTCTTTGCCCGCGGCTCCGGTCGCTGGGTGGAATCAGGTGGCGAGTCGGCCAAGTTCGGCCTGTCCACCAGCGAGGCCTTGGAGCTGATGAAGATACTGCGGGAAAAGGGCCTATTGGACAGCCTGAAGATGATTCACTTTCACATCGGCTCGCAGATCACAGATATCAGGACCATTAAAAACGCCATGAACGAGGCGGCGAGAATCTATGCCAAGGTGCGCAAGATGGCCAATATCGAGTACCTGAACGTGGGTGGCGGCCTTTCCGTGGACTACAACGGCTCCAACACGGCCACCCCTTCCAGCGCCAACTATACTCTCCGCGAGTATGCCAATGATGTGGTCTACACCGTGCAGAAGATCTGCGATGACGAGGATGTCGCATGCCCCACCATAGTCTCCGAGAGCGGGAGGGCCATTGCCGCCTACCACAGCCTGCTCATCTTCAAGATCATCGGCAAAAAGAATGCCAAAGACTCGCTTCTGCGCACTCCCAAAGAGGAGGATCCCATTCAGATCGATGATCTGTGCAGCGCTTTCAAGGAGATCAACCTGGACAACTACAAGGAGCACTATCACGATGCTCTGCAGTACAGAGACGAGCTTTACGACTCCTTCAACCTGGGCAACATCGGTCTTGAGGAGCGAGCCAAAGGCGAGAATCTCTTCTGGATGGTCTGCAAGAAGGCCGCATTCCTCGCCAAGCAGGCCGAGGACGAGTCTGATGAGTTTCAAGAGCTCAAGAAGCTGGTCAGCCAGAAGTATATCGGCAACTTCTCCCTCTTCCAGTCTGTGCCGGATATGTGGGGTGTGGAGCAGATATTTCCCACCATTCCCCTTCATCGCTTGAACGAGATGCCCAGCGAGAGAGGGCGGATTGTGGATATCACCTGCGACTCGGACGGGGAGATCAAGCGCTATGCTGGGGACAGCGAGGGTCTGGAGTACCTGGATATGCACACGCTTAAGGAGAAAGAGGACTATTACCTGGGCATCTTCCTGCTTGGTGCCTACCAGGACACCCTGGGAGACTTCCATAATCTGCTGGGCTGCGCTCATGAGGTGCACGTCATGGCCGATGGCGACGACTGGTACATCTGCCAGAAGGTGGAGGGCGACACCTGCCGAAAGCTCCTGGACTTCTTCAACTATGAGACCAAGGACTACATCTGGGAGATCATGGACCGGTGCGTGGACAAGCATCTGTGCATCCCTAAAAAAGAGCTGGAGCAGATCGAAGCACAGCTCAACCGGACGCTGAAGGGCTATACCTACTTCATCACCAAGCCCAACGGGCATGCCAAGGAGAAAGAGACAGACAAGCTTGCCAGCAAATAAGCTTGGAATCAGGGCAGGGGATATCTCAACCCATAATCTGGCAGATATCCGGGGCGCCCATCTCCGTAAACCCTGACACGTCATATGGCAAGATGCTCATCCGGTCCATTGATGCCAATAGTGGCGTCATCACCATGGACAACAAGGACAATGCCATGACTCTCAACAGGAACCGGGATGTATCACTGTTTCCGGGGATAGGCCTCAAGACGGCGGACAACGATAGCTTGAGATTCTTCATCTACAAGCAGATCGATCTAAAAAATTTGAGGCTTAGAGCTTAGAGCCCTGAGGCGCTGGCCAGCTCCAGGCTTTTGCTTCTATCATTGTTGCCTTCGACAAGAGCCACAATGCTTCCTGTATTCCAGAGGTAGAGATATCTGATGCTGTTATCTCCTCGAATGTCCTTTATCTCTAGAGTCTCATGGCCGTTAATTGTGGCATTGCCGAATATGGGCAACTTCCGAGCCAATTGTTCCTGGTATGTCTTCTGGGATTTGAAGTTGGAGACGGCAGCCTTGGCGTGCTCCTCATCGGAAAGCTGGATCAGGGTGATCTTGGCATCGTAGTTCTCGCCGGGCTTGCCCCACTGGTATATGCCCACAGAGGTACTGGCCGGGCCAATGTCCTCAGATCCGTAGAATTCCTTAATGTAATCGGTCATATTCACACTGCTGTCCATCTCGGGCAGAGCCGCCAGCAGCTTGAAGCCATCTGGCAGATTCTCCTTTGGCACCGCAGGATTCGCAGTCGATGCTCCCGTCGGGTCATTCGCCAGGCAGCCGGCGCTTGACGCCAGCACCAGCGATATGAATAGTAGGCAAATTATGTTCTTCGATCTCATGGATGGCCATATCGTATTTTCAAGTCCATAAGCTTTGTGAGCCGAAAAGGCAGTTCGACATTTGCCTTTCTCGCCCCAGAGATGGAAAGTCCAGCCGGAAATATATATTCGAAAATTTCAGATGCATTTCTTTAATCCGCTGCCCGCCCAGCCTTTTGCATCAAATCATATGCATAGGGTCCTCTTATTTGTCTTTCTCAGAAGGCAGGTACTTTCTCAATGTGCTGTCCAGCTCGTCCATCTTCACAGGTTTGCTGATGTAGTCATCCATTCCGGCCTCAAGACATTTTTCTCTATCGCCTTCAAGGGCATAAGCTGTAACGGCGATAATTTTGGGCTGCTGTGAAGCCAGCCAGAGCTTTCGAATTTGCCTGGTTGCTTCCAGGCCGCTTAACTCCGGCATCCGAACATCCATGAGAATTACATCGTATTTCTGGCGCTGTAGAGCTTGCAGAACCTCAAAGCCGTTGGCTGCTACATCAGCACGGTAGCCAAGACGCTTGAGCATTTCAAGAACAACCTTCTGATTCAATAAATTGTCTTCTGCAAGCAAGATGTGCAGACGGCTAGGGGCAACAATGTTAGGCATCGGTTCAGAGATGGGGTGCCTCTCGAATTGTATTTGGGGTTCATTTCCCATCATTTGCTCGCTGAAAACGGCCTTGGTACTGATGGTGAAATAGAAGGTCGATCCCTTGCCGGGCTCGCTCTTGACCCAGATCTTTCCCCCCATAAGCTCTACAAGCTTCTTGCTTATGGCCAGGCCCAGGCCCGTGCCGCCATACCTGCGTGTGGTCGAGGCATCTATCTGGCTAAAAGGCAAAAATAGCTTGTCCAATTCATCCTCAGCAATTCCAATGCCGCTGTCCAGTACTGCGAACAGAATATCCAAGCTCTTTTCCGATTTTTGGCTGGAAACAGAGACGGTGATCTCCCCCGAATCTGAGAACTTAACGGCATTATTCAGCAAGTTTCCCAGGATCTGGCGCAGCCTTATCGGATCGCTGAAAATCCTTTCCGGAGTGCCGTGAATAATTTTATATGACAGGTTCAAGCCTTTCCTTCTGGCATCAGCGGATACCAGATCCAAAGATTCCTGAATGCAGAGGCGCAGGTCGAAAAGCTGCTCCTCGAGAGCTGCCTTTTTCTCCTCCATCACGGAAAAATCCAAAATATCGTTTATAATAACCATTAGAGCTTCGCCGCTGCTCCTTATAATATCCACAAATTCCATCTGCTCGGACGAAAGTTTCTCATCTAAGAGCAGGCTGGTCATGCCTATGACGGCGTTCATGGGAGTTCGTATCTCGTGGCTCATGTTCGCCATGAATTCCGACTTTATGCGTGTGGCTGCCTCGGCAACATCTTTTGCCTTCAATAGCTCTTCATTCGCCTTAACCAGCTGGTGGGTTCTCATCTGGACTCGCTCTTCCAGCTCGTCCCCGATCCGGCGAAGCTCCTCTTCCATCTGCTTGCGCCTGGTTATGTCGATGACGGCCATCCGAAAATCGTGGTTGGCGCTTCCAGATATGGCCCGGCCCTCGATCAAAGCCCAACGATTATCTCTCTCTTTTGTTCCATTGCCGAACAGACGGACCTCTGCAATCTCTTTTGCATCCGACGCTATCACGCGACTGCAAAAAGCATTGAACTTGGAAAGGCTATCATCTGCCAGATAAGCCTGGAACAGATTGTTTAACAGGTGCGATCGCTGTGTTCCCAGAAGAGTGGCGGCGGCCAGATTTGCCTCACGAATCTGCCCGGAGGGCTCTACCGTCAGGTAGCCGATGGGTGCGAACTCATAGAGGTCCCGATACTTCTCCTCGGATGCAGCAAGTTCTGCTGTTATCCTCTGCAGCTCCTCGTTTTGCATCTGCAGCTCGACCTGGCTCACCTCAAGCTCATGGCAGAGCGCTCGTACGTCCATCTCGGAAAGGCAGGCAGAGCGACTATTCTTTCTTACCTCTTCCTCAGCTCGACGTCTCAGCGCAGGATCCGTAGGAAATGTCTTGTTCGTTTGCATGTTCAAGAATCCGTTTTCATTTGTTTTCAGATGGCAAGCAGGCATCTAAAGCCTCTTGAAGGTGACGTCTTCCATGGCAAGGAGGATCAGGTCCTCTTTTTCCATCCTCCGGGCATTGAGACGCATGATGCGCCTCCCTATCTCAGGGAAATCGTGCTCCACCTCATAGCTTTCAAATACAGTGTTCTTGGGCAAGATGTCCTCAAGAAGCCGGTGCAACCCTGGAATATCCCACTGGTAATTTCCCAAAGCATAGATAAGTTTTCCCTCAGTCTCCTGAGGGGTCACACGAAAGGCCTCATAGAAGGAGCGGTTAGCTGAGACAACTTGCATGCCGGAGTTCAGCACCAGGAGTGGTTCCCGTACGGTCTCAACTATGCTCTGTGCGTAGCTTTTTGCCCCTCGGAGGGTCTCCTCCAGCTCTTTGATCGCTGAGATGTCATTGAATGTGACAGCTACCCCGTTGATCCGGTTCTCAGAGGTGCGGTAGGGCATGACGCGCATCTGAAACCACATCCCTTCGGTTGTTTCCACCTGTCTCTCTTTAAACTGCAGGGTATCCAGCACCTCCCGCACATCATTTACAAAAAATCCATCTTTCAGGTTTACATTAAGGTCGGTTATGGACCGGCCGACATCGTTGCCAATCAGGCTGATGATGGGCTTTATGGCATCAGTGAACCGCCGCACTCGAAGGCTGCTATCCAGGAATAGCATGGGGATCTTTGTGGTGCGTAGCAAGTTTCGCATGTCGTCATGACTCTGGGAGAAGGCCTCGATCTTGGCCTGAAGCTCTGCGTTCACGGTGAGAAGCTCCTCGTTTAAGGACTGGAGCTCCTCTTTGCTGGTGGTCAGCTCCTCGTTAGTACTCTGAAGCTCCTCATTGGTAGACTGGAGCTCCTCATTCATGGAGGTCATCTCCTCCTGGGAGGATTGCCTCTCCTCTGCCGCGCGCTGAAGCTCTGCCCTTCCCACGGCGAGCTCTCTCTCCAATTCCTCAAACCGAGTATCCTGCAAAGAATCGGCCCCGCTAGGCTTTTCCTTTTCCAGTTGAATCTGGGTAGGCTTTTGCTGCAGGACATCTTCGAAGACTACCAAGAAAATATCTGCCCGCCCCGTGTGTTTTAGGATCGGCTGCACAGTCAGGCGTACATGCAGTGTGCCGTCCTCCGTGGTCATGGCCGTATTTTCGCTAGCGACCTTGCGCTTCTCAGAAGCAGCGGTTCGGAGAAGAGAGATAAGCGAATATCGCAGACCTTCTCTCGCCATGGCGAAGATGTTCAGGTTCGCCTTCCCAGGCGAGGGTTCCAGATATTTTCCGGTCCTGCCGTGAAAGTATACGATATCGCCGTCTTCTGTGATTATGACCGCAGGAGGAGCATACATCTCAAGCAGTTGATTCTGGGCGATGGTGGTAAGGGAATGCACTCTCGCTGTAGCCGAAAAGTCCCCTCTAATTTCGTGTGCATCTGGCCTGGCAGCAAACACAAAGGGCAGATCATGCTGCCCTGCCCTGCTCGGGGAATCCCTCCTCAGGAAGATCTTCCAATTGCTTTCCACAGTACTGAAAAGATCGTTATAGCCGCCGATCGACTCGGCACTTCCCAGGAATAGGATTCCACCCGGATTCAATGCATAGTGAAAGAGTAGTATGAGCCTTCTTTGCAGCTCAGGGGAGAGGTAAATGAAAAGGTTTCTGCAGGAGATGATGTCCAGGTGGGTGTAAGGGGGGTCACGGATGACATTTTGCGGGGCGAAGATTACGGATTCTCGCAGGTGAGGGCGAATGCGATAGGTCCCATTCTCCTTTATGAAGAATTTCTCCAACCGGGCTGTTGAGACATCTGCCTCGATATTTGCCGGATATCTGCCCCGGCGGGCAATATCGATGGCCTCCCTCTCCGTGTCCGTGGCGAAGATCTGGAACTGAATCTCTCCGGTTCGGCCCAGATTTTCCAGATATTCCTGGAGCATGATGGCCATGGAGTAGGCCTCCTCTCCCGTCGAGCAGCCCACAACCCAGATGCGTAGCAAGCTGCCCGGCGGGCGGGACGAGATCAGTTCGGGCAGAGCCTTTTCCAACATAGCATCCCAGGCCCCGGTGTCCCGGAAGAACCGCGTCACTCCGATGAGCAGTTCCTTAGAAAGGATCTCTATCTCGGACGGATTCTCCTGAAGGTAGCGGATGTAGTCGTCCATACCGGTAAGCTGGTGCAGTCCCATCCGGCGCTCGATTCTCCGAATGATGGTGCTCCGCTTGTACAGGCTGAAATCCTGGCCGGTGTGAGTGCGAATGAGAACGAAGATCTTGGCCAGGCTGTTCTCCAGCAGGGGGGTCACAGAAGCATGCCGCTCACGTAGCTGCATATTGACCTCGACGTATTCGGACAGCAGCCGGGAAAGATCCATAGGCGAAGCGATGTAATCCACAAGGCCGGTAGCGATCGCGCTCTCTGGCATGGCTGCAAATTTGCTGGATGCCGGCTCCTGGGCCATGACCATTCCGGTACGCTCTTTCAAGGCGCGGATGCCGAGCGTTCCATCGCTGCCCATGCCCGAGAGAATGATGCCCACGGCCTTTCCATCCTGGTCCTCGGCGAGGTGCCGAAAGAATGTATCAATGGACGTCTTCGCCCCAAAGGTCGTGGTTGATTTGAGCAGTATGAAGGTGCCCTTGAGTATGGAGAGATCGGCTCCGGGAGGCTTAATGTATACGGTATCCGGTCGGGCTTGCATACCGTTATCCTCGATCTCCACCACAGGCATCTGGGTGTACCTCTGCAGGATCTCAGGGAGGAGGCTGGGCTGGTCCGGGTCCTGGTGCTGGACGACAACGAAGGCCATGCCTCTTCTTACCGGCATGTGCTCGAAGAATTCCTCTAATGCCTCCAGCCCTCCGGCCGAGGCTCCAATGCCGACGAATGCGAGAGGGGAGTTATCCGGCACAGCGAACTCGATGTCCGGACTCTTGCTATCCTCGTTTTTCTCCAGCTTACCGTTTGGCTCGTCGGATGCATTCTTTTCAGCCATGGTGCCCCTCACACCATTCGTTCCTGAGGTCAGGCCCACTTTTCATTCTCTCTCCCATAATTGCTGAGAAAGGATATGATTATTATGTATATAATTCTCTCGGACAGGGCTAAGAAATGGCTGCTTATTAAAGAAGTTCTGCTAGAATTTACAATTCCCAAATATTGGCAAACAAAAAAGAGGTTCTTGATGCAGACATATCTAATTTTTTAAGTAATGGTTTTGCTTAAAAGGCAAAATAGGTTTTCCTCTCTTCGGCAGAGAGTCAAGGGTCTTAAACGCCTCTGCATGCGATCGCATAAATGCAGTTTGCCTCTCAAGGATTCGTACATGTTTGCTCAATATTTTGGCCAGATCATTCATCTTCACGGGCTTTGGTATGAAGTCATTCATTCCCGCTTCAAGACATGTTTCTCTGCTGTTAGGAAGAATAAAAGCAGTAAGTGCTATGATCTTTGGCTGGACCGAGGGAGGACAGAGCTCCCGAATCAGTCGAGTTGCCTGTAAGCCGTCCATCTCCGGCATCCTCAAGTTCATCAAAATTATATCATAATGCTGACGTTTCAAGGCCAGTAGCGCCTCTCTGCCATTAGATACGGCATCGGCTCGGTAGCCCAAATGTTTGAGTATGGCAGAGGTTACTTTCCGGTTTGATTCGTCATCTTCCGCAATCAAGATGCTCGCAGAACTAAAGGCTTTTTCTGACATTAACGCCTACTTCCAATAACTTATAATTCCCATTCTCGTTTAGCTGGTGCTCTTCATATTTTTGGATTTTCCAGATAAATCTGTACTTATTAGATAATATCTTTCAATGATATTTATAACTTTGCTTACAATTAAAATTGGTAGAATACGTTATTAACAAACAAATAATTACAGTGTGATGGTTGGACCTGAATTTTATATTATCACCATCACAAAGACACCAAAGCGCAAAGGATGCAAAAAGGTGATCTTTGCCCAGTTCCCTTCACTCCCTACCAACCTAAAGCTGCAGCACCAGATCGTCCTCTCCCACCACAATTCCTGGAAAGTCCCCTACCGTCGCCACAGCCTCACGCCTCATTTGCAGGCTCGTGTACCGTCCTGCATCGAAGTGGGTGAGGGCCAGCCGTTTGGCTTTCGCCTGCCGGGCGATGTCTGCGGCATCTTCCGGATTGAGGTGCGGCCACGCCGGGTTCTCTTCGCCGGGCAGGTGGGCGCATTCCGCAATGAGCAGGTCGGCATCCGCAGCCAGGAGCACGGCGTTCTCGCATACGCCCGTGTCCGGGCAGTAGGTGATGATCTTGCCGTCCAGATCGAAGCGATAGCCCAGGCAGGGCGAGGCGTGCACCAGGAAGCGGCAGTCCAGGGCGAAGGGCAGCTTGTAGGGCCCCGGAGAAAGCTCGCGCACCTCCACCGGGTAGGGCAGCTTGTCCAGGGGAACGGTGAAGGGCTCGTTGATAATAGTATTGAGGGCCTGCTTCGGTGCCCTTCTGGCCGAAGATGGTGAGGCTTTTGAAGCGGAACTTGCTGAGGACGTGCAGCCCCTCGATGTGGTCGAGGTGGAAGTGGCTTAAGAAGAGAAAGACGGGCAGGTCGTCCTTGATGTAGCGGTCCGCTTTGTAGAGGCCGTTTCCGGCGTCCAGGATGATGTGGTACTTGTCGGAGTTGATGAGGGTGCAGATGGTGTTGCCGGTGGGGCTGTCGTACCAGCCGTTGGTGCCGAGAAAGATGACTTGCATGCTAATTCTCCTCCGGGCTGCGCCCCACTCGGCCAGCTTGCTGGCGGACCTTTTCGGCCAGGGGGCTTTCGATCTGCTGGAAGATCTGGAGGGCTTCATTTGCGAGATCGATGCTGCTTCCTTTCGCTGGCCGAGCTTGTCCAGAGCCAGGCTCTTGGTGAAGAGGGCCTCGCCCTCTCCCCGGCGATATTCCATCTTTTTGAAGATCTTCAGCGCTTGATCGCAATGATCGATCGCTTTGTCGATCTGGCCAAGATCAGAATAGGCTTTGCCTAAGGTGCAGAGAGCTTCGCCCTCAATTTTCCGATATTCGATCTTGCGAACGATGTCCAGCGATTGCGTGCAGTATTCGATGGCTTTGTCGGTTTCATTCAGGTCCAGGTAGGCTTTGCCTAAATTGCAGAGGTCTTCTCCTTCGTTCTGTTTGTCTCCGATCTCGCGAGCGATGGCCAGGGCCTGCTCGTGGTATTCGATGGCCTTGCGAGTCTCGCCCAGATCGGCGTAGGCCAGGCCCAGGTTGCCCAGTCAGACTCCTTCGCTCCTTCTGTCGCCGATCTCGCGAGCGATGGCCAGGGCCTGCTCGTGGTATTCGATGGCCTTGCGTGTCTCGCCCAGGTCGGCGTAGGCCAGGCCCAGGTTGCCCAGGTGGACTCCTTCGCTCCTTCTGTCGCCGATCTCGCGAGAGATGGCCAGGGCCTGCTCGTAGTACTCGATGGCCTTGCGAGTCTCGCCTAGATCGGCGTAGGCGCCGCCCAGGTTGCCCAGGTCGGTCCCTTCGCCCCTTCTGGTCGCCGATCTCGCGGGCGATGGCCAAGGCCTGCTCGTAGTACTCGATGGCCTTGCGCGTCTCGCCCAGATCGGCGTAGGCATGCCCAGGTTGCCCAAGCTGATCTCCTTCTCCCTTCTGTCTCCGATCTCGCGGGAGATGGCCAGGGCCTGCTCGTAGTACTCGATGGCCTTGCGAGTCTCGCCCAGGTCAGCGTAGGCGCCGCCCAGGTTGCCCAGGTGAACTCCTTCGCCCCTTCGGTCGCCGATCTCGCGTGAGATGGCCAGGGCCTGCTCGTGGTACTCGATGGCCTTGCGTGTCTCGCCCAGG
>CAVVKN010000020.1:0-21454 GCA_963748825.1 Methanotrichaceae archaeon
CGATGTCTGCATCAGATCTGGAAACGATTGCATTATTAGAGGCTGGTGAACCACTCACTCTTTGGAAGTACGCATGTGCTAGCGATAGAATCCGAGACATTACATCTATTACGAGAGTTGATGAGCTTGATGAATTTCAACTTTATCGCAATCACCATTATAGCTACTATTTTTCTGATAATGCTAAACCAACAGGTCTTTTTATTTCTCCAGGTGGTGCAGGAGAGCTTCGCGTAGAAGCAGCAAAAATAAGAGATTTGCATGGTGCCGTATCATATATCAATGGTTATATAATGGACGTTATCGCTCTTCATGGAGATAAAAAATTTCCGATTTATATTCCGAAAGCTAAATTAATTGATAACGGGCAGGTCGCAATATTGGTGGAAGGATTTTCTCTTCCAATTTGGATTATCGGTCCATTATATAAGAATAAGGATCAAGCAAAATTACATAGTAGATACTGCGATTTTGCAGATGCCATCGGATATTGGTTATGGCAATTTACGCCATCTCTCAGCTCTGTTTTGCAGTCTATTTACTCAAAATATAAATATATAATTATTAATATTAATCTTTTACCAAATGATCTTTGGCTAAAAGATCAAAATCCACAGGATAGAGATAAAAATGAATATTTGGATATTTATGCTGATCTACAAAAAGGCCACATAAATATAATATTTAAAGTAAATATAAAGGTGTTGCTAGAAAGAGCAGATAATATTGGGGAACGATATATTATGCAACAGATATTGAATGGCTTTAAAGATTTGTTGCCAGCAAATGAGAAACAAGATTTAGCGGATGAAGCCATTGCTGGAATAATTGATAACTACATGCCAATTGGTATTAAAAAGAAAATAATAAATATTTATTCCAATAATGCATTAGATCTCGATCCAAATGGTGTCCCTTCGTTTCGCAAGTTACAAGAAGCGGATATAAATGAGTTCTTAGATCTTCTTGGAGATAATATAATATCCACTAATGGGCTTAAGATAGGAAGAATCGATGATAAGCAACGAACATTTATACTTAATAAGATTGTTTCGGTATTTTACTTTGATGAATTAAAAAAATTAGTCTCATCGTTACGGCCGGAAGGATTATTAGAATGGTTGATTATGTATCATGAATCAATTATAAATAATTTAGCAGTGCACAAAGTAACAACAACAACGCGAATTGCGCTTTTTAATACTGATTCTCAAGTAAAAGAGCTTCTTGCAAAAGAGTTTAAGGAAATCAATGAAGCTGCTATAGCCAGCCGCTTCGTCATAGAGTACATTGCAGCTCAGCCGCCTAATGGTCTTCGCCCAATGAGTTATAGCGTTTATGATCAACTCCAAGCTATTGCCAGTCATATAATTAACTTTGGGTTCATGAGCGATTTAATCCATAATAATCTCGCAGATATAAAACTAAATATTCTCCCTTCAAGACGGTTAGGTTCGGGGGCGAGTCAATTCGAAAAAGCGCGCGCATCCTACATACCGAGCTTTCTATCTGGTGAGATTGTCCGCCGTACAAATTACTTTGAATCTTATTGGAAAAAGCAGGAAACTGTTGTGGAAAAATCGGATTTTGAGAAAAGGATTGATGAAGCATGTTCATTAGAATTTGGCCATTCTCTAGCAGAGATATTGGCCTTGATAACGGAATCTATCAGGATTGGACAAGAATTAAATCCAGTTGTTGCTTGCCTTCCGCTTAATGAGTTCGGAGATCAATTAGCGGAGAGGCTTGGATGGCAAAAAGATAAAGTCGTTCTGGCTATCGAATTACTATCACTTAAACCTCGTATCGATTTCTTTGAATCCGAGATACCGTATAAAAAGGAAGATATCTATCCATGGCGATTTAATAGGTCTCTTTCTTATATTAGGCGACCTTTTATTATTCGTAATTGCTGTGGTAAGGCTGAAGTTTTATGGGGGATTCGACATATTCATGATGCTGGGCATAATTTTCTTGCGCTAATCATGGGCGGTCGCTTAAAGGCCAATCGCAAAGAGATGAAAATAATATTAAGTGAAATTAACGATAATAGAGGCACAAACTTTAACAATAGAGTATCTAATTTGTTTAGTAAAAATTCAAATGTTATTGTTAAAAGAAATATTAAAAAAATAGGAAAAACGCACATAAGAGACTCTAAAGGGCTTGATCTTGGAGACATCGATGTTCTTGTTATTAATCCTAAAAAACGATTAATCGAAGTAGTGGAATGCAAAGATTTGGCTCTTGCGCGTACTCCTCAAGAAATGAGGATTGAGCTCGAAAATCTATTTGAAGGTGGTAGACATAGATCTATTGTCGAACGCCATCAGAGGCGTACGGATTGGGTTCGCAGGCATCTAAACGAGATTTTATTGTGGCTGAAAATGGGATCGGAATTTTCTGAAGGATGGAAAATAAAGCCTCTGATAGTTGTGGATATTGAGTTGATAACGCCCTATATCCGAAAATCTAAAATTGATGTTAAATCGTTTATAGAATTAGAGGAAGAATTAGTGAAATGACATATCATGTATAATTAGTAGATATTATTATAATATAAAATATATTGATTAATATCCACACATGAAGCATTCCATGATTCTTGAGCGCTAGAAACAGATCTATCTTAGTGTCTCTGCACCTTTTGGCCTTGCGATGAGTTGGCATAACCCGAATTGCCCCATTAAAAAGCTATAAATACCACCTCAGTTAACAATTGTGATTGGTGATATGAAAATGAGGGATCGCCTTTGCTGACGCGGAAATACAGCCGCATAGTTTGAACCTGGACCGCTTGCCGCCATCGGCCAAGCTGGTTATCAAGGTGCTGGAATCAGGAAGCCTTTTGACCCAAAAGGAGATCATAAACAGGACCTACCTTCCCGCCAGAACTGTCAGATACGCATTAACCAGGCTAGAGGAAGAGAACCTTCTTTCAAAAAGATTCTACTTCCCAGACGCACGCCAGAGCCTCTACGGCCTTAATGCCACATCCCTGGAGGTGATGACTGCATAGTCATATTTTTTTACATATTTTCAACTATTATTTTTTTAAATTCGCGCAAAAAATGACTCGAAATGTCATGGGCAATTTAATTAATCATGGCGTTCAGATAATTGATCTGAGAATGGGAGAAGTGATATGGAACACATAAAAATGCAGCTAACTGGAAAGCAGGCAGATGGATACGTGATACCTCTTGGGCCAGTCAATCTAGTGAACGTCGTCACCGATGTGGGAATGGTAGGCTGCGGGGCTTTTGATGTTGCGGCCCTAAACAACTTCGGCTACCCTGCTGCAAAGGTCAGGCCCTCCCAAGGGAGCTCGATTGCCACCATCGAAGACCTTCTGCAGGGCATAGTCAAGGAAGTAAATCCCGCGGGAGAGTTGCTGGGATTGAAAGTTGGCCAGACCGGCAGAGAAGCTCTTGAATTGCTGTAGCCGAAATTTTGATACCCAATGTCCCTGAAAAAAATTTTTTGGGCTAAAATGTAAGGCGCGACCATCATCTGCACACGCTCACCAATCGGCTGACTGCGTCGCTTGTTATCATGCCTATTACCCATAAGTGCCGCCGCAAAGGTTGTTGGCGGAAACGATTTCATCCCCCACCTGGGTGATGGCTAGAAGCGCCAGGGAAATAGCGGCTTGGCCGGATGCCGCGGCCAGGGCGGCATTGCCACCTTCCAGGGCTGCAATGCGTTTCTCGAAGACATCACTGGTCGGGTTCACGATTCTGGTGTAGATGTTGCCCAATCCTTCAAGGCAAAGAGATTCGCAGCATGGTCTTGCTCCTAAAGACGTAGGACGCAGCCAGGTATAGACAGGATAGCGCCGGATAGGTTTGACTTGATAGGCAGCCTCATCGCCCTGATAGGAGTAATAATCATCATGTACTGGCCGCTGGCTTGAGCCAGGAGCTTGGGATCTGACTTGGCATCTTGGGCCTATTTTATGGAATGCGGCTCTTTGTGACATCTACCGCTACCATCAGAGCGACTCGGTTTCATACCTCTGCCAGGATAACCACGTAGTTCTTGCCATAGACTTTGGCGCACTTTGGGCAGGTTGTGTAGAAAACATACGTCTTCTTTGCTGTTTTCCCTTTTGATGTGACGAATGAATTCATATCTCTCATCCACTTGCTCACGTCCTTGTATGGTCCCTCAAATACTTTAGTCAAAAATGTTCCGGAAATTTTTACTACGTCTGCTCCTTTGAAATCTTTCTCAACTGCAATATATAGATCAGATCCCCACATGGACTTTTCATCGGAGAGCACAATTGTCTCTTTGGCAGACGCTCCGGCCTTTTCGATCTTTTCCATATTCTTCACCATAACCTGCCCGAAATTGAGAGGAATATGAAGAAAGCTCCTGACCTTATCCTTGACAAATAGTTTGTCGGTCCACGTTACCTCTTTTTCGTCCCACGCTTCAGGGTTGAATCTGGGGCAGCATCCGGTTTCGTTCGTCTCATTTTGTGTATCCATATCTATACTTCCCGTTGAACAAACCTTTCAAAAAGTTAATATTTATATATTATCGAGTACGAACCTGCCCAATTTTTGGCGTTCTCGGATTACAGATTCTTGATCAATTTCGAGATCAGATTCAATCGCATACTGATAAATTCGCGCTTCATCCTTCTTCGGCCTACCCCTCTTTTTTTCTGCACGCTCTAAAATAGAAGAGGCCCCCAGGTCTTTAAGCTTGAATAGGGGATGATCCGAAATCCATTTCTTTGCAGCGGCTATGGCATCTGGTTCACAAGCGTACCGTTGACGTTTCAGAGAATTGAGATCTTTCTGGGCATCATCCATCTTTTTTTGAAGGTTTTTATCAAAGGTCTTCTCCTTTTGCGCCTGCATCTCCTGGGACCAGAAAACCGCAGCTTTCTGAGGAATGCCTCCATAATTCAGATATGTAGTATGGAACGCATAGCGTGGATCCGTTGCAGGTATCATTTCCAATTCTGCTGAAATTAAAGCCTTTGCTGCCCCTACAGTTTCAGGAATACGAGTGATCCAATGCAGATCTTTTCCCAGTAGCTTGAGATTTTCTTCAGAATAGATAGCGCTATCTGCAACCCAATAATTTGAATCATCGAAGGAAATGGACTCTCTCAGTCTCTGGATCATATCTGGCAAACTTTTTTTATCAGATTTGTTTCCGGAGAACGACTGCATAAAAAGAGGAACTCCATGTTGATTCACGACCATTCCCAGAACGAAACGCTTAAGGTCCATTCGGTTATCTTTGGCATGGCCAAAAGTAATTTTAATTGAATCTGTTCCATCTGGAGCATCACCTTCATACTTTCCAAACATCGAGAAGTTTGTCGTATCCACATGTAGTAGATGCGTTTCCTCGGTCATTTTGTTCATGACTTGCAGAGCAAGCTCGTTAAACAGCTCCGTTGGACCATAGTCAAAAATTGTATCTAATGTTCGCGATAATGTGTCATCATTCAGGTTAGATGGCGAAATGCCTTCTCCCAATAAACTCTCGGTAGGAAGACCTATGAAAAAATTGGAGTAAAAATAGAGACGAGCTTGGATGGATTGAGCGGATATCTTCGTAGGATAAGTTTGACCACCTAATTTCTTGGTTCGTTACCATTCAAAAAAATTTGTGGTTTGTCCCGGAGCAAAAGGCGTCTTTGTCTTTTCTGTCATAATTTTTCGGATCCTCTGCAGTGGGATGGGGAATGCAGGTTAATACCCCAGGGTCTATGAAGTCGATTTCGATAGTAACGCATTAGAAGTCAATGAATATCATTTGCGATCAGCTAGTCATTCACTGAGGGCCTATTTAGGAAATATCTCAAATCCCCTGGGGAACTTGAAGTTGTCTTTGTCCCAGCTCCTTATCCGCTGCCTCCAAAGCCGCCCTGTCATTTCCTGCGGCTTTGACTTTGTTCAGCACGTTGTCAGAGGACTCTTCCTCTTCCACCTGCTCTTTCACATACCACTGCAGGAAGTCCTTCGTCACCTCGTCCTTTTCCTTCTCGGCCACCTTGACAAGAGTCTGAATGAGCCCGGTCACTACGCGCTCATGATCCCAGACATGCTGGAAAGCCTGTAGGGGCGAGGCCCAGGCGAACTGGGGTGCCTCCACAGCCAGCATCTTAGCTCTGCCGCCTTTTCCGGCTGCGTAGTCGAGCATCCTCATGGTATGAACCAGCTCCTCGCCGGCCTGCAGTCTCATCCAATGGGCAAAGCCCTTCATATTAATAGACTCGAAATAATAGGACATGGAGAGATAGAGATAGGAGGAGTACAATTCCCTATTCGCCTGAACATTCAAAGCTTCATTCATATTTTCACTGAGCATGGCAATACACCCTAATCCTCAATTCGCAAGCATTTTTCCTTTCTACTTCGCCTTCTCAAACTGCTCTTTGCCTACACCGCATTCCGGACAGACCCAATCATCGGGAAGGTCCTCGAATGCCGTTCCTGGAGCGATGCCGGAGGTGGAATCTCCTTTTTCCGGATCGTAGATGTATCCGCAAACCGTACAAACATACTTATCCATTTTTCACTCACCTTCTAAATGAAATTTTCCAGCAGCATCTTTATTTTGCTGTCTCTTTCCGATAAATTCTGCTTATATTCTGGAAATGACTGATCAAAGCGCGGCGCATCAATCTCGTAGAACTTGCCCAGAGGAATGGCAGCATCGGAGCGATCGTAGTTCCAGGAGCGAATGATCTTTTGAGCCTCCTCGAAGCTTGCAGCATCGTTGCCCTGCTCAGTGTAGGTCCACTTATTGTAGCTCTCGTACAGGTTGTTGTAAGAGACGCAGACCTGGAGAACATCCACAAAGGAAAAGCCCTTGTGCAATATCGCTTCCTTAAAGAGCTTCTGCAGCTGTTCAATGCCGTGCGTGTAGCCCCGGGCAATGTAAGACGCTCCGCTGACCAGCATCAGCTCTAGCGGATTCAAAGGATGCTCGCTTGTGCCCGCGGGCGTGGACTTGCCCTTGAAGCCCTGGGGTGATGTGGGCGTGTACTGGCCGGTGGTCAAGCCGTAGACGCGGTTGTCGTGCAGGATCATTGTAAGATCGATGTTCCTCTTGGCGGCGAAGATGAGATGATCAAGCCCCTCTGCCAGGCTATCTCCATCTCCGGAAAAGCAGATCACCTTTAAATCGGGATTGGCGATCTTTATGGCCGAGGCCGCAGGCAGCGTTCGGCCGTGGATGGAATAGAAGCTGTTCACATTCATGTAGTCTACGATCTTGGCGTGGCAGCCGATGCCGGAGACCAGGACGACGTTTTCTATGGGGTAGCCTTCGCCGTCCAGCTCTGCCAGAACCGATCTCATGGCACTCAAGATGGAGAAGTTGCCGCAGCCGGGACACCAGGTGTTCTTAGCTGTGGTAGCCAGATCTTTAGGATTCATGCCAGGGCCCTCCCCAGCTGTGCCAGAAGATCTTCCACGGAAAAAGGTCTGCCGTCATATTTCAAAATTTGGTCCTGGGCCTGGATCTTGATGCCATAAAAGCCGGCCAGCCTGGCCAGTTGGCCGGTCGAGTTGCATTCTACTGCAAGGAGCCTCTCGACTCCCTGCAGGGCATCCTTTAGCTTTCTTTCCGGGAAGGGCGAGAGGACCAGCACCTGAATCACGCGTAGTCCCAATTTTATAGCCGCCTCCATGCATACTCCTTTATTCGAACCCCAGCAGAGCAGGGCGGTCTTGCTCTTTTCGTCCCCAAAGACCTTCACAGTCTCGTATCTCTCCAGATCAGCGGCCATGAATTGGGCTTTTCTCTGGCGTTTGTCGCTGGTCTCCCTGGTTATTTGTGGGTCCTCAGAGGTTATGCCACTTTCATCGTGAGTGTAGCTGTCCGTCTTAATCACCTGCCCTTTTTGAGGGGGGAAGGCCAGAGGCGAGACGCCCGTTTCCGTGTAAATGTAGCGCTTGTAAGTTCCCTGTCCATCCCAGAGCAGAGGAGCCTGCTGTGCTTGCTCTTTCAGCTCGCTTGTCAAGTCACCTGCATTATCAATGTCAAAGCTGTACTGGCTCTCGCTGACGGTCTTGTCGGTGAGAACGAATGAGGGCACCTGAAACTTCCAGGCCATATTCAGGGCCACGCAGGACCAGTAGTAAGCCTCTTCTGCGTCTCCTGGTGCGACTATAAATCTGGGAAACTCCCCCTGACCGGCATTGAGTACGAAGTGCAGATCGCCCTGCGCTGTGTAGGTGGGAAGACCCGTGGAAGGTCCCGTTCTCTGGGCCATGACCACTACCACCGGCATCTCCGCCATGCCTGCCAGGCTGAGGCCTTCGGTCATGAGGCAAAATCCGCCGCCCGACGTCCCCACGGCCGCTTTGACCCCGGCATAGGCGAACCCTTGGGCCATGAGCATCACTGCGATCTCGCTTTCCGGATGAATCACCTTGAGGCCGAACTGCGGGCCAAATTTTGCCATGAAGTCCAGCACGCTTGATGAAGGAGTCATGGGATAGGCGACGTAAGCCCCCAGCCCGGCTTTGATCAGTCCCAGGCTGATGGCCTGGTTGCCGGTTATGATAGGAAGAGGCTTTTGGTCTTGCTTCTCCAAATGACTATCTGCACGATCTGCACCGCTATCTATGTGACAGAACTCTGTCGCCTGGTCGTAGCCCTGCCGGGCCACAAGCAAATTCAGTTCCAGCTTCTTTGGCATATGTTTTTTTAAGACATCTTCCAGGACGGCCCAGTCTATGCCCACAACCTTGCAGTATCCGCCTATTATGCAGGTATTCTTCATGACCGCGGGGGCAGCCGCCTCCTTCAGGATCTGGGTGATGGTAAGGCCGCAGCCCTTATGCTTTGTATCGTCAAGTTTTACCTTATCTGCATCGTAAATCACAAAGGAGCTATCCTTGAGACGGCTCGTGTGCTTCTCTACAGTCTCCTGGTTGAGAGCTACCAGGACATCGATCTGGTCCATGTGAGCAGCGATCTTTTGTCTGGAAGCTCTGACTAAAGAGAAATTATGCCCACCCCTGATAAGGGAGGGATAGTCGTAGTACATGTAAATGTGATAGCCAAGACGGCTAAAGAGGCGAGACACGGTTATTCCGGCCTCATTTATGCCGTCACCGGCTATACCACCGATAAGTGTAGAAAAATTATCCATCTTCATCTCCTGAATGGATCTATTCCAGTTAATGCTGCCTTTTGCGATGCGGATTTATGTGTTATTGCACAGCAGTACTATGCATATTATTGTGGCTAACCGTATTTAAAAACTTTGTAGCAATCGATGAATAATGCAATTAAAACGAAGTGAAAAGATCTTAAAGATATTCTATAACTTTGGAGAGATGAAACCAATCGACTTGATTTATTGACTTGGCATTGCTGGTTCGGGCGGCGTCTGCCAAATAGAGCATACGGCCTTCGATATCCGTTGGGACAGGCAACATCAATAGAAACCAAGCTACTGATCTACATAGTACCAAGCTTTTTATCAGAGTCGAACGATAATTATTAGGGCCTCTTCTCTCGCCAGTTAACCTTTTTAAATTCCAAAGTCTATTGTATTACTATTATCTTGGTAATCAAGTATAAATTTTTCGGTTTAATGATACGGATTTTTAAAATGCTGCAAGAAAATACTTATAGAATAAAACTCAATAATATCATCAGGCGAACAGAATGAATTCATTTTAGGGAAGAATTCCGCAAGCTCTGGCCAAAGAGCAATAAGAGATGGGAGGTTTTGAGAACGGATCAGAATTTAGCTCATGATGCTGAGCTTGACTGCGTGGGCCTCTTTTGCCCCATGCCCATCGCGAAGACCAAGGAAGAGATTGAGAATATCGAGGTGGGACAGGTCTTGAAAGTAGAAGCGGACGATCCTGCTGCTGAGGAAGACATCACCCGGTGGGCCAAGCGAGCGGGCCATGAGGTCGTCAGGCTTGAGAAGTCCGGAAATATAATCACCTTTTGGATAAGAAGGAAGAAGTAAGAGTGCATGGTGATAGTATTATGAGCAAAATCCTTTATGTTCAGACCAGCGGCCTGGATACGCCGGAAAGACTTTACGCGCCCTTTATCCTGGGAATGACGGCTCGGGCGATGGACGTGGATGCCTCCATCTTTTTCATGATCAAGGGCATAACCGCCATGAAAAAAGGTGAGGCGGAAAAGATCAAGATAGGAAGCTTTCCTCCCCTCAAGGAGGTCATCGACCAGGCCCTTGCCTCCGGCGTGAAGATGTACATCTGCGAGCAGAGCACACAGCTCCTCGGCATTGCCCGGGGTGATTTCATACCAGAGGCCAAGATCGCAGGTGCGGGAACCCTAAACGATCTGGCGCTGGATGCAGACTCGACGATCAGCTTCTAAGGATTTTTAAAGGCAAGAGCCTTGCCGGCAATAAGCATTCTTTGGGGCAAGAGTCAAGGAAACACAAAACCTAGATACAAGAGGCATTTTAAGTTCAAGAGGCGAAGAGGCAATTATGTGTGGAATTAATCTCGACTACCAGTCCGCGTCTCCTGTGGATCCCAGGGTTGCCGAATTTGCAGAGCGCTTTCTTTCCAGTGATTTTGGCAATCCTTCTGCTCTGCATTCCCGGGGCCTGGCGGCAAAAGCCGCTCTGGAAGAGGCGCGGGCAAAAGTGGCGGAACTGATAGGCGCGGAAGGCCCGGAGACCATTGTCTTCACAGCAGGCGCCACCGAGGCCAACAACCTGGCCATCCGGGGAGCGGTGCTGAGGAACGCGGCAAAGGGCAAGAAGCTGCTGGCCAGCAGCATTGAACACATCTCCGTGCTTAATCCCCTGAAGGATCTGAAGAAGGGCGGCTTTGAACTAACCCTGGTCCCGGTGGACAGCATGGGCATCATCGATCTGGCGGCCCTGGAGGGGCAGCTCAGCAAGGAGACGGTCCTCACATCGGTTATGTACGCCAACAGCGAGATTGGAACCATTGAGCCCATAAAAGAGGTGAGCGATCTTGTGCACGAGAAGGGGCTCTTCCTGCACGTGGATGCGACAGCAGCGGCAGGTAAGATTGCAGTTGATGTGCAAAAGGACGGCATTGATCTCCTCACCCTTTCCTCTAACGATCTTTACGGTCCCCAGGGTGCGGGCGCGCTTTACGTGAAACCGGGTGTTCGCATTCAGCCAGTACTTTTTGGCGGCGGTCAGGAAAAAGGCCTGCGGCCCGGTACCGAGAATCTCTATGCTCTGGCGGGATTTGGTGAAGCGGCAAGGCTGGCGAAACTGGAAAAGGCAGGGGAGAGCGAGCGATTGCAGGCCATCCGGGATGGGCTGATTAAGGAGATCCTCAAGATCGAGGAGTCACATCTCACCGGCCATCCGACGCGGCGGCTCCCGCATCATGCCAGCTTCCGCTTTAGCCGGATTGAGGGGGAGAGCATTCTCCTCACCATGGATGTCATGTTCAACATTCAGGTATCCACGGGCTCGGCCTGCTCCTCACGCACCCTGGAGCCATCCCATGTGCTTTTGGCCATAGGCTTAAAGCATGAAGAAGCGCATGGCTCCATGGTCACGACCATGGGACGGGAAAATAGCTCCGACCAGATACCAGCCATCGCCAATGCGACGAAGAAGACAGTAGAAAGGCTGAGGGCTCTCTCTCCGCTTTAAAGGTGAAAAGAAATGGCACAGATTGGTTACTCCAAGAAAGTTATGGAACACTTCATGAACCCCAGGAATGTGGGGGTGATTGAGAATCCGGACGGATATGGACAGGTGGGAAATCCCGTCTGCGGCGATCTCATGGAGATATTCATCACCGTCAAGGAAGACAAGGTAGACGACATCAAGTTTCGCACCTTCGGTTGCGGCTCGGCCATAGCCGTCTCCAGCATGGTCACGGAAATGGCCAAGGGCAAGACGCTGGACGAGGCCATCAAGATCACCCGCAAGGATGTGGCAGACGAGCTGGGGGGCTTGCCGCCCCAAAAGATGCATTGCTCCAACCTGGGGGCGGATGCACTGCATGCGGCCATCAAGGACTACTGGGTGAAGATCGGCAAGATCAAGCCGGAGGAAGCGAAGCCTGAGGAAGAAGGCCATGAGGGCGAAGAGGGAGAGAGCTGCGGGACGTAAATGATTTAATGTTAATCTTAATGGAATGACTATTTATGAGAATTGAAGATACAATCTATTTTTCTCCATCATTTAAATTTAAGGATATTGATTGGGAAAATAAAGATCAATTGATCGAAGCGTTCAGTGATCGAGTATGCGGTTTTTATCTTAATCCTGCTGAAAAACTTAATTCTAATAAAGATGGGTTTGCTACTGGCCTATTATGCATTGCGACAATAGATTTTCTTGCGAGAATAGCTATAGGAAAAAGAAAAAGGCCAGGCCCCAGAATTAGAGAATGGATTGAGGGAAGTATCAAAGAATTTAAAGGGAAAAATTTATCTAGTCAAAAATTTTATGAAGATTTTCGTAATGGCCTTATACATGAAGGACGAATAAAGAATGGCGGCCAATTTACTTATGATGTTTCGAGAATTTATTGTGATGATGATGTTATGCTAATAAATCCAGGAATGGTTTTAAATAGTATAAAAATATCGTTTCAAAATTACATAAGTGTTATTCAAGGCGATGAAGATAAATTCAAGGAATTTAAAGATTTATTAAAGGATGATTTTAAAAAAGAAATTGAATTAACGCACAAATAGCATCTAATTGACGTCATCTTTGACTACTATTTAATTCAATCCATCAGCTTTCCTTGCACACAAATGGGGTTTTTTATGCCACAATTTACGCTGACCGCATCCAGTGACTTTTGATGCCCTATCATCAAGCGCGTGTGTGTGCGGGAAAGAGCGCCGGAGCCTCAGAGTTGTGTAGGGCTTGCTTCAATTGGACTGTAGGCATGGTCTTTAATTAGAATGAAGATCCAAAGTTGATGGAAAATATATGCAGACATTTACAGCCGTCATCCACCGAGAAGAGGATATGTTTGTTGCCGAGTGTCCCGAAGTAGGAACTGCGAGTCAGGGAGCAACTATCGAGGGAGCGCTTGCGAACCTCAAAGAGGCTACGCAGCTTTATCTGGATGAGTTCCCCATTGATTTGAAACCTGCGCGTTCTTTTGTTACCACCTTTGAGGTGGCCGAAATTGCCGGGACTTAGAAAGGTTTCGGGCGAGGAAACGGTTAAGATACTCTGCAACAAATTCGGATTTAACATTTCGGGCCAATCTGGGAGCCATGTCAGGCTCTCGAAAACGACGCCACAAGGCAAAGTGGGTACTGTAGTGCCAATGCATCCGGAGCTGAAGATTGGGACTCTCAAAAGTATTTTGAAGCTTGCCAGGATTTCTTCAGAAGAGTTCGCAGAATATCTCTAGCAGAGTTCCTTTGCTTGAGTCCTAGCTAAACTAAGGATGCCGCTAACCAAGTCTCCCGCGCGTGTGTGCGTGCGTACGGACGCACGTGGACGCTCGGGCGGGCCCGCAGCAAGTACGGGAAGGGCCGCCGGAGCCGCAGAACTTTGAGGGCTCGACGAAAGGCCAGGGCATGATGAGTTTCTTCAATCTCTCAGATCTTAGGCTAAAATAACGACTAATTCATGTAATCAAAAAGTAACCATGAGTAACTGGCCGGACGATCAAAGGGCTATCAGAGCAGAGTACGAAGCACAGCACCCGATCACAAAGAAGCTGGGCAGCATGCGGATGTTCAGGAGTTGCTTTAGGAAGAACATGGTTGACATACGCTCTTGCTCTAGCTTCTTTGAATCAGTGTATCCGGTGACGAGATGCTTTCAGGAGGATCAGGTAGATCTCTTACCGCCTCTAGCACCGTTTTCGCTGTCGAGCATCTCTCCGCCTACCGCCATCCGCTCCAGGTCCTCCACGTCTATTTGGTCCATCTTGAACTTTGTAACCAGGATGCCAGTCATGACGGCATCGCTATGCTTCGCTTTCTAGTCAATTTCCCCCCCTCCTAACTCGCCTGCCTGGATATCTCTGGCCTGGCCGCTTCCGGGCAGTCAATGATTAAGTAATAGCTGTCCTCTCGACCGCCAACTACAAGTATCTATAACTATTATCTAGCAAGTTTGCCGCTTCATACGCTTCGCTAGAACAAATTTGGAGGCATATAAATTGAATAAGAAATACATGATTCTTCCCCTAATGCTCGTATTCCTCTTCGCTACAGGCATGTCGCTGGGGCAGTCAGCCAACAATACTAGCATTACGGAGAATAATTCAACTGCTGCAGCGAACATCGTCTCTTCGAAAAATGTAACCGCAGCCACTAATCTGAAATTCATCTGGTTGGTTACTGGTATCGAGGCAGATCAGATCATTATGGTGCTAGACCAAGATGGCGGGGATCTCTTCGGCCAGGCTAAGTACGAGCCTCAAGGCGGCAAGCCCTGGAATGCTGAAGTCACAGGGTCCATCGCAAACGACAAGGTGGATCTGATCATCACCGCCAAAAAGGAAAACGAGCTGGTAAGTTCAAAGCTTTCCGGATTTTTCGATAACCAGAACGAAAGCATCAGTGGCAACTACACGCAGGTAAGCCTAGGTAAGATCGTAAATAAAGGCAGTTTCACCGCCTTGCAGATTAGCCCGGATACATCCAGCTATGCGCCTATTACCATCGAGGAGCCCAAGGTTGAAACATCTGCTCCTGCCATCGTTAACACTACTGCGACTGTAGCGACTACTGTGACTACAGGCATCTCCCAATACGAGCAGCAGTACGCTCCGGACGGTGTGGGATGGGTCCAGGGCAGAGTAGTAGATCAGACTGGTGCAGGCATACCCTCTGCAAGTATAACCGTAGACGGTCTAAGGACATCAGACGCTACCGATGAGCGTGGAAATTACCGGCTTGCGCTTTCCCCTGGATTGCACAGAATTGATCCCATGAAATCAGGTTACGGCATTCCTCCACGCGTGGTCTTCATTTCTTCAAGGCAGACGACCAATCTCGACATTATTGCAAAAAGGACGGTTGCTTTGGGGGGTTCCTTTCCGCAATCATATGATACTACCAAATAGATCTATCAAGTATACCCAAAGCTATTTGGTCAGTAACCATCTATAATTGCTCAAGGAGGAAAGAAAATATGAAACGAATAGATTTTGTAGTTATGGTAGCCGCGGTTCTTGTTGTATTGTTGATAGCAGGTTGCGTGAGTGCGCCACAAAAAGAGACATCCACGTCAGCAGAAACCACATCCACACCAACACAACAACCACAAACAACAACATCAACTCAAACCACATATACATCACCACAACCACAACACAACCACATCAACTCAAACCACAGTGAATGGCGGAGGAAACAAATCGCCGAGATACTGAATCGATCCGGCAGTAAACTATTTTTTTGGAACCGACTGATGCGCTCGCGCTTCTAGGAACTATAATATCGCCTGATGCTTTCCATGCACATCAATTTTTTCAGGGCTTCTCTCGCCTGCAAGGAAGCTCGACAAACCTGACCGTATGTAAGCCTCTCGCCTGTGGTTCGGACTAGCTTTCAGATAAATGCCCGTGGTAGCCAGAGATGCATGGCCGAGTTGTGCTTGTAGATCACTCAAAGGAATTCCTGCTCCAATCGAGAACATCGCAAAGCTATGCCGCAGCATATGGAGTTGTATGCGATATCGTCCTGGCCCCTTTCGACCAGGATGCACTATCTGCTGTAATCCAGACCTACCTGCTGGCACAGCTCGATCTAAGCAGCCGCGTTGCGCCAGTATGTGCATTCCTACATCAATAATTAGAGTCAGTGATAAAGTACCCCGAAAACCGCTATGCCAAACTGCTCATTGCCGTGGAGTGATTTATCGACAATTGCGCGATATTACTTTTTCGATAGCATTAGCATGAAAAGATGCTGCATAATCCATCGCGCAACATCTAAGGGGTTTGTTTGAGTCTGAAAGTGTCCTTATAATAATATCTTGTGGATTTATGCATATCGAAAAAAGAGAGGATGGATTACATGTTACACAGACTGCTTAGAGCAGGGATTAGCCCGTATACCATAGTTCCTCTTATCCAATTTACCTGCTCACGGCTTCCAGATCCAGTTTGGTTGTTTGGTTCCTGTATACCATGACTGAAGATGGCATAACGCTGTAATTTGATGACTGCGCCCCGATGCTATGCTGTCCTGGTTGGACCTTTACCTGGTAATTGCCAAGGGTGTCTGCCATTATTCTCATAGGGATATAATCCACCATTATCTCAGCCGAGGCCACTCCGAAACCGGTCTTCTGATCATATATTTTGCCTTCAACAAAGCCAAATGTCTCCTCTGGGACATTGTTTGGAGATGGCATTATCGACACATTCTGATCTTGGGCTTGCGTGGGAGGCATCTGCGGCATCTGGCCCGCAGCCACGTGGATGCTGCCCAGCAGACCCTCTGTAACATCCTGGGGATACGTCGAGGCGATGTTCACGAGTACTGTGCCAACAGAGACCGGGCCGCACTCACAGTCCTTGCTGTCCAGCCAGTACTGGGCCTGGTAGAACATGAATCCTGAAGACGCGTTGCCCATGCCGGTGAGAGGTATTCCAGAGAGCAAGAAACCGTTCATGTTGTCGATGACCATCTCCTCTGGGGCAGTGACGTTAAGGCCTCTGAGAGCCATTCGCAGGGCTGCGATCTCCACGTTCACTCCCAGAATTGAGGGTGTGAGATTGTTGTATTGAGTTATGCTTATGGATGCACCCGTTGTATTATCCGTTTTTATCACGAGCGGATAGATGGTAGCAAAAGGAGTGACAACAGGATCTTGCATCTGGATCTGGTAGATCATATCGGTGTTCATATTGAACGATACCGTATAAGGTCCGAGCTGATGTGTCTCGGTCGTGGGGGCTGCTGTATGTACTGGATTCGTTGACCCTGCTGGTGTCTGGGCAAACACATCCACAACGACCACGTTGCTGGGCTGGTTGTTCACCACAAAGTAGAGCATGTGTCTTCCAACCTTGTCAGCATTGAAGTTCATAGTGTTATAACCCTGGTTGAACTGGTAAGTATTGTACTTAGAACTGGTTGTGTCGGTCTGGATCATCTCATAGAAGCCTGCTGGTCCTTCAGCGGGTGCGTAGGCAATTAGCTGCAACCAGGTTCCGACTGGGCTTACCACATATTGTGTCCAGTTTGTTGCTCCTTGAATCCAGAGGTCATTGGTCTTGGATGGCACTGTGGATTCATACTGGGTGTAATGGTAAGCCTACACCGGCACCGTAGTACACAGTGGAAGGTGTTTTCTGGGTTATATCGAACTTGGTAGGATTGCTTATTATCCCGCCCACGACAGGCGTACCAGTGGTTGTATAGTACTCTGTAAAGGGCGAGAACGTGACCTCGCTATACGGTTGGCTATAGAAGGAACCACCCGTTGTGTACCAGGGGAAGTTGGGGACTGGCGTATCGAGCCAATGCAACATGCCAGCCAGCCCCGGATCACTTGTACCGCGGTACATTTGGCCCATGTTGGGGCTAAGATAATCTCCGCTAGATCCCATTGAGCTGCCACTGGAACCTGCGCCTAGAGGGTCCTGTGCGAATGCCTGAACTGCAAGGCAAACGAGCACTGTCAAACACAGTAAAATTTTGCTATATTTCATTTTCACACCTACTTAGCTTCTTAGATTTCTAAATGAACTCAGAGTTTAAAGAGGAGGGACGGGAAGATAGCGAAAAGGATGTCAAAAGTCTTTTGAAGCCATTCTCAAATCGGCCTGAATTATTTATATATCTTTTATTTCAGTGCCTCAGCCGTCTTATTTCTTATGAGAGGCTTTCGCCTTTTCCGTATCATTATCAGTTTTTGATTGTCCCGTCTTTTTCCCTGCATCAGCCTTCTTCTCTACTTTCATCTATTATATTCTGAATCCTCTTTTTGTGATTCTAGATCTAATCGGCTGCCATTGAATAAAAAGCTTTTGGTACCAAAATATTAACGTGCTATAAGCTGTGCCCACACAAATTCAATAACAAGAGTACGGACTCAAAACTACGCACCCATTCATGGTAATGAATAATATCAAATCATTTTCCAATTAGCACCTTCTCCTCAGAGCTACAAAGGTCACCGCCAGGAGCCCGGCTACGGCAAAGATCGCCTCAAAGCCCGGAGTCGTGCTAGTCGAAGTTGTTGATTTAGTCGTACTTGTAGGCTCAGTGGCAGGAGTCGAGCTTGTCGTTGTTGTCGTTGATTTTTCATCATCATGGCCGGGAGCTGCGCTAGTCCTAGTTGCAGTTGATTTGGTAACATCGGGGCTAGGAGTGGTGCTGGTCGCAGTTGTAGTAGTAGATTTAGTTACATCTGCTGGGAGCGGGTCGGGTTGATTGAGCCACCCTACCATTTCATCCCTCGCTTGATCTGGTCCGCGGGCACTTTCGCCTAGCGGGTCTGACTGTGCGTATGCCTGAAATGCAAGACAGACGAGCACCGTCATACATATTAAAATTTTACTATATTTCATTAGTTTCACCGAAGACTATTATGCTCTATTTCCATTTAAAACTATTTAAAAACGGGAAAGCACTAAAATATACTAGCCTGACTAGATTATCCACGCTCATGAGCGGATAGCCTTGCATGGCTTGCGTTCTCGTATAGACGTGTGGGGGTCTTATCCCCCGCACGTAATCGCATATTCAGAAACAACATCTATAGGCATTGTTCTAGCTGGAAAAGCCCGTAATATTTCCAGTAAGATCGCCGTGATCTAAATGTAGACCGCCGTTCCTGGCTCCACATTGATTATCTTTTGGACACCCCCTTGGAAGAACATGGTCTTAGGGTAGTTGAACTGACCATCATAGACTCTAATGTCATGGTTCTGATTGCCAACAACGTTAAAGCTGAACCTTCCGTCGAGAGGATCTCCACCAGTTCCCTCGGTGCCTATGTAATTTCCATCCAGGAATACCTGATAACCTCTCATGCCTTGGGACTGAATAGTCACAGGCGTATCTCCGTTAACGGTAGGTGTTTGCGGAGGCATGGAAGCGATTGGTGTCGTAGTCGATGGGGCTTGAGCGAACACATCCACAACGACCACGTTGCTGGGCTGGTTGTTCACCACAAAGTAGAGCATGTGTCTTCCAACCTTGTCAGCATTGAAGTTCATGGTGTTATAACCCTGGTTGAACTGATAAGTGCTGTACTTTGTAACAGTTGTGCCGGTCTGAACGATTTCGTAGAACCCTGCGGCCCCTCCAACGGGTGCATTGGCAACCAGTTGCAGCCAGGTTCCAACCGGGCTTACCACATACTGGGACCAGCTTGTTGCTCCCTGGACCCAAAGGTCGTTAGTCTTGGATGGCAATGAGGACATATACTGGGAGTATGGCAATGCCTGGCCTACGCCATAGTATATCGTGGTAGGCGTTTTCTGCGCAATATCGAACTTGGTAGGGGTGCTGATTATACCGCCCACTACTGGCATACCTGAAGTTGTATAAAACTCTCTGAAAGGAGAGAACGTGATGTCGCTATATCCTTGGCTGTAGAAGGATGATCCACCCGTAGTGTACCAGGGGAAGTAGTTGTTTGGCTGATTGAGCCAACTCTCCAGGCTCGCCAGCCCCTGATAAGATATGCTGTAGCTGGAACTTTCGACCTGGTCGTCTATTTTTTTTGCCTGTCCGGGGTTAGCTCCTGTCTGTCCTGGAGCTAAAGGATTGGCATTGTCTGAATTACAGGTAGCAGTGCCGGCGAAAACGATGCCTAACAGAACCAACGATGCAATGAATAACACCATAACTCTCATAATTATGAATCCTCCATACTCTCAATAAGTACTTCATTGAATATAAAGCCCACATTTCGCATTAACACTCCAATCCATAATATTTTTTGCAGTCCTGCCCGAGTAGCTTCAGGACCAAGTCTTGAGTCTCGCTCAGCTTTATCAGCCGGCGAATCACATGTTGGCCCTCGGTTACTATTATTAATGTTACTCTCATAAAAAGCTGGAATATCCATCTCATGGTCGGTTTTTGAGTCGGTTTTTTGAGTTGATTTGGGACACTCTGCCCAGCCTCCTTTAGTTTTCTTCGAAGCTTCCACTCTGCATACGAATAGATCAATAGGCAAAGGACCATAATCATTGCCAAGGCCTCTATGCGTGGAAACTTTTGTCTTTCAAGAAGCGGAAGCCTCTCTCTACCGCTTGCTGCCCTTTGTAATAGTTCAGCATGGTTTCAGAATCTAGATCCAAGTCATTGCTAGCGAGTACGAACCTGCCCAATTTTTGGCGTTCTCGGATTACAGATTCTTGATCAATTTCGAGATCAGCTTCAATCGCATACTGATAAATTCGCGCTTCATACTTCTTCGGCCTATCCCTCTTTTTTTCTGCACGCTCTAAAATAGAAGAGGCCCCCAGGTCTTTAAGCTTGAAAAGAGGATGATCCGAAACCCATTTCTTTGCCGCGGCTATGGCATCTGGTTCACAAGCGTACCGTTGACGTTTCAGAGAATTGAGATCTTTCTGGGCATCACTTATCTTTTTTTGAAGGTTTTTATCAAAGGTCTTCTCCTTTTGCGCCTGCATCTCCTGGGACCAGAAAACCGCAGCTTTCTGAGGAATGCCTCCATAATTCAGATATGTAGTATGGAACGCATAGCGTGGATCCGTTGCAGGTGTCATTTCCAGTTCTGCTGAGATCAAAGCCTTTGCTGCCCCTACAGTTTCAGGAATACGAGTGATCCAATGTAGATCTTTTCCCAGTAGCTTGAGATTTTCTTCAGAATAAATAGCGCTATCTGCGACCCAATTATTTGAATCATCGAAGGAAATGGACTCTCTCAGTCTCTGGATCATATCTGGCAAACTTTTTTTATCAGATTTGTTTCCGGAGAACGACTGCATAAAAAGAGGAACTCCATGTTGATTCACGACCATTCCCAGAACGAAACGCTTAAGGTCCATTCGGTTATCTTTGGCATGGCCAAAAGTAATTTTAATTGAATCTGTTCCATCTGGAGCATCACCTTCATACTTTCCAAACATCGAGAAGTTTGTCGTATCCACATGTAGTAGATGCGTTTCCTCGGTCATTTTGTTCATGACTTGCAGAGCAAGCTCGTTAAACAGCTCCGTTGGACCATAGTCAAAAATTGCATCTAATGTTCGCGATAATGTGTCATCATTCAGGTTAGGTGGCGAAATGCCTTCTCCCAATAAACTCTCGGTAGGAAGACCTATGAAAAAATTGGAGTAAAAATAGAGACGAGATTCATTAAAACCCAGGCCATTCAGGGCCATTGCCTTTATAATTGCGGAATGATCAAAGATCCCTGCTACTATCCCAAAATGCTCGATGGTATTTGTCGAGATATCCATGCCACTTCCCTTCATGGAAGCATATGGTTGAGCTATTAAAAAAGATTATCCATAAAAGTCAAGGGAAATTATGAAGTGTTCAAACCGTTAATGCGAAATGTGGG
>CAVVKN010000021.1:0-98559 GCA_963748825.1 Methanotrichaceae archaeon
AAGAACTAGACTGACAATCGCAATGCTAGGCATGATGGGGCGCATCATCTACCCTAAGGGATAGAAGATGTATAAAATCCCCATGATCGCAAAAGCCGGCCTTGGCGGGGGAATGAATCTAAAATTCCCCTGCCAATTAAATCCATCATTTTTTTAGAATTTACTCTTCTGTGACATACTCAAGTGTCGGCTTATTCCCGGAAGCCTTACTGGATACGAATCCTACCGTAGCGTCATCCTCTGCCACTAATACGATGGTGTATGGGCACCCTTCTGTGCAGGTCTCCACTGCCTTCTTGATGATCGATGTTACATTCATGGTGTAGCTTCCCACTTTTTCAACATCTACGGGGGAAGAGGATACCTCGGTGTTATAATCCGTCTTATCAGACCAGGTCATTGTATCAAAAGTAGCTTCATGCAAGAAGTAAGCTGTAATCTTGCCGGGCTTGTCAACCTGGGCGGCATCAAGAGTCAATGTTGCTGAAGCAATCTGATCCGGATTGAAGACACCCTGCGTGCCGAACATATTGATAACGCTCAAGTAGACCAGTTTTGTGGGCTCGTTGTCCTGGGAAGCGGCCCAGAGTAGATCGCTATCTTCAAAGCTCTGGTTGGCATTGTTCGCATCCACATAGGTCTCAACGTCCATCTCTGCTTTAAAGCTCCCCGCGGCGGCAGTGGCGGCCAGCAGCAGGAGCATCCCCATAAGTGCATACAAATATCTCAAATTCATTTCCTCCACGAGAGTACCTGTGATCGAACAAATAAAAAGACTTATGTTCATATGGATCTTATGTAGGCAATCTTTTCCCTACATGATCTGCACATTTTAGAGATCCTCCTTCCTAAACGTCCACACCCCTTCCAGCGTCACCTTCTCCACCATCCCTCCAAAGCTCGCCCCCAGGATCAGCTCCCCGATCTCCTCCTTCATCACCCTGGCAATGCCGATGATGGACGTGGTCGGCCGGGCGTTTACATCTACTGCCCAGGGCCGTTCCCCCAGCACAAAGTCGATTCCCGCATACCCGGAGAGGCCTAGGGCGACAGCCGCCGCTCTAGTTTCAGCCCAGATCTCATCGGCGCGGGGCGTGTTGTAGGGTACCTGGCTTCCCTGGTAGCTAATGCCCTCGCCCTGAAAGTCGATGAGCTGGCGGTTGATGGTGAGCGGCAAAAAGCCCCCCACCCCCACGATGAAGCTGGCGGACAGGTGCAGTCCTTCATGGTATCGGGTGACGATCTCCCCGGGACCTGCCCGGGCAAAAGAGGTGACGCGCACGCCCTCTGAGCCGCAGCCTGTGCGCGGCTTTACCACATAGCGATGGCAGCCCTTCTCCACAGGATCGGGCCTGTCCACGATCTCGGCCACGGGAACGCCCGCCTGCGCCAGCGCCCGAGTGCAGAGCAGCTTGTCGGCGCATAGACGCGCCGCAGCGGGACTTGCCCCCAGGTTCACAGTGTTTTTCTCCAGGATCTCCAAAAGATGCGGCTGCATGCCGTCCGGCGCGATCAAGAGCCCAGCGTCCGCTTTGCAGTCCAGGACGCCTTCAAACTCCTTTTCTCCCTTTATGAGAATGGGCCGGCCCGCGCCTACGATGGTCCCTGATGTGGGATAGTGCACCTCATGCCCGGCCCTCTCGAAGCTGCTCGCGAGAGTGGCCAGCATGGCCCGGCCCTCCAACTCGCACGTGCCGCCCAGGCCAAGAGCGGAGGCGTACTCGGCAATAAGAATCTTCATGAAAAGTCAGGATTGTATTGCGGTGCAAACGTACTTAATCCTAAGCTTCATACTCGCTCGAAGTTGATCTGAGCCGTATTAGCTCGTGCCTGGATACCGGAACAAGTTTACTCGACAACCGCCACCGGCTCCAGAGACACAAATATTGCATGGCCATCGATCGACGGGATGGGGTGTCCCATTCGGAGGCCCAGTACAATCCATCCTTCAATTGTGCTGATGAGTTCCCTGCGGCATTCTTCAAAGGTCTTGCCGGTGGCCCACACTCTCGGCAGCCCGGGAACTGAGGCATAATACGGCTCAGGTTCATCGATTATTTCATATTTCGCTCGCTCCAGGGCGGCTGCGATGTATTCGGCGAACATGTTAAGAGATATTATGCGTACTGTTAGGATTTAACCTTTCTTTCCGGCATGACGACCGCCATCAGAATCCACTCCCGCCCGGCTGGGCCCGCTCGCGCGCGCGTGCACTCGTGCTCGGGAGCGCGGGAGGCCCGTGGGACTACTGTGGGTCAGGTAGCACTGAATATCTACAATGCAACTTTCTGCTATCAAGAAGCTCACAAAGGACGCACAAAGGCTTTTTTGCCTGATGTAAAAATTGATCGCATCCTGGCTTGATTAGACGCAGTCACACACAGACGGCGTACGGCCCTGGGCAGCCTCCACTTTCCCACTCCATGCAGAAAATATATCTTAATGGTCCACATAATATGATCTATGATCAATTGGCAAGACCGCATCTCTCTGGACCCAAAAATCCTTGTGGGAAAACCCGTGATCAAAGGCACGCGCCTGGCGGTGGAATTCGTTATCGACCTTCTGGCCAGTGGCTGGACAGAGTCCGAGATACTCCAGAACTACCCAAGATTAGTTCATGAAGACATTCAGGCCTGTCTCTGCTACGCCAGCTCCTTGATGAAATCGGAACGTGTCTATCTAAATACAGCCTTGCAGGATGGCCTTAATGCGGCTTCTGGCTGACGAAAATATACCCTTCCTGGCCATCGAATTGTTGCGAAGAAAGGGGAATGATGTTCTGGCCATCGCCGAAAGCACGCCCGGTATTTGCGATGAAGATGTCATGTTTCTTGCTGAGGATGAAGGGCGCATTCTGCTGACCTTTGACAAAGACTTCGGAGAGCTGGCTTACAGTTCCAAGCCGCGCCCGTCTTGCGGCATCATCCTGTTTCGCATACCACTGCGGTCTGCCGACTACATTGCGAAGATGATTGCCGAGGTATTGGATTCAAGATGCGATTGGCCCGGCCATTTCGCTGTTGTGGAACCGGGACGAATTCGTTTGCGTGAGCTTTAGAATCTCTGTTTTCGAACATCTACCGGGCTGAGGAAGTGGCCGCGGCTGCTCGCCCGGCCGGCCCCGCTCGCGCGCGCGTTGGTGTTGGTCGGCCCTGAGCAGCCTCTCGGCCAGGCGGCCCCAGGACCGCGGGCGGGAGCCGGTCGCAATGCTGCAAGGTCGCCTGGATTTAGGTCGCATGTGCCTGTAACTGGCCATCTTCTTTTCTAAATCCTTATAGCCTAAGGCGTAAGATTGGATACCATGCCTGCTGTTGTGAAAGCTCCTGAGAGAAAAACCAGTCGGGCCAATCCCGAAGAAGATGACATCGCCACAGGCATTATCAAAGGACTCAGGGACTTTAAAGAAGGACGATTTACCCGCCTCAAGAATGCTGATGAGCTGGCAGAGCATTTCCGAAGCCTCTAGATCGCTATGGCTTTCCAGACCATAACAACGTACTACTTTGATAAAAAATTTAAAAAGCTGACTAAAAAAGATGGATTATTAAACGAGCGAGTTATCCGGAAGCTCCAGGAGATCAGCGTCAATCCGGAAATCGGAGAGCCCAACGTCACGCCCTCAGAGGGCTTCGCAGTGAGCATCTTGATCCATTTGTTATTATCTATGCTATTATCAAAGATGTAGTTTTATTAATAAACTTCGATAATCATGATAAAGCATATGATTCAACTCCTCAGATACTGGATAGGCTACTCAGCGATCCCAGGACAATTGAAGCCCTGGAAAGCGCCGGTATAAAGGCCGAAGAATACATCCACTTCGTGAAGTCCATTGGAAAAACGAAATGACGCAGGAAGCGACCAAGATCCGCCGGGTAGTCAGAGGCTCCCTGCATCGAAGGATGATGAAGAACCATCAATCGCGGGATCGGCTCCTTCAGCACGCCCGGCTGGGCCCGCTTGCACATGCGTGGGCGGCGGTTGGCCCTGGGCAGCCTCTCAGCATGCGGCAACAGGTCCGCTGGCGGAGCCGGTCGCCATGCTGCAAGATTGGATCCTAGATTCGACTGGCAAGTCCATTTCGCCGTTGTTGAACCGGGACGAATTCGTTTGCCGGAGCTTTAGGATCTCTCTTTCGAACATCTATTCTCCCTCCACCTTCTTCTTCCTCTCTCCTGCCTCTTTCGCTGCCGCCTCCTTGCCCAGCACGCGCGCCACCGACTCGATAGCCTCCAGGTAGCGCACCATCTGGTCCAGCCAATTAATCAGATCTCCCTGGTAGGCGTACATCCCGTACCTATCACTGAAGTGCTCGATGATTTCATCCGGGCTCTTGCCTTCCGCCCGCAGATCCAGAATGCGTAGCGAGATGCTCTTCTGGACACAGCCGCAGTAGGGCGATTCTTTGCAAGTGCAGCGCAAAAAGTCACGGGAGAAGTCCATGCAGTACCTCTGCAGCTTGTTATCCAGCTCCCGCAGGTCAGCGCTGGAAAGCAGGTCCAAAAAGGAGCCGTGCAAAGCCCTCTGGGAGATCTGCATGTGCAATTTGATGGAGATGCGCTCGGCAAACTTGAGGTAGAGGGCCTCAAAGCTCTCCAGCGCCACCGCCACCTCCAGGGGGCTCTTGCCCTTGCCGAGCAACTTGACAATGGTGGCCACCTGCTCCGGGGCCAGGAAGTGGGCCGCTGCGGCTTCTCCCATGCTTGGTGGGTACAATGCCCTTTACCAGCCCCGCCTTCTCCAGGGAGGAGAGGGAGCTGTTCAGGTCATCCAGGCCCACGGTGAGGGCGTGCAGCCGCTCCAGCTCTTCTCTTGAACGGGCAGCCACAGCATTGGCCAGCACCTCCTCTTGTTGCTGCGCCTCGGAAAATTCAGGTGCCACATCTTCCATCTGGCCGTTTAGCAAGGCGAGGGCCATCTCATCTTCCGACTCGCTCCTCCCGGAAGAGAAGCGACGGCCAGGCTCGGCCAGGATGTAAACCAGGCCCTTGTCATGGTAGCCCGGCCTGCCGGCGCGGCCCAGCATCTGATTGAACTCATGCACATTCAGCCACTCGATGCCCATGGCTAAAGATTCGAAGACCACCTGCGAGGCGGGAAAGTCCACGCCTGCCGCCAGAGCGGCCGTGGTGACCACGGTGTGAATCTTTCCCGCCCCGAACAGCTCCTCGACCTTCTTTCTCTCCGGGTACTGCAGGCCCGCATGATAGGCGGCAGCGCCGGGAATGGCATCGGCCAGGTTGTAGCAGTTCTTCCTGGAGTTGGTGAATATGATGGTCTGGCCCCGGTAGCCCGTGGAGGAGGTAAGGGCCTGGGCCTCTTTGGACAGCTCCCTGAGGAGCTTGCGCTTCTCCGGCCCGGAGGTGAAGATGAGGTGCCGCTCGATGGGCACCGGTCGCAATGAATACTCCACAAGCGTCGCGCCCAGGCGCTTGGCGAGCGCTGCGGGATTGCCTACTGTAGCGGAGAGGAAGATGAACTGGGCTTTGGGTGCGGCATTCTTCAGCCGGGCGATCATGCCTGCCAGCCTGTGCCCTCGCTCGGCATCTTCCAGCATGTGCACCTCGTCAATGACGACCGTGCCCACGCGCCCCAGGCTCTTCTTGGTGCGAATCACCTGGTCTATGCCCTCATAAGTTCCGGAAATGATGTCGGCCTGCAGACTTTGCGCAATATTGCGCCCCTTTCCCAAACGGATGCGGCTTACTCCTACCCGGATGGATGTTTGAAAGCCCAACTCCCGGTAGGCGCTGAGCTGATCGAACTTCTGATTGGCCAACGCCACGAGCGGCACCAAAAAGAGCAGCTTTCCCCTATTCTCCAGCAGATTCTTGACTCCGGCCATCTCACCGATGAGGCTCTTGCCTGTGGCCGTGGCTGAGACGACAAGCTGATTTCGTCCTTCTAAAAGGCCCGCCTTCACCGATCGGGACTGCACCGGCAAAAGCCTGGTCAGCCTGCGCAGCAGCAGCTCCATGAGGGCTTTGGGCAGGGCGATGGACTCTAAGGGCAGGGTCGGCTCCTCTTTGCTCGCGGGGATGGTGTCAAAGCGGGTCAGCTCCGGCTCCAGCCTCTGCAAAGATAGCAGGCTCACTACATCGTCTAAGCTGCGCCTCGTCTTCAAGATCCTGGCCAGATGAGTCTTGGCAGCGCGGCCCAGGCCTCGAAAGTCCGCCTCGCGCAAAAGCTCGGCCGCCGCGCAGTTCTCGCAGATGCGTCGGCCCTTGTAGGTTATGGCATCTTGCTCAACGTAAGTGACTCTCCTCTGGCCGAGGCAATGGTTGCAGACCTGTACGAACCTGTATCCGAGCTGATAGGACTCTAAAAGCTCAATGAACTTCTTTTCCTGTACGCTGTCGCCTCGGGCAAGATAAATGGCCCCTGCTTTGCGCAGCATTCGCAAAGCGTCCTCAGGAGGAAGAAATTTCTCGGCCTCCTCGCCTTTCTTCACCAGGAATTTGAAGACCCTCGGTCCCTGGGGCATATCCTTTAAACGCAGATATCCCTCAAAAAGAACCTTGCTGCCGCTCTGAGGCAGTAATAGTATGCGGGACCTGTCCGCCTGAGCCAAAACCTGAAAAGTCATTCTTAAAAAGATTTATCCTAAAGTAAGGTCGATAAGCTCGTACTTCAGGCCCTCCGACTCCAGGCGCGTAAGAAGCCCCGGAATCTGCTCATCCACACTGACGATCACGGAGCTGATGCCGTGATATGCCGCCTCTACTGCGAACTCCTTGGCTCCGAAGATGATGTCCGGCTCGCGCCCCACTTTTCGCAGCGCCACCAATGCCTCGATACCAAGGCAGCCCACGTTCTTCACTCTGGCGAGCTGAACTTGCAGTGCCGGCAAATCGACCTTGCCAGAGCCCCCATTCTGCACTCGCGGCACCTTGCAGAGAAGAATCCTTCCTTCATCAAGGCTTATCAGTCCCCGCAAATCTGATACACCCACATCTTCTCCGGACAGCGCATCGGCAATGACAACTCCGCTTGCCTCTATCCCTTCTTTTTTATTAGCATACAGAAGGCCGCTACGCATCTCCAGGGATACTCGTTCGCCCTCCGCCAGATCAGCTTCAGCGATGGCCGCCCAGACAGAGACGTGGCTGATGATCTCCTCCATCACCACTCGTGCATAGCGCTTCAGCTCGGCTGCACTCTCCAGCAGCCACTCCACTCCCTCTTTGGTGATGCTATAGCGCATCCGTCCATCTGTGGTCACCAGCCCATCCGCTACCAGCTCCTTGATGTACTCGGATATGGCCTGGGGAGTGACGCCCAGACTCTCAGCCACTTCCTTTTGCCGAAGGTTTGGCTGATGGGCAGCTATTTCCACAAGAATTTGAAAACGAGAGCTTTCCCGCTTGCTCTGCAGGACATTGGCCATTTAGAAGTCCTCAACGTAAGGCTCAATGCGCTGGCCTCTCACTGCTAGGCCCTCCGCTCTCTTGGCCACGCCTCGAATAAATATTTGGCTGAGTCCCAGCTCCCGAGAAAGGTTGGATAGACTATTATTGCCACCATTGACCATCGTCTGCAATTTCTCGATCACTGTACGCAACTCCTCGTCGGACATGAAGGTGAGGCTGATCAGCTCACTGAGATCCTCCATGGTAGCCCCGAAGCTGGCCTGCACGCGAGAGTAAGTGGAATGATACTCTTTCTCGGGGCTTGCTCCAGGTTCTGGCACCCTCCACTTGGTCTCGATGAGGCCGCTCTTCCGCAGTAGTGCCACGCTTCTGTGAACGCTTGCTTCATCGCCGATGAGCGTTTCCAGCTCGCGCTCAGTATGCCATTCTCGACTCAATTCGTCAAAGATCTTCTTATGGACCTCGGAGCCGAAGGCCTGCAACAATGGGACCAGATCTGATGGATCGTTAATAATCCGCGTTCTCTTTCCCGTCACAAAGAACCTCGCATTGGTATAATCTCTCAAATTTGATAAAGCTTTTGAAGATCAAAGCGTTCTTCAAATCAGCCTGACGGTCTCCAGATTCATGGGCGCCATGGTCGGTATCCTGTACCTCTTGTAAATGGAACTGGCTAAATCGAGGCAATTGCCTTCTTCGCCGTGGTTGGTGATGACCCGGCCCGGCTTGGGATAGATGCGACGCATGTATTCCATGAGCTGCTGGCGATCGGAGTGCCCGGAAAAGCCGTCTACCGTGGTTACCTCAAGGTTAATCTTTACCGTCTGTGTCTTGCCCTCTACGGAGAGGGGCAATTCCTTCCATCCTTTCTGAATGCGCCTTCCTAAAGTTCCCTCTGCCTGGTATCCTACAATTACCAGCGTATTCTTCTCATCCGGGCCCAGGCGCTTGAGATACTCGAGAACCGGCCCACCGTTAAGCATGCCGCTTGTCGCCAGTATCACACAGGGCGGCCCTTCTATTATCTCCGTCCTCTGCTTGGGGCTCTCCACCTTCACAAAACACTGGGCCAGGAAGGGATTGATTCCTTTGTGGAAGATGAGATCCCGAAGATCGTTATTGAGGTACTCGGGATATGTGGTATGGATGGCGGTAGCCTCGTAGATCATTCCATCCAGACAGACCGGCACCTCATCTATGACCTTCTTTCGGATGGCCTCCTCCAAGACAACCATGACCTCCTGGCTGCGGCCCACAGAGAAGGCGGGAATGATGACTTTGCCGCCCTTGCTGATGGTTTCCTTGACCACGTTTATCAAAGTGACTTCCGCGTCTTTGCGGGAGGGTTGAATGCTGTTAGTTCCCCCGTAGGTGGCCTCTGTCACCAGCGTTTCCAATCGCGGAAAATTGCATACAGCCGGATCGAAGAGCCTGGTTCGTTCGAATTTTTGGTCTCCGGTAAAAGCTACATTGTAAAGGCCGTCTCCAATGTGAAAGTGGGCAATGGAGGAGCCCAGGATGTGGCCGGCATTGTGCATTGTCAATTTGGTGTCGGGAGCAATGTCGGTTACATCTCCGTAGTTGAGGGTGATAGTATGCTTGAGAGCCTCGCGAACCATTGTAGAGTCGTATGGCAGCCTTTTTCCCTCGCGTCCGGCTATCTCAATATAATCGAGCTGCAAAAGCACAGCCAAATCCCTGGTAGGCGGAGTGCAGTAAATAGGTCCTTCGTAGCCGTATTTGTAGAGCATGGGAACAAGACCGGCATGGTCCAGGTGAGCATGCGTCAAGACCACGGCATCGATCTGATTTAGTGGATAGACCTCAGGCACATAGAGATAGGGAGTTGCTGAGTCGTCCGATCCCACGTTTACGCCGCAGTCGATGATGATGCGTGACTCGGGTGTGGAGAGAAGCATGCAGCTTCTGCCTACCTCGCGACAGCCTCCCAGTGTGGTGATTCGCACCCACTGATCCTTGGAAGCTATATCTCGGTGGATCTTGCGGCCCACCGTGCGCAAGATGGTCTTTCTCTCCGTCTGAACACTGCGCAGATAATCCTTAATGTTGGCGATGGTCGTCGAGCGTACTGGTGGAGTTCTGACCACTTTGGGAGTCCAGCCGATCAGCTTGGTTATCTCGCGTAGTGTTGCCCCATGGCGACCTATAACCAGGCCCGGCTTTTCCGCTTCGATCTGCACTTCACCGGTCTCGCCGTCAAAGTAATAGTTGGTGAGGACCGCTTCCTTGGGCACAACCTCCTGAATCTTGATTATGGAAATTTCAGGTTCTGCCAATACCTTCAGGTCTGGACGCACCACCACGCGCTTCCTGAGCTCCTTGGCCAGGTTACGTATGATATCGCCATCGTCCGCTAGTTTCTTGGGGTCGTCTGTATAAATGACCAGCTCCGGACCCTCAAATTCCAGCCCCGTGACATTGATGTCCGGAGGCAGCTTGCTCTGCACCTTGCGTTTGAGCTCAAAAAGTACTTCTTCTACAGACAATCGAACACATCCAAAAAAGATTAAAGGAGCTTCATAATCTCTGAAAACTCCGGCTCGCCTACCTCCTGGTATTTATCGGTGATTCTGACGAGCTCTATTTTATCGCCTGAAGCGGAATCGCGCTTCATGGCATTATGAATTGCCCTGGCGGCCAGCACCGTTCCATCCTCAATGCTTATGCCGGGCTTGTACATGGATTCCAGCACGCCGTAGGCTATGGGAGATCCTGAACCGGTGGCCACAACCTCACGCTCTTCGATCTGCCCGCCCAATGCATCAAGTGAATAGATCCTGGGGCCGTATCTGTCTACTCCGCCCATGACGAGCTGCACCATGAAGGGATAGTAGCGACGGGAAGAGAGTATATTGGCCAGCATGGAAGTTACAGCTTTAACGGTCATGCGCTCGCCCCTTTGCATCTTGTAGAGCCTTGCCTCAACCTGAACCATTCTAACCAGTGATTGAGCATCTCCTACCGCACCTGCCGTAGTCAGACCCACCAGGTCGTCGACCTGATAAATCTTCTTGGCGCTGCTGCTGGCTATGAAGCTGCCCATGGTAGCACGGCTCTCCGATGCAAGGACTACACCTCCATCGCAGAGTACACCTACCGTAGTTGTACCTTTGAACACCTCGACCATCTAATTACCTCAACTAAAATCAGAAAACGGACATGACGCTTTTTACTTCTGATATATAAATACTTTCCGCCGCCGTATTAAATTGAGGAGATAAAAGGCACACGGTTCCTAGAAATATGAGGCCGTACAAGAACTTAATGTGAACGACTTTGCCGACCTTGACGGCCTTGCTTCTTTTGTCCACAAATACTACATCGATCCCATAATCTACGATACCAGCTATAACCCTGTGGATACCATCACCTGGGCGATAATCCTGGGCCTTGCCATCCTCGGCTTGATAAAACTGCTTCGCCGCTGGGATGTTTTAATGGATGAGCGGCTGTTGCTCTCTACCCTGCCTTACATCCTGGCCGGTTCGAGCTTGCGGGTAATCGAGGACGCCGATCTGGTCGCTGCACCCTGGAGATATTTTCTAATCACGCCGCTCATATTCTTCCTGGTTTTTCTAATCACGGCTGTCTGTTTGATCATCACCCGGAAGATCTGGGGCGAGAAGTTTCATGCAAGATATGCCGCCATCGGCTTTCTCTGGACCTTTTTCAATCTGGCCGTTCTTTCCACGCTCGGATTTAGGAACACCTGGGTCATTGCCGCTGTCTTCCTGCTGGGCTCAGCCCTCACAGGAGGCATACTTTTTTGCGGGCGCCGTCTGTCTGCTCTGAAGTTTTTGGACGATAGATTCAATCAAATGATCATCTACGCCCATATGCTGGACGCCAGCTCAACCTACTTCGGCGTGGACTGGTTCTACTACTACGAAAAGCACGTCGTTCCTACTTTTCTCATAAACCTGACCGGCTCCGCAGCTATTATGTTTCCTCTCAAGCTGGCGATACTCCTGCCCGTGCTCTACATGATAGACAAATCACTGCAGGAGCCATCCCTGCGAAATCTCACCAAACTGACCTTGATCACCCTGGGCCTGGCGCCTGCCATCCGAAATACGCTACGACTGGCCCTGGGAATCTGAATTACAAAAAAAGGCCCATTGCTTGATGATGAAGCTCTGGTGGTTTACAGAATAAAACCACAGAGTCACAGAGCGCCCAGAGGACGAACGGACGGAGGACTGTGGTAATACCGTAAGCATAGGCGAAGATACAAAAAAAGCAAAATACAAAAAAATCCAGAGGAAGGGGAAGCCCCTAACTCAAAATCTATCTTTTTCAGCTGATCCTGCGCACGTCACTTCTGCCGCCAGAGACCGTCCCTTTCACCGGTGCCTCGCCCGTAGGCAGGTAGAGTGTGAAGGCTCCCGATGTGCTGTTGCCGTCAGCGCTATTGAGAGTCATCCGGTAAAGGAAGACGTTGTCCAGGGATACGACATTCAGGATCATGGCGTTTCCTTCTAGAAGAGAGCCCTCCGCTGTGGCGATCTGCTGGTTTAAGCCCTGCTTGAAGACTCCTGTGCCAAAGAGAGCCGCTTCCGACTGGTAGAGTCGCAGCTCAATGTCGCCGATGGGAATGGATTTCATGTTTTTCAGCTCAAAGCTCCAATTGCCGGCCAGATTGCGGCCATATGTTTGCAGGCCGGGCTTCGCTGTGCCGCCCGTCATTTCCATGTATTCTGCCGTGTGCTCCGGATCGGATATCTGCATTCCATCCAGGGACAGGTCCATACCGTCTGGCTCTATGACTCTTGGAGTGGGCGCGGCGATGGCACCAACCATAATGCAGGCAATAGCGGCCAGCATTAACAAGATGTTTCTCGAATTGATCATTAACAAAACCTCCACTAAAATCCAGGGAAAACTCCAGGGGAATTTTCCCGTTTGCAGTCTTTCAGTCTATGGCGTAAGGATAAATCTAACGCTTGCCGATAATTAGTTTAAACTTTTTATGTTAATTATATTATCTTATTACTAGGTATCGTTGCTATCTCCCCAGTATCTTGCGGTGCGCTTCTCTGAACTTTTGGTCCCTCATCTGGCAGGAGCATCTTCCCTGGAACCATTGATAGCGAGTCATCTCCTTCCAGATCTCCTTCAGACTCTTTTCTTTGATATTTCCAAAGCCAAGTGGCATGTAAGCGCAGGGCAAGGCCTCGCCTGCTCCATCCACGTGAATCCACCTTCTCCCGGCAAAGCATCCGAACATCTCCGGGCCGAGCAGATAGGGCAGAGCCGAGACCCTGGGTCCTGCGGACCGGTTCTTCTCCTTGTGGAAGCGCTCCAGCCGCAGGACATCATCGTTTGTCAGCACCTCATCCTCATGCGATGCCCAGCGGCCCACGGCCACAATCTCATAAAAGGAGAGCTCATGCACGCCCAGATCCGTGGCCAGAGAAAAGGCATCCTCCAGATGGTCGATGTTGTGAGGAGAAGTTACCATGAAGAGGTCGACCAGGAGACCCGCTTCCAGCGCGTTTTTGACGCCGTCGAGCGCATCGTAAAAGGCGCCCTCACGGCCCCGTACCCGGTCGTGCTCCTTTTCGAAGGGGCTGTCGATGCTGATTCGCACGGCATAAAGCCCGGCCTGCTTAAGCTGCTTCGCCCTCTCTGCCGTGAGATGGTAGCCGCTGGTGAATGTCGTGGCAATGGCCCGTTCGTCCACAGACGAGACCAGATCGGGCAGATCCTTTCTCAGCATGGGCTCGCCCCCGTCAAAAGTTATTAGGTAAGAACCCATATCCAGGGCCTGGGATATCGCCCCTTTCACGACACCGCTCTCCAGTATCTCTCCCTGACGCGAGGGGGCGCTGCAGTGGATGCAGTCATTGGGACAGGCCCTCATGACGGCTATGGAAAACTGATCGGGAACTGGGCGGCGGGTCAAAGCCGCCACCTGGGCGGAGAGCATGCGATCGAAGGCAAGGCTTGGCGCAGGCGGAATCCAGGTGGAGAAGATGAACTTGTCCGGGCCGCAGCTGATTGGCTTCTCATCGGCGAAGATCTTATTGATCCTGTCCATGACCGGTCTTGCCAAGGGCGCGAGCGCCCCCCGGGCACTCAGACGGATGCCTCTTCCTTCCGGGAAGGCATCAATTCTCAGCAGAGGCTTTTTTGCGATCTGCATCTCTCTAGTCCCCGGTGCGTCATCTCGTCCACGATGCTCTCCAGGCGAGACAGCATTTCATTGCGTCCTGTTGAGAGAAAAAGAGCTTTCTTTGCGAGGCCGCTGTGATCATCAATGACCTTAATGCACATCTGCCTCACGACATCATCCGGATAGTGGTTGCTGTAGATTATGGGAAGAGTAACAGAAGTCTTCTTGGACGATTTTCCTTGATCCAGCCCCAGGAATTCCTCCAGGTCATCGAGTACTTGATAGCTCAGGCCCAGGTGCGTCCCATAACTCTCAAACCTGGCTACATCCTCTTCACCAGCTCCGGCTATGAGTCCGCCCATCTTGGCGGATGCGGAAAAGAGAGAGGCGGTTTTCTTGGAGACGCATTGGTAGTAATCATCCGGGGAGGAGGCGGAAGACAAATCCATCAGTTCTCCCTCAGACATGTCCATGCAGGCGGAGGCAAAAGTGCTTATTACCGGCTGGCTATAATGAGATATCAAATCTATAGATCGGGATATGAGCCAGTCCCCTGCGAGAAGAGAGGCTTCCGGACCAAAACGCTGCAGCGCGCTTTGCGAACCTCTCCGCTCTACACCATGATCGAGAATGTCGTCATGCACCAGGGAGGCAGCATGCACCAGCTCAATAGCCAGAGCCGCGTTCATGGCCGAGGGCGCGTTGCCACCCATTGCCTGTGCAGAGAAAATCAGGATAAGGGGACGAACCCTCTTTCCTGAAGAGGAGAGCACATAGCTGATTATCTCTCCCAGGGGAGAATCAGGCAGGCTTCTCACCAGTTCGGCGAGTTGCTTGTTTATGAGGTTGTATTCATCCCAGCCGGAGAACATCGAATGGGTACTGCCGGCCTGGCTATTTAGCTTTTGCTAATGCGAATATTTTCATTAGTGATGAATATGAAGCGAAAGCCTTTTAGGTTAACAATAGTTAATTCAGGGTATTGAAAAGTGCTTGAAAAATTGGTGATAAGAGATATGAAGATTTTGCATTTAATTTTAATGGCGTGTCTTTTAGCAATATTCTCAACAGCAGCTGCCCAAAATCCTCTTGAGGCTGCTGCCAGTTCCCTCCAGGAACAGATGAATACTGCCGGACAACAGCTTCAGGAGAAAGCTGCAAAGCACGTTCTAGAAGGAAATCTAACCCAAGAGCATATTGCCCAAGATCTCAATGCCACCAAAGGTAATCTGACGGCGCAAGCAAGAGAAAAAATCAACCAGATGAATCTGAACCTATCTCCCGAGCAGCTTCAACAAAAGGCAGCAGAAGAGCTGAAGAAGCAGGTAAGTGAACAGATTAAACAGCAACCGGGATTTGAGGCCGCTTTAGCCATTTTGGCCACACTGACCGCGGTTGTCTTGATTCGGCGAAGAAACTAAGAGAATAATTTAATCATCTTTTTTTTGTTCCAGGCAGAACCAATATATACTAACACGATGACTGACCGTCAGTCATAAAGTAAGGGAAAGAAATATGGAAATCAATGATGCAGAAAGAAATAAGCGAAAGTCAAATGTGGCTCTGCTTTCCGTAATCTCGAATACCAGCCTTGTGATTCTCAAACTTGTTGTAGGAACGATGATCGGATCGGTCTCTGTAATATCCGAGGCCATTCATTCGGGAGTGGACCTGTTGGCGGCCATGATTGCCTTGTTTGCTGTGAGAAAATCCGGCAAACCGGCAGACGAGGACCATCCCTTCGGGCACGGCAAGGTTGAGAATATATCCGGAACTGTTGAGGCTTTGCTTATCTTCCTTGCAGCTGGCTGGATCATCTTTGAGGCAGTAAAGAAGCTGACAAATCCCGAACCAATGGAAGATGCCTGGCTTGGCATTGTCGTGATGCTGATTTCCGTCATGGCAAATATCATAGTTTCCAAGAATCTTTTTAAAGTAGGCAAAGAAACGGACTCTATAGCTCTGATGGCGGATGCATGGCATCTGCGAACAGATGTATACACTTCGCTTGGCGTTTTCGGCGGTCTGGCCGTTATCTTTGCAGGAGGGCTCGTTCTTCCCGGTGTAGATTTGCGATGGGTGGACCCAGTAGCCGCGATAGGAGTCGCTCTGTTAATCATAAGGGCTGCCTATCATCTGACCGTTGAATCTGCCCGCGACCTGGTGGATGTGGGCCTTCCTTTTGAAGAGGTGGACGATATGCGTAGGCACATAAGGGCTTTTGCCCCAACCATCCGGGGATTTCATCGCCTACGCACGCGAAAAGCTGGGTCCAGTCGCTTCGTGGAGTTTCACATCAGAGTCGATGCATCAATGTCGGTGGACGAATCCCATCGCATTGCTGACATGATAACCTGCTCTATCAAACAGCACTATCCTGGGACTACAGTTACCATTCATATCGAGCCCTGCAATTGCGCCATGGCGAAAGAAGGCTCTTGCGGCTGCCTGCTCAGTGAGCAAGAGAAAAAAGAGCTTAAAACGAATATCAAGGCACAAGAGCCATGTCGGGCAAACACTCAGCGATCGGAATGAGGCTCATGTCTGGTTTTAACCTCTTGGACAAAATCATTTGCGAGGTATGACCATATGCTGAAAAAGATATTGGTGGCCACGGATGGATCGGAGACAAGCATGCGTGCCGCGGAGAATGCCGTTAGTATCGGTAAAAAAGCAGGAGCCGCAGTAACGGCTGTCTATGTTGTAGATGTGCATAGACTGGCTCAGCTTCCCGGCTATACGGCAATGCCCGGTATTAAAGACAATCTCATGGAACTCATGTTCAAGGAAGGCGGCGAGGCTTTAGAGGAAATTGAGGATATGGCCCGGGATGTCGGAGTGGCTTATGAAAGAGTGATAGCTGAGGGTGATCCCGGTGAGGAGCTGCTCACGCTCTGCAGCGATCGGGGATTTGACCTGATAGTGCTTGGTACCATCGGAAAGAGTGGTCTGAAGAGGTTCCTCTTGGGCAGCGTAGCAGAGAAAGTAGTGCGTCACTCCCATGTGCCGGTTCTAGTGGTGCCTGCAATAGAGTGAAAAAGATGAAACGAATTACAAAAGGCCCCGAAGAAAGAAGACGAGAATTGATCGATACGGCTGAGCGTCTCTTCATGGAGAAGGGATACGAGCATACAGCAATTAGCGATATTGTCAAAGAGCTCAATATTGCCCAGGGAACTCTCTACTACTACTTTCGCTCCAAAGAAGATATATTGGAAGCAGTTGTGGAGAAGAGCATTGCCGTCTTGGAGCAGAATGTTATCCAGCTCATTCAAGATGAAGAGGTCGATGAGGCAACCAGGCTCAATGCCGCGATTAATGGAATTCTCGGGTTCGTTTCCCAAAGGAATGACTTCATTGACTTTCTCCATCAAGACATAAATGCTGTAATGCATGCAAAGCTGGAAAAGGCAACTGTGGAGCGAATAGTTCCTATCTTATCTGAGTTAGTGGCCAAAGGAAATGCTAAGGATCGTTTCAATATCGAAAATCCCACCGAGACGGTTGAGTTTCTGAGTACCGCCCTGGTCTATATCTTCCACCAGCCGGATATCAACACCGACCAACAACGTCGTGAGAAGCTATGTCGGTCTCTGGAGACAATACTAAACAAGGTTCTGGTGGCCAAGAATTATAGCTTCATGCTAAAAATTTGATAAAAATTAAAAATAATTCAGAGCAATCGGCTGGATTCTATTTTGGCGCATCTTCCTGCTACAACGCTGTATCCTTCTTTATCCAGCTTCTTTATGGCCTCCGGGCTTTCTGTGCCCGGCTGCATCCAGAAGACCTTGAAGCCTTTCTGCTTGGCCTCTTCAGCCAGAGCCGGCACAGCAGAGGGCCTTCGGAATACATCCACAATATCTATCTCATCCGGTATGTCATGCATGGAGGCGTAGACCTTCTCGCCCAGGATGATCTTGCCGGCATAATTGGGATTGACGAGATAGAGCTTGAAGCCGCGGCTTTGCAGGACGTCGGAGACGAAATAGCTGGGCTTGTAGGGATCAGGGGAGATGCCGACCACGCAGATGGTGCGGCAGCTTGTCAGGGCCTCTTTCAGGTCCTTATCTTCTCGAAGGATGGGCATGATAAGTATATGGGCATTCTTGGGATAAATAGTTGAACTTATTCTTAATTATCACTCTGTCTTCTTGCCCGGCGTTCTCGCATTTATCTCGTGGGGTAACGGAGTAACAGGGATAGAGAAGATCCCAGACTTCAGTGGGGGATGAATCGTACACCTGTCATAATTACTTTCGCTACGCTCTAATTGACTTAATATAGTATGGAACTACCATATTTAAATCAACATGAAGACTGCCTACAAGTTCCGGCTATACCCAAACAAGCAAAAAGAAGCACAATATGCCTGGGAAAATTCTTTAATCCTGATGTCATGCCTGCAATAGTGATTGAGGATCGAAAGCTGCACGATAGGACGGGAGTATACCGTGATCGAGATGATGCGGGAGAATACTTAGCCCGGTCGCTGGAGCAGCTTCGGGGAAAGGATGCCTTCGTCCTGGCCATACCCTCGGGTGGAGTGCCAGTAGGTCTGGCCGTCTCCTCTCGCCTAGATCTGCCGTTTGATCTCCTGATAATAAGGAAGATTCCCATTCCCGGATACACCGAGTCTGGCTTTGCAGCGGTCAGCCTGGAGGGTGATATGGTTCTAAACGAGCCGTTAGTTAGAGAGCTGGGCCTCACCCCGGAGGAGATTGAGGTGCTGGCAGAGCCGGTGCAGGAAGAGCTTTTGGCCAGAAACCGCATCTTTCGAGAAAACCGCCCCTGGCCACAGCTTGCAGGCAAGACAGTAATATTAGTAGACGATGGGCTGGCCTCCGGCTATACCATGCTGGCTGCCGTTCGTGCCGTGCGCAGGCGTAAGCCCTCTCAGATGGTAGTGGCCGTTCCTACCGCATCCGCAAGCACTATCAAGCTCCTTGCCCCCCAGGTGGACACTATCGTCTGCCCAAATATCCGGAGCGGCTACAGCTTTGCCGTCGCAGATGCTTACCGAAACTGGTATGACCTTGACCGGACCGAGGTGATAAATTTGCTTAAGTCTCACGGGCTATTAGCCAAAAAATAGGCCTAATATGCTCTTATTTTCTCAGGTTTCTCCCATAAGTTTATATCCTATGAATTTTAATTATTGTTTGAGATTATCAAAATGAACCTGCTCCATTTGCTTTCTATCTTGCTGGAGGCGGTCGTGGCTGCCTTGGGCATAATGCTGGCCATCAGCAAGAAGAAAATATACGGCTGGTGCATCGCACTCACTTTTGTACTCTACGTTGTCTATGATCTGGCAAATCTTCTGGCTTTGAATATTTCCCAGGATACTCTGTATATGATATTCTTCGTGGCCACCCTTTCCATTCTCTGGGCGGTCTGGAACATCTTCCTGGAAGCTTAAGGCCAATAGTCAGCCTTTTGAAGAAAGCGCACTAATAATAACGAGATGATCTCCAAAGTCTACATCTCCCACAGCCCTGCTGATGAGGAGATGGCCCTGCAGCTCTCCCGTGCCCTCTGGAGAGTAGGCCTGGAAAGCTACGTTGCTCTCTATAATCTGTCACCGGCCATCTCTTTAGCCGAGCGTGCTTCTTTTGGGCTGCGCAATTCTGAGTGCCTGGTGGCCCTGCTGACCGTTGAAGGCTCCTTTTCTCCAGAGGTCTGCCAGGAGATCGGCCTGGCCCGGGGACTGGATCTGCTCATCATCCCCATGCTGGAGGAGGGGGCAAAGCTGCCCTTCCTCATCGAGCACCTGCGGCCCCTGGTCTTCCGGGAGGAGAAATATGCCGATGTTGTTGGACTGCTGATCAAGACCATTCGGGAGCTGTCCCGGCTGGAGTGGCTGAAGGTGACCTGTCCCAAATGCGGGGAGGAGATGACCCAGTATCTCACGCTCCAGGAGGATGTGGAGGAGGCATTGAAGAAGGGCACTTTTTTGGAGACGATCTGCAGCTATTGCCAGAATAAGATCCGGCTGGATGCGAGGACGTTTGAGCCGAGGCTGTGATAGATTGTCCTTTCCGGTGCGGAGAACTCAGGGCGAGACGGCCTTTAATCCAGGTACTCGCCGGAAATGGGTGTCTCCTGAGACAATTACTGCCCCATTGGCCAAAGCAATAGATGCAATGAGTTCATCAAAGTCACCGATCGCCTCCCCCCTCCTTCTGAGTTCGGAGGATAGTTCCCCAAACATATCATAGACGTCTTCATCTATGGAGAGGATGACGAAAGCATCGAGCAGCTTCTTGACCTTTTGCAATCCCCTCTCCGACCTGATGGGGCTATAAACTCCCTTGTAAAGCTCCAGCACATTTATCTGCGTCGTGCATAGTGTTTCACCTGTTTCCTCCAGCTCTAGAATCTTTCTCAAAGCGGCTTGCTTTCTATGAAGTGCATCAATCAGGACGGATGTGTCGATGACTATCATTACACCTCTACGTTGCGCATTTTTGACTGGCGCATCTCTCTAGAGGCAGCTTCAATTCTATCTGCCAGCTCGTCATCTCTGCCAATTTCGTCCAGGATCTCGGAGAGCTTTCTCTTAGCGGGGAAATTGTGGAGGATGGCCTCGGAGAAGCTCTGGTTCTCGCCTTTTCGACTCTTCAGGCGCTCGTATGCCTCTTCGGTTATGGTGATGGTCTTGGTGGACATTAGCAATGTACGTGTATTTACTTGTATATCCCTTTTCCCTGCGTGGTGGTGCCAATACAGCGGTTCTGAAGGTCTATGCTGGAACTGCAATTAGTGAGTCGTCTCATGCTTGCATAATTGCAGAAGGCTTATTATCTAATAAATCATTTGTCAATTGAGGATTCAGATGAGGCTAAAGGTTCTGATCAGTGAAGGAGAAGATGGATGGCTTGTCGTGGAATGTCCGTCTATTCCTGGCTGCATCTCCCAGGGAAAGACCCTGGAAGAAGCCCTTGACAATATCAAAGAGGCCATAGAAGGCTGTATGGAAGTGATGGAAGAAAGGGTCAAGGCAATTAGTGGCAAGCAAATGATGGAAGTAGTCGTCTGATGTCCAGACTGCCGAACATATCAGGAAGGGAAGCAGTCAAGGCCTTCAGCAAAGCTGGATGGATTATTTCCAGACAAAAAAGCAGCCATATGATTATGACTAAATCGGACTCGATTGTTATCCTTTCCGTCCCGCTTCATGATGATCTGGATAGAGGAACACTGAGAGGACTAATCGGGCTGGCTGGATTGACCGTCGAAGAGTTCGTAGAGCTTTTGTGAGCGATCTCTCAACCACACGGACCCAGTTGCACGTTTTAGCTCATGACTCTCGGAGTGCGGCTATTGCTGGCGGCCTGAATATGCCCAATTTCTGGCCGTCCCGGTTGTGGGCTTTCTTGGCAGATGCAGCTGGCCTGCTGATCAAGACCATTCGGGAGCTGTCCCGGCTGGAGTGGCTGAAGGTGACCTGTCCCAAATGCGGGGAGGAGATGACCCAGTATCTCACGCCCCAGGAGGATGTGGAGGAGGCGCTGGCGAAGGGCACTTTTTTGGAGACGATCTGCAGCTACTGCCAGAACAGGATCCGGCTGGATGCGAGGACGTTTGAGCCGAGGATTTGATGAAGAATAATCCTTCCCGAGCAGATGAACTCAGGGAGAGACGGCCTTTAACCCCGGAACGCGCCGAAAATGGCCATATTCGAGACAATTGCAAAGAGAGGAAGAGATGAATTCAATGACTTTTGAACAATGCCCGGTCTGCGGCGGCGATCTGGTTGAAAAAGAAGTCGAGAAGATCCTGCGTGGTGGTGCCAATACCGCGGTTCTGAAGGTCTGCGCTGAGGTCTGCCTGCGTTGCGGAGAGAGGTTGTACTCGCTGGAGATTGTGAGGAGATTCGAGCAGATCAGGGCCAAGCTGGAGCGCCAGGAAACTGAGGAGTTCAGGGCGATCGGAGTCTCATACCAGGTGGCGTAGTTTCGGAGAACGATCGTGAACCTTATTAGCTATCCTGAAATGTTGCTTCTGGAATCTTCACTGGAGGAGGCAAGACCATGGGCCAAGAGCCAACCATCACATTATCCATAAAAGAATCAGGAGTGCGTCCCAACACCACTTATCTCTTTCATGTCATGCTCGATGGAAACAGCTCTCACCAGCAACCAAAGCCTTTCACTGCCGGAGTCCCAGGCAGTGCGTGAGATCTCCCGCAGCTTCAGCTCCCTTTTCGAGCAGGGCGGCAGGCCCGAAAAAGATGTTGACGCCCAGCAAGCCCTGGGAAAGCAGCTCTTTGATCTCTGGCTGGCTTCGTCCTGGGAAAAGATCGAGGCCGCGGTTCCTGTGGGCTCTCTGCGATTCTTGGTCATCGCCTCGGAGATCCCTGAGATCCTTAACCTCCCCTGGGAACTCCTGCTTCCACCTGACAGTGACTTCCTCGGCATTAATCCCCTTTTCCGAATCCGCCGCTTTCCCTCCTCCGCCAAGCAGATGGCCCCCTTCACAGGAGAGCTACGGCCCAGGCCCCTGCGTCTGCTCTTTATGGCTTGCTCTCCCTCGGATCAGCCGACTCTGGACTACGAAAGGGAAGAGGAAGCATTATTTCGGGCCATTTACGGTCAGGACGTAGCCTTTGATTCTTGCGATCTGGGCACCTTTGAGGAGCTAAAGGAGAAAGTGAGCGAGTTCAAACCTCATATCGTCCACCTGACCGGCCACGGCGCTGTTCTGAAGGGCCAGGGCCGCTTTGCCTTTGAGAAAGAAGACGGTACTGCCGATCTCGTTCCTTCGGAAGATCTGCGCCGGTTCCTGGCTGGCTCAGGCGTGCAGTGCGTCTTTGTGAGCGGCTGCCAGTCGGGCAAGGCGCCCTTGCAGTCTTTGAGCGGCATCTGCCAGGCCCTTGTGGGCGCCGAGGTGCCTCTGGCCGTGGGCTGGGCTGCTTCCATCGCCGACGACCTGGCCACCAACTTCGCCCGGACATTTTACAGAACGCTCAAAGACGGCCAGCCGGTAGACCGGTCTCTTCTCCTGGCTCGTCAAGAGGCCTGGAAGGCCTGCCAGGAGCGCGGCGACCCATCCTGGACCTTGCCCGTTCTTTATTCTGCCACAATCCAGATGCATGATCTTCGATCCCAACAAGACACCCGAAGTCTTGACTCGGCAAAACATGGTTCTGGATGCCCTGCCCGGCATGAAGGAGGGCTACGCCGAGCACTTTGTTGGTCGCAGGCGCGAGCAGCAGCGGCTTCTTCCCGCTCTGCGAAGTGGTGATCTGCAGGTCTTGATCATCACCGGCTTGGGAGGCAGCGGCAAGAGCACTCTGGCCACCAGACTGGCTCGCAAGCTGGAAACCAGCGGTTTCATCCCTATCCCTGTCGCCAGCTCCATAGAGAATCCTTTGAACTCGGCTCGTCTCCTGCAGGCCTTTGGTGATGCCTTCCGGAATGCGGCAAGAAAGCATAAAGCTCGGGGAAATACGCAAAAGGCCGATGAGCTTGCAGCCCTGGCTGAGGATCTGAATAATCCCAAGATCTCGGTGGAAAGCAGACTGCATGACGCAGTGCCGCTCTGAATGAAGGACAGCTTCCTCCTGCTGCTCGACAACTTCGAGTCTAACCTGGACGAGGCCGACCTGCACATCCTGGACTCGGAGATATCCGGCTTTTATCAGATATCTTCTCGAAAGCCTTGTCCGGAGGCTCTCGTGCCATCATTACCACCCGCTATCCACCCTCTGATGTGTCAGTCCTTCCGCCCAAGGTCCGTCGGGAGGATCTGAGCGACTTCCCCGAATCCTCTTTCCTAAAGATCCTGCAGCGTGACCCTGAGGTGGAGCGGCGCAGCCGGTCTGGCGAGCTTCCCATGGCGCTCTTGAGGGAGCTGTACAAGAAGTTCGGCGGGACGCCTCGCTTCCTCCTCCAGATCCGTGAGGCCATCAAGGAAATGGATGCCGAATTATTGAAAGCGGAGCTGGCCAAGGTGGAGCTGCCCGCTGGCACAGAGCCGGGCGAGCTTCAGAAATTGCGGGACAAATACTTTGGAGACATCTTCACCGAGCGGCTTTACGGCTACCTCAGTCCCGAGTCGCAAAAGGCTCTCTGTCGGTCGGCAGTTTATGGTGTCCCTGTGACCCTGGAGGGCCTGGCAGCCGTCGCCGGGGAGCCTCTGGACAGAGTGCAGGCATTCGCCCAAAGCTGGCAGGATCGGGCCTTTGCCTACCAGGAGAATGGAAAATCTAAGGAACCTCTTTGGATTGTCTATGGTCTGCTGCGGGGCTGGCTCTGGCCAAGCTCTCTCACTGAAGAGCAAAAGGATGCCCACAAGGCAGCAGGCGATTTCCTGGTCGAGATGGAACTCGGCAGAAACCGAGTGAGCGAGCTTGGATCTATCCTGGGTGGACTGTTTGATGGAAGCGCGGTCCCAGTATCTTGCAGGCGAAGGAGCTTGAACACGCCAGAAGTGTGACGGATCGTCTGTCAGGCTTCCTTGTGAGAAGCGGATTTTATGATGGCTGTTGAGGCAGCTCAATTTTGAGTTGCTGAATTATGAGAATGCATCCCGTCTCCGATGAACTGGATAGCGTAGAACCTACATAGATCAAGGGGAGTATGATTCTGCCCGAATTTGGTATCAACGCGCATCGATGCTTCGTGGGCTTCGAATCAAGAAGAAGATGCGGCAGATCGCCTTGACATGGTCTAGGCCATATCGACCTGTCGATCAAGGGCGAGAACGAAGCGGCGCGCGAGAAGTTCGAGAAGGCCATGAAAATCAGACAGCAGATCGGGGATCAGGACGGAGAAGCTGCGACCTGGCATGCTCTGGCCTCGATCGACCTGCAAGAAGGGCGACTACGAAGCGGCGCGGGAAAGCTTCTGAGAAGGCCATGAAAATCAAGCGGCAGATCGGAGACCGGGCGGGCGAAGCTGCGACCTGGCATCAACTGGCCACGATCGACTTCGAACAAGGCGACTACAAGCGGCGCAGAGAGAAGTTCGAGAAGGCCATGGAGATCAGGCAGCAGATCGGGGACCGGAGCTGGCGAAGCTGCGACCTGGCATGATCTGGCCTCGATCGACCTGAACAAGGGCGACTACGAAGCGGCGCGGGAGAATTCGAGAAGGCCATGAAAATCAGGCAGCAGATCGGCGACAGGGCAGGCGAGGCTGCGACATTCTACCAGCTTGGCATTACTGGCTGGAAGTCAGGGCAGAGCTCAGGAGGGTTTGAGTTGGTGGCCCTTGGCTACTTGATGCTTGCTTCTATTGGCCACGCAGATGCCAAGAAGTGATTTTAAGAGTCTCTCAATGTATCGCTTCTCGAACTAAAATATTCACAAGAGCAGTTTGATGCACTTATTGTGGAAGTAGCCGAATGCTTATCAGAAGGACCGTGGCCACGGACTGATCGAGGCAGCCTTCCCCAAAGCCTGATCCTGATCTCACTGCTGCTCTGATCATAATGCTCCTCTCATCGCTTCCAGCACGGTCCTCTTCATTCTCCCTCTCCAAACCTTTTTATACCTCCTCTCTCTTCAGAGTAGGGAAACCTGATGACCGGACAGCGCGAGAGAGCCATCCTTATCCCGTCCTCTCTCAACATGGAGAGTAGGGATCGGCGTGAGAGCACGCTCAAAGTTGGCCAAATCGCCCGGGCAGCAGCAGTCTTCCAATACAACCGCATCGTGATCTATCGCGATCCAGAGCACAATGACTCGCGGTTCATGGCCATGGTGCTGCGCTACATGGATACACCGCAGTACCTGCGACGTATGCTCATCCCGCGCCGGGAGGAGCTACGCCATGTCGGAATGCTGCCGCCGCTACGTACGGCTCATCATCCAATAAACTCAAAATCAGAATCGCTCAAGATTGGCGAGTTTCGCGTCGGAGCAGTCGTTGAAAGCGTCGGATCTGATAGCGGCGTCTGGGTGGAAATCGGAATCAATCGCCCTATTCCCCTTCGTACCGGTGATAGTTACTCGGTGGGGCAGCGCCTAAATGTCAGAATCTTTTCGCATGAACCGCTCGCCGCTGAGCCTGTGGACCCGAAGGATATCCCTCATTACTGGGGGTACGAGACCGAGATAGTGGAGAGCCTAGAAGGCTACCTGGCTGCAAAGCATGAGCAAGGTGCCTATGTGGTCCTTACTTCGCGGTACGGAAAAGGCCTGACGCCTGAAATCCTCTCAAACATGGGACACATAGGCCAAAAGCGCGACCTTGCGGTGGTGTTCGGTTCACCGGCACGAGGCGTAGACGCATTCTTGAGTAAGGAATCAATGGACAGATATGAAATGATCAACACCATCCCGCATCAAGGAACTGAGACGGTTCGCGTGGAAGAGGCTGTCTTTGCCACTTTAGCCCTGCTCAACCTTGTGCGTTTGGAGGACTAAATGGCAACAATACACCGACCAAGACGAGGTTCGCTGGCCTACAGCCCAAGAAAGAGGGCCAAGAGCGAGGTCCCCAGAATAAGAAGCTGGCCCGAGGAGGACAAGGCCAGGATGGCAGGTTTTGCCGGTTACAAGGCCGGCATGACCCACATCATGATGATCGACGACCGACCGCAAGAGCCTCACCGAGGGCGTGGAGATCTCCATGCCCGTAACAGTTCTGGAGGTGCCCCCCATGAATGTGGTGGCTGTGCGCGCCTACGAGAACTACAACGGCGGCCTTCGGCCGGCGGGCGAGGCCTGGTCTGAGAACCTGAGCCCCGATTTAGCTCGGGCTCTCACCGTTCCCAAGAAGACTCGCGGGACTTCAGCCGACGACCTGCGGGCTCTGGGCGACGATATCGTAGATGTTAGAGTAGTGGTGCACACCAATCCCATGCTCATAACCGGAATTCCCAAGAAGGTTCCAGAGCTCATGGAGATGCCCATCAACGGCGGCTCCATGCTGGATCGTCTCGCTTTTGCGCATAAGTTGCTGGGACAGCAGGTCCCCATCTCCAGCGTCTTTGAGCTGGGAGATCTAATGGATGCCTCCGCAGTCACCAAAGGCAAGGGCACCCAGGGTCCAGTGCGACGCTGGGGAATTGCCATGGCCAAGAGAAAGCACGCCCGAACCGGCAAATTGCGGCACGTGGGCAACCTCGGTCCCTGGCATCCATCTCATATCAGCTGGCGCGTACCGCAGCTTGGCCAGATGGGCTACCACCAGAGGACGGAGTTCAATAAAAGACTCATGTTCATCGGAACCGACAGCGCACAAATAAATCCGAAAGGCGGATTTCCCGGCTATGGCCTAGTTAGAAATCAATATATCCTGATCAAGGGAAGCGTTCCCGGTCCCATCAAGAGGATGGTCAGAATAAGACACGCTATAAGACCCGGAAAGAACTTTGTAAAGGCGCCGGAGTTCCTCTACGTGAGCCAAGAGTCCAAGCAGGGGGTCTAGGCGATGAAGGCAAATATCATTGATCTATCAGGAAACGCAAGCGGCCAGATAGAGCTTCCTCTCGTCTTTGAGGAGGAATACCGGCCGGATATCATCAAGAGGGCCGTCTTAGCCGCACAGGCCAACAGGCTCCAGGCCTATGGACCTCACTTCTACGCGGGTATGAATACCTCTGCTCTATCCTGGGGTCCGGGACATGGCGTCTCCAGAGTTCCCAGATTGAAGAACGGCAGAAAGGCTGCAGGCGTTCCCATGGCCGTAGGCGGCCGCAGGTCCCACGCTCCCCAGCCCAATGCAGACTATACCGAAAAGGTCAACAAAAAGGAGAGGCGCAAAGCCATCCGCTCTGCGATCGCCGCTACGGCCTCATCGGGACTGGTCGAGGCAAGAGGCCACAGGTTTACGAGAGAGTTGCCTGTTGTGGCCAAGAACGACCTCGAATCCTTGAGCAAGACCACAGACGTCATCAAGTTCCTGGTGGCAGCTGGCCTTTGGGATGACGTTGAAAGGGCAAAGGACGGAAGACATATTCGTGCCGGCAAGGGCAAACTGCGGGGAAGAAAATATAAAAGCCGCAAGAGCGTGCTCATAGTCGCCGGAGACGATTTGGGACTAGGAAAAGCCGCACGAAATCTTCCCGGCGTGGACTTCGTCACCGTGGAGAGGCTGAACGCTGAGCTGCTTGCCCCCGGAACCAAAGCCGGAAGGCTGACCGTCTGGACTGAGTCTTCCCTGGAAAAGCTGGCTAAAAAGGGCAGAGCGGAGGCAGTACAATGATTATCAAGAGTCCCTACGTCACAGAAAAGGTCACCGGCATGATTGACGCCAATGATACCATTGAGTTTCTGGTGAACATGAAATCCACCAAGCCGGAGATCAAAAAGGCCCTGGAAGAGCTTTATGATATAGATGTCCTGGCAGTCAGGACCATGATAACCTCCCAGGGAGAAAAGAAGGCCATCGTGAAGCTGGCGAAAGAGGGCAGTGCGAACGAGCTTGCCACAAGGCTAGGACTACTGTAGGTGGGTAAAATATGGGACATCGAATCATATCTCAGAATAGAGGTGCAGGTGGTCCTACGTACAGGGCACCCTCTCACAGGTACAGGGCGGACATCAAGCACATAAAGGTCGATAGCGATGAGACCATAACTGGCGTGGTCCAGGAAATAATGCGTGATCCCGCTAGAACGGCTCCTGTTGCGCTCATGGCCTTGAGCAACGGTGAGATGAGATACATCCTGGTTCCCGAGGGCATGTATGTGGGCCAGGAAGTCTCATGCGGTATATCGGCCCCCATAGAGCCGGGAAACACTCTGCATCTGGCAGAGATTCCCGAGGGCATACCAATCTGTAACGTTGAATCGCAGCCGGGTCACGGCGGCCAGTTTGCCCGAGCTTCAGGAGTTTGCGCCATTCTCGTAGCTCATGATGCAGGCCAAACAGTCGTCCAGTTGCCCAGCGGTGAGATGAAGTGGCTTTCCCCGAAATGCATGGCGACCATAGGGGTCGTTGCCGGAGGAGGCCGTCTGGACAAGCCTCTGGTCAAAGCAGGCAAGAGCTTCTTTAAGTTCCAGTCCAAGGCCAAGAAATGGCCCATCGTCAGAGGCGTTGCAATGAACGCCGTAGACCACCCCTTCGGTGGCGGCGGACGTCAGCATCCAGGGCGGCCAAAGACAGTTAGCAGGAATGCGCCCCCTGGCCGAAAGGTAGGTTCAATTGCCGCAAGGAAGACCGGTAAGCGCTAGGTGATAGGTTTTGGCTAAAAAAGCAGGGTCCAAGCTTCCTAAGAGAAAGGAAGAATTCTTGTATCGGGGCCGGAAGGTTGCCGACCTCGCCAAGTTGAGTATAGAGGAGCTTGCCGGGCTCTTACCAGCGCGGCAACGCAGATCGATCAAAAGAGGCCTTGTCAAGGAGAACAAGAATCTCCTGGCAAGCCTGAAGAACAAGGACTCGGTTCGAACCCACATCAGGAATATGATAGTTATGCCTGATATGGTGGGCAAGAATCTCGAGATCTACAACGGCAAGAGCTTCGAAAAGGTAGAGGTCATGCCCGAGATGATCGGGCACTTCTTCGGTGAGTTCGCGCTCACGCGCGGTCGCGTGCAGCACGGTGCCGCAGGCGTGGGCGCTACCAGATCAAGCAAGTATGTGCCGCTGAAGTGAGGTGTGAGATTGGGCAGATTGAATTATTCGCTTACGCCTGCAGGACGCTCTTCAAGGGCCATGGGGATGGAGCTTCACATCTCACCTAAGCACGCCCACGAGATCTGCAGGACACTGAAGGGCATGAGGGCAAGTCTAGCTCGTGCCTATCTGGAAGATGTAATAGCCTTGAAGAGGGCTATTCCCTTCAAACGCTACAGAAGAAATGTAGCCCACAGGCATGGAGTAGTAGGATGGGATGCCGGCAGATTTCCTGAAAAGGCCGCCAAGGCAGTCTTGATCGTACTGGATAACGCACTTGCCAATGCCGAGTACAAGGGAATGGAGTCCGAGAAGATGAGGATCTTCCATGCCGGTACAAAGAAGGGCAGAACCATCCAGGGATGGATGCCTCGCGCTATGGGAAGAGCCACCCCCAAGAACACAGAGACGGTCTCTGTGGAGATGGTCCTCACTGAGGTGAAGAGCTGATGTCCGTAGAAAAGAAGTTCGTGGCAGAGGGCCTCTCCAAAGCTCTCGTCAATGAGTATCTGGCGGAAGAGCTGGAGCGCGCAGGATATGGCGGCATGGTCATGAACCGCACTCCTATGGGCACCCAGATCACGGTCTATGCAGAAAAGCCGGGCATGGTCATAGGAAAAGGCGGCAAGTTGATCAGGAAGATCACTCGCGACCTGGATCGCAAATTCCATCTGGACAATCCCCAGATTGATGTGCAGGATGTGGGCCGCGGCGACTTGAACGGTAGAGTTGTGGCCAATCGTCTCGCGTCCTCTCTGGAGCGCGGCTGGTACTTCCGAAAGGCAGGCCAGTCCATGATGAGAAGAGTGATGGATGCGGGCGCTTTAGGCTGCGAGATTGTGATCAGCGGCAAGCTGACGGGCCCACGCTCTCGAACCGAGAAATTCATCTCCGGATACATCAAGCACTCTGGAAAGCCGGCCATCGATCTCGTGGATAAAGGCTACTCCGTAGCCGTAAAGAAGCTGGGTGTCATTGGCTGCCAGGTCAGAATCATACCGCCCGACGTGCGGCTTCCCGACGACTTCCGGATTGAAAAGCCGCCGGTCGCAACCCCGGTCGTGGAAACGAAACCCGTGGCTAAGCCGCCTGTGGCTGCACCAGGCTCCTCCGAGACGAAGAGCGATCTGGATCAGCTCTTAGAGTCTGAGCCCGTGGCTGCGCCCGCCCCCCTGGATGAGCCGGCAAGAGCCGAGGGCGTGGCAGAGGATGTTCCCCTCCCCGAAGAGAAGGCAGATATTGAGCCTTGCGCCAAGGAAGAGTGATCCGATATGGCGATCTTTAAGATTGATGAGATTAGAAACATGAACGCGGAAGAGATTGCTGAAGAGCTAAAGAAGCTCGAAAGCGAAATCATCCGAGAGAGAGGCATCGTTACTGCAGGTGGCGCCCCGGAAAAGCCTGGGAGAATCAGAGACATCCGCAGAACGGTCGCCAGGATCAAGACGGTTCAAACTGAGCGAAGGGGATCAAGGCGATCCAAACGGAGCGAAGTCAAGTGAACCTGAATCCTGAAAATCTGGCAAGGCACGAGCTGATCGGCCTTGAGGTGCGAGTTGTTACAAGCAGCAACTCGAGCCAGATCGGGCTTTCAGGCCAAGTTGTGGACGAGACCAGGAATACATTCCTTTTGGAGACGAAAGCCAAGGTTTTGCGCGTCGCCAAAAAGAATACGAACCTAATATTCACATTGCCCGATGAACAAAACGTGAGGGTCTACGGCTCAATCTTGATCTCACAGCCAGAGAACAGAATAAGCAAGAGAATGCAGAGAACGAGGTGGAAGTTATGAGGGATATCGGACTGGACGTTAGCGCGCCGGAAAAGGAGTGCAATGATCCAAAATGTCCCTTCCATGGTACTCTCCCTGTACGCGGCCAGGTCTTCAGTTGCACCGTGGTCAGCGACAAGATGGACTGTACTGTGGTAGTCATGCGTAAGTTCGAGAAGAAAGCAACGAAGTATGAACGATTCGAGAAGAGGCAGTCCAAAATCCATGCGCACAACCCCCCTTGCATTGATGCCAAGGCAGGGGATCGTGTCAAGATAGCGGAGTGTAGGCCCCTTTCCAGGACCAAATCCTACGTAGTAGTGGAGGTCTTGAAATGAAAGGACAAAAGGCCAAGATCCCAAGGGCGATCAACACTGGCGCATACCTGGATTGTGTAGACAATACAGGTGCGCGGACGCTACACGTCATCGCAGTCAAGAACTATCGAGGCGTGAAAAATAGACAGCCCTGCGCAGGGATTGGAGACGTAGTCGTAGTATCTGTGAAAAAGGGAAGCCCGGAGATGAGAAAGCAGATATTTAAAGCTGTCATCATCCGCCAGAGAAAAGAGTTTCGAAGGCCCGATGGCCTCAGGGTAAAATTTGAGGATAATGCCGCTGTTATCGTAGATGACGAGGGCGTTCCCAAGGGCTCTGAGGTTAAGGGACCAGTGGCCCGCGAGGTAGCGGAAAGATTTAGCAAGATCGCTTCCGCGGCATCCATGATTGTGTGATGATTATGATTACAAAACAGCCAAGGAAGCAGCGGAAAGCGAGGTATACCGCACCGCTGCATAAGCGTCAAAAGTACATGCACGCACCCTTGAGCAAAGCTTTGCGTGAGGAGCTGAAGAGGCGCAATGCACAGCTTCGCAAGGGCGACACCGTCAAGGTTATGCGTGGCGATCACGCCGGCACCGAAGGAGAGATCGAGGATGTGGATCTTAAGAGGTGCACCATCAAAGTGGCAGGCGTGAGCAACTACCGGGCTGACGGAACTGAAGTACCGAGAACTATCCATCCCTCCAACGTCATGATAATCAAGCTCGTTCTTGAAGACGCAGAGAGGGAAAAGATCTTCGCGAGGCGATCAGAATGAGCAGACATCAAAAAAGAATAACGGTTCCCGTTAGCTGGCCCATTGCAAAAAAGACCCACACATGGGTTGCCAAGACCAGCCCCGGGCCTCATTCCGCTGGGGATAGCATGCCTCTCGTGATGGTAGTCCGAGACATGCTTAAGCTGGTAGATAATGCCCGCGAGGCAAAGAGGGCTCTGTACGAGGGCAAGGTATTGGTGGATGGAAAAATCCAGAAGGATTACAAGCTGCCTATAGGCATATTCGATGTCATATCCGTTCCCTCTAGCAGCCAGCAATACAGAATGCTCAAAGATGAGAAGGGAATGTTCTATCTCAGCTCTCTCGAGGAGGGCAAGGTAAGAAAGCTGGCCCGAATTGATAATAAAACCTTCATTAAGGGCAAAAAGCAACAGCTTAACTTATCCGACGGCTCAAATAAGCTGGCAGAAGGCGAGTTTAAGGTTGGCGATTCTCTGGTCCTCTCACTGCCCGATAAGAATATTGAGGATAGGATCGGCTTTGAGATCGGCAATCTGGCCATGGTCATAGGCGGAAAGCATACCGGCCAAATGGGGAAGATCAAAGAGATCATAACCGTGAAGAGCTCCCAGAATAATCGCATCATCATCTCGGGCGACGAGGAGTTTGAGACCATCAAGGATTACGTTTACATGATCGGAAAAGATCAGCCTGTCATCAAGCTGGGGGCTGTTAGATGAATGCCAATCTAATTCCCCGTGTTGACAAGGTTGTCGTGCATGTGGGCGTAGGAGAGAGCGGACAGAGGCTGGTAAATGCTGAAACCATCATGAAAACCATTACCAAGCAACGGCCTGTTCGTTCCATTGCCAAGAAGACTCTGCCTACCTTCGGGATCAAAAAAAATGAGCCCATAGGTGCAAAGCTTACCTTGCGAGGAAAAGCGGCTGAGGATTTCCTTGTCATAGCCCTGAAGGCTGCAGGAAATACCCTAAAAAAGAGCCAGTTCGACATGCAAGGCAACTTCTCTTTCGGCATTGAGGAGCACACCGACTTTCCAGGCATGAGATACGATCCAGATATAGGCATATTCGGCATGGACGTATCTGTAGCCTTGAAGAGGGCCGGCTATCGGATTGCAATGCGGCGCGTGGCGCAAAAGAAACTTCCCAGCCGACAGAGGCTGAATAAAGACGAAACAGCAGAGTTCGTCTCAAAGAAGTTCGGCATTGAGATCTTGGAGGCAGCATGAAGAAAGGAAAAAAGGTCTTCGGAAGAGGTTCAAACCCGTGCAAGCGCTGTGGAAATAAAAACGGCCTGATAAGAAAGTACGGGATATACATTTGCCGGCAGTGCTTCCGAGAGATCGCCCCTGAGATGGGTTTTGAAAAATATTCGTAGGTGGTTGCATTGTTATTGGATCCACTGGCCGATGCCCTATCCGTAATAAAGAATGCGGAGAGCGTAGGCAAGCCTGAATGTATCATTCATCCCGCCTCCAAGCTCATAGGAAGAGCTCTGAAGGTTATGGCGGATAGAGGATACATAGGCGAGTTCGAATTTGTTGACGACGGAAAGTCGGGAATGTTCCGAGTAAAGCTCCTGGGAAGGATCAACCGATGCGGCGTAATTAAGCCCCGGTTTTCGACCAAGGTGACCGAGATGGAGAAATGGGAGAAGCGATTCCTCCCCGCCAGGAACTTCGGTGTTCTGATACTGAGCACCAGTAAGGGAGTCATGGCCCATTCTGATGCCAGGTCCCAATTCCTGGGCGGTCAGCTCCTGGCTTACGTATACTAGGTGGTCGCAATGGTCAAAGAGATTGCACGACAGGTAGAGATTCCAGAAGGAGTTGCCGTAACTGTAGACGGGAATACCGTCACGGTTAAGGGGCCGAAAGGTGAGGTCAGCAGGCAGCTTTGCTATCCTGAGATAGAGATCAAGAAAGAGGAATCTCAACTGATCGTGAATTCCAGGCTCGATAGAAAGCAGCACCGAGCAATGGTGGGGACACTGGCCGCGCACATCAGCAATATGATTGCAGGCGTAAGCCGGGGTTATGAGTACAAGATGAAGGTCGTGTACTCTCACTTCCCCATACAGCTCAAGGAAGCTTCCAACGAGCTCATCATAAACAACTTCCTGGGCGAAAGGAAGTCTCGATCCGCCAAGATTCTACCTGGTGCGAAGGTCGAGATCGGCAAAGATGAAGTAACGATCACAGGCATCGACAAGGAGCAGGTTGGCCAGACCATGGCCAATATTGAGCAGGCTACCAGGGTGCATGGTTTCGATATCAGGATATTCCAAGACGGAATATACCTGGTGGACAAGAGGTGACGAGGATGGCAGAGAGGTTGCTGAGAGTTAGAACCCGGCAAAAATCAAAGAAGCCTGAGTTCAACTTACATGATTCACATAAAAAGAAGCGGCTTAGCACCAGCTGGCGAAAGCCTCGCGGCCTGCACAACAAGCTCCGGCAGCAGATTGCTGCTAAAGGCAAGCTGGTTAGAGTCGGCTATGGAAGCCCCAAGGCGGTTAAGGGATTTCATCCCTGCGGCCTTCCTGAGGTACTGGTTAATAATGTAGCAGAGGTGCTGAAGGCGCAGGGCTCTGTGGTACGCATAGCATCAGGTGTTGGCATGAAGAAGCGCCTGGAGATGCAGGCTAAAGCGGCTGAGGCTGGCCTTAGGGTGCTCAATCCCAAGGGTGGTGCCTAGAAATGCCGGGCTTAACAACGCAGCGGCGCCTCGCCGCAGCGGAGCTTAAAATCGGCGAGAGCCGGGTCTGGATCAATCCCGATCCAGAGGTGGCAAGCGAGCTTTCCGATGCCATTACCCGAGAGGACATTCGCTCCCAGGTAGAGGCAGGAAATATCAAGGCCAAGCCCAAGAAGGGCAACAGCCGAGGCAGAATTAGGGCCAGAGCAGCAAAGCGCGCCTATGGTCACTGCAAAGGAGCGGGACATAGAAGAGGTGCCAAAGGTGCCCGATGCCCGAGAAAAGAGCAGTGGATGACCAAAATCCGGGCTCTGCGAAAGAAGCTTCGGGAGCTTCGTGAAGGCGGCCAGATAGATCGCCATGCCTACCGCTTGCTTTATCGCAAATCCAAAGGCGGCGAGTATAGGAGTTTGGCGCACATGAACTCTTTCATCAAGGCTAAGGGCCTTGCCAGGAGTGAATAACTTGGCTACAGGACCGAGATATAGAGTCCCCTTCCGAAGAAGAAGAGAGGGCAAGACCAACTATCACGTCAGATATAAGCTAATACTATCGAAGAAACCCCGCGTTGTTGTCAGGAAGAGCAATGCCAACACATTGCTGCAATTGGTGCTGGCGGAGCAAAAAGGCGATAAAACCCTCCTGACGGTTAATTCCCTAGAGCTGCAGGACTATGGATATACCTTTAGCAGGAGCAATATACCTGCTGCCTACCTTACCGGCCTTCTCTTCGGCAAGAAGATGCTGGCCCTGGGCATTGATGAGGGTATCGCAGATATTGGTCTGCATGCCTCCACTAAAGGCAACAGAATCTATGCTGCCATCAAAGGCATCGTAGATGCAGGTGTAAATGTGCCTCATGGCCCGGAGATCTTCCCCGATGAGAAGAGGATTTGTGGCGAGCACATAAAGAAACACACGGGAGCAGATATCGTGGCCCAATTCGAGCAGGTTCGAGAGAAGATACTGGGGTGAACTTATGGATCGGAAAAAGAAGCGTGATTTTTACCAGGAAGAGTGGGTCCCCAGGACAAGGCTGGGCAAGCTCGTCTTTGAGGGCCAAATAACCTCTTTCGATGAGGCAATTGCCTCAGGTCTGCCCATTAAGGAGGCCGGCCTGATAGATGCATTGATACCGGGACTTGAGGATGAAGTTCTGGATATCAACATGGTTCAGAGGATGACGGACTCCGGAAGGAGAGTCAAATTCAGAACCACGGTAATTGTGGGAAACAGAGACGGCTATATTGGACTTGGCGAAGGAAAGGATGTTCAGGTGGGCAAAGCCATCAAGAAGGGCATCGATAGTGCCAAGCGAAATATCGTGAAGGTGAAGCGAGGTTGCGGAAGCTGGGAATGCGGCTGCGGCCAGGCGCACACTGTGCCTTATCAGGTAATCGGCGAGTCAGGAAGCGTCAGGGTAGTACTTATCCCAGCGCCCCGGGGCTTGGGCATCGCTGCAGGCGATACATCCAAGAAGGTCATGGACATGGCCGGCATCAAGGATGTGTGGACAAGAACGGCAGGTTCGACCAGGACGACTATCAATTTCGCCAAGGCCACCTACAATGCACTCATCAATACCGTAACTGTGAGGGCTTGAAGATGTTTGCCATAGTGAGATTGAGAGGCGAGGTGAACGTTCGGCCAGGGATCAAGTCCACTTTAGCGATGCTGCATATGCACAGAGTCAACCATTGCATCGTCGTCAAGGAAGATGAGCATTACCGGGGCATGATCCAGAAGGTAAAGGACTATGTTGCCTGGGGCAAGATAGACGATGATACTCTGGCCTTGCTCCTCGAGAAGCGGGGACGGCTGAGTGCAAACAGGCGGCTGACAGAGCAGTTCTTGAAAGAGAATACATCCTATAGCTCCTTCAAGGAATTGGCCAGTGCTATCACCTCTGGGGCCACAAGCCTGAAGGATCTGGAAATCAAGCCCATATTCCGGCTCCATCCGGCTCGCAAGGGTTTAAAGACCATCAAGAAGACCGCGCAACAGGGCGGAGATCTGGGCTTCCGCGCGGATTTGGCGGATCTTATCAAGAGGATGAGGTAAGAAACCATGGTTAGACCAAAGACGAAGGAAAAGAGAGGGCATAGAACCTACCACGGCAAGCATAAGAATGCGCGCGGAGGCGGGTCTCGCGGCGGCCGTGGAGATTCAGGGAAGTGCAAACATCACTTCATGCGCTCTATGCTTCTCGGAACTCAGATGGGCAAGCATGGATTCGTCAAGCTGCCTCTTTCCGAGGAGCTTGAAGTGGTCAACGTGGACGTGCTGGACCAGATGGCAGGCCCGGATGGCAAAATTGAGCTTTCCGAGATGAAGGTTCTGGGTCGCGGCAAGGTAACTAGAACGCTTAACGTTAGCGCGGCTGGATTCACTGCGACGGCGAAAAGCAAAATTGAGGCTGCTGGTGGTCAGGCAGTAGTAGTATGAACCAGCAGAGTTTCTTTTATGCGATAGAGCCCTTTGTGCGCCGGCTCCCCTCCGTGGAGCGGCCCACTGGGCACGTCCATTTTAAGAGAAAGCTAAGCTGGACTTTAGCCATACTGATTCTCTACTTCACCCTGGGAAACATACCCCTCTTTGGGCTTTCCACAGCATCCATAGATATTTTCAGTGCTTATCGTGCCTTCTTTGCCGGATCCTTCGGCTCGATGATGCTCCTTGGCATCGGTCCAATTGTTACTGCATCCATCGTATTGCAGCTTCTCGTGGGCGCCCAGATCATCAAGCTCAATCTGAGCGAACCCCGCGATCAGGCTATTTATCAGGGCACGCAAAAAGCGCTGGTATTCGTTATGGTCGCAGTTGAGGCCCTTCCGCAGGTGTTGGGTGGCTATCTGCTACCTGATGCCGGTTTAGCTGGGACTCTCGGCGTTTCCCTGGGCATGATATCATTATTGATCTTTATTCAGGTCTTCGTAGGCGGATCACTCATCGTTTATATGGATGAGGTCGTCTCAAAATGGGGCGTCGGCTCGGGAGTGGGGCTCTTTATCGTAGCTGGAATAAGCCAGCAGCTGGTCACGGGCATCATCAATCCGGCAAGCGGCGATGCTGGGCTTCCTGTGGGCATCATACCCAAATGGATCGATATCATCAGGCTGCAGCTCATCGGCTTTGATACCCTCTTCACATCGGAAGGGCTGAGATTCATTCTGGTCACGGGCGGAATTTTGGCGCTCATATCTACTATAACGATCATTTTACTGGTCGTTTTGGTGGAGTCCACCAGAATTGAGATCCCACTGGCCCACAGCCGTGTGCGGGGCGCGCGGGGACGGTTCCCTGTCAAGCTGGTTTACGCCTCAGTTCTTCCCATGATCCTGGTGCGGGCCATTCAGGCCAACATCGAGATGATTGGTGCATTGCTGGCAGGCAAGATCGGCACAATAACCTCGGCCACGGTAACCGGCCAGGGCGTAACCACGATTTATACCGGCTACTCCAGCATTCTGGGAACACTTCATCTCGGAAGCTAAAATTAATTCAGCTACGGGAGCGGCCATGAGCGGCTCTTCGCCTCAGCCGGTATCGGGCTTGATGTACTATCTATCTGCCTTGCGAGGTCCCAGTGACTGGATGCCGGGAATGGTACAGAACCATCCAGGCATGACGGAATTGGGATTCGCGGCTCTGGCCGGCTGGCAGATATTTCTGCATGTGCTCGTGGACGCTTCATTCTTGATCATTGGCGGCATTATCTTCGCCATCTTCTGGATTGAGACCACGGGCATGGGCCCCAAGAGCGTGGCTGCCAAGATCCACAACTCTGGCCTACAGGTTCCGGGCTACAGAAGAAACCCGGCCTCCATTGAGAAGCTGATGGAGAGGTATATTCCCAAGGTGACTGTGATTGGCGGCGTGATCATAGGCGTTTTAACCTTGATCGCCAGCCTATTGGGCACACTGGGAGGCGCGGGCGGCACGGGACTGCTCTTGGCTGTGAGCATTGTCTATCGGCTCTATGAGCAGGTAGCCAGCGAGCAGATCCAGGAGATGTACCCCATGATGCAGAAGTTCTTCGGAGCGTCGGCATGAATGCCCAGCTGACCAAGTCCCTGGACAAAGCCGCCATGGCGGTGGGCTTTGTCCTCTTTTTTGGGGTAATGATCAGCACTGAACTTAGAACTGGCCTGGGAGAGGCTACAGGTTTCTTGCTGGGATGGCTACCAGAAATTCTGCCTTTCCACGTGGTGCTCTTCATTTTGGCTGCCATCACAGGCCTATACGCCAGCCTGATTCAGAAATACACCATGGACTGGGAGTTCCTGCGCAGCTCGCAAGAGAGGATGAAGAAGCTGCAAAGAAATATGAAAGAAGCGCAGCTATCCGGAGATCAGTCCAGGATTCAAGCCGCGCAAAACGAGCAGATGAAGGCGGTGGCCGATCAGGGCAAGATGATGCAGATGCAGTTCAAACCCATGCTCTACATCGGTATCGTCTCCATACCACTCTTCATGTGGGCTTACAGTTACATATCCGCTAACCCTAACATGATGATGACCTTTCCCTTTTGGGGGACGCATCCTATCAATTCCACGGTCTTGGGGCCGATCCTTTACTGGTTCTACTGGTACTTTATCTGCTCACTGCCTGTATCGCAGATTATCCGTAAGGCTCTGGACATTGGGAGCATGAGCTAGAGATGATAGTAACCATCAGCGGTGCGCCGGGAACGGGCACCTCAACTCTTGCTCGCTCTCTCTCCGCGCAGCTAAAACTGCGCTGGGTAAACTCCGGGGATCTTTTTCGCAAGATCGCAGGCGAGAAGAATATCTCCGTTCGGGATATGAACCGTCTGGCCGAGAAGGGTCCGGAGATCGACTATCTCATTGATGATGCCCAAAAGGCCCTGGCTAAAGAGGGGGACGGCATCTTTGAGGGCCGGCTGTCCGGGCATCTGCTGCCGGCTGATTTGAAGGTTCTTTTAAAGGCTGATTTGCGCACAAGAGCTGAGCGCATCGCCAAACGCGAGGCAAAGCTGACTGAGGACGCCATGCAGGAGACACGCGTTCGAGAGGAGAGCGAGGCCCGGCGGTATAAGATGTACTACAATATTGATATCAGCGACTTTTCCGCTTATGATCTTGTAGTGGATAGCGGCAAGCTCGATGAAGCAGCCACGCTGGCAATTGTGCTGGCAGCAGTGAGGGGCCGTTAGTGTCCGTGATCCATCGCGCTGAGAGGGCTGAGAAAGCTGAGAAAAGACCTGAACGCGGATCACCGCGCTATTCAGCTAGCTCGCCCGCTGCCTCCTCCTCATCTACTCCATCACCTACTACCTCGTCTGCTTCCACATATCCGCAAATTCTTCCTTCTGACAAGGTCAGGTCCGTGCTGATAAAGCGAAGCGGCAAGACCAATTCTTCCTATGGCATCCCGCCCGAGAAGCGCAGCCTAGAGATGCACATGTCTTTAGGGGCCATCAATCTGGACAAGACCTCTGGGCCGACCAGCCACGAAGTGGCCGCCTGGGTGAAACGCATTTTGGAAGTAGAGAAAGCGGGGCACAGCGGTACTCTTGACCCAAAGGTGACGGGAATTCTGCCTGTTCTCCTGGGAGACGCAACGAGGATTATGGATACTCTTCTCCTGGCGGGAAAGGAGTACATCTGCCTCATGCGTGTGCATAAGCCCCAGCCAAAGAAGCGCCTCTCCGATGTATGCGGAGAGTTCATGGGCCCCATTTTCCAAAAGCCGCCCCTGAAGAGCTCGGTGGTAAAGGAACTACGCATTCGCACCATTTATTATCTGGATGTCCTGGAGATTGAGGAGCAGCGTGTGCTCATGCGCGTGGGCTGCCAGGCGGGCACCTACATCCGCAAGCTTTGCTTTGATATTGGTCTGGCTTTAGGCACGGGCGCGAACATGGAGGAGCTGCGCCGCACGCGCGCGGGGCCATTCCGGGAGGATGAGACGCTGGTCACGCTGCATCAACTCATTGATGCCTATGCCGCCTGGAAGGAGACCGGCGATGAGTCTGGCCTTCGGCGTGTCATTTTGCCAGTGGAGGCGGCTTTGCGGCATCTGCCCCGGCTGGTTATTGCTGATAATGCCGTGGATGCCATCTGTCACGGCGCGCCCCTGGCCCTGCCCGGGCTCCTTCGCCTGGAGACAGATATTAGTAAGGGCGACATTGTTGCCCTCTTTACCCTGAAAGGAGAAGCTGTGGGCATTGGTCGGGCCGATATGAACAGCCGGGAGATGCTCGACGGCAAGACGGGCATTGCCGTTCTGACCGAAAGGGTAATAATGGAGCCGGGCACGTATCCCAAGGCGTGGAAGCTGGCCGAGAGGGAAGCTTCCGAGGCAGCGAAAAGAGCTGCCAAGCGCTAAAACCTGAAATCTAAATCTGTGCCGAGGTCGTCTAGCGGTAGGGCGCCAGCCTGGAGTGAGTTCTCCTAGATAGCTGGTGATCCGCAAGGGTCTCGTGAGTTCGAATCTCACCCTCGGCGCTTTTCTTATCTGCAGGCAACAGTTGACTTTTTCAGAGTTTTTCTGAGCGCAGGCAATCGCGGTTTTTCATACCACGGCTTGGCAGTGTCTTGTGAAATATGCCCCCCCGTCTCCAAATTTGCCACCATCTCTTTTCCCATGGCCGGTGAATAAGAGCGCTTGCAGGCCCATTCCCACAAATTTTCCTAATGCTCCGGTTCCGTCGTAAAATGGGTATCTATTCTTTCTCATTATGGTCGCTGTGGTGCTTCTTTTTCACGAACCACAAGAGAGCCAGCAAACCAATCACGAATAGCTTTATTTTTATAATCTTCTTGATAAGTTTTAACATAATCGATTTCACCAGAGCTATATACGTCTTAAAACTATAAAAATGTGACCTCTTCATGGCCTGCTTGGTCCGGGCTGCCCACAGCGTCATAAACATTATCGCCCATATCCAATCGGCCCTGGGCCTCATGCTATTTCTTCAAATAGTTTGATTTTTTCCGGGCCATAATCGAAAAGAAAATAATTCATGTTTGTTGCTTAGAGATTCTTGGTGGAGAGGGACTTATATTCCCCTATCCAAGTCGTCCCTCCTCTCCATCCGCCCCCGTACCTGTTAAGTCGCCCATGGCCGTGGTCCGGTAGTTCATCAGTCAGGAGATCAAGAGCATCAAGGCTGGAGTCCGCATTAAGAAGGCTTTAGTCCGTTTCATGGTTTCATTCATTTCTTTGTATCTTATTCAAGCTCTCCCTTTATGTAAAAATGCTTTCCTGCTATCTTTTTCCGGCGAAGGTACTTATTCTTACACGTAGGATAGACATACTATGACAGGAGTCCTCGAGCAGCTAATAAGGCCACAAAAGAAGGCTATGCATCGCTCTGATCTAAAGGCTATGGAACTCCAGACAGCCAAGGAGATCCTAGCCGAGGTCTTCCGGGTCAGGCTCTCTGAAGTGGATGAGATGATCCAGAACCGATTTGAAGCCGACGGTTCCAAAGGTATAGTCGCTAAAGAAGAGGGCCTATGGCCGCAGGAGTTCTGGCTGGATTAGCTTCTGCTATCTTTCTTTTAAGATTATCATCACTTTGCCTGTCGGTAAGGATTGCTGGATGATCCGGCCTTCCTTCTCGAGATCTTCTGGGATCGGGTCTCAGATCGCTCCACACCATATTTCTTGTGCTATTCGCAAGCGTCCAAAGGATACGATCACGCGGAGACTGTGAATATTTAGGTACACCTCTCACCTTTCAATTTCTTCCACTCATTGTATAGTGCTTGGATTTGCCTATCCCTGATCATAATGAGGGTTTTTATATCTGGAATCAAGAAGGTTATGCCATCAAATGTGAGCGAATCGCAATGGGCCGCTTCCAGAAGTTGGTACTCATCGCCCATCCATATTTCTCTAATGAAGATCTGCACTGAGAATGATTTAAAAATTATTCTAAGGAAATGAGTATCATTGATTCCGGTGACCGACTCCATATTACCGAACATCCTGAGTGCAGATATAACCCTATCTGCTTCTTCATATGAGCAACAGATATCGATATCTTTAGTGGCATCTTTCAAGCCATGCCACATAAAAGCTGCACCTGCGAATACGTACACATTGGTTTTTGCTTGAACTTTCGAGCCAATGTAGGCCAAATCGGCCAAGAGCTGTGCCTTATTTTCGATCATGTTTCTCCTACCACCTGAGATTGTCTATATCGGGTAATTGCTGTTCATTCATAGGCACGCATCTTTCCATGCTTTTTTCATTTTCTCAAACTCCCAAATATCTGCCTTGCATCCTCTTGGATGATCCAGGATGATCCACCAGATCAATCGTGGCAATGGCGTGCTTGAAGACCAGTAGTTGCCCTTTTACCGTCTGGAACAGGATCTCATAGGGGTTGCTTATCCTTCTTGGGTCCCTGTAACTGGCCTGCCTCCTGAAATTAGGCATATAGATACCTTCTTGCCTTTGCGCTTTGGGATAAACTGGGGGGCCTTGCGTTGTTGTCTTCTTCTCCTCTTCGTTCATCAGGGACAATTTGGACATTTGGAATCACTTCAGAACCGACGTATCCTCTTCTGCCATCCTCTTTTGTGCTGCAGCGCTAGCTAAGGCTATTCTCTCGATATCCTTCTTGCTCAGTTCGTGTTTTACATCACCGAGGAGCCCGGCATGAAATGCGCTTATAAACCCAAATCCGAGATAGCCCAATCCTAACGTGAAGATCCCTATAGAGAACGCGAGGATGAGGTAAAGAAATCCCCATCCCCAACGGCCTTGTGCCATGAAGCCCGATCCAGGAACGAGTATGTTAAGGATAATGCCTTTAATTCTGCCAGACGTATCAATCCCTCACAATCTACTTCAAGATTGAAGGATCTAATGAAAAAGGTTTGGGTCATACCTGTCAAAAATGTGGCCCGGAGAAGGACCGCTCCAAGGAATCAGCCTAACTCACATCCCCTAAACAATCCTGATCTCCTCTTCCGTCATCCCATCAAGCTCGTAGACCAGGGCGTCTATCTGGCGGTCGGTGGCCTTTATGTCTACGGACGGCTTTTTTGTCTAAAGGAAGAATTTGCGCTGGCCGCCAGCGAAAAGAGTAATTCGGGATGGTGGCTGCTCCTCCCTCGATGGTGTCCTCGTGGATGACGTCCTTGTAGGCCTCGGAAAAACTTTGTTCGTTGTCCATATCCCACCCCAGGGCCTTGAAGAAAGGATCAACGAATTTTCTTCTGACTTGAGTTTCATTTTTACCCCAATACCCCGATGTTTGCATCGGGGATAACGGCATGAGTATTCAACTTAGGTTTAGATCTGCTTATCCTGATTCCGCTTACGCGAAATAGTATTGGGTAACACCTGTCAAAAAGCGAACCCGAAAGATCGCCTCTTTCAAGGATTAAGGTAATTCACTGTCGCTGTGGTACAGACCTCTTCCGGGCTGATCGGTGCTGTCTCACTTTCTTTGCTTCCTGTTTCGTTGCCTGGGCCGCTTGCTTTGCCGCCTTCTTTTCCACTTCAGTCATTTTCATAACATCTCTGATTAGGTCCTATCTGTCTCCATCTATCATTTCCGTCACGTGCCGCCAAATATCTCTCCCTCGAGTGCTACTACCATCGCTCACACGAAAAAGCTTGCGGAGGAAAATCTCTTTGAAACATAGCCATGAGCTAATTTAAACTTGATCCGCTGGACCACACGGCTGCGTGTCTAGGCTCAAAGGATTACTTTTCGCTTTGGTGCTTTGGTTTAGGTTATATTATTATTTGACAATTATGCGCCTTTGAAGGATTTAGGTTTTTTCCTGGTGGCCTTCATATTTAGCTAAAATTATCCCTGGATGAAAATATCCCTTTGCGCAAGTATGTGGTCAAAAAATCTTTAATACCTTTGGCAGTCTAACTACAATGTGTCCGGCATTACTATTAGCTTTGGCTTCTCACCCAGGCCACTTTGATTTCAGATTAAAGGCCTGTACGAAAGTAATATTGCCCTCAGTTCTCCCAGGTTTAACCGTCTTTAGCTTTGCCCCTGCTTAGTCTGGCTTTTTGCCTTGGCAGGAGTTGCCAATGGTTTCGCCGCCTGGGAAAAGACGTTCTGCGTGGCTGTTACATTATAAAAAGTCCTGACCCGCCCTCCCGGATACACAACCGAGAACCGGGCAATTCCTTCCTTCAGGGGCTTATCCTTGCTGCCGAAGGGCATGGAATCGAAAAGATAATAGCCGCTATTATATTTGCCTGCACCCACTACCTGCAGGGCCGCGCTGTCAATATCTGCCTTAACCAGCCTGACATCGCCGTATCCTCCCAGGAAGGAGATCAATTCCGGCTCCAGATATCTGCATCCCAGAGTCGTGACATAGAAGCGAGTAAAAGTATCCAGGGTGTAGTTCAGCTCAAAAGTGGCATTGTCGCCCTCCAGGCGCATGGTCACTTCCTTTATGTCGACGTACTCGCTGCCGACGGCTGAGCCGGCAGATAAGGCGCAGAGAGTGAGAACGGCAAAGATTGCAGCTAGGTAACGCATCCTTCACCCATACATCTTAAGGATTGACGGCAGGAACAAAACCAGTCCCATTATGGCAAGAAATACCAGGAAAAGCAACTGCTGCTTTCTTTGAGCCGATTTGAACTTCGACTCGCATATCTCGTCGCAGAAGTTCTCGTCCGGGCGTACGGCATTGCCGCAGACCATGCAGTGTTTATGCGGCATAATATCTGTCATCCTATCACCATAAACGGTTTTGGAAGAGAGAGTAAATAAGGTTTTGCCTGGGCCACATACATTCTTGGGCCGGGAAAAGTGGCTCTGCAAGTGAAGTAATGTGTCAAGTCGAGCTGAGAATTGATTGATAGACGTTAGGGCCATGGATTTTGAATATTTCAGACATTTTATTTCCGCTGTGGCAGGAGGCGGGTTGTAGCATTAATTGAAAGTCGCGAAAGCCATTCTTTTTCCTGATTGCTGCCCTATCCGGATGGAAAAGTCCTGTAGTCATGCTTATAAGATATATAACTTTTAAAATAACATTATTATCACGAACATGCAGTTTGATTCTTTTCGAGGCTGTCTCTTATCCAAGGACGAAAAAATTCGAGGTTTATTTTTCCACTGGAAATAAAGGGGTCAATGCAGGGGATATCCTCCCCGGATTTTGCATTAACTATAAAAGGTTCCTGGCAAATTAGCTTCTCATGCTTAGAATTCAGATGATCATCTTCATGGCCTTGCTCATATGGCTTATGCCAATTGAAGGAGCAAGAACGTATATCGTTGACGACAGCGGCTTTGCTAATTTTAATACTATCCAAGAGGCCGTTGTTGCTGCCAGTAATGGAGATACCATATACATCAAGCCGGGAGAGTACAATGAAGAGGTAATCCTGAACAGGAGCCTGACGCTAATGCCTCTCACCGGCGAGAACGGGCCTATAATCCTCAAAGGAGATGGCCTGGAGACGGGGATCACAATAACCGCAGAGGGCTGCTCTCTGCAGGGCTTGACTATACAAGACTTTGCCGGGCCAGCAATATATGTTCAATCCAGCCGAAACTCCATCAAGAAAAACGTGTTTAAAAACGCCAATCCGGCCATACTGGTGCGCGGTTCGCACGAGAACACTATTGCCGGAAACACAATAATTGACAGTCAGGGGGCAGTGGCCCTCTGGGAGAACTCCAGCGATAACCTGGTTTCAGAAAACGATATCTTGGGATGCAATGTATCCATTATCGTACGGGAAGCTGCGAAAAATGAAATCCTCAGCAACAAAATATCTGATGCTTACTGGGGCATCTGGCTTGAAAATGCTGCAAGCTGCCAGATCGAAAGCAACGATGTAAAAAGCAAAAGGTTCGGCATCTGGCTTTTAAACAGCAGCACCATCAATGTTTCCCAAAATAAAGTTCGCATCGACAATTCTGCCTCCAGCATCACGAACGGCATAAATCTCGCGAATGCCAGCGGAGCTCTATTGCAGAGCAATGAAATCAATGGTGGTGCAATCGGGCTGCTAATTTCGAGCAGCAAGAACAGCAGAATGATAGATAACTCAATTTCCGGCAGCACAAATGCCATCTTTATCAAGGACTCATACTCACAAGAGCTGAAGAATAACCGCATCAGTGCAGCGGAATACGGCATAAGAATGGAAAATTCCAGCAAAAATTCCCTAATTCAAAATAGGATAGAAAACGGCACCATTGGCTTTGAACTGGGCATGAGCCGACAGAACAATATTTCCGAAAACCAGCTCTCCGGCATAACGGACACGGCTGTGCAGATTTCATCCTCTAACGAAAACACCCTCTCCGGCAATCAGATCGCTGATAGTCCTAAAGGAATCATCTTATTGGAATCATCCGCCAATCGACTGACGGCTAATCGCTTCCAGAATGTGGAGTGGAGCCTTTACGCAGAGGCTGAGACCAAGGAGGGCTTTAATAATTCCATAGATGAATCCAACGTAGTGGATTCTGTCCCCATAGTCTATCTCTTTGGCCGTTTTGGCGGGCAGATTCAGGATAGGGATATCGCTCATCTCACTTTAGCATACTGTGAAAATGTCACAGTAAAGAATACTGCCATCACCAACGATGCCGTATTTCTCTTCGATTCAAAGAAAAACAGGATCCAGGAGAACAACATATCCGGGAGCTTTGGCATGCGTCTCGTGCAGTCCGATGAAAATGAGATATCAGGCAACCGCCTGCTGGGCAATAAATTTAGCGGCATGTTCCTGTATGCCTCGGATTTGAATCAAATTGCAGGAAATGATGCCTCGCGAAACAGCCAGAACGGCATATCGCTCCTATCCTGCAACCAGAACATCATTCGCGACAATGTGGTAGATGAAAACGCTGCCACAGGTATCTGGCTAAACCTTTCCCATGATAACCAGGTATATCAGAATAACATCAGTCGCAATCCATTGGGTCTGCAGGTAATGCTCTCCACAGGAAACAAAATATTCCACAATAACTTCCTCGGCAATAAGGAGCATTCGCAAGATCTAGGCGGCAACAATAGTTGGGACAAAGGCAATGTCACAGGCGGCAACTACTGGGAGGGTCACGTGGCCAAAGGCAATCCCAGCCAGAATTGGCCAAGGATGATCAAAGGCGGAAGCATGCTGGACGGCTATCCCTTCCAGGATGAGAGCGGCTGGCTGAGGGCAGCCGCCGCTTGAAGCCGCAATACTTAAGATGATGAAGAAAGAAGGAGATAGATATGGCAAAGAATAAGAATGAAGGCAGCGGTCTTCAGTCATCAGCAGGCCTCATGAGGTACTTCGAGGCTGATGATACTGCAATAAAGCTCAATCCTAAGATGGTGCTCGGAGCCTGTATAGGTGCAGGTGCAGTAGTAATGGGACTTAATATCGCCTTTGGCCTCTGGCCTTAGGCAATAATGCTTTTTCATCCACTGGATTTCCCAGGATTAGCTTCCTTATTTTGCACTTAGCACACCTGATGAGGTCGCAGCCCAAGGAACTGCCAAGCCGTGCCTAGCTTTGTCTTTGAACTTTGCCCTTTTGTAGCTTGTATTTGTAGCTTGCAAGGGGAATCTTCATCGAGGCGATGAAGTCTCGGCTGCCATCTCATCGACCTCTTTTGCTCCCTTTGCCAGCAGAGCATCTTCGTCTCCTGTGAGAATTGAGATCAGCCGGGCAAACTCACCTGCATGAACCCGTTCCTCATTGGCGATATCTATCAGCACCTTCTTGGCGAGAGGGTTGTCCGTGGCCTCGGCGTGAGCCATGTAGAGGTGAACTGCTTCATGCTCTGCGGCCAGATCAAGTCGGATGGCTCGGATCAGTTCTTGCATGGTCAGCTTTCTTTCTGGCACTTTACCGCTGAATGGGTTAAGAAACTCTGGCATTATTTTATCTCCTCGCTTGCGCTGCCTGGGAGTGGATTATTCATTGTAGGTTTCGGATCCATTTCCGCCAGGCTCAATGATTTGCCTATAATAGAAATAGCCCAAAGTAAATATGTCTTTTGGGGTGTGGTTTTGGCTTTCCCAAGGCTCTATTAAGGCTCTATTGCCTCCTTTATGGGGTAGAAGGAAATGAGTAATAATAAATAAAAACGTGTTGTGTCCAATCAGCTTGATGCTCAAACCAGCCCCTGTTTTCCGCTACTTTATCTGCTTGATTTTAACCGAATTAATAAATCGTTCTGTGGCTTCTTGACTATAGGTGGAGAGAATCAATCCTACTGCCGTGGATGCCAGAACGCCTCCCGGTCGATCCAGATGATATTCTACAGGATAGACCGCAACGTAGACCGGCTCACTCATTGGACACTTTAGGCCACTGGCAAATATCCCTGATTGACCGTCTATCACTCTCTCAGCTATATTGATCTCTTTGCATACTTTGGATTTGGTGAGGGTACCATTGGCAAGGGCTTTCAAGCTGGATTGGTTGATAAGAGATACATCGTTTTTGGAGTACATTATGACCGAGACCTTCAGGATCTTGGCCTTATCAGATGCCGACGCCAGTGTCAAAGCATCTGTCGCGATGGCCACTTTTCCGGAGGCGCTGTCTCCATGCGACACGCTGCTTTTGTACTCATCCATCTCCGACCAGTTGAAGCTTACCTTCCACTTGCCGCTGTCCTCTGAGACGGAGGTGACGGACAATTCATCCATCATAAAGCCATGCCCCTGCATGGTAAGCAAGAGTGCCATGCCAAGTGCCAGACCGAGCATGAAAAGCTTTGAGCAATATTTGTCCCTCACCAATAACACCTACAGTGGAGCCATCCGGGGCAATATGTTGGGATTGATTCCCTTTGCCAGCTTTGTAACATCCTTGAATCTGCTCGCACTCTCCAAAATAGCGGTCGGCTCTTCCTTGGAGGGTACCTCATTCATCTGCTCAGTGCTAACTTGCTCCGTCTGGACTGCCGGCATAGGAGCAGTTGTGACCACGGCTGGGGTGTAGCTGGATGTATCCGGGCTGATCATGATAGCGGTGAAATCGCCCCGGCTGGCTTTTCCGTTGCTGTCCGATCGGATGAAAAATCCATTCATGGTGTCGCCTTCCAGGGTAGCGCTAATGTAGGTGGATGCCAGCACCCCGACCTCCATGGCTGCCAGGGAAAAGGAGACTGCATTTGCAGAAAGTGATCCTGCTATAGCTGCATTCCAGGGATTGTCGCCCTCGAATTTAGCCAGGCCGAAGACGGATTGGGCAGATTGGTTCACGGCCATGATAATCTCCTTCTCTCCTAAAGTGGCTTTCCAGATGCCCTGCACGCTGGCTGAAGCCGTGGCCGTGCCCTCTTCGGTTGTCGCATTATTTTCCATTGATGAGGAATCCGAAGCCGGTACCAAAGATATGGACGCGGAGAGTGTCAAAAGAAGAATTGCCATCAAACAAAAATTTCTGATCATCAAGCCCCAAACCTCCATTATTGTCATTTGAGCCAGGTCTAATTGAGTCCTTATCATATTAATATAGATTGCCGATTGCCGAAGCGAAAAGAAGTGCCGAGGCAAAAATAGGGGAATTCTGCTATGACGAGTCTCCAGGGCTGGGGCCCTCTGGCATTTCGATTCTGTTAGTGCTGCAGTCAATAGCATCTTCGATAAATCCAGGCATGTCGAAACTCTCGCACCATCAGCTGCTATCTGCCCTTACCGATCCCACAAGCTAAATATATGAATCGAACTTATTGATAGATGATGGATCCACTTCAAGCCCAGATAGGCGGAGAATTCACCAGTGTTCTGATCAACAATATCTGGTTTCTCTTATTCATATTCCTCTTTCTGGTTCCCATGGTGCAGAGGTACTACCTGCAGACGGCGAGAAAGAGCGTCCTGGCAAAGCTGGGCAAGACGCGGGGCACGCAGGTCATAACGCTAATTCATCGCCAGGAGACTATCAGCTTTCTTGGCATCCCTTTAGCCCGCTACATTGATATCGATGACAGCGAGCGGGTAATGCGGGCCATTCGTGCAGCTCAGAAGGATGTGCCCATCGACATCATTCTGCATACACCGGGAGGGCTTGCTCTGGCAGCCACGCAAATCGCCATGGCGCTAAAGGCCCATCCCGCCAAGAAGACGGTAATTGTGCCCCATTACGCCATGAGCGGCGGAACTCTCATTGCATTTGCCGCCGACAAGATAATCATGGACCCACATGCTGCCCTGGGTCCGGTGGACCCGCAACTGGGAGATATGCAGGGCAGTTATCCGGCGACATCGCTCATCGCGGTCGTAGGCAAGAAGAAGATTGACGAGATAGACGACAAGACTCTCATCTACGCCGAAGAGGCGCGAAAAGCCATGAGCCAGATGAGGAATCTCTTGAAAAAGATACTGGAGGGAAAGTGTGGCGGCGAGAAGATGGATGGCATCATCGAGGAGTTTGTCTCGGGAAAATATACTCACGACCATCCCTTTATGGCCGAGCAGGCCCAATCTCTCCTGGGCGAATGCGTACAGACCGATGTCCCGGAAGAGGTCTATGCCCTGATGGACCTATATCGCATGGAAGCAGGAAGGAGCCGCCCGGGCGTAGAGTATGTGCCCCTGATAAAGCATTAGGGGATTTCAACTCTAACGCGGCTGATTAGCGCCTCTGGTATTGATTCATTCGGGATCTACTGCATAGACTTGCGCCTCGGAATATCTCCTTGTGTTCCAATCGTGGAGAATCAGGCATTGCTCGTATGTTTTGTCATCCATCCAACCTCGTTATACGCGTGAAATTCTTCTTCGAAAATCTCCCTCCAGTTAACGAGGACTTTTTTCGAATTTGATTCGCTTTGCGATCTCTTGAGCCATTCAAATGGATGTTCGTCTACTACAATGCTATCGAAAAGTTGCTTTACCAAATCGCTTATTTATATATGTTATAATATTAATCAATTGAACGTATTTCATAAGAAGCCTTTTGATGAAAGCTGGATTTTAAGGGTCTCCAATCTCAGAAAAAAATCTTACAAAATCCCCTACATATATTATTAGGGAAAAGTGTACGATCTTTATCCGGGATATTGAAGTGCGATTCCTTGGTTGGCTAATCCTATATCAGTCAATTGACTTAAATATAATCAAGACTAAATAGTTGCAGAGGTGTTTGAAATGGTGTTTGAAATGGTCGGAGCATGTCCCAGATGCGGGAAAGATACAAGTGTGGAAATTGGAGAGTCCCTTCTTAAAATTGGAAAGACAAGGGAGCAACCTGTAAGGATTGCATCATGTGGTAACTGTGGGCTGATCTTCTACGAGATGATCGATAAAATAAAGGAGTTCTGAAAGGAACTCCCTACTCATATCATAGACGTGTGGGGTTCCTATCCCCGCACTGGTACTATCTCCCGAAGCGATCATGAGTACAACCCGGTACCACGTGTCCGCTTAATTCGCGACGATATTTGCCGATTGGGACATGATATCTATATCGGCGAGGCGTCCTTCTACTTCCATAGAATCCCCGAAGATGCCTTCCATGAGCACCTTGCCGTTGTGGGCCATTAGCCTGACTACGCCTTCCATTGCCTTTTCGCGGGCATTGCCTTTCAAAATGTAAACTGTAAGTTCGCACATAGTCCCTCTTAAAATGATAATTATAATAATAAGGCGGGCCCGGCGGGATTCGAACCCGCGACCCCCGGGTTAGAAGCCCGGTGCTATATCCTGGCTAAGCCACGGGCCCGCAAATGGATTTTAGCCGCCCTTGGGCGGCATCTGACCTAATGACATTTTGAGCTGCTCTTGAAGCTGAGTGAACCGGCCCTGAATGCGCTCTTCTTGCTTGGCCATGGTCTTCAGCCGGATATCCATCATATCCTTTCTCTCTTTAAGCTCCTCTGTCAGCTTGGGCTTATCAGCCTTAAAGAAGAGTTCCCCGACGCTCTTGTATATAACTGCGTCGTCTGCGCTCTTCTCCAGTTCTTTAAGCGCCGCCTCAGTCTCCCTGATCAGACCCTCGATCTGACCCTTCTGAGTCATAACGGCCTGCGCCTGCTGCTGAAGCTGCTGGAGCTGAGCCAACTGATTTTGTATCTGCGGAGGCAATTCGCCACTCATAAACTCACCATCTCAAACGCGATCTTAACCAACCTTATCCAGGTATTTAAGGCTGCCCGGAGAGAGACTGTATCCTCGCCCCGGATCTTCAATCGAATAGAACCGTCTTCCAGGCCCAGCAATACATTGGACCGATGCAGCTCGTCTTCAAGTTCGGGTGCAAGCGCCTGATAGATCACTCCGGCATGATTGCTTTCAAACACGAACTCTGCACAGCCTTTCATATCTTCAGCCTGAATTTGGCCTGGCCCTCATCGATGAAATCGATATTACTAGATGCAACCCAGATTATGCGCCCCTGAGCCGGGACGGCCTCGCCGAGCCACTCCAGCTCAAAGAACTGTGCAAGCGGAAGAGCAACTATGCCCTCGCCGGCAACCTTCGGCAAGCTCCTCTTGAGCCGTCTTGCTTCCGTTTCTCCAGAGAGCCGGAAGTTCAATTGCTCCTCTTTTTCCGAGGAGCGTTTGACCAGACCTGCCGGATTGCCGTGATCCTCTATCACCACCAGCCATGTTTCGTCCTCTCCCGTCTTTTGCTTTCCTCTATTCACATAAGGCAGAGACAGGAACGAAGCCAGAGCCCTGGCAAACCGCCTTGCCTTCGCAGACGGGTCTCGCGAAGTGGTGACGATCATCAGACGGCTTTCATCTTCTTGACCGTGGTGGGCCGCTCCTTCATCAGGATCCTATGCCCGCAATAAGGACAGCGTATGCCGCTGTACTCGTAATCTATCTCCACGGTCTTCTTGCATCTGGTGCATTTATAAGCCATCTTCTAATCAGCCTCAAGAGTCTTCTTGAGAGACCTTAGCACTGAGCGGCCCAAAGACGTTTCAGGCAGGAAAGAGCCGCCGGCAAAGGTGTAGCCGCATTTGCTGCAGCTCCAGATGGCTGTACTTGTCCTTCTTACTCTATTCCGATTGCACGAAGGGCAGTCATACGAAGCCTTGCTCTTTTCTTCCAAATCTGCAACGAGCTTTCGTGATTTGCGGCCGTACCTGGGACCAAACCGGGCTGCGGACCTGCTCTTCCTTCCTTTTGTAGTCTGCTTTGCCATGATCGTAACTTCCGTTTATGCTTCCAGAAACTTTTCCCGGATTTCTTTCGCCTTCTCACATGCTATATCAATGATGCGGTAGACCTGCTCAGGTTTGAGCATTCCTGTGCCGCTCTTCTGCGAGCCGCAGATGTTGCCATTCATCGTAGATATAATTGTGAGACGGGTGTTGGCAATGGCCTCTTCATCCACACCGGGATCAAACATCAAGACGTCATTGAACTCAATAGCCGTCGTAGCTATGGGAAGATCCCTTATGGGCAAGATGTAGTCCTCGCCCAGGCCATACCGGGCTGCCGGCACCTTGGTGGACAGCAGCGCGGCGATAGCGCCAAGCGACGCTGCATCGAGTATATTTCCGCAGTCATCCAAGACATGCACATCGATGAATATAATCCAGACCTGCTTGCCGGGCACAATGCAAAGCGCCTCCAGATCCACTGCCTTGGATTCGCGCACGCCGCGATCCACGAGGCGTGCCAGCTCAATTCCCACCTCATTGGGCGGACCCGGCTCAAAGGAGGGTGAGGCAAGCGGCACCAGCTCGGCATTGGTGATGATAACACCCTTATTGGGCGTATCCTGGAAAGGCTCTCCTGGCTGCATCTTCACGCCCACCAGCACCTGGCTGGAGCCTAATTTAACAAGCGCACTGCCTTCCGCCTTGCGGATCACATCCCTCTGGATGGATATCTCTCTGTACTGATCAAAGGTACGGCCATCGATCCTCTCTCCTTTGAGCAGCAGATTGTAAATAAAGTCCTTTTTTATCTCGGAGATGACGTTAGTCACAGACATGCACCTCCTCTCGCCCGGGCTGTTCTACCATCTGGCTGTATTTCTTCACCAGGGCATCTCTTTGCAGCTCGTAGATGTCTTTCGCTCCCTTCATGGCCATCTCCACTGCCCTCTGAAACTCGTCCGTAGTGAGGTTGCCGTCCATTTGCAGCAAGGTGATGTCTCCGCCCGGAGTCATGGCAATGGGCAGGTCAGCCTGGCCGAAGTTGTCTTCCTCTTTCATGGGATCAAGAATTATGGTATCTGCCACTTTCCCTGCAGCACAGGACGATATCATGCTCTTCATGGGAATTCCCGCATCAGCTAGAGCCACTGCAGCTGCATTTATACCGGCAGTCCTGGTTCCCGCATCGGCCTGAAGCACCTCTACAAAGACGTCTATGACCGATCGGGGGAAGAAGCTGGTCAGAATCACGGGCTCCAGTGCCTCCCGGCTGACCTTGGAAAGCTCTTGTGACCTTCGGTCCGGCCCCGGTCGTTTTCGGTCCTCAACGGAGAAGGAGGCCATATTGTACCGGAAGCGCACAATGGCCCTGGTTGATTCCTGCAAGTGTCTGGGATGTACCTCCCTGGGCCCGTATACTGCCGCAATGACCTTATTTCCACCCATCTCGATGTAGCATGAGCCGTCTGCTCTGGCCAGGACTCCCACCTCGATTTTCACAGGTCGGAGCTGATCTGCCCTTCGGCCATCCAGGCGCAGTCCATCTTTGAAAAATGATATATCAGTCTCATCCATAGCGATCAACTTCTGGCCCCTTTCTCCGTCTTTAGGAAGTCCACAACCCTGTCCGTGAGACCATTGGTATGGGCTTCTCTCTCAATCAGAGTTATGGTCTTCAGAGCCAGATCCATATCCTCTGCACCCCCGTAGATCCAGATTCTGCCGTTCTGGCCAACGAAGATGTTGCAGTTTACCTCTTTCTTCAGCATGCTGATCATGGAGCCGCCCTTGCCGATGAGCCTGGGAACTCTAGTATGACTTATTTCGATGACCTGGCCGGCTTTGATCTCGCCGAGCTTTTTGTCATTCAAAGTAAGCTCCACCTTCATTGTGGGATCTACATCAGACACACGTGTCATGATAGAGCTGCCGATGCGCAAATGCTTGGACATCTCATCCGATTCGATCCTTTTCGGGAACTCAGAGATGTGCAGCAGCCCGTCGTAGGGCGAATTTATATCCACGATCCAATTGGAGAAGGTTATATCCTTCACCACACCTATGACGTTGTCCCCCGGTCCGGGTACATACTTTCCCGCCAGGGGTATGACATTTATCTTATCCCTAAAGTTCGCAAGACCATATAGCAAGGAGTAGACGCTTCCATTCTTTACATACGTCCCCTCGCCCGACCTCTTGGCATCCTCAGAGAGAAGATCACCTGGTACTACCACCTTGCGATCCATGCGCTTTTAACTCCCACCTTCAATGCTTAAGAAGCTTCGTCTCAGCTTCGCCTTTGGTCAGCCGGTTGATAAGGGCGTAGAATTCTGTCTGCATGCCCGCCGGTATCTCGACCACGCCGATCCAAGAGCCATCGTTCTGCCATGCCTCCCGACTGAGCTTGCCAAAGGCTGCAACTTCGCCGTAAGCCTTGGGAGCATACGCGGGAGGGATTTTTACCGCCACATCTACCACCTCGAATCTTATGGGGATGAGGGGGCGGATGGCCTTCATGGCGATCTTGACCAACTCATCGATGGATTTCGTGGGGTCTATATTGACGCGAGCCTCGGTCATGGCCTGCTCGATCCTCGTCGGCGGGTGAGGTGTTTTGGTCTGGGGATTGATAGCATTTCTGGCTATGACCTCGATGACCTGGCGACGTTTATTCTCGATGAACTGCTTTCTCTGCTCAGCCGTCAGGCTGATATCGCCCTTTTTAATGATGATCTCGGCAATGGGCAGGACTTCCAACGTGCCGAAGGCCTTTTGCAGATCTTCTTCCGGGCTTCTGTCTCCGCGGGAGGCATTTTCGAAGATATCTTCTACTGCCAGGATATCTTCCAGGTTGACGCGCTCTCCCCTCTTCAGGGCCAGGGCCCCATCGGGATCCACCAAAACCTCAAAGGTGGTGCCGTGGGTCTTGAGTCTGGCAGGAACGGCGTCATCCAGTCTGACCATTCCTATGCCTCTCCTTTTTCTCCCTTCTCAACTTTGCCGGCGGCGACGGCAGCCTTCATCCTTTCAACGTAAGAGGCTACTTCTTTCTCAGTCAGCTTGTAAAACTTCTTGTCGCCCAATTTGATGATGCCAATCTCTGTTGTGGCCGCTTCTACTTTGCCTTCCGCGGCCTTGTAGAGCGCCTCCAGGCCCATGAGCACGGCTTCATCCATGTTCAGGTCTTCTCTGTACTTCTCCTCGAAGAGCTCCATCACTGCCGATCTGCCGGCTCCAATGCCCGTAGCCTTGTATTCCAATAAAGCGCCGGACGGGTCGGTCTCAAAGAGGCGAGTTCTATCCTCCTCTGCGCCAATGATGAGCAGCGCCGTTCCAAAGGGCCGAACTCCGCCGTACTGAGTATATTGCTGCTTGAAGTCGCAGATCTTCTTGGCCAGGGCCTCTACACCAATGGGCTCGTCGTAGACCAGTCGGTTTATCTGGCTCTCTACCCTGGCTCTGTCGATCAGGACTCTGGCGTCTGCTACCAGGCCTGAGGTGGCGGCGCCGATGTGCGTGTCTATCTGAAAGATCTTCTCAATGGACTTGGGCTCCATGAGCCTGCTGGTGATCCTCTTGTCTACCAGCACAGCCACGCCGTCTTTTCCCTTGATGCCCACAGCCGTCGTTCCTCTTCGCACGGCCTCGCGGGCATATTCAACTTGAAATAATCTGCCGTCAGGGCTGAATACGGTAATAGCCCTGTCATAACCCATCTGCGGTGCCATCTGCATCCTCGTGTCCTCCACTTAAATCAAAAGAGGTCAGCCCCAGGTATTGGGTGTCTGATCCTATGCACTTATTGCGGTCGTCCGGGCAGAGATCGACTTTTACACCATGGGTGCGGATAATACACCCGGAAACGTCTTTCAGCTCGATTCTTCTTCCGTCGCTTTCAGCACATATTTTACTCAGTCTTGGTAAATACTTTTCTGTAGCGGATTTGATTGTTCCCGAGACGCCTTTTGTATGGAGAGCGACTCGGATCCCGTGAATGGAATGAACCACGGCCAGTGTCGCTCGTGTCTCCTGGTCATGAATATGGGAAAAACGGATCAGGCCATAGCGGCCATTGAAAGCGATCATTTTGAGCCGGTTTTTCGCCGCCCCCTCATCTCCAAAAAGGGAAAACTGAGTTGAGTAAATCTCGTTCATCAGATCTTTGGGTGAAATTTCGCCTTCAGACTGCAGCTCGAAGATCATGTACCGTCTTCTGCCCCGCAGCACGGGAAGTCTGCTTCTCATAGAAGCTCTACTCCCGGGCCCACCCATTTTCTGCGATTGAGTGCCAGCAGTATTCCCGGCCGACGGAGAGCTTCTTGTGCCTCATCCTGCTCAAAGCCTGCTACCTGTGCCATAGCGACCAGGTCGCGGGGAGAGTGCAGGTCAAGGTGAGAATTCGCGCTCGCGGTGATAACCGGGTGTAGCTCGAACTTTCTTACCAGCTGCAGATTGCGCCGAACAGCTTCCAGCCAGCGAGCACGCGGGTTGCCGCGAAGACGCACCAGGGGACTCAGGTCAAAGCCGATAGAGACCTGATTTAGCTTAGCCGCCCGCGCTGTGGCAATGCCCAAAGGGCGCCGTACTTCGCAGGGGTGTATGAGAAGGTCCACATTGGGGTCTTCAGAGGCTACCCGGATTGTCTCCTCTGTCGCGGCCCGAACCACGAGAAATGGATATCTGGCACGTAGAGCCGAGATGCGGCTTTTGAGTGCCTTGCTGCCGGAGGCGGTCACCTCTACGCCGAAGGCCACTTCAATTCCCTTGATCATCTCGGTTGCCTGGGGCATGAAGATCCTGCCCGGTTCGCAGTTGCAGATGATTATGCCCTGATAGCCCAGCCCCTTTGCAGTCAGGGCCATGCGGCTGGCAGAGGCTGCACCTTCGGGAAAGGCTCTAAGGCATTCGTAAAAGCTCATATGAGCTCGCTGATGATCTTCAAGGCAGACTCGCGCCTGGCTGGATAGGTTTTGACGAGAATTGTTGTGTCCAGGGCGTCCTTGGAGTCGGTCAGGCGCAGCAGCCCTTTGTAGGCGGCCTGTTTGTCCAGGCGCAGGTGGAAGTGGCTTTCGCCCTCCAACCGGTCCGGGATCTCCCGGCGCAGCCGCTGTAAGTCTTCTGCGGGGAGCTGCTCGCGAAGAATTTGAAAGAAGGCGGCAGCCTCACGCTTTCGTAGCGCCGCCTCCAGTATTTTTATCTCGTTTCCGAAATGGCCTTCTGCAGTGAGTGCGGATATCCTGTCCAGAGGAACGAAGACGGCGAGCGCCTCGCGCACGCGGCCCTCGTCTTCCGTTGCTGCCACAAAGGCCCGGAAAGAGACCTTGTCAATCACTTACTTTCCTTTTCCGTCGTGGGCTCTGATGCCGGGCCTGGTCTTCTCAGTGCCGAAGCCCTTGTGCCTCTGGCCTCTGCCCTTGCGACCGGCTGAGGTTTTGCCGCGTACTGCTCTACCGCGATGAACATCATTGCAGACCCAGTTAAGGTTCTTATCATTCATGATGGAGGGAGCGCACGGGTCCACTAAAATGACCTCGTAGAACTTCTGCTTGCCGTCCTCTGCCACCCAGTAAGAGTTAAGGACTTCCATGTTGCGGTACCGCCTTCCGGCCCTTTCCTCGGCGATCCTCTGAATGGACTTGCCCATGCTGATGGCGTTCACGCCCATCTTGCTGGTCTTTCTGTTTCTCTCGTAACGGGACTTCTTGCGGCCACCGCGTCTTACCTTGACACGTGCCACGATAATGCCCTGCTTGGCCTTGTAGCCGAGAGCGCGCGCTCTGTCCAGGCGAGTGGGCCTCTCGATCCTCTGCACGGTGCTTTCCTGGCGCCAGGCCTTGAGCCTTTCCTGCCGCAGTGCGCCCACGTATCCCTCTCGGGGAGAGGACCAGGCATCACTGATATAACCGTAAAAAGACTTCATTTCTTTTCACCTTTACCGGTTCGACCAAATGGTCACATTCCGGAACTAGAGGGGGGAAGAGGTGATAGGAGATAAAGGTTTGGGAGATGGTAACGCATTAGGGTTCGACGGGGATCTTAAGGCATTTAGAAATTCGTCTCGATGTTCAAAAATCAATCTATCTAATTCCCAGCCCTCTATTCCCGCTTCTTTTGCAATATTCAAATAGAATTTTTCATGATCCGAGTACCTTTTTAGATTCAGCCCCAACTCGCTTGATATGGACCGGATGCGTGAATCGAGCGCTATCTTCTCATGGAAAAAAGGATGATAGCAATCCATCATAATATTGTTCGCATACTTCGGACCTATTCCCGGAAAATCGTCCAGGAATTGCGTCATTTCTGCTGCGCATTTTTTATTGAGTAGTATTTCATTGGCCTGCTCTAATCCACCCATCTCTTCAATTTTCTCAAAGCATAGCGCAAGCATCGGAGCTTTTTTCTTATAGTAGTGTACCTTTGCATCTTTCATGATTTGCCGCAGCCTATTCACACGGTCTTCATTGCTGAGGTTCTTCAGTTCAGCATAAGTGATCTGTTGATTTTTATTTTTGTCTGTGACCATATCTTCGTTTCTGCTTATGCCGCCCCAAGTTGAATAACTCACTAATAACTCATGCCACAAGAAATCAGGTCTCTTGAGTATAGCATGTCCTTTTTCCTTCTTGCACTCCAATTCACCTTTATATTTGTTTTGAAGATTTTTGGCCATTGCCACTAAAGTCTCAACTTGTTGATCCGTTGCATCAGCAATTGTCATGAAGTTCACTTCATATCGCAAAGCTTTAAAATGTTTTCATGAATGGCCTTAATGCAATCACTTTAACTTTTCATATCTGTATGGGCAATGCAACAGAGAGGATAAAAAATGAAGGTTGCCATAACTACAGTCGGGTGCAAAGGGCCTGAAGATGAATCCAAAAATGAAGGACGACTAAAAGCCGGAAAACTGGCGATAGCAAAGGCGAAATCATTGGGTGCTGATATATTAGTACTTCCCGGGGGATTCGTAGTTGGTAATGACTCTAGATCAAGGCAACGAATATCGGATGCACTCATAGATGAAGCTCGTAGCTTAGAGCTTGCGGTGGTTTTTGGCGTGGACGATCATAGTTGGCCCCAAGCATATGGATATGCCTGGAGTCCAGTTGACAAAATGGCATATAGTTGGGAACAAAGATCATCTACCAGACACTGGAATAAACGGAGTGAGCAGCCAATTACACTAACCGACAATCAATGGGAAGCCAAACTGAAGAGTTACGATGATGTTCGTCTTCTTACGACAGAGGGTGGGGTTGTTGGTGTTCTGCTATGTGGCGAACTTTTCAATGAACGCATAAGGGATGCATTGATAAAAAGGAGGCCTAAGATTGTTGTTGATCTCATTCATAGAGGCCATGGCTTCAGATCAACGGGCGCAATGAAGAGGCTCTGTCATTATGGCATTACATCGGCTTGTTCTGCACACGTACAGAAAGTTGGTGCTATGAAGCGCTGCTATATTCCAGGTAAAGGAAATGATGGAAATGCATCCACCATAGGATTAGATGACAGAATCGAAGGACCACCAAGGATAGAACTCAAGCTATTTGAGGTTTGAAGGAAGTCTCGAACCTTCGTTAAGGGGTCGTCTCTGTGCGTCCTCCGTGCGCTCTGTGCCTCTGTGGTGGGATCGTTAGTTGTTCTGTTATAATTATCGGCTAATAGTAATGGCGAGATGCAGCATCTTCCAAAATCCCGCGCCCGGAAAAGCACCCAGCCAAGCCCACAGCAGGCTACCCACGCGGGCACAAGCGTCCCCGCACGAGCGCACGCATGCGGGGCCGATCCTTTTCTCGTGTTGCCAAGGTGTGGAATCGCATCTTTGTACGCGCAGACATCATTGAGTAGTATTATATGCAAATAGGACTAAGTAATTCCTGATGAAACGCCTTTATGACTACACAATAGTGCTCCGTCCTGAAGACAACGGCACCTATGCAGCCTACGTCCCTGCTATTCCAGGCTGCCACTCCTGGGGCCAAACACCCGAAGAGGCACAATCTGAGCTGATAAACGTCTTCGAGATGATCCTGGAAGAGTACAACGAAGAAGGTCGCATGCTTCCGGAAGATATCGATGTGAAGGCCGTTCATGCCTGCCAAAGCTCGTGACCTGCAAAAGGTCGCAAAGAAGCTCGGATTTCATATGGTGAGGCAGAAAGGAAGCCACGCCAGATGGAAGCATCCCGATGGTCGAGCGACAACGATTCCTATCCACGGCAATAGCGAAATAGGCAACTGGCTGTTCTACGAAATTCTCAAGCAGTTGGACATAACTGAAGAGGATTTCTTGAAGCATCTCGGATAGCATCAATTCGAAAGACATATTTCAACCTGGCATCGGGGCCCAACCGGCCTCCTGCCCTCCAGAAAGACCGCCGCATGCATCCCGGCCCGCCTGGCGAGCAGCGCCGCAGTCCCGGATGGCCCGGCCCTCGGACAACGGACAAGATGCCCAGCCGGAACCCGGTCAAAGATGCTGCCCACAGGCTGTCGGACACTGCTTCCGGTAGCCCGCAAGGATCGTCAAGCTGGAGAACGGTCCCGAACCTTTGTTATAGGGAGTCGTCTCTGTGCGTCCTCCGTGCGCTCTGTGCCTCTGTGGTGGGATCGTTAGTTGTTCTGTTATAATTATCGGCTAATAGTAATGGCGAGATGCAGCATCTTCCAAATCCCGCGCCCGGAAAAGCACCCAGTCAAGCCCACGGGCGGCTGCCCATGCGGGCAGCAGCGCCCCCCCCGCACGAGCGCACGCACATGGGCCGATGTCTACTGCAAAATGGTTCTCCGCCCAAGGGTTAAACACTTAAATAAAAAGAGAGCAACATATGTTCCCATGCAAAGGCTAACCGCTTACATCTCCGGCAAGGTCCAGAAGACCGGCTACAGAGCCAGAGTTCTCACCATTGCTCGTGACTTCGGTCTGAAGGGTTACGTGCAGAACCTGGATGATGGGCGAGTCAAGGTGGTAGCGGAGGGCGAAATCGGTGATCTGGAGAGCTTGCTCGGGGCCTTGGATATCAAGAACACAATTATCAATGTGGTTGATATCAAGAGCGAGTATTCTTCTGCAACAGGGGATTTTGACAGCTTCGTCAAGGTTGTATCCGGAGGCGAGACGGATCAGAGACTCGATGTGGCTGCAGAATTGCTCACGAAGCTTATCGTAGTAAACGAAAAGATATTAGATGAAATCCGGGCGACTCGCCAGGAATTGACGGAGACCCATAAAGAATTGACGGCTACCCATCAAGAACTGACGGGGACTCACGAAGACCTTAATGGGGCGATTAATGAGTCGCGTGATGCCATTGTAAACGAGATTAGAGAGCTTCGCATTGATTTAAAGGAAAACCTGGAAGGCAGGTTGATAAGAATAGAATCCGACGTCTCCCAAATAAAAGCAAAGATCGCCCTCTAGTTATTTATTTTAGTGATCTGCAGCTTTCCTTAAGCGCCTCCTGATCCCGGCCCGCCCGGCCTCCTTCCCCCCGAAGAGACGGTCGCATGCATCCGGTCCCACCAGGCGAGCAGCGCCGCAGTCTCGGATGGCCCGGCCCTCGGGCAACGGAACAGAAGCGCAATCGGTATCCCGCCAACGATGCCGCACGAGCGACGGGCTGCCGGGCTTCTTCTGGTAGCCCGCAAGGATCGTCAAGCTGAAGACTGCATCGAAATCAGCTAAAACGTCTTACGATTATTAACCGCAGAGTCGCAGAGTTCGCAGAGCCGTTCAATCTGCTTATTTGTCAACACTTGAAAAAAAGGTGCTCTGCTTCTGAGCAATAGTCGTCTCCGTCCGTTCGTCCTCTGCGTGCTCTGCGCCTCTGCGGTTCGATCCGCAGTTGTTAGGTTATAATTATATGCTAATAGTAATAGCGAAATGCCACCGCGTCCCAAATCTTGCGCCCGGAAAAACGCCCTGCCAAGCCCACGGGCAGCTTCCCACGCGGGCACAAGCGCCCCCCGCACGAACGCACGCATGCGAATGGCCTGCGGCCCGGCAACCGCCCCTGCATCAGCATCTTTGCCAGCTTCGATGTGCTTCAAAAAGCAATAGCGTAAGGAATATTTCCATTACCTCTCTATAGAAGCCCCATATGTTTGCCGAGTATATTGAGGCGGCTCTAGAAAGGGCTGTTTACAAAACCATCGAAGATGACGGTCCTATCTTTGTTTCAGTACCCGAGCTTCCGGGCGCCTGGGCTGCGGGCAAAACTGTTGAAGAGGCCTGCAAAGAGCTTATCTCGGTTATTGACGGCTGGATCGCTCTTAGGCTTCGGATGGTACGGTCGATTCCATCAATCGGCGGCCACTGAACGCCTCGCCGATTGGCTTCCCTTAGTTCTTGCAGCACAAAACACGGCAAACTGTTTATATAATCGTTATAGATGAGTGCTAATTGGAGGGAAAGGCTATTAGTGCATCATCCACTATTCTGAGAAAGCTCGGCCAAAGACGCCTGTCCTGGCCGATGGAGCTCTGAAAGAATTGGCTAAGAAAGCGAAGCATAGTGATGCCATCATGACCGGCATTCTCGTTACCAAGTTCAAGATGGGCCAGATCGATGTCGAGGATCTGGTGCAGATGGCAGCCGATGCCACCAAGGTGGAGAGGTGCTCGGCAGCAAAGAAGGTGCTGGAGGCGGTGAGGGATTCGCCCGACTTTCTGCGCCAAGAAGCTTTGCTGGCAAACAGCAATGACATCATTATCACAGAATCGAAAATAGAGTAATTAGTCTAAAATTTGGGGAATTAATTTGAAAACAACGATAGGCGGAGAAATAGTTGAGTTTAACTTGACCAAGCTATTGCCATTGCTTGTGATTTTTGGAATTGTTATAGTTGTGTTCTTTGGTCCAATTTATACTATTGATGCAACAGAACGTGGTGTGCTTCTGACCTGGGGAAAAGTCAGTGACAAATCCATCGATCCAGGAATACATTTCCGAATTCCAGTCATGCAGACCGTTGAGCGTTTCAATGTAAAAACTCAGAAGTATGAAGCAGAAGGGACAGCAGCTTCTAAGGATTTGCAGACGGTTAACACCAAGGTGGCTGTAATTTACCATCTGAGGCCGGAAAGCGTGCCGAAGATCTATGCAGACCTGGGACAGTTTTACGGTGAGAGCATAATTCAGCCCACCGTGCAAGAAGTGCTGAAGGCAAGCGCGGCAAGATTTAGCGCAGAACAATTGATCACAAACCGGTCAACAGTGGCCAGTACCATCCAGGATTTGTTATATCAGAGACTTCATCCCTATGGAATTATTGTAGAGTCAACCGCAATCACTGACTTTAAGTTCAGTGAGTCTTTTACGCAGGCCATCGAAGCAAAGGTGACAGCTTCGCAACAGATGCTCAAGTCGGAAACTGATCTAAAGCGCATTCAGGTTGAGGCACAGCAAAAAGTCACTCAGGCACAAGCAGAAGCAGACGCATTAAATTTGCAGAAGCAGGCCATTACTCCAGAACTGATTGAACTGCGCAAAGTTGAGATGCAAACCAAAGCCGTTGAGAAGTGGGATGGCAAATTGCCCATGTACACTGGTGGAGCTATCCCCTTTGTGGATATAGCATCGATAACATCAGCGGCTAAAACAGCGTAGCTGCTTGTTACCATCATGTATGAAAATTAAAAAAAACCCGGGCATTAAAGCATGTGTTTGAGCCCGGATCGAATCTGAAGAAGGCATCGACTGCCAGAAGGAGGGCCTCCTGCTACTCTAAACTAGTTATCCGTAATGAGAGTATAGCTGGTGGGCGGCCCATTTTTTGATTTGCGACATATCGCGAGCTCTCCAAAGTTGCTTAGCTATGGATGGCGATTCATTGAAGAACCCCCCTCCTCTTAACAACTAAAAAGTATTATCAATGGACTTGGAATGTTTAATTTACAGAAATTTCGGCACACTACCCTATTGGTTCTAACGGTACCATCAATTGCGCGGATGAATCTAAGAAAAAATAGAACGGAAAGCTTAAACAATATGGACCTGTATCTCCTCTTTCGTAGGAGATGAATCTAAATGGCTGATTGCGAACTATGTACCCGTGCACGACCACTGCTCTTTCCCATAAAGGCCCCCGTCCACAACCTAACCTACCCCGAAGGCGCATACAAGGGCGTATGCGACATCTGCCTGGATAACCTGGAGAAGGGCTGGCAGGAGCGCTTTGGGCCGAAGCCTGAGGCTAAGAAATAGAATAATAATATCATTATCCGCGAAAATCTTAAAACCATTTTTGGAATAATCGCGCAGAGCTTGCAGCATAGCTTGGGCTCTGGCGCAGGGTGAGTGATCATGAGGATGCAAAAGGAGGAGAAGATCGTAGCAGTATTGCTCCTCATGGCCCTGGGATCTCTGGCCGTGGCATTCTGGGCGTTTGGTCCAGAAGATGAGGCGGCAAAAAGTCCTTCCGAATCCGGATCCCTGAACGCCGGCCTCTCTGTGGAGGGAATGGTTACAGAGATAAATCCCACCAGGACAGGAGAGAATCTTCTGATCCGCCTTGATTCAACGTCCATTCCCATTTTTATTCCTCGTACTTCCGGCGCAAAAGAACTGTCAAGCATCCTAAAAAAAGGAGATCGAGTAAGGGTAAAAGGAATACAAAAAGAGTTCCAGGGCCAGGAAGAGATCGAAGTATCGCGATCCTCGGATGTGCAGATCTTAAATTAGGAAGATCGCAGATAAATGCAAAAATAGTTATAGGTTAAAAAGAATTTCTTTATTGAGTATATTCGTGCTCATTGGCGGATGTTTCAGGAAAAGTTTTATCGCTTTTGGAGAGAGAGCATGACGAAGAAAGGCCCGGCGATATCCACATTGTTCTTTTTAATTGCCATTGAGTTTCTGGTCTGCAGCCTGGTTGTGAGCGCTTTAGTCTGGCTATGCAATGTAATGCATGAATGGCTAATAGATATTCCCTGGCTGCCCAATACATCGTGGCCGCCTAATGCTTCCTGGATTCCGTTTTTAATATTTATTACTTCTCTGATCTTGTTAGGTATCAGCATTTATTCTTATTCGTTGATATCTAGGATCTGGATAATTTTTCCCAAACATATTGCTTGGTTGACTTTACCTGTATTCTGGCTTTCTGTGATTGTCTTTTACATTCTCGTAGTGGATCTTTTTATACGCCAATTCTCACAACTCCTTCCCTTGGCTATGGTCATTCTTAGCGTACTTCTCATGGCCTTTTATTTTTTAATTGAATTCTTTTTATTAAAATATAGCACGAAATGGACTCCCATTAGGATCATCCTATATCATCGATTCGTAATGCTTGGATATATTATCCCCCGGTTGGAGAGCGGCTGGCTATCAGTGGCCGTCAAGTTCTTCGATGTTCTTTTCGCAACCTGGCTGGTGCAGAGCCTCTCCCGAATCCTCTGGAAAAGAATGGAGTCAGGAAGTCTCTTCAACATTGCATATTCAGAGAGTCTTACCTCACCGGCGGACCCAACAAAAGGAACCATCTTCAACAGTTTCTCTGAGGCAAATCAGAACGTCTCGCTTCCAATATATTATTCCGGGCATCACTTTGGTATGGACATTATATCAAGCATATTTTCCCTACTCTGGAACCACGTGGTAGAGTTATTGGCACTGTGGTTTATTCTAGAAGCCCTCGGCTACCTTTGGGCCAGCTCCAGCAGGCTGGTCATCGTAGATACTTCCAGTGGCGGTGAGAAGCAGGACACGAAAGAAAAAAAGGACGACTCTAAAAAAGCAGAGCCTTCTGGGCCGAATCTGGCCGACCTTCTAGCCACAAAGCTGGACCGAATCAAGGATATTTACCAGGCAGTTGATGAAAAAAGGCCCATTCAGTCCGCATGCGGAGCTGGCGAGCCTATTGATGCAGCCGTTAAAGTAGAGAGACTGGATGACATCACCCTTAGCAGCACCTCTGAGATCAAGCTGGGTCCTTTTGGTATCCCTGTGAGCTCTGTATCTGCTTTGATCTCGCACATTCTAAATGGCCCGAAGATTACAGTCGGGCTTTATCGCCGGGAACAGGAAAGTGACGGAACTGAGACGGAAAAAGAAAAGAGCAGTGGGACGGAAAAAGAGAGATCAAAACTGGTCCTGATTGCGAGCTCGAGCGGCAATATGGGCACGAAGAGGTGGGTGATAGAATGCAGTGAATCTCTGGAAGAGGACTCAAGGGGAAAGGAGAGAAGCATTGAGGATATGGTCACAGAATTGGCTAACAGGGTTCATGCCAGCTATGCCGACATGCAGTCGGAAAAAAAGGGCCAGAGCGTTTCCTGGAGGGCCTTGTGGAACTTCAGTGAGGGCCTGAGAGCCTACAGGGACAGCCTAAAATCAAAAAATAAGCGTAAATACTATTTATATCGTGCTGAGAAAAAGTTCATAGATGCGCTTAAAGAGGACTACAACTATAGCCTGGCTCATTATAACCTGGGTGTGGTATATGCCGAGCTGAATCAAGCTGACTCTGCTGAGGCATGCTTTCAAAAGGCTATCGATTCAAATCCCAATTTATCGGAGGCATACTACGCACTGGGAATTGCCATCTTCCGGCGGGCGAAAGATGTCCAGCAGTCATATGAAATTCTATGCGTAGATATGGAGCCGGAAGAAAGGGAACGGATTAAGGATGATTACGATAAAGTGATCAAACTATGTAAGAGGGGACTTATTGAAAAAAATTTTTCAGTTAAGGCCAGAACTTATGATCTGATGGGAAACACATGGGCACGCCTGGCCTGCATGCATCGAAAAGGAGAATTTGATGGGGATCGTGTTCATCCCAAAGAATATGATGTTAACTTGATGAAGAATGCTGAAAGGTGCCTGGAGAAGTCTGTAAACTACTCATGGATGGCTTTGATCAAAGGATCTGTGCTGCATGAAACAGCAGAAGATAAAACCAAGATTGTCTCAGAGTGCACTCTGGATCTCGCCCACGTCTATCTGAAGTTGAGCGAACGCGGATGCGGTGATAAGAGGCATAAAATGAGAGCTGTTCTCATGCAGGCCATTTACATCAATCCCAAGGATTCCTGTCTATATTATCTGCTGGCCAGGGTCGGAGAGAGTGAAAAATGCTCTAATTATATGAGGAAGGTTTACAAGCAAATTCAACTCATGAATCCGAACAGCTCCCGAATTAAGGCTCATATCAGTTCGATTAAATTTGGGAAAACAAATGTACCAGCTTCTTGGCTGTCAGAATGCGAGGATTGTTGCGATGAAGAGACTTATGAAAGAGTCTATCATTTTCTGGTTTGTGCCATTAAGGATGAAGATAGTACTTGCGCCAGGAGATTTTGCTTTAAAAGGGAGAAACTGAATTCTGATCTGAAAAGAGTGGAAGGGAAGAAAGAAAGCGCAATTCCTGCACTCAAGAAGAAAGAAAATAAACGCTCTCGGGTGGAGTATCCCAGGGTATTCTTATCACTAATCAGTTTATCTGAATCTCTCGCCATTCTTGGCGGCAGCAGGATGTCCTTAAGTTTGAGCAATGACAATATGAAGAAACTTGATGTATCCAGTATTCTGCTTAATGGCGTTTGCGCTAACGAGTGTATTACGAAGAAAAATTATTACTGTGTCCTCAATTTTGCAGAACATCTTTACGTTGTGGGGTCAATAATTTTAAAATTGGCAAAAATTAAGGCAGATGAATATATAACTGGCATAGACAAGAGGGTAATTGAGTCAAATTTTGAAAATATTTTTGATGAAAAGATGGATATCAAAGGGAAATATAAATCAAGGGAATACTGCAGGATATTTTTGAACTTATCCCAAAGATGCATGTTTCGAATGAAGGAAATCCTGATCAGCGCTGCCAAATTGAATGAATTGTATGTGTTTAGCTGGAAGAAAGTACCAGGGACCGAGGATAATAAACTCAGAGAGTTTCTAAGCAAGACATATCATATTGATTGGGTATATACTGCAGGAATTGTTAAGAGCGAAGACGGTAAGGCCATCAATATATCTAAAGAGGATAAAAATCTTTCACTAACGCTCAACAATGAAGACACTGAAGTAATCCTGAAAATCGGCAATATTGTAACTAATAACTACTTGGCAAAGAAAGAAAATGGTGAGCTAAACGTATACAATGAATTAAACAATTTTCTCAAAAAGGAGATCTGTTATTATCTGGTTGAAGCGGGCAAAACCATACTAGAGATAGACGAGACTAGACGCTTTCTGGACCTCGACAACAATAAACCTATAGAATTGTCGGTAAAAACAAAAAATGGAGAGCTAAACACATACGATGCAGAGGCTTTCTTCAAAGAGGCCTTGAGTATTCTTGAAGGATTTGATACAGAAGAGGAAGAGATCAAACGCAACAAGATACACTTGCATCTGGCCCGAGCTGACATTGCCTCAGAAAATTTGGCTGATGCCCTTAAGGAGGCACAGAAGGCCAGGGAATTGAATCCCCTCAGCTACGAGGAGCGAGAGGTACTTGGCAAGATATTCTGCAAGCTGAAGGAATTCAAGTATGGCCTCTCTGAGCTGAACACTGCCGTAACTTATAGGCCCGATGATCCGGATCTGCTTCTCTGCGCCGGCAGAGCTTACTTATCGGCTGGAAAAGACTGCAAGAAAAAGGGAGATGACAGAAACCGCATTCTAAGAAATGCCAGGGACAGACTGAGAGAAGCCCTTGAGATCGTAGATAGGTCAGACATAATGAAGCGGGGTAAGATCCGCTATTGGATTGGCAAAACTCTGCTGGAGCTGGGAGGTTATGAAGAGGCAATTCCCCATTTCAGAATTCTGGTTAAGAAGGAGAATTATAAAGATCCTCTGCCGGCACTTTATCTCGGATATGCTTTCCTGAAATGCAATTCCCACCAAGAATGCGAAAGTACACTTTATAGATTGATTAGAAGTCTGAAATCAATGGAAGATAAGTCGACAATCGACAAATTCTACGGCCAGCAATACGATGACAAGAGGCATGTCAACGATATTCTGGCCCGTGCCTATATATATCTGGCTTATTCCTTCGCCGAGAGGGATGCCAATCCATGCGACTCATGGATGCTTGCAGGTGAATCTCAAAGCTACATAAAGAATTTACGGGAAAAGATTGGCTTTGGGGAGGAGTGGACAAGAGACGGCGTGTTGCCCAAAAATTCACAATTATTATGTGCCAAGAGAGGATATGGGTTCTTGTCGATTTCTGCTTCGGAAGACTCTGGTAAGTTGCATAAAAAATCCGCTGTGAGCCATTCGCTAGACGGAATAATGATTGAGGTCAAATTTGATCCAACGGATGGGCCGAGGAAGAGAAAGAGCAAAGCCCACCTGGCGGAGTGCGCGGGAACCATCTGCTATAAGATGGGTGAACTGTCTAAGGCTGTTGATTATTTGAATGCATCCATAGCTTTGGATCCTGATGCTGGCGCCTATATCAACCTGGCCAAGGCTTATGAAAGAATGATTCTTTGCGGAGTTGCTGAGGATTCTGATAAAGATCTGATAGGCCGAACTATCAGAGACCTCTGCCGTCATGCAGAAGCACTGGATCTCAGGAATGAGCACAAAGAAGATCTCATATATTTCCGGAAGATTTACCTGGATCGAGAGACGGGATCGAATGGCCGTGACGGAGATCCTTCAAAGTCCGGAGATAAGGCTGGCGAGGCTAAAGCAGGAGAAGCCAAAGACGGAGAGGCATGTAAGGAGAAAAGCGGCAAGTGATGATTGGATAGTGATGACTGGATTAATGTTAAATCGAAAAGGCAAAGATAATGGCATAATGTTGATCATAACCCTTCTCACCGACTTCGGCTCCTTTTACCCCGCCCAGATGAAAGGAGTGATCCTCTCCCGGCTTGCGGACAAAGCCCAGGACATAACCTTTGTGGACATCGCCCACGACATTCCGCCCCAGGATGTGCGCGCCGGTGCCTTTGCCCTGCTCTCTTCTGCCCGCTACTTCCCACCTGGAACCATTCACCTCGCAGTTGTCGATCCCGGCGTGGGCACAGACAGGCTCGGCCTGGTGGTGGAGGGCGGTGGACAGCTCTTCGTGGGGCCGGATAACGGTCTGCTCCTGCCTGCGGCACGCAGTCTGGGCGCGCCAGGCAATCCATCCCAAGCCTACAAGATTGCTGTTTCTCTTGAGGCTCAGGGCTTGGGCCCAGCCTCAAATACTTTCCACGGCCGGGACGTTTTCGCTCCGGTCGCAGCCCTCCTGGCCTTGGGCAGGAGTCCTGCCAGCATAGGCCCCCGGGTGAGCCCCAAAGACCTGAATTTCGGAGAGTCGAAGAAGACAGACCGGGGAGTAGAGGCCACGGTCATCTATGTGGATCTGTTCGGCAACCTCATCTTAAATATGAGAAAGGTTCCGGCCTTCCAGGTGAGCCTGAAGGGGATAAAGCTGAAGCGAGTTTGGACCTATGCCCAGGCGCGCAGGATCGAACCGCTTATAACCTTAGGAAGCCATGGCTTTGCAGAAATTGCGGTCAACCAGGGAAATGCCGCCGAGGCGTTCTGCCTTAAGGCCGGGGACCGCATCGAGCTGGAGGAGATTTAAGTTGTTTGGAATTGAGTTTGTGCCCGATGAATCGGTCTTGAAGATAGGCTATATGGCAAAGCTGGCAGAAGATGCTGGATTTCAAAATATCTGGATAACAGATCATTATAATAATCGAGATGTTTGGACCACCTTAGCAGTGCTATCGATGATGACCAATAAGATCAAACTGGGAACGGGCGTCACCAATCCCTACACCAGGAATGCGGCCATCACTGCTTCGTCCATCGCTTCTATAAACGAGCTGTCCGGCGGGCGGGCCATCCTGGGCATAGGCCCGGGGGACAAAGCCACCTTCGAGAAGATGGGCATCGACTGGGACAAGCCCCTCACCCGTGTAAAGGAATCCGTACAGGCCATCCGGGCCTTCCTGGCCAAGGAACAGGTAAACCAGGCCGGTTTCAAGGGCGCGCAGATGGCCTTTGCCACCAGCAAAATCCCCATTTACATCGGCGCTCAGGGGCCGAAGATGCTGGAGCTGGCCGGAGCCATCGCCGACGGCGTGCTCATCAATGCTTCTCATCCCGATGACTTCAAGTTCGCCGTGCCCATGATCAGGCAGGGAGCGGAAAAGGCAGGCCGAAAACCGGAGGATGTGCAGATCTGCGCTTATGCCAGTTTCAGCGCCGACAAAGACCCGGCCAAGGCCATTAATGCCTCCAAGATCGTGGTGGCCTTCATAGTGGCCGGCTCGCCAGAGAACGTGTTAGAGAGGCACGGAGTCGGCATGGATGAGGCAAAGACGATCTCCGAGGCCATTGCCAAATACGACTTCAAAGCGGCTATGGCGGCTGTGACGACAAAGATGACTGAGGCCTTCTCCGTTTCCGGTGCGCCCGCGGACTGCCGGGCACGGGTGGATGAGCTTCTCAAGACCGGCGTCACCCAGATCGTGGTGGGCTCGCCCATCGGCCCCAATAAAGAGAGCGCCATCAAGCTGATTGGAAAGCAGGTCATAGGCAAGTAGAGGTTTTTTTGAAAATCATGCGCGGGCTGTACATTGGGCGCTTCCAGCCCTATCACCTGGGGCATCAGGCGGTCTTAAAGAAGATCGCAGAAGAGGTAGAAGAGATTGTGATAGTAATCGGCAGCGCCCAGGATAGCCACACCTCCGAAAATCCCTTCACTGGCGGCGAGAGGGTGGAGATGATTTATGCGGCTTTAAGCGAAAGCCATCTGAGAGAGCGGTGCTACGTCACTCCTTTGCAGGATATCAAACGCAACTCCGTTTGGGTCTCACATCTACAATCCATGGCTCCGAGCTTTGATGTGGTCTATTCCAACAATCCTCTGGTGGTCCAGCTCGTCGGCGAAGCGGGCATTCAGATAAGAAAGCCGCCCATGTACCAGAGAGATTTGTATTCCGGGACGGCGATTAGGAAGCTGATGAGGGAGAATGGCGATTGGGCCGGGCTGGTGCCAGCCGCAGTGGCCAGGTTCATCGAGGAGAAGGGCGGTGTGGAGCGCCTGATATCCGTGTCCAAGAGCGACAGCGACCCACCGGGCGACAGCTTATAGAAAAGCAGGCAGAAGACCCGCTCCCTTTAGGGGGCGGGATGCCGTACGCTCTCTAGTTACTTTCGCGTCGCGCTACTAAACTATATATCCATTCTGGCACAAACCATTATTTGCAATAAAAACTGCCTACAAGTTCAGGATGTATCCTAATCGGCTACAAGAAGTCGCATTAGATCTAACCTGGATACTTGCAGACATACCTCTCAGAAATGCTCCCTGTGTGGTATAATAGTTCCTAAGACGCTGGCAGATCGAGTCCATCATTGCCCTAACGGTGGCTTGGAGATTGACAGGGACATCAATGCCGGCTTGAACATTCTCACCCTCGGACTGAGGGAAGTGCCTACCAAGATCTGACCCCCACCGTTGAGCAAACTGTTAAAGCAAGTTAGATCGATGACGTAGGAAGCCCTGCCCCTTCAGGGTCAAGGGAGGAAGTCACATTGTTGGATAAATAGCAACGAGGATGATTGAACTAGAGGTCGGATAAATGGAGCAGGAAAAACTTCGTATAATAATTACTGGCCCTAAGGTCCATGAGGTTGGTTATAGATACTGGCTGATGAATCAGGCAAAGGCCCTGGGAATTGAAGGATTCAATGCCACCAATGTGATAGATGCAGATAAGCATCAAAAAGTAGTAGTAATGCTAGAAGATTATCCCGAAGCTCTGGACGCATTTAAAGCATTGATAAAAGAAAACAAGCCGGAGAGAGCAATAGTCTCTAGAATCGAATTTGAAGACTATCCCGGTAAAGTTACACGACTCAGTAACTTTGCTCAGGCCATCACGGCAGGTCAATTGTTGAAGGCCGTACCGATTTTGCAGGATATCCAGGATCAAGTAAAGGTTTTGCCGGAGATAAGGGATCACACAGCGGAAACCGCGGAGAATCTGCGAGAAGACAGGCTAGCTAGAATGGAAAGAGACATCAGGACGATAAAGGCGAAATTGGGAATGGCTTGATCCTGTCGCAAACGAGTCTTGCGTCCAGTTTGTCGCAACGTTTTTGCTCCATTCCATACCACTCTTTTCCTATGGGCGACCTTTCGCTATCACAGTTCGTTTTGAATTCAGCAGACCAGAACTTCGATATCTACAACGTTAGAGATCTCAAACTGATTCAAAATTTTGATCTTTTGCAAGATAGAAATTCTCGCCTTGCTCTGCGTAATTATTTATCAGTCAACAGCACATTATCTATTATTCGGTGATTTCATGAATTTCGAACACGTGGCAGGAAAAGATAAAGGCAAAATCAGGCTCTTTGCCCTCAGCACCTGCATCTGGTGCAAGAAGACCCGAGAGCTCTTATCATCTTTGGGCGTGGCCTTCGACTACATTTATGTGGACCTATTAAAAGGAGAGGAAAGAGCCGAGGCCGTAGCCGAGGTTAAAAAATACAATCCAAGCACCTCTTTTCCCACGCTTGTCATCGGCGAGAAATGCATTGTGGGCCTGAGAGAAAAAGAAATCAAGGAGGCGCTGGCCTGATGGAAAAAGACTTTACCGAGCCTTCGGTCGAGGAAGTGGACAAATTATACTCCCAACTGGATAAAGATGCCAAGCAGGGTGGATACAATCTCAATCCCGATGCTGATTTTGTGAGAGGCCTGATAAAAGGGCTCCTCATAAACGAGAAGCGCTACGGCTACCGTGCCTGTCCTTGCCGCCTGGCTTCCGGCGACAAATCCGAGGACCTGGATCTCATCTGCCCCTGCGACTACAGAGATGCAGACGTTACTGAATTCGGCGCCTGCTACTGTGCGCTTTATGTATCGAAAGCCGTCCTGAAGGGCGGACAGGCGCTGTCTTCCATTCCAGAAAGAAGACTGCCACTGGAAGAGAGGGAGAAACTGAGGCAAAAGCAAAAAGCACCTGTAGAGGGACTAGGTTCTGATATAGCAAAAGTGGCCCTCAAGCTTTCCGTGCCCGTGTGGAGATGTACAGTCTGCGGCTACCTCTGCGCTCGGGAGGGACCTCCGGAGGTCTGTCCTATCTGTAAGGTCGGCAAGGAGAGATTTGAGCGGTTTATTTAGCTTTCATTTTTTATTTTACAAATGGAAAAAATGGCGTCAAAAATTGGGGTACATTCAGCACAGCGAATCCAAACTGATGAACTTAGCCAAACCTGATAAATTGAACAGAACCCGATGAATTAACAAAAACCTCATGAATTGTATCCGAAGGACAATCTATGGCCGGAAATAAAAAGTCGGAGCTGAAGGTAGCGGGCATGGTTTGCGCCGCCTGCACGCAGGCAATCGAGAAGTCTCTGCGCAATCTGGACGGAGTCGTATCCGCTCAGGTCAACCTGGGGACGGAGACGGCATCGGTAGAATACGATCCAGAGAAGCTGCGCCTTGTCGATCTTGAAAAGGCGATAAGGGACACGGGCTACGATGTGATTGATGAGAAGGTAGTGCTCAGAATAGGCGGCATGGTCTGCGCCATGTGTGTGGGGGCGCTGGAGATTGCCCTCAAGAAGCTGGACGGCGTAGTGGACGTGCGCGTGAACCTGGCTTCAGAAAAAGCCTACATCACTTTCAATCCCCGCATGGTTGGCCTGGAGGACATGAAGAAGGCCGTTCTTGATACTGGCTATCAATTTCTGGGCCTCGCTGGAGAAGAAGCTCTGGCTGATCGAGAGAAAGAGGCCCTTCTAAAGGATTTGAAAGACAAGAAGCGGCGCATCATCATCGGCTTTGCCACCAGCTTCTTTCTCATGGCTCTGATGTATCTGCCTGTGCACAAAGTCGTCCCCATGCAGTTCGCCATGGCCGTCCCCAATTTTATGGGCCTCTTCATGCTCATAGTATCGGCTCCTGTCTTTGTCTATGTGAGCTACCCCATCTTCCGGGCCGCTCTGCGGGCGCTTTCTAACAGGAATCTGGACATGGATGTCATGTACGGCATGGGCATTGGCGTGGCCTATGGCTCCAGCATTCTAGGAACCTTCGCAGTTGTGCTCACATCCGATTTCATGTTTTATGAGACGGCGGTCATGCTGGCCACTTTCCTCACGCTGGGCCGCTACTTAGAAGCCAGGGCAAAAGGCCGCACCTCGGAGGCCATCAAAAAGCTGGTGGGCCTTGTGCCCAAGAGGGCCACCATTCTAAAGGAAGGGCGAGAGATTGAGGTGGCCGTGGAAGAGGTGTTAGTGGGCGATGTTCTCCTGGTCAAGCCCGGCGAAAAGATTCCGGCGGACGGCGTGGTTATGGAGGGAGAAAGCTACGTGGATGAAGCCATGATCACGGGCGAGAGCATTCCTGCCCTGAAAGAGCCGGGTAGCAAGGTAGTGGGCGGCACCCTCAACAAAAACGGCTCTCTCAAGTTCACTGCCAACCGGGTAGGAAGAGACACCGTCCTGGCGCAGATCATCTCCCTGGTGGAGGAAGCACAGGGGTCAAGGCCCGCCGTGCAGAGGATCGCCGACCGGGCTGTGGCTTATTTCATCCCCACCATCCTTGCAATTGCTTTCGCGGCATTTGTTTACTGGTATTTTGTGGCCCATAATACTCTGCTCTTCTCCCTTACCGCACTGATATCCGTATTAGTAGTAGCCTGCCCCTGTGCTCTGGGCCTGGCCACTCCCACTGCCATTACGGTTGGCATTGGCAGGGGCGCGGAGCTTGGCATTCTCATCAAGAGCGGCGAGGCTTTAGAGTCCTCAGAGAAGCTCAACGTCGTCGCCTTCGATAAGACCGGCACTCTGACGGTGGGCAGACCGGATGTTACAGACATAGCGGCTCTGGGAGTAGACGAAAAGGAGATGCTGCGCCTGGCAGCTTCAGCAGAAAAGCCTTCGGAGCACCCACTGGCGGAAGCTGTCGTCCGCAAAGCCCAGGAGCAGGGGCTTGATCTGGCCAATGCGGAAAAATTCGAGGCCCGGCCGGGAAAAGGCGTACTGGCCCAGGTTGAAGGGAGGAGCGTGATAGCTGGAAACAGGATGCTTTTCACGGATGTGGGCATTGAAATCATCCCCGAGCTGCTCGAAAAAGCTTCGGGCTATGAAGAGCAGGGAAAGACGGCCATGCTCATCGCCCTGGACGGCCGGGCCTGCGCAGTTTTGGCCATTTCTGACCGGCTAAAGGCATCTGCCCAGGAAGCAGTATCTGATCTTCAGAGGATGAATTTGTCTGTGGTGATGATCACCGGCGACAATGCACGAAGTGCGGCAGCGGTAGCTGGCCTGCTGGGCATAAAAACCGTTCTCTCAGAGGTTTTGCCGGAAGATAAATCCAATGAGATCAAGAGACTGCAACAGAGTGGAAGCAGGGTGGCCTTTGTGGGCGACGGCATCAATGATGCTCCGGCTCTGGCCCAGGCCGATGTGGGCATTGCGATTGGCAGCGGCACAGATGTGGCCATTGAGACCGGCGAGATTGTATTGATGAAAGACGACCTGCTGGATGTCGTGGCAGCCATTGAGCTCAGTCGCAAGGTGATCTCGCGAATCAAGCTGAACATCTTCTGGGCCTTTGCCTACAACGTGGCCCTGGTTCCAGTGGCAGCGGGCGCGCTCTATCCGGCATTCGGCATAACCTTCCGCCCAGAGCTGGCGGGTCTCGCCATGGCCCTCAGCTCTGTGACCGTCATCTCCTTCTCGCTCCTGCTCAAAAAGTATATACCGCCGGCAATACAAAATAGAAACATAGGCAAGAAAATAGGAGGCTAAAAAATGGCAATAGATCCGATATGCAAGATGACCGTCGACGAGAAGACTGCCAAGCTCAAGAGCGAGTATAAAGGCAAAACGTACTACTTCTGCGCGCCGGGATGCAAGAAGGCCTTTGAGGAAAATCCGGAAAAGTATCTGGGAAGCTAGGCGCGGCGTGGGATGGCGCTCGAAATTTTTGCTATTGAAGAGAATAATCCCAAATGAATCTTGAAAGGCCAGCAAGCAGGCCAAAGGCGCCGTGGAGTTCGTCATGACCGGCAAGCTTCCGGAGGAGAGAGGGCGTGCAACCGCTACGGCTCAAGCCCTATCTGCGCCAGTCCTTTGAGATCGATCCCGAGGACCCCAGACCGTGTACGGCCTCGCCTTCGCTTATATGGGGCTGAGAGATATCGAGCAGGCACAAAACCATTTCCAAAAGGTGTTGGCGATGGAGGCACCCGAGGACCTGCGCGGTCTGGCCAGGAATTAGTCATGAACGATTGCTCTCAAGAAATAAACGCCCCTTTCCCGTAAGCCGGTATCTCTGTTTGCTGCTGTGCGGTTTATCGGGCAGCGTCATCTCTATCAAGTTATTCTTGATGGCTGGCAATAGGTATGCTTTTCTGAAGTGTTCGTCATCCTTCAGACCAAGAAGGCACTGCAGATCTCGCCGCTGCATATCCCCCACAAATGCCCTAAGCATCTGCAAGACTTCCGGGGTAACTTGCAGGGCAACTTCCTGGGTGACTTCCGGGGTAACTTCCGTGGTGACTTCCGGAGCAAAAAATGTCAGAGTTACACCTGTCTTTTCATCGGATGTCCAAACGGGCTCTGCAAGCCCCCTTTCTTTGCATTTTCTCAAGATTAGGACACTACCACGCCCTATCTTCTCCATAAAGCCACGTAAATAAAGAACATGTGCGATATCGGGGTTCCTAAGCACGGAAAGATGTCCGTTGATCAGTGTCTCTGGGGTAATCCCTTCCGGCAAGCTGCCTGAGTTCCAGATTTCCAGTCGTTTTGGGTAAATATGCACCGCAATGCCGCCGGAAGAGTCGGTATAGTCCCGGTGTGCAAATGCATTGACCAAACCTTCACGTAACGCCTCCGGTGGATAGAGAAATTCATCCAGGCGTTGCAGCCCGTTCTTTGGAAACGTCGCAGTTGTCGGTGTATTGCGGATAATAAAATCGTATGCCTGTTCGAGCACAGGAACCAGCGGCCCCTCAAAAGACTTCATGTCTCTAAAGGTATTGCCGGCTTTGTCTGAAGCAAAATATGCAGCCCTTACGCGAACCTGCGGCAATCTTTTTGCAGGATTTCGGCCAAACAAAACGTCGCCACCGTTTGTCAGCCTTCCATACTTGGCAACTGATAGGTCTTCAAGTATTGCGTAGGGATTTTCTGCGTCCCTGAAAAAAGCACGCCTAACTTTTTGAATATTCGCTACAGCAGAACGGATTTCATCCGTATCAATATCGTGTTCTATATCGGCAGAAGAGAAGCGTCTCTCCCATCTTTCCGGTTCCACTTGCTTACGCAGCACCATATCACGGATGGTATCGATATCTGCCTTTTGGGTTGATTGGCCTACCCGAAGATAAATGGCATCTCGGAATGCATAGGGCAGATCTTTGCCGGCTGGAACCTCAATAACGAGCAAAGCCTTCCCTTCAACTTCTTGCACCTGGACGGAGACCAGTGATCTTGGGGAAAGATGCTCTTGCAGAATCTCTTCGATATTCTTTGCCATATTATTTGGATTATCGACACCGAGCAGTTGCCCCTGGTCACCCATACCGCATACCAGGTAACCGCCGACAGAATTAAGGAAACCGCAGATTGTCCGACCAATGACATTGAGGTTTTCGCAATGAGATTTGAACTCGACGTTCCGACTCTTGCCAAGAAGAAGGATTTCTTTAAGCTCTTCTTTCTTCATGAATGTCCTCCATTATCCTGAAGCGTTCTGATGATGCGGTCTTTGTCGGAAAAGTTCTCCTGCAAAAACGCCTCAACCTCTTGATAGCGAGAAAACTGGGCAGTGGCGAATAGCGCAGCATCATCGTCCGTGGAGAATTTTTGAACCCAATCGCCCTGCCTATCTCGGATGGGCTTTTGGGAGAGAATGGCTTCTTCGTACATGTCGATAACGCGAAGATCATCCATTAATTGATTCTGCTTTAGCGAGAGCCTTTTTCGGCCTGTCCCACCCTCATAGATTATATTGTCCAGAAGCGATTTGGCAAAGACCACATGATCATGCGCAAGAAGCCAGCGAGGTTTATTCAGCTCAATGGCTTTTCGAATCTCTCTTTGAGTGATGGAAAGTCCTGCCTCATCTTTTCCACTTCCGTAGTGAGGGGTAATGAGCCCAAAAAACAGGTCACATTTCTCTACCGCTGCCAGGCAGTTTTCGAAGGCCGAGATATTGGAAAAAACCGGCATTGTTCCTTTATGCGACATCCAGACTTCGTAACCGAATGCGGTCAATAGTGTGTAGATTCGATCCAGTAGCTCTTCGTATCCATACACGGTGGATGAAACCATGACAATGAGCTTTTTGCCGTCCAACATCTTGTGTCTCCCTCGACCATCCTGCTATTTCCTTGTCCGCAGCCTAATCCTTTTGTCCCGACACACGTCATATCTCGAAACTTCAATATCTGGAAGCTATCACGAACGACCACCTCATCCGCGCCCTTCAGCTCCTCCAGCTCGCGCCCCCGCCTCCGCGCGGCCCCGGCGCTCGGCTACCTGCGGGCGTGCGACCTCCTGCGGGCCAGGGAGTACACCATGCAGGCTCTGGCAGCCGATCCCAGGAATCGCGTGGCCCTTAGGAACCTGGGCGTCGTCTCGGTAAGGAGGGTGGCAGACTGCGGGTACCATGTACGCCGACTTCAAGAGGATGATCTTGCCTTGTGCAAATGGCAAGAATTTTTCTAAGGATCTCAATATTGGCAGGAAGTGCAGGAGTACTTCGATGTTCTCCTCCATTTTGAATTTCATTTTCTCTCATTCATAATTGTCATCATCTAATGAATCATTATCAGCATCGCAGTTAATATTTGTACTTCTTGTACCGCGATATTTTGCTAGGATCTCAGGCAGGAGTTGCGGATACGGCCATATCTTTATTACATCCTCAGCAAGAGTTTGAGCTCGCGCTCTGATCTCATGCTCATTCCAATGATCGTTGCGACCAAGTCCATTATTAAGACGCAGAGGGCAATTTCCCAATCCAATCGGATGATTATGTTCATCTACAAGGTCCCGTTTTTTTAAGAACGGACGATTAGAATATTCTGTGTTGTAAGCTGCTAAGGTCAGGTTACCGATATTATGGAGATAATTGCTATGAATCTCTGCCCAATTTTCACCCAATTCCTCCTTCCATTCATCGGATAGAGTCTGGGGCATTATATGCTCCACTGTGCATTTATTGACATTGATGGCCTTATTAGCATTGGGTTTTTCAAGCTTAGTCAGATAGTATCTGCAATTACGGAAGTGGTAGAGATCCTTAACCATCATTTCCCTTTTGAACTCATCGTCATCAGGAAAACGCCGATTGGATTCCTTTAGCATAAGGGCAGCCTTGAAACTCTCAAGATAATGTTCTCTATTTTTGGCTAATTCTTTGCTTAGTGTGGCAAAGGTTTTATTAAGTGAATTTGGTGGTATGCCGCAAATTGCCCTTCTGAAGACATAACTTTCTATAAGCTTTAGTATCTCGATAAACTCTTCTCTTGTAATCATTTTCTGGCAAAAATCATCATAGATCTCCATGAGAAAAGTGTACGCAACATCGACTCTTAGATCCTTGATATCCTTTAAAATGCTCCCTATATCATCTTCTTCGTTTGATGAGGATAATTTGATATAATATCCAGAATATTTATAGATATCTTTCATAATATCTTTTATATCCAGATTTTTTGAACGAACATAGCGCTGGAACTCAGCATAAACCTCCCTGAACGCAGGGATGATTCCCCCATTCATGATAGTAAGATAATCCCTAATGAAGCGATCAATCTGCTCCGATTGTCCGGAATCGAAAAAGCTCTTTTCCATTTTGGACCAGTAATTAATATAAAGATCCTCTTGCTCTTTTGGATCTAGGCCCATCAGGAAGAAGTTTCTTATTAAATCCGCTTTAGAGAGCCCTAAGCCTGTTGAGTTTAAGCTCTCGAATATACGTTGTGGATCGTCTTCACCATATTTTAAGGAAACGCTAACGATCATAAGCTTACTAATTCCCTGATAGAGTTTGACCAAATCTACAGAATTTTCAAAAATTCTTTTCTCGAAAAAATTGTAATTTTCAATAATCCTTGATTGGGTTTTGGGTAACTCCTTTCCATCCAATAGAGCAAAATATATATCTCGATCGCTCTTTGTAGGTTTCAACCTATAATGCAGGTCACCACTTTCAAATTTATTGAATAATAAATGCTCATTGATCTTTTGACTGATATTTAGAGTATTATCGAATTTTTCCATATATTTGGCAAGAGATGCCAAGAGCAGTGAAACTGTTACAAGACGTTGTTGGCCATCTATTATTTGCAGCTCTGAGACTTCTAATGGGCTTTTTTCCTCACCACCTTGAATGTAAACTATAGATCCAATGAAGTGACCCGCGGCGCCTGGGTCATTTGCAGCTCTCAGTATGTCCTTCCAAAGTTGCTTACAGTGATTTTCTTCCCAGCGATAAGTTCGTTGATATATTGGGATAACGAATTGCTTATTCTGAAGCTGAAGCAGCTCGAATAGATTTGTTCCTTCCGCTTTCATCTGATTATTTCCCCTTGATTAATTTCCCCGTCATGCTTCATACAATATCCACTATTTACATCTTGGGATAGTTTACCGAGTCGGACGATGAGATAATTTTCCCTGTTGAATGCTCCAGGCAACAGCTTGAATATATCGCACGTGTTTAGAACCCTCTTAATCGCTCGCTTGATGCTTTTTTATCAACGAAGTTGTGCCGACCGAGCGCCTTTGTGCTTTTTGGTTTCATTCTTCACCCAGAAGACGTCCAGCCCCTCTTCCCATCCCGCCCTGATCTCTGCCGTGCGCCGCCCTCGGCCCGCGCAGTCTCTCGCCTTTCCCGCAGCCGGGCCCGGCTGTCCGCCGGCTCCCCCAGTCCCTCCAGATCTGCGACGACGACAAGGGCGACGCTGAGCTTGAGGCTCTCAGCCCGGTGCTGCTTGATGCGCTTGTCCATGTTCCAAGAATTACCAATGATCCATAAATTGTTGGTAAATTATTGGTATCCTGGCAAGTAGCGGGCGTCCCTATAGCGCCCCTCTTTTCGCAGTTGTCCCGCCTTCTGCATCTTCTGCAGCAGATACCTTGCCCTAGCTTCGTTTACGTCCAGCATCTCCTGGGCATCAGCCCTTTTTATGAAGCCGTGCTTCTTTACGTAGGCGAGGATTCTTTGCTCTTCGTCTGCAAGAGGCGTTTCGATCTGGGTTTTTTGATAGAACTTCACCAGAAACGCCGTCCTCCTGTCCTCGAATACCGGCGCTGGCAGCCCCCTCTTCTGCATGGCATCCAGCATGGCATCTATGCCGCTGCCCCTGTTCTCCACGAGGTGGACATCCTCCATCAGATGCATGAGCAGCCGGTTCCTGGTGGACTGTCCTTCCTGCAATTTATCGATGGTCACCCTGCCATAGAGCCCTCCTGGGTTCTCGACCTCCAGGCGATCGGCAAACATCCGCACCTGAATGTGGCTGCCGCGCACGAAGTGGCTGTAGTCCCGGTGGGCTACAGCATTGACTATGGCCTCCCGTAAGGCAACCTCCGGGTACTCATAAATGTCCTGCCTGGTAACGCCTCGGATAAGGCTGCCCTTGCGCATGCTGGCCATCACGTAGGCCACAGCGTCATCAATAATCTCTTTTATCGTGCCCTCGAACTTGCGGTTATCCAGGAAACGCTCTCCTGATGGGGCTTCCTCTGTCTTCGTGGTGCCATAAAATTGCAGATAAGCTATGAAGAGTTGAAGCTCAAAGATCTGGGGATAAACGCCGAACATCAGCATCCCGGCAAGTGTGGGATGCGGGACACCTTCGACTTCGGCGACAATCTGAAGCTGTTTCAAGATTTGCTCAAAGGGCAGATTCCAGTAAGGTGCATTGGGACGAGCTTCCTTTCTCCGCACCAGGTATTCCTCCAGCTTCGCTCTGTCCAGGTCCTGCAGCGTGGCTCTGAGGATCGGTTCCTCGTCGAACATAGGCTGGGTGCGGGAGCTTATGAAGCTGAAAATCTCGTAGTCGCTCATCCGCCGGGTGGAGTTTCCCACGCGAATGAAGGATCCTTCCTGGAGACGGTGCGGGCGGTGGTAGCAGGGCTTCTGATCATAGGCGACCTCCGGAACTCCTACGGCCACCACAGTCCCTCCCTCGATCTCCTCCACAGAGAAGCTGGGGCGAAGAGGCGGCTCCATCTGGGCTGCCAGGCCGCTGAGGTCCTCCTGGAGCTTGCGGGGGTTGCCCACGCCCACGACCTTGAAGCCGGCGTCCTCGTCCAGGCCGAAGAGCAGTATCCCGCCTCCTGGCCGGTTGGCGAAGGCGGAAAGGGGCTTGAAGAGGTCTGCGGGGGTGCCTGTGTGGGCGGCCTTGGCCTCCACGCCCTCGAGCTCTCCGTGCCGGCGGCGCAGTTCGGAGACGAGGCGGAGGATTGAGACGTGGTCCATCTGATTGTCCTATGAATGTTGCTTCTTTATCTCGCTTTGGGAAAGAAGGTTCGCTCTATCCCAGCTCTTGCAATCCGCTTGAGCTGCAATAAAAATCAAAAACATGTATTTATAAAAAATATAAAATGATTTATGCTTTTATCCGGTAAAGCCTATCAATGGCCACAGACGCATTTTCTCCATCCGCAAGATACATCAACTCCATCTCATCGTTGGAAATGATCGTCCCCAGGGAATAGCCCTTATCAAACTCGGCGATAGAGAGCGTTTTATTATCCAAACCAATGGCACCTGCAAAACCTTTGCCGCCCTCCGTCTCGTTATTCAGCTTGAATGTCATATTTCCGGCGAAGATGCGGCCCTCCTGCTCTGTGACAGTAAGAATGATGCTTCCGTTTTCTGTCGAATTGGAGTAACCTATTCCTTCATCATACGCACTCCACGAACCAGTCCATTCCCCTAGCAGGTTTGGAACTTCCGCCGCACAGATACCCGTGGCCAAGAAGACCATGGCCAACATTGCAAAACACCAAATCTGTTTCATAGATATTTATCCGTCGTTCATATATTATAAATTTTTCTTAATGTAGATGGTGCTCAGCTCCTCCCCCCGGCCCTCCTGCTGGCAGGCCGCCCGCTCCCAGGTTTCCTGCTCCCTGCCCAGTGGCTGCTTCACGACATTTTATCTTTAATCAAGATCACATTTATATAGATTATTGATCTAATTTAAAGAGAATGCCTTTAAGCCAGAACGACATCCGAGCGCTTGTCCTCATCACCGGATCTAAAGAGCCGATGAATCCCCGCACCCTCCAGGCGGAGCTGGGGCTTCGCAGGGAGACCGTCTCCCGGCTCATAACTCACCTGGTGGAGATGGGACTGGCAGAGCGGAGAGGGCGTGAAGTCGTCCTAGCCGGCACGCCCCCGGCAGAGGCCTTCAAGAAGCTCTACTTCAGCCACCGGGCCTCTCCTCTGCATAAGATCCTCTCCCTCCGGCGGGTGGAGCTGCTCGCCAGGCTGGACCGGACCCCCAGGAGCCTGGAGGCTCTGGCCGTGGAGACGGGCATCCCCAGTGATACCCTGTACGGCTATCTGAAGGGCTTTCTCTGGGTGGGCATCGTCAGCCGCTCCAAGCAGGGCAAGGCCTATCTTTTCTCCTTCAACTACATCATCTGGCCGGAACTAAAGGAATTCGTTACCTCACTTCAGGAATATCAGGTCCTGCGCCTCGTCCCTCGTGAGGCTCTGCTCATCAAGAGCTACGAGACAAGCGTGCTCTTCAAGAGCCTGAGGCCGCAGGATGCCACATTCACCTCCTTTTCCGCCTACGAGGATTACGGGATCGAGCTGGGGCTGCGGGATAATTACTACACCCTGCCCAAGAGGGAGATGTCCATCCAGGAGGTTTTCATCCATTTCCTGGATTCGGCAGGGGAGTTCTCCCAGAAGCTTTTTTGCGTGCTATTCTATCTGAAGAACAGAGATAAATTGGAGGCTATCGATCATCCCATGATGAAAGATCTGAACGCAGTGCTGCAGGGCGAGAAGATCAAGGGCTATCCAACCCTGGAAGATATCGAGGACAGGACAGATCTCTATGATATTCCCATAGGCGACAAAATATCCCTTTTGGCCTCTGAATACCACGAAAGACGATGAAAGGATCACGCCCACATAATCTACCGGATCGGTCTTCCAGTAGGCATTGTACCAGAACCGCCAGCCATCTTCTCTCTGCCAGCGCTCCAGAGCCGCCAGACCCCATTAGTCGTGAAGATGATTGGATTATCTACTGTAAAATTCCTGAAGATATTTAAGCCACAACCTCTATCTTACTACTACCATGGACAAATTCGACCTTATCGTCATCGGCTCCGGCGCGGGAACGCATGTGGCCTCTCAGGCCAGTCACGAGGGCCTAAAAGTCGCCCTGGTGGGTCATGGACCCACGGGCGGCACCTGTCTGAACAACGGCTGCATCCCTTCCAAGATGCTCATCTATCCGGCTGATGTTATCAGGACCATCCAGGATGCAAGAGCCGTGGGTGTGCACGCCGACGTCAACGAGATTGATTTTCCGGCCATAATGAGCCGCATGCACAAAGTGGTGGATAAAGCGCGCACCAACCTGGAAGAGGCTCTCAAAAGCAAAGAGAATTTGACCTATTATCAGGAAAAAGCGGAGTTCATCGACGACAATGTTTTGCAAGTGGGAAGCGAGAGCGGCAAGACTATTACCGCTCCAAAGATTGTAATCGCCTCTGGCGCCCGGGCCCGGGTGCCGCCTATCCCCGGCCTCCTGGAGACGGGCTTTTTGGACAACGTCTCTCTCCTCCAGCTGAAGGCATTGCCAGCAAGCCTGATCATCATTGGAGCAGGCTACATCGGCTGCGAATTCGGACACTTCTTCTCTGCCATGGGAACGCATGTCACCATAATAGGCCGCAGCCCGCTTGTGCTCAAAGGCGAGGATCCGGAAGCGGCAGGATTGGTGCAAAAAGTGCTCTCCCTGTACATGCGGGTGATTACCGGCCATGAGGTAGTATCCGTGGAGAGAAGAGGCGACAAGAAGGTCGTCTCTGCCAAAAATATGGAGGACGGCAAGATCCATCAATTTGAAGCCGACGAGATCCTCCTGGCCGCAGGACGCCGGTCCAACTCCGATCTGCTCCACCCGGAGAAGAGCGGCATAAAGACCGACCGCAATGGCTGGATTATTGTGAATGAGTTTCTGGAGACCAGCAAAAAGGATATCTGGGCATTTGGTGACGCCATCGGCAAGCACATGTTCCGGCATACGGCCAACTACGAGTCGGAGGTGGTATCTCATAATCTTCTGCGCTCCAAGGATAAGGATGATCGGGAAGCTGCAGACTACCATGCCGTGCCTTATGCCATCTTCACCCACCCCCAGGTGGCAGGCGTGGGTATGAAAGAAACGGACGCCCTTGCAGCCGGACTGAAAGTGCTGATCGGGCGGGCTAAGTATATGGATGTGGCCAAGGGTGTGGCCATGGCTGAAGAGCACGGCCTGGTCAAAGTGATTCTGGAGGAGGAGACGGGTCGCATCCTGGGAGCAACGGTTGTGGGTCCCATGGCGGCGGAGCTGGTGCAGCAGGTGGTCTACCTCATGAACACCGAGTATCAGGATTTGATGCCGGTTATAAAATCACAGGTAATTCACCCCACTATTAATGAGGTGCTGGTGCGGGCCTTCTCAGAACTGGAGCATCCTTATCATCAGCATAGCAGGGGCCAGTAGATAAAAGAAGGGTAGCATGCCGGCCATAAAGATCAGAGCCTATTGGCGGCATGCTCCAAGGATTCTCATGCGGTGTATTATAATTATAAAGACAGTTCAATTATCGTTATGATCCTCCATCAAGTGCAGTTTCAATTCTTCCTTTGATTCAAAGTTCATACGACAGATTTTGCATTTGAACTTGCCTTCTCGTTTGGATCCGGTGCCGGCCATTGTAACACCTCGAATCGTGCGCATCTATTGGAAGTCCTTATTATTTAGTTTTTCGTTGCGATTGGACTAAATACTTTGCAGACCGAATTTAACAAAGCAAAATAAAGAAAAAAAAGGAAAGTGGCGACTTATGGCTCAAAAATATCAATGCACCATTTGCGGATATATTTACGATCCAGAAAAAGGAGACCCAGACTCAGGAATAGCCCCAAAAACGCCCTTCGCAGATCTGCCCGAAACATGGACCTGCCCGCAGTGTGGCGCCGCGAAGGATGATTTTAAAGAGATAAGATAATGACGCTCGCAAGAGAGATCAAACCCGGCGTTAAGTGGGTAGGAGCAATAGACTGGGACCGCAGGCTCTTTGATGCTTTAATTCCCCTGCCCGATGGAACCAGTTATAACTCCTACCTGATCCAGGGCAGCGAGAAGACTGCACTTATTGACGCTGTGGACGAATCAATGGCCGATGTGCTGCTGGGCAACCTGAGTGCTCTGGGCATTAAGAAAATCGACTACATCATCGCCCAGCATGCCGAACAGGACCATTCGGGAAGCCTTAAACGGCTCCTTGAGATTTACCCCGATGCCAAAGTGATCGGCTCCGCCAAGTGTCTGGACCTGCTTATGCTGTTTGACCTGGTGAGCAAGGACAGAGTGCAAGAAGCAAAAGACGGCGAGAAGATCTCTCTTGGCGACAAAAGCCTGGAGTTCATTCATGCTCCCTGGGTGCACTGGCCGGACACGATCTTCACCTACCTGGCAGAGGATCGAATCCTATTTACCTGCGATTTTCTGGGCTCGCATCTGGCTACCAGCGACCTTTTTGCCGTTGACGAGGCTACAGTTTACAGGGCTGCCAAGAGGTATTACGCCGAGATCATGATGCCCTTCCGGCAGAACATCAACCGGCACCTGGCCAGGATTGGGGATCTGCCCATGGATGTCATTGCCACCAGCCACGGCCCGCTTTACGGCAGGCCCAGGTTCATATTGGATGCTTACCGCGATTGGGCCTCGGATAAGGTGAAAAACCAGGTGGTTTTGCCTTACGTCTCCATGCACGGGTCCACCCGCATCATGGTGGACTACTTCGTGGATGCTCTCATCAACAGAGGAGTCGAAGTGAAGCGATTCGATCTCACCAACTACGATGTTGGAGAGCTGGCCGAGTCTCTCGTGGACGCGGCAACCGTGGTCATTGGCACGCCTACCATTCTGGCCGGAGCGCATCCCCTGGCGCTTTATGCAGTCATCCTGGCCAATGCCCTGCGGCCCAAGACGAGGTATGCCTCCATCATCGGCTCCTTTGGCTGGGGAGGCAAGATGCTGGAACAGATCACTGTCGCCATGCCCAATCTGAAGCTGCAATTATTCGATCCGGTAGTGGCCAAAGGCCGTCCCAAAGAGGCAGATTTCCAGGCCCTAGACCGGCTGGCGGATGAGATCGCAGCCAAACACCAGGAGCTATGAGGCCAATTCAAATCGGTCGCAGACGAACTTGATCGAAACATCCTTTCTCGTCTATGTTTTGGTGCTCCTGGCCACAGGCATAGTCGTGGGATTTGCCTGTGGCCTGCTGGGCATCGGAGGCGGCTTTCTCATGGTGCCCGTGCAGATCTGGGCTGCTGACCTCTCAAGGAATCGATCCCACCCTGGCCACCAGGATTGCCTTCGGAACCTCTCTGGCCGTCGTTCTGCCCACGGCCCTCAGTGGATGTCGCGGCCATAGCTGCCGGGGTGTTGTCCTCTGGAGGCCGGGAATCATCATAGGCCTTTGTGGTATGCTGGGAGGCTTTTTGGGAGGGACCATTGCCACCCATGCTCCAGGAGATCTGCTCAGGATGGCCTTCGGATTTGTGATAATGATGGCTGCCCTGAGGATGCTATTCGCCCCGAGCCTGCAGCCCGGACAGGCTTCAGGCGAAAGGTCGAGGGAAAGCCTTCTACAGTACATTCTTTGGGGACTGGTGATAGGGGTTATATCCGGTCTGATTGGGATTGGCGGCGGCGTGATCCTGGTCCCTGTCATGGTAATTGCTATGGGGTTTGGCATGTATCAGGCCATCGGCACCTCGTCAGTGACCATTGCCTTCAACGCCGTGGGCGGGGTCCTGGCCTATGTCATTAATGGATGGGGCGTGGCCGGGCTTCCAGTGTACTGTGTAGGCTACATCGATCTTCTGCAGTTTGCTCTGCTGGCGGGAGCAAGCATCTTCACCGCCCAGTGGGGCGTAAAGGTCGCTCACAAGCTGCCGGCAGAGAAGCTGAAGTACATCTTTGTAGTGCTGATGATCTACTTCGGACTGAAGATGATCGGTGTCCTGGGATGGGTGGGACTCTAAAAAAAGGCTTTTAGATTATTCCTTTGGCTCTAAGAGCAGCTTTCATGTCGGACATATCGCTCTTGAGCTCTACAACATCTGTTTTATCCAAGACGCGATCCATTTTCTCATTTAGGCTGGCATTCATATCTTTGACCTCGACGATAAGATCATCCTGTTTTTGCAGCATTGAACCCATCTTTCCATCAATGCGGTCGATCTTTCCGCCGATTGTATCGATCTTTTCGCCCAGGTTGTCGATCTTTCCGCTCATTGTGTCAACTTTTTCGCCTAGGTTATCGATCTTTCCGCTCATTGTGTCAATTTTTTCGCCAAGATTATCGATCTTCGCTTCTGCCTAGAGATTCGAGTTCAATTTTTTCCCAAATGATGCCTCTGAGTTCGACATCCGTTTACATGGCCTGGACGTACAGCATCATGCTACCGATTGTCTCAACGCCTTTATCCAGCCTGGCATCTGTCTCGTCCTCATCAACAACCTTACCGAACCTGCTAAACTCGCCACCTGCAGGATAATATGATTTCTCAATGGAGGAGACCTGGATTAGTGTGTTCTTTATATCGATGGCGCTTTCAAACCATTTTAGCTTCTCATCTTCGCCTTCGACGATGATCCTTACCCTGCCGTCCTCCAGGTTCTCGACTATTCCTTTCAGGCCAAAGGCTTTAGCTGTCTGCATGACTCTCTTTCTATAGCCGACCTTCTGGACCTGGCCTGAGACATAGGCAATAAGGCGCTTCATTCAGTATGGTTTCAGATTTCTTTGTATTTGGCTTTATCCGTGCTGATGACATTGGTTAGCTAAATAAAGGAGGATAACATCCGAAAATACCGTTCCAACCATAAAGATTGAAGGAATGGATGAGGTCAGCAAAATGGAGTATGTTCTTTCCCCAAAATCAGAGATCGAGAGCAGGATAAAGACGTTGCAGTCCCAGATGGGCGACATGGATGGCGCGCTCTTATTTCATGCCGTAGATATTTGCTACTTTTCCGGCACCGCTCAGGACGGGCTGGTCTACATCCCCAGAGACGGCGAGCCCGTGGTGATGATGAAGAGAAGCCTGGAGAGGGCAGTGAACGAATCGCCCCTCGAGGTCCGGCCGCTCAAGAACATGAGAAATTTAAAATCTGACCTGGGCATCCCGGCGAAGGCCACGGTCGGCCTGGAGATGGATGTGCTTCCCTGCAGCTTCTACTTCAAAGTGGACAAGGCCCTGGAGGATGCCAAGTTCGTTGATGTTGCCGAAAAGATCAAGCACATCCGCTCTGTGAAGTCCGAATTTGAAGTTGGCCTGATAAAAGAGGCGGCCCGGATTTTGGAGGCCGGCTTTTCCTCCGTCCCTGACTTTCTGGAAGAAGGCATGCAGGAGGTAGACCTGATCTGCCGGATAGAGTCGGTGATGCGCTCCATGGGGCATCAGGGATCCCTGCGTTTTCGCAGGTTCAACAGCATTGTTCCTCTGGGCCATGTCATGTCCGGAGCGGAGGCGGCCTTCCCCAGCTTCCTGGCCTCGCCCAGCGGCGGCCGGGGCACGTCTCTGATGTTTCCCCAGGGGGCAGGCTTTGCCAAGATAAAGAGAAATGAGCCGGTATTCGTGGACTGCGTGGGCATCTACAACGGCTACATTGCGGATGCTACACGAATTTTCTCCCTGGGCAAGCTGGAGGCGGAGCTGGAAGATGCTTACCAGGCCGCCTGCCAGATCGAGGAGGCTGTGGCCGGAGAGCTTTCTGCGGGCAGGACGGGAAGGGAGTTGTTCGAGCTTTCCGAGTCGGAGGGAGCAAGGCTCGGCTACCAGGACTTTTTGGGCGGGACCAATGGCAATAAATGCGGCTTTGTGGGCCACGGCGTAGGGTTGGAGCTGGATGAGTACCCGGTGATCGGGCCCCTGGATCATGCGGTGCAGAGCAACATGACCATCGCCATCGAGCCCAAGATAATCTATCCTGACAAGGGCGTGCTGGGAATCGAGGACACATTCCTGACCACGACAAACGGAGCCAAGAGCCTCACCAATATGCCGAGAGATATTTGGCAGGTTTGAAGCGAGTAATATAATCTAATTTTTATTTATCCTGCCAGGGCAAAGTCAGTGATGTTCAGGAACCAGTAGCCGTCCTTGAAAACGGGATCGCTTCTCGTGATCGTTATCTTCTTTTTGAATATGGGCCCGTCGAGGACAAAGGTATGAAACTCTCCATTCTCACCGCAGGGATCGACAGTGCTATTGGCCTTTTTCAAATCGTCTAAGAATTCATCATCAATCCTGCGGCCAAGCCACTCCTTTCCCAGAAAACCGTCCCTCACGCTGACCAAAATTACCTCAAATCCGGCATCGATGATCTCATTCACGATTTTTTCTGAGTTCTGTTTCCAGAGGGGCAGAATCAGATCGATATCCAGATCATGGCAGATCCTGTCCACCAGCGCTTTATGAGTCTCGATGTGCCCGAAAACGGCGGCGTCAATTCTCTCGCCCTGTGCTCGCAGCTCCAGGGCCGCCTTCTTGAACTCCTCCTCGTAGGAGTGAAAATCCCGCTGCAGGAGAGGAAGGCCGAGGGCTTGGGATTGAGCCCTGGATGAGGGCAGGGTTTAGTTCGTGAGAGCCGGTCTTCTTCAGGTTGGTGAAATGCAGGAGATGGATGATCCTGTAGCCGTCGTTCATGGCTTTGTAGCAGGAGAGGCAGCCATCCTTTCCGCCCGTCCAGGAGACGACGGCGTTTTTCTTATTGGCCATATTTGGCACCATGGTTTTGCTTTTAGGGCTCGCGGTTCATCTATTCTTCGGCTGGGAGCATAGCCGAGGCAGTGTTTAAAAGAAGCGAGAACTAAGGTATTAGTGGCTCATCAGGATATAGAAAGTGATATTTACTCTAGCAGTATCTAAGATCCACGAGGGAAGAATGACCGGATTAACCTGGCTCCATCTATCGGACTGGCATCAAGGGGAAAAGGATTTTGACCGACAAATTGTTCTTGATGCTCTAATTGATGATATCAAAAACAGAGTTGCCATAGATTCAAACCTTGAACATATCGATTTTATTGTTTTTAGTGGTGATGTTGCCTTTAGTGGTAAGTCTGAGGAATATATAATAGCCAAAGAGCAATTATTTGAACCACTTTTGAGAGAATGCAAAATAGATCCTGAAGGACTTTTTATAGTTCCTGGTAATCATGACCTTGATAGAACACAATTCGATAGGCTACCACAATCCCTTGCAAATCCTCTAGAATCGGTTGATGAGGCAAAGAAGTGGCTGTCTGATATTGAAAGAAGACCTGATGCATTAAAAATATTCAAAAATTTTGCAGACTTTGTTAGTCAATACACGAAGCAAGAGAATTCAAATTATTCTAATATTCGCTCGTTGACAGTTGGTGGAAAACGGATTGCTTTACTAGGCATAAACTCAGCTTGGATGTGTGCTCGTCGAAAAAACTCCAAAAATGAGATAGATGATAAGGGCGTAGTTGTCATAGGCGAACCGCAGATATATGAATCCTTAAGGGATATTTCTGAATTTGATATAAAAATAGCAGTTCTACATCATCCGTTTGAATGGCTTGCAGAGTTCGAATCCAGCCAAATCAAAAGACGTCTTATTAGTGGCTGCAATTTCATTCTGCGCGGTCATCAGCACGAACCTCATGTAGAATTAATTCGCAGCTCATACGGAGATTGCATTATCATTCCCGCAGGAGCCAGCTTTAATCATCGCTCCTATGCGAACGCATATAATTTTGTCCATTTAGATCTCGAGAGCGGTGAGGGGATTATATTCCTTCGATGCTGGAATGGGCGAGACAAATGGAGAGAAGATATTGATTCCTATCAAGGAGGAAAATTTTGTTTTCGCTTGTCTTTAGCCACTAACCATTTCCCAACTAGCCAGGTAGAGGAAGATCATAATATCTTGTCAGGCTCCGATGATGTCCCTTTAGCTAAAAAGTGTGTTGATAAGAAGACCGAACAACCGATGCAAATAGAGACACTTGATGCGCGTTGGGACATCTTGAGAAAAACTAGCTCACCACCTTTAATTCCAGAATTATTTCTAGCCAACCGTGAGGCTGCATGCGATAAAGTCAAAGAAGTATTTAGCGGCAAAGCACCCAAACTAAGGTTTGATACATATTATCCTAATCAGGTGGCGGATTTCATTGCTGCCTACACCGAGACTTTAGATAAAGATACCAAGTCGGATGCTATCAGACGCTGTTTGATCATCCCATCTGCCGAAGTATGGTGTTATATTGCTGACCTAAGCGATCCACATATTTTGATCGCTGATTTCGATCTTGACAATGGCGTAGGGGCAAAACTCCTTGATAGAGCTCTCAAGGGACGCCATGCAGTTATTTTTCCAGGATTGTCCGGCGTTATTCCAAGCCCAAACAGAGCACCTCTTCCGAATCCCAGGAGTAATCAGATTAGAGATGCTCTTGAAAAAGCGGGCCATAATAAGGAGAGAGCTAGAACTTTGGCACAAAAGAGTAACGGTAATTTAGGTTCCCTCCTTAGGTTGCTCAAAAATCTTTCTGTCATTCCGGAATGGGCTCAAGGGACAGGTACTGGAGAGCTTTCAATCGCTGAAATCCTTGGCAGTTGGAGTGATAATTTCGAAGCTGACAAGGCTGTTGTGGAGAGCCTAGCAAGAAAGCCATATGGGGAATGGATCAAGACAATACAGGAAATTGCACAGCGCCAGAATAATCCCCTTAACCATCGTGATAATACCTGGGAAGTTACCGCACGCTATGAGGGATGGTATGCACTCGGCCCTAAGCTATTAGATGATGATCTAGATCGTTTTAAGGTGGCTGCTGTTAGGGTTCTGAGAGAGACTGACCCAAAATACGAATTGCCATCCGAAAAGCGAGTTATGGCAAGCATCTATGGAAAAGTCTTGAATCATTCGTATTTATTGCGGAAAGGCCTCGCCGAAAGTCTTGCGCTTCTTGGCAGTTATCCCGATGCACTAAAATATTGCTCCTTGGGCAGAGCCGAGGCAACTGCCGTTATAGCTGTACGTGAAATTCTATATAATGCTGATTGGATTTTGTGGGCGAGCTTGGATTATCTACTGCCGCTGCTGGCAGAGGCCGCACCCGGAGAATTCCTTAACGCTGTGGAGAATGCATTAGATAGTAATCCATATCCCTTCGATACATTATTTGCACAAGAGAAGTCCGGGATCTTTGGCCAAAGTTATATGGCAGGCCTGCTTTGGGCACTGGAGACTCTAGCTTGGGACTCCAGATTATCTTATCCGCGTGGTTGTTTTACTTGGAGGGCTTGCTGCAAGAGATCCTGGTGGGAATTGGTCAAATCGTCCTGCAAATTCACTTTCCACAATTCTATTACCTTGGTTACCACAAACATGTGCTTCGGTGACAAAGAGAAAAGCATCAATTGAGGTACTTAATAATGAACATCCTCAAGTAGCATGGACTCTATTGCTAAGTCTTCTTCCCGAATCGCATGGGGTTTCTCTTGGTTCTCGCAAGCCAGAGTGGCGAAAGATAATCCCTGATGATTGGCCTGAAGGTATAACCCACCAAGAATATTGGGAGCAGATTACTGCATATGTAGAATTAGCAACAACTATAGCCAAGCGAGATCTTACAAAACTCGTTGATCTGATTGATCGTTTGGATGATCTTTGGCCAGAGGCTCGAAATCAGATTTTGGCCTATCTCGGATCTGATGCTATTGTCTTGATGCCAGAAGCTGACAGGGTCAAAATATGGACGCGACTTGTCAATCTGGTTTCGGAACATAGGAAATTTGCTGATGCCAAATGGGCGATGAAACCTAATGAAGTAAACGAGATAGCAAGCATTGCTGAAAAGCTTGTTCCGACCACACCTATATATCGCTATCAACGCCTCTTCATCGAACGCGATTTCGATTTATTTGAAGAGAAGGGCGATTGGAGAGAACAACAAAAAATACTTGATGAGCATAGGCAGAAGGCAGTGGCTGAAGTCTTTAAAGAAGGGGGTATAGAGGAAGTTCTAGTGTTTGTCAGGATTGTCGAATCACCCTGGCGCGTGGGCTTTGCCTTTGGAGTAATTGCCCCAATTGAGGCTGAATCTGCGGTTGTGCCAAGATTACTGGATTCGGAAGACAAATCCATTATGCAATTTACTAGTGGATTCATCCGAGGAAGATTTCAGTCTCGCCAATGGCAATGGATCGATGAGATTGATACCAAAAAATGGACTCCATCTCAAATAGGACAACTTCTTGCTTTTCTGCCATTTGCCTCAGATACTTGGAAACGAGTAACTCAGCTCTTGCGAGAGGATGAGTCACAGTACTGGTCCAAGACCAGCGTATTACCATATGGAGATGATCAGAACCTTGAAATGGCCATTGATCGCTTAGTCGAGCATGGAAGAGCGCGTGAAGCAATCATGTGTTTTGAGCAGATGCGCTATAAAAAAAAGAAGTTGAATAGCCAGCAAGCGATTCGCGTGCTTCTAGCTCTGCTTCAGTCACCACAGGGATTTCATGACCTGGATTTTCATGCTATCATTGAAGTTATAAAGGAGCTGCAAAATGATCCCGATACCAATCCTGATGACCTATTTCATATTGAATGGGCATTTCTTCCCCTACTTGATGGGTTTCATGGTGCATCCCCTGTGCTGCTGGAAAAGCGATTGGCAGAGGATCCTGTATTCTTTTGCGAGGTAATTCGCACTGCGTTTCGATCAAAGAAGGAAGATCGTTCGGTTGAAGGACCTACAGAGCAACAAAAGTTAAACGGAGCAAATGCATATCGTTTACTTCATAATTGGAAGACTCCGCCTGGAAGTCAAAAAGATGGGATATATAATGGCGATGCTCTAACAGCATGGATAGAAAATGTCAACGAAATCTGTCGTGAGTCTGGACATTTAGAGGTTGCTCACACAATGATTGGCCAGGTGCTTTTCAACACGCCGCCTGACACAGATGGATTTTGGATGAATCGTACAGCAGCAAATGTACTAAATGCTAAAGATGCCGAGAAAATGAGAAATGGATTTCAAACGGCCGTGATAGCCTCGCGTGGCGTCTATACATGCACAGGTGGTGAGGAAGAGAGAAGACTTACTGAAAAGTACCATATGCGTGCCGAAGAGGTAGATGCACAAAAATTTCATCGATTGGCCGAGACTTTTAGAGATATATCGGCTTTCTATAAACGAGAAGCTGAAAGGGAGGCGTCAAGAGACAAATGCAGTTAAACGAGGTTTTGAACGCTTAACTGTTCCCTCACCCGCCAGGGGGTCGGTGCCAGCTGGTCAATGTGCTTCCCCATCCCCTCAATCCTCCACCCTTGCCACTCCGTCCTCCACCATGACCCGAACCGATCCATAGCCTTTCAAGGACGGCCTGAAGAAGCGCCAGGAATTGGCCATTTGCGCCTTGACCAGTGGATCGTAGTACTCAATAATCCATGAACTGTTCTCTGAGGTGGCGTTTATGGCCACGGCATAAGCTCTCCAGCGAAAGAGCTTGATTTGAGTGAGTTTTTCGGCAGCATCTATCGCTATTTCTGCCTCTTTTACGCGGGATGCCATCGTTAGCTTGGGAAACGCCGATTCGCTGAACACTTTCATCTCGA
>CAVVKN010000022.1:0-210055 GCA_963748825.1 Methanotrichaceae archaeon
GCCGTCCCGAGACTGAGGGGAAGGATACTTCCAGGATGGAACGACGGCCGCGCTCTACAATGACCAGGGAGCGATATCCCTGCCTCTGGCTGAAGACCTTGGCCACCTCGATGTTCTCATCATAGCGCTGGTTGTATTCGACCAGGATTTTGTTTGGCGCCAGGTCCTCCAGCGTCATGATGACACGCTCTGAGCCGTTGACCACGAAATAGCCGCCCGGGTCCGATGGGTCCTCACCATAAGCGATCATCTCTTCTGCCGTGAGGCCGGAAAGGTTGCAGATCTTGGAGTTGAGCATGATGGGCAGTGTGCCTATGTCAGCCTCCACCAGATCCTTCTCGGTCTCGCCCTCCACTATGGTCATCTCCAGCTTGATGGGAGAGGCATAGGTCAAATTGCGAAGCCTGGCATCATTGGGGTAGAGCCTTTCGATGGAGCCGTCCGCTTCGCGCACCATGGGCTTCGCCACCCGGATCTTGCCCAGCTTGACGTAGGTATTCTCGATATTGGTCTCGATGATATTCACTTCATCAATGACCTTCTGCAGGCCCTTATCTATAAAATCATTGAATGAGTTTATATGATGGTGCACTAACTTGTCCCTGGTAAAATAGGAGCTATAAAGAACATTTCTATCGAGCAAAAGACCACCTTTAATCGATTACCAGCCGGTAAAAGATCGAATGCTTAGCTGTTGCACTTTTTCGGATTACCTTGATGACATCGCCAACTTTCGCCTCAATCTCTTTGGCCGCAGGGTCATTTACGTGAATTTTAGGTAGCTGTGGAGCTACAATGTTGAACCCCTTCAGCACCTCGGCACTCTCTTCCGGTGTTAGCAGCACATGTTCCGGAACCATTTCATGATCTTTTACGGCAAACTTGGTCACTCGAACCACCTTGTTGGAGAAGGAGCAGCAAACAGGCCAGGAAACTCCAAACGGGCTCGGGGGGATTTGAACCCTCGACCACCTGGTATCTTCACACAAAAATTTAAAAGCCAGACGCTCTGCCTAACTGAGCTACGAGCCCCCGCTGCCTGACATGCTTCAAGCCTTTCATGCTGCACTGAGTGAGGAATAAAAGCATCCCACATAAAAGCTTTTTCCCTTGTGGGACTTAGACAAGTCCCACTAGGCGAGCTATCTCCGAGCCAACCTCGGAGGTGGTCGAGCTTCCTCCTAAATCATAGGTCTTTATTCTCCCTTCAAATAAGTTCCGCTCAATGGCAGAGACTATATCTGCGGCCGCCTTGGGCTGGCCCAGATGCTCCAGCAAGAGCGCCCCTGACCAGATGGTGGCGATGGGATTGACCTTGTTTAGTCCCTTGTATTTGGGGGCCGAGCCGTGAATGGGCTCGAACATGCTGGTGCCCTCCGGATTCAGATTCGCGCCGGGCGCAAGGCCCAGGCCCCCCTGAATCATGGCCCCCAGATCGGTTATAATATCGCCGAACATGTTGGGAGCGACGACGACATCAAACCACTCCGGGTTCTTGACAAACCACATGGTGATGGCATCCACGAAGTTGAAGTCGTGTTTGACCTGCGGATAGCCTTTGGCAACATCCAGGAAGACCTCGCGCCAAAAGCCATAGATGTCGCTGAGCACATTGGCCTTGTCCACGGAAGCGACAAGGTGACGGGGGCGTGATGCCGCCAGATCAAAGGCATATTTTATGACCCGCTTAGAGCCCTCTTTGCTGACTTCCCCTATCTGATAGCCGATTTCCTCGCTATCGGTATCGATATCCAGGCCGAATTTTATATTGTAAAGCTTTCGCTTGATTTCAAAATCGGCGTGGCTCTTGCCCCGGCGTGCGCGACTGCCTATGCCGATGTAAAAGTCCTCCGTATTCTCGCGAACCACCACGAAATCGATGTCTTTGGGTGTCTTATCCTTAAGGGGCGTCCAGACGCCTTCCAGAAGCTTAACGGGCCGCAAATTCACATACTGATCAAAGTAGAAGCGCATGGCCAGCAATACGCCCTTCTCCAGGACGCCCGGCTTCACGCGCGGGTCACCGATGGCACCCAGGTAGATGGCGGGAAAGCGGCCCAGATCTTTTAGGGTCTCTTCGCTCACCAGTTCCCCTGTCTTCAGGTAGTGCTCCGCCCCAAGAGAGTACTCCGTCCAATCCAGAGAGAAGTTGTATTTGTCTGCTGCTGCCTGCAAAACTTTTTGGCCCTCGGCTATGATCTCCGGGCCGATGCCGTCACCTGGGATAACTGGTACTTTATAGTTCATGTCGTCACCTTGGCCACCTGTCGCCTGGTATATTCCACTAGTCCTCCCACATCAACAATCTCCTGGAGAAAATCGGGAAGAGGAGTAGTTTTGTAGTGTTCCGCGCGAGATATGTTGTGAATCACTCCGCCGATCATGTCTATCTCTATTTGGGCACCATCGGCAATCCTATCTTCCTCGGAGCAGATAAACAGAGGCAGGCCGATGTTGATGGAGTTTCGGAAGAATATTCTGGCAAAGGATTTGGCAACTACGGCTTTCACTCCCGCCCCCTTCATAGCTATTGGAGCATGCTCTCGGGAAGATCCGCATCCGAAGTTCTCCCCTGCCACTACATAGTCGCCTTGAGCCACCATTTCTGCCATCTCCGGGCGAACGCCCTCGAAGAGATGAGTTGCCAGCTCCCCCGGATCATTGATAACCAGATAACGCCCAGGAATGATGGCATCCGTATCGATATCGTTTCCAAACTTCCAAGCTCTGCCCGCCAAAAAACTCAACTCCATATCGGTGGACTATATTCTCATGAGAATGAGGTATATTAAAGTAATGCACGAAAAATTCAAGGGAAGAGCCGGCGAAAATACTGCTTAAAAATAATAAAATCACAACAGCACCTTTTATTACCGGCTAAGGGAATGATACTTAAACAGCTAGGTGATGCGAATTGTTGGCGACCATGATCTCCGGGCGCACTTTAGCCCAAGGGGCGGGATGCGAGAGCAAAATGTCTCTAGATTTCTTTAAAGCGGCAGCTATATGCCATTTATCTGAAAAGGATTTTAAATCGCTGGAACTTTCTGAAGGCAAGAATGTTCTGATCAAAAACGAGTTTGGCCAGGTCGTGCTCACGGCTAAGGCGGATGCAGGGCTGCCGGATAGTATGGTATTCATACCCATGGGTCCCTGGGCCAATGTAATAGTCGGAAAGGAGACAGGAGGATGCGGCACGCCCCATTTTAAGGGATTAGAGGTAGAAGTGGCTGCGACAAATTCGCCTGTTCTTAATATTCGCGAGCTTTTCTCCGGCATGGGGGCGTGAGTTTATGTCTGAGGCTATTATGATAAAAGATGCCGTATGCTCTTTTTGCGGCTGCCTGTGCGACGACATTAATGTAGAGGTGGAAGACGGAAAAGTAAAGCGGGTCAGGCATGCTTGCCGCCTGGGCTCCAGCAAAATCATGGGCCACGATCGAATGCAAAGCCCCATGATTCGAAAAGACGGCGTGCTGGTGGCATCGAGCTTTCAGGAAGCATATGATCGCGCCGCGCAGATCCTACTGCAAGCAAGCAAACCCCTCATGTACGGCTGGGCATCCACGTCATGCGAGGCTGCCAAGAAGGGCATACTCCTGGCGGAAGAGGTAGGAGCAGTTCTCGACTCCACAGCCACGGTCTGCCACGGGCCGTCCGTCATAGGCATCGAGGAGAAAGGGCTGCCCGGAGCAACCTTGGGCCAGGTAAAGAACCGGGCCGACACAATCGTATTCTGGGGCTGCAATCCTGCGGAGGCTCACCCCAGACATTCTCTGCGCTACTCATCCAATTCCTGCGGTAAATTCACGCCCCAGGGTCGCGAGGGCCGAAAGATCATCGTGGTAGATGTTCGCGAGACCAGGACCGCCAAGAATGCAGACAAATTCGTAAGGATCATCCCCGGCTCTGATTATGAGGTGATATCGGCGCTACGCATGCTAGTCGCCGGAAAAGGCGACATCGTGCCTGACGAGGTGGGAGGCGTTCCCAAGGCCGATCTGGCCGATCTGGCCGATATGCTGAAAGCAGCCAGGTTCGGGGCGGTCTTCTTTGGTCTAGGCATCACTCACAGCCGGGGCCGGTACAAGAACATAGATAACGCCCTCTCCCTGGTGGCGGAGCTTAACAGCCATACCAAATTTGTGATTATGCCCATGCGCGGACACTATAATGTAGGCGGAATAGGACAGGTTCTGGCCTGGTCCTCCGGCTACCCCATGTCTGTAGACTTCACCAGGGGCGGGCCCTATTTCAATCCGGGCGAGACGGCTGCCTGCGATCTTCTGGCCAGAGGCGACACCGATGCGGCGCTGATCATCGCCGCAGATGCAGTATCCAACTTCCCCCGGGCCACAGCCAAAGCATTAGCCAATATTCCTGTCATTCAGATCGATCCCTATGAGAATCCCACTACGCTTCTCTCCGATGTGGTGATTCCCTGCGCCATTGCCGGAGTGGAGGTAGAGGGCACGGCCTATCGCATGGACGGCCTGGCTTTGCGCCTCCGAAAGATGGTGGACAGTAGCTTTCCCAGCGATGAAGAGATCCTGGTGGGAATACTGGAGAGCGTACATAAGCAGCGCCAACTGACGGCAAACGAGGGGGCTTAAAGAGGATGATAATCAAAGGCGGAATTGTCTACGATCCGGCAAACGGCATCTATGGCGATGAGATGGACCTTTTTATTGATCAGGGCAGAATGGCCCTGCAGGCCAAAGGGGAAGTGATAGATGCGAGCGGCCTTTTGGTCATGCCGGGCGGGGTGGACGCACACTCCCACATTGCCGGCAAGAAGGTGAATACCGGCCGGATTATGAGGCCCGATGATGCCCGGCTGGGCACCGAGCCGCGCTCGGCTGTATGCAGACCCTCGACGGGCTATACCGTTCCCAACTGCTATGCTATGGGCTACCGCTATGCTCGCATGGGCTACACCACCGCCTTCGAGGCGGCAACGCCCATCCTGGAAGCGCGGCATACCCATGAAGAGCTGGAGGAGATCCCCATTCTCGACAAAGGGGCACTCACGCTGTTTGGCAGCAACTGGCAGGTCATGGAGTGCGTGCGCGACAAAGACCACTCCAAGCTGGCCGCCTACGTGGCCTGGGGGCTGCGAGCCGCCAGGGGCTACGGCGTGAAGATCGTCAATCCCGGCGGAGGTGAGGCCTGGGGCTTTGGAGCCAATGTTAAAGGCATAAATGATCCGGTGCCAAGCTTCGATGTGACGCCGGCGGAGATCATCATGGGCCTGGCGAAGGCCAATGAGATGTTGCACCTGCCACACTCTATTCATCTGCACTTCAATAACCTGGGAAAGCCCGGCAACTACACCACGGCCATCGAGACGCTGGATCTGTTAAAGGACATCAAGCCCAGCCGCATGAGACAGGTCGTGCATGTGGCGCACATGCAGTTTTCCGCCTACGGAGGAACAAGCTGGCGGGACTTTGAGTCCAAGGCTCCCGTCATTGCCGACTACTTCAATTGCCACAACCACGCCACCATGGATATGGGGCAGCTGCTCTTCGGCAGCGCCACCACCATGACCGCCGATGCCCCTCTGGAGTACGGTAATGCCCGTCTCACTCATAATAAGTGGTCCAATCACGATATCGAGCTGGAGGAGTCAAGCGGTGTCGTACCCATGAATTACTTCAGAAAGATGCTGGTCAATGCCGTGCAGTGGGCCATTGGCCTGGAGCTGGCCCTGCTGGTCAAAGATCCCTGGAAGGTGCTCATGACCACGGACCATCCTAACGGCAGCCCCTTCGTGAACTATCCGGAGGTCATCACACTGCTCATGAGCAAACCCAAGAGAGATGCGGAGATTGCCACGCTGCATGAGCAGGTACCCAAGCGCACCACACTTGCCGGCATCGAGAGGGAGCTGGACTGGACGGATATCGCCATCATGACCCGCGCGGCGCCTGCGCGGGTCCTGGGATTGGATGACAAGGGACACCTGGGGCCGGGCGCTGACGCAGACATATCCATCTACAACCTCAGGCCCGAGGAGCTGGACGCGAGTCTGGATCATGCGCTAGTCAAGAAAGCCCTGGCCACTGCCAAGTACACCATAAAGGGAGGAGTCGTCGTATCCAAAGAGGGCCAGATCCTGGCTACGCCGCCAGGCAGGACCTTCTGGGTGGATGCGGCTGTGGCGCAGGCGGACACTGACCGGCTCATGATTGATTTGGAGGAGAAGTTCGCCAAGTACTACAGCATTCAGATCGCCAACTACGCGGTGCAGGATGCATATCTCCCCCATGCGAAAGTAATTCGGGCGGGCCTTCCCATCGAGCCACTCCCGGAGGTGGCTTAGATGAGAACTATCACCATTACCCCCAAGAAGGCATTTCGCATTTCCGTAGAGGCGGAAAACATATCTCCCGACAAATTTGCGCCCCTGAATATTGAACAGATAAAGAGCCTGACCGTCTGGCAGGGAAATCGCAAAATCATGCTCTCCGATCTCTTCACAGTAGAAGGCGATGATGCGCCGGCCAAGGCGGAGGAGATGACCATCAGGCTTGCGGGCGACTTCTTCCAGGTTAAGAGGATAGGAGAAGGCATGACTGCGGGGGTGGTCGAGGTGCAGGGTAGCGTTGGGATGCATGCCGGCAACAATATGAAGGGTGGCCTTTTGAGCATTGCCGGAAATGCCGACGACTGGCTGGCCAGAGAGATGCGCGGAGGCAAGGTTGTCGTCATGGGAAATGCCGGAAACTACGCAGGCGGCGGATACCGGGGCGAGAAGTGCGGCATGCGCGGCGGAGAGATAGAGGTAAAGGGCAGCGCCGGAGCATACCTGGGCGAGCATCTTTGCGGGGGCAGCATTCGCATCTGGGGGGACGCGGGCGACTTTCCCGGAGCTGTCAATCAGGGCGGCACAATCTTCATCGGCGGCAGCACCTATCTGCCTGGCGCAGAGATGAGCAAAGGAACTATAACTGTAAAAGGAGAGGCCAAGGTTCTGCCCAGCTTCCAAAAGATGGAAATCGTGCAGATCGATGGCCTGGCCTTCCAAAAGTATGCAGGCGACCTGGTAGACAATGGCAAAGGCGAGCTCCTGGTGGGCGTGGGGTCATCTTGATAAATCGGGATGGAAATATGAGGGAACAACTTAATTATTTTGAGGTGCTCTGACTTGATCGATCGCAGCAAGGTTTTAGAGGTCTTGAGGGGATACGACTTCGATGATCTGCGAATCGGGATGATCGCATCCCATTCTGCCCTGGATACGGCAGACGGCGCAGTGGAGGAGAATTTCAGGACGCTGGCGGTGTGCCAGGAGGGGCGGGAGAAGCCTTATGTCAAGTACTTCCGCGCCAACAGGGACGAATCGGGCAAAATTATGAACGGCATGATCGACGAGGTCATGATGCTCAAAAAGTTCCCGCAGATTTTAGAGCAGGAGAATCAGGATATTCTCAAGGAGAAGAACACTCTTTTCGTGCCCAACCGGTCGTTTACCTCCTACTGCGGCATTGATGCCGTTGAGGATCAGTTCCTGGTGCCACTCTTGGGCTCTCGAAACTTGCTTCGTTCTGAGGAGCGCGGCGACAAGAGGGACTATTACTGGATACTGGAGAAGGCGGGGCTGCCTTTTCCCGAGCCCATTGAGGCGGAGGACATCAATCAACTGGTCATGGTCAAGCTGCCTCATGCCGTAAAAACCCTGGAGAGGGGATTTTTCACAGCCGCTTCCTACGAGGAGTACTGCCAGAAGGCCGATACCCTTTTGCGCCAAAATGTGATCGATCAGGACGGAATTGAGCTGGCCAGAATTGAGCGCTACATCATAGGGCCGGTCTTCAATCTGGACTTCTTTTACTCGCCCATCAGCAAGCAGATCGAGCTGATCGGCATAGACTGGCGCTTTGAGACCTCACTGGACGGTCACTGCCGCCTGCCTGCGCCCCAGCAGCTCACCCTCAACGACAAGCAGATCAACCCCGAGTACACCGTCTGCGGCCACAACTCCGCCACCCTTCGCGAGTCGCTTTTGGAGAAGGCCTTCGCTCTGGCCGAGAAGTATGTGGAGGCGACGCAGGAGTACTATTCCCCTGGCATCATCGGGCCCTTCTGTCTGCAGACCTGCGTGGACAAGGACCTCAACTTCTACATCTACGACGTCGCTCCGCGCATCGGCGGCGGCACCAATGTGCACATGGCCGTCGGGCATCCCTACGGAAATGCTCTCTGGCGCACCAACATGTCCACGGGCCGCAGGCTGGCGCGCGAGGTGCGCATAGCCTTGGAGAACGACTGCCTGGAAAAGATAGTGACTTGATGCAGGTATATGACTGAAACAAAAGAGGCGGGCGGCATAGGAATCGAAGTAGAAGTGCCCAAAAAGCTGAACCGCACGGCCAAGAAGCTGGCAGCGGCTGGCGAGAAGCTGGTGCAGATCGCTCCGGCTATCTTGGAAAGCAAGGCATCCCAGCAGATGCTGGCCATCGCCAGGATGGGCATGCTGGACAAGGTGCTGGGTTATCTGGTGACCACAGACAAGAATGTGCACTTTGTGCGACCGGGAATAGCCTGGGACAGCGTGCAGACCGTGCCCCTGGATGTAATCGATGATGTGTTGTACGAGAACGAGTTTCACAACAACACTCTGAAGATCAAAGTGGGGGAGCGGGCGGAGAAGATCATCTTCTACGACGACATGGACGGCATCAAGTTCTATCATTATATCAAAAACAAGCAGTGGCAGAAATGATGAGGTGAGTTGGACGAAGCCGGTGCAAATGCCACCTTTGTCCTGGGCTCATTTTCATTGCTCACTCCCAACAGCGAGCAGCCAATCTTATCATAGAGTTTGTTCTATTCCATGAACATGCCCTTTTCTTCAAAATGCCGGGATGATGACCGATCAAGAGAGGTCACCGTCGCCGCCCACTGCCTGCTCAATCCCTTAACGCGAGTGAGGGGGCTTGCCCCGCTGCCTTTTCGGCCCGACGGCCCCACGGTTCAGCTGCCCTGCCCGGAGGCGCTCTACCTGGGCCTGGAGCGCTGGGCCGTTACCCGAAATCAGCTCGACGTGCCCCAGTTTCGCCGCTTCTGCCGCTCCCTGATCGAAGACTACGCGGACCTCTTGCAGATGCTGGCCCACGAGGGCGCACGCCTCTGCATTGTGGGGGTAGCGGGCAGTCCCAGCTGCGGTGTTGCTACTACGAGCAGCGGCTACACAGGCGGGCGGGTGCGGGAGTGCGAGCACGCGCACGTGAGCGGGCGGGGCGTGTTCATGGAGGAGCTGCTGGCGGAGCTGGAGCGGCGAAATGTCTCATTCCGGGTGGAAGAGGTCGGCAAGAAAGAAGGCACTGGCGGCGATTCCTGAGCGGGGACCGGGCGGGCCTACGAATACTACAAATGCAAGAGAAAGCCTGCCTCTTTTGCGAGGGTTGCCAGCCAGGTTAAAGGCGCTGGATTCAGGGTCCAGTCACGAAGGTGTTCGTGGATTCGAATCCCATTCCCGCACTTGAATTTGTTTATCTCATATATTTCCTAGCGAATGTAGTGATAAACGCTGCCCACATAAATGTTCCGAAGATAGCTTCTATCATCGCCATTGCCTGATATTTAGGGATGGGCTGATAACCCATATATCCCGGACTAATTGCATTTACAATATATCCTGGAGCAAACGATGTAGCAAAGCTGAATTTTATATAATCAAATGGTTGCATCGCATTATTTATTCCACTTTCTGCCCAATAGTAAATCCCAAAACAAGCGACCGATAATAGCCACCAAGCCATGAGCCTAAAGGGATGTATACCATATCCGAATATCAATCGAACAAAAAATAGTTCGAAACACTGAATATACCAAGACTTTCGCTGCCTTCTTGCATCCATTTCCTGATAAAAATAGTAATCAGCGTTTTCTCTATCTCCTTTATTTTCTGAAAATTTTTTTGCCAGCCTGCATGAAGCTTCTCTTGATTTGGAGTCTTGAATTTTCGCTCCTCTGAGATCAAGGATTCCTTCCTTAAATCTGGCTCCATCAAGCAAGAATTCGCCATCAAAGCTGGAATTATAAAATAAAGTATATCTGTAGAATTGGGAATCCCAGAACGTACTCTTTCCATGGAAATGGGACCCGTTGAAGATAGCATGTTTCTTGAATTTGGATCCATTAAAATCTACAGAATTTTCGAATTCAGTTTCTATAAAATACGCATTCATATAAAACGTTGACAACAGAAATGATGCTTTTCCAAATATTTGAGCCGAGCTGAAGATTGCATCCCCTTTAAACTTAGCCTCAGTAAAATCTGCATCCTTATCAAAATAGCTACTATTGAAATCAGCATAACCTTCAAAAAAAACACTGTTGAATGGTGAATCTCCATAGAATTCTGCTAATCTAAAGGATGCTATTCGCCTAAATAAGGTATCTATAAAGGAAGCGCTTTCACAGAAGCACGAATTATTAAAAGAGACATTATCTTCAAAATGGGTGAAACATAAAAAAACGAACTCTATAAAAGTAGTGCCATCAAAATTTACCGAATCTTCGAAGAATGCATCACCTAATTCTGTTTTTCCTCTTATCTCCGAATTCGTGATTTTAATGGGCGAACGAATGTGGATTTTTTTATCCTCAAGCTTATGAAGACTGAGAGAATAAATGTCTAAATCACCGATTATGGCAACATGGTCATACTCTATCAGCGCTCCTTTTTCCATTTTCTCAAGGATCTCTTTAGCAGGAACCTCTGTCAGGCCATCAGATTCTATGATTTCTTCTTTTGCCATATATCCCCACACATTATTGATCCATTTATATAGCTAATATATCAATTGGTTGATTGCTCCCATGTGGCAGCAGGAGCCTGCCTGGCCATTCGGCGTACAGAAGTTGAAGAGCTTCTAATGGCTAACCAGTCTCCTGCCAGCTCTCACAGAGCTGCCCATCCGGCCTCCTGCCCCTGGACACGAGCGCGCAGCGGGCCCTGTGCCCGAGGAGCGCTGCCGGAAGCGAGGCCCGACCCGGAGGGCAGCCAACGTGCGGGCCAGCAGCGGTCAAGGGATTGACTATGTGATTAGGATAGTGAATTGGGTCAAATGTCCCTGCAAAAAGTCTTTGTGTGTCCTTTGTGAGCTTCGTGATCTTTGTGGTTGCATTCGTTCGTCGTCGCTTTGAAGAGAGCGGCTAATAGTAACCGTACATTTGGGCGCTGGCATGTAGACTGGACCGGCAAACATGGGCCAATATTTTCCTTCACCTCATCTATTTAAACCAAGAAGAATAACTCTAACTCCGTAATGCGCAAACGTGCGTCTAGGTGAATCTATGGCAGGCATATCCGACGAGCAATACATAATCGATGCTAAAGGCAATAGAAAAGGGGTTATTCTTTCCATAGAACGCTATGAGCAGATGACTGAGGATCTTCACGATCTTGCGGTCGTTGCTGAGCGTAGGAATGAGCAGACCATTAGCTTAGAAGAGATGAAGCGAAGGCTGAAGCGAGATGGCGTCGTTTAGAATTGACTTCAAGCCGTCCGTAGAAAAAGACCTGCGTCGCCTGCCTGCCGAGATCATCTCACGGTCGATGGAAAAAATTGATAACCTTGAATCAGAGCCATTTCCCCCTCAATCTATCAAGGTATCTGGATCAGAAAAACTCCATCGTCTTAGAGTGGGCGATTATCGGATAATTTATGAGGTTGACGCAGTGGAAAAGGTAATAACGATTCATTACATCCGTCCTCGCAGCATTGTGTATCGTAATTTATAGAATCTCGTGATTCATGGCAAGCACTTTCGGAGACAATTCGCACAGAAATGCGGCTCCGTTCGTCTCCTGCTACCTCAACTCTGGCCCGACCGGCCTCCCGCGCCCGGAAGCGAGGCCCGGCCCAAAGGCAGCCCCCCTGCCAGGGCCCCCAGGCAGCCGACGAGCGGGTCAGCAGTGGTCAAGGGATTGTCACTTGATTTAAGATAGGGTAATTGGGTCAAATGCCCCCAAATGTATCCCGACAAGAAGTGATGTTACCGATCAAATATCTCTATCAATATCCGTCTAACTTTATTTTTAAGCTCGAAATCGATCTCTCCGAACTCGCCTTCAATCAGAGATTTATCTATTGTTGCGAGCTTGTTCAACTCGCGGGGTTAAGGGGTCAAGGAGTCCCCATCCTTTAGGGTGGGGAGGAATTGGACCCCTTACATGATTACTTTCACCTACAACAGATTGATATAGTATCTGGTGAATGTACTTAATCATGCAGCTCACAAAAACCATTATCCTGAAACTTGATTCGCTAGATAACGATCTAGCCGAGCTGCTAAAAGCCTTCTCGCAAGGCATGAATTACGCATCTCAATTCGTGTTTGACATCGGCAAGCCCATCGGGAGCGGCCAGATCCAAAAGGCTACTTACAGGCATCTACGAAACAATCTTAACCTGAAATCTCAGATGGCTTGTAACGTAGCTCGCCAGGTATCGGGAGCCTACAAAACGCTGCAAAGTCAGATCGACAAAGAAGAATCTGAATGGCAATCCCTAGATTTCGATCCAACCTCGGCCACATTCTCGTTTGAACGCGATTTCGCGTTATCCAGGGACACCCTGAGCATAACCACATTGGCAGGCCGCAAGAGATATAAGATCCTGAATTATCAGTACGCTCAGAAATACCTAGACGGATCTTGGAAGTATCTGGCGTCCAAGCTTTGTTTACACAAAGACGGAGATTACTTTTTCCATCTGGCCTGTGAGAAGGATATTCCAGACAAGAATATAGTTGATGCAACTACCTTCATGGGCGTTGATGTCGGTATTAATTGTCTAGCTGTTGCCTCGACTACTGACAAGGAATGTAAATTCTTTGCAGGCGGCGAGATTAAGAATCACCGAAACATTAGATCCAAGGAACGCCTGAGACTTCAGAAGGCGGGCGGTCGCTATTTGGGCACTCGATCTAGCATGAGACTTCTACTGAAGTTATCTGGTCGAGAGACACGGTTTATGACTGCCATGAATCATAATGTATCTAAAAAACTCGTTCAGTTCGCAATGCAAAATGAAGTCTCAGTAATCGGTATGGAAGATTTGACAGGTATTAGGAAGAGAACGGAAAGCAAAGTATGCAAAGAGTTTAGGTACGAGCATTCCAGTTGGGCATTTCGACAGCTACAAGGCTTTGTGGAATACAAAGCCAAAGAAGCCGGGATAGCTGTAATCTACGTGAATCCTGAATTTACTTCCCAAACCTGCCCAAGATGTAACCACATCAGCCGAAATAACCGGAAGGGCATAGCCTTCCGATGCGAAAAATGCGGTTACGAAACCCATGCCGATAGAGTTGGTGCATTGAATATTGAGCACCGAACACGAGACTTGAGGTATATCCTTGAGTCTCAGGGCGGTTTAGTCAGCCCGCCAGACGCGACACGACTTTTTACGTAGTCGCAAGCCACGTCCTTCGGGGCGTGGTAGTTGACCTGTATCACGGCCTTTTCAGCCCTGTGAGCTTGAAGCCGGGCATTTCCTTGGTCAGGAGGACATGGACATTGTATGGATCAACAGGTATTTTTGAAGAGATAAATGCCACAATGACATCCTCATGCCCTTCATAAATCACAAGGGCAGGCCTTACTTTGGCACCCTTCAGATCGGTAAATGGAAACGGAATAGCAACGATTTTGCCTTTCATTTATATCTGACTTTCAGGTCTTCCAGGGTGTAGATATCGGGCTCGTCTTCTAAGAACTTACGCAAAGAGATCTCTCCCAACTTCATTATAGCTGCCATCTCTTCTTCTTTCGTCAGGTCATCCTCGTTGATCAGATCTGCGTTGATCTTAGGCAGAGATGGCTTTTGGCTTGCTGCATCAGATAATTTGACGGATTTATCGATCTCTTCGGCATCCATTCCTCTAAGTGCCTTGGCTCTTGCTCCTGGGATCTTCTTAGTTCTAGCAGCCATTACGATAATCTCCTCTTGCATGCACTAAATACCTTTTGGAAAGAATTGGATTGGCTCTGTACGTCCTCTGTGCGCTCTGTGAGCTCTGTGGTTGGAGTCGTTAGCTGTCGGTCCGCAAGATGGAGATAATAGTAACCACAGACCGAACGCTACTTGCAAACCATTCGAACCGAAACACTGCTCATCCGGCCTCCTGCGCCCGGACACGAGCGCGCAGGCGGGCCCCTGCCCGGCGGCGCTCTACCTGGGCCTGGAGCGCGGGGCCGTTACCCGAAATCAACTCGATGTGCCCCAGTTTCGCCGCTTCTGCCGCGCCCTGATCGAACACTACGTGGACCTCTTGCAGATGCTGGCCCGCGAGGGCGCGCGGCTGCGGATTGTGGGGGTGGCGGGCTGCCCCAGCTGCGGCGTTACTACTACCAGCAGCGGCTATACGGGTGGGCGGGTGCGAGAGACTGATTGTACGCCGGGGTTCCGTAAATTTAACTTAATGGCAGTAATAGACCTGCATACTATTTTAGGCTAGAATCGCCAGGAATGGGGGGCGCGCAATAACGCCAAAATCGCTGCAAAACCAAAACCTTTATCCGATAAAAGAGACGGCATTAGATTGGTGTAGGAAATGGATGCAATTACTATAGTCGAGTGGCTTCAGGCCCTGCTGATATTGGCAATCTTCCTGGGAATAATGGCAACGAGCTTCAAGGTCTGGCGCTGGAACTACGCAACTCCGCCCAGATAAATCTGCGGCACAGACAAGATCCATCAGCTATCTTATTTTCCATTCCGCGACAGTAGCATGCGGTTCAAGCTACTGTTTAAATTGATCGGTTCTAAAACTGGGGGCATAATCAGGGGGCGCTATCCCTTAAGTAGGGCCCGGCTCGCACAGCAATAGGGCGGCAAATTTTGGTTCTAAAAAAATTTGCTTTAAAAAAATGTTATTAAAAGATGAGAATTTCCCATCACGGCCAGATCGAAGGAGGAGCGCTGCCTTCCGGTGTCCCAACTACAGGCCTTGCTGCCGATACGATGCCAGTCGTCGCTTGGACGGATGTCTGTGTGAATACATATCCGGGAAATTCGGCATTTACGAGGTAGACTCCTGTTGCCACATCGAGGGCATAAAACCCAGCAGAGCCCGTCGTTGTGGAAAATTTCCCGCCATCGCTATTGGAAACAGTTACCTTAACGCCGGGCATGCCCTGACCGTTCTGATCCAGCACTTTTCCAGTCAGACTAAAGGAGGTGGGATAGCTTCCCGAGTCCACCATGATGGAAAGATTGTTGCTGGCCAACCCCGCTGAGACAAAGCGATAGATGTGCGGACCAAGGTAATCAGCATAAGCCCCGTTTATCCTGTACCAGCCCGGTGTGACGTAGCCCTGGTTTAGGATTTGGCGATTATAATCGTAAAGCTGGAAGCTTCCCTTCCCGTTTACTCGTGCCCAGAGCGCATACGGCTCCCCTAAAGACACTCTGCCCTCTGTTAAGAGGTCTTTGCCCCTTTGCAGGTAAAGCTGATTGGCCAGCTTCTGGCCGCCTCCCACAACCAGCCCCTCACTTGCCGGATCAGCAGGCTCAAGTAGCAAGCTGAAAGCGCTCATGCCACCTCCCAAAGGATCCCATTCCGGCCTTCCCAACTGAGCAGCAGAACCTGCGCCGAAGGGATCCCACTCCGGTCTTCCAGCACCATAGGGACTGAATTCATCGGGTACTATGGTGCTGACCTGATTGCCACTTGATACAGGAGTTCTCATCCTAGAGTCGCCCATACCCTGTGAGGCGGACGGATCTGCTAAAAGCAGAGCAATCATCAACCCTGCAATAATAAATATAATTTTTCCCATACTGAAATTCCCCGTGAATTCATAAGCTGCCAAGCACTTAAACGTTATGCATTTTCGTCTTTCTATCGAGCTATATCGAGAAGCAGGCGGTATATAGGCGGTCGTGATCGCAATCACATTTATAAATGAAAAGTGCATTCCAAGCAAGGCAGGGCAGCGTAGGATATGGCAATGTGAGGTTGCATAATGTGAGCTGAACTCAGCAGATATAAGAAAAATAAGAAAAAGAAAAATGGGAAAAGCAATTAATATCAATCCAACAAAAACAAAAAATATAAATAAGGAAAATACGAGTAGATAACTTATAATAGTCATGTATTGGAGGAGATCTATGGATCATGTCAGGGTCGGTGGAGTCTGTCTGCTTCTAATAATAATAGCTGCGGCTCTGCCAATTAATGTATTGGCGCAAACCCCTCAGGCTGCAACTAGCGATAATGCAGCGAACGGGGCGGCCCCAATCATAAGTCAGAGCTTGCTTTCTAAGAGCGCACAGGGAGAGACGATATCGGCAGAAAATCTGGCCAAGCGCAACACAGGACTTAAGCCGCTGGCAACATCGAAAAGCAAAGCAGTCTCAGCGGAATCCCCAACATCGACTGCTGCGCAGACGAATGTAGCCAAGGCCGAGCCTGCTCCGGCAGCTTCAACCGCGCCGGCGGCATCTACTGTTGTGCCACCCCAGGATACCTCTTCTGAGAAAAACCAGATAGAGTCCAATCCTCAAGAAGGGGCTGCCTCAACAGCGGCTGCAACAACGCCTGCCGCCGATGTCACAGTGACCCCGGACATGATCGCCAAGAATACGGGAACGACACAGGTCGACACGAAGTCGTCTTTGCCTCCTGCGTCGAACGAGACATCTATTTCTCCTGAGAATTTAACTCTTGGAGCGGTGGTTACTGGAAATGTCTCTCAGAATGAATCTGCGAGTGCATCACCAAATGCTAGCGAAACAGAGAATGTAAGCGAAATAAAAACAAGTGAATCAACTTCTGATGAGATCGAGTTTGGAACGGACAGGATTTGGAGAGAGGGCATTAGCCCGCTTGAATATACCTGGACGCCTCAGTCATTTTCCGGATTTTTCTATGACCTAAAGAATGATGTGGGCACGGAAAAGCTTACAGTCAGACTTCAGAAATCCGGAAGGTCTATTGACTCGGGCGACCTGACATATAGCACAGATGCCCAGGATACAGATTTTGATTTCAGTGACTGGGGAAGCTATCAGGTTATGGGCTTCATGGCCGATAAGTATTTTGCAGGCTACAAGGCCAATGATGTCTTCGACAAGGATAGAAGTCTGATAAATGACGGCCAGCTTAGAAGAGTGCTCATAGACAGCGGCAATGAGAACACTATTACCACAGGATCGGTTATGCCCCTGGAAGAGGGCTATGAGCTGCGCATCAAGCAGATAGACCTTAACGGAAATAAAGTATATCTGGCCCTGGCCAAGGATGGAGAAGAGGTTGATAGCAAGGTAGTGTCACCAGAAAATCCCAAGAGCGCTACGTACCAGTACAAGGTAGATATTGCTGGAGAAGATACTCCAATCGTCCTGGCGCATATTTCCAATGTTTTTGCCAGCACCGAGTCTGCGCTTGTAACAGTGGACGGCCTCTTCCAAATATCCGACACATTTGCTGCTGTTGAAGATGGTGATAAGTACGATAAAATGAAGGTAACTTCCGTTTCAGACCAGGGTGTAGAGATGGATAATGAGGATTCCCTCACCCTGAGAAAAGGAAGCACTACCAAGATCTTCGGAAAAGTTGGATTCCTGGTTGCGGATGCCGATGAAATTCGCTTTGCACCCGTGGTAGAGAGAACAGGAAGCTACGATGTGAGGGGTACAGTGATAAATCCCTCCGAAACCAAAGAGTTTACCTGGACACCTTACAACTTCGAAGGATTTTATTACGACATCGACGATGATGTTGGGACGGAGAGCTTGCAGGCTAAGATAAGCGGCGGCTCCAAGATCGAAGAGAAGGATCTGATTTACCAGACGAGTCCCCAGCCGGTCAAGTTCAAGTTCGAGAACTGGGGCAAGTACGATGTCATAGGCTTTATGGCCGACAAGTACTTCGCAGGCTATAACAATGCGACCAAGTTTACGGACGAAGAAAGTGCCATTAGCGAGGGTCAGCTCAGACGGGTCTTGCGTGACAGCGACAACAGCCAGACCATAGCCAGCGGATCGGTTTTATCTCTAGAAGAAGGCTATGAGCTACGCATCAAGCAAGTGGACCTCAATGGCAATAAAGTCTATTTGGCTTTAGCCCAGGATGGAAAAGAGGTAGACAGCAAGGTTGTAACTCCTTCATCCGATCCGGCGGACAAGGCATCCAACTATATGTATAAGGTGGATATGGGCTCTCTTAAAGATGTTCCAATGATTACAGCTCATATTCAGAGCGTCTTTAGAAGCACTGAGTCCGATCTGGCAACCGTTGATGCCATCTTCCAGGTATCTGAGAACCCCGAGTCTGTAGAAGAGGGTGAGATTCACGGCAAGATGAAGGTGGAGACTTTAGGAACTGACGGCATCACCATGCGAAATGATGGCACGATTAGCCTGGGACGGGGACGGGTTATCGATATCATGGAGAACTTAAGAATCGAGGTTGCCGATAGCTCCAAGAGGTTGCTTGCACCCATTGCGACCAAGACCGGAGAAGGAAAAGAAATGACCATAAGCCTTCCGGACGGCTTGGTGAATCAGCCGGTATCTATCAGTGTCAAGTCCGGCACATCAAGTCTAAGCGGGGTTCAGATCCAGATAAATGGAAGTACCGTTGGTACCACGAGTGTCTCGGGATCGATCAGCTACACGCCCGCCAGCGTCGGCACAGTCCAGGTAGTTGCCAAGAAGACGGGCTACAACGATGGCAAGGCCAGTCTGGTAGTAAGGACGGCTGCCGAGGCTGCCCGCTTGTCTGCATTCAAGAAGGCCAATGCCACATTGACCAATCAACTCACCATCAATGCACCGACAGAAGTTGTCAAGGGAGAAAACTTCTTGATAACCGTGGTGCAGGGAATTAACCAGACGCCAGTGGATGCGGCAGTCGTATTCCTGGATGAAGAGAGCATCGGGCGCACCGGCGCTCAGGGAACGATGACCTATTCTGCCAATGTCACCGGCGAGCATACCTTGAAGGCAGAAAAGGAGGGCTTCAATTCCACCACCAGGAAGATCAAGGTGGTCTCCTCCCTGAAGGTTATTGAGCTGACAGTCCCGGATAAGGCCAACGTGGGCAGCGAGATGAAGATCTCCGCTATTGTGCAAAATGCCGGCAGCAATGAAGACTCCCGCCTGCTGGAGCTGAAGGCCAACGAGACCGTTGTGGGCTCCAAGAATGCAACTGTTAAAGCGGGCGAGAACTCCACAGTCAGCTTCAGCTACAAGCCCAAGGATCCGGGATTGACCAGGATCAGCCTGGATGAGCAGAGCAAGACGGTAAATGTGGAGAAGGCGCAGAGCAACAACTGGCTCATTGCCCTGATCCTGGTGCTGCTCATCGCCATCGGGGCCGGGTACTATCTCTACTCGACAGGAGAGCTGGACGGTCTGCAAAGGCAGGTTAAGAAGATGATGCAAGGGCGATAGGCAGAGTCGCCCTTGGCCCTTTTTTTGTCTTTTTGAAAAAGATAAGTCCTTTTGTTAATTTTTCCGGCTTTTTCATTTTTTCCTTTTTCGTCCAGCCTTGCCGGCAATCCTTGCCCATTTTTTGGGCAGCATGGGAATTATTGATATACCCTGACGTTTTCTCTCATGACACTGTATCGCATAGGCAGAGCAAATCAAAATCCACCAGGGTATGAAAATGAATTACTGGCAACCGAAAATGGAGCTCATGGAGAGAAAAGAGCTTGAAGAGCTGCAACTGCAGAGGCTCAAGAGTGTTGTAGAGAAGGTTTACAAGAACGTTCCCTTTTACGAGAGCAAATTCAAGCAGGCGGGCATCACTCCGCAGGACATCAAGAGCCTCAACGACCTGGCAAAGCTTCCCACGACCAAAAAGCAGGATCTGCGGGACAACTATCCCTTCGGCCTCTTTGCCGTTCCACTGGAGGAAGTCGTGCGGGTGCATGCCTCTTCTGGCACTACCGGCAAGCCCACCGTGGTCGGCTACACGGCCAAAGACATCGAGACATGGTCGGACCTCATGGCCCGGGACTTCGTGATGGTCGGGGTCAAGAAGGGCGATATCTTCCAGAACGCTGTGAACTACGGCTTTTTCACGGGCGGCCTGGGAGTGCATTACGGAATCGAGCGCATGGGGGCCATGGCTGTGCCCTCCGGTGTGGGCAATACGGAGCGGCAGCTCGAGATCATGATGGATTTCGGGGTGACGGTGCTGCACTGCACTCCCTCCTACGCGCTTTACCTGGCGGAGACGGCCAAGGCGAAGGGCGTGGTGGACCGGCTAAAGCTATCCATCGGCTGTTTTGGAGCCGAGCCCTGGTCGGATGAATCAAGAAAGGAGCTGGAGGAGACGCTGCACATCAAAGCCTATGACTCCTACGGCCTCTCTGAGATGATGGGTCCGGGCGTGGCATTCGAGTGCCAGGAGCAAAATGGTCTGCACATCTGGGAGGATCACTTCTTGATTGAGATCCTGGATAAAAATGAGCAGCCATGCGCGCCTGGAGAGCCGGGAGAACTGGTCGTAACTTCGCTGACCAAAGAAGCCATGCCGCTCATCAGATACCATACAGGCGACGTAACCTACATCATGGAAGAGAAATGCGGCTGCGGGCGAACCAGCAGAAAATTGCACAGGTTCCTGGGCCGGGCGGACGACATGCTCATTGTGCGCGGCATCAACGTCTTCCCCAGCCAAATCGAGGATGTGCTGGTCAGCATCCCAGAGATTGGCAACTATTTCCAGGTGGTCGTGGACAGAAAGAAGCATGGCCTCGACGAGATCAGCATTCAGGTGGAACTGAAGGACGAGGCCTTCACCGGCGAACTCACGGACCTGGCGAGGATCCAGAAGAAGACCGAGGAGAAGCTGAAATCCGTGCTCAATGTGAGAAGCAAGATCGAGCTGGTGGAGAAGGGTTCCATTCCCAGAACGGCCGGAAAGTCAAAGAAGGTCGTGGATCTGCGGGATGTCTACGCCAAGGACGAGAAAGCGAAGAAAAAGAGCTGAAATTAAAAAGCTGCAGCATGCTTCATGCGGCGTTTATCATCATTTTTTTCTGGCTTTTTCTTCCTCATCAAAATAAAGCTCTCTGATCCACTAAATCTCTGCCAGGATTATCGAGTCACCTGGCTTATGAGATTCTGCCCGATGACTGCGCTCTCGTCCACGGCAGAGAGCAACTCGTCGTGAATGGAGCTTTGCGAATAGTATAGCGTCACCAGCACGCCTGCCTCCTTTGCCGCCTCTATGGCAGGCAAGAAATCACTATCACCAGTGACGATGACCGCTTTTTGAATCATCCTGCCGCAGCTCAGCCGCACGAGATCAACGGCTAAAGCGATGTCCACTCTTTTTTGTATAAACTCTCCGCCAACGCAGCCCAGGCGCCCCAACTTCACCTCAAATCTGGGAAGCTTTCGTAGTGTGTAGACGAACTTGTCCATGGAGGCAAACCTGCGGCGCTCATCCTCTGTAGGAGGGCAACTCTGGTAAGGCATGCAATTATAATAATAGGTTCTCAGCCTCTCGTATTTGCCGCAAAGAATATCCGAAAAGCCGGCCAGGTCGATCTTGGGTTTGCCAAAATCAACATCAAGAATTTTGGTTAAATAAGCACCATCAATAAATACCGCAGCTCGGTCAGACAAAACGTTTTTCACATCCTAATTATTATTACTGCCGTCCGCCCCGAACGGCAGTGGACATTATCTCTACGCCTTTCTCTCATTCAATGATATATCAAATTTGTGTTCGGAACAAATCCCGCTCCTTGATAGCTATTATTCTACGATCGTCTATACAAATATATGGTATAGCCGGCCCATCAGCAAACCGGTATTTGCCAGTGACGGCTTTTTCCTTCGCGAGAGATTCGTCTCTTTCTTTTATTGACCTTCTGCTTCGTGGCTTTTCACTATATCCACGAGCTTTATCTCGAAGGTTAAAGTCTGCTCGGAGAGCGGATGGTTGGCATCGAGAGTAACGGTGCTCCCTTCGATCTCGGTAATCTGAACGGGAACCATTACGTCATTGGGGGCGCATACTTCAAGAGTCATGCCCTCCGCAGGTACGATCTCCTCTGGAAGATCTTTTTTGTCAATTTTAATCACTCGATCTTCCCTGTACCGACCATAGGCTTTCTCAGGAGGGATGATCACAGTCTTAGATTCCCCTGGACTCATTCCAACCACCGCCTCTTCAAATCCCGAGATGAGACAGCCAGAGCCTAATTCGAACTGCAGGGGATCGGAGCCTTCTGAGGTATCAAAGAGAACGCCGGTATCCAGCTTGCCGTTGTAATGCACCTTTACAGTGTCGCCCATTTTTGCTTGCGCCATTTTGGTATCCGCCTCCAAATTTATTCGGAAAACGCCAATTTGATATGTGCAGCTTCAACTATTTAGGTCGAACTATTTGTACGAAACGGTAGGTAAGAAAGAGAAGGTCTAATATCCTAGTAGCGACAACGTTCGAGAAGAAGATAAGATAGAATAACAAGGTGAAATTGAGATATGAAAAGATGGAAGTCTGATCGTGGACTTGAAGCGAGAATGCTCCTTACTATGGGCCTTCTGGCCGTGCTCTACCTTGGTTTTTTAGCCGTTTTGCTAACCATGGGCGCCAGTAGGATAATGATAATCCTGTTCATGGGCGGATTCATGTTCCTGCAGTATTTCTTTTCCGACAAGATGATCCTGGCCTCCATGGGCGCGAAGATCGTCACGGAGAGCGAAGCGCCAAAGCTTCATCAGATCGTATCCAGGCTCTGTGCCAATGCCGATCTGCCCATGCCCAAAATTGCCGTAGTTAAGACCAGCATGCCCAATGCCTTTGCTACCGGCAGAAATCAGAAGAATGCCGTGGTGGCTGTGACGACGGGCATCATGGAGCGGCTCGACAACAACGAGTTGGAGGCGGTGCTGGCCCATGAGCTGACTCACGTGAAGAACAGAGATATGATGGTTATGACCATCGCCACATTCCTCTCATCCATGGCCCAGATATTGGTGCAGTGGCTGCCATTCTTTGGCGGAGGAAGTCGCGATCGAGATTCCGGCAGCAACTTCATAGTACTGTTCCTTGTCTCCCTGGTGGTCTGGATCGTGAGCTTCATCCTCATTCGTACCCTCTCTCGTTACCGGGAGTTCGCAGCCGACAGAGGCGCAGCAATCATGACCGGGCAGCCGTCGCATCTCGTCTCCGCTCTGAAGAAGATCAGCGGCTTTAGGGTGCCCACCGAAGACCTGAGAAAGGTGGAGGGACCGGTCAGCGCGCTCTTCATCACGCCTGCTATCTCTGGCTCGTCCTTCATGAGGCTGTTCTCCACCCACCCCACCCTGGAAGCCAGGATTGCTGCTCTGCAGAAGATAGAGATGGAACTGGAGGCCTGAGATGGGGTTTTTGGACTCCATCCTGGGGAAGACTAAGCTACCCGAGGCCAAGACGGACAAGCTCTTTGCCATCTCCACCGCTGCCGTCACCTTAGAAGCCAGCCTGGGCTACAAGGCCGACGGAGCAGCGGGGGTTTGCATCAAGCCCATGGAGTCATCGCGCTATGAGGCAGCCCGAGCCGAGATAGAGGAGCTTCTCAAAATAAGCATCAAGGAGACAGGCACGGAGTACAAAATCCAGAAGGATGAGTACAATTACGTCTGGGTGGTTTTAGCGGACCCGGATTTCGAGGATCTTGTGACCAACATTCAGATGGTCAGCCAGATCCTCATGGAGCAGGGCTTCGGAACGCAGCTTCTGGCTGCTGTTTACCGCTTCCGGGGCGAGGTGGTCATCTACTGGATCTATAACTTTAAGCTGGGCTCTTACTATCCCTTCGTCCCGGCAAGCGGCCGGCAGCGCGACACGTCCCGTGAGTTTAGGCTGAAAGCTTTGATGGAAAAAGAGATGCCAATCGAAAAGGACGAGAGCAAGTGGTATCCCCTTTGGGGGATGCCGCTATAGTACGGTACAATTTAAATGGGTGGAAGACTATACTCATCTAGGAGAAAGAGCATGCCTGGAAAGGAGTATAGAAACCGATATGCATCGGTTTATTAGAGCATTATACATATAAAATTCTTGTACTATATCTCATCTTGATTCTCATCGATTACCCCCCATTGCCCGACTACGCCGCTCTAAAGTGATCTTGTTCTCGCGACTCAAGATAAATAATATTATTACTATGCAAAAGACGGGTGGGTTTAGCAAATAAAATATACCAGATATGAACATAGGAACAATTGATTATACATGAAAAATACCGGACTTGCTATACTTTGCCTCTTGCTGGTAGGACTTGCTTTCGCTGCGCCAATGCCTCTCCAGATGATAGTCAACAATGATTCGATGCAGTGTGCCAGGTTACTGCCAGGAGATGAGTGCATGGACTGTACACCGCCTGAAGGCTGGGAGATATTAGGTGCATATACCTCCTGCCCAGAAAACTACAAACTGGTTACAGTAAATGGAAATTGCAAAGGCTTCGAGATCGAGCATTGCTGCACCGAGAAACATTCTGGTGCTTCAGGTGATTGCCGAAATCTGATCAAGAACGACATAACCAAGGAATGTACTTTTGTGACCAATGCCACAACCGATATCGTGCCTGATGGCTGGTTGAAGATGCCCGAAAATGCCACCTCATCTTGTTGGGTATGCCCGCTTGGTTACAAGTGGACGACACTCGCAGCAACTATTCCAACCGCTGCTGCATATTATGGTCCCGTCAATGTAGTTTCTGTGATAAACGATGCTGATTACCAAGTCATCTCCGGGAACTATGTTTCAGGCTGGACATGGTTGAAGCAGCCCGGACAATCCGCATCTTGGACCTTTTATAACCTGCCAATCGATAGAAAACTGTACATCTACCTCGCTCCCTTAGTTACTCGTCCCTCCGGACTAGGCGGAGGCAGCGGATATTCCACTGATGTGAAGATCACCTACGAAACTCGAACTGGCAGCATAAATGCAACAGTTGCTCTAAAAAATACGCACCCTGAATTCCAGATGCCTGCGGACACTTTGGGCTGGGGTTACCAGACATTCGGTTACTTGATGATCCCGGCTGATAAGATACCACTAGATGGACAGCTTACGGTTACCCTTACGAAGTTTCCCAATTCCGAACATGTGGCGGTGAATAAGGAGTGCTGCACAATTGAATACATTTAAAAGTTAACCTCGATCAAAACCTTTTTATAAATATCATGATTACAAAGCTGCGAAGGGGGACATCCTATACTAAAATTATTTTCGAACTATAATCTGATGAAATTTAATCGCAATGATTCAAATAATACTTATATTTAGCCTCCTCGAAAGTGGAGATTGACCTTCTGGTCATGATATTTACGACCTTTCGCCCATTGATAGGCGAGAATCAGAACGAAAAGCCATATCGTGCCGATGATATAGCTACCTAAAACATCGGCCAGCAGTGCGCTGCTGGTTGTCGAGCGGCCACGCGCCTGCCTGCCCACGCGCGCGGGAGCCCGGCACATAGGATATCATTGTCATCTGCAGAAGGAACCATGAAGGCTGAATCTGGCAATTTTGGCCTTATCTCGAATTAGACTTCGATCTTTACGTTGTGCCTCTTAAAGAACTCTTTTAAGGCTTCCTCTACAACTTCACTTTGGGCACGCAGGCTGCTCTTTGTTTTTGCCGTATAAACCTTTAGAGTTTTGGCTATCGGTTCGGATAAGGTCAATGTAGTTTTGGGCATAATCCTTATTGAACAGGATATGACGTATATATAGATTATGAAACATATCAATTTATGTGCCAAAAGCTTTATATTTAAAAATATCGTATTAAGACAATCGCAGAATAAGTATAGATGGAGAATTTAAAATGCAAAATAAAAAAGACAAGAGAACAAAGGGTGTTGCAGTGAAAGCAACGTCTGATGTAGGGAAGACAGTGGCGTCTGGAAGCGCAGATGCAAAGAAAGGGGCAGTGGATTCTGGGAAGAAAGGGGCACCTGCAAAAGGTGACGCAAGAAAAGGGTGGAAAAAGTAGGGAATAACAGCGCCCAAACAATAAAATAAGCAGTATCAAGCTGATTTCGGCAGGGATTTAGAAGGCGGTCTTAAGGGTTAGTTACTGAAGACCGCTAACAATTGACGCTATGGGGCATCTTGCGATAGTTGCCTGCTAGCGTATCTATTCTTGAGATTCTTTCTTGAGTCATACTCAATCGGCCTTCTTCTCATTCATTGGAGAAGCTTTTTCTCCTGGAAGGCTCATCGAATATGGACTTCAATAGCCCTTTATATCAAAGACGTCGATGGACACGATGGGAGCTTTTGGTGTCAAAATATTAAAGTTCAATAAGCTACGCACATACAAATTAGATAGATTTGAGTGAGGACTCAAAACTACATTTACCGATCCTGACCGACGGCCAAAAAAGGGACCTGTCCGAGGACCTTGCAATATGTCAGACATTGCTCTATTTGCATCAGCCTTCGCATTCCCTACATCATTATCTATTATATTTAAATCCTGCTTTTATCATTCTAACTCTTAAAATGATATTTTAAAATAAAAAGATTTTAGTATCTGTATTCTGAAGTACCATAATCTATATAAGCTAAGAGCCTAATAAGTAATATGTAATGCCCAAAACTACGTTAACTCTGTCGGGGCCCGTGGCCAAAATGCTTAAGGTTTACACTGCACAAATCAAAAGTAGCTTGCGGGCTCAGAGCGAGGTGGTTGAAGAGGCATTATTAGAGTTCTTCGAGAAGCGCGGCTTTAAAATCAAGGACACAAAGCAATAATAATGGCACAGGGAAACACAACGTTTAGGCCTATTTTGCTGCTTTCTGCTTTTATGCTTTGATTACCGTTTCCACGAGATCTCTTATATTATATAGTTCACGCCTGCAAACTCGGAGTATTGTCGAACAGGACATAGTGAGATCGCACAAGATAGGGAAAGTGTTATCAATTAATTAAGGCAGAGAGATTCATGTACATAGGAGGAAGATTGAATTGAGTAATAATGTTTTGACAGAGAAAGATCTGGATGTGCAGGAGAAAAAGGTCTTTGGCCGAATCATCGATATGTGGAGCCTGGGAAGTGAGGAAGATCCCTACGCCCAGAGTACCGAGTCCGAAATCATAAAATACTCCAAGACGGACGGACTTTCTGAGGAGCAGATTTTGAAAGTACTAAAGAACCTGGAGGAAAATAAACTGTTCCATATGGATGATGTGAACGGCAAAGCATATATCAAATATAATGTCGAAGCGGTTCAAATCGTCAAAGAGCTTCAGAAAACCGCATATGTACATAGCAGAACAAAGTTCATACCACCTGATCATTGAGAATTGTGTTAGAGACCTCCTGTTCTGGTCGACTCCGAGATTTATGGACGGCCTGGAATCGGCTAGTCTACTTTCTTCGAGTTGATCGGTCCTTCACGGAATAAGAATAAATGAGGCACCTAATTGTCTTGCGACTATAATATAACTATCGATATCATTATAGCAATTAAAATGGTATGATAAAAATAAATGAAGCCGTTAAATGTACACGGCTGTTCCTGGCTCGACGTTGATTATCTTTGACTCCCCACTCTGGAAGTATATTCTCTTGGGGTAATTGAACTGGCCGTCGAAAACCCTTATGTCGTGGTACATGTTTCCTTTAACGCTAAAGCTGAAGCTTCCATCTCCTGAGGTCTGCTTGCCTATGTAAACCTCATCCAGGTAAACATCGTAGCCTCGCATTCCATTGGACATGATGATCACCGACACGTCTCCAGAAGCCAGTCCAGGTGTAAGCTGAGGGTTGTATTGTGGGGACCCGGCCGATATTTGTCCCCCATAATACACGGCTGGATTTGTTGGTGGCACCATTGACCCTGGCGCTGCCTGGGCAAACACATCCACAACGACCACATTGCTGGGCTGATTGTTCACCACAAAGTAGAGCATGTGTCTTCCTACCTGATCGGCTGCAAAGTTCATCGTGTTATAACCTGAGTAGAACTGGTAAGTTTTGTACTTTAGAGTGTTTTTGTCGGTCTGAACTATCTCGTAGAAGCCCGCAGGTCCTTCAACTGGTGCGTAGGCCACCAGCTGCAGCCCGGTTCCGACTGGGCTTACCACATACTGTGTCCAGTTTGTTGCTCCCTGGACCCAGAGCTCGTTGTTCCTGGATGGTACTGTGGACACATACTGGGAGTATGGCAACGCCTGGCCGGTGCCGTAGTATATCTCGGATGGCATTTTCTGCGCTATATCAAACCTTGAAGGGGTGCTGATTATGTCGCCCATTAAAGGCGTAATTGAGGTTGTATAATACTCTCGGAAGGGCGAGAATGTGATCTCGCTATACTCTTGGCTGTAGAAGGAACCACCCGAAGTGTACCAGGGGAAGTTGAAATAATATCCGCTGGAGACTATGTTGGGATTAAGCCAATCTCCTCTTGATCCCATTTTATCATCATTGTTTTTTTTGTTTCCATCATCTTTTCCTTTGTTGCCATCACTGTCTCCTATGGCACAAGAAATTCCCAAGAATACGATGACAGTAATAACGATCAGCTTAATCAGTTTATTTGGCATATTTTTCCACCCACTATTGTAAATCTCGACATTTTATATATAAATATTACTATATCAAAAAGGTTGCCTTAAAGAGATATGTGAGATTTATAGTAGTAAGGCTCAATGGCCGAAATGCGCCTACCATAAATCTCAAACATTTGTGTCAGTGATGCATTATCTCTAAGATATTGTATGCACTACTGGCGTTGACCCTGCGGGAGCCTGGGCAAACACATCCACAACGACCACATTGCTGGGCTGGCTGTTTACCACAAAGTAGAGCATATGTCTTCCAACCTGGTCGGCTTTGAAGTTCATGGTGTTATAACCCTGGTTGAACTGATAAGTCTTGTACTTCGGATTGGTTGTGTCGGTCTGGATTGTCTCATAGAAGCCTGCGGGTCCTTCAACGGGTGCGTAGGCGATTAGCTGTAACCAGGTTCCGACTGGGCTTACCACATACTGTGTCCAGTTTGTTGCTCCCTGAATCCAGAGGTCGTTGGTCTTGGATGGCACTGTGGATGCATATTGGGTGTATGGCAACCCTACACCGGCACCGTAGTACACACGGGCAGGTGTTTTCTTCGTTATATCGAACTTGGTAGGATTGCTTATTATCCCACCCACTACAGGCGTACCGGTGGTTGTATAGTACTCGGTAAAGGGCGAGAACGTGACGTCGCTATACTCTTGACTGTAGAAGGAACCACCCGTCGTGTACCAGGGGAAGTTGGGAACAGGCGTATCGAGCCACTGTAACATGCTAGCCAGCCCGGGATCAGAATTTGTACGGGTGTATACTTGGCCCATGTTGGGGCTAATCCAATCTCCACTTGATCCCATTGAGCTGCCACTGGAACCCGCGCCTAGGGGGTCCTGTGCGAATGCCTGAACTGCAAGGCAAACGAACACTGTCAAACACAGTAAAATTTTGCTATATTTCATTTTCACACCAACTATTACTTAATTATCTACTTAGATTTCTAAATGATCTCAGAGTCTAAAGAGGAGGGACAGGCAGATAGATAAAGGATGTCAAAGTCTTTTGAATACCATTTCAAATCTGCCTGAATTATTTATTGTTTATCTCAATGTCTTGGCCACATTATTTCTTATGTGAAGCTTTCGGCTTTTCCGTTTCAGTTTTTTTATGTTCCGTCTTCTTTCCTGCATCTGCCTTCTTGGCATCAGGCTTCTTTTCTACATTATAATCTATAATATATTCAATCCTCCTTTTGTTATTCTAGATCTAGTAGGATGCCATTGAATAAAAAGCTTTTGGTACTGAAATATTAAAATTCTATAAGCTATGCACATATAAAGTTCAATAAATTATAAATCGCGATCTTGCTCTCTTCAGATGACCTTGTTCTCGAGGCACTCGATCAGGAGCTGCTTACCTGGATCAAAAAGAGACTGGGCAAGCAATTAATCAAAATATAAAATTATTGGAGCGGATCGATCCTTCGACCCACTCGGATCATCTCTCTTGATTCATCCGTGGATGGCTGTAACAGAAGTTCAACGGGAGCTCGTCGTTGTCTGAGTAGTTCCATCGGAGCTCGTGGTTGTTTGATAAGTTCCATCAGAGGTTGTCGTAGTCTGACCAACAGGTGTAATGGTGGTCTGGCCGTTGGATGTGGTGGTGGTTTGGCCATTTGATGTAGTTGTAGTAGTCAAGCCGTTTGAAGATTGGGATGAGCTTCTGCTCGTGGTGACGCTCTCAGGGTTTGCGGCATTGCCAAGGACAGTTACGGGCATCTGTTTTGCTGCCGGATAACTGGTTACCCCTGTGTTTCCTGCTGGAGCCTGGGCAAACACATCCACAACGACCACGTTGCTGGGCTGGTTATTCACCACAAAGTAGAGCATGTGTCTTCCAACCTGGTCAGCATTGAAGTTCATGGTGTTATAACCCTGGTTAAACTGGTAAGTATTGTACTTAGAACTGGTTGTGTCGGTCTGTGTCATCTCATAGAAGCCGGCGGGTCCCTCAACAGGTGCGTAAGCAATTAGCTGTAACCAGGTTCCGATGGGGCTTACCACATACTGTGTCCAGTTTGTTGCTCCCTGGATCCAGAGGTCGTTGGTCTTGGATGGCACTGTGGATGCATACTGAGTGTATGGCAACCCTACACCAGCACCGTAGTACACAGTGGAAGGTGTTTTCTGGGTTATATCGAACTTGGCAGGATTGCTTATTATCCCACCCACTACAGGCGTACCGGTGGTTGTATAGTACTCTGTAAAGGGCGAGAACGTGACGTCGCTATACGGTTGGCTGTAGAAGGAACCACCCGTAGTGTACCAGGGGAAGTTGGGAACAGGCGTATCGAGCCAATGCAACATGCCAGCCAGACCCGGATCAGAATTTGTACGGGTGTATACTTGGCCCATGTTGGGGCTAATCCAATCTCCACTTGATCCCATTGAGCTGCCACTGGAACCTGCGCCTAGAGGGTCCTGTGCGAATGCCTGAAATGCAAGGCAGACGAGCACTGTCATACACAGTAAAATTTTGCTATATTTCATTTTCACACCTACTACTATTGCCTTAAGCGGCTTCTTAGATTTCTCCTTTTGCGATTCTAGATCTAATCAGCTGCCATTGAATAAAAAGCTTTTGATACCAAAATATTAACGTGCTATAAGCTATTCCCATACAAATTCAGTAACAAGAGTACGGACTCAAAACTACGCACTCAGTCATGGTAATGAATAATATCAAATCATTTTCCAATTAGCATCTTCTCCTCAGAGCTACGAAGGTCACCGCCAGGAGCCCGGCTACGGCAAAGATCGCCTCGAAGCCCGGAGTCGTGCTGGTCGCAGTTGCAGTAGTCGTACTTGTTGGCTCGGAGGCATGAGTTGTGCTTGTCGTAGTCGTAGTTGATTTGGTAGTATCCGGGCCGGAAGCCGAGCTAGTCTCAGTTGTTGTTGATTTGGCAGCATCAGGATTAGAAGTAGTGCTAGTCGCAGTTGTAGTAGATATGGCTTCATCCTTAGTGACCGGTTGATCGAGCCACTGCACCATCTCACTCACCCCCTCATCAGGATTTGTATCGCGGGACATTTGGCCCATGTTGGGGTCAAGATAATCTCCGCTAGATCCCATTTTGCTGCTACTGGGACTTTCGCCTAGGGGGTCTGACTGTGCGCATGCCTGAAACCCAAGGCAGACAAGCATTGTCATACACAACAAAATTTTGCTATATTTCATATTGACACCTACTATTGCATAAATCAGCTTATTATATTCTTAAATAAACTCAAAGTTTTTAGAGGGAAAGGCAATCATGAGCCTGGCTACGGCAAATGTTGCCTCGAAGCCAGGAGTCGTGCTAGTCGTAGTCGTTGATTTAGTCGCGCTTGCAGGCTCGGGGTGGCAGAAGCTGTGCTAGTCGTAGTTGCAGTAGATTTCGTTGCATCAGCTGTTGCACTTAGAGCCAGCAGCATCGTACCAATAAGCGTGGCCACTAATATCTTTTTCATATCAAAACCCCTTTTATCTAGTATCAGAGCTATTACAAAAACACTACAGCCAAATAGAGCAAGTCCGCCATCTTTGTACATTGGCCTTATCATATGCTTTAAGCGCCACCTCATAAGGTTATGCAGGATTTTATTGCCAAAAAAAAGATATGCGAGATTGATAGTAGAAAGGCTCGATGGCCGAAATGTACCTACCATAAATCTCAAATCTCTCTAAGATATTGCATGCACTATTGGTGGCGTTGATCCAGCTGGCGTTTGGGCAAACACATCCACAATGATCACATTGCTGGGTTGGCTGTTTACCACAAAGTAGAGCATATGTCTTCCAACCTGGTCGGCATTGAAGTTCATGGTGTTATAACCCTGGTTGAACTGATATGTCTTGTACATCGAACTGGTTGTGTCGGTCTGGATCATCTCATAGAAACCTGCCGGACCGTCAATGGGGGCGTAAGCGATTAGCTGCAGCCAGGTTCCGACTGGGCTTACCACATACTGTGTCCAGTTTGTTGCTCCCTGTATCCAGAGGTCGTTAGTCTTGGATGGCACTGTGGATGCATACTGGGTGAATGGCAACCCGATACCGGCACCGTAGTAAACACTGGTGGGCGTTTTCTTCGTTATATCGAACTTGGTAGGATTGCTTATTATTCCACCCATTACAGGCATACCGGAGGTCAAATAATATTCTGCGAAGGGCGAGAACGTTGTGTAGCTATATTCTTGGCTGTAGAAGGAACCACCTGTAGTGTACCAGGGGAAGCTTGGAACAGTCGTATCGAGCCACTGCAGCATGCTAGCCAGCCCCGGATCAGAATTTGTACGGGTGGACACTTGGCCCATGTTGGGGCTAATCCAATCTTCACTGGATCCCATTGTGTTATTTGAACTCATATTGTTTAGACTGCTTGGACTTATGTTGCTTGGACTTATGTTGCTTGGACTTATGTTGCTTGGACTTATGTTGCTTGGACTTATGTTGCTTGGACTTATGTTGCTTGGACTTATGTTGCTTGGACTTATGTTGCTTGGACTTATGTTGTTTAGACTTGTGTTATTTAGACTCGTGTTGTTTGGACTTTCCAATACTGCGCAAGCCTGAAACGCAAGGCATAAGAGCGCCGTCATAAACAGCAAAATTTTGCTATATTTCATTTTAACACCTACTATTGCTTAAATCATCTTCATAGATTTCTAAATGAAATCACAGTTTTAGAGGCAGGACCGGCAAATAGCGAAAAGGATCTCAAAAGTCTTTTGAATTCCATCTCAAATCTGCCTGAGTTATATATATTTTCTATTTCAGTGCCTCAGCCGTCTTATTTTCTATGTGAGCTTTCGCCTTTTCCGTGTTAGTTTTTTGTGTGTCCCATCTTTTTCCCTACATCAGCCTCGTCTTCTTGAGATCAACTGTCGTATCTATATTATCCTCTATCTTTTTCTGAATCCACCGTTTGTGATTCTAATTCTAATAGGATGCCATTGAATAAAAAGCTTTTGGTATCATAATATTAAAATCCCATAAGCTACGCACATACAAATTCAATAAAATAAAGTGCGGACCTAAATGCATTGAACCTATCCGCACTAACGGCTAAAAATTGATATTACTTTCGAAACCTATAGCTTTCTAAACCAATCGAGCTATGAACTTCGTTAGCCACCATATTGAAAGATGTGTTATGGTGTGTGTTCATACTTCCGAAATGCTGGAATGGATCGAATTTGCGATTACGATAAGACCTTCTAGAGGCAGATATTACTCGATCCTTAAAATGGATCAGCTGTAATACCCTCATCCTTGCAAATTTGATAAGCTGCGGTGTAAGATGGAGGGCAAAAATCATGCTTCTCCGGGGCATAGGAAAATTGCAGTTTGGGCATTGTGGAATTTTTATCATTATATATATCAAATAGAAGATGCCTAAACCGCAAATAAATCCCTTCCATGTTAAATACATCTTGGGCGTTACATTTTTCCGACAATATCCACAAAGTACCATATATCCTCGATCTATTATTATCAACACGGGTTTTGACAAATGATCTATCTGGAGAATGATTTCTCGCGTTCGATTTTGATTCTTAATTCCGTTTCTCAGATTTTCCTAACGAGTTCTAATCCGAAGGACGGGCAGGCAAGTCGCGAATAGGATATCACGAATCTTTTCATCCCTGTCTGAGATATGCCTGAATTAATTATATATTGTTTATTTTTGTATCTTAGCCATCTTATTTCCTCTGTGAAGCTTTCAACTTTTCCATATAAGTTTTTCCCTGCGCCAGCCTTGGCTTCTTGATACCAGTCGTCCTATAAAATATCATTTATCATTTTTTGGATCCAACGTTTGCTATTCTAATTCCAATAGAATGCCATTGAATAAAAAGCTTTTGGTACTGAAATATTAAAATACCATAATCTATACACATATAAAATTCAATAAAATAAAGTGCAGACCTAAAAAATGTATTGAACCTATCCGAACCGAGGACCAAAAAATCGTCTGGCCGAGGATCCTGCACCCAAGGCACTCGGTCAGGGTAATGAATATAATTTTATAAAAAAATTGATGGAGCGATCTATCTTTCGACCCACTTAAATTCCGGATCTTTGATATTATTGAAATTCTTGATGATCACTGCCGCGTCTTTCCTATTCAGCTGAGAGTCCATCATCTTCTCGCACACACAACGCAGTGCCTCTTTTTCCATCTTTACGGCATCGCTATCTTTGGGTTTAGGTGCCAGTCCAGAACTCTTAAAAAGGTACTCCTTCTCGTCCATATGTGTGCTCATACCCCATTTGCTGAACATCTCAGAAGCAATATCCAAAAGATGTTGATCAAAGATCTCGGGAAGCTTGCAACCATCTATCTGTCGCATAAATTCTTCTTTCTTCAAAATGATCACCTCAATCTATCAGTTTATCTAAGGATTTTAGGTCTTTTTCATCGCATTGTGGATCTTTCTCGCCAGGACCAAGAGGGGGATTATAGTCCCCAGCATGAACAATATTTTTATAAGCTTTTTTAACATAATTAGTTTCACCTAAGCCAAACATAGCCTTTTGAAATATAAAAAAATAAAAGGCACTTAGCGTCTTCTCCTCAGAGCTACGAAGGTCACCGCCAGGAGCCCGACTACGGCAAATGTTGCCTCGAAGCCAGGAGTCGTGCTGGTAGTAGTTGTTGATTTAGTCGTGCTTGTAGGCTCGGTGGCAGGAGTTACGCTAGTCGTAGTTGTAGTAGATTTAGTAACATCTGCTGCTTCACTTAGAGCCATCAGCATCATCATGGCAATAAGCATGGCTACTAATATCTTTTTCATATCAAAACCTCTTTTCTCATGTGAATACGCAAGTCCTAGATTCCAAGCTGTAATACCGCCAGGTTGATTGAGCCGCCAAACAAAATCGATAGTACCGCCAGGATGATGAATACTATTATTAGCCATTTGGCAATATCCATAGATATGCCGGCACCACGTACACCCAATATCCCAAGTATCAGGGCGATTACAAAGAACACTATCCCCAAATAAAGTAAGTCCGCCATTTTTGTACACCTCTCTATATTGATGAGTGAATGCTCGCTTTTTGATTTTGACTCTAAATTCTAAATTCCGCCTTCTCAGACATCTTAACGAGTTCAAATCTTAAGGAAGGGGCGGTCAAGTCGCGAAAAGGATTTGTATTGTATATTTCCTTGTATCGGGCCTTCCTATTTTTCTATGTAAGCCTCGCCTTCTCAGCATCTGCTCTTTCATGAGCCAGCTTATTATCTAAATCAGCCTTCGCCTTCTGTGCATCAGCCTTTATGTCAGCCTTTGCATAAGCTGCCTTCTTGCCTAGCTCATCATCATGCCCAAATTTGGCCTTCGCCTTTTCTACATCAGCCTCTACCTCAGCCTTTGCATGGGACACTATATTCTCTAAATCAGAAATCGCCTTCTTGGCATCAGCCTTCATCGTTTTTACATTTTCATTTGCCATTCCTTAATTCCACCATTTTATGAACCTGAATATAGTAGTCTGTTATTCCATAAAAAGATTTTGGTACCTAAATTTTCAGATACATAAGATATATAAGGACGAAGCTTTATTTATGGAGGGCTATGCAAAAAACCACATTAACCTTATCCGAATCTGTGTCCAAAACGCTGAAAGTTTACACCGTAAAGTCTAAAAGTAGCTTGAGGGCCCAAAGCCTCGTGATCGAAGAGGCCTTAAAAGAATTCTTTGAGAGACACAATGTGAAAATAGAGGAGTAACCAAAGCGATTTTAATCCATCTTCATTTTATTCTCCATGGGTATCTCCGAGTATCGGCTCGTTTAGATAAAAGAGACTATGAAAATAAAAAAATAATATTTTTCTAGTGTCTTCTCCTCAGAGCTACGAAGGTTACTGCCAGGAGACCAGCTACGGCAAAGGTGGCCTCGAAGCCAGGAGTCGTGCTAGTCGTAGTCGTTGATTTAGTAGTGCTTGTTGGCTCGGTTGCAGGAGTTGTGCTAGTCGTGGTTGTAGTTGACTTGGTAGCATCAGGGCCTGGAGCCGAGCTGGTCGTAGTTGTAGTTGATTTTGTAACATCCGGGCTAGGAGTAGTACTGGTCGTAGTTGTAGTTGATTTAGTTTCTTCCGCTGCTGCACTTAGAGCCATCAGCATCATTATGGCAATAAGCATGGCCACTAATATCTTTTTCATTTGAAAACCTCTTTTCTCGGGTGATCTTTTTAAATCAGGTATGCCGCCCCTAAGCATTATCCATATGTGCTTATGGGCAAGCAATACACAAATCCTAAAGCGCAATCCTAAATTCCAAGCTGTGCAAGCTGTAATACCGCCAAGTGGAATGAGCCACCAAATACAAGCGACAGTACCGCCAGGATGATGAATACGATTATCAGCCATTTAGCTATTTCCATCGATATGCCAACACCACGTACTCCCAATATTCCAAGTATCAGAGCTATTACAAAGAAAACAAGAGCCAAATAGAGCAAGTCCGCCATTTACGTTCACCTCCTAAATATTGATGACTGTTTATATTCTCCATTGTCTATTTCAGCGCGTCATTCATCTTTTTTCCTATCTCAGCTCTCGCCTTTTCAGCATCAGCTTTTGCATGTGCTACCTTATTCTCGACATCAGCCTTCGCTTTCTCAGCATTAGCCTTTATGTCAGCCTTTGCATAAGCTACCTTCTTCTCGGCTCCATCATGCTCTAAATTGGCCTTTATCTTCTCCACATCAGCATTTACATCAGCTTTTGCATATGCTACCTTGTTCCCTATGTCAGCCACTACTTTCTTAGTATCAGCTTTCGCCGTCTCTATTCGATCACTTGCCATTATTTAATTCCTCCATTTATGAATCTAAATTTAGTAGGATGTTATTACATAAAAAGCTTTTGGTACCCAAATTTCAAGACACACAAGATATATAAACACGAAGCCTCGTTATGAATTGTCATGCAAAAAACTACCTTGACCTTATCCGACCCGTTGGCCAAAACTCTGAAAGTTTATACCGTGCAGTCCAAGAGCAGTTTGCGGGCTCAAAGCCAGGTGGTTGAAGAGTTACGTCCCCAATAAGCTTATGGGAGTTGCATGAATAAGCTTGTAAGGGTACCATTAAAGCTCGATCCATATTAGGCGAGTTTCTCTGATCTCTTTACCAGGCCAAGTTATGCTTCATTCTGCCATATGACCACAACCATAGCCGTATGTGATAAATCTAAGACCGTTTTTAATCCTTATGAAACCATGGCCGATGATAACAAGGACAAGAAAGGGCGATCTTCTTACAATTGGTTTATCACCAACGGAGACTGGGATGAAGATGAAATAGCCCAGAGGAAGGCGGATTTGTTCTTCGAGGAGCTGTGCCTCAAAAAAGACAACCGATACTGCTAATCATTGATGATACCTATAACGAGAAGAAGGGCAAGCACACGGGGGTAGGGAAATTTTTCGATCACATTAAAGGCTTCATCTGGACAGGCATTCTACTGGTTAAGATCGAGAGCCCTCCATAGGGAGCAAAAAAGAAAACTATTGGCGAGATGGTTGATCAAGTCAGATCGGAATCCATTGTTGACTTGATGGTTTATGTTATGGAATGATTTAATCTACCGATACCCGACGATGGAGGACTGCTCTACAAGCTCAAAGCGATAGGACTAAAAGTTGGAATCATGATATTTTACTATGTATCGCCCATTGATAAGCGAGAATCAGAGCGAAAAGCCATATCGTGCCGATGATATAGCTACCTAAAACATCGCTCGCCCAGTGCACGCCAAGAAATATACGTGACGGTCCGATTAGAACGATTAGCGCGCCGCAAATAGCGATAACGATCATGCGTGCCCGTCCAGCAAAATGTATCCACGCCAGATAGGCAAAGAATCCAAAAAAGACGACAAAAAATAGGACATGCCCACTTGGATAGCTATATTGATTGATGCTCTGCAGGAATCCGCTGGCATTTTCAGTTACAGGGAATGGACGCGTTCTATGAATGAGCTCTTTTAGCACAAAAGCTAGCAGTGCGCTGCTGGTTGTGGCAATCATAAAGACCGCCTCTAGCCATTGGCGCCGTAACGCAAAGGTCAGCATAGTGATGGCGGTTAGCATCATAGCAATCGCTGGTTCGCCTAGAGCGCTAACCCCTCTCATCAGTCCGTCGAACAGTGGGCCGGCTTGCTCTTGCAACTCTTCGTAGGACTTCGAGTCGAAGGGCAAGACCGGGAACCGGGCTGCTGCATACGTGAGCAAGAGGGCCAACAAAAGCAGGAGCACAAAAGTGATTGCGATATTTCTATTCACTGGATTTTCCTTAGTAGGCTCGCACTTATTATTCCTTTGGCCGATCCTTTTCTGAGATGAGCGATGACGTCGAATGAGTTCAAGGCACCCTCCAGGGCCACTTATCTCCATGACCGCAGTTTTCAATAAGGAACACGATCTCGTCCAATCTGCCGGGGGCCTCGGGATCTCCAAAGACGCCACTTGATTTTGTGCAGATTTCAGATTCTATTTTCGTATTTAAAGAGCTGGGTTCGAAGAGGCTATCTTCGATCTTTGCTAAATATTTTTTGCTTAATGACAGTAGATCTTCTTCTTCTAGCAAGGGATTGTTTAGGGTTCCCCTTGCATCCACCAGATAATCCTCCTCGTAATCTTGTTCTCGTGCTACACCAGTCCAATTGCTTGGGTCCTTCCTGGCCTCGGCAGGGTCGGCGGGCAGCCTAGGCGGCCTTATATCCACCGCAGCTTTGGTTTTGCCGTCAACATTAACAGGCCTTATCTGTTTATCGGCATTCCACCAAGGATCAGGTATCAAGTAAGAGTTCTGTGTTTTGACCGCCTTCTCAAAGGCATCAAAGAATTGCTTCCCCCATCCACTATTTGGATCGTTGAAATTGATCTGGCTTGGCCAGGCAATATCCGGAAAGAGGACACGCCAAAGCCTGCGATAATGCTTTAAGACTAAGTCCTCATCTAAAACAGCACAATCAAGTTCGCTATCACAGGTGAAGGATCTGCGATTCAGGTTTGCCGAACCACATACCAATAGACTGCGATCATACATCTGAACTTTCGCATGACAGTAAATACCTCCTGTTGTTCGGGAAGGATGCCAGAGGTCATATACGCCTACGCGTTCGAATTTGCCGGAACCAAGCTTTAGGCCGTCAGTTAAATCATTTAGGGCAAGCTTCCTCGCATGGTGCACTTCAAGGGGATGATTATCGGCGTACGGTGGAAGCACTAAAATAACGCAAAGCTTCTTTTTCTTATCGTTTTTAATCCGGTGGTTAAGCAATCTGGCGAGGGGCCTGCTAAAGAAGTATTGATCAAAGATCCAGATCAATTCGTCTGCTGCCTGACATGCATTAGCGATTCCCGCCATGATTGTAAACTCCCCCCTCATGAACGGAGGCCTCTTGCGCTCTGTACGCAGGGGAATCGTACGCCACATCTGTACCAGAGATGAGCCCCCTGGCACAGGATCAACTTCCGTTGGCTCATTCAATCTCGTTACGTCATCATCCTTAACGGCAGTTCTTGAGCTGAAGATTACTTGATTTGTTTTAATTTGTAAACTGTCCCAGAATCCAGGTTCATGCACGTTTCCAGAATCAATCCATCTCTCACAGAACTGCTCTTCCAGTGTCTTTATGATTGGTCCCTGAAGCAGCAGGTGCTGATCGTGCCATATTTGATTATTATCACCATAAACTTCTTTTGGCAGATCGGGCTCAGGATTCGAAGGTATCGATACGTCACTTAAAGCATCATAAATTGTCGCCAAGCTTTTCGGCCAGCGATGAGTCTTATCCGGGACATCGAACATCGGTGGGACGTTCTTCCCTGATTGCCAGTCTCCGCCCAAGAATTGAGGTGGGCTAGATTCCATAAGAACGAGCAGGTCGTCTAACGTAGCACTCGGATCATATATGTAGGGATGTAACGCATCAGGTGTGTCTCTTCTGGTAAAGGCTAGATCTACACCCCCGCAATAAGCTACGTTTACATCACCCACGCGAATTACCATCATCTTTTGGTGGTGTGTAGAAGTTATGGGAGACGCCACCCTCAAATCCAGAGCTACTATGCCTCGATCTTTGGCGCTGGGATCAGTCTTGCTCAGCCTTTCGCATTCCTTGCTTACAACTTCGGCTATGTAAAAATGATCGCTCATATGTGGGCCAAGGCCCGCAATTATGGACGCCTTTATCGGCAACCACAATAATATCTTAACATTGATCCCGGCCTGCATTAGACGCAGGATAAATCCCATCATGGTCTGATCCTTTATTGAAGAATCGCTCTCGTTCCAGGGGCGATTTTGGATAATCCAAGGATTATCATCGGACAGGTCTCTCAAGGGATTAAGTCGAAAATCGGCGATATATACGTACCCTTTCTTGCCTTGTTTGGCCTCGGAGATGGCTGATTCCAGGGATTCCCTCATCGCAGACAATGCCTCATACCCGCCAATCAGAGGGATGATCTTGCAGTTTTCATCCCAAGGCATGTAATTACCCTGCCTTTTGGCCATGTATGTATCATCTCCCCAGGGACGCCCCTCCCCGTTTGGTGAAAACTTCAGGAACCACTTGTTTGGATCAGCGACCATTGCTTACCACAGTCCTTTTTACTCTGATGCAAGGTAAATGCGATTGGACTTAAAAAAGGTATCTTTGTACCAAGATAGATGTTTGCGATTTTCCAATCGGCACAACATCATCCATCTTTTCTGATGTCAGCTTTCGCTTTTCAGTATCAGCTTTTGATTGTCTCATCTTTTTCCCTGCATAGTTTCCTGCGTGATTTATATAAACGAGAAAAGATTTAGACAGCACCCCCCGCATTCCTGCGAAGAGGGGGCGCCAGAGCGGACACGCGCGCAGGAGCCCGGTACATCGAATATCCTTGCTATTCTGCAGAAGGACTCACAAAGGCTGAATCTGGCAATTGTGACTTTATCTCGAACTAGACTTCGATCAACACGTTGTGCCTCTCAAAGAACTCTTTTAATGCTTCTTCTACAACTTCACTTTGGGCACGCATGCTGCTCTTTGTTTTTGCCGTATAAACCTTAAGCGTTTTGGCTATAGGTTCGGATAAGGTCAATGTAGTTTTGGGCATTAATCCCTGTCGATCAGGACATTACGTATATATAGATTATGACTCATATCTATTTATGTGCCCAAATATTTATATTTAAAAATATTTTTTAATACAAAAGTAGAATAATTTTAAAGTTAAAACTCGAACTGCAAATAAGAAAAATTCTGGAAGCCCAGATGCGCTCATAACGAATATGTAGAATTTACTGGGCTTAGGCGGCGTAGCCTATCGGGCTATCTTTACCTCCACGAAATGCTCCTTTTGATCATCTACCAAGTGTATCGACCCGTCGCTCTGCACCAGGCCGTCAACCGTCACGCTTTGCGCTGCCCCCGCCCGCATAACCGTGATGTGGTAGAATGTCTCACGATAGCGGTAATGCAAGCGATACGACTTCCAATCATCAGGAAGACAGGGGGTAAAGCGTAGCCTGTCAACGTCCAGCCTCAGTCCAAGCAGCGATTCTACTATGAGGCGATACATCCAGCCTGCAGCTCCCGTGTACCAGGTCCATCCGCCGCGCCCGGTGTGCGGTGTGAATGCATAGACATCTGCTGCAACGACGTATGGCTCTGCCATGTAGATCGCAACCTCCTCCGGGGTCGAGCCGTGGTTTACAGGGTTGATAATAGACAATAGCTCCCAGGCCCTGGCGCTGTCGCCCATGGCAGCAAAAGCCATAATCACCCAAATAGCCGCATGGGTATACTGCCCGCCATTCTCTCTCACTCCCGGGACGTAGCCTTTGATATAGCCGGGATCGGAGTCGGACTTATCGAAGGGCGGCCCCAGGAGCTGTATCAGCGAGGCATCTCTATTGACCAGAATGCGATCCACTTCCTCCATCGCCCTCTTCGATCTCTCTGGATCTCCGCCGCCGGATAGAACAGACCAGCTCTGTGATATGGAATCGATCTGACATTCCGCGTTGGCAGCGGACCCGAGGGTCTCTCCGTTATCGAAGTAGGCGCGCAGGTACCAATGGCCATCCCACCCGAACTCTTTGATCTTCTGGCGCAGATTGGAGGACTCGCTGCTACATTGATCTGCAAATGCTGCATCGCCACGCAGAAGGGCAATCTCAGAGAACTTCATAAGCACGTGGTACTGGAAGAAGGCCAGCCAGACACTCTCGCCTCTGCCCTGATAGCCTACGCGGTTCATGCTGTCGTTCCAGTCTCCGGAACCCATGAGGGGCAGGCCGTGCCGGCCAAACGAAAGACCTTTCCTGATGGCTCTGACACAGTGCTCGTAAAGGGTGCCGGACTCCTCTGACCTCGTGGGAAGGTCATAATAGGCCTCCTCATCAGGTTTTACGAGCCTGCCCTCAATAAATTTGATGCGCTCGTCAAGCACGCCGGTGTCTCCGGTAGCTGTTACGTATCGGTGAGCCGCCAGCGGCAGCCAGAGGTAATCATCAGTGCTGTGAGTGCGCGCGCCGCGTCCAGAAGGAGGATGCCACCAGTGCAAAACGTCTCCCTCCAGGAACTGGTGGGCTGCACATCGCAGGAGATGTTCCCTAACTAATTGCGGCTCTGTGTATATCAGCGCCATCACGTCTTGCAGTTGGTCGCGGAAGCCGAATGCTCCGCTTGACTGATAGTATCCGCTGCGCGCCCAGATGCGGCAGGCTAACGTCTGGTAGAGGAGCCAGCCGTTCGTAAGCACATTGATGGCCATATCCGGTGTCTCCACGTGCACCGCGCCAAGGGTGCGGTTCCAGTAGCTCCACACAGCCTCAAGAGCACTTCTGGCCGGACCAGATCCGCGAAAACGCAAAATTAAGCTGCGAGCGTCGTTCGTATCCCGTCCAATGCCAAAAGTAAAGACGATCTCGCGCTCCTGCCCGTCTGCTAGATCGATCTCTACCTGCATGGCTGCACATGGGTCCATGGCCGCGCCAACTCTGTTGGAGAGTCTTTCACGCGCCAGGGCGGCAGGCTGGGCCATCTTGCCATTTCGGCCAAGGAACTCGGTCCTGTCCCCAGAGAAGCTGCCCACATCCTCGTTCACATCCAGGAAGACTATCCTTCCAGGAAAATCCGTGTTGTACGCATTTCTGGCAAAGAGGGCCCCGGTCCTGGGATCTATCTCTGTGGTAATGTGCATCCCCGTCTTAGAATGCGTCTCTCCCAGCACCAGCTCGATGTAGCTGGTCACAGATAGCCTGCGGGACACGCCGGACTCATTGCGGACCAAGAGCCTGCAAAACTTCATGGGAGCGTCTATCGCCACGTATACCCACAGCTCAGATGCAATCCCACTCTCTTTGTGCTCGAAGACGCTGTAGCCGAACCCGTGCCTGCAGGTGTAAGGCGTCTTGCCGCGGGCGGGCAATGCCGTGGGCGACCAGAACGCTCCGCTCTCCTCATCGCGAATGTACAGAGCCTCGCCGCAGGTATCGCTCACCGGATCGTTATACCATGGTGTGAGGCGGAACTGCTGGGAGTTCTCGCCCCATGTGTATGCTCCGCCGCTCTCCGAGATTACAGTCCCGAAATTGGGGTTTGATATCACATTCGACCACGGAGCTGGGGTCGCTTGTCCAGGAGCAATCCGGATTATGTACTCGCGCCCGTCCTTTGTGAACCCGCCAAGACCATTGAAGAAGATCAGATCCCGGCCGTTAGACGTAGCCGCCTCGTTGTTCTCGACCTGGATCAGCCTTTTTTTGCTTTAACAGAGGAACGGTTCCCAAGAGTCCACTCTTGCGTTCGAGCTGATCCTCAAAAGTTCCCTGGTCATCTGTGAAGATGGCCTTGGCCACGGCCTGTACCAGGATCCTGGCCTCATCAGAGATCTGATCCGTGTGCAAAACAAATACGCCGCCCGGCCGGTCCAGAGTGCAGGCTTCAGTGCAAGAGGAAATCAGGCCCATAATATCGTCCTGGAGATGCTGTCTGTATCCAGAGCTGTCTTCGTTCCAGACCACTAGATCTACTTCCAGCCCCATCATGCGCCAGTAAGCATGGGCCCTCAAGAGCTGGTGCACCAGCTCGATGTAAGATCGATCTCCTATCCTCAGCAGTACAATCGGATAGTCGCCCGAGATGCGGTAAGCCCACAGGCCTGACTGGCCACTGTGGTTGCTCAAAAGAACGCTCGGGCTGGCGCGCCAGGTTGGGCTGGGGTAGAGTATGGCGCTGACAAGTCGCTCATAGAGCTGGATATCGGCCTCGGCGATGTTCAGCTGCTGCATGATCATCTGGTTGTGAGTCCAGGCCAGGTCGTAGACGCGGTCTGCCATGCGCACGTCGTGGTATTTATCGATCAGCTCCATGGCGGCAGCCCGCGTCTCTGCAATGCCTGTGATGAAGTTGACCCTGGCCGTCTCTCCGGGATTGATCGTGACAACGCGCCTGATGGCAACGATGGGATCTAAGACAGATCCTTCGCTATCTGAGAGCTTTGATGACCCCGTCAAAGCCACAGGATCTGCGGCAGTTCTTCCCCTGCCTATGAACTTCAAGCGGTCTGTTTCATAGGAAACTTCGTCAACCTCAATGTTCTCCGCTGCGATCAGGTGCAGCATCCAGGGAGTTCTCTCGTCCTTCGACCTTGGCCGGCGGGTGCAGAGGATCGCAGATCTCTTGCGGACGATCTCCGTTTCTACGAAGAGATTGCTGAAAGAGGGATGTGTCGCATCGGCTGCAGGGGTCGTCAAGACGACCTCTGCATAGCTGGTCAGCTCTATCCTTCGCTTTCTCAATGATCGGTTGGTGACGCTGATGCTGCGTAGCTCCAAATCGTCCTCAGGGGAGACGACCACTTCGGCATAGGTATCAATATCCGAGACCCTTGACCAGAATTCTGCCATCGATCCCCGGAAGATCGCCTGGTACGTCTCAGTGTCTCTGAGCACAGGTTGATATCCTGCAGACCAGACCTCGCCGCTGTCCAGGTCACGGATATAGAAGAACATGCCATCATTGTCGCGGGTGGGGTCACCATGCCAGCGAGTAACAGCGATCTCCTTCCATTTGCTGTAGCCCCCGCCTGAACTGGAGACCATTACACTGTATTTGCCATTAGAGAGCAGGTGCACCTCTGGTCGGGAAGTGTTCGGATCATCGATGACCCGCAGGGACTCGCGCCTGTCCAGCATGCCGGCCCTCCAGATTGATGCCGAAACCTCAGAAGCATGGGGATAGAAGGGCGAGGCCTTCGGAACCCTCTCTTGGAGAAGCAGATCCGCAGCCTGGAAGATAGGGTTGGCCATGAACCTTCTTTGCATGGGTCGGTCTAAAAGCACATAATCCAGAGATAGGAAGCTCATGCCCTGGTGGTGGGCCATGAAGGACTGCACAGTTGCACTGGTCTCGTCTCGAGGAAGACGCGATGAGGTGTAATCGATCGCCTCGTAGAAGCCATACAGCCCAAGATAGCCCTCGTCAGCCATCCGCTGCAGGTTGGTGCATGCCTCAGCCGGTTCCACCATCAGTGCCAGAGCCGAGGCGTAAGGCGCAATCACCAGGTCCTCAATCAGCCCGCGCTTAAATCCCAGGCCAGGCGCTCCGAAGGCGCGGTACTGGTAAATCAGGTTGACATCTGTCATGTTGTAGCCCGACTCTGAGATGCCCCAGGGAACTCCGCGCTGTTCTCCGTATTCGATTTGTCGCCTGACGATCGCCCTATAGGTTTGGCTTAAGAGGGTGTTCTCATAGGTAGGCATGATCAGTTGCGGCATGAGATACTCGAACATGGTTCCACCCCATGAGAGCAAAGCCAGCTCTCCGCCTGCGATGGTAAGCATGCGACCCAGGGCAAACCAGTGCTCTTGCTTAAGACTCCCTTGGGCGATGGCAACGAAGCTGGATAACCTGGCTTCGGATGCCAGCAGATCATAGCAGCTCTCATCGCGTCTGAGGTCGTCGACGTTGTAGCCTATGGCAAGAAGCCGACGTGACTTATCGAAGAGGAAGTCGTATCTTATTTCGGCAAGCTCGCCGCAGTCAAGTGCGAGCCTCTCGATGGAGGAAATCCTTTGGGCGGCTCTTTCGCCTGCCTGTGTTATCATTTGCTTGAGCGAAAGGAGCCATTCTCTCTCTTCCCCGCTCTGCAGGCTGCTAAGGATCTCTTCAATCATAGGCTTGAGTTTCATAGCCATTTCTGGCACTTCCAGCAGAGATGGAATGCTGTCAAGCTTGAGTAGTTCTATTTGCAGTTCGTCCATCCTTCTTGCCTCTTCTGCGAATTCAGGAGTAAAGACATCCTCCTTGATAGGATGGATCATCACCCATAGAGGCAACATTAGCCATGGAGCCGTTTGAATCAAGTCGTCCAGATGGTCCTGGATCTGCAACTCATACGCCTGGAGCCATGACTTCACACTTTCATCTACTTCCGGGGCCAAGCTATCTATTATCCCTGTTACAGCCCTTGCTTGCTTGTCCAGCAGCATCCAGGCAGCCAGGAGCGCAGATGGAGGCGACAAAAGCTCATCCTTAAACTGACGGATCTGGTCGAGCACCTGCATAGGCATGATTTCATTCTCAGGCTCATGCAAAGGCTCGTCTCTTGTTGCCATATCCAAAATAATATACAACGTATCCGTAAGACCGTCAAAGACCTGATGAGTCAGGATCTTCTGATCAGGAAGCTCTAATAGCCCCTGCTGCAGAGTCAGCAAATGGCCTGCCAGGTTTCCGCTATCCACAGTTGAGATGTACTTGGGCTGCATTGGCTCTAGTAGCTTGATATCGTACCAATTGTAAAAGTGGCCCTGGAACCGTTCCAGCACTTTCATGGTCTGAAGGGAGCTGGCAGTGCGCTCTATCAGCTTTCCTGCTGAGATATAGCCAAAGTCGTATGCCGCCAGGTTTGCCAAAAGCGACAGCCCCATATTCGTGGGCGATGTGCCGTTGGCAACTACTGAGCGCGGGTTCTCCTGATAGTTGTCAGGCGGAAGCCAGTGGCTTATGGGCCCCACGAATGTCTCGAAGAACTTCCATGTCTTCCGAGAAAGCTTGCGCAGGAAGATCGTCTGATCCTCGCTCAGTTTTGCCTTGGGTGTGTCAAGTGGCAGGCTGATCCACCAGGCAACCGCAGGTGCGAGGCTCCAAGATACCAGCAGCGGCCAGACGATGAACGGCAGATCAGGACGCCAAAACTCGAGATAAGAGGCCATGGCAATGGCTACAGCCGGTGCGATCCACATCGACTGGTAGATTCCAGCCAGATCACTCTTCCCGCTACTCTTGGAGCTGCTCGAAGAGTTCCATTCCAGCAGCAGCTTATGGGTGAATAGCATTCTCCATCCGGCGCGCACAACTGCATCCAGGCTGAAGAAGGCCTCATACGGCAGGAAGGTCAGGCTGAGCCCTGCCTGGGCCAGGTATCTGACAATTGCTCTCCCGGCAGAATACAGGTGCTGATCCATGGGCAGTTCGGCAGACTTATTCAGGATCACTCGGATGCAAGCTAGAACCGATGGAGCCAGAACCGCTCCTACCACTACAATTGTCCAAAACCTCGGCTCCAGCAGCAGCAACCATGCCAATAGCAACAGTAAAATCTGGGCTGGGTTCACGAGGCTGCGCCGAAGGTTATCGAGGATCTTCCATCGGGATAATCCTGAGATTGGATTATCCATGACCATGCCTCCGGGGCCTGGCACGCGCATGAGCAGCCAACTGGCAATCTGCCAGTCTCCCCTGATCCATCTGTGCCTTCGGCCAACGTCTGTGGTGTAGCGGTAGGGATAGTCCTCATAGAATTGCACATCGCTGACCAGTGCCGCTCTGGCATAGCTACCCTCCAAAAGATCATGACTCAGGATCCGGTTATCTGGAAAGCGTCCACCCAGAGACTGCGAGAAGGCATCCACGTCGTAGATTCCCTTGCCGGTAAAGGAGCCTTCTCCGAAAATGTCCTGGTAGACATCCGAGACCTCACGCGTGTATGGATCAATTCCTGGCTCGCCTCCAAAGAGCTTCACAAACCTCGATCGATCTGCCTCGGGCATGCCTGAGCTCAGGCGAGGATGGAGTATGCTGTAACCCTCAGCGACATATTGCTTATGCTCATCGAACCTGGGGCGGTTGAGGGGGTGAGCTATGGTCTCCACCAGCCGCCTGGCTGAGTCATAGGGCATCCTGGTATCTTCGTCAACTGTGATTACGTACTTCATCCCGGGCAGGATCGATACGTCTCCCGTAATTACGGAGAAGCTATTTTCAGATCCGCCTCGCAATAGAGAGTTGAGCTCCCCGAGTATGCCCCTTTTTCTCTCAAAGCCCCTCCATATCTCCTCCTTGGGGTCCCACCTGCGCTGGCGGGGGAAGAGAAAGAAGATACCCTCAGAGTACTTTTCATTCAGAGCCTCGACTCCCTGACGAGCCATAATTAGCAGATGCTCATCCTCAGGCACGACCTCCTGCACGGCGTCGCCCAGATCCGTCAGAAGGCCGAAGTGGAGGTTTATATCCCGGTTTGCCAGGTATCGAACCTCGAGAGCCTCCAGCAGATCCATAACTTTTTCCGGGCTGGTCAGAACAGATGGCACCACCACCAGCGTTCGCAGCTCTTCTGGAATGCCTGAAGAGAAGTCCATTCTGGGGAGAGCATGAGGCCTGACCAGCAGAGTCGCCAGCCAGTTCACCAGGCCGACTGCAGGACTGCTTATGCAGATCACCAGGAAGATGGAAGCTAAGACCAGCATCCATCCGCCCGATCCAAGCTCATAAGCCTGGCCCAGTACTGCAGCGGTGGTGAGGGCAGTGACCAGCGTTATCGCGCCTAGATAGCAGAGCAGAGGATACTGTTGAATAGTCCTGCTAAGTGCCTCCATCAGCGACCGGCTCATCCCGGCAGCCCTCTCAAGATCAGGTAGCCCCTTATCTATCAGGTAGAACCCGACGTGTGCACTTCGATCTTCGCTGCCCTTAGCCACAACACTTTCCTGGGCGAGTTTTACCGCCAAAAGTGCGACCTCTTCCTCAGAATGCAAGCTGCACCTTGCGATCCTCTCAACTGTGTGGCGATAACGGTCCCGGGTGGTAAAGTCCATCTGGCTATATGTGCCTCCAGGGTCCATGTGCAGTACCTTCTCGACAGCGCTCGTCCCCTCTACAAACTTCCTCCAGTCCATGGACTCAAGAAAACGAAAGCTTCCAATGCTGTTGCCTACGGAAACCTTATCTGCAGCCTCTTGTTGGATATACTCCTGGACCATCTGCCCGGTGGTCTTTCCTATCTCAGATAGACGCTCTTCAATCCATATTAACGGGAGAGCCAGAGCATGGCTCTGTCCCTCTAACCTTCGGGCAAATTCAGCAACAAAGGCACAAGACATTGGTGGGTCTGAGCTGGCCAGATCAGCCACCACAACGATCATACTCTTTGGTTTTGTCTCTGCCGTGAGAATAACCTGATCTGCCCAGTAACCTGCCAGGTTGCGGTCAGTACTGTTCTTGGCTATTCGCAAAGAGATGCGCCGCAGGTTCTCTATCAGCGCCAGGCGGAGCATGATCGCAACTGCCCAGATCTCGCCCAGGTTAAGGACTGTGACAGTCTGATAAGCATCCACGATGCTTTTTAGATTTTCTGCATCCACCTGGCCATCGGTATGAAGGATCAGCTCCCGAACAAGTTCATAAATGCGCGGGTAGCCGGCCAGCGGCCCTCTGAGCAAATGCGGCAGCTCTTTGCTGTAATCTTTCGGCAGATGCAGCTTGGCCGTGCGGATCTGTTTTTCTATCTTGTAGAAGTTGTCAAGCAGCCACTCAGAAGCCGGTGCTGTCCTGAGGTTCGATGCCGCAGCCTCTGTCAGCAGCTCGTTTGTCTGCTGTAGGATCTCCTCGTTCTCAGCCAGCCTAGGCAAGAGCAGGTCATTGCCGGGCATTGGATCAACCTCATGGCGTTCTGCCAGCGCCTTAGCATGCCGCTCCAGCTGGTCGGTGCGAAGCAGCTCCGATCGCAGCGGCTGCTCAGAGCTGTATTGGCGTAGGAAGGCATTGCTGTCGAGGCGCGCCTTGAGACGGTTTAAGCTCCTTTGAACGTGATTTTGGCTTAGAATCAATTCTTGACACCTGGGTTAGCTAGTACTGCGGTTAAATATCGGTTGCCTGCCATTTTTGTCGCAGGAGGAAATAATGACTCGAATGCATGCTTTGAATAGTTATTGGCGTGTTACATCAGCCATTTATTCCTCCTTTTATGAATCCAGATTTAATAGAATGCTATTGCATAATACGATTTTGGTACCTAAATTTTTGGATACATGAAATATATAAACACGAAGCTGCGTTATGATGCGTGATGCAAGAAACTACATTGACTTTGTCCGAATAGGTGGCGAAAACTCTGAAAGTTTACACCGTACATTCCAAAAACAGCTTACTGGGTCAAAACCAGGTGGTCGAAGAGGCCTTAAGAGAGTTCTTCGAGAGGCACTGTGTTGATCGAGGAATAGCCAAGTAGGCGAGTTGTTGAGAATAATGGAAAGAAATTCGCTCATATCAGGACTGAATGGATAATTCATCGATGTGATCTACATTGTGCCGAGGAAATAGAATAATACAGGAGCCAAGAGCTGGATCAGCGCTCTAAACTCCGCTCGGCCAAATACGCCCTGGCCTTCTTGGGATCACAAGCCAGCTCATCAATTCGGTTCTCCGACATCTCCCAGAGCAGATTATCAATCGCAGTCTCGTCATCTCTCTTCTGCCACCAGGATAGGCAGATTTCTGCTGCCAGCTTACAGGCGTCCTCGTCCGTCAAATGGAGAGACGAGCAGAACGTCTCGCCCACGCATGCACCCACCGGTGCCCTAGTACAAAGATCACAGGTCATTTCGGCTCCTTATTTCGATTTACGGCATTTATAAATTAGAATTAGCCTCAGCTATTTATAATCCTTGGGCTGCAATTTTGCTTCGCGGTTTTCCGTCGAGAAGATCGAGCAGTTTTTCGTAATCTCCCACAGGAAAGCGAATGGATATGGATAATGTAAATCCGCATGATTGGGTGGCGTTCAATCCTATGCAACCGTTCTCTTCATCAATGTATTCTCTGGCATCATGAGGATGGGCGGTATATTGCCAGCCACCATCTGCACCCGTTATTCTGGAGTAAAGCCAGTTGTCGGCTGCAGGGCTGTTAATGGGATCAAGGCCCGATACTACGCGCGTTAAAAAAGCTTCTGCATCTCCTGCGCCGAGAAATTCAATCCAGATGAGGCCCGGTTTATTTTCTTGACATGAATTGCAGGTAATGATGCCGCAGTTCCAGATGACTTGCAGCAATGGAGCTATCCCTTCGTCCACCTCGATCATCGTGTTTGATGACGGATCGAGAATTGCGGTTTGCTTGTGCTCAGTCAAAATCCTCTTGCTCCCTTTTCGTTCTCCACACGGATCTCCACAGGTCTCGATATGTCTCGATATATCTTGCATTAGCTTCGCCCGGCCAAATGCTTTTAGAAGAGCGTTCTGGGTGACAAAGCTGTAAGCCGCCAAAAAGTTGAAATCTGCAGGGCCGGATGTCGCCCTACATAGCCGATTTATGGAACCGGCTAAAACAGATAGATCAAATCAAATAGGTTTAATATCTTCCGGGTGACCTGGCAGGTCTGTGCTTCTGGTAGCACTCGCTGCAGTAAACCGGCCTGGATCCGTCCGGCTTGAAGGGAACCTGGGTTTGCTTGCCGCATTCTGAGCAAGTTACGTCTGTCATTTCTCTGGGACCACTATTGTAGCCGCCGCTGCTGCTACCGCTACCGCGGTTTTCATATTTTCTTTCAAACATTTAATTCACGTACCTTTTGGATCGATTCAAAGAATCGAACTCGCTACAAAAAACATCTCAACAAATCTCTTTGAATCGACGAAAATGTAACCTTTTCTAAGTAATCAATCAAGAATATATACCTGTTGGTCAAATGACAAATTGATTCGCAAAATATATGAGGCAACAGATCATGAAGCTGCTTCCTTGATGACCTTTGCCAGCCTGGTGATGCCCTCGAAGATCTTTTCTTTATCGGAATTAGAGAAGTTCAGCCTCAGGGTGTTGCTGCCGCCCCCGTCTGCATAGAAGGCCAGACCGGGCACAAAGGCCACCTTTTCTTTTATAGCCCGGTTGAAGAGATCGAGAGACGACATGCCCTCCGGCAATGTCACCCAGAGGAACATTCCTCCCTCCGGTCTGGTGAAGCTGACGTCCTCAGGGAAGGTCTCCTGCATGGTCTGCACCATGAAATCCCTTTGCTCCTTGTAGGCTTTTCGGATCTTGGCGATGTGCCGTTCTATGTCGTTGTCCTTGAGGTATTGATGCAAGATCCTCTGGCATAGATAATTGGAATGCAGGTCTGATGCCTGCTTAGCAATGATCAGCTTCTCCATGATCTCCTCGCAGGCACAGACCCATCCCAGCCGCACTCCTGGTGCGACGATCTTAGAGAAGGAGCCGAGCAAAACGGCGCTTTCACCCAGGAAATTTTTCATGGACGGCCTGTCCTCGCCCATGAACCTCAGCTCGCCGTATGGATTGTCCTCAATGAAGACCGTGCTGTTGCTGCTGCCACTCAGCTTTTCCGCCACAGCTCGGAGTTTGTTTTCGGAATATGTGATGCCGGTGGGATTCTGGAAGTTGGGGACAGAGTAGAACAGCTTGGAGTCGCCCATCAAGAGAGCCTTTTCCAGTGCCTTCGGATCGACTCCGTCCTCTTGCAGTGGTATGGAGTGAAATTTGGGCTCGAAGAAGCCGAAAGACTGAATCGCGGCCAGATAGGTGGGCCATTCCAGGATAACGCCGTCGCCTTTATTCAAGAATACCTTGCTCAGGAGATCGAGGCCCTGCTGAGAGCCGTTAGTGATCAAGATCTCAGAGGCTTCTGTTTTCACGCCCCGCCTGGCATACCTCTCTGCGATCATCTCCCTCAGGGGAAGGTAACCTTCCGTAGTGCTGTACTGCAGTGCAGCCTCGCCGCACTCGCTCAAAACCTTCTCTGCGGCCAGGGCTACCTCATGCACCGGAAAATATCTGGGGTTGGGAAGTCCGCCCGCAAAGGATATGATTTCGGGGTCCTCTGTCACCTTCAGAATCTCCCTCACGAACGATCTATGGACACAACCCATCCTATCTGCGAACAATCTGGTCATTTTGATTCGTCTCCTGTCCATCGCCTTTGCCAGAAAAACACCGAAGAGATCCGCTTTCTTGCCAAAGGCGAAGGTCGAAAGCTCCTTTTTATAATATCTTTTGCGAATTAATTTCTACATTCTCTAAACTTGCCTTAAGATACTGTTATATCCCCTTAGCGATTGAAAGGCAATTTCATGCCAGGCAAAGTCTCGCACAGCTATGCTTTTCGCGGCTCGGAAAAACCGCTTATTGGAAAGACCATCGGCGATATGTTCGATGAAATAGCGGAAAAATATCCTGATAACGACGCAATTGTATCCATCCACCAGGGAACGCGATACACATACCGTGAGCTGCAAAAGGAGCTGAACCGCGCCGCGAAGGGTTTCATTGCTCTGGGCATGAAGAAGGGCGACCGTCTGGCCATCTGGGCCACAAACCTGGCGGAATGGATCATCACCCAGTTCGCCACGGCAAAAGCTGGCATCATCATGGTGAACATCAATCCTGCCTACCGGACGCACGAACTGGAGTATGCTCTGCGCCAGTCGGAAGCGCAGACCCTGCTGCTCATGGACCGCTTCAAGAGCTCGGACTACGTCCAGATGCTCTACGATGTTTGTCCTGAGGCCAAGACTGCCCAGCCGGGAAAGATTCACTCCGAGAAGCTGCCATTTCTCCGGACGGCAGTGATGATCCGAGGTGAGAAGCAGCCGGGCATGTATTCCTGGGATGAGGTCTTGAAGATGGGGGACGAAGTGCCCGATGAGATTTTGCAGGAGAGGGAAGAGAGCCTGGACTTTGACGATCCCATAAACATTCAGTACACCTCGGGCACAACCGGTTTCCCGAAGGGCGTGGTTCTCACGCACCATAACATCCTCAACAACGGCTACTTTATCGGCGAGTGCATGAAGTTTACGGATAAAGATCGGCTCTGCATACCTGTTCCTTTTTACCATTGCTTCGGCATGGTGCTCTCCAATTTGGCCTGCATGACGCACGGAGCCACAATGGTGCTGCCTGCCGAGTACTTCGATCCTGTCTTAGTCATGTCTGCCATAGAGAAGGAGCGCTGCACAGCCGTGCACGGCGTTCCCACCATGTTCGTGGCGGAGCTTGAGCACCCCGATTTTTCCAAATACGACTTCTCAAGCCTGCGTACAGGAATCATGGCCGGATCGCCCTGTCCCATTGAGTTCATGAAGAAGGTGAGCACCCTTATGAATATGCGAGAGGTGGTGATCACCTACGGCCAGACGGAGGCGTCACCCGGCATCACCATGTCCTCCACCGATGATTCCCTGGAGCAGAGGGTCTCGACCATCGGCCGGCCCATGCCGCATACTGAGATGAAGATCGTGGACCCCAAGACGGGCAAGATGGTCTCCCGTGGGGAGACGGGCGAGATATGCGCCCGCGGCTACATGATCATGCGCTGCTACTACAACAATCCAGTGGCCACCGATCAGTGCGTGGACAAGGAGGGGTGGCTGCACACCGGCGACCTGGGCACTCTGGACGATGAGGACTACTGCAAAATTACAGGTCGGCTCAAGGACATGGTCATCCGGGGCGGTGAAAACATCTACCCGAGGGAGATTGAGGAGTTCCTCTACACTCATCCGGCTATAAGCGATGTGCAGGTCATTGGTGTGCCGGACAAGAAGTACGGCGAGGAGATCATGGCCTGGATCAAGCTCAAGAAGGACGCAACGGCTAGCGCGGAAGAGATCAAGGCTTTTTGCAAGGGAAGGGTCGCGCACTTCAAAGTTCCCAGGTACATCAAGTTCGTGGACGACTTCCCCATGACAGTGAGCGGCAAGATTCAGAAGTTCAAGATGAGAGATGAGTCCATCAAGGAGTTGGGACTGGAGGAAGCGGCCATGATGAAGACGGCTTAAGGCCCGCTCTCTTTGTTTTTCTATTTTTGCTTTTGATGTTCTTGATCTTGATTATTTCATTTTTTAACAATTGACAATTGATGAGTACTAACTGCAAACTTTTGTATTCTGGATTCAGGCACCGGAGCTTTCTCCCATTCGCCGAAAAATATCCGGCTCAAGATTTTGAAGCCAAGAGAGGCAGATTTTTAATCTTTGTCTGTAGATTATTACAGGATCAAATTTATGAAAATCATCGATATCTTGAGACGAAATGAGCAGGAGATGAAAAAGAGATTTCATGTGAGAAGGATTGGCCTGTTCGGCTCCTTTGCTCGTGGGAAAAAGATACCAGTGATGTAGATATAATGGTGGAATTTGAAGAGCCGACCTTCGATAACTTTATAGTCATCCTCATAAGTTTTTATAATCTTTATTATTTAATATAAACTTTTCAATCCAGTAACCTGCATAACTCTTACATTCTGCGAACCTGCAAAAGGATTCTGTGATGATGCGCCTCATCTCAGCCAGATTTGGGACAGAAGAGATAGACAATACTCTTTTTATAGATTTCCAGATGAACTCAATTGGATTTAAATTTGGAGAATATGGCGGAAGATAGACGAGATATATGCCAAGTTCACTGGCCTTCTGCCTAACGAGTGCGCTCTTGTGGGATGAGAAGTTGTCTGTGATAATCACAATCGCCCGATATGCGTCATTTGAGGCTTCTATATCATTTAAGAAGCCCGCTATTGATGGAGCCTTGGAGTCTTCAAGAAACTTACTTACACTGTTTCCTTTTATCGCATAGAATCCAATTGTGTTCGTATCTAAGTTGCAAGCTGCGGGGCATCCAAGGCGCAGCCGCATGAATTGGCCCGCAGAAGGACCGTCCCAAGGAAATCAGCTGGGCTAACGTCCCCTCAAAAATCCTGATCTCTTCTATTTAGCGATCGTGGGCCTCTATCCGTCGGCTGGAAGGGCCGGGGTCATCCTATATGCCCCAGCGCAATTCAAATGCAAGGTGGTTGAAAAATATTTCACATTCAATAGGCGGCTATTTATTCAGGAAAGCCCATGTTCATGAATATGCTTGAAAAGATCGGAACCGTCCGAAACTATGCAGACACCGATGCCCTGCAATTTCTCGCCCTTTTCAAAGACAGCATAAGCGAAATTCAACTCAGCCAAAGCGTTGATTCCTCAGCATATTTCAGCCCCGAATATTCTCACTACATCATCGTCCACACCCCGCTCGACATGGAGTATTCGGGACACGGAAAGGAATGGAACGAGCGTTTTTGCGGCGTTGCTGGGGTTTCGATCGTTGAATTGATAGAGGGCGGAGGCGGGAGAGATGCGATTTACGTCAAGGGGCTCATGGCCGCAAACGAGTCAAAGGTTTATGCTATCCTTCCTTACACCCACATCGACGCAGCTATTTGCAAAGATGCGAGCTTCCCGGAATCCCGGCCCACGGCCACGAGAAACCGGGTGTGGCCCGCTGTCCTTTCAAAGATCGAGGGCGAGAAGATCCTCGATGTCGGATGCGGTTTTGGAAGGCTGACCCTCGATATCGCAGAGCATAACCCAGAATCCAAGGTTTTCGGGGTCGATCTTTTCGATTCCCTTACCGGGCAGGCCCGGATGAACGCCGAAGTTCTGGGCATAAAAAACGTCGAATTCAAGACGGCAAGCGCCTATGCCCTCCCCTTTGAAGACGGTTCCTTTGAAACTGTCTTCTCATTTTTCATGCTCCACCATCTCGACGGGATCCCGAAAGGTTTGCTGGAAATCCGGCGCGTGCTTCAAAAAGATGGTGGATTTGTGGCAGTGGAACCTATCGGACACCATCACGGCCCGAACTATTCTGGAAGCGACTGGGAACGAATCTTCGAAGAAGCAGGATTTTGGGCTGAAGCGGAAGAAAGAGACTTTGCGCTGATAATCAGGGCCCAGAAGAGCGATGAAAAAACGAAGGAATAAGGCGCCCCGCTGTCTTAAATGGAAAAAAACCGGCTGGTTAAAAATCCAGGGATAAAGTCACCATAAATATCGGATGGCTGGATACCTTGAGATCATAACTATGGTCTCGGCTATTGCAATCTCAGCCAAGCAGGGCGATTGTGCAGCATCCGGTCACTGGGGCATGGAATTGGACTGTAGTGCAGGCTTGGGCCTCGGCATACCCGCCGGCGGAAATGGAGGAGCGGGATCGCTTCGTCGCCTGCAGTTCGATCGATTTGTATGGCCGATGGAATCTTCACCACATCTTGTACCCCAAGAACCTCACCGCATAGATCAGCCCGATCACTATCACAGCCACCCCGAAGATCTTGGTGACGTACTTTCCTGCCGAGATGTACTTCTCGCCGATCTGCCCGCCCACTGCCCGGGAAAAGGTAGCTATGGGAATCACCGGCACGCCATGCCCGACGCCGAAGACGAAGAGCATCAGTCCACCCGCCAGGGGCGTTACATCCTGGGAGATGAGCCAGATGAGCACGGGAAAGACGAGAGAGACGGCACAGGGGGCCCATCCCAGGGCAAAGAAGACGCCCAAAGCAAAAGCGCCGATGAAGGCCGAGTACTGGAAGAGTCCCATAGAGAAGCGGACCAGCCGCTCCATGATGCCCTTCTTCTCAGGAGCTGATTCTCCGGAAAGAGCATCGGAATGATCCTGGCGCAAAGAGAGGCGAGAGCGCACCGGCTCTATGATCTCACCAATGGGCTTGATGATATTTATGCCAAGGATTACCATCAGCATTCCTGCAGCCAGATCAAAGAAGCGGGCCTGGCGAATGAAGACGCCAATGTCGGAGAGGAACAGCCCCACCACGAAGAAGACCATGGCCATGCCTAAAGTGAAGGCCACACCGATCATGAAGCCCTCTTTTGAAGCCGAGGCAGACTTCTTAAGGTACTCCTCCTTCCTGCGGGCCGTCATGACGTAGGAGAACATGGCCAGCAGAAGGGCTACGGAGCAGGGGGAAAGGGAGGTTACAATTCCTAAGCCAAACATGCCCAGGTAGTTTACGCTCTGGCTGGACGTTATCCCCTTGAACCCGGAGGCATCTCCCCGCCCCAGGCCTAACAGATCGCTGTACAAAGTATCAGCGCTCTTTATTCCGTCTATCTCCCCCTTGCCGAGTTGATAGACGTGATAGAGGCCGGCCACCTTTCCCTCTTTGTCGATGAGGATCAGGGTGGGGTTGGCAAAGCCGCCTTCCAGGGTGGAGTAGTCGATGTACCTGCCCGTGAGAGGATATGGCTCGAAGTCCTCAATCCAGGGCCAGGTTACATTGATGTTCCACCAGGCACCGGCCAAAGCCCGGCCGTCTTTAGAGTAGGGATTTTTTCGGACGTTGAGGGTTATGATTTTTATGCCTGGATCTTTCTGTGCGAGCAGGGAAAGCTGGCTGGTCTGAGCGTTTAGAGCATGCTCGCACTCCCGGCAGAGGGGATTTTCAATGTTGGTGATGTGCAGAAGGACAACCTCGCCCCGATAGTCGCTTAGAGAGATGTCTTTCCCATCAAGGTCCACTGCCTGAAAATCAGGAGCAATAGCCTCCTCAGATAGGCCAGAGGACGAGCACATGAAGAAGATAGAAATTAAGATGGCAAAAAGAGTGATTGACCCCGATATCAGGGATTTTTTACTTTTTATTGACATTGCAGCGATCCCTTATCTGAGGTCTGCCTTCACGGGTTCCAGTTTGCGGAGTTTTCATCATAGTGGCTTAATGCATCCTCCACATATTTTTTGACCCAGACATCGCCTGTGACCACATCCGTGCTGTGCCAGACCGGCACTACCTCGCCTTCGGAATTTGGGGCCAAAGTTACCAAGACGGTCAAAGGCACGTACATAATTCCGCCGTTGGGATCATAGACCTGCATGGCTTCCTCGGACCTGGCATCACTGCCATCGGCGCCTATCTCGAAAAATGTGATCTGGCCATTGAATTCATCGGTTATATTCTGCACGGCCTCTGTCTGAGGCGTACAATAACTGCACGACTTGTGGATATAGATCAGCACAGGCTTGCTTTTCAGGGCGTCCAAAACCCAGGATGGATGATTGACATCGCCGCCGGCGCCTGAGGACTGGTCAGGATAAGCCGTCCACCAGTCATCATTTCCCGATCCTACAGAAGATTCAGCTCCCATGGCGTTAATGCCGGATGCCAAAAGGATGATCGCAATCAAAGATGATATTTTCTTAATTTTGTCCATTGAATACACTCTCCACGTTGCTTGATGTTCTTTTCCACACTCGTTCCCAATGCCGATAGCATCGACATTATTGGATATAAGTCTTTCGACTTTATGATCTATAGAGCCATACATAAAAAAAATATTGGCTTAAATCTCTTCAAATCAACTATATTTCAAAGAGCGTATGTGTTATCAATTGTTAATTTCGATTCGCTTGTTTTGTAAATGTAAATATCAAATTTATTATATTCAATTAAAGACAGATGTCGTACTTGGGTTTGACTGTATGACGGGAAAATTTTATATATTGAAATAACTGGATATGGATGTCCAGACAGCCCTGCAATTGGGGCGGATTTAGAAGTTAAAGGTGAATGACCAAAATGAGCCCAGTTCAATGCGAAATCTGCAATAGTGAAGTAGAATCCCTCTTCATAGTCAGTCACAAAGAGAGAGGGAGAATAAGAATATGCGAGGGTTGTTTGAAGCAAGAAGCGCAAAACCTCCTGGCTCAAAAAAGCTGCGGTTGCTGTTGAGAGAGGATCAGTCTATGGCATGTGTTCCGAAAGAGGCTGTCAGCAGGATGACGCGGCTGATTGGAGACGCCGATAAGGCCGAGTGCAAAGTCAATAAGCTGCGCTCCATTACAAGCAAGCTGGATGAGAAGGACATCGAAGTTGAGGCAGAAATATTCAAGGCCATGGCCGATCCCTGCCGCCTCAAGATCCTGTCGCTTCTGCGGGAAGGCGAGCTATGCGTCTGCGAGATCATGATCGGCGTGGACCGACCGCAATCCAGCACTTCTCACCACCTCTCCATCCTCAAGGATGCAGGGCTCATCAAAGAACGCAAGGACGGAAGATGGTCCAGATACCGGCTGTCCGAAGGCACTGTAATAGATATGCTCAATTTAGTGAAGCTGATGAAAGAAGCTAAAGTCTGAGAGAGGCAACAATCAATGACCAAATTCAATACTATTGGAATTCTGATACTTTCCTTGATAGCTTTTGCTCCCGTGGTGGACGCAGGCTGCAGTTGCAGTGGGGGCACCTGGGATCCCAGTGGTTTCCTGAATTCTGAGCTTGGCACGGGCCAGCCCGTTCCAGGAACCAGCAAAGTTAGCGCTGCGGAAAATTCAGGGAGCGGCACGCAAGAGCCGTTAGATAGAGTGGCATCCTTCCCTAATGGTGCGATCATCAAAGCTATGAAGAGCGTTTCCAGCTCAGATGTGGTAATGGACGTGTCTAACGGAAACAGCTATGCATCGTCCCACATTAAGGACGCCATTCACATTCCAAGCAAAGACTTCCTTAACGGCGAAGGCGACCTTAAGACAGATGAAGAACTTGCCAAGGTCCTAGGCGATGCCGGTGTTTCCAGAGACGATTCCATAGTTCTTTACGGTAGCAAAGAGAGCTTTGGCGAGGCTGAATTTGCTTTCTTGGTGCTGCGCTATCTGGGACAAAAGGACTTGTTGCTCCTGGACGGAAGCCTGGCAGACTGGAAGGCTGCGGGACTGCCCGAGCAGGTATCGGGGAACATAAAGCCTGGCGTAGAGTACAAGCCCTTGGTCAAGCCAGAGGTAATAGCCGAATACGAATATGTGAAGTCCGGCCAGGCCCAGATCATAGACGTCCGGCCTTTTGTGGAATTTGGCAAGGGTCGCATACCAGGTTCTACCGCACTGGATCCATCCAATGTGATCAAAGGGGATAAGATCAAAAACAGCGATGATCTGAGCGCCATTTTCAGCAGGTTGGACAAAGACAAGCCGATTGTGGTCTATTCCGATGATTACAGCCGGTCATCTCTGGTCTGGTATGCCCTGCAGCTCATGGGATATGAGGCCAGCATCTACACCTGGGAGGACTGGAAGGCGCACAAGTCTGGGGAAGTGGCTACTGAAACGACCTCAGACACCGGAAACAAGACGTCCACTGCCGGTGAAGACGCTGCAGGCTCGAAGTACACAAAGCTTGGCACGACATGAGAAACTTTTAATTTTTTATCAATGGAGGGAGGAGTTAATGTCAAATGGTGTCAGTAAGGGCCTGGATTTCTTATCCCGCTACCTTACTGTCTGGATCTTTGTAGCCATGTTCCTGGGAATAGCAATAGGCTACTATGCGCCCGGAATTACCCAGTTCATCTTAAGCCTGCAGATCGGCACAACATCAATACCTATCGCCATTGGCCTCATTCTGATGATGTACCCGCCCCTGGCCAAGGTGAAGTATGAAGAGCTGGGTAAAGTCTTCCAGGATAAAAAAGTCCTCAGCCTCTCCCTGATACAGAACTGGATCGTTGGTCCCATCCTGATGTTTGCGTTGGCGGTAATCTTCCTGCGAGACTCGCCTCACCTCATGTATGGCATAATCCTCATCGGCCTGGCTCGCTGCATTGCCATGGTCATCGTCTGGAATGAGCTGGCTCGCGGCTGCACCGAGTACTGCGCCGCCCTGGTGGGGCTTAACTCCATATTCCAGGTGCTGTTCTATTCAGTCTACGCTTATGTTTTTATCACAGTGCTGCCGGCTGCCCTGGGAATCGCTGAGGGAACGCTGGTCAACGTAACAATTGCACAAATTGCAGAGAGCGTTTTCATATATCTGGGCATACCCTTCCTGGCCGGCATAATCACCAGATTCAGCCTGATCAAGGCCAAAGGAAAAGTCTGGTACGAGAGAGATTTTATACCTAAAATCTCGCCCCTGACTCTGATTGCCCTTCTCTTCACCATCGTGGTGATGTTCTCTTTGAAGGGCGACTACATCGTACAGCTTCCCCTGGATGTGGTGCGAGTGGCCATACCTTTGGCTATATACTTCCTGCTCATGTTCTTTGTCAGCTTCTTCATGGCTTACAAACTGGGAGTTAACTACGAGAACACGGCCGCTCTATCCTTCACTGCGGCCAGCAACAACTTCGAGCTGGCCATCGCTGTAGCGGTGGGCGTCTTCGGCATCGCCTCCCAGGAGGCGTTCGCTGCGGTGATCGGGCCTCTCATCGAGGTTCCGGTTTTGATTGGATTGGTAAATGTGGCTCTAAAGCTGAAAGAGAGGTATTTTGCAGGGGCCAAGGCAATATGTGATGTCCATAGCAAAAATGAATTGTTTAGAATTTTTTAAATTAACTAAATTTCAATTTTTGTGTCCGTTTCAGATCTGCAATAATTTTATATTCTCATCCATACCATCATATGCTGGTGAAAAAAGATGAAGATTGGCGAAAAAAATGTTGGCATGATTGATCGTGTTATCCGGATCATTCTTGGTATTATCCTGCTGTACCTATTCGTGGTGAATATGGTTGCAGCACCGTGGTCGTATCTTGTTGCGCTTATCGGACTTATCCTGCTCGTGACCGGGGTTATTGGGACCTGTCCGCTCTATTCGATGCTCGGCATGAATACGCTAAGCAAGAAGGCGTAGGTGGAGGAAATAAAAAACTTGTAGTTTTGAGTTCGTCGCAGAGTGACTCTGCTAAATCCGCATTGTTGGTCCGGCGCCGGCTTTGTCACAAAAGCTCATATCATAGAACATGCCTCGGCGGTGGCGCATAATCATGGTCAAGTCCGCCACCGTTGTTTCCCGAATCAGCTTATCAACTTTCTCTGCAAAACCGGATGCCTTCATGTGGTCATACCTATGCCGAATATAGTGCTCACCAACACAGAGCCGAGCCAGAGCGCCCTATTCCGCCGATTGTCTCCAGCGCCATTGTTAGCCGGTTGCAGCAAAGCCATCATGAAATACCACAGTACCACTGGTTTTGCTTTCTTCGAACGGCAACACAAGAACGTACTCTTGCGGAACGCCGTCAATAACCAAGTCCGGGGGACTTCTGAAGCCGAACCGTTCGTAGTAGCCGGGATCTCCCACGAGCACGCAGCCCTTTGCACCCAATGACTTTAGTGAGGAAAGGCCTTCACGCATCAAGGATTTTCCGATACCCTGCTTCTGTAATTCTGGCAAGACAGAGATGGGACCGAGACCATACCAACCGAGGCTACCATCGGAAATAGTCACAGGCGAGAAAGCTATGTGGCCTACCACCTTTTTCCCAGCAACTGCCACCAACGAGATTGTAAGCACATTCGCATCTCGCAGTGCATTAATGATGAACTGTTCCGTGTGGTTACTAATTGCAAGATTCTCAAAAGCTGCTTTCGTGATCTCCGATATCGCTTTGATGTCCGACTTGATCTCATTGCGGATAACGATGTTCATGTCCAACTCACACCTCGTGCTTTATCTATTGACTGCTAAACAACGTGCATCTACCCGCGGCTGAAACCCGTTCGGGAAATGCCTTGGTTGGGCTTTCTGTAAGTCCTTTGATCATTTCTAGCGCCATGTGTGCTGACAATAAAGACATTGCGATTTATGAACACAGAGTATCTCACCGCATTTAGGGCAGCTCCACCTTTCTTTTTCGTTTCTGATGAAATGCCTTATGCCGAATTTTCTAATGTTCTCGAGATTGCCGATCATGCTCATGCCATACTTGGTTCTATACCGCTTATCCAAATGGTTCAGCCTGACGCAAGGAAAGCTGTCACAACCAAAGCAGTACTTGACTTTAGCGTTCACCATCTTCTCACAGTTCTTGATTCGACATACTACGCAGGATTTCGATTTGAGGCTGTCGTCACCTCGGCAACCGGGGCATGGTTTCTTATCTCTTGTGAATGCGACGGCAGAGGCGGCAATTCATTCCGCAGGGAGCGATTAGCTTCGTGGAAATTGCGGTCGTTTTTGTCGATCTCTTTGATGTCATGACATGATCCTGTAGAGGCTATGTGAGGCCATCATTACTTAAGCCCAACGACCAAAATCAGCGGCGGCGCGTTTCGCGCCTTACGCTGGATTGGCTGGTCAGTTGCCCAAGACCTTCTTCCGTCTCAATAATTGTGCTGTGCTGAAAAATGGTCGAATGCTCTCCCTCTGTTCTTTTTATTTCCCCACTACAGTGTTCTGACCAAACACACATCTTCTCCAGTAAAGAACGAATCTAGAAATCCTTATATATGAATAAATTGATTTGCCTTTGAATTAATATTACTTTGGTAGGACGTGTTGATGCTGGATAAAGAACTGCCAATGATCCATAGTAAAAGATTGCCCCTTCCTCTGTCGGAGGAAAATAATGAATCCTGCCAGGACAATAGCGCTTGCTGCGACGCAGAAAATACTCTGGCCAGGCTTTATGGAGATCAGAGCATTAGCTAGAGAGCGATGTCTCCAGGTATGCACTCAAGTAAAAAAGATAGATGAAGAGGATTTAACTGCCGAGATGAAGGTCTTTAAGGCTGCAGCGGATGCGACCCGCCTCAAGATTCTCAAACTTCTAAGCGGAGGAGAGCTTTGCATTTGTGAGATAATGCTGGCTCTGAAAAGACCGCAGTCCTCCATATCCCATAATCTATCCATACTTGAGGACGCAGGCTTGGTAAAAGAGAGAAAAGAGGGAAAATGGTGTCGCTACAGGATCTCGGATGGGGCAGTTACTGATATGCTCAACTTAGCCGGACGGCTTAAGAGAAAGTAATTGATTTGCCAATGGGGTGGACAATATGGTTGGAGGACAGGCAGACGTTAAGCTCGTGAGCAACGCCATGGCCAATGCCACGAGAAGGAAGATCATGGCCATGCTGGTTGAGAAAGAGAGAACTAGAGTTGAGGTCGAGCAGGCAGCGGGAGCCAGCATGCTGGACTATCACCTGCAGATGCTACAGCAGGCGGGCCTTGCCGATATGAAGGAGGACCTGATCGTCCTGACCGATTTCGGAAAGAATTTCATGGATACCAAGACCGAGAAGCCAGCCGTTGCCAGGAAGGACCTTTCCGGAACCGCGCCCCTGCAAGATAACTGAGGTGCGGCAGCTTCTTGCCCTGCATTGCCGATGTCTCCAAATTTCGCATCATCGCCCGGCTGGAGCCGAATTTGGGCGGGGCCCTAAAACTACTGGAGCCTCTCTTTCCCAGGGCCAGGTTCTCTGAGAGGATCGGAGCCCTCATCATTCAAAAGGGCAATGTCCTCATCACCCTCTACTCTACAGGCAACGTGACCATGACCATGATCAGCAGCGAGGCCGAAGCCCGGGCAGTTTTGGAAAGCCTGAAAGAGACCATCAATAAGGCCATCGCTAGCGGCGTAACTCCCGTTCCCAGGGAGAAGGTCAAAGTGGATCACGCTGAGGTCTACAAATATCTGCCCAAGACCGACTGCAAGATCTGTGGAGAGCAGAGCTGCTACGCCTTTGCCATCCGGCTGGTGGGAGGAGAGACAGCTTTAGAGAAGTGCACGCCCCTTCTAGAGCCCAAGTTCGCCACCAGCCTGGAGACGCTGCGAGCCCTGCGAGAGTATTTGTGAACGGTATGTTGTGAGCAGTATGTTATGAGTAGTATGGAAAATTTGAGGACTCGCAGATGGGCACACTGACCATCATCCTGACGGACGGGCCTTACATCTCGCAGTATGCCGAGATGGCCTACAAGATTGCTAAAGTGGCCCTGAAAGCGAATGCGCACAGAGTAAATATCTTCCTCTATCTGGATGCGGTTCATATCCCCAAAGCCGGCCAGAATCCCGCTTTTTTTGCCAATGCGGGAGAGCTCTTTGCCGAACTGGCCCGGCTGGGGACAAAGGTGGAGGCCTGTCCCAGGTGCGCTACAGCGCGGGGCTATGCGCCCGAGGTTGGAACCAGCGATGACTATGTAGAGGGGATCAAGATCACCAGCCTCTACCGCCTGGCACAGATGCTGGAAGAGAGCGACAGAGTGGTGACTCTAGCAAGATGAGATCGCTTTTCTTTCTTCTGGACAGTGCCCCCTACGGCAGCGAGAAGGCATTCGGCCTGCTCAATGCTGCAGCGGTGTCCAGCAAGATGGACGTAGTCGTGGGCCTGTATGGAGATGGCGTCTACCTGGCCCTGGCCGGTCAGGACAGCAGAGCTCTGGGACTGCCCAATCACTCCGATATCCTCTACGCCTATCCGGAGATGAGGATCTTAGCCCATGAGCTCTCCCTGGCAGATCGAGGCCTTATGAGCGCCGGCCTGGTGGAGAGAGTGGAGCTAATGGACGAGGAGAAGTTCTTTGAGGAGATGCTGGAATCGGATGGCATTATACTTTTATGAGAATATTTCTTTTGACAAAGACGCCACACAGCGAGCGCACAAGACTCTGCCTGCGACTTGTAGCCGGCTCTGTTGATGCTGTGGTCTATCTGGCCGGGGATGGAGTCTACAATCTACTGGGCCGGGCAGAGGCCGTTGAGGCAGGTCAGGCCGGCCAGGATTTGGTGACGCTTGTGGCCAGGAATAGAATCATAGCCTGCCGGGAAGACCTGGAGGCGAGGGGAATCTCTGCTGAGGGAAAGGCAACTGTGCCCACCGATTTCTATGAGAGTCTGGTTGATGACATGATGAGGGATGGCAGCCAGGTTTATTCCTTTTAGCTTTTTCTTTGCGGCAAATTATTTAAAAAATTATAGATTTATAGAGATAATATCTTTTTTAGCCCACTTCAAATTACAGAAACTCGGCACACTACCAGTATTGCTCAAGGTTAGGTCAATAATCAAACCCTCGGATGAAATTGGCTATATTATGCTGAAGATTTGCATTGTATCCGCCTTCCAGAATGGCGAAGCGCCTCCCCTGGCATCTATTCTCCGCGGCCTCTCGGACGGCCTGACCTATTTTGAAGAAATCGTCATTTGAAAGCAGTCCCCCCCAATCCTCGATATAAGTGTCGAAACCGGCCGAGACACCAACGATGTCATATTCGAAGCCCTGAAAGGCTGCCTCGACCTGTCTCCTGTAACCGCTGGCATCCATGGTCAGGTAATCGAAGTTGGCATCCACTGATCCAGGATTGACGATCTTGACATCGTGATCTCCCCGGAATATGCTCACCGTTCCATCTCCAAAGTGCAGATCGATATCAATTATCAGCACCTTCTGAGCCCTCGGCCTGATCCGCTTCACGGCTATTGCCATGTTGTTGAAATAGCACATCCCCCAGGCCCGGTTAGCGGCGGCATGATGCCCCGGCGGCCGGATCAGCGCGAAAGCGGGCTCACCTTGAAGGGCCAGCTCGGCGGCGCAGATGGCCCCGCCCGCTGCTAACGATGCTGCTTCAAAGTGCCCGCTCCCTCTTACGCGATCGATATGCTCTTTTCCATGCACCTTGCCGATGTCCTGCAGGCTGCAATTCTCCGGCTCTACGAACTCATAGCCGGCCTTTCGCAGCTCAACTGCCGGCAACCTCACTCGATCCGGATTTTCAACCGGGTTGGCCGGATATCTTTCCTCATATTTTTTGCTGTATACAATTTTCACATTTCTGAAGTTGAGTTAGGAAGACTTAATCCATTCGACCGAAACAGTTGTCTTATATTCGATAAGTACGTAATGTAATTAAATTAATTTCGCTACTGATTAATACCATTGCAGGATAATAATCTTGGAAGTTAAAGGAATCTCTCTAGCATTAAAGGAACGAATAATTAGCCTAATGTTCCTTTTTTGATAAAGGATTCTATCTTAGGATATTGGGGGAATTTTAATAATTTTATGCGAATGTGGCGAGATTATAGATGGAGATACATTCAAAGATTATATAAAAACTTCTGCAAATCCCTCGACGCCAACTATTGGGCATAAAAAATGCGGGCATGTATTCAACTTTATTGATGGAAAGATGCCTAAGCTCTATTCATCGAAGAAAGAGCTGAAAAGCATAGCTTTAAAATTTGCAGAGAACCATAAATTCAGTTACGAAGATATCGAACGCCTACTGGTTGAAGTTGACCGGCTAAAGTCATCTGGAAATCTTTCAGACGGGGAGATCCTGATTGCAGCCTTCCGAAAAATTATGACGAAAGAACGTTTATACTGAATTTGAAAGTAGTTGCTAACAACACCTTCCCCCAAATTAAGCTCATCCGACCTGAAACTTGCTGGTGAAATATGCGTTCTAGCATTGAGAGTTGCAGCGGCGTCCCACATTTCCCCACAGACCTCCGCTCCATCACAAGGGCTATATGATATGTCTTCCAAGGCATGAGGCGATGCCCAATTTCAATGTCCTGCTGGAAGGTGCCTGGCTGGTAAGAGATGTCAAGACTGAGGATGACGCCATCGGTGTGGCCATCTCGGAAGCCGGCAAGCGATTGAATCAGAGAAAGATGGACTTCGTCGAGGTGGAGATGGGTCAATGGGACTGCCCGGAGTGCAGCGAGCCTTTGCCCGGCGTATTTCTCGTCGCCAGCACAGCCCTGGTGGCGTTGCTCTTTGAGATGAAGATATTCAATGCAGAAAGTGAGGAGCATGCCGGGCGCATAGCCAAATCTTCTATTGGAAAAGCACTGGGGGCCATACCACTAAACGTTCTGGAGACGGATCAGATCAATTAGCCTTTTTCAGAAAAATCCCTTTCTGTCGTCGCCGGAGCTTTTTGGCTTAGGTTTTGTGGCAGTTTTTGCTGTAGATTTGGCAACACCCAATCCCAGCGACCTAGCCAGCTCCCTGAGATCTCTTTTGCCCGGCTTTGCAGCTTTTGTTCTCCTGGGCATTTGCAGCTCCTCATGACTTGTCTTATTCTCGGGAGGTTTCATCATCTTCCACTCCGCGATTTTTTTTAGAATTATTTCTCGGCCCTCTTTTGCGTCTACTAATATCAAATCCTCTCTCACCCAATCCGGCAAAAATGAATTGACGCCGCCCAGGCTGTCATCCCCAAACCGGCGATCGCAGAACAAGAGCACCCCCCTTTCCGATTCAGCGCGAATGACTCTTCCTGCTGCCTGCAGTCCCCGGTTGACGGCCGGCAGGGTATAGGCGATGAGCATTCCCTTGGCCCGGCCATACTTTCTGGTATAGTAGCCGTTGATCTCTTTTTGAATCTCATCGTATGCAGCCAGGGGCAGGCCAACCACAGCCACCCCGTTTAAAGCCTCGCCCTTGTAATCAATTCCCTCGGCCATCTTTCCACCGCATACACCCGTTAAGACGCCTCCGCCCCGCCCGGCCAGGCGGAAGAAATCCTGCAAAATAGATGGCACATCATCGCTGCTTCGAGGCTCTACGCATAGCTTCTTTCCCACCTTGCGGCAGGAGGTGAGACATATTTCTCGGTAATTGTTCATCATTGGATAGGAGGTAAAGAAGATGGCCACATTGCCGGGAACGCATTCTATTATCGATTTTATGTGCCCGGATATCTCCTCCCTATTGTCCGCATCTTCCCTGATCTCCAGTTGAGTAGTTGCCTTTTTTGCAGCCATTAGCAGGCGGTTTTCTTTGGGAAAGGGATTGGGCAGGCTGAGCTTTTGCGCCCTGTTCTCTTCACCCAGACAGTAAAGCTCATAGGCCTCCAGGGGCGAGAAGGTGCCGGAGAGCATAATAGTCGCATTGATGTTGTCGGTGATGCGCCGGATATTGGCGGCGGGATCGATATTGTTGACCTCAAGACGCGCAAATTTCCTGCCGCCCGAACTCGTTACGGCGATCTTTCTCTGATAGGAAGAATCCTTTTCCGCCGTCTCTACATCCCTGAGGTAAAGCAGCACCAGTGCAAGACTGGGCTGAATGTCGCCCTGCAGGTTCTCGCGATCGCCTTCTGCGAGATTCAGGTCGGCTACAGCCACGGCAACATCGGAGAAATTAGATAGCGCTTCATCAATATCTTCGATGCCATCGTAAAGAAAGGAGCGAAATAGATCTGCGTCCAAGAGAGCCTCCCCTTCCGGCATCCTCTCCTGCTTGCTCAGCAAAAATCTCTTCAGCCGGGGAAGAAGAAGGCGTATAACTCTAATTCCCTCCCGTCTCCAGGAAGCCTTTTCTCGCGTCTCTTCCAGCCGGGCCTGGCCCAATGTGCCCTCGAACCTCTCTACCTCTTTTTCCGCCAGATCTATCATGCGCATGGAAAGAAGGCGCGAGTTCATGGCCCGCACGGCATCGCCCAGGTTATGCGCCTCATCGATGATCAGGGTAACCTTTTCTGATTCCATCTCCAGCCACGGAAGATGATATCTTGAAAGTCCGGGGAAAAGAGATGGGAATAGTTCATGATCACCATGTCGCAATTTTTGGCATAGAGGCTCATGATCTCGTAAGGACAGATTCCCTGGCAGGATTCCGTTAGTCGGGATGGCGGTGTGATTCTCTTCTTCAAGCCTTCCACTACATCCAGTGCAAGACTTGATCGCCGGAAATGGACCGTTCCGTTCAGCTCGAAGCCCTCTCTGCTCCTCAGGTAATAGGGACAGAAGGTTCTGTAGCCTGGCTCCTCCTCCGGCATGTTGTCGGAAGCAGGGTCATAGATGCTTCCGCTGCTCTTGCCGATCCTTGAGGAGACATAATTTTTTGTCCACTCTCTTAGCCGGGAGCAGCCGGCATAAACGCTCTCCCCGCGAAATTCATCTTCCAGAGGACAGATCTTCTGCTTGCCCACCATATAGGCTATTTCCGGCCTGTGCCGGGTCTTTGACCAGATCTTGTTTACTTCGTCGATGTAGATATTGATCTGAGAGACCGTTCGCACAGCAACAACTGTTTTCCCTGTAGCTGCAGCTAAAACCGAGCAAATGCAGCTCGTTTTTCCCGTGCCGGTGGGCGCGTCTATCATCAGCACGCCATGATCGCCTTTGCTTACAACATCATAGACCGCGTCTAACATCCTATCCTGGTAGGGCCGGAGCGATTCATAGGGGAAATAGTCCAGGTACACAAAAGAAGGATGATACTAGGAAGAGATAAATGCTCTCCACAGGGCGAAAATGAAACTCGAAATAGAAAAGTTAAAATTGTATTGGAGACTTGGTAAACCAAGGCAGCACTGAAGGTGGGGATGATGAAGAGGATCATAGTAATTTTATTTATGATTGTGGCAGCAGCAGCTCTACTGCAGGCGGCATCTTCCAGCAAATCCGATTCCATTGGATCCGTTTTCTTTACACCCGGAACAGACATCAAAAAGGTGGAGGATAAAATGGCTGAGGCTTTGGTCAGGCTCGATTCCTGGAAGAAGGCCCGAGCAGAAGAAAAGAGAGAACCGCTTGTCAGCGAGATCGAAAAGGCCAAATTGTCCAGCAGCCCACCGGTCAATTTAGCTCTGAATAATTCAACTCTCAATAATATCAGCATCAACAGCTCGCTTGGGAATTCTTCCCTTCTCAACTCCTCGGTAGCCAAAGTCTCTGATGCCAATGAAGATCGACTGAAATCCAATGAGGTTGTTTCATCAGATCCTGCAAAAATCGATGCAAATAACCTGTCAGCCCGGCAGAATGTTGGATCCAGCTCCAAGGGGAGCTTTAACGGCTACTACGGCATGACCGCCACCCGGCATGAGATGGGCAAGAGCGGTATAAATTCTAAGATGTTTTTGAGCGGGAACTTTGAGATGGACAAGACTGTCAAATTCCAGGACCAGGGCGTCGATTAAGTCGCGGGGCAGAGAATGAAATGCATTGCTTTTATTTTTATTTTTCTTGTCCTGCCGGTTTGCTTTTCGGCTCAGGCAGCCGAGCCCAAAGAGGAGTGGAATTTAACCTTTGGGGGGCAGTACGGAGATGGAGCCTGGTGTTTGCAGGAGACTCTGGACGGCGGCAATATCCTGGTGGGAAATTCTGCATCTAGAGGAGAGGGAAGCGACCTGTTCCTGATCAGAACCGATGGATTGGGAAAATGCATCTGGAGCAAGATCCTAGGAGGATCGGGAGAGGACGTGGGATACTTCGTGCAAGAGACGAGAGACGGCGGATTTATTGTCACGGGAAGCACAAAATCTTTCGCCATGGGCGAGGAGCTCTTATGGCTTGTCAAGACGGACGGCAATGGGAGCCTCAGTTGGGATAAAACCTTTGGCGGATTTGTATCCTCTTCCGGGGATGGCGGGTGGTCTGTTGATGAGACCGATGACGCAGGCTTCATCACAACCGGATACACTCAATCACTGGGAAGCGGCAGAAAGGATCTCTGGCTGATTAAGACCGATGGACAGGGCAGCAAGATCTGGGATAAAACCTTTGGCGGGCGGGAAGATGATGTGGGCATGTCCGTCTTGCAGAGCCGGGACGGCGGATATATTGTGGCTGGACGGACTGCATCCTTTGGCAAAGGAGGAGACGACATCTGGCTCCTTAAAACCGATTCCAGGGGAGAAGAGCTTTGGAACGCAACCTTTGGCGGTAAACAGGATGATGCCGGCTTTCAGGTTGTAGAGCTTAGAGATGGCTATGCTGTGGTGGGCAGGACAGAATCGGGCTCGGATAAGAAGAAGATCATTCTCATTAAAGTGGATCTTGATGGCCAGAAGCTGTGGGAGAAGACTTTCAAGGGAAGCTCGGCCTCTTCACTGCAATCGACTGCAGATGGCGGCTTTGTCATTGCAGGAAGAATAGACAACAAAGAAACCGGAAGAGATGCGCTCGTCATTAAGACCGATTCCACAGGCAGCGAGGAGTGGTCGATGACCTTAGGAGGCAGCGCAGACGATATCGGCACCTTCGTAATTCAGAGCAGAGATGGCTCATATACGCTGGCTGGCATAACCAGCTCCTATGGGCTTGGAAGGGAGGACGCCTGGCTGGTCAAGATTCGAGAGGGACCGCCAAGCAAGGAAAATGAGACACAATTGAAGAAATTAGTATTTCCAAATTCTGCATCGCTCAATTCAGCATCATCCAATTCAACATCGACCTAACATGTTCAAGCAGAAGCTACCGGAAATGAGATTAGCGGAGAAGAAAAAATTTTTAAAAGATGAGATGCATAGAGCCACTGATGCCAACACACGTCAGGATCTCTGAAATAGGCCTCTATCTGCGCTGCCCCCGGCTGATTTACTTTGAAAATCTGAGAAGGACGCCCAAAAAGATCGATACCAAGCAGATCCTCCTAAGAAGCCTCATGCTCTCTTTTTCCCAAAAAAAAGATCTGGAAGGCCAGCTAAAAGAGAGCCTGGCCAGGTTGGAAGCGGAACTGCCTTTGGTTTATGAGATCGAGCCGGATGAGATGGAGCCGGCCTGCCGGGAGCTGGAAGGAGAGATTGCCGGTATTGCCCAGGGCCTGGCCGGGCACCTGGACCTTCTGCTTCCCTGCCAGGCAGAGGTTGACCTTTTTTCGGATAAATTGGGCCTCTCCGGCAGGCTGGACCGCCTGGCACCGGGCAGCACTCCTTCCCTCATCCGCACGGGCAAAGCCCCGCAGGACGGCATCTGGAAAAGGGACAGGCTCATGCTGGCGGGTTATGCCCTGCTCTTGGGCGAGAAGAACAAGACGCATATAAATCAAGGACTGGTGGAGTATCCGGCCCTGGCCCTGGTTCGAGCCGCTGAGATCCACAGCGTAGACAGAGCACGAGTGCTGCGCATTCGAGACAGAATAAGGCTGATAAAAGAAGGGCAGCTTCCCGACCGGCCCGAGGATGCACCCTGCCAGGCTTGCGAGGCGAGGGAGATTTGCGAGACCAGGCATAGTCTGGCGTCGAAATTCTTTTAGGGATACTCCATTAACCACTTGATAAGGCCAGGAGTCTGCCAGGCGCGATGCATGCCCTCGATAATTTCTTCTGCCTGGTAGCATGACCCAAAGCTTTTTCGTGTGAGCAATGGTTGGGATAACCCGAGGGAGAGATATTTGGTGGCATCTGCGGAGATAATCAAGAAGGGGGACGTGTTTAATAATAGCGGCCTTTTTTCAAATCATTACTTAGAGAATATGATCCAAAAGGTCCCAGAATGGGATGATGAAGCTCATCTCCTTGAAACCTTCTCGCGAATAAAAGAAATCTTCGATCGGAAAGGGAAAAATTTCGAAAGGTACGTTGAGGCCGATCTGGAACACAATTGGGTCAGGCCGGTTTTTGACAAACTTGGTCACCATTACGGGGTTCAGGAAGGCTTACATCACGATCCCCTGAAACCCGATTATGCCTTCTTTCCCGATCTTGAGACTCTGGAAGAGGCTTATTCTCACAAGAGGGGCGCAGAAGATTTCTATAAGAAAGCCATTGCGGTTGGAGATGCTAAAGCCTGGAATGTGCTTTTAGATAAAAGCCGCCAGGGGAAAGCGCATCGAGAGATGACCAATCCTAGCTTTCAAATAGACGTTTATCTCCGAGCTACTCCGCCCAAGTGGGCGATTCTCACCAACGGGAGAATGTGGAGGCTTTACCACGAAGACACGAGCGTCAAGATGGACTGTTACTATGAGGTAAATCTTCCAGAGTTGATTAATAGGATCGAGGAGACCGGCGATATCACGCTTTTCAAGTATTTTTATTTATTCTTCAGGCTTGAAGCCTTCCCCCAAGTCCCGCTCGGTTCATCTTTTCTGGATAGAATCCGGGAGGAGAGCGCGGCATACTCCCAGAAGATTGGAACAGATCTGCAAGAGAATGTCTACAAAGCAATGAAGGTCTTGGCTGAAGGCTTTTTTGCAGAGCAATCAAACTCGTTGTCACATTTGACGGAAGACATAAAAGATGTTCAGAATAACTCCATGCGCCTGCTTTATCGCCTTCTATTCATCTTCTATGCCGAGAGCAGGAAGCTACTGAACACTGACAACAAACACTACCGGGAAATGAGTCTTCGCAAACTGAAGGAAGAAATCTCAGAAAAGATGGATCAGGGCGAGACTATGCTTGCGGTCAGATCCACTTACTGGGAAGGATTAAAGGACCTGTTCCGCCTCATAAACGATGGTAGTGAAGCCTTTGGTTATCCTAAGGAAGAGTTCTACATACCGGCATACAATGGCGGGCTCTTCGATCCTACGAAAAATCCGTTTCTCTCAGTGAAGAAGATAGGAAACTCATATCTGGCAGAGGCCATCGATCTCCTGGCACGTTCCCCCGGCGAGGGGAAAATGGTTTTCGTTGATTATTCGTCCCTGGACATTCGGCACCTGGGATCGATCTATGAAGGCATTCTTGAGTACAAGTTACACCTGGCTGAGGAGCCGATGGTGGCCATCAAAGAAAAGGGAAAAGAGGTCTGGTCGCTGAAAGGAGAGGCTGCCGGCAAGAAATTCTCAGATAGCGTTGAGGCGGGCTGCCTGTATTTGGTGACGGATAAGGGCGAAAGAAAGGCCACGGGCTCCTTCTACACACCGGAATATATCGTGAAGCACATGGTGAAAAACACACTTGCGCCACTGATCGATCCGATGATGGAGGAAGCAATGTGGTCTGAGGACCTGCGCAAGGATCTTCTCAAGAAGCTGCTCTCTCTCAAGGTTCTCGATCCGGCCATGGGATCAGGTCATTTTCTAGTTGAAGCTACGGATTACATTGCCAGGGAGATTATTCATGCCAAAGAGATAGCCAGACATGAGGATCTGGAATCTGAAGATATTGCGGAGAACGATATTCATTGGGCGCGGCGTGAGGTGGTCAGAAACTGCATCTACGGCGTGGACCTCAACCCAATGGCCGTGGAGCTGGCCAAATTATCGTTGTGGCTGACCACAGTTGCCTCTAACAAGCCCCTGAGCTTTTTGGACCACCACCTGAGATGCGGAAACAGCGCTCATCGGGGCGGAGCTGGATAAGCTCGCCACCTTGCCGGGCGGGCAGGCAGAGCAGACGCCGCTCTGGAGCTTTGGGCTGAAGAGCCACACGAGCGGGCTTCTCAAAAGGTACAGCCTCATGGCGGCGCTGCCGGACGACAATTTGCAGATGGTCAAATGGAAGGAGGATCAGTTCCGCCAGATCAAGGAGTCGGAGCTCTCCCGCAGGCTGAACGAGCTTTCTAATGTCTGGCTGTCCACATTTTTCGGCAACAAAGTGAGTGATGACGATTACTACGAGCTGCAAAACCACCTCAGCCCGGAGAAGTTTCCGGACTGGGCCGGCCTGCGGGAGCGGGAGTGGTTCACACGGGCGCAGGCGCTGGGGCAGGAGAAGCGGTTCTTCCACTGGGAGCTGGAGTTTCCGGAGGCGTTTCAGGGGGAGAAACGGGGATTCGATGTGGTGATCGGGAATCCACCGTACGACGAGCTATCCGAAGTGGCTCTGGGACGAAAAATTGATGAGAAGAAATATTTCCAAGAATCTCAAATATATCAAATAGCTGCAACCAATAGAATAAATCTATTACCGATTTTTCATAGCTTGCGCTTTAGATAAAATCAAAAAAAGAAGGTGTTCATGGATTCATTGTACCTATGTCCCTTCTTGGTGATCGTTTTACTTTTGAGCTTAGAAGTAAAATTTTAAATGAGTCGGATTTGCAGCAGGTTGAGGCTTTTCCACAAAAAGATGATCCCAAAGACAGAGTTTTTTTTGACGCTAAGTTGCCTACCTGTGTATACATTTTAGTGCTGGCAATCCCCGAGAAGTGCATTTCAAGGTCAGGACACACCCGGGAAAGGATCTCAAAATAGGATCGCCTTCATATCTTGCATCATCACCTGAGATAGTGAAATTTGATCCAATTAACTTATACAATACCACTCTGTGATAACCATGAGTGGGATCTTGCCAGCAAATTTGCACTAAGTCCGATTCTGTGTCCTATTGGTGATATTGCTGCTCCAATGTCCGGAGAAGTTATGTTTAACGAAGCATTCAGGCCATATCTAAGCGAAAATCCTGAAAATGCTCTTGTGCTTCGAGGCGGACATGTACAGACGCTATGAACTAATTGACGACCCTAAGCAGGGGACACCTATTTTTATTAACAAAGAAAGATGGCTAGCAGAATTGAAGAGAGGGAACTTCGGCTTTTGCTCATTTGAAGTCGAGAGTTGTCTACCAAGAAAGGGCAGCTCTTGATAACTGGCGTCGCATTATCGCAACTTATCTTCCAGCAGGCAATATTTGTGGACATAAGATATGTTACTTTATTAATGCAAAGTATAATGAGCTTGCATTTTTGGCCATTTTCAATTAGTAGCGTTGTAGAGTGGAGGTATGGATTGGTTAGTACTACCAATAATTTATCTGCCTACCAAATAACTGCAATACCTATTCCAAAGTTCAACTTCTCCACCCCCGCTCCCGAGCGCGCTCGCCTGGGGGCGGAGCTGCAGCAGCTCTACGCCGAGGGCAAGCACGCCGAGATCCTGGCCCAGATGGAGGCCTGCCTGCCCAAAGACGAGGCAGGCAACTTCATCGCAGAGCAGGAACGTTCGGATGTAGTGCACGACCTGCTGGCCTTCCTGGCGGAGAGAATGCTGGAGATGAACAAGCAGAAGCAGCAGGAGATCAAAGGCTTCCTGGGATGGCTGGAAGGCTACCTGGGCGCAAAGGTCGATGATCTGACGCCCAAGACCAAACTGCAGAGCTACTACGAACACGATTATGAGAGCTTTTTGGCGGTGCTGAAGAAGAACAGCAAGAAGCTGCAAGTCGATCCGGCCAGACGGGAGCCGGCGGAGGCGCTGCGGGCCGAGTTCGAGGGATCGCTGGGCAAGCTGATGCCACTGCGGGAGAGGATCAGGCAGACGGATGAACTGATCGACGCGGTGGTGTACAAACTGTACGGGCTGACGGAAGAGGAAATAAGAATCGTGGAAGGAAATGCAGCTTGAGAGAGTATGCGGATTATCAGAGGAGGAAAGGTGCGATGGATCTGATTTATCTTGATTACAATTGCTTTCAAAGAAGATTCGATGATCCCAGCCAGATAAGGATCCAGCTTGAAGCTCTGGCCTGCGAAGAGATCTTTCTGAGGGCTGAGATTGAAGAGGTCCAATTAGCGTGGTCCTTCATGCATGAGGATGAGACCTTGCTTTGCCCCTTCCCGAATAGATTGAACGTTGCCTTCATACTTTCCACTCTTTGCAGGATAAGAATTGGACCTGAAGAGCAAATCTATGAATCCGCCCTGGAATTTCAGAGAAGATCCAAGATGACCTCAAAGGATGCTATCCACCTCGCATGTGCCCATTTTATCAAAGCCGATTACTTCATAAGTTGCGACAATAGACTTGTAAGGCAGGCTAAGAAAATAGGATTGAAAATGGCGATCTTGAATCCTGTGGATTACATTAGAATGGAGGATCTATGACCGATAGAGCAAGGGCAATGGACGAAGCAAAGCTTAGAGTTCTTGGAATAGATGCCTTGAATAAGGCTTTAGGTCCCGCCGAAGCGCTTAGATTTCTAGCTCTCTTCCACCGTGAGCCAACTGATTACGTTGAGGTCTCTAAAAAGCTTTACGAAAATCAGAGTGTGGAAGAAATCTTCAAGCGGGCCAAAACGCATTGGAGAGGCTGAAATTCAAGATAATTGCTTTTCCGGAAGACATAGAATTCTCTCTTAAGGTCGACTTCACACGCCCGCGCCCGAGCGCACCCGCCTGGGAGCGGAGCTGCAGCAGCTCTACGCCGATGGCAAGCATGCGGAGATCACAGGCCCCTGGTGGATGTCTGCCTGCCCAAAGACGTGGCTGGCAATTTCATCGCAAGCCAGGAGAAATCGGATGTGGTGCACGTTCTCCTGGCCTTCCTGGCGGAGAGAATGCTGGAGATGAACAAGCAGAAGCAGACGGAGATCAAAGGCTTCTTGGGCTGGCTGGAAAGCTACGTGGGGGCCAGAGTGGAGAACCTCACGCCCAAAGACAAAGCTGCAGAGCTACTACGAGCACGATTATGAGAGCTTCCTGGCGGTGCTCAAGAAGAACAGCAAGAAGCTGGCCATCGATCCGGCACGCCGGGAGCCGGCGGAGCTGCTCCGGGCCGAGTTCGAGGGATCGCTGGGCAAGCTGATGCCACTGCGGGAGAGGATCAGGCAGACGGATGAACTGATCGACGCGGTGGTGTACAAACTGTACGGGCTGACTGAGGAAGAGATCAGGATTGTGGAAGGGAAGGCTTGATATGCGCGTGATGTTATCCTGCAATTTCTTGATTCATTATTCCGAGAATTCAGTTGATTGCGATACAGATATATACTCGTGTAGATTAATCAATAAGGCATTAGAGACATTATTGAAAAATAAAAATCTAAAAAATGTAGGATTGGAATTACTAAGAGGAGGGGCAGAACATGAGCGTGTTGTCCGATGTCAGGCTATTAGAAAAGATCTACGATAAAGAACTCAAAATAGAGCCCTTCGTCTTTGACAATATCCAGCCCTCCTCCATTGATCTGACCCTGGATAAACGAATACGAACTCCTAAGAGAGGCATTGAGCTTAATGCATTTGATGCCGATATCAAGGAATGCTTTGAAGAGAGAATTCTTGATGAGTACACCCTCAAACCAGGAGATTTCATTATCGGCCAGATTAAGGAGAACATCGGCCTTTCCAAAAGGATGACCGGCCTCATTCAAAATAGGAACAGCCTGATTCGTCTGGGAATTAACGTGGGACTATCGTCTTACATCAATCCTGGCTATTTTGGTCAATTGCCCATAGTCATCCACAATTTGGGAAGCTTCTCCGTGGATCTGGTTCCTGGGATGAGGATCTGTCAGTTGGTCATATTTGATGTCGAACCCGATCCCGAAAGAGATTACAGCCAAAGAAAAGACGCCAAATATCTGGGAGAAAGCGACGTCGGTTTATCTAAATTATACATGGATGTGGAAGTTGAAGAATACTTAAAAGAGTACAATAAAAAGAGCACCAAAGAGATTGATAAAAAGGAACTCATTGAATTCTTGGAACAAAGAATAAAAGAGAAGGCCATAGACACACTGAAAGGTCTGACGGACGAGGAAAAACAAAAGATTGGTCTGCTATAATATGGAAAAGAACTTCAAAGACTTAATTCAAGAGATCAGGCCGTATATCGTCAAGGGCATTCAAGATGCAAAAGTTAGTGAGTACGAGCAGAGCTATAAGAAACGGAATGGGAAAAAGCCGTCTGCAGAAGAGATTAACCAGTTTATTTCTATTCTAATCGCGAATGGAACAGTAAAGAGCGATGCAGATGAGATTGTAAATGAATTAATTAATAAATATAGTAAAAAATTATTAGTAAAATTAATAATAAATTCATCTATTTCACTGGGTTCTGCCGGATTGTTCCTGGTTTATATCTTAATATATTTAAAAACTGTTTTGGGATTGAATATTGTTAAAGAGGATTACCTCATAAGCGCGCCAAATTTCATACTAGCTATAATATTATTTTTTATTGCCATCGCCCTATTTGTCATTTCTGTTTCAAAAAAAGACAAAGACTGACTATCGTCTGTCCGCATCTCTGCCGCCAATCCCGCGCCCGAGCGCGCCCGCCTAGGGGCGGAGATGCAGCAGCTCTACGCCGATGGCAAGCATGCGGAGATCACAGGCCCCTGGTGGATGTCTGCCTGCCCAAAGACGTGGCTGGCAATTTCATCACCGAGCAGGAACGGTCGGACGTGGTCCACTACCTTCTCGCATTCCTGGCAGAGAGGGCTGATAATTGGTGCCTCCTCTGATGTAAGGGCCTACATGGATAAATGGTGATCTGCTAAAGCCGCGGTGCTTCAGCCTTCATCCTTCGGCACTCTTCCCCCCAGCCGGTGTCATTTGATAAGTCATCTCACCCGCAGTCGGATGTCTCGCCACATACCCAACTGAGACCAGCCTTTTCAAAGCTTTCCGAGCCATTTTAACCTCTAGAAATTTCTTTATAAACGTGTGTTGAGGGACGTGTGCTGATTTACTTCCATCAGTCGCAACGCAAATCTTCGCCAAAGCCAACTGCTTATGTTTATATTCAAAGCACCTCAATAAGATAGGATGGCAGGTCAGACAGTTGAAGCCGTCCAGGCCCGGCGCGCGATTGGTGGAGATACTGATTGGGAGTTATATGAGCTTATAGATGAACGTCCAAGGCTAAGCATTTATGAGCTGGCAAAGCTGAAAGGCTGGACGCATGGCCGGGTCCATAAGGCAGCAAAACGCTTAGAAAAGAATGGCCTGGTAATAGTGGAACTGGTAGTTGATGGCAGCCGCGTGAAATCATTGGTGAGGCCACTTGAATGGTGGGAAATGATGACGCCGGATGAGTTGGAGAAGTTCAAGCAGATGGATATTTCCGTAACTTAGGGATTTGATAGAAAAGTACCTTTAACCACATCGTTTTCGAGACAGAATAAGGCTGATAAAAGATGGCCAGCTTCCCGACCGGCCACGAGGTGCACCCTGCCCGGCTTGCGAGGCAAGAGAGATCTGCAGGGTGAGGCATAGTCTGGCGTCAAGATTCTTTTTATGCACGAAGTGCAAACCTATACCTTATAAAGGGGGAGCCTCATTTGCTGCTACGAACCAAGAACATTTTCAAGCTGACGGCAGGGCCTGCTGTTCTTGGCAGGCCTGCCAATTAAGAGGATAATAAATGGCAACCATCGAGGAACAGATCAAGGCGCTGGAAGAGGAGATCTTTAACACTCAGAAGAACAAGGCTACTGAGCACCATCTGGGCAAGATCAAGGCCAAGATAGCGAAGCTAAAGGCGCAGCAAGAGCTTCAGAAGATCAAGGGCGGCGGCGGGGGCAGAAGATACTACATCAAGAAGTCGGGAGATGCAACTGTGGCCCTGGTGGGCTTTCCATCGGTTGGAAAGTCAAGTCTGCTCAACCACCTGACCGCTTCCAAATCAGAGGTTGCCGCATACCAATTTACTACCCTGGAGGTCATTCCGGGGGTCATGAAATACAAAGGCGCTGAGATCCAGATACTTGATATGCCCGGCATCATCAAAGGAGCCGCCAAGGGCAAGGGCCGGGGCCGAGAGGTCATAACGGCAGCTCGCGCCGCGGATATAATATTACTATTGGGTGACGTCTTCAACTACAAGCTGAATATTTTGGAGCGCGAGCTTTACGATGCGGGAATCCGGCTTGACAAACAACCCCCCAATATTCACATCACACAGGATAAAAAGGGCGGCATAATCATACGCAGCACTGTGCCGCTCACCCACATGACGGAGTTTGAGGTCGCAGATATCATTCGCGCCTACGGAATTGTCAATGCCAATGTCACTATCCGCGAAGACATAGATACCGACAGCCTGGTGGATTTTCTGGCAGGAAACAGGGTTTACATCCCTTCCGTGGTGGCCATAAATAAGTTCGACCTTCGATTCGGAGACGTAGAGAACAAGATCAAAGAGGAGCTTAACAGGGACTATCTGCCACTTTCTTGCGCCACCACCCAGGGCCTGGAGGAGATGAAGGAACTTATTTACGATCGGCTTGGCTTCATTCGCGTCTACCTCAAGCCGAAAGGGGGCAAAGCAGACCTGGAAGAGCCGTTGGTCCTCCTGGACGGAAGCAGCGTCAGATCGGTTTGCGAGCATCTTCATCGCGACTTTGTGAATCTCTTCCGCTATGCTCTGGTCTGGGGCAAGAGCGCCAAGTTCCCCGGTCAATCGGTGGGGCTGGACCATGAGCTCAGGGACAGCGATATACTCTCCATAATTACCAAGAGAAGGTAGGAAAACGAGGAAGAATAAACAGCAAAGTACAAAATGAAGCCTCAGGAGAAATAACATTTTGCTCTAACCGTTAAGTATATAAGCTGAGCGGTTCTTTACGTGATGCTGGACTCGTCGATTCAAATAGATTTGTTGAGATGTTTCCAGGAGCAGTTTCGATTCTTTGAATCGATTCAAAAGGTAAGTGGATTAAATGTTTGAGAGAAAATATGAAAACAGCGGTAGCAGCAGAAGTGGCTACAATAGCGGTCCTAGAGAAATGACAGATGTTACTTGTTCTGAATGCGGTAAACAAACACAGGTGCCCTTCAAGCCGGATGGGTCCAGGCCGGTATACTGCAGCGAATGCTACCAGAAGCATAGACCTGCCCGATCGCCCGGTAGATACTAAACCTTCAATATTTCTTAATGATCTATTTATAAGAGGGCAGCATCCGTCGATAGCCGGAACCTTGAACGAAGGCAAAATGCTTCACGCCCTCGCGATTTTTTGCTCTGATGGACGAAATAATGAATGTTGAACGGGTTATAAATAATGATAATCGAGATAAATTTGAAATCTGGTGTGGGGTAGAATCGAAATGAAACAACCTGAAAGGCAAGACATAGCGAAGTTTGACGGCATAATCTCTGAGCTAGGAAGAAGAGGGATAGTTGTGCTGATGCATCGTCCCACTCGCTGGGGTTATGTCGTGGACGCGGTCATTCCTTCAATCAAGATCGTCATTCTAAAGATGCCGGATCTGACTAAACAGGTCAAAGTGGCCATGAGCCAGTTTCGGGATCTGATTAACAGGCTTGAGAGCGATGGATATCAAGTCATGGTCATTCCCAAGAACAGCATGGATGAGGCACAGGTCAAAGCCTTCTGCGATCGTATCGCTGCTGAGCCAGCTCTAGCTTCAGCCTGATTTTTTCTTATTTTGTCCGATTTGTGCTGCTGATGCATTCTTAATTCGCAGCTTACTTAGAGGCGGGTTTGGCCGTCTCCTTGCGTAGCTCCAGCAGCTCCTGGTAGATTATCTGAAGCGCCTTATCCTGGGCAGCCAGGTTTTCTAGCACGGCACGGCTCTCCTCTTCTGCCCGGAGGTTCATGAGGTAATCATTATGAGCCTTGAGTTTATCCTGGCGGTTTTGACTCATCATAATCAGAGATGCTGTGTAGGCAGACTGCAAAGAGAAGATCAGATTCATGAAGATGAAAGGATAAGGATCCCAGGCGCGAATGTAAGCAGTAGCATTGAGGATTACCCAAACGACCACCAGAATCGATTGTATCAGTATGAACCGCCATGAGCCTATGTTTTTGTACACCCAATCGGCAAATTTCTCCCCCTGGGTCGTTGGACCGGTATCAATCTCGCTGAGCTCGCGCACAGGGGCGTGATTGTGCTCAAATGGCTTAGGAAAGTTCAGTCTCTTCAATGGTGGGCCTCCGCAGGGCCTCTATATTGCCAAATAGTTTTATAGGCATTGCCTAGAGGTTTACCTCCTGCCGATCTTCCGATAGGTTGATCGACAAAACGGCGGCCATGGTGCTGTTTGCTTCTCCCTGCCCCATCATCTCCAGCTTCACTCGATCTCCCTCTGCCACCCAGGGAGCAGTGCGATCGGCCAGATAATCCAGAAAGTTTGCATCCAGGCTGTAAAAACCGTTCGAAGCGACATTGGTCATCTTCTGCTGACCTGTCCTCTCATTTCGAGCAACGATTGTGATATTGGAGGATGTTGAATTGTTGGTGCTGGTGTTGATCCTGCCGAAGATGGGATGAAGCCTTGGCACTGTAAATCCGGAAAAGCCTTGCTCCTGGAAGGAGAACTTCTCGCCAGACTTTGATTTAAGTGTCCCCTGCAAAATAGAGACCTGCTGGAAGATGAGAACGCTGGGCAATGGAGGCCGGTAGTCGAGAGTTGTTGCAGCGCTCTTTTGCACATCAACCGCCAGATCCAGGGTGTAGTCTCCGTTATCTGCCTCTACATTATAGGCGTCAGGAAAGATTCCTGCCGTCATATTGTCAAATGAGTAATTTGAATTTGAATAATTCAGTTTGATCTGCTTATCTGAGAAGACGATTCTCTTGCCGTCTTTCTCTACTCCTAAAAATGCCACTCTTTGCTCACCCAATATCTCGGCGAATGCCAGGCTGAATCCGTCCAGGGGAACAGAAACAGAGGCCCTGGTGATTTGAGGATCGCTTAGGGCAAAGCGGCCCCAGGCATGCTCGTGATAGCCTATGCCCTGCAGGCTTCTTGTCCTGTTGCCGATGGTAAGAGTGCCGGTTACCTGAGCAGAGGGCATGTAAACCAACCACTTAATCCAATCACCCTTGAGGTGGCCGATATGCACCTGAACCGGGACGGCAAACCAGGGGCGGGCCGTGGGCTGATAAACCAGATCCCAGCGGATAGGATCACCTGTGGCACTGTCCTCGACCTCACCCCAGACGCGCAGGTTCGGCTCTTCCTCTGTGGAAAAGCCGCTCTTGTCGATGTCAAACATGGGGGAGTTTCTGTCACCTCCATAACCGCGGCTGTGGTGTTTGCCCATGGCATGAGGCTGGCCATCCTGCATGGCCACAGCCTGCACCAGAATCTTTCTTTCAGAGGAAATATTATCCGGATCGCTGAGGAGGTAGACTACCTGGAACTGAGTGTCATTATCCGCTACATCGAAGTACCACCACTCATTGTAGAGCTGGTCATCCACGCCGTTGGCCATATAGTGGTAGGCATCGTCCTTGGGAGAGGCATCGACCGCCCACCCATTGCCCGATAAAAAAAAGAATGCGACGATTGCTATCATCGTTAATTGCATAAGTCTCCTCTGGATCATTATATCATAATTGATTATCATCCCAAATATAGCTATCCTTTCATCTTTTGCTCTTCAGGGTCTTTTGCATGGATCGCGCCGAAGTCCCATAGCAGGCCTACTCCATCACACCGCCGAAGGCCCCCGCAGATGAGAACGTGGCCCTGCGAATCAATGAGCCGGCCCAGCCCAGTGGACAATTTTCCGCACATCAGGGCTGCAAATCTCCCGACCACAATTGCAATTCGCATTGCCTTCCGCAAAAGCTAGACTGAAATAATAGTATCGGCTAAACAGTGAACTGCATTAGAGCAGAAGGAAGAGATGAATGGACAAGAGATCAGTTCTAAGAGCGTTTTTCCGGTTTGTCAATCGATTTATCGTTGTCCCGGCATTTCGGAGAGGCTGGGGACGGATCATCTCCAATTCCCTCACAGGAGATATTATGGTGCTGAGGATAGCGGGCAGAAAGACGGGAAAGATTCTCTATACTCCGGTGAGCTATGCCCGGATCGGGCCGAACATCTACTGCTATCAGGGAAAAGAGACGAAAGGACAGTGGTATCTGAACCTTCTGGCCAATCCAGAGGTTGAGGTTCTGCTGCCCACCGGTCGCTTTTCCGGGCGCGGGGAAGAGGTCAGTGACACTACAGAGAAGCTACAGGCGATAAGGCAGATCCTGTTGGGCAGCGGCCTAAATCGCTCCATGTACGGATTCGATCCAAAGGCAGCAACGGATGAGGTAGTGCGGGAGAGGATCGGAGACACCCCCGTGGTCCGGATTAGGCTCGATTCGATGAAACCCGGATCCTTAAGCTAGGCATAGACGAGAGGGATACTGCCTTTCCTCGATCATGCGGTTCCTCTTCGTATCGAATGGGTAATGGAGCAATTGAGTCCTCTGTGAGTCCTCCGTTAGCTTCTCGTGTCTTTTCGTGGTAGGTTGTTCGTTACCATTTGGTTATGACCAGTGCTAACGACGTTTCAACCATATCTTTGCTCGATGCAGAATGTTAACCGAATGCGAAAGCTATAACATTCTCCCTTCCAGAGTTAAATTGTGGACTGGCTTTTCCTATCTCTCGTGGGCGCAGCTGCTCTCGCCGTTACCGGAGTAATCGACAAGTTCATCCTGGGCAGGTATGTGCGAGATCCTCTGGCCTACCTGGCAGCCCTGGTGGTAATGCAGCAGATCCTCATCGTGGCCATCCCGGCCTATTTGGGATGGGGATTTGTCTACCCCCAGACTCTTTATGCCCTGGCGACAGGCGGCTGCCAGGTGGTCCTCTGGGCCGCGTACCTGTTTGCCCTTCAGGTGGAGGAGACCAGCAGGGTGGCGGCCTTAGTTTACGTCTTTCCCGTCTTCGTCTTTTTGGGGGCATATCTCTTTTTGGGGGAGACTCTTGCTGCCAAAGATTATGCAGGAGGCGTCCTGCTAGTCTGCAGCGCCTTATTGATATCTTACCGGCCGACGCAAGGGGGCAGGCCTGCCGTCATCTCCCCGGCTCTAAAGTACATGGCCGTCTTCTGGGTATTTACTGCCGCCTATGCCCTGGCCGCCAAATACCTTCTCGCCTTCATGAATGAATGGCATCTGATCCTCTGGTCATCTCTGGGCAGCATGCTGGCGGTCTTGCCGTTCTTGGGGCGTGAGTCGGTCCGAAATGAGTTTGCCGCATATTTCCGTGGTGGCCCGTTTCTGCTCTCAGCTCTCCTGGCCGATGAGGTTTTCGACTTCCTGGGCCGAGGGGCCTTCATCTTTGCCTATGCGCTTGGTTCCGTAGCCCTGGTCTCCAGCGTGGCTGCTTTGCAGCCTTTCATTACCCTGGTCTATGTCATCCTCCTGGGGCTGTTTGTTCCGGGAATTCTACAAGAAGAGCTGGATAGAAAAACGATGGCTTTGAAGACTGTCGCTATTCTCCTGATAGTAGTAGGTGTCTATCTGGTTTCTTGATTTGTTAGAGCTTCAATGGCAAGAAGAAGAATGCCAGCCCCAGGATACCGTATACAGCGAGCAACATCGCCCCCTCCAGCCAGTTGGACTCTCCGTCCAGAGAGACCAGGGCCGAGATCATGGACGCTGCCGTGAGTGCGATCAGCTCCAGCTGATTGAACTGCAATTGAGAGGCTGGGGTCCATCTTATTCTGCCTGGCTGCCTGAACGGAGGCCAGGTGCTCGGCCACATTACCAATGATAGGAACGATGATTATTCCTACGAAAAAGGGCGTGAGGCCCAGAACAGCCGTGACCGCTTCCACCGATGCCACTAAGAGCTCGCTCATCGGGTCGGCCTCACTTTAGCAACTGAACATTTAACATTAGATTTTATTTATCCTTTAAAAAGCTCGCGAAGAGAAATCCAACTCATCCTGAGGTCAAGTCATGAACAGAGCAGGCAAAACAGATGCCAAGGATGATACTGTATTAGCTGCATCAAATCTAAAGAGAGTTGATCGATTATTGGCATAAATATTTAAGTATGAAACGGAATAACCATAATGGGTTATAAAATGAAAGTTACCTATACAGATAAGAGTGGGAAAAAGATAGAACAGGCTTTTAGCACTGAGGATGAAGGCAAGAAGCTGAAGGAGAAGCTCAAAGGTCAAGGTGTTACTGACGCAAAATGGGAATGGTAAATCGAAATCAACCCTTTAGGACGCTGCAAAGCTGACCATTCACTTTTTTGCCTGCGTTTTAATAGCCTCTATGCCTTTTGTTGCGAAATCTGCTTGGTGATCAAGCTTCTTTGGCTTCGTCTTTGCATAAGGAAGTGCAGCAAGTACAGTTTCATTACTCTTGATCCCGACCGGAAATTCGTCCTCCTATCCGCGAGCAAAAATAGAAGTATAGACGGCTAAAAGCGCTAAAGTCATTTCCTAAGACTTCATTAGACCATCCCGTTTTCATCGAGCAAGTTATGATATATTATGAAGGTCAAATTTTTAGTTCGCATATGTCACCACAATTCTTGCATAGAACTTCAATTTTTTTAATATTTGTTAAATCGGGCAAAGCTCGCGTCACAGCACTTAGACTCGGTTTATTCGTGTTCTTGCTGCCTATCTGCTTGTTTCGTCCTCTTCGCATATTTTGGTAAGCGATCTCTGGGTCCAATCTGTATTTCTCTATATAGCGTTCCCATGATAGGTATTCTCCGAAAGCAGAAACATATATTGGATCGCCTACAACTGGTGTGATCTTTCCTGACGGTAGAGTCCATTCAAAACCTTCTGGTGGTAAGCATAGCCATTCATGGTCTCCAGGATCAGGATCGTTAAAATCAAAGAATAGAGTGTTAAGTGCACCACAATGGCTGCAGGTAAATGTGTATTCGCAGATAGTATTCGCCCCGGTTGATTCGAGATCCAATTCGTTTGATTCTTGACATTGGTGGCATTTAGCACTAATTTCTATTCCCATGTTTATCATCCCCTTGGAAGGGTTTATGTCCATGACAGTATAAATAATTATTGTTTATTTAGGCTGCACATAGATCCAAAATACGACGAAATATTTTTGAGATGGAATATCATGTGGATTTCTGATTCTTACTACAAGGGGTGCGTGGAGCTATGGGGAAGAGAAAGAGGATTGACAAGGTGGGCGCAGCCCAAGAAAGACTGTTGGGAGATCGTTACAAGTTTTTCCTCTCAAACCATAATCAGAGGATAAACTTTAAGATTGTTTGTGTGATACTATATCAAGGCGGAGGTTAGTGGAATGAGATTAGCAAGCATAATGTTATCAGCTATATTGCTTTCATGTTTATCTATTCAAGCCCATGCTATTGATGCAGGTGTCATCGCAGTGCCAAGCATGAACGTGCCAAATATGGACATGCCAGATCCAAACCCCAAGCCGCTAGTCAAGCCAAACGACAATCCTACCCAAGTCCTCAGCCAAACCGATAGCATGAGTCCTAATCAAACACAGGTGGCTCAAATGCAGCAAGTGGGCGGGCCAATGGACGTGAGCGGCAAATGGTCGATAAGACTCAATGATAGAACAGGCACCTCACTTAGCTTGACCCTATGGTCGTCCGGTGGAACCAAAATTATGGGTTATGGCACTCTGATAGAGAAGGGCACAGAGAACCCTTTAACTGCCAGAGGATCTGTAACTGCGCAGGAACTCACATTGACAGCTATGTTGGCTGCACCCGAATACGCCAACCAGAAATTTGATGAGTGCTATTTCGACTTGTTTATGTTAAACAATACTCTGTCGGGAACTTATGTCCTGTCGGGTGGGCTGTCCCCAGGCAAGGGAAATGCCACGGCAATGAAGCTGTAGGCAGCGCAGGCATATCAGAAACGTGGATTGCCTCTTGCTCCTGACATGGAGTGATCTGCCAGCTCTTCAGCATTTTTTATGCGTGTAAATGTGTAAACCGTCCCACTCTAAAGTCCTTAAGCCTCTTTGATAATGCCTGTGGCAATATCACCTTCTGATTTCGGTACGAATCGATTTTCTCACAGGGACTTTCACAGCGGCTGACATGATAATCTCTTCGCCTGTTTAGGCTGTGAGGATTGCGAAAGATGCGTTTCCTCCATTTAGATCCCTGTGCTGATGGCCAGGCATCCATGGCCTTGGCGAGGATGCCGTTTGCCAAAGATCTGCGGTTCCGGATACTGGGTGCCGGATAGAGGTTCGAGGCAGTGCCTCCCGGCTAATCTGCCTGCTTAATCCGGACAACCTGCACATTCATTTCCTGCAATTTCCCCCCCGTGATCCTCTCTGCCCAGCCACTCCTCCTGCCCATCCACCAGGGCAATCCCGCTAAAAAAAACCATATGCAGAAAACTATAAAGTGTAAGAACGAATAATAGTATTAAGGTGAATCAAGAATGAAAGAAGAAATTTTCTTTGGCGAAGGAATGGCCAAGACCAAGATTGAATATCCCGACCTCTACAAAGCCATTGTCGGACTAAACGAGGCCATCTACACCGGCAAAGCCCTGGACTACAAGGCCCAGAAGCTGATTGCCATCGGCATCAATGCCGCTGCCTCCGACGACCGGGCCACCAAGAAGCAGATGATGAGCGGCATGAAGGAGCTTGGCATTACCAAGGACGAAATTGTTGATGTCCTGAGAGTGGTTCTGCTTACTTCCGGAATGCCTCCCTTCACCAAGGGCATGAAGACTTTGTATGAAATACTGGGAAAATAAAAATTTTTTTGGCTTTGATTCTTTTTTTTACAGAATACAACGAGGAACTCTTCATCATAAATTGCACTGGCCATAAGCCGGTCAATCCGATATCGCCTTCTTTCGCAGCAATCGGTTATAGGCTATGGCAAATCTGTGCGCCTCATCTCTGATCTCCTGCACATAGAGCGATGCCTTATCATTTCTCTTGATCTGCAGCGGCCCGTCTAAGCCCGGCACGTAGATCTCCTCCTCGCCCTTGGCCAGGGAGATGATGGGAATCTTCAGCCGCAACTCCCGCAGCTCTGCCAGCGCCGAGGAGAGCTGCCCCTTGCCCCCGTCGATGACAATGAGGTCAGGCAGCTCCTGCTTCTCCTCCTTGAGGCGGGAGTAGCGGCGGCGAACTATCTCAGCGATGGAGGCGAAATCATCCACGCCCTGCACGCTCTTGATTTTGAAGCGCCGGTAGTTGCTCTTGTCCGGCCTTCCCCCCCGAAACTGCACCATGGAGCCCACGGAAAAGGTGCCGGCCAGGTGGGAGATGTCGAAGCATTCGATGACCTGGGGAGTCTTGGGCAGGCGCAAAGCCTCCTGCAGGACCTGCATCTTCATTCTGTCGCCAAAAAAGCCGATCTCCACATTCTTTTTGGCCAGCTCCAAGAGCTCTTTCTTTTCCCCCTGCTTGGGGACGGTGACATGCACCTTTTTGCCCTTGACGTGGGAGAGGAAATCCACCAATGACTCATCCAGCGGCTCTTCCAGTATCAGCTCCTCGGGCGGCTCTCGCTCCGAGTAGTACTGCACCAGGAACTCCTCCAGGAAGTTCTCGCTCTGGGCAAAAACGTAGTCCTCTTTTCCCTCCAGCGTTCCCCGGTAGACCTTGAAGAGCATAAGAAAGACGCTGGAGCCGTCCACCTGATAGCTGAGAACATCCTGATCGTACTTGCGGCTTTTCTCAACCTGCTGCCTCTCCTGCAGGTGCTGCAAAGCTGCGATCTCATCGCGTAGCTCAATTGCCCGCTCGAACTCCTGCCGGGCGGAGAGCTGTGCCATCTCCTTCTGCAGAGATTCGACCAGCTCGCTTGTCTTGCCCCCCAGGGCCGAAGCTGCCCTTTTTACCCTGGCCTGGTAGTCTGCCTCTCCTATCTTGCCGAGACATGGGCCGGTGCAGTGGCCCAGATGGTAGCGAAGGCATGCGCGCTTGGGCAGCCTTTTGCAGGTGCGCAGGCCAAAGGTCTTGCGAAGGAGCTGATAGACAAATGTCCTCTCCCGAGCGGATGTGAAGGGGCCGAAGAACGAGCCCTTGCCAGCGGCCTTGCGGGAGATCCTGATGCGAGGGAATTTCTCTTCCGTGAGTTCTATGCAGGCATAACGGGAGGAGTCTTTGAGCTTGATGTTGTAGCGGGGCAGATGCTTCTTGATAAGAGTGTTTTCCAGGAGCAGCGCTTCGACCTCGGTATTGGTGACGATAAAGTCCACCGCCTTTGCTGCTGATACGAGAGCCTCCGTCCTGGGGCCGTGATCCTGCTTCTGGAAATAATTGCTCACTCGCTTCTTGAGATCTCGGGCTTTGCCTACGTAGATCACCTTGCCCTGGTCGTCTGCAAAGAGATAGCATCCGGGATTGTGAGGAAGAGAGTCCAGAGAGATCATGCTTGGAAGATCACTATATTTTCAGGCTATTTTATTGTATCTCTAAAAATTCGTTAATGAATTGAATCATGTTGAAAAAATCCGTATCTGCAGAGCAATCGGCATTTCGCCAATGATGCAGAACCGGTCATTCTTGTCTCCCAATAGATCGCAAAAAATTGCTAACCGTCTCAGGCGGTAGCTGCAAGATCTCCTTCCCCATCATTATTGCTGTTATCGATGCCGCCTCCCAGTCCCATGCAGTTGCATCTTCCATCAGCCCATTGGCAGCCTGGATTGCTCTCGCACTCTGCTACCGGATTTGGTGCAGGATTGAAAGGCTCAGGATCTGGCTCAGGGTTGGGATTAGGGACGGGTCCGGGCATAGGCTCAGGATCCAGCCCCCGGCAGAGGCACCGGCCGTTGATCCAATCGCATAGAGAATTAGCCTCGCATTTTTGCTTTTCCGGATCCACAGGATCTAGTCCCCTGCAGTAGCATTGGCCATTGGACCAATCGCAGAGAGGATTTTTCTCGCATTCCTCCTTGGGGCCGGGTTTAGGGGTTGGTGGATTGGGTTTGACATAATTGCCTACCGCATAGACGTCGATGATTACGGCATTGCTGTATCCGCTGTTGGTGGAGAATATGCTGCTGTGCCGTCCTGGCGCATCGGCATAGTACCAAATGTAGTAGTATCCGGGCTGCACCAATCCCAGGTTATTTCCCAGCACATAGCCGCTTGGATAAATCTCGTACATGGTGACGGGAGACGCCTGAGGTACGAAGATCAGCTCTCTCGTCCATCCGCCCCAGGGCAGTGTGGCATAGAAAGTCCAGCTCACGGCTCTCTCTATCCACAGGCCTGGATTATTGCTGGGGAAGGTGGTCGAAAAGTCGTTCCAGGCCAGGTAATCTCCGTTGTAGTACATGTACCTGGGCGGACTCGTAAGAACTGCGGAAGGCATCAACTTTTTCAGATCCGTTGTGGGTGGAGCCTCCTCCGTATAGGCGGCAATCTCCGTTCCTGCGTCCGCAGAAGTCGCCTGAGGCGCACCGGTATCAACAAAGGCATCTTGCACATTGCTGAGTGGAACCAGAGCACTGAAATCGGATATAGTCATATTCTTTGCATTGATATTTCCCGATTGGTCCAGTCCTCCCAAAGATAGGCTGCAAAGGAGGAGGGTGGCTATAGCAATCCGAAATAGCAGATGTTCGGTTTTCATTTCCTTCACTCTCTTTATTAAATTGCCAATTTTGCCAATACTACTATTTCTTACCTTATTTTTTAATTGTTTAAGCCCGGACAATGACGACCAAATGGACTAAACGATGAGATATTTCTTGAGATCGCTCCAGAAATCATCATCATTTTCGCACGGCCTTTTGGTCCTTACTTTTCATCATCACCTGGTAATCCCTACTCATTACGTATAAATTTTTTGTACTGTTTGCCGGAGATTTGTTAAGATGCCTAGAAATGTTCGACAGCAAGATATCTCTATTAGCCTTGATTATTGTCCTATCCCTGATCGTGATGACTTTGCAGGCAAATGCTGTTAATTGCACACTTCAGGCCAGGAGGAAGTGTAGGGCCGTTCCGACCAAGAGCGCCGCCACCAGCCGGAGTGCCACGGATTTCAGGGTTCCAGAGACGCCCAGCTCCTTCAGCATCACCATGAAGGTGGCCACACATGGAAAATACATGGCCAGCACCACAGAGGCGACCACTAGTTGCACCGCCGTCATGTCCAGAGGTGCGAACATGCCGATACCCACATCCTTTCTCAAGAAGCCGATGATCAATGCCGTAGCGGCGTCGCTTGGCAGCCCTAAAAGGCCGGACACGACCGGCCGCAATGCCTCGCCGATGAGACGCATCAAGCCGGAGAGGTAAAAGAAGTTCATCACTATCATGCCTAACGCAATGTAAGGCACAGCCTCTTTCAAAAATTCGCGAATGCGAATAAATGTCTTTTTGAGCAGCGAACTTAAGTTTGGCATGCGGTAGGGTGGGATCTCTAAAAATATCTCGGGAGACTCTCCCCCGATAAACCTGTGCAGCAGGAAACCTGTCACCGCGAAGGTGGTGAAGAGAGACATGTACACGGCGAAAATGTACCTCAGGCCGTAGGGGGCCAGCATGCCAAATATCATGGCCGATTGCGAGGCGCAGGGAATGGCCATGGTCATAAGCGTGGCCGCCAGATACCTCTGCTTGGGCGACTCCAGGATGCGCACGGAGAGGACGGCCGGCACACTGCAGCCCATGCCCAGGACGCAGGGCAGAATGGCCGCCCCATGCAGTCCGATCCTGTGCATGAAAGCGTCCAAAATGATGCTCAGCCGGGGAAGGTAGCCGATGTCCTCCAGGACTCCCAGCACCAGGTAAAAGGGAATGAGGAAAGGCAGGACAACGCCTAACGGAATATAGAGGCCGGTGGTGAGAATGCCGAAGGACTTGAGCAGCTCAGGAGACGTTCCGATCAAAATGTCATGCAGCAAGGGCGAACTGATGTGGTTTTCCACGACTTCAGTGATGAACTGGGTGTAAACGATGAATATCGGGTCGGTGATCTTCACTTGCAGCAGCTCTCCCGTTTTGATCACCAGGCTGAAGGAGAAATAGAGCACCAGCAAAGCGATGGGAATTCCCGTCAACGGTTTAATGGAAATGTCTTCCAGCTGGTCAAAGAGAGATGGGTGGCGGTGCATGACCTTCTGCGTCCTGGCCGCGATCTCGCCGATGCGCGCCCATCTCTGATCCGAGGAGGCAAAGTGCATGATGGGAGGCGTCTTCGCTTTGGCCAGGGCCCCAACCAGGTCGCGGATGCCCTGGCCGCTCACGGCCACTGTGGGAACTACGGGGACGCCCAATTCCGTCTCCAGGGCGGCTACATCGATCTCGATGCCTTTTCTGGTTGCTGCGTCCCAGAGGTTGAGGGCGACAACGGTAGGCACACCCCACTCCAGGATCTGCAAGGTGAGGTTGAGGTTTCTCTCCAGATTGGTGGCATCGATGACGTTCACCACCACATCCGCGCCCTTCAAGAAGATCTTGCGGCTGACCTCTTCCACTCGGGAGGTTGGGTCGAGGGAATAGACTCCGGGAGCATCCACTAGGGTGGCCATCTGCTCGCCCAATTTCATGCGCCCTTCCGTGTACTCCACGGTGGTGCCGGGGTAGTTGGCGGAGATGACCTCGATTCCCGTCAGCCGGGAGAAGATGACGCTCTTTCCCACGTTGGGGTTGCCCATGAGGAGTATCTTCAGGGCCGTGTGCTCCATTGGTCGGGTCTCATACTTAGGATATTCATTTCATGGTTAGGATATTTTATACTTAACTGGTGCGGTGCAGAGAATCTGATTTCAGATAAACAGGTTACCACACCAAATAGCCAAGAAAAAAAGATGGTGAGACAAGGGAACGCAAAGCCCGAATTCGCAAAGGTTCCTTATCTTTCTGGTTTTGCCATTCAATTGAACTAGACTGTTTCAGATCATCTTAACTTGGATTGTATTCAGCAGGTTCTCACTCAGATTCATCGGGATATTGGCAAGAATCTCTACTTTGGTCATTCCCACGGAGATGTTGTAAGTCTCAATTTCTTTGCTGTCCAGCCAATATTTTGCAATAGTTGTATTTACGACTTTGCCGTCTTTCTCATATGTTTCGATAGCTACAAGGCCTGGTTTGCCATCAATAATACTCTCGGATAAGTTGCCATCCATTATTGTTCCGATGGCTTTCTCGTAATTCAAGGCGAGGTTTAGGTATCTGAGATCTTGAGATAGATCTGCGCATTCCCAGACCGTTTGATTAATTACAGCAATAACAGCTTGGGTATCGTTAGCAAATTTTATATTTAAGCTTGAAGTGGTGTTCGCATCATCCCAATTCGGTGATACCGAATATTCCATTGTTGTATTCAGGTCAAATGAGACGTTGTAAGGCCCAACAGATACTTCCTCAGTCTTTGCCGATGCACCTGCAACCAGCAAGACCATTAAAATTAAAACATGCATCATCTTCATTATTAATCCTCCGGTATTTCTCATGACAAGAAATTTTTTCCACTAATAGTAATATGTTCTATTGCAATTATATATAGTTAAGGATTGATGCTGTAAGGAAAATGATGCAGTTAATTCTTGTATGTATTGCGATCAAAATAGATGAATGCGCAAAACCTCCTGGGTCTTCTACCAGATCTCGTCATTGCGGGCACATCGCGGGTCTCTAGATAAGCTTCAGGGTGCTTCGACTGTGGCACCTTTACCCTGGCGATGGCTTCTACCAGTCGTAGAAACGGCGCCCATAAGACCGGAGCCACGGGAAAGCCAATTCATTCGCCCTTCAGTGTACTCCAAGGTGGTGCAGGGGGTAGTTAGCAGAGATGACCGCGATTCCCGTTAGCCGGGAGAAGATGACGCTCTTTCCCAATGGAATTTCCCATGAGCAGGATCTTCGGGGTAGGAGTCTCCATTGGTTGGTTATCATGCTTAGGATATTCATTTTATTAATACCATTACTATCAATCGGGTTGAACTCAGCTCAAAAATTGCCACATTTCATAAAGATCAAGGCACTTGAAACATAAAGTTCAAATAGTATTAGGATAAATCAGTATTAAAAAAATTAGTTTGAAATAAAGAATAGCAAGAGATGCGGGTATTCTTCAACCGTCTGAGGGGATGGATGCAGCTTTCCCGAAATCCTGCTTGAATCAACCGGCTTAAATGAAGGGGGAGGATAAAACGTCAATGTTGATACCTATCGGCATAGTTATGCTGAGTGGCGCAGTAGGCGGAATTGTGAATGCACTGGTGAGCGACAACGGTTTTGTCAGGCCCAGTGAGGAGACGGCGGGCGATGTCACCATAATCCGCCCCGGCTTTGCAGGCAACATACTTCTGGGAGCCATGGCCGCCTTCATCTCCTGGGGCCTTTACGGAGCCTTCAGCAATGCGATAATCTGGGGTGCGAACACGGGAATGGGAATGGAGGATATAACCGTCTCCATCTCATCCATCGCCGGCGCAGTCCTGGTGGGGATAGGCGGAGCCCGCTGGCTGACCAACGAGGTGGACAAGAAGCTGCTGCGAACAGCAGCGTCCGCGGCTGCCGCCTCCAAGGCGTCGTTTGACGATTCCCAGAGGATTGCCCGGGCCACCCCGGCCCAGGCATTCAATATCGCCAAGAAGATGTACAAAGAGTGAGAAACTAAAGGCCTGAATGGGCCATTACAATCACAGAGTGCATGCGGGCAATGCTGGGGACGTCTGGAAGCATTTCCTCCTGCTGGAGGCGGCAGATTGCCTCCTCGACCCCGACGGCAGGCTGGTTTATGCGGAAAGCCATGTGGGACGTCCCGAGTATGCCCTGAGAGCGCCCGGTGATTGGGAAGGTGGAATAGGCAAAATATGGCCGCGTTTGCCTTCCCTCAGAAATTTTTGCTATTTTGATATCATGGCTGATTTGAATCCCGAAAAACCGTATTCATTCCCCCATTCAGAACCGGTTTTGAGCCCCTTGCTTTATCCCGGATCGGCCCGCCTTATCTATGAGCTGGCGAAGAGGAAAGGAGCAAGTCTGCAAGCCGATGTTTGGGATAATGATCCGGGTGTAGCCAGCTCTTGGGAGAGCTTTACTCAGGCGGCAGCGGCAAAGTCTACTGGGTCATTTCAGCCGGCTAAAATCGTCTTTCACCAGGGAGACGGCTTTCTTGGAGTGCTGTCCCGGCTGAGAAGATCTCCTGCGGGACTCCTTCTCATCGATCCTCCGTACATTGATCCCGAAGATGTCCGGCTCGCCGAGAAGCTGCTGCAAAGAGCGAAAGACCTGGGATGGATTGTGCTCTGGTGGTACATGATGGACATGAAGACCGCGCCGGATGACTTGCAGACATTCGAGCTGCAATTTGCCGAGGCAGGGCTTGAAGGCGGAAGATGGAAAGGAGCTGTCGTGGCTTTTGCCGGAGGTGATAGCGAGCGGTTTGACCATCTCATTAGCCACGTTCACCTGCAAATACAAAATTTCATCAGAATACTTAAATTGGAATAATCCAGAAAGATATCTGATGGAGCAAGAGCTGCTAAAAGATGTAGTGGTCATATTCGTACTGTCTGTTGCAGTTCTCTTCCTATTCCACAGGCTTCGGGCACCTACAATTGTGGGCTTTCTGCTTACCGGGATTTTGGCTGGACCGCAAGGTTTCGGCCTGATAAGTGCCTCGGAACAGGTAGCCATCTTAGCTGAGATTGGCGTGGTCCTTCTCCTCTTCACAGTTGGAATGGAGGTCTCTCTCAAGGATCTCCTGAAGATCAAGAAATATGTTCTTGTGGGCGGATCGCTCCAGGTAATTCTGACTATTTTAGTAGTTTTTGCCATTCTTCTAAGGATGCAGGTGCCCATTGGAGAGGCACTGATGCTAGGCTTTCTCATATCTTTGAGCAGCACGGCCATCGTTCTTCGCATCATTCAGAAAAAAGAGCAATTCGATAGCGTCTATGGCCGGACGACCCTGAGCATACTGATCTTTCAAGATATTGCCGTCGTTCCCATGATGCTAATTGTGCCGCTGCTTCCTGGGGCGATGCAGACGACGCTGCAATCGCCCTTGCTGATTTTGGCCAAAGTCCTGGGCCTGATCGCTCTGGTAATACTGAGCGCCAAGTGGATTGTGCCCCAAATTCTCTATCACATCGCCAAGACGGGGGACCGAGAGCTGTTTCTTCTCAGCATCGTTGCCATCTGTCTTAGCGTGGCCTGGATAAGCTCGCTGGCCGGGCTATCATTGGGCCTCGGCGCTTTTTTTGCCGGGCTTATAATATCCGAGTCGCCCTACAGTCACCAGGCCTTTGGCAATGTGATGCCCCTTCGTGACGCTTTTACCAGCTTCTTCTTCATCTCCATAGGCATGCTCCTCGACCTGAATTATCTCCTGCAAAATCCGGTTTATATAATTTTGGCCGCATTGGCAGTTATGGCTCTAAAAGCCTTAGTCGCCGGCTTTACTGTTTCCATTTTAGGCCTGCCGCTGCGCATAAGCGTCCTTGTGGGACTGGCTTTATGTCAGATCGGTGAATTCTCTTTCATACTGTCCAAAACAGGTTTTGATAGCGGCATCATCTCCGTGGAAGTCTACCAGCTTTTCCTCGATGTTGCCGTGCTGACCATGGGTGCCACATCCATCCTCATGGCTGTTTCACCAAAGGTGGCAGACAGCTTTTTAAGGCTTCCCATCCCGGATAGATTGAGAAATAGAACACTGCCCATGGCGGTAGCAAGAGATCCTCAATGGAGAGATCACCTGGTCATCATCGGCTACGGTGTAAATGGCAGGAACGTGGCCATGTCTGCCCGGTCGGAAGGCATACCATTTGTCATAGTTGAAATGGATCCGGACATAGTGATGCGGGAAGAGAAAAAGGGGGAGCCGATCCGTTTCGGCGATGCCTCCCAGGAAGCCGTACTGCAATATGTCGGAATTAAAAGCGCAAGAGTGGCGGCAATAGCCATATCAGATCCTGCAGCTACTCGCAGGATAACGGAGCTGGCGAGAAGGATGAATCCCGGCCTGTTTCTCATCGTCAGAACGCGCTACCTGCAAGAGATGAATCCACTAAAGGAACTGGGAGCAGACGAGGTCATACCAGAGGAATACGAGACCTCCATAGAGATCTTCGCCCGGGTGCTGGAGCGCTATAATGTGCCCAGAGAAAAGATCGAGCAGTTCATTGATCACATCAGGTTGGAGGGCTATGAGATGTTTCGGAGCCCTTCCCAGGAACCGTACTGCAATGCCAATTTAAGCATGTTGAGCGATGAGATACGCTCCTTTAAGGTTCTACCCGGATCACAGGCTGAAGGAAAATCGATTGCATCGGCAAGCCTGGAAGGGCAGGGCATCAAATTTTTAGCCCTGCACAGAGATCTGCAGACGATACCTAATCCGGATAGCAAAATGCTGCTACAAGCAGATGATGTTGCCGTTCTCATGGGACCGGGAGAGAAAATAGACCAGGCGGGAAGATGGTTTTCGGATTCTATCATATTGCCCCAAATTTACCGTTAAGTTTATCAGTTCTCTTGAGGATTTATTCGCATAAGGGGATCTCTACTGCGCAAAGCCTACCGTCTCACACTATCATTGCTGCTCGTTTTGCTGATTTACAGCCTCGTCTTCATGGCACTGATGAGCCTTGAGGGCCAGTCCCAGAATGTGAATATTGCCACGGCTGTCTACTGGGTGGTGGTGACCATGACCACGCTGGGCTTTGGAGATATCGTCTTCAAAACCCCGATAGGATACTTTTTTACGATCATAGTATCTCTCTCAGGAATTGCCATTCTCTGGGCAGTGGTGGTTCCACTGGGCATAACTCCCAATCTGGAGCGATTGATCCGGGCCGCTCCCTCTTCCGCCCCGGAGAAGATGAACGGCCACATAATTATTTCCGGATACAATCCCATTGTGGAGACATTAGCAGAGAGATTTTCTCTGCTGAAGATACCGTTTTTAATCATCGAGCGCAGAGAGAGCGTAGCCAGAAGCATCTATAAGAATTATCCCGTGCTCTGGGGAGATCCTTCCCAGGCAGAGGTGCAACGAAAATCGAGCATCAGCTCCGCCCGGCTCTTCATAGCCAACGAAAATGACGAGCTGAATGCCGAGGTCATTTTAACATTACGAGAAGTCTCGGATATTGAGATCATAGCTCTGGTAGACGATCTGACCAGATCCAGGTTCCTGAGATATGCGGGAGCCTCCCGCATCATCTCGCCTAAAACACTGCTCGGGACTTTCATCGCCCAGATCACCTCTCTGCCTATGAGAAATGTATTTCCGGGATCCATCCAGCTCTTTGGCGATCTTCTCCTGGTGGAGTTGCCCATCTATCCGGGTGCGGAGTTGATCGGAGAGAAGCTGGAGGAAATAGGCATAAAGAGATCGGGCGCAGGCATCGTGGGCATCTGGCAAAGAGGAGTCTTTCATCCTAGCCCCGGGCCCGAGGAGACCGTGCATTCCAACTCGGTGCTGATGGCAGTGGGAAATATCGAGCAGCTTTCCGCCATCAGGGATCTCACCTTAGGCACTCGCAAGGAGGGCCCTCAAATAATCCTGGGATATGGGGATGTGGGAAAACGGGTGGCTGCAGTTCTATCGGACTGCGGAACAAATCCAACGATCCTGGACCGGCGTGATTTAACAGAAACCGCCTTTGTGCATATAGTCGGCGATGCTACGGAAGAGGCCGATCTACTGCAAGCAGGAATCAAAGAAGCGGTGGGTGTTCTGATCATGCTCAACTTAGACTCGGATGCCATTTATGCCACACTTCTCGCCAAAAATCTTAACCCTCATGCTTTTGTGGTGGTGAGAGCCAATCACCTCAGGTCGGCCGAGAATATCTACCGGGCCGGTGCGGACTATGTAGCATCCGTGCCAATCGTAGCCAGCCACATGCTGGCCAGGATCATCCAGGGAGAAGAGGAGAAGCTGGATCTCTTATATGAGGATCTTGAGCTGAAGATATTCCATGTAAGCAAGAGGTCGCGCTTAGCGGGAAGAACCCTGGGGGAGCTGGATCTGCCACAGATGTTCGGCTGCCGGGCGGTAGCTCTGGAGCGGATGGGCCAGGCCATTGCTGTGCCGGACATAAAGACGGTAGTAGAAGGAGGCGATATTCTGGCACTGATGGGCAGCCCGAAGGGCATTGAGGCCTTCAGCCGGAAATACGATCGAAGGAAAGACTGGAAGAAGAGAATGAAGATCCTGCTGCAATTTTAATGGCGAGAGATTCCAGGACGTTCTTGAGCTGATACAGTATATTTTTAAGCCATTCTGGCAATGTTCAAGTAAAATAACATCGGATATTTGTTGAGAGATAAGATCATGACGCTCCGTCTGATAGAGATTGGCCTCCCTAAAAATAAGCAACACGCAGTGGAAGAGCTAATAAGCGGTAGAAAGGAAGTGCTCGATTTAACAATTCAGCCAGCGGTAGGTTTCTGGAAGATTCCGGTACAGGGTGACTGGAAGACCCGCTTTTCGACCGATAAAATTCTTATCAGGATGCTGGTGCTGACAGAGGGAAGCCAAAACCTGCTCGATCTGCTGGAAGAAGCGTTCTCAGAGGAGGACGGCTTCAGGATAAATATCTTCGCGCTGGAGGCATCCTTTCCCAGTATCTCCGAGGAGGACAAGATTGAGGCAGACTCTTCGGATGAGGAGGAAAAAAAACATAAGGGAAGGGTGAGCCGGGAAGAGCTGCATGATGATCTGGAGAAGGGAGCCATGACCTCCAAAATTTATATTTCTATGATAATCCTCTCTTCAATTGTTGCAGCAATCGGAGTCATCAATAATAACGTGGCAGTGATAATTGGGGCTATGGTTATAGCTCCTATGCTAACACCCAATGTTTCCCTGTCTTTGGCGACAGCTCTTGGTGATTTGTCGCTGGCGAAGAGCGCCCTCAAAACCATCTTTTTGGGCATTTTCATCGCCATAGTTCTATCTTTTGCTCTTGGACTCTTACTACCAGTAGATCCTTCTTTGCAGGAGATATCATCCAGAACCAGTTTAGGGCTAATGGACATCGTCCTGGCATTGGCTTCCGGCGCAGCAGGAGCTTTATCCTTTACATCAGCCGCTCCCGCCGTCCTTATCGGTGTCGCAGTGGCGGTTGCTCTCATGCCACCCTTAGTTGTGTTTGGATTGCTTTTAGGGGCAGGCTACTATTCGCTGGCTTTGGGTGCTTTGCTCCTATTTCTGGCAAATCTCATTTCTGTTAACCTGGCAGGAGTTGTCACCTTCCTGGCCCAGGGAATTGAACCCAGGACCTGGTGGGAAGCCAAGAAAGCAAAGGAAGCCACTGTGCTAGCTATTGTGGGCTGGGTATTATTATTAGCGATTCTAATAATAATAGTGTTCTCTGGGGGCCATCAAATCCTTAAACCATGACCTGCCCGCATAATCCTTTGTAAAAATTTTAGGGAAATACTTATATTTTTTAACCGCAAAGGGGAAACGATGCCATCAATTACCCATCTTCTAATTGGAATGATCCTGATTGCCTCTATAACCTCATCGCAGGCAACCGTCATCACCGTCGGACAGCAAGGCTGCGATTTCTACCGAATCGAAGCTGCTATCGATTCAGCCGGTCCGGGAGACATCATCGAGGTCCACAGTGGAGAATACTCCGTCAATCTGAATATAACCACTCCCTTCCTGGTTCTTCGAGGCATGGATACAGGAGAGGGCAGGCCCGTCCTGCGAGCTGGAAGTTCCACAGCCGATATCGAGGAGCGCGGCACTGGCATAACTGAGATGATTGTGAAGTCCGGGGGTACGGCCATAGCCATCCGGGAATTCGGATGCACTGTGGAAGGCTTCGACATTACAGGCGTCACCTGGCCGATTCCCTATGGATCTGGCGAGCATAACGACCTCATAGGCAATGCTGCCATCAGAGTCTACTCCGACGGGAATACTATATCCAACAATACGTTTTACGGCAGCGACCTGACGGCCATTGGCCTATGGAATTGCAGCAACAACAAGATCATCAATAACACCATAAAAGACATCCCCTTTGGCTATGCAGTCGAGCTGTACAACTCAGATGGCAACAGCATTGAGGACAACTTGCTGCTCCATAATGACTGGGGCATTGAGATGCAGAGAAGCGACTCAAATACTGTTGAAGGCAATGAGATAACAGATAGCATCAACGATGCCATAAGAGCCGTAAAATGCAACTTTTCCATAATTTCAGGCAATACAATTACAGGGAGCGGCTGGGAGAGCGAATATGAGGGCAATGGAAACGGCATATATCTGGTCGGATCTATGGGCCTTATTTCCGACAATATCATCCTGTTCAACAGAGGACATGGCATTTACATTGAGAGCATCTTCTGGAACAATTATCCGGCGGATGAGTCCTATGATAATTTTATCTATCGAAATAAAATTAGGGACAACGGCAAAGGCGGGATTGCCCTGGCAAAGAGCTGGCAGAATTCGCTATGGGAGAACAACATCACAGCAAATCAAGGCGATGGCATAAGCTTCACCTTGAGCCACAACAATACAATTGAATCAAATAACATCAGCAAGAACCGGCACGGGATATTCCTGCACCAATCCAACTATACAAAAATTGCCAATTCCACTATCATGGATGAAGCAAAAAGTGGCATTATTCTCGATCAATTCTGCATAGGAAATGCTCTTGCCGCTAACATAGTCTCCAATAACACCGAAGGCATCAATGTCTCGGGCGGCTCTTATGGGAATGCCATTTTTGGAAATAATATCACCTTAAATGCGCAGTCAGCCTGGGACGAGGGAGCCAATTCCTGGGATAAGGAAGGCAGGGGCAACTATTACGGCCAAATGGATTGCAGGGACCTGGACGGTGACGGCATTTGCGATTCGCCTTACCTGATTGCCGGCGGCTCCAGTGTGGATCGCTACCCTCTGGCGAGCTGGACGAGAACGCCCAAATGATCTCATCTATCCATCTCAAGAGGCAGTGATATGGGAGACGAATTAACGGAAGAAATCAAAAGCAAATGGCCTAGCAAGTTCCGGGAGCAGGAGCGCTTCATTTTTCAGGAAATTCGCCCAGGCAACCGGATATTCGTGGGCACGGGCTGTGGCGAGCCTCAGTATCTGGTCAGCTCTCTGCTCAATTTCGTCAAGAACCAGCCCAAGGCCTTCCTGGATGCCGAGCTGATCAACATAGTTACCCTGGGTGTGGCACCCTACACGGACGAAAAGTTCAAAGACAACTTCCGGCTCAACTCCTTCTTCATTGGAGACAACACCCGAAAGGCCGTAAACCAGGGCGGGGCCGACTACACACCTATCTTTCTCTCTCAACTACCGGCGCTGATCCGATCGGAGAGGATACCTCTTGATGTGGCCCTCATCCAGACCACGCCCCCCGACAAGGACGGCAACATGAACCTGGGCGTCAGCGTGGATATCGTTCGAGCGGCAGTGGAGAAGGCCGGAATTGTGATCGCCCAGCCCAACTCCTACATGCCTGTTGTGGAAGGGGACGGCTGGATCAGCATGGATGACGTCGACTATATCATTGCAAAAGATGAGCCCCTGCTGGAGTACATCGAGGATGTGCCTGGCGATATTGCTCAGAAGATCGGAAGGTACGTATCCCGCATCGTGGAAGACGGCTCTACCATCCAGGTAGGATACGGCAGCATTCCCAATGCAATTGTCTCCTGTCTGCAAGGAAAAGAGCATCTGGGTGTGCACACGGAACTGCTTAACGACGGCATTGCAGGACTGATGGAAGATGGAATAATAGACAACAGCCAAAAGAGCATCAATCCAGGCAAGAGCATTGCCACCTTCTGCATGGGCCGGCGCCATACCTTCGATTTCCTGAGGGAGAGGAGCTCGATAGAGTTTCGCACTATCGACTACACAAATAATCCACTCATCATTGCTCAGAACAGGAAGATGACGGCCATCAACAGCGCTCTGGAAGTCGATCTCACCGGGCAGGCCACGGCTGAGTCGCTGGGGCACAGCTTTTACAGCGGCATCGGCGGCCAGGCAGACTTCATGCGCGGAGCGGCCCTTGCCCCTGATGGAAAGACCATTCTCGCCCTGCCCTCCACAGCGCAAAGCATGGGACTGGATGCATCTCCAAGAGGACCGCTTGTCTCCCGGATTGTGCCCTTCCTGAAGGAGGGGGCGGGAGTGACCTTAACGAGGGGCGATATTCACTATGTCGTCACAGAATACGGCATCGCCTACTTGCACGGCAAGAGCATTCGAGAGAGGGCCATGGACCTCATCTCCATTGCCAATCCCAGCTTCCGGCTCTGGCTGATAGAGGAGGCAAAGAGGCTGCATCTCATTTATCCCGATCAGGCCTTCATTCCCGGCATAAAAGGCGAGTACCCCGAGGATCTGGAGGTTCAGAAGACCACCCGCACCGGTCTGCAGCTGCTCTTGCGGCCGATCAAGATCAGTGATGAGCCGCTGCTCAAGGATTTCTTTTACTCTCTATCCGATGAAAGCATGTATCAGAGGTTCATCTCCGCCAGGAGAGACATTCCCCATGAATTGCTGCAAAAGTTTGTGGCGGTAGACTACTTCCAAAAGATGGTACTGGTAGCCGTAAGAGAAGAGGATGAAAGGGAGTCGATCTGCGGACTGGGCCAGTATGCCTTGAACAACGATATGTACACGGCAGACGTAGCTTTGGTGGTGAGGGACGACTGCCAGAAAAAGGGCGTGGCCGGAGAGCTGCTCAGCTATCTGACTTATCTTGCCAAGAAACAGGGGCTCCTGGGCTTCACGGCCGAGGTTCTGGTCGGAAATGAGCCAGTCTTCCGGCTCTTCAAAAAAATGGGATTTGACGTGAGCAAGAGAAACGAGGAGGGCGTCTACGAGATGAAGGCCATGTTTCGATGATATTTATTTCCTATCACCAATCTTCTTGGCCTTTTTGACCCTCCTTGTGCAGGCGGGCCTCGTTTTCCAGGGCGTCGGTCCGCGCATGTCGTCTTAAAAGTTATATTATTATCATTATGCGGAAATCCAATCCGCGCGGGAGATCCCAGCATCTTTTAAAATTGTTTTAATGAGACTTACATCTACGTCCTCGCCTTGATGCGGATTTGGCAAGATGATAACAGTGTCTCCGATGACCATGTAAGGGTGCTTGCTGCCATGGTGCGGTCCTTCCAATCCCAGCTTCTTCAGCTTCTTAATGAGGACTCGATAAGGAACGGGAATTATTCTACACAATGGCCATCGGCTCCTGAGAGACCCCGATCGCATAACCCTCAAGGGACGGAATGGCGAAGCCTCTTTGCAGACGAATGATAATCCATTCCTCAATGACCTCGATAAGATCTTCCCGGCATTTCTCAATAGTTTCGCCGGTGGCTATCACGCCACGAAGACCTTCCACCGTGGCCATGTAGGTGCCATTTTCCAGGGATTCGTACTTCGCTCGCCCCAGAGCGGCTCCGATATACTCCGAGAACATGATGAGTTCTACTACTCGATGGGATTTAACTTTTATCGTTTGGTTTTGGTTTCATGAGGAGCCTTTTGCGCCGGCTGCGTCCTCCCACCAGTGTCCCCGCCCCGCTGGCTGCCAGCTCCTCCTGCATGGCCCGGAAAGAATCCCCCGGCAGGCGGGCCTCGTTTTCGAGGGCGGTGATATCCAGGCGCTCAACCTCAGCGGGCGCAAGCGCAATCTGTCCATTCAAGGGCTCAGTGGTTTGTCGTTTTGCAGGTCTTCCTCTTCTTGCCAACTGGGATGCATCTCCTGTATTCAAAGACAGAACAAGAGTATGTCAACTCTTCGCTTGACGTTGCCAAGATTGGGGGAGCGTTCCCTTAATTGTGTTTTTTATTTAATAATCCTGAATATACCATCCCGTCAATATCTCGAAGGGTCTTTTTGCTAAATATAAGTGAGAATCGGATCTCTTCTCAATGCCGAATTGAATCTGCCCTTTGAGGATAGCGAGCCTCATCTTGGCTCTGGAAAAATCCCTTTCGTAGACCCATGAGCGATCTATTGTGGCGCTGCTCTGGCCTTTGCATTCCTCGCATTCATTTCCCATTCCCGCTTTGCCATTGATTCGCTGGGAAAGCACGGTTCCCGGCAGCGGGTGGGCAACCGTGAAGGAGAGATAATCGAGGGAAAGTGAGGTGGCAAACCTTATGGTCTTGAGCACTGTATCGTCAGTGTCTCCCGGGTAGTTAGAACCGAAGTGGCAGAGTAGCCAAGCCTCCTCTTCCAGTGATCGATATACTTTTGGTTTGGGAACAGATGCCTGGCCGGAAATGGTATCTGGTCCAGATGGGGCTGCAGATCCCTCTTTGGCGTCTGGATGGTAACGCCTTGTTGCGGATGTCGATAATCTTATCCGTAAGTCTCTCTAATCAGTCCCAATGCCGATTCCTGCACCTGGTCCACAAATTTTGCAGGAACGTAGGATCTGGGCGTCTGCGAGCGGGCCAGGCAAATGAATTCCGGTTTGGCAACGCTCTCCAGGACGCGCGAGACTCCAGCCAGCCTCTTTTTCATGACCTCATCCGGCGGACCTCTGTCGCCGTTTCCATACAGGCCGTCCAGATCAAAGCCTATCGCAGTGGGAAGAAGGCAATCTTGCAGATCCCTATGAAAATCATTCAGGGTTATCTTCCGGGGTGCAGGAAAGCTTTTGGCGCTCTGGCCCTTTAGCTGGATTAAGTCCTCATCCCAGACAATCCATTTGCCTTTTCTTTCATTTGGATGAGCGCTTCTCTCAGCTGTTCTGGGCGCGTCGATCATCTCTGATCCGGATACTCTTCCATAGGCATCTATTTGATTTTCCTGCGGATTGAAATGATATAGAGCCCCTACGACACTGTAGTGAAATCCGGGGCAGGTGAAATTGCCTTCGTTGATTTTTTCCCGGCAATAGTCCTGCAGGTAGGGCATTAGTCTTGCTATAAATTGGAACTTTTCCCTTCCTTCTCGGGCGGGCAGAGCCGGACAATAGTGGAACATGTCATGGTGGGCATCTATGCGTACTACTATCAGGCTACACTTATGGCGCAAGAATTCCTTGAACCAATACGGGACGACCTCGTTATGGGGATCGATGATGACGATCTTTATTCCACCGATGAACAGCTCGACGGGGGAAAACCGGCAGGAACCTGGAGACACGGAAACCCTCCTGGGCACAGAGGCGGGGCGATTCTGTTATCAATTCCAAGCTTTGCTTTGCTAACTATTATTAGTGTATATTGTGGTCCTCTAAACTTAATAAATTTAACGCATGTTCACTGCCTATTCACTCGACAATGATATGATGTTGAAGATCCAAGCGTTGAGCGAGGAGATGTTAAATGAGATCTCGTAACAGTCTAATTCTTGCATTGCTCTCTGCCTCGATTATCATCTGGCTGGGGGCAGCCCAGTGCAGCGTCGTCATCAATGAGGTGGAGGCAAACCCGGCTGGGGATGAAGATGCCTTCAAGACCCCCATAATGGCATGGTTTGAGCTTTATAATAATGACGACAAAGAGGTGGATATCAGCGGGTGGAGCATAAATAACTCAGAAGGAAGATCTATGACACTTCCTCAGGGTGCTGTCATTAGAGGTTTGGATTATTACGTGCTGGATATGAGGTCCAAATGGCTGGATCACAGCGGAGAGGTTCTGGTGCTTCAGAATGCCACCGGGGCAGAGGTGGACCGGACGGCAGTTCTCAACGATGGAGAGGATAATGAAGGTGCCTGGACACGAGATCCGGATGGGAGGGACACCAACAGCACGGATGACTGGAAGTTCCTGGCCAGCAGTCGTGGATTTTGATGGGATACGAGATCTCGCTCAAATTGGCCTGGGATGAGCTGGACCGGCTCGCTTTGCAGGATTGCACCGTCTCCTTCCTGGGAGAAAATTACCAGTTGAGAGCAGGCGAAAGAGCAGTGCTGCAGCTCTCCGGCGCTCCTGCAGGGGAAATGGAAGCTGTACTCATTTTGCACTACCTGATCGGCCTTTTGAAGCACGGCTTTCACACTACGGGCGAGTGGATCTCTTTCAAAGAGACCAAAGGCGGCAAGCTCTTCTGGCCTGCCTTCCAGGAGAGCTGCATCAAGCCGCTTGTGCAGAGCTTTCAGCGGGACCCGGAGGGCCTGATGCGGAATTTGTCGGCGCGCCTGGGAGGCAGAAGGGTAGAGGGCGGGGATGTGGCTGTGGAACTGGCCACGTTTCCTGAGGTCCACGTCCGAATGCTCTTCTGGAAAGGGGACGAGGAGCTGCCGCCCGAGGCGAGCATGCTCTTTGACCGGGGACTGACCGAAATCTACAGCACGGAGGATGTGGCGGTGCTTCTCATGGCTGTAGTGCAAAGGGCAATAAAATAAGTCCTGGCTTTGTTTTAGTAGAGTGATTTTCTCCCACCCGCTGTTTCGACTTCTCGTCGAAACTCTCGCTGATCCGCGGTCAGCGATATTTGTCCTTCGCAATCCTACGAGTTAAAACCATATGAATAACCCAAATAGTAGTAATAGATGGACAGAGAGTACTAATCGTCAAAAATATCATGGAATGAAATAAATGAAAGGGAAATATACAATTATTGGAGCACTGCTTTCCATAATGGCTTTAGCTCTGCTCCCCGGCGCGGTGTGTGCGGATGACGACATCCTATTCCAGGTATCCACCATAGATGCCCTGCTGCAGGGCGTTTTTGATGGCTTTTACACCTTCGATGATCTCAAGACACATGGCGATTTCGGCATAGGCACCTTCGATTCGCTCGATGGTGAGATGATCGCCCTGGACGGGCATTACTATCAGATTAAGGCGGACGGTGTGGCCTATCCGGTGCAGGGCAATATGACCTCGCCCTTTTCCACAGTGACCTACTTTCAAGCTGATCAAACCATAGCAATTCAAAACGCCAGCAACTTCACAGAGCTTTCCCGTCAGTTAGATGAGCAGCTGCCCTCCAGGAATGCTTTCTATGCAGTGAGGATCGACGGGACCTTCCCCTACATCAAGACCAGGAGTGTTCCCAAGCAGGAGAAGCCTTATCCACGTCTGGCTGATGCAGTCAAGAATCAATCGGTCTTCGAGTTTACCAATGCCACCGGATCTGTGGTTGGTGTCTGGGCACCTGATTTTTCCAAGGGCCTCAACGTCCCAGGATACCATCTTCACTTCATAACCGCGGACAGAAAGGCAGGAGGGCATATCCTTGATCTTCAGGTTGATGAGGCCGAGGCCAAGGTGGACATCACGGCCGGATTTGCCATGCAGCTCCCCACAACGGGTGATTTCTACAATGTCGATCTGACCCAGGATCTGCAATCCGAGCTTCAGAAGATTGAGAAATGAGGGGCAAAGTGCAATAGTTGGCACAATTTTTTTATTATTGGGCAAGATGATGCAGCTTCTGAACATGCTCAATAGGCTGTGGAGGACTTGCTCCGCATAAGGAGTTGGGACAACCTTGGCATCGAGTAGCTCCCAGATATAATATCCAGAATATACTCGAAATAGCTAACTCCTTGCTTTCTGCATGTGTCAAGGATAGTCAATTGATTCTCCCAAGCGGCCTTGCCGGATTCGCTTCGAGTTCCGTAGCTGATCTTCCTCTTGATCACGCCTTCCCGCACAGCTATCTCGGAACCGTTGTTATGTAACGGCAGCTCAGGATAGATCAGTACCTTCAGTAACCTATCCTTTCGCTTTCTCGTCGATGCTATTGTTTCATCCAGCATCACATAACCTGTTTTGGCTGTGGGCGAGAAGATGAAATCAAAGAACCACTCAAGATATACCCCAAAACCACAATCAGGATTCTCTTTAAAATCCGCCAGCAGTTCATAATAGTGCCATAGCCGATCGATAAAACCACTCAGCAGAGTTCTATGTTGTTCGAGAACGGGTGTTAGTTTCCTATAATGCCGTATCTCATGTATCCAGCATAACCCCTGCTTTGAAGATATGGAATGGAATTGCTGGGCAGCATCCGAAACCATTGGCTTGTCTATTTGCTCGCCTTCTTTTAATCCGAAAATGGATCTCAAATCATCTTTGCTTTTTCCACCTAGAATGAAGAACGAGCCGAACTGATCATTGCACACCACGTCCAGATAATGATTTTTCCCTGCGTGCCTGGCACCAGTGTCATCTATCTGAAAGTAATCTGCGTTCGCCATACCGGTTTTGAATATCGCATTTTTTTCGGCGGTAAATTCTTCGCGCTTCTCTTCGATCATGATGTTTGAGATCGTGCCTTCAGAGATGATGGTGCCGATGCTCTCAAAGATCTTCTGGATTTTGTTCTCGGTTACTCTTCCCAGGTTATGGAGGGTGATCGCGAATGCTTTCAGGCGGCTTCCAAAACTGGTCCCTTGCAGATCCTTTGGAAGTTTCGCTTCGAAGGTCTTTTTTAAGGAAGGCGAATAGAATCGCTCAAGAAGGCACTCCGTGTTGCATGTTTTAAATGTAATGTCTTGAATAACTACGCTGCGAAAACCCTTTGGAATCGCATCATCTGGAAGAATGCTCCTTTCGACGCAGAACTTCTGAATGCGATCTATCTTGACTCTGGTTATTTTGGCTTCCTTTTTCCAGGGTTTGGATTTACCTACTTGATGATTGGGTTTGTCACGAGGAATATCAGGAACGTTTGGCAGTATCTTTGGTTTGCCTTTTTCATCTTTCAAACGCGCGACTTCATCTCGAAGTTGCTGAATCTCCTCTTTGAGCTTTTTTATGATATGGTCTTGAACTTCAATTATATCTGAGGGATTACGAGATAGAGCCAGTATCTTATCTAGATGCTTTAGATCAAGATGGTCGGCATTCAAGTGCGATACGTCCTGCTCTATACTTCCATTCACATATTTATGTTAGATACTATTACTATTTATAATTTTACTATATTGGCTTGGTTTAAATCTGTATCCACATGATATTGAGCATGTTCCAGCTTCTCGTGGAAATAATCGCAATCACCGGGGTCAACTGTCACTCGTGACAGTCTTTTGAGGATTTCGAAAACCATTAAAGCCAGTTGTGTCTTTTCTTCTGGAAACAGTTCAAATTCAAACCCGTCTCAAAAAGATGGCCTGAAAAGGATTAAGTCCTTCCTCCTCCCAAGGCTTATAATCGACCATAAAAACCCACGAGATAAGCGAAATGAAATCGATCATAATAAAAGGTGCCCGCGAGCACAACCTCAAAGACATAACCGTAGAGCTGCCCCGCGATAAGTTCATCGTCATCACCGGCGTCTCCGGCTCGGGCAAATCCACTCTTGCCTTCGACACCATCTACGCCGAGGGCCAGCGCCGCTACGTAGAGTCTCTTTCTGCCTATGCCCGTCAGTTCCTGGGCCAGATGGATAAGCCCGATGTCGACTCGATCGAAGGCCTGTCCCCGGCCATCTCCATCGAGCAGAAGACCACCTCCAAGAACCCCCGCAGCACTGTAGGAACGGTAACCGAGATCTACGACTACCTGCGGCTGCTCTTTGCCAGGATCGGCGTGCCCCACTGCCCGGTGCACGGCATAAAGATACAGTCCCAGTCGCCGGAGAGGATCGCTGAGAGCATTCTGGAGGAGGCAGGAAAGCAGGCAGAAAAGTCGGAAGGCGGAGCTGAGGGCGATGAAGATGCCGGCAGCAGCAGTCAGGTGACGATTCTCGCTCCCGTCGTCCGCCAGAAGAAGGGAACCTACGGCCAGCTCTTCGTCGACCTGAATGCAGAGGGCTTCACACGGGTGCGGGTGAACGGAGAGATACGCAGAACGGATGAGGAGATCGAGCTGGACCGCTACAAAAAGCACGACATTGACGTGGTCATGGACCGGCTGGACCCAAGCCAGGATAGATCAAGGCTGGTGGAGGCCATCGAGAATGCTCTCAAGAAGGCGGAAGGCCTTGTCATCGTTCTGCCCGCCAAAGGAAAAGAGCGGCTCTACTCCGCCACCATGGCCTGTCCTGTCTGCGGCATGGCCTTTGAGGAGCTGCAGCCGCGCATGTTCTCCTTCAACAGTCCCTTCGGAGCCTGCGAGTCCTGCAATGGCCTGGGCATTCGCATGGAGTTCGACCCGGATCTGATCATACCGGACAGGGAGCTATGCATCGCCGACGGGGCGGTGGCTCTCTACAGAAATGCCATCGACGGCTGGCGGGGTCAGCATCTGGCGGCCGTAGCCAAGCACTTTGGCTTTGATGTCTTCACCCCCATGAAAGACCTCTCCGAGGTGCAGTACAACGCCCTGATGTACGGCTCAGAGGAGCGCATCCAATTCAGCATGAGCATGAAAAATGGTGACGCTTACTGGATGCACAACGGCCAGTGGGAGGGCTTAATTCCGCAGAGCATCCGCCTCTACGGCCAGACCGCTTCCGATTATCGGCGGGAGGAGCTGGAGAAGTTCATGCGCGTCCTTCCCTGCCCGGCTTGTAGCGGCCGCAGGCTGAAGGAGAAGGTGCTGGCCGTAAAGATTGGAGATAAGTCAATTGTTGATATAACCGATCAATCCGTCGGTGAGAGCATCGACTTCTTCCAAACGCTCGCGCCAAAGCTTTCGGAAAAGGAGCAGGAGATCGCCCGGCAGGTCTTAAAGGAGATCTCCTCTCGCCTCGGATTTTTGGAGCACGTGGGCCTGGGCTATCTGACATTATCACGAAATGCGGGAACCCTCTCCGGAGGCGAGGCGCAGCGCATCCGCCTGGCCACTCAGATCGGCTCCAACCTGACCGGCGTTCTCTATGTGCTGGATGAGCCTTCCATCGGCCTTCATCAGAGGGACAACGCCCGGCTGATTGAGACGCTAAAAAAGCTGCGGGACCTGGGAAACACGCTCATCGTAGTAGAGCACGATGAAGAGACTATCCGCAGCGCCGATCACGTGCTGGACATCGGGCCTGGCGCTGGAATTCACGGCGGCTACGTGGTGGCGCAGGGCACGCCGCAGGAGATTGAAGAGAATCCCGCCTCGCTCACCGGCCAGTACCTCTCCGGGAAAAAGACCATCGAAGTCCCGTCCAGCCGCAGGAAGAGCAATACCTTCATTCGTCTTTTGGGCTGCCGGGAGAACAATCTCCAGGACATAGACGCGGCCATCCCCCTGGGCGTCCTAACAGTCGTCACCGGCGTCTCGGGCTCGGGCAAGTCCACCCTGATCTACGACACACTCTACCGGGCCCTCATGAAGAAGATCTACAAATCAAGCACAGAGCCAGGGGAGTACGATGAGATCATATTCGACTCCGAGGTGGACAAAGTCATCGTCATCGACCAGAGCCCCATCGGCAGGACGCCCCGCTCCAATCCTGCTACCTACACCAAGATCTTCGATCCCATCCGGCTGGCATTTGCCGAGACAAAAGAGGCAAAGGTGCGCGGCTACAAAGCCGGGCGCTTCTCCTTCAACGTGAGGGGCGGCCGCTGTGAGGCCTGCCAGGGAGACGGGCTGATCAAGATCGAGATGAACTTTCTGCCCGATGTCTACATCGAGTGCGAGGAGTGCAAGGGCACCCGCTACAACCGGGAGACCCTGGATGTCAAGTACAAGGGCAAGTCCATTGCCGAGGTTCTGGACATGACGGTGGAAGAAGCGCAAGAGCACTTCCAGAACATTCCGGCCATCAGAAGCAAGCTGGATACCCTTTTGGGAGTGGGTTTGGGCTACATCAAGCTGGGGCAGAGCTCGACCACCCTCTCGGGCGGCGAGGCGCAGAGGATCAAGCTCACCCGTGAGCTGGCCAAGCGGGGCACGGGAAGGACCATTTACCTGCTGGACGAGCCGACCACCGGGCTGCACTTTGCTGATGTCAAGAAGCTCATCTCCGTCTTAGACGACCTGGTGGCCAAGGGCAATACCGTGGTGGTCATCGAGCACAACCTGGATGTCATCAAGTGCGCCGACTACATCATCGATCTGGGGCCGGAGGGCGGGAATGCGGGCGGGCGGATCGTGGCGGCAGGCACACCGGAAGAGGTGGCGGCGGTGGAAGAGAGCCACACGGGCCGGTACTTGAGATCTAGGGTCGGCTGCAATGAGCCAGGAGTGAAAGCGGCAGGAAAGAAGAGCGCAAAAGCGAAAGCCAAAGGTAAGTAGCTTCTGCTCTCCAACCGCTATGCTAAATATCATGTAGCAGCTTCGCTAAAATCAGGATGCTAAAATGACCCGAATAATCGCTTTATCCGATACTCATCTAGAGAATGAGAAGCTTCCTCCCGCTGTGGCAGCGCTTGCCAGCAAAGCGGATCTCATCCTTCACGCCGGCGATTTCGTCTCCACGCAGTGCCACGCCGCCCTGGCGGCCCTGGGCCAGTTGGAGGCTGTGCATGGAAACTCGGATTGCTACGAGCTGAAGAAGCTCCTGCCAGAGAGAAAGGTGATCGAGGTGGAGGGGATCAGAATCGGCCTCGTGCACATGGCCTCGCACGGCCAAGATCTGGTGGGGGCGGAGATGATGGCAAGGGAGATGGATGTACAGGTGCTGGTCTTCGGGCATATCCATCGCCCTCTCATCGAGAAGGGCAAGCTACTCCTCATTTGCCCAGGCAGCACCACGCTTCCCCGCATGTCGGCGCCTTCTGTTGCCGAGCTGGAGATTGTGGACGGCAATGTGAGGGGCAATATCATTCCTGTGGGAAGCCCTGCCTGCAATTATCTCAAGTTCGCCGGGGAGCTGGCGAGAAAGGGCTAGAACCTCGTCCCCTGCCCACTGGCAGGAATACCACTCTGCCCAGGATGTCGGCGCCTTCGGTGGCCGAGCTGGAGAATAGTGGACCGCAATGTGCGGGGCAATATAATTCCTGTGGGAAGCCCAGCCTGCAATTATCTGAAGTTCGCCGAGGAGCTGGCAGAAAGAGAAAAGCACAAGGATTCAAAAAATAGGATTAAAAAATTTCAATTCATGCGATCATTGGCGCGAAATCCGTAGCATTGACCACGAACCAGACGCTGTTGACATTCTGGCCGAGGACATCTCCCGGCTTTGTATCTTTGTAGTAGTAGTAAAGTGGCCATCCTCTGTAGGCTGTCTGCTCCTTTCCATCCGTTCTTATGGCTGCTGTGAATTCTGAGGCGTTCAGGCTTTCTGGTACGGAGATATTCTCCGCGTAAAAGGGAGGCCAGGCTACCATGCATTTATCGCAGCAGGTGCTGCTACCGTTGCCGGGTGCATCTTTTCGGCAATTGTTTTCAGGATTGGACCGAAAGAGAGCGTCTGTTCAACATTGCTGCCAGACCTCCCAGAATCACGAGGCCAAGACCGATGGCCATAACCTGCCAGTCGAGTTGGGCAAGCATAAAGGCGTTAAAGAATATACCCAGGACAGGAAGCAAAGGAAGCCTACCCCAGGAAAGAGGCACCTGGAAGGGACGATGTACCTCGGATTTTCGGTATCTCAGCACAATTAGAGCGGCATTGATCACCATGAAGGTTACAAATACGGTGAAGTTGTTGACATTGGCCACAAAGGCGATATCCCCTAAAAATACAAAAGCCATGGCAAAGGTCATGGAAAGGAGAGCGGCAACCCATGGGGTTTGGGTCCGAGGATGGACCCGTGCCAGGATTTGGGGGAGGGACCCTGCCTGTGCCATGCCGTAGATGATTCTGGATGAAGCCAGGAGCATGAGCAGCACGGTGTTGGTTGTGGCAAATAGCGCCACAATCGAGATTATAGTGGAGGCATTGGGCCCTAAGGCGGAATATGCAATATCGGCAAAAGGCGCAGACGATTGGCTCAGCCTCTCCCAGCCAAGAACGCTCACAGCGGAAAATGCCACCATAATGTAGAGGACAATGCTCGCCGACATGGCCAGAATAAGGCCCCTTGGGATGTTTTTTTCCGGGTCTTTTGTCTCCTCGGAAAGCTTGACCATCTCCTCAAAGCCGATGAAGGCGAAGAATATCAGGGCAGATGCCTGGAATATGCCGGAAAAGCCCAGAGGCGACATCTCCAGCAGGTCGACTCTGCCTAGGTACGCAGTTCCCAATAGTATTATAAATACGAGCCCTGAGGCCTCTATCGCCGTGAAGGTAATGACCAGTCGGGCTGACTGCTTGATGCCCACAGAAACGATCGCGGAAAGAACGGCAAGCAAGATAAGAGCCGAAGGCAATAAAGAAGCTCCTGTGAGCGCCTGAAAGTACCCGGCAAAGCCCAGGGAGACTGTAGCCGCTCCGATCACGCCGCTGAAGATGATCAGCCAGCCGATAATGAATGCAGGAAAAGGTCCGAAGGCCTGAGATGTATATTCGTATTCTGCGCTAGCCTTGGGAAACATTGAAACAAGCTCGGCATAGGAAAGTCCCGTAAAGACGGCAACGATCGCTGATAGCGCGAAGGATATCCAGACGGCATTTCCCGCCAGGCCCGCCGCCTCGCCTATGAGCGCATAAATGCCAGCACCAAGGATAATGCCAATGCCCGATAAGGTAACCTCAAAGAGCCCTAACGTGCGCCGAAGCTGGACCTTTCCCTGCACAAATTATCCTGGACTGTCTTCTATTTATGGCTTTGTGAGTTGCAAAAATGTGAAAATTACTGGATGGCCTGCTGGCGCGAGGGCGACAAGACGCGCAATGCGCACCTGGAGCGCCAGGAAGATGGATGTTAAGGCTCCGGGCGGAAGTCTTGGACGATGAATGGAAGGCCGTGGCACGTTTGCTGGTAATCTTCAGAGACTATCCGCTAGGACATAGCCTAAATATATGGATTTCGTATCTGAGATTACGAGAGGGAAATGAGAACTCCGCACGTCTGGGCATGAGAATTAGCTGCGCAAACTTTTTCATTAGTTCTACCAAATAGTCCATTATGGATGGTTCTACGAAATTGAAATTTGTTCTTATATCAATATCAATAGTGCTGGCTATGATGAGCGCGTCTGTTCTGGGACAAGAACATACAGCCGATTACTGGCTAACCCAGGGAGATAAATATTATAAAAATGAAGATTACAATGTTGCTCTTGATTAATCTATCGAAGCTTATAACAAAGCCATCGAAATAAACCCAAAATTCGGGAGCGCCTGGCTTGGTAAGAGTATAATACTCAGGGTGCTTCATCGTGATTCCGAGGCAGATGCGGCCATCGCTAAAGTCTTTGAGACAATGAATAATGGCTAATCTCAACCAAGGATGCTACGTGTTGCCTATATGCCTGTGTCAGCAAATCCTTGGCCGACCAGGCCTGTTAATATTTTTATAAATAGCTTTCCAAACTCATTAAGGTCTTCTTATTATTCGCGATAGATTTTATAGCAATTTTTGATTTTACTGATAGTGATAAATCGCAGCCAGGCAGTTGTCGAAAATTCATTCCATAGCATGCTGCAATAGGCAGTTTGGCAGAAAGCATTTGGCCGATCTGGGAAGACTGTATAAGGTACTGTGTATAACTTGTAGGTTCTGGCGTGCATCTCGTTTTTGCAATCCCCTATCATTCCATATGCATTGGATAAACCATAAATTATCTTGGAATGTATTACTATCAGCGTTTTTGCGCTATTCGAAGGATATATCTCTAAAGACTGCCGCAATGATAACGGATTGGAGCTGACACATTCATGCAAGGCATCAAAGACAAATTCCCCCATTTGCCGGAAAAGATCTCAGGACTGCGAGAGCTGGCCTACAACCTGTGGTGGAGCTGGCACCCCGAGGGCCGGGGGCTCTTCAAGCTCCTCAATCGCCAGGGCTGGTATCTGAGCAACCATAACCCAGTAAAGATGATCAACCGCATGAACAAGGGAGCGCTGGAGGCGGCCACATCCGATCCTCACTTCATGAGGCATTATGAATCCGTGATGTCCCGCTTTGAGAGCTACATGGATCCATCCACTGGCTGGTTTCGCACTCGTGTAACTGATCCGGAAAAGTACAAAATCGCCTACTTCTCAGCGGAATACGGCCTGCACCACGCTCTGCCCTTTTATGCGGGCGGCCTGGGCTTTTTGGCGGGAGACTTTCTCAAGGAGTGCAGCGACCTTGGCTTGCCTCTTGTGGCAGTGGGATTCATGTACCCGCAAGGGTACCTTCGCCAAATGATCTCGCCGGAGGGCTGGCAGGTAGGGGCCTGCGAGATGATGGACCGGGAGAATGCGCCCATTAGAAAGATGGTGGATTCCAATGGTGATCCTATCACCATTAAGGTGCCGGTCATGGACCCGCCTATTTATTTGGAGGTCTGGATGGTCCAGGTGGGAAAGACCAGCCTCTATTTGATCGATACCTCCAGCGAAGCCAATGACCCCTGGAATCGCATCATTTCCGACCGGCTTTATACCGGCGATCTGGAGCAGCGCCTGCGCCAGGAGATCGTCCTCGGCATTGGCGGCGTGTGCATCTTGCGCCATCTGGGAGTGAATTATTCCGTTCTTCATTGCAACGAGGGCCATCCAGCTTTTGCCGTCCTGGGGAGGATTCGGCAGAAGGTAGAAGGAGGAATGAGCTACCTGGATGCCTTCGAGCAGGTCCGTAGCACTACGGTCTTCACCACGCACACGCCCGTGCCCGCAGGGCATGATGTCTTTTCCTATCAACTGATGGACAAGTACTTCGGCTCTTATCTGCCCACACTGGATCTCCCTCGGGATGAGCTCTTCCGTTTGGGGATGAATCCGGCCAAGCCGGAGGGCTTTAACATGACTGCCTTTGCCCTGCGCTGCAGTGCTTACCGAAACGCTGTGAGCAAGAAGCACGGGGAGGTCAGCCGGAAGATGTGGCAGCAGCTTTGGCCCGAACTAACGGTGGACAAGGTTCCCATTGAGTACATCACCAATGGCGTGCATGTACCCTCCTGGATTGACCGGCGCCTGGGTGATGTGATCTTCAACCGCTACCTAGGGAGGACATGGCTGGAGGAGCACGATCAGCCTGCTATCTGGCAGTTGATCGACGAGGTACCGGATAGCGTTCTCTGGGAACATCATCGCTTTATGAAAGGGATGCTCATTACCAAGATAAGAGAACGGGCCCGAAATAAGTGGCGTAAATCGGGCTCGGATCCCAACAATGTCATGGCCTCAGGGGTGCTGCTCGATCCGGCTGCCCTCACTTTAGGCTTTGCCAGACGCTTCGCCTCTTACAAACGGCCCACGCTCCTCTTGCAGGATATGGCCAGGCTGGCAAAAATCGTGAGCGATCCCTGGAGGCCGGTGCAAATCATCTTTGCCGGCAAAGCTCATCAGGACGACCAGCAGAGCAAGCAGCTCTTGCAGCAGGTCTTCAATGCTGCCAAGGACCAGTCCTATGGAGGACGCATCGCCTTTGTGGAGGATTACGATGAGCTCTTGGCGCAGTATCTGGTGCATGGCGTTGATGTCTGGGTGAACAATCCCCTGCCGCCCATGGAGGCCAGCGGAACGAGCGGCATGAAGGCAACGCTAAACGGAGTTCCGCAGCTTTCTGTCCTGGACGGCTGGTGGATCGAAGGCTACAACGGCAAGAACGGATGGGCAGTGGAAGGCGCGGGAGAGGGGCCGGACAGGGACGCACGCGATGCAGCGGCCATCTACGATCTGCTGGAGAAGGATATTGTGCCTCTGTTCTATGATGTGGACGAGGATGGTGTCTCGCACGGCTGGACGGCTGTCATGAAGGAGGCCATCAAGATGACCGGGCCGGGATTCTCCGCTCGCAGGATGGCCAAGGAGTACACAGAGAGGTTCTATCGCAAAGCCCTTGAGGCGGCCATGAAGACGGATAGCGGAGGAGAGAGAGGGATCGTCAAGAGGGATATGTTCGGCGGCATTTAAACAATTTTTCTTTTTTGGCTTTTTTGATTCATCTTCAAGGCATTCCCTTTGCGAAGGGTTTATCTACCTTCATGCCAACCTGATCGTTTCAAAGGGTTTCACCATGATTTCAAAAGAAGATATTCAAGAGATTTTGAAGGGATACGATAAGAACGATCTAACCATTGCTACCATCTGCTCACACAGCAGCCTGCAAATTTTCCATGGTGCGCGCCTGGAGGGCTTTAAAACCCTGGGAATCTGCATCGGTCAGCCGCCTCGCTTCTACGATGCCTTTCCCTTAGCAAAGCCTGATAAGTTCTTCTCTGTAGAGAGCTATAAAGCACTCTTGGATTATGCAGAGGATCTCGTAGCCGAAAACGTAATAATAATTCCGCATGGCTCTTTGGTTGAGTATTTGGGAATCGAGAATTTTGAGTCGCTGGCTGTTCCCACCTTCGGAAACCGTCGCGTTTTGGCCTGGGAGAGCGACCGGGAGATGGAGCGAGAATGGCTTCTCAAGGCCGGAGTCAACGTTCCCATGCGATTTGAAACTGCGGAAGATATCGACCGGCCGGTCATCATAAAATATCACGGCGCCAAAGGCGGGCGGGGTTTTTTCATTGCCAAGACAAAAGAAGAACTGCAGTCGAAGATGAACACGGCGGAGAAGTACACCATCCAGGAGTTCATCTTGGGCACCAGATACTACATTCATTTCTTCTATTCGCCCATAAAACAGGATGGGTACCATCTTAGCAAGGGCTCTTTGCAGATGCTGGGCATCGATCGGCGCGTGGAGTCCAATGCCGACGAGATCTTTCGCATCGGAAGCATGAAAGAGCTGGCCGAGGCCGGCATCTATCCGAGCTTTGTGGTCACGGGCAACCTGCCGCTGGTCCTTCGCGAGTCTCTCCTGCCCCGTGCCTTTGAGCTGGGAGAGAGGGTCGTGGAAACCAGCCTGGACCTCTTCGGTGGAATGATCGGCGCCTTCAGCCTGGAGACGATAGTCACCGATGAGCTGGAGTTCAAGGTCTTCGAGATCTCGGCCAGAATCGTTGCGGGCACCAATCTCTACGCAAGCGGATCGCCTTACTCGGACCTCATAGAACCGGGCCTCTCTAATGGCCGGCGCATTGCCCAGGAGATCAAGTCGGCCAATGAGAAGAACCTGCTGCATGAGATCATAACCTAAAAAAGAAAGGCTTATCTTGGAGTGGTCTCTAGAGGTGCCAATATGTCAGGCCTGATTAAGACCTTCCAGGAGGCCACGCTGCTACAGTGCGGCTTTTTAGAGAAGCTGTTGGATCTGGATATGGCAAGCGTTGCTGCCTTTTCCGACTCCATGGTGGATTTTTTGAGACCGTCGCCGGACAACAAGTTCGTCTATGGCCTTGCGGCGGGCCGGTCCGCTCTCGCTCTTTACAGCTTCTTGCAGCTTATCCAAAATCACTTTGATAACGTATTTCCTTTCACCCTGGAGGATCCCGTGCAAAGGCACTACCGCGAGGGCAAGAACCTGGGGATTGCCATCTCCGGCTCCGGAGAAACACAGGCGGTAAATAAATACATAAGTGATATCATCACTCTGGGCGGCGATATCAAGCTGATAACTGCCAATGAGAATGGAACAGCCTATAAGATGGTGAGCGAGTACGAGCGGGGTTCCGTTCTGGTGTTCACGGCCAGGACAAAACAGTCCACCGATAAGGATACGAGGTCCAGGCTCTCTCCCATGGGCACTGAGTTTGAGCTGCAGGTACTGGCCTTTTTAAATGCCCTTTTCGCAGATGTCCAGTCCCGGCTGAAGGGAGTCTGCGATCCAGCCTGTCCGGAATACCGCTCCACAATAAAGGACTTTGAACAAAACGCTCGCCTTATCTCTCAAATGGACCCCGAGCATCTGGAGAACTGGTTTGGCAGGCTGCTACCCCGCAGCGGCAGATACATCATAGGGGGCGTTGGCAGATCCGGCCTGGTGGCCCGCGCCTTTGAAATGAGGTTCACCCACCTAAATAAAATCAGCTACTGGGAGAGAGATTTCAATACGCCCAGCTTTCAGATTGGAGACGTTTACATTCCCATAACCGGAATTGGCAACACCTATGAGGCCTTAGAGGGAACGGCCACGGCTCTGAGCAAAGGCGCTGATGTGATGCCAATCACAGCCAATCCCTCCTCCCGGCAGGTCATGATGCTTAAGAAGCATGGCAAGGAGAAGGACATTGCCGTGATACCAGTAAAGCCAGAGTACAGGGAGCTATTCAGCGGAGACACGAGCTCCACCACCTGGCTGATGTCCGAATATACCAAATTCCGCAATCCAATCTTTGAGATCAACGCATCAGTGTTCACCAATAGCGTGGTGGCCGTGGGCGCGGAGTTTTTGGGCATCCTGGAAACGGGCATGAGAAGGATGCACGTATAAATTATATTGAAATGGATTGGGGATGATTCCGGACGCAAATCGGCGGCAAAGTCCGGTTCATCCAACTGTGGGATCCTGATTGTTTGGATTTGGACCTAAGCGATGGTGCCAAAGGCACATATGACATCGGAGGAGGCAATACTTACCTCTTTGCCTATGTGGTAGTTCCTGATGGTATCCCGGCCCATCCTCACGGCCCCTCCGGTCCATTGGGTCAGCTAAGGAATATCATAGTATATCTACTTCAAAGTTCTGTCAAAGAAGCTCACCATCTGCCAGAAGGCATCCTTGGCCGCAAAACTTTCCGATAGCTGGCCATCCTTGATCATGAAGCCATGAGGCTCTCCCTGATAAACCTTCAACTCGAAGTACTTGCCGGTGGCATTCAATTCTTCAGCATAGCGATAGATATCCGAGACCTTGCTGGCTGCGTCATAGGTTCCATGAATTATCAGCATGGAATCATTTAGCTGGGAGATGAAGTCAGCTGGCCTAGACTCATTGAGGAAGCCTCCCGAGTAAGGGAAGCCGTAGAAGGCAACACCGGACTGGAAATCCATCTGGGGCAGAAAGAGCATTGTGTACCTTCCCCCGGCGCAAAAGCCGGTCAAACCCATCTTGCTGGAATTGACATCCGCTCTCTCTTTCAAGAAGGCCGAGCAATTCTCAATGAGCCGGCCTACCGTCTCATCGCTGGGAGTTCTGTTAAAGGTCTGCCACTGAGGAGCAATGACCACATAGCCTTCCGAGGCGAACTGGTCCGCCAGAGTCATGTATCCCGGCTCAAGGCCGTTAAAGGAGTGAATCATCACCACGCCAGGCCATTTGCCTTCTGCAACAGGAACGGCCAGGTATGCGGGAAAGGTCATGTTTCCACTGGAAATATTTACGCTCTCGCTTTTCACCTGGCTTACAGCAGCATCCTTTTCACTTTTATCCATCTGGGCGCAGCCTGAGATCGCTACCAGGGCGATCATCAGCAGACCCAGCACCAATTTGCTCATATTTTTATTACCTCCTGCGATTTAATGTGAATGAAATTCAAATCATATCATGGCTGCTCCATAGACAGAGAGAGCCTGATCTCCCGGCGAGAGAGTGTCATCGTTGAAGACGCGCAAGGCTCCGAAGCTGACGAACTCTGCGTCATAATAATCTCCAAAGCTGAAAGTGCCAGCGTCCGCTAAATGTCCCGTTTTGAATAGGGCCTTGTGCACGGTAAATGCTTTCCGGCGTTCTGATAGCAAGCATCATAATTTAGCCAGGTCTTATTCACAGTCAAATCATTTCCAATAATCAGATCTTATCCGATCCAGTCAGCTCTTTTGTTAACCGCCAGAGCTTCTCCTGCAGATTTCGGTCGTAGCTGATGGGCGAGGAGCTCACTGCTTTGCATTCTTCGAAATAGCGGCCAGAGATCCCTTCCACCTTCGGCGAGCTGGCCAAGTAGACGGAAGTTCTCGCCCCCTTTTCCGGAGTATCCCCAGGATAATCTCCAAAGCCCGCCCGAAGCAATTTGGTTTTTATGACGCCAGGGTGCAGGCAGTTGGCAGTCACTCCTGTGCCCTGGAGCCGCTCCGCCAAAAAGTAGGTGAAGAGGATGAGGGCCAGCTTGGATAAAGCATAGGCGGCAAAGCCCTGGTAACTCTTCTCGCCTTGCAGGTTATCCCAATCCATCGCCCCATTCCAGTGAGCAATGGAGGCGACGTTGATGATACGGGAAGGCGCGCTCGCCTTCAACAAGTCGAGCAGCTCATGAGTGAGCAGGAATGGTGCGAGATAGTTGACGGAAAATGTGGTCTCCCATCCATCCTCCGTAATTTTGCGCTCAGGCTCAAATGTCCCTGCATTGTTTATGAGCAGGTGCAGACGGTCGTGCTCTTCCTTGACCTGTGCTGCCAGCCGTCTTACCTGCTCCTGGGAGGAGAAGTTTGCAATGTAAAGATGCAAACGATCGCTTCCGGTTATGCGACGGATATCCGCTACCGCAGCCTCTCCTTTTCGTATATTGCGACCATGCAAGAGCACCGTTGCGCCCCGCCAGGCCAGTTCTAAGGCGGTGGCCTTGCCTATTCCATCCGTAGATCCGGTGACCAGAACAACTCTGCCATACAATTCCCTCGTCAGCTCCATTCCCGTCGCCTCCAAACCATCAGATCCACTCGCATCTGCGCAAACGCCATTCGCTTCGCACCATTCAACGAACCAATGGCCTCAATGCCATATTCGTGCCCATCAGACAATATCTCAATCGTTTTATAGAGCATCTTGATTCCTAAAATATCGTTACATATTATCTCATGATCCTATTTAAAAAATTGGGTATTCCAGCTAATTATCAGATCCAGAAGTGCCCGCCCTCCCAGGAAGGTGTGAATCTGTTACCTGGACTCACCAGGGATGCGGCCAGCATCGGAGATCTGGCCTGAATCCTTATGAATAATGGGAATATTACTCTATCCGCCTTTCAAACTTTTCACTCTCGTGAAGATCTGCTTCATGGTATCCTCGTTGCTCTCGGTGAAGGGAAAAGGCGATCTTGTGAAGGGCTGGAAGTAGATTGGAACATCGTCCAGGCGGTAGAAGGTCCCGTCACACTCCATGGCATCAATCACGCCCGGCAGAACTACGTCGGAGAGCATAGTAGTAGGACAGGGTGCGATATCGATACAGGCCACTGGAATCTCGGCTAAATACTCAGCACAGGCCGCCGGAAAATGCGAGACCAGATCGGCGGAGACTATCAAAACAGCATCTATATCTCTTTCTCGGAGCAGGTCGACCGCGGTATACTCGCCCGGGTTGTAGCGAGGATAGCCGCGGGAGAAATCCAGGCCGAAAGGAAAGCCATAGAGATAGGAGGCGATCTGGTTGAAGCCAGCCACATTGCAATGACCCCGCAGGGCACCGATCACGAATTTGGTGTGAGCATTCAGCTCTTTTACCAAATTGAAAGCAGCTTCTGCGTTGCGATGTTTGCCATAGGATGAGGCGATCCCCAGGCCCACATAGATGGACCCAAAGTTGCAGCTCTTCATCAGCTCAAGCATCTCTTCCATCTGGACGATGGAGACGCCGGTTACCTTTTCCACTGAGGGATGGGGCCTCTTGCCGTGCAAGAGTGTAAGCAGAGCTGACAATAGCTCGTAATCGGTATTAGGACGAAGCTGGATATGCAGATCGGAATTTTCCGCAGTGATGCTCTTTCTCGGATCGACGGTGATGATGGTGCGATCAAACCGACCCCGCCTCGTCCAATAGCCTCGCGGGTAAACGGCATATCGGGACATGTGTCTGGGCATAGACTCCAGGGGATTTGAGCCCCAGTAGACGGCCAGGTCGGCTCTCGATTTGCTCTGGCCGGCGGTGGCGCCCACGCGCCCCGCTTCCTGGATGCCCATAGCTGTGGGCCCGTGACAGACGGTGGAGTTGGAATCAACGACTGCGCCCAGGAACTCGCCCAGATGCAGGCCCACCTCCATGGCCTCGCAGGAGGTCTCGCTGCCCATGAAGATCAGAGGGCGCTTGGCTCTCACCAGGATCTCCGCCGCCCTCTCAATGGCCTGCTCCCACGGGGCAGGCCGAAATGCCCCATTCTCCCTGAGGAGAGGCTGGCGGATTCTGTGGCTGCTTACGATCTCCTGGAACTTGGCATTGCCCATCTTGCAGGCATTCCTTACTTCAATGCTATCGCCGGAAAGCTCCACCTGTATGTCGTCGCAGGAGGCCCCGCAGACCGGACAGACGATGTTCTTAGAGGCTGCCATCTAACTCATCTGCCCCTTGCATAAAGCTTCATGGTGAGATCGCCTGCATCCAATACTTCTTCCAATGTTGGCTGCACCCGCACGGGAGAGCCTTTGTAGAGGGGCGAGCCGGTGGAGAATGTTTCCGGGTCCACCACCACATTGGCCCAAATCGCCCGGGGCATGAAGATCTGACCCGGCGTTGCAGAGTCCGCCGCATAGGCATAGACCGCTACAGCGTGCCGGCCGTCCATGGTGGATACCAATACCCTTTGCGGCGATCCCAGAGCCTGATAATCCACAGGATTCATCTCGCAAACGGCACATTCCTGGGTGTACTCCTCGGTGAGCTTGCTTCCGCCTTTGGCCAGCCTGCCCTCCTCAATGGTGCTTCCGGTATTAAGCAGAAACTCTATCATACTCTCTGCCACTCCTGAAAAATCAGCGAAATTGAGCATTGCCTGCATCTTCTAGCCCTCCCTGCAGTAGAGCGAACCTTTGGGATTCTTGCCGAGAGCATAGTCTCCTGTAAACTTGGCATACCATCCCTCTAGCTGCACTTCTCCCAGCTTTGGATTTTCTTCCCGGCCTGCCTCTATAAAACCGGGAGAAAACTGCCTTATCTCTCCGCAGACTGCGATAGTCCCTCCATTCATCTCCGCCCCGGTACCGCGCACAGCAGATCCCATTACTGCTATGAGCCCGCCGCTCTGACGAATGCCGCAGAAGTTCTCCACATTGCCGGCGACTACTATCTGCCCTCCGGCCAGTCCTCCTCCCAGCTGGCTTCTGGCGCTGCCGTCTATCCTTATCTGGCCGCCTGTCATGCCCCGCCAGCTTCCTCGGTAGGCAGAGCCGACGTGATCTCCGGCGCTTCCGGCAATGTGCAGCAGTCCGCCCTTCATCTCCCTGGCCGCCCAGGAGCCGGCATCGCCCTGCACGAGGATGCTGCCTCCTGCCATCTCTGCACCCAGGTGCATGCCCGCCGAGCCGTGGACCTCTATCCTGCCCGCCTTCATGCCCTCGCCGATGCGTTTGATCCTGGAGACATCCCCTTCAATGAGGATGCTAGTCTCTTCAGGCGTGCCCATCCCGTTCACATCCACATCGAAAAACTCGCTTAAAGGAAGTTGCACAGGTCCCTGCCAGACGAGCAGCCCTTCAATTTCCTCCTTTTTCTTTCCAGCGAAAATATCAGGTCTGATGACCTCTGCCTCAACCATGATTGCTATGCTGCCCTTGGATCTGAGAATGATCTCTGCCATACCTTCACCTCCTCACCAGGGTCTCTGCCCCCGGGGGCTTGTTGACCGGGATGGCTACGGGATTTTTCAGATATTTATCCGGCACAGGATAGTTGGCAAAGCCTACGGTGTAGTACTTGAACCAGTCCTTGACATCAGCGAGCATATCCTTTTCCAGGGCATCGTCAACATAAGGCCGGCAATAGTACCTCCTGCCCTCTGGCACAGCCACGATCTCACCCCGCCTGGCCACGATCCGGCCATCCTTCACGGTGTAATCCGGCCGGGCCAGCTTAGCTGTCAAGGCCACCGTATCATTCAGATTCAGCTTTCCCGGGTCGATATCGTAGACTGTCACATCCCCATCAGCTCCCAATCCCAGGTGGCCCTTGCGATAGGCCATGCCGATGGTGCGGGCAGGGTTGGCGCGGGTGACAATGGCTATCTCGTAGAGACTCATCTCCCGGTCCACGCCGCCAAGGCTTGATTTGTCGTAGGCCCACTTATGGCATTCCTTAGCCGTGTCGTCCCTGGCCTTCTTGGACATGAGCCAGGTGATAAGTTGCGGATATTGAGTGAAAATACCGCCGTTGGGGTGATCGGTGGTCATAATTGTCTTCCAGGGATCGTTAATGAGCAGCATTACTTCAAGGCCTATGGCCCACTGCACGCTGTGCACCGGGCTGCTCTTCATGTAAACCAGCGAGAGAACGCCTGAACCGCATTCCAGTTCCACGTCGCAATTGGACCATTTCTGGCCGGTGATCATGTAGAGATCATGCTGCCCCGGGCCGTCGCCGGTCATAGTTGTGGCCGGGCCGAAGGGAACTGAGCCGCTGTCGATCACCACGTCGTCAACCTGGTTTATGTACCTGGCCAACTCTGGCGCGCCGGAGCAAAAGTCCCTCCAGGATGTGCCGCCGTAGGCGCTGAACTGGGCGTGGGCTAAGTAGACGGACTGCTTTCTTCGGGCGCTTTCTTTGGTCTCTGCCCACTGCAGCTCCGACTTGTTCTTAGGCTCGATTCCTGAGGGAATCATGAGCGAGTCCCTGGCAATCTCCCAGTTGCCGGGATGGCCCAGGTTATTGGTATGCAGATGTAAAGACATGGGCAGGCCCAGCATCTCATTGACCTCTGCCAGGCCACGGATGAGCTCTCTTGGCGTTACCTCGAAATGAATGTTGGGCTCATCCAGGCCGTGCACGTTTTTGGCCCAGCCCCAGTTCTCCACCCCGGCCGGGTTGACGCATTTGATGCCGTAGGCCTTGTGTGTCCTCATCATCCAGGCCACGTAGGCGGCTGCCTTCTCGACATCACCCTCTTTCAGGTAACGCATGACAAACCAGTTATTGCCCAAAACCATGTAAGCGCCCATATCCAGAATGGGAGTGGAGCGCATCTCCTCATGGGTATGGCGGGCTTCCAGGGGAGGCATGGCAGCCTCAAAGACGGTGGTGTAGCCCATGGCTGCGTAATCATAACCCTGCTTGTAAACGGAAGGGACAGTGTAGCCGCTGCCGCAGTGGGTGATCCCAGTCTTCGCCCGCACCGATTTATAGTGATCCTCAGGACGCATGAGCCGGCCAGCGTTGACCTTAGCTCCGGCCACATGGGAGTGGGAGTCCACACCTCCAGGCATGACCGTCTTTCCGGCTGCATCTATGATCGTGGCATCCCTGATTTCTGGGCCAGTGAGGCTGGAGACCACCTTTCCATCCCTTATGAAAATGTCCTTAATATCCCCGTTTATTCCATTGAGGGGATCGAATACGTAGCCATTTTTGATAATAGTCGTACTAGAAGTAGTCGCGTTCATTTTAGGCCACCTCCCTTCGCTCCAGCCATATGGCCTGCACCGGGCAGATCATACTGCAGGTGGCGCAGGAGCCGCAGACCTCCTGATTCACAACTCGGACGGTGCCATTCAATACCTCAAGCAGCGGTTTTTCATCCAGCTCATTGAGGTGCCCGGCGGCCAGATAGGGATCGGAGAGGGCATTGACCGGACAGGCAATGACGCAATTTCCGCAGCCAAGACAGGCATCCTGGTCAGTCTTGAGAATTGAGGTCAATGTGGGCAGGGGAGCGGGAAGGGTCAGTTTCTTCTCCAGAGCCTTCTTTCCCTTCATCTCCGGGATGATGGCGGTCTTCTGAACGGTGATGGCTCGTACCGGACAGGCCTCTTCGCAGGCCCCGCAGTAGATGCAGGCATCCTTTCTGTGGGTCACCTTCTCCACGATCTCGCCTGGCCCCCACTCTCTATTGAAGAGGGCATTGGCGGGGCAAGTGTGAACGCATGTCCGGCAAGCCTGGCAGACGCTGTCGTTTCGGGAAAACTGGCCGGCAAATGGCTTTTGGAAGGTTATGGCTCCTGCAGGGCAGACCTGGGCGCACCAGCCGCAATGAACGCACCGGTTCAGGTCGATGACGGTCTTTCCTTCCATCCTCAAGCTGCCGTCTTCAGACAGGTGCCTGTCCTTTATCTCAATGCAGGACTGCGGGCAGACATCAACACAAAGGCCGCAGTGCACGCATCTCTCGTTTACAGTCGTAGCCTGCAGGGCCACGCTGAGATAGGATTCGTCCTTCTCAGCCTTGCCCGCCGTCCTGACCTCCAGGGCACCAGTGGGACAGACACGGGCGCATAGAGCGCACAAGACGCACGTTCCGCTTCTTCTCTTTTCAATAAAATCTTTATCAATCAGCCCGCGAGCCACAGCGCCCACGGAGCCGATGACAAGCTCCCCCTTGGGGCAGATCTGGACACATGATCCACAGCCGATGCACTTCTCCGGCAGATAGACATGCTGCTTGTCCTCTCTGGATTCCAGCAATACCTCTCTCATCCGACACCCTGCCTGAGGGCGAGGCTTTGAAGCAGATGAGATAAAGAGGTTTTGCATGAACACTTATGAATTAGATCATAGTTAACATTTATGCTTACTATGAGCTGAATGATTGATTGAAAAAACTTCTTAAGCGTACAGGCGTATTTCTTTCTCATGTTCTTGCTTGGGGAATACTACGAGGATGAGGCCAGATATATCGCCGATTGTCTTAAGGAAGTAGGGATGAAGGTGGATATTAGAACCTTCACCGCTAGCCGGCTGGAGGTCTTCCATTACCTGGAGGGCCGCATGAGTGTGCTGAAAGGGAAACTGGAGGAAACTGATTATGCAAGGTACGAGCGATACCTAAATGCCCTGCGAAAGGTTCTGGCGGCAGGCGCCGGACCAGAGGACTTCGGCGAGAGGTTTCATCTGGAGCTCGACCCGCAGATAAACGAAAAGAGATCGCAGTTCGCTGAGATATTGAAAGCCGATCTACCCGAGGAAGAGAGAGAAGCGAAAATGAAGGCCTTTACGGGCATAAGGGCGGATCTGCTGGATGTGTACGATGCCGAGTCCTTCATCGACACAGTTCTGGACCGAAACGACATCGAGGTCGGTGAAGATGTGGGCAGCAAGCTGGATGATCCTATTCTGCGCGTCATTGATGAGAGGGAAAATCTGGAGGAAGAGAGCGAGCTGGCCAGGACGACCACAGTCTTCACGGTTGAGCCGAGGGCCCAGGTTTTTGTCGACGAATTCTATGCTGTGCTGGCTGAGGACCTGGATGATGAGTTTGAAGATGAATATGAACGGGAGTATCTGTGCCTTGTCTTTTTGGGAAAGCTGATCTCCGACCTGAAAGAGCCGTCACCGGGAAAGGTAGACCTGGAAGCTTTCCGGGAGAGATGCGAATTTGAGATGGAGAAGAACGGAGATCTATTGGAGATAAACGGCAGGATGGCGGCGGCGGAGCTGGCCAGGTCGCTGGAGAAGAACGGGATAATAAAGGTCAAGGGCGATAGCATCAAGTGGAAGCGGTAAGGTGAGAGATGGCTTGCGTGGTGCAGGAGTACATTTTCGGAGCTATAACCATTGTGCAGCAGCTTGCTGCACAAATTCCCAGGTTTCATGACTGTGTCTTGCTAGATAAGGTGAGACTTCATGAAGAACGCGTTGATATATCCGCCAGAACATCTCCTGTAGATGCAGCAGAAATGTACTTGGTCCGCAAGATTGAGAGCAGCTTGCACGAGAGGCAGGAGCGAGCGCGGGGAGGGGCTCGCACCTCTAGCATGGATGATTGCCGAAACTGTTATCTGGGAATTGAGAACTAAAATGAGCGATGAAGTCTGGAGGCGGTACTTTGATTGATCCTTTAATTTCACTTGCATTCAGCGTATATTCTAACAAAGGTGTCTACGCCCTGCTTTTAGGTTCTGGGGTATCTCGCACCGCAGAGATTCCTACGAGCTGGGAGATCGTTACTGATCTTATCAGAAAGCTTGCAAAAGTCAACGGAGAAGATTGCGAACCAGACCCTGCATTGTGGTATGAGGAGAAATATGAAGAGAAGCCAAGCTATTCAAGAATACTGAATGCATTGGCAGATACATCTTCAGAAAGAAATCAACTTCTCAAAGCATATTTCGAACCAACTGACGAAGAACGTGAGCAAGGGAAAAAGATCCCAACTGAAGCTCATAAAGCAATTGCTCAGTTAGTGGCAAAAGGATATATTCGCGTGATAATCACGACTAATTTTGATAGGTTGTTGGAAAGATCGTTAGAAGAAATCAGTTTAACACCGACAGTGATAAGCACACCAGATTCTGCTGAAGGCGCCTTGCCAATAGCACATTCAGCTTGCACAATAGTCAAAGTGCATGGAGATTACTTAGATACTCGGATCAAAAACACAACAGAAGAGCTAGCAGAATATGATCCCAGAATCAATGTCATTCTGGACCGAGTTTTTGATGAATATGGTCTCATTATTTGTGGATGGTCTGCAGAATGGGATGAAGCATTGCGTGCAGCTATCTTGCGAAGCAAGAGCCGGAGATTTTCTACATACTTTACAATTAAGGGACATCTAGGAGAAAAGGCCAATCAATTGATACAAGCGAAACAGGCAAAGGCTATAGATATCGAGAGTGCAGATAACCTATTTCAAGAACTCCATGAGAAAGTGCTTTCTTTGGAGGATTATAACAAGTCCCATCCACTCTCGTCAAAGCTTGCTGTCGCGAGTGAAAAACGCTATATTCTGGATGATCGGTACAAAATTCGTCTGCACGATTTAGTCATGCAGGAAACGGAGAAAGCATATTTGGAGCTTAAGACCAAAAAGTTCCCAATCCAGGGTGTTAAATTTAGCCCAGAAGAATTAAAAAAAAGAGTTAAGACATATGAATCAATAATCGAAATACTTCAAGCATTGCTCATCACTGGATGTTATTGGGGTTTAGATTCACAAACATACTTGTGGATGCAATCAATGGAGAGGATAGCAAATATTGATAAGGACGGAAATGGATTAACAGTTTGGATAAATTTATCTGATTATCCATCGCTGTTGCTGCTATACAGTTGCGGGATAGCGTCAATTGCAGCCAAAAATTATGATACATTAGCAACTATACTTACAAAGGCAACTGTAAGAGAATATAATGAGACAGTTCCAATGGTTTTATCGATAAAAAGCCCGAAGGTTATGGAAACGGATGTCGGAAATATTCTATTAGGTGGAGAGCAGAAGTATTATGTTCCTGTTAGCGAACACCTTTTTGCTGTTTTGCGAGATCCTCTACGAGATATTTTGCCGGATGATAGGAAATTTGAAAGTTGCTTTGATCGATTTGAATACCTCTTAGCTCTGATACATGCCGATCTAGAGGCAAAACGGAATCGGCGCTTTTGGGGTCCTATTGGTCGTTTTGGATGGAAGGCAAGCCGTTCAATGGAGCGGACCATCATAAAGGAGATTGAAGATGAGGCAACTGAAGCTAAGGATTCATGGCCACCATTATCTGCAGGTCTTTTCGATGGATCTTTCAAGCGCTTTCTTGAAGTAAAAACTGCGTTTGATGAGATTATCGGAAAGCTCAGTTGGTGGTAACGATTTAAGATTAGCCGCGATGCACTTGACATTTGTGGGGTCTTTGCCTGGCATTCAGATTTATCGGCCCTGGATGTATCCCCTCTCCCGACGGAATGCATTCTGGACCCACACCACTTTATCCTCAACAAAATATTCGAACCTGTGTTCTCCAATTCTCAGACGATAAACGTCATGGGTCTTGCCTTTGAGCTTCTTGATATCAAGGCCGCTTCTGGAGGTGAAAGGGTCCTCACCCAGTCTCGCAAGTCCTTGCTTTAGCCTATCTTTTTCCCCGCTCTCATCCAGATACTTCTTTACTCTGGGATGAACTCGAATGTCCATCAAGCTTCATCCAGGGGAATGTAATCCACTTTCTCTTTCTGTAGCAACTCCCATCTGGTTTCGATGATCTCTTCTAGATCCATCTCCTCAACGTATCTCATCAGCCGCTGCAGCAATTCCTCATCAGTTTCGCCGGTTCGGGCCAGAAGCTTGAAGCGGTCCCTAATGCCTTCATTGACGTGAATCGTGGCGCCCATGCGGATATACTTCATTATTATTATCAGTTAAATGTTTTCATCATTTGCTATTGACGCTCATTTCAATTCCTGGTCGAAGAAGTCTCTTGATCCTGCTCGGCTCTTTCGGCTGCACTATTCTCTCCTGCGCCGAAGTCGTCAGGACATCTCAGTGGTGCGGCTACGACAAGCGGCTTCATGCCGTGCATCATCAGCGACTGCCGTCACAGTTCTGGAGCAGGCCGAACCGCTCTGCAAAGATTGGATGGATGAGGGCCAGCCAGCCCCTCAGGCCATCGCTTCTATCCTGCAGGCTGCCATCTTGTACTCCGGGATCTTGGCCACCGGATCCAGGGCATCGGAGGTGATGATGTTGGTTCCCTGCCAGTGGAAGGGCATGAAGACCATGCCTGGCTTTACCTTCTCCGTCACACGGGCCCGGGCCTCTGTCTCTCCCCGAATCGTTTTCACCTTGACCATATCTCCGTGGCGCACCTTCAGCTCAGCTGCATCCTTGGGATTGATCTCAACATAAAGCTCAAAGTCTCTCTCCAAAAGCGAGGGACTCCTGCGGGTCATGGAGCCGCTGTTGTAGTGAACCACGATCCTGCCGGTGCTGAGCAGTATGGGATACTCCGGGCTCGTCTGCTCGGCAGCGGGCCTGTTTTCCACGGAGGCAATATTTGCCTTTCCGCTCGGGGTGGAGAACCTCTCCCTGTGCAGAATGTCCGTTCCAGGGTGCCTCTCATCCGGGCAGGGCCAGCGCAGGCCCCCTATCTTCGAGATCCGCTCCCTGGTCATGCCTCCGTATTGCGGCACGGTACGGTTGATCTCCTTTAGCACTTCTGCGGCGCTGCTGTCGCCAAGCTCCAATCCCATTCTTTTGCCGATCTCATTGATAATCCAGAGACCCTCTTTCGCCTCTCCGACTGGGGAGACGGCCTGGTCGATCCACTGCACCCGCCGCTCCATGGATGTGTAGCTTCCGTCTTTCTCTGCCCAGGCGGCTGCAGGCAAGACCACATCAGCCATCTGTGCTGTAGCAGTCATGAATATCTCCTGCACCACCAGAAAGTCCAGTTTCTCCAGGGCCTTTTTGGTCTTCTTTACATTGGCATCGCAGACGACCGGATCCTCGCCGATGATGTACATGGCCTTCAGAGTACCCTGCAGGGCCTCCTCCATCATCTCCGTAGAGGTCAGGCCAGGTCCAGTTGGCAGATCGGATGCCTTCCAGGCGTCTTTGAAGAACTCCACAGACTTAGGATCCGAGGCTTTCTTGTAACCGGGATAAAACTCAGCAATTGCTCCCACGTCGCATGTTCCCTGCACATTGTTCTGACCTCGCATGGGCCAGACGCCAGCACCAGGGCGTCCGATCTGGCCGCTGATCAAGGCCAAGGTCGCGCAGGCTTTCACGTTATCCGTACCGCAGACATGCTGTGTGATGCCCATGGAGTAGAGGAGGGCAGAGGCAGAAGACCTGGCATAGACTCTGGCCGCTCGGATTATATCACCTGCCGGAATGCCTGTCAGCTCTGCCGCCTTTTCCACAGAGTAGTCTTGCAGGCCCTTTTGGAGATCTTCGAAGCCTTCCGTCCTGGCGGCAATGAAATCTTTGTCTGCCAGCCCTTCATCGATTATCACCTTCATCATTCCCCGCAGTAGGTCGATGTCGCTGCCGGGCTTTAACCTGAGATGAATATCGGACATCCAGGACGTTGAGGTGATCCTGGGATCGGCCACGATAACCGTAGCGCCTTTATCCTTGGCCTTCTGGGCCCAGCGGGACACGATAGGATGTGCCTCGGTGAAGTTGGTGCCTATGGCAAAGATGCAGCGAGAGTTTTCGATATCTACCAGGTTATTTGTCATCGCGCCCGTGCCCAGGACTGCCCCGAGACCGACGACTGTCGGGGAGTGGCATAAGCGAGCGCAGTTGTCGACGTTGGGAGAACCTAAGCTGCGTGCCATCTTCTGGAAGGCATAGTTCTCCTCGTTATTGCAGCGAGACGATGCCAAAAAACCGATACTCTTGGGTCCATGCCCCTCGATGGCCCGCATCAGTCCATGAGCCACAAGGTCCAGAGCCTCATCCCAGGATATCTGTCGCCATTCGTCGCCAACCCTCTTCAGAGGATGGCGCAGCCTTTCATCATGATTGAGAAACTCCAGAACTGCATTTCCCTTAGGGCAGAGGGCGCCTTCGCTAGCAGGATGATCCTTCATATACTCGATGCCCGTTGCTTTGTCTCTCTCAACTTCGAGGAATAAACCGCAACCCACTGCGCAATATGGACATACTGATGGAATTAGCTTTTTAGCCATGATAAATCACCGAAAATGCAAATTTTTTAAGGTTTACGGATGATGCAATTCATCCAGACAGGCAAGACAGAGCGTCTCGTCATCTTTTTGGATGAAGCTCTCTATGCAGCATTCACAGATCGCTATCCTTTTTCCTGGCTTCTCAGGAACATCGAGGTCCATGATTTTCCATGTGTAAACGCTCTCGCCTGCAGAAATGAGAATGGAGACCGCCTCGGGATGTGGGACTTTTTCTGTTTTCATGAACCAGGCATGGAGGCGAGGATACCGAGCAGTCTTTGCCGGATCGAGCATTATTCGCACGCCTTTTACATTGGTGCCCACAGGTGCACGCATGGTCACGGTAACCGCCATCTTTCCGTGATCCTTGATCTTCAGCCCTTTGTTACCGATGGCTATGCCAGCAAGCACCTGGAAAGGATCGGGAAGGCAGTTATAGGTCTCGCAGGTGACAAAAAGCCTGTCCCCATCGGATGCTTCCAGAACCCTTCGGGCAATGTTTAGCATCTGAATGCCTGCGGAGGCTCCTGTGCTCAGATAACCGTGAAAGGGTACTACCTTTTCTATCTGAGAACGCATTTTTGGGTCAGCGATCTTCTTTAGGATCTCCTCCATACAAAATCCTCTCCGGCGGTTCTATGCCGCCGCAAGGCTTAAGAAGTTTTGCATAATTGCCAACCTAAACTAAATATGTAAGCATTTACGCTAATGCAAAGAACGCTAGATCTGATCGCAGTAATTGTTGGACTGTGACGGACTTGGAAAATAGGAATTTGCCTTTGTTCATCTTGATGGCATCGATTCTGATATCCACAGTGAGCATTGGCACTGAATGAATTCCTTGCCAAAAAGTATGATTCAGGAGGCCAGCTCACAGAGAATCTCGATATCAAAAGTCACGGCAAAGCGCTGGATACACCTTGAGTCTAATGAAGCTCACGTCAGAAAAACCAGAGCTTCACTCTCAAGCCATCAAATCAATTAGCACATGTTGATCAATCGATCGCAATCATTACATTAGTAGCCTTGATTACTACATAGACCTCTTTTCCTTCTGCAAGATCCAACGTGTCTGCTGAGGTTTTAGTGATCACTGAAACGATGTAATCTCCTCCAGTAAGCTCAACTGTGACCTCTGAGCTGACAGGACCTTTAACTATGTTCTTGACCTTGCCTTTCAGCATATTTCGAGCACTTATCTTCATCTCTATGCACCTTCGATAAACTATACAACTATTTCTATTTAAACTTTGAGTTCTATCGCTCATCAGTTAATACGGAATTACTCATTGACCTGGCTCTCTTATTGATACTGGTAATAAGTTCTAAGTCGCAAGATTCGGGGGGCATGCTAGGCGCAGCCGCATGAAGATCTGTCCTAAATCGAGCGGACCCATTCCTATTATACGCATGCCCTTTATCCACAATACGAGCGTTGGGGTATTACGATAGAAATCAATAGCAAATTACTTAATAAATAGACATCCATGTCTAATAGCAGGACAGTAAAGCCGGGTATAAGAAATAATTGCCAAAGGCGACAATGGCACATCAAAGACGCTTAGAGTTTGATAATAGAAAGCAGGTGCAAGAAAAATATGACTGAAGGAGAAGGCGTCAGGCTGAAGGTTTCCGAGGCCAATCAAGGCGATGTAGGAAAGGGCATAGTCAGGATTGGCGAGGATTTCCTGGAGAAAATAGGCGCACGTCCCTTAGATGTGGTGGAGCTGGTAGGTTCAAGGCCCACGGCCGCATTGGCTGTCAGTGCCTATTCCCAGGACCAGGGCATAGACATGATCAGGATGGACGGTCTGATCAGATCCAACGCTGGAACGAGCATAGGCCAGTATATTGAGGTCAAAAAGGCGGTCTGGAGCGAGGCCAAGCATGTAACTTTGGCCCCGGTCACGCAAGGGATGCAGATCTTTGCTCCTGGAGACGTCCTCACCAAGGTATTCAACGGCAGGCCGCTGATAAGAGGAGATGTCATCTCCACAACCAGCGTCCGAAAACCGCCCACAGACTCCATGGGCCGGGAGACCATGTTCGAGGAGATATTCCGCGGCTTTTTGGGGGCCCAAGCCTTTGGCCTGGGAGAGATCAAGCTGCGAGTGATCTCCACCAGCCCGGGAGGAATTGTCAAGATCACGGAAGGAACCGACATTGAGCTATTGCCTCAGGCTGTGGAGACTCCGGAACGCTCCGTGCCTTCTGTAGTTTACGAAGATATCGGCGGCTTGAAGCCGGTGATAACCAAGGTCCGGGAAATGATTGAGCTTCCCCTCAAGCATCCCGAGCTCTTTGACCGCCTGGGCATTGATCCGCCCAAGGGCGTTCTCCTGCACGGACCGCCCGGCACAGGAAAGACCATGCTCGCCAAAGCCGTGGCCAATGAGAGTGACGCCTACTTCATTAGCATCAACGGCCCGGAGATCATGTCGAAGTATTACGGTGAGAGCGAGAAGGCGCTGCGGGATCTGTTCGAAGAGGCGGAGAAGAACACCCCGGCCATCATCTTCCTGGATGAACTGGACTCCATCGCCCCCAAGCGGGGCGATGTCACCGGCGAGGTGGAAAGGCGCGTCGTAGCTCAGCTCTTGTCACTCATGGACGGCCTGAAAGAGAGGAAGAACGTAATAGTAATCGGCTCCACCAACCGGCCTGAGGCGCTGGATATGGCTCTACGCCGGCCGGGCAGATTCGACAGGGAGATTGAACTTGGCGTTCCCGACATGGAAGGGCGCATGGAGATCTTCCAGATCCACACGCGCGGCATGCCCTTGCACGAGGATGTGGTCCTGGAGGACTTTGCCAAGAGAACCTATGGCTTTGTGGGCGCAGATATCTCAGCCGTGGGCCGGGAAGCGGCCATGAATGCCCTGCGCCGCATTCTTCCTGAGATAGATCTGGAAGAGACGACCATTCCCAAGGAGATCCTGGACCGGCTCATTGTGCAAAAGGACGACTTTGAGGCGGCACTGAGAGAGGTTTCCCCCTCAGCCATGAGGGAGATATTGGTTGAGGTTCCCAATGTGAACTGGGAGGACATTGGCGGCCTTGAATCCGTCAAGCAGCTTCTTGTGGAGGCAGTGGAGTGGCCGCTTAGAAATGCAGAGAGCTTCCGCCGCCTGGGCATTGAGGCTCCCAAGGGAATTCTGCTCTACGGGCCGCCAGGCACGGGCAAGACCATGCTGGCCAAGGCGGTGGCCAACGAGAGCGAGGCCAATTTCATCACCGTCAAAGGATCAGCACTTCTCTCCAAGTGGTATGGAGAGAGCGAGAAGAGAGTGGAAGAGATCTTCAAGAAAGCAAGGCAAGTGGCTCCGTCCATCATCTTCCTGGACGAGCTGGATGCGCTGGTGCCTGTGCGCGGCGGGGGCGCGGGCGAGCCGCATGTAACCGAGCGCGTGGTGAATCAGCTCTTAAGCGAGATGGACGGCCTGGAGGAGCTGCGAGGAGTGGTGGTAATTGGGGCTACCAACCGGCCGGATATCATCGATCCGGCGCTTCTGAGGCCGGGACGCTTTGACGAGCTGATCCTGGCACCTGTACCTGACCTTGAATCCCGCAGGAAGATCTTCGAGGTGCACCTGAAAAAAGCGCCTCTGGCGGATGATATCAATATCGAAGAGCTGATCAGCCTCACTGACCAGTACACGGGAGCTGATATCGCTGCAGTGGTGCGTAAAGCTGGGCGTCTGGCTCTCCGAGAGGATATGGCCGCAGAGAAGATCGGCCAGAAACATTTCCTGGCGGCACTCCAGGAGATTGGACCTTCGGTCACTGCCGACACCATGAAGTACTATTCCAAATTGGGAACGGAGCTACGCAAGAAGGCCTCCCGAGAGGTGGAGCGCGGGGATATTTACGCCTGAGGGGCCGTCTGGCACCTCGGTCCCCAATTTATATTTTATATTTTTTAATACATAATTTTTTAATCTTCGCCCAGCAGACGCAACGCACTTTTACGAGCTTCTTCACGGTTACTTTCGGGAAGTACACTATTCGGTGCCATCGTTTCAGATTTCTCTCGCCCAATCATGATTATAATTCAAAATAGAATAAATTCAATTTTAAAAACTGAAATGAGAAACCTTTGACGTGGAAAAGGAATGACGGGGGCCTATTTCCGCCCCCTCTTCTCGAGCCTTCAAATGTACTGCTGCACCAGCCCCTCTGGCTCGATTATGCGGTTTCGCTCTTTGTGCAGTATCTTTATCGCTGCGCCCTCAAAGTCGCTCTGGTATACTATTGTCCTCTCCTCGCGAATGGCATACATACCTGCCTCGGTGGACAGCGATTTTAGATCCGCACCGCTCGAGCCCTCTGCCATATCGGAGATCAACTTGAGGTTCACATCTTCATCCAGGCTCATGCCCGAGGTATGAATCTTCAGAATCGACTCGCGTGCCTCCCGGTTGGGCATGGGAATCTCGATGACCCTGTCGAACCGTCCCGGCCGCAGCAAGGCCGGATCGAGCATGTCCAGGCGATTGGTGGCGGCGATGAGCTTGACCTCGCCTCGTGCATCAAAGCCGTCCATCTCCGCCAGGATCTGCATGAGAGTTCTTTGCACCTCGCGGTCTCCGCTGGTGGCTCCATCCATGCGCCGCGCTCCGATGGCATCCAGTTCATCTATGAAGATGATGGCGGGCGACTTACTCTTGGCCAGCTCGAAGAGCTCACGCACCAGGCGCGCTCCCTCTCCGATGTACTTTTGCACGAACTCAGAGCCCACCACGCGAAGGAATGTAGCATCTGTGCTCTGGGCAACCGCCTTGGCTAAAATGGTCTTGCCGGTTCCCGGAGGCCCGTGCAGCAAGACCCCCTTGGGCGGCTCAATACCTACGGCCGTGAAAAGGTCCGGACGCTTGAGGGGCAGCTCCACAATCTCCCTGATCTCGGAGATCTGAGTCTCCAGGCCCCCAATCTGTGAGAAGTGCACATCTGGAGCCTCCTCTATCTCCATGCCAAAGACAGCCGGGTCGCGGGGGGAGGGTAGGACGCACATCACAGCAAAAGACTGCTGATTTAAGCCTACCTGTGCACCGGGCTTGATCTCTTCCTCGATGAACTGGGAGAGATTTACGACGAACCTGGGACCGGTGCTGCTCTTGACGATGACCCGGTTCTCGTCCAATACATCTACTATGGTGCCCACAATCATGGGACCGACGCGCAGGCGCTCCAGCTCACTTCTCAGCTTGCGGGCTTCTCGCTCGAACTTGAGTTTCTGGTTCTCGATGAGCCGCTTTTCGCCTTCTACGCGGTCCTTCTGCTCTCGCAGCGCCAGGTTGCGCTCTTCAAGCTGGCGCATGCGGTCCAGGATGTAGCGCGAAAAGTCCGCGCCAGCCTGTGACTCATTCATGCCCTCATTCATGCCTTCTCCACTATCCATAATTACAAAGATTATTAAACTCCGACCCCTATAAAGGTTTCCGAAATGACCGAGAAGCAATGCGAGATTTGCGGCGCTGAGATCTCAGGAGTGCCCCAGAGGATCGTGATCGACCGCTCAACGATGGAGGTATGCAATAGCTGTGCGCGCTTCGGAAAACCGGAAGACAAATGGTCTCTGGTTCCCAAGAAGATGGTTCCTGTAGAGAGGGCCTTCACGGCAAGTCGGCCCAAACCGCGCGACCATTTCAAGGACTTGGTAGAGTTGGTCCCGGATTTCGGGCGCAAGATCAGGGAGGCACGGGAGGGCCTGGGCCTCTCTCCAGAGGAGCTGGGAGGTAGGATCAAAGAGAAGGTAACTCTCCTAAAGAAGATCGAGCGAGAGGAGATCTCTCCTGAGGATGGAATTAGAAAAAAGCTCGAAAAGGAGCTGAAGATCAAACTGTCCGACCAGGCGAGCGAGACTCGTGTCAAGTCCGGCAGCTCTGGCCGTGGATTGACTTTAGGAGATATTGCCAGCATCAAACGGAAAACTGAGAAATGATCGCCAGTGCCGCTCGCTATGTTATCGGTGGGGGTGTGATAGTATACCCTACCGAGACCGTTTACGGCCTGGGCGCCAATGCTCTGGATGAGCAAGCGGTGATGAGGGTTTTTCAGATTAAAAAGAGGCCCCTCTCCAAGCCCATCTTTTTGGCCGTCTCCAACTTTGATATGCTGATGAATGTTGCAGAGGTGAGCCAAGATGACCTGGATCTTCTCAAGCAGCTCTTGCCTGGGCCGGTTTCCGTTCTTGTCAGGAAAAAAAGCGTAGTTCCGGATATACTCACCGCCGGCTCGCCATTGCTTGGCATCAGGTACCCGGATCACGAGACGGCTTTAAGGATCATCGATTTGGCCGGACCCATCACCTCCACCAGCGCCAACCGCACAGGAGCCCTGCCACCCACAAGCGCAGGCTCCGTCTCCCCAGATATCCGGGATCGAGTGGACGCCGTCGTGGACGGAGGAAAATGCCGATACGCACAGCCCTCAACCCTGCTGGATCTGCAGAAACGGGAGATCATTCGGCCGGGAGCTGGCCTGGATAAGGTAATGAAGGCGATATCGTGAAGGCCAGAATTAGAGACTTCTTTCTGACCAAAGAAGGCTGGATCTTCGCTGTCGCGGACTACAGTCACCCGGATGGTCTTCGTTCAATGCTACGTTATGTTCCTGATGTCGCAGGAGAGCGCGAGACCGATGGCAAGCGCTATCGCAAGATGGACTTCGACCCGGCCTATGAATTTCTAAGGCGAGAACGACCAGACTGGGTCGCCGACCTGCACGTGGTTCCCCTGTCGCATGTGCTCAGGATTTATCGGCCGTCTGAGGGCCTTTTGGCCGTAGCGGAGCGCGACCCAAGAGTTCGAAAGATTGCCGGCCTGCTGGCAGAAGCAGGAGTGCCATGGGAGCAGATGGGTATCACCGGATCTATGCTGGTAGGTCTGCACAGTCCCAGCTCAGATATCGATTTTGTAGTTTATGGCCCCATCTGGTGGAAGGCCAGGGATATCGTTGCCCGGGCCAAGGCAGAAGGAAAAATCGGGGATCTGGACGAGGCCACCTGGAGGAAGATCTACGCCAAGCGAAAGCCGGAGATCAGCTTCGATGAATTCATGCGGCATGAGACACGAAAAGGAAATCGGGGCATGATCGAAGGCACCTACTTTGACCTTCTCTTCACTCGCGATTGGAGCCAGATACATCCTCAACCATCCGGCAAGCCTGCTGGGGAGCGGCGCATTGAGGCCCGAGTAACTAACGCCGATTTTGCCTTTGACAGTCCTGCCATCTACCGTCTGGATCACCCAGAGGTAAAGGAGATCTTCTGCTATTCGCATACCTATGCCGGCCAGGCGCTGCCCGGCGAGACTATCGAGGCGAAAGGCGTGCTGGAAGAGACTGCTCAGGGCCTACGGTTGGTAGTGGGAACCACACGCGAGGCTCGCGGTGAATGGATCAGATCGCTAACCTTGCTGGAAAACTAAAACAGTAATTATATATTGTATTCTAAAAGAGGTCTTTTGCATGTTGCAAGTTCGTCCCTTTGATATCGAGATAGGTCAGCACAAAGTCATGCTTAACGTAGTGGATGCCAGAGAGAGAGGCCTTAATGCCGGTGACCGGGTCAGGGTCAGAACAAAGGGTTCCGCGACCACAGCCATTCTCGACGTCACTTTGGAGATGGTCAAGGCTGGGGAGATCGGCATCTTCACAGAGGCCCTAAAAGACCTGAAGAATCCCACCAGCGTGGATGTTCTGCCTGCACCCAAGCCCGCCTCTCTCTGCTATATAAAGAACATAATGGATAAGAAAAAGCTCACCGAGGACCAGATCCGCACCATCGTACAGGATATTGTGGACAATAACCTTAGTGATATTGAGCTTTCAGCTTATGTTACTGCTTCTTACATCCATAATATGGACAGTCAGGAGGTTGAGTGGCTCACCCGCGCCATGATTGATACCGGAGAACGAATTCACTTCGACACTCATCCCGTCATGGACAAGCACAGCATTGGAGGCGTTCCCGGCAACAAGGTCTCTTTGCTGGTAGTGCCGATAGTCGCGGCCGCTGGTCTTCTCATTCCCAAGACCAGTTCACGCGCCATTACCGGCGCCGGTGGTACGGCGGACCTCATGGAAGTTCTGGCGCCGGTAGAGTTTAGTGCCGACGAGATCAAGGAACTGACCGAGAAGGTGGGCGGGGTCATCGTCTGGGGCGGAGCCACCAATATTGCTCCAGCCGACGACAAGCTGATCAAAGCTGAATATGCTCTTTCCATCGATCCCTACAGCCAAATGCTCGCCTCCATCATGGCTAAGAAGGGAGCTGTAGGCGCAGATGCAGTTGTGGTGGACATGCCTGTAGGTCCAGGCACAAAGCTTGCCACTTCTGAGGCGGGCCGCACTTTAGCCAAGGATCTCATCGACCTGGGAAGACGTCTGGGCATTCGTGTGGAGTGCGCCATGACCTTCGGTGGATCGCCAGTAGGCCGAACCATAGGCCCAGCCCTGGAGGTACGGGAAGCCCTCACTGTCCTGGAGAATAAAGGCGGACCGAACAGCTTGAAGGAGAAGAGCCTCTCTTTGGCCGGCATCTTGCTGGAGATGGGAGGAATCACCGGGCGAGGAGACGGCTACAAAGCGGCGGAGGAAATTCTCACCAGCGGAAAGGCCCATAAAAAACTCATGGAGATCATCGAGGTTCAGGGCGGCAATCCCCTGGTGAAGAGCGAAGAGATCGTTACCGGTGAGAACTGTGCGGATATTCTTGCTCCGGCGGGAGGCTACATCGTGGCCTTCTACAATAAACGACTGGTGGAGCTGGCCCGTATGGCAGGGGCACCCGCGGACAAGAAGGCAGGAGTTATAATCCACAGGAAGATGGGAGAACTGGTAAAGAAGGGTGAGCCTTTGATCACCATCTGCTCCTCTTCGGATTGGCAACTGGATAGTGCAGTAAAGGATGCCAATAGGCAGATGCCAATCGTAGTCGAGGGAATGCTGCTGGAGAGATACCCCAGGATCACCGAGCTATAGAAATCACGTTAGAGGGCACAAAAAATGTTGGTAGCAATTACTTATCACGAGGATTTCGGAAAGCGGGGATTTAGCGTACTGAAAGAGCGAATCCGGCCATCATTCGAGAAGCTGATGGAGTCGGGACTGGTGGATGGCACAGATGTGCAGGTCTTCAAGGCAAGGCCCGCTCCTCTGGAGCTGGTGGCGCAGGCTCACACGATAGCTCACATGGCTAATATGGAGAATGATCCATACCGTGAGGTGGCAATGCTTTCCGCAGGCAGCGTGATGATGGCGGCAGAGATGGTGGCCATGGGCCAAGCCAGGAGGGCCTTCGCATATACCGGCACGGCCGGACACCATGCCTCGCGGGGCAGTTGCTGGGGATTCTGCTACTTCAACGATGTGGCTATCACCATACTGCGTCTGCGGCAGATGGGGCTGCAGCGCTTCCTTATAGTGGATGTAGATCCTCATTTTGGAGACGGTACGCGTGACTTCTTCAAAGACGATGCCGATGTATTTCATATTAACATGCACAGCGGCACTGGTGAAGAGCATGATCCAATAAAAAACAACTACGACATCGGCCTCACCTTTGGAGGCAACAATGAACGGTTCCTTGCCGCTCTCCAGAGCGCCCTTGAATTGGCCAGGGATTTTGACTTTCAGATGGCTTTTGTCATCTTCGGCCATGACTCTCACCAGGACGATTATGGTGGCTTCAATCTCACATTTGAAGCCTATCCCAGGATGACGCAATTGATAATGGACGCGGTGGGCGATAGGGGGCTGGTCTTTGTGCTGAGCGGCGGCTCATGTGCGCATGTTGCACAGCGCGTTATCCCCGATGTGATCTCCGTCTTGGCAGGAAGGTGGCAGGTTTGAGGATGGCTTCTAATTGCTATCCCTGTATCCTGGACCGGGCCAAATTCGAATGCGATCTGGTTTTTTCCAAAGAGGAGGAGAAGAAGGCGGCTATGGAGGAGCTGCTGGACTACTTAGCCTGCCACAAGGATGGAGTGTCGGCTCTGGTGGGAACGGAGCGGGAGAATATCGTCAAGAGACGCAGCGGATTATCCGATCCGTACCAAAGCTTCAAAGAGGAGAGCAACCGTGTGGCTGCGGATATTTTGCCCCTGGCCGAAGAGTTCTACGAAAAAGCTGATGACAAGATTGAGGCATTAGTTCGCATTGCTGCAGTCGCCAATTCCATGGAGTTTGGCGTCAAGGGCCATGACTTCGATAATTCAACCTTTTCCGGCGTTTTTCTAGATACGCTTCGCGAAAAGCTGCATGGCGATATTGCCGAAGTAAAGAGGCGTCTAGGCAGCTTTAGCAATATCTTCTATCTTACAGACAATTGCGGTGAAGCTGTATTTGATCTCTTCGTAATTGGAAAGCTTGAGGAGATGGGAAAGTGTGTGGTAATAGGATCAAAGTCTGAGCCCGTCCTCAATGATGTTACCGCGAAAGAGCTTTCGGCCATGACGGAAACAAAGGTTATTCCAACCGGAAATGTAGTGGGAACGGCCCTGGAGCACCTGGAGCCTGAGGCTTGCTCTCTCTTGTTCGATCCCAGCTGGCTGATATTGTCCAAAGGCATGGGCAATTTTGAGACCATCTCCGAGTTCGAAGAGAAGCTGATTGGCCGGCTTATCTACATCATGAGGGCTAAGTGCGAGCCTGTGTCCATGGTGATTGGCGTGCCCAAGGGAACTCTGGTAGCAAAATCGATTTAGTGCCTTCGAATAATATTCAAAATCATGGGATGATGAAGCATATGAATTGGATCATCATCCTTATTTTATCTATAATTCATATCCACTTCTTGAGCAGCCACCTCTTCCGGTTCCTCTATAAAAGGCTCCATGAGAGTGATGTCAATGTCGAGGTGGAGAAGCTCTTTTATTGCACTCAGCAGGTTAGTTGCCGCCAGGATGTCCACAGGGTCGGCTCCCGAGCTGGCTCCAAGCAGGCAAAAGCCGCGCAGACCATATAGAGGCGCAAGCCCTGCCAGAAGGCCGTTTAGTCCGCCGATAGCGCCGCTTCGCAGCAAAGGGATTTTGCACTCACAGAGAGCCGTGGCTGAATCAAGATCTGTAGCAGTGCCCAGTATCGTCTCGTTTGTTTCTCCCACATATGCAGCGAGAGTGATCACATCCGTGACCCCTTGCTCTTTAAGGGCCTGCAGAATGTTTCCCGCCAGTTCATACATGCCTACTACATCCAGGGGCTGAGCATCACCTGAGAGAATGAGCAGGTCCTTTTTTTCCTTGGGACGCATCAGTCCTGCATGCATCAACTCAGCTAACCCGTCACAGACCGTAACCTGGGGCGGAAAGCTGTGCGAAAAAAAGGGCATTATGGTACTGCATTCCAGGGCAGTAGCCAGGTAATCGGCAGCCACTTTGCCAACGCTTCCAATTCCCGGAAGACCGCAAATGCAGATGAAACGAGACTCAAACATCGGAATAAAGTTGGCGTGCAGCTATAACATACTTTCGCCAACCTAATTTCCGATATTTGATGCTGTGGCATTATTTATGCTAGCTTGAGGTATCTCTCTTATTTGCCGGCTGCCTCGATCAGCCAGTTGATCTTGATGGTCTCATTAGTCTCCTGGATGGTGCGATCTGCAGGCAGAATCTGGCCGTTGAAGAAGATGAATGAGTTGCCTGTTCCATCGCTATTCTCCATGCCGATGGGAGCGGCCCCGCGATCGTAGAAGACCACATAAAAGTCTCCAGTTACCGGTACAGCCGGTATCTCGATCTCACCGAATAACGGCCCGGTATCAGACAGGAAGTAATTGTTCTGCGCATCAGCAAATTTATATAGAAGATTGAGATCTTTGTCTCTTATCTCAAGCATTATATTTCTGTCTGCCGGGAATGTTTGTGTGGACTTATTAAATCCGCTCCACGCCAAAACCCGCACCTTTTGCAGCTTCCAGCCTGCGTTTGGGGCAGTGAACTTTGCTGCCTCTCCGAAATCCAAAGAGCCAAATTCAACCAATGAAGAGAATAATGTAACGTTCATCTCCGAATAATTCTTTCCGCTATCTCCCCTCAGTGTAGTTAATTGTGATGTTGCGGTCTCCGCGGCGATAGCGTTTATGCATAGTGCTGCGCAACATAGGCAAGCAAGCAATAATATAGTCTTCTTCAAGTGATCACCCAAGGTCTATCAAATGATTTTTATCCATATAAAGATTCTGATATGTACTCGATACGATTTCATGATTTAAATAACAATTAAGTTATTAAATTTGCAGGATTCCTTTTAAAGATTGAATCGAACGGCAGTGGTAATAAATCCACGTATAGATATCTGAGACAGGTCGACATTGGGCTAAATTTCCATCCGTGCCGACCACCTCAGATCAAAGAGATTTAATTTCCGCTCACAGTCATTATCCAATTCAAGGGCACCGATTCGTTCTCCTTGAATAATGGCAGATTTGCAGGCAATAATGTATTTCCGTCTTCGATGTAGATGAACGAGTTCTCGCCGGTCTCATTGAGGATTTCACTGGCGATGGCAATTGCTCCACGGTCATAGAAGCATACATAAAATTCATCGCTGACTGATATTGATGGTAAACGGACGGTAAGTGGATATGTCTCCGTAGCATTGCGGATAAAGTTGGAGTACGGGAGCTGAGAGTCAGCAAATCTATATAGTAAATTAAGGTCCTTATCCCTCACTTCAAGGGCAATTATCCGTTCTCTTGGAATAGATTCCATGGTGCCATTGAAGCCATCCCATCCCAATATTTGCACGGTATTCAGCTTCCAGCCAGGCTTTGGTGCCTTGAACTTGACAGCTTCCGCAATAAAATAAGCTGGAAGGCCCATTATCGATAGTAAATCTATGGAAACGATTCTCTTCTGAGAGAGATTTCCTTCATATGAATTCATAGCTTGATTATCTGGTGATTTTGCATCCGCGGCAGCAGATATGCCTGTCAAAGATAAAGCCAGTAAGCTTAATACAGTTATCAGCAAAACCATTTTCTTCAAACGATCACCTGAGATAGTTCAGATGAATTTTGTCCATATAAAGATTCTGATGGCAGGGAAGAATTTGATAAATTCAGAAAAAGGAAAAATATGAAGAGATGAATCTCTTCTACTCGCCGACTGCTCTGATGACCCAGTTAACTTTGGCCGTCGCGTTATTTTCAATTTTAAAATCAGCAGGAATCAGCTGACTATTCAGGTCATTGTATTGATAGGAATTTCCTGTTCCATTTTCCAATTCTACCCCGATCCTCATGGTGCTTCGATCATAGAAGATGATGTAGAAATCGCCTGTTAATGAAAGAGCCGGAATATCTATGGTTCTGAGAATGGGCATTGGGTTTGTAAAATAGGCGTTTTGTGTATCTGCAAGTCGGTAAAGAAGGTTCAGATCGTTATCTCTTATCTCAATGAGAAAATTACCCGAGGCAGGAACCGTCCTGGTGGTTTCATTGAAACCGTTCCAGCCCAACACCTGTATCTGCTTCAATTTCCATCCAGACTTTGGTGCCGTGAATTTGACTGCTTCGCCTATGCTAAATGCATAAACGCCCCAGTCCTGGGCGGCAGAATACAAGCTTATATTCGTGTTGTTTGATGCAGTATCCTGCTGGAGGACCATCATACCTGGGTTGGCACTAGTTGCACCATTTTGAGCTACTGCCATGCCTATTAGAGCTAAGAAACAGAAGGCTGAAATCAATAAAATCATCTTTTTCATGCTATCACCCGTGTAAGGGAATTAATTTGATCTTTATATAGATGATGCTAGATTGCATAGGCTGAGATCGACGCAAGAAATAATTATAAAAATTTAAAGCACGTGCAGTCAAATACACCCTGCACGCTTCTTCCCGTCTTATCTCCAGCATTCATATCTGAAAAGCCGCCGTTGCAGCAGGGCAGCCATGCATCTTCCTTCTCTTCTTCGTCCTCGTAGCTGTACATAGTTAGATTCTGTTTTATGTGATACGTTCCAAAGTAGTCTTCATCCAGCACAAAGATGGGATTATGCCACGATTTCATAGCCGGGCCAAGGACGGAAGCTTCCTCAGGCTCTTCTGCTCCCAAGTGTTCATCTTCTGATCCACCATCTGATTCCTCGCCTGATTCCTCATCTCGCGGAATTCCGACCGTCTGCAAGGCTGCAAAATGGGCTTTGCCTTGAGTCATGTCTTCATCCAATTTCATAGTGGTATTGAAGCCATCTGACGACGCATCTAGAATTAAATTCAGGCCCTTTGCACCCTCAATCCTGTTATTAATAAAATTCAGGCCATTGCGGTTCTTTATCCAGGTATTCTCAAAAAGCCGGGAATTGAAAACAATGGCATGGGTGGCATAGTATCGCGATCCTATGGGCAATTCCAAAGAGCCATAGGTCATTTTATGATCTTCATCTATCTCGATTATGCTGGTCGTCTCTTCATCATCTTCTATTATCTCTCCATCTTTATCATAGGCGCCATTGACCCAGGTCCTGTTATTGTATGAACTCTCGGCATACATCAGGGAATTTGCATCAATCTCGCCGCTTCCGTGAGCATTATTTTTTGCCTCGACGCCGTTGTAGAGCAGCCCCTCCTCTCCAATTGCATCCGGCATAGATGAATGCCTGTAGGTAGCAAAGAAGCCTGTTCCGCTCACGCGTTGCTGCATGTCGAATGTAAGATTTTTCTCTTCGATGGTGCTTGGATCTTCGTATGGTACCTTGTCGCTTTCGCTGCCCGCAGAGCTCATTCCTACAAGAATAAAAAGCATCAACAACACAATCCCCCTTCTCAGATTAACCCCTCCCCTTTAGAACAAACTTCTTTATTTAGTATGTAATGTAATATTATTTTAAGATATCTGAGCATATCTTAAATAAGGATGACATTAACAAATAATTTTTGTAATCTAATATTAACAAAGTGAACAGAAATTTAATTTATTATAAATTATAATTCGTTTTCATTTACAAAACCAGGGAGAAATGCACATCCCCTTCAAACGATGAATTATTATGCATCCAATAAGATCTTAATTATATTCATTCTTAACACGTCTATTACATAAAAATGATACATTCTTCATACTTGGTATGTATGTCCGACATCCTTTTATAATTAACGGATATTTCTATGATTTGGTGAGATAATGCATATTCCTGATGGCTACCTGGGGCCATATACCTATATCGCAATGTGGATCATCATGATCCCCATCTGGTATTATGCGGGAAAAAGACTCGGCAGAGAGCTGAGGTCAAAGCAAGTTCCCCTGCTGGCTATGTCGGCCGCCTTTTCCTTTGTAATTATGATGTTCAACATCCCTATCCCTGGGGGCAGCACCGGCCACGCTGTGGGCGGAGCGATAATCGGTATCGTCCTGGGGCCCTGGGCAGGAGTAATTGCCATATCCGTTGCCCTTGTCCTCCAGGCGCTCATGTTCGGAGACGGAGGGATTACAGCTATTGCAGCCAACTGCTTTAATATGGCTGTAATAATGCCTTTCAGCGCCTACTATGTCTACAAATATATCAGCGGCAATACAGGGTTCACCTCTTCTCGACGGGTCATCGGCGCAGCCATAGCCGGTTATATCTCTCTTATCCTTGCAGCAGGTTTCACCGGTCTCATGTTCGGTATTCAACCCTTGCTGCACCAAAGTGCCGAAGGAGTGCCGTTATACATGCCCTATGGCCTGAATGTGGCACTTCCGGCCATGCTCCTGGAACATGTCCTGGGATTCGGCATCCTTGAGGCTGTGATCACAGCTTTAATCTTCGTCTATATCCAGAAAACCGATACTTCTCTGCTTTACGGAGCGAAAACCAGACTGCAGGATAGCAGGAGCAAGAAAGCTGCCGCTCCCTGAGGAAAGACTATGGATAAGACTACAAAAAAATTAGCCATCGGCCTGATGTTGTTGATAATTCTAACCCCACTCGGCCTTTTAGCCGTAGGCGAGACATTCGGTGAGTGGGGGCCGGAGGAGGTCAAGGAGAAGCTGGGATTTGTGCCTCCCGGCCTGGAAAGGCTCTCCGGTCTTTGGAGTGCCCCGTTGCCTGGTTATGCCTTTTCCGGAGGCGACGAGTCCATGACCGTAGCCGCAGCAGTGTACATTCTATCGGCAGTTATCGGTGTAGTCGTATGCGGTGGCCTGCTTTACTTCATAGGAAAGAAGGTCGCCAAAGACTAAGGAGAACGATGATACCGGACTGGATGAAAGAAGTGGATGCGGATCAATGCAAATGCTCTGCGGTACATCATGGCAAAAAGGGATTTGTAGGAAAGACCATTGATGGAATTTTCGGCTTTCTGGAGGAGGCTTTTATTTCAGAGAGCTTCTCTAAGCGCCGCGGCCTTCTGCAGAGCCTGGACCCAAGAGTTAAGCTGGTTTCCATCCTGGCCGTTATATTCGCCACCAGCCTGATTGGCGACCTGAGGGTGCTGATCTTCATCTATGCATTGACCCTGTTGTTTTCCTATCTCAGCAAGATTGAAGTGGGATTTTTCATCAAGCGTGTCTGGCTCTTCATACCCATCTTTGCCGGCATTATCGCCGTGCCCATGATATTCAATGTCTTTTTACCCGGCGATCCTCTCTACCAGGTGGCGTACCTTGGCCCAGGGGCACACCTGGGGCCTTTTTCCCTGCCGGAGAGCATCTTCATCACCAAACAGGGCGCGAATGCCGCGGTGATCTTCACTATGCGCGTGGCAACCTGCGTCTCTGCCGTGGTGCTGCTATTTCTCACCACACCGCAGCTTATCCTCTTCAAGTCCCTTCGCACGGTGGGCGTTCCCAAGCTCTATGTCCTCACGCTGCAGATGGCCTATCGATACATCTTCCTGCTCATGGACCTGATACGAGAGATGTATGTTGCCAAGAAAGCCCGGACCATCAAAGCCAGAGGAATGGTTGATGAGCAGAAGTGGGTAGGAGGACGCATAGGATATACACTCATAAGGTCTCTCTCCATGAGCGAAAAGGTACATATGGCCATGATGTCCAGGGGCTTTAACGGCGAAGTTCATATCATGCAGGAATTCAAAATGGCAAATCGCGACTATCTGGCAGGAATAGTGGCTATATCCTTGAGTGTGGTGCTGGTGTTGATCTCCCAAAATGTGATCCGGGTATAAAAATGGAATCTACAATGCAAGCTATATTTGATTTGAGGAATGTCTCTTACTCCTACGTGGGAAAGATCGATGCACTAAAGGATGTAACCCTGAAGATAAATCGGGGTGAGCAGGTCACCATTATCGGATCCAATGGCTGCGGCAAATCGACATTATTGGCCATTTTGGATGGACTTGTTTATCCCACCTCAGGCGAATTCTATGCCTTTGATAATCTGATAAGCGAAGAGGTCTTTGATGCCATTAAAGACAACGAATTCCGGTCTTATTTCCGGACGAAGGTGGGATTCGTCTTTCAAAACTCGGATGTTCAGCTCTTCTCTTCTACGGTCTATGAGGAGATTGCCTTCGGACCACTGCAGCTTAGCCTGCCGCTTGAGGAGGTCAAAGCCAGGGTGGAGGATGTCATGGAGATGATGCAGATCGGCAAGCTGCGCGATCGCTCGCCTCATACTCTCTCCGGGGGAGAAAAGAAGAAGGTGTGCATAGCAACAGTCCTGGTCAACAACCCCGATGTGCTCTTGCTGGATGAGCCCTCCGCTGGCCTGGATCCCAGAACTCAGCTCTGGCTGGTCGAGCTTCTCCAGGAATTAGGCCATGCGGGCAAGACGGTGATAACGGCGACCCATGACCTGGAGATCATCGATCAGATCAGCAAGAGAGCCATCGTCATGGGCGAGGACCACAGCGTTAAGATGGACAGGGATTCCGAGAGTGTGCTGAGCGACTACGAACTGCTGCTATCTTCCAATCTGGTGCACGAGCATACCCATCTGCACGGCAAGCTGGTACATGAGCATCTGCATGTGCATGGAGTTGAGCACAAGCATCATGACAAAGAGTAAGGCTATTTAATATTTTCCTAATAATTTTGCCAGGCTCCCGTGCATTGTGTGGATATTGAAGCCGTGGCTTAGATACATCATGGGGCATTTTCCTGCAATGCATGGCATTTGGAGCTCTGCGCATTTCTGTTTAGCTTGATCTGTCTCCGTCCTCCAGTGGATCCAGCATTTTTTGATGCCTTTCTTATTGAGCTCAACAATTGCATTTTCCGTGTTTTCTTTTTTCAGCCCGATAATGGCACAATCGATATCTTGCGGGAGATCAGAGATGCTTTGTATCATCTCCTTGTCGGGGCTATCCGACAAATCAACAACATGAACCTTCTTTCCTCTCCGGGCCAATTCGTCTATCGTCAGTTTCATGGCCGGTTTGGTCTTATCTGTGACAATCGCATAGCTACTATTTTCCCAGAACGACTCTTGCTCCAGCATATCGCAACACTCCGTTCATAGAAATTGGAACTCAAAGTATAAAAATAAGGCCGCAGATGATGCTGTGGTGAGAAGTATTCCGCGAGGAAAAACAGGAGAAGACAGCAGCTTGCCTGAAATGCAGGGCGCCTGGATTATCTTGCAGCCGATTGTTGCAGATATGCAATTGGTGCAGTCAGGTCATCTCGTTAGTGGGACTTATTGCAACGCAGAAGTAAAAGGCACTATCGAAGGAACTCTTTTTAAGGAGGGAGAGGAAATTATGCTTATAGGAAAATGGGCCGACCAGGTAGGCAGAGGTGGTTTTAGAGTATCCATCGACAATACCAGTCACAATCATGAAAAAGCCGGGGTTTGCAAAACCATTTTCCAGGGAAATTGGAAGCATTCTAAAAGCCAAAGCTGGGACGGATTGTTTATGGGTGAAAAGAGATGAACCGTCAGGTGCAAGAGAGAGTGAAATAGGGGATCTCTGGGCCCAAATTTTTGATCATGATTGAATTCTGAAGGCATATATTGGCTCAGACAAGCCTCTTTTCGAACTTTTACGGTCGTAGCTTTGAAAAGACAGCGGGGACTGAGACTCTCAACTTGCCATTGAACTTGCTACGCGAAGGCAGATTGATGACTGATTAGCCTGCAGTGTGTTTGGCAGGATATTCATGACTTTCAGACGGCAAATATTTAGGATATGAATTACATACATGTACATAATTTTTAATACATGACCGATTCCTTTTGCCAATTCTTATGCCAATTCCCTGCGTGCTTAAAGGCTAACAACAAGCTAAATCGGGACTTGACCAATCATTACTTAAATGTCATTACTTATTGTCAGTATTTATCTATAGAATGCTAACTACCAAAAGCTTTTTCGTTAAGTCTTCAAATATAATGATATGATCTAACAATGGGAGGGATAAGATCGAGGCAATTGATCATGCGGAAGGCGGCAAGAGCCCATCTTTTCGCACTGCAGTCATCCTGGCCGTCACAATTTTGACGGTCTTTTTGGCAGTGCTGGCCTTTGTTAAGGACAGAGATGTGCTGCTTCCGATTTTGGATGCAATTACGATTGTGAGCAGTGGACTGGCTGCGGCTAGCATGCTGCTTACAGCGCAGCATTCTCAGGGAAGATCCAAAAAGGCCTGGACGCTATTAGCTGCAGCTCTGGTCTTCAATGCCTTTGGGGAAGCTTCCTGGGCTGTAATCGAGGTCGTCCTCCATCAAAATCCATTCCCTTCAGTAGCTGACATTGGCTACCTTGCGTTCTATCCTCTTTTTGCTATAGGCATCCTCCTCTTGCCTGAGGGACCTCTTTCTCCCCGGGATAAGCAAAAAAATCTTCTGGATGCGGCAATCGTTATCGTATCAGCAGCTCTGGTATTCTGGGTCTTCCTTATCGACCCGATTGTTGCTTCCACCAAAGGGATTACTATTAAATTGCTTTTCGCGGCAGCCTATACGATCATGGATCTGATTCTGTTCTTTGCTCTAATGGGGCTTCTCTTCAGAAAGCTCAATTCACTTGGACGTGATCCTGCCCTCATTCTGGCCCTTAGCTTGATCATCTTTTTAACGACCGATGCCATCTTCACCATTCAGACAAATCAGGGAACTTTTATCTCTGGCAGCTTCCTCGATACAGGCTGGCTGATAACCTATTTGTTGATAGGATTGGCAGGAGTGCTGCAGACAAACTCTCTTCCTTTTGAACCGCTGGGTGTATTGGGCCCCATTCAGAGCAAAAGAGATGAATGGGTTCATTTCTTGCCTTACCTGGGAATTGGGGCAGCATTTTCCCTTCTCATCTGGGGTTATGAATACTCGCACTTAATCAATTATTCCGGCCTGGCTGCGTCGGTCGGGCTCATCATTGTGTTGATGTTCATCCGCCAGAAGGTGGCCTTTGATGAGCGAAATCAATTGCTCACCATGACCCTCTCGGAGATTGGGGAGCGAAAGCACGTTGAAGAGTCATTACGTAAATCAGAACAGGAGAAAGCGGCTATCTTGGGAGGCTTAAAAAATGTTTCTGTCGAATACCTTGATCCCCTGATGCACATCATCTGGGTTAATACTCTCGTTCAAAGGTCTCTCGGCCTTTCAGAGGATGAAATTAAAGAGAAGCAATGCTTTAAGGCCATCTACGGCCTCGAAGTGCCCTGTGCAGGTTGCACTGCAGTCAAAGCCCTCCAGAGAGGTGAGTCCCAGGAGGGGGAATTAGTTACTCCTGACGGCAAGACCTGGCTGTCTCGAAGTAGCCCCCTCAGGGATGCCGATGAAAAGATCACGGGAGCGGTTCATGTCGCTCTAGACATCAGCGAACGCAAAAGTGCAGAGAGCGCCTTAAAAGAGTCAGAACGCCGGCTAGCGAACATCATAAACTTTCTGCCCGATGCTACCTTTGTTATCAACAAAGAGGGCAGAGTGATAGCCTGGAACCGGGCCATCGAGAAGCTGACCGGCACCAAGGCCGAGCAGATGCTGGGCAAGGGAGACTATGAATATGCACTGCCTTTTTACGGTGAGCGTAGGCCGATCCTCATAGATATGACTGTAAAGTACGATCCAGCTTTTGATGAGAAATATGAAATTATAAAAAGGCAAGAAGACGGCTCCATCGTTGGAGAATCCTACATGCCCAGGCTGAAAGATGGGGAAGCATACCTCCTGGGAAGCGCATCGGCGCTTTACGACTCTGACGGAAATTACTGGGGAGCGATCGAATCGATACGCGATATAACCGATCGACGGCATGCTGAGGAAGAGCTGAAAAGGTCCAAGGAGGAAGCTGAATTCGCCACGCGTGCCAAGTCCGAATTCCTGGCCAACATGAGTCATGAGATTCGCACGCCTATGAATGCCGTTATAGGCTTGACAGGTCTTCTATTGGATGAGAATCTCACAGCGAGGCAGAGGGAGTACATTGAAATTATTCACAGCAGCGGGGACACACTGCTCGCTATCATAAATAACATCCTTGATCTCACAAAAATCGAAGCTAATATGGTTGAGCTGGAGTGCCAGCCGATCGACCTGCAAAGCTGCATTGAGGCGGCCATGGATCTTGTGGCGGCTGCAGCCGCTGATAAGGGGCTAAACACAACTTGCACGATACAAGACGGCACTCCAAAGTTGATTTTGGGCGATCCTACCAGGCTCAGCCAGATCATAATAAATTTACTCCATAATGCCGTGAAGTTCACGAAAAAAGGTGGAGTTGCAATCACGGTCTCCAGCATAAAGCTTGAAGGAGATAACCATGAAATCCATTTTGCCGTAAAAGATACGGGAATTGGAATTCCTGAAGAGAAGATAGGCCGCCTGTTCCAGTCCTTCAGTCAAATCGATGCCTCGACTGCGCGCAGATACGGCGGCACTGGTCTCGGACTGGCCATAAGCAAAAAACTCGTGGAGATGATGGGCGGAAAAATATGGGCAGAAAGTGAGGCCGGCAAAGGTTCCACATTTCATTTCACCATCCCGGCAAAAACAACCCTTTGTGAGCCAATCGATATCTTTAAGCCTGCTTCTTTAGCGGTCAGTGATCAGCAAGGTCAACTGGACCACGACCTGAGCATACTGCTTGCAGAAGATAATACAGTCAACCAGATTGTGGCTAAGAAGATGCTTAAAAAGCTGGGGTATCGGGCGGATGTGGCCGCCAATGGCATAGAGGTTTTGCAGGCCCTGGAGCGCCAGCATTACGATGTTGTTTTCATGGATGTACAGATGCCGGAGATGGACGGCCTGGATGCCACAAAGGCAATACGACAAAGATGGCAAAAAGGGCCTAAGATCATCGCTATGACGGCATCAGCTCTCAAAGGCGATCGAGAGATGTGTTTGGCGGCAGGAATGGATGGATACATAAGCAAGCCCACAAAGATGGAAGCGCTAAGGGCTGCTCTGGTGGCTTGCAGCAAAGGATGATGGATATCATGAGGCTTAAGATGCAGATAACTGATCACGTTCATGCCCTGAAAATCCCATTTCAGATAACCGATCCGTCCGGCCAGGAAATTGCCAGATTCGTTTATGCCTTTCTTATCTACGGCCAGAAGATCTACCTTATCGACAGCGGAGTTGCCTCTTCAGAGAAGATTATTCTGGACTATCTGAAAACAACCGGCCGAAGCCCGCAGGAAATCTCCCGGCTCATACTCACCCACGCTCACCCCGATCATATTGGCGCAGCCCGGGCCATAAAGAGCATATGCGGCTGCACCGTGGCCGCCCATGCTGCAGAAAAGGCATGGATAGAGGATGTGGACCTGCAGGCGAAAGAGCGCCCCGTTCCCGGCTTCTTCTCCCTTGTGGGCGGATCGGTCAAGGTTGACCAAACATTGCAGGAAGGAGACATCCTGCATCTGGAGGGCGATCTCACATTGCAGGTGCTGCACACTCCCGGCCACTCTCCCGGTTCTATCTCCTTATGGCTGGCTGAAGATGGCGCTCTCTTCTCTGCCGATGCGATTCCTATTGCCGGAGATATGCCCATCTATCAGGACATCCTGGCATCCGTCCGCTCCATTGAGAAGCTTGCCTCCATCCCGAAAATCAAGCTCCTCTTAGCGGCCTGGGATGAACCAAGATCGGGAAGCGAAGCTTATCGCATTATGGATGAAGGGCTGCAATATCTTCAGAGAATTCATAGTGCAGCCCTTTTGCTGGCTGGGGCAAATCCAGGCATCAGTCCCATGGAGCTAAGTCGGCGCACTCTTGAACAGTTGGGCCTGCCCCAGATCATGGCCAATCCTCTGGTGGCCGCATCTTTTCAGGCCAGCTTAAAAGCAGGAGATAAGCAGGACCTCCTCAGTATCTGAGCCAGGAAAGATGCAGCATGAATCCAACATATGAAGACGAGGAGAAAATAATCTGGCTAAAAGATCATGATGCTCTGACCAGGATGGGCTACGTGCGGGAGAGATGGTTGCTCTGCCCCATTCGCACCGGCCCGGTCAAAACTCCACAGGGCGAGATGCTCATAGGCTATTCTGTCTTGAAGAAGACTGCCGCCAAAATCGATGAAAGGGGCTTTTGCAGAAGGATCTTCACTCTGCTACCCGAGGATCGATTCTGCGATACCAATGGAATCTTCAAGGATTATGCGCCGCTTGATGCCGTCGATCCGCTCTTGGTAGTGGCAGAAAAGCCCAGCCGAAGGCTTATGGGTGCAAATAAAAATGAATAGGCGACATAGCTCAATTGGTGTCCCTTCAACCGCAAAGATAAAAGCTCGCAGCACTATGATAAAAGCAAGACCGTAGGGAGAGACGAGATGCCCATTAAGCTACGCATTGCCACCTTCAACCTTATGAACCTGGACGACCGGCGCGACCAATATCCAAGCCTTGAGGAACGTATACCCATCCTGCGACCCCAGTTGGTTCGCCTGGATGCAGACATTCTCTGTTTGCAGGAGGTCTGCGGACAGCATGAGCGCGGCAGAAAGAAGCGTCTGGATGCCATGAACCGCCTCCTGGAATGCACGCCTTACGAGGGCTACAAGAGAGTCAACACCATCGATCCGGATACAAAAGAGGTCTTTGAGCATCACAACCTGGTCATACTCAGCCGCTATGATATTGTGGAGCACGACCAGTATCTGCACGAGTATGCCCCCTCGCCGCGCTACAAGAAGGTTACGGCGATTCCGGAGGAGAGCGAGGCGAAAGAAATCTCCTGGGAGAGGCCCATTTTGCACGCGAAAGTGCAATTGCCCAACAACATGGTGGTGGATGTGATCAACCTGCATCTCAAGAGCCGCCGGCCCACCAACATCCAGGGGCACAAACTGAGCGATCGCACCTGGAAGACGGCCTCGGGCTGGGCGGAGGGTGTTTTTATCTCAAGCATGAAGCGCATCGGCCAGAGTCTGGAGACGCGCATTCTCATCGACAATCTCTTCGATGAAGACCCGTGTGCTCTGATCGCCGTCTGCGGTGATTTCAATGAGGAGTTTGATGAGGTTTCCATCGAAGCCATCCGGGGCGACGTGGAAAATACAGGCAACATGGACCTGGCCATGCGGGTCATGGTGCCCACGGAGAGGAACATCCCAGAACCGGCTCGCTACTCGCTGCTGCATAACGGCAAGGGGAAGATGCTGGACCACATCCTGGTATCAAGGACCATGCTGGCCTACTTCAAGGGTTCCGAAGTGCACAACGAGCTATTGCATGACGAATCCATAGTCTTCGCCTCCAGGATCTTCTATCCCGAGTCGGACCACGCTCCGGTGATCGCCCGCTTCGAGATGCCGGAGACGAAGATCAATTGGTCCAGGGAGGCGGTGGACTCAGGGCAGAAGGGCACCAGTTGCATCAAGAGTGGGAAAGGGAAGTGCCAATAGCGGTCATACTCTCATCCGCTCTAATTTTTTAAAATGGGCAATTGAATAGAAATTTCGGTATTTGCTAATTAGTCCGCACCTTTATCGACAATTTGAATCGGAAGCTCTGATAGAGGACTTCGAATATCTTTGCATTGGCAGTCTCTGAAGAAAACTGCGTCAATATTTGCGATCTAAACACTCATCTTTTTGCGCACCCCTCCAAAATGCCAGATCTGGAGGTTGCACCTGCGGGATATGAGTTATATTTTGTCTGTTCTATAATGTCAATTCTCTCATGCGAATATAAATCTTATCCAACGCATTTTAGGGGAAAATTATTTATCACTAATAGTCATAACCGCTGAAGGTTAGAATAAAAATTCCGATTCACAGAACTACTAAAACACATGTCGTCTTTTCCGGGACAAGAAATGCAATTCAATGACGCACTACAGAAACTCAGCCAACTTCGCGCTCAATTAGATGATCTCAGAACCAAAAGCCAACTAGACCCAGCTTGCCTATCAGGGAAGCTATCCGATGCTTCCTTAGAGCTGCAAGCTATCGAAAGATTGCTTGAAGAGAAACGCGGCGCAGAAAGCTTGAAGATATCTATTCCTGAGAAAATGCTCATCACCCAGGATTTTCTGGAAAAGATAATCAATTCCATTGGAGATCCAATATTTGTCAGCGACGGGCAGCACAGATATTTATTTGTCAATGCTGCCAAGTACAGGTTCACCAATCTCGAGCCGGAGGATATAATCGGCAAGACATGTTACGATTTTTTCCCCAAAGAGCAGGCAGACATTTTCTGGGAAAAGGATGAAGAGGTCTTTTCCACAGGAAGAGAGAACGTAAATGAAGAATCTGTGACAGATGGTCAGGGCAATGTTCGAACCCTGATCACCAAGAAGACTGTTTACAAAGATAGGGCCGGCAATGAGTTTCTGGTAGGCATTGCCAGGGACATCACAGAGCGCAAAAAGATGGAGGAGCAGCTAAAAAGGGCCCATGATGAAATGGAGAAGAGAGTCCTTGAGAGAACCGCAGAATTAGAAAAAGCCAACCAGGCCTTAACTGATACCAGAGACTCCCTGGAAAAAATAGTTAATTCTATTGGCGATCCGATTCATGTCAAGGACAGGAAGCACAGGGTAATTCTGGTCAACGATGCAGCTTGCAAGCTCTTCGGCCGCTCAAGAGATGAAATTTTGGGCAGGACCGCTTATGAACTGTTCCCCTCTCGAGAGATGGCAGAAATCTCCTGGCATAAAGACGAAGAGGTATTTGCCACGGGAGAAGAGAACGTAAACGAGGAAACGAATACCTACGCTCCCGGCGTGACTTGCACCGTCCTGGTTAAAAAGACGCTCTATAAAGACAAAGCAGGAAATGAGTTTCTAGTGGGAGTGACCAGAGATATCACCGACCGCAAGCGGGCCGAGGAGGTGCTTCGGGAGAGCGAGGAGGGCTACCGGCAGCTATCCGAGGACATGCCGGCGTTCGTTTCGGCGTTTCTTCCCGACGGCACTTTGACCTATCTAAATAAGCCTCTGGCGGCATGGGACGACCGAGATCCCGCCGAGATGATCGGGAGGAACTTCTACGATTTCCTGTCCCCCGCCGACCAGGAAATGGTCAGAGCAATTCTTGGCGCGCTTACACCAAAGCAGCCCCTTGAGACCCACGTGCAACGATATCTGATGCCGGACGGCAGAGTGCTCTACCACGAGTGGACCAACCGGGCCTTTTTTAATGAGGCAGGCCAGCCCACCCGCTATCAAGCCGTCGGGTTGGACATCACTGAGCGCAAGCAGGCCGAGGAGGCGCTGATTGAGAGCGAGAAAAAGTATAGCCTGCTGATAAACAATGCTAACGAATCAATCCTCGTCGCGCAAGATGGCCTGTTCAAGTTTGTCAATCCCGCGACGCTTGGCCTGTTGGGGGTGCATTCGGAGCATGAACTCATTGACAGACCATTTCCCAAATTCATCCACCCGGATGATCGGAGCATGGTGGTTGAAAATTACCGTCGACGGATCACAAGCGAGGCCACACCGCCCCGGTACGCCTTCAGAGTGGTTACTCCGGAAGGCATTGTCAAGTGGGTTGAAATCAATGCGACCTTGATTGAATGGCAAGGCAAACCAGCCACGTTGAATTTCCTCATCGACATGACTGAGCGCAAGCAGACGGAGGAAGCTCTTTTAGAATCGGAACAGCGCTTAATGGACATTATTGATTTTCTGCCCGATGCGACCTTCGTCATCGACAGAGAGGGAAAGGTGGTAGCCTGGAACAGGGCCATCGAGGCCATGACCGGCATCCCGTCCGAGGATATGATCGGAAAAGGCGATTATGAGTACGCATTGCCCTTTTATGGAACCCGCAGGCCTATACTGATCGATCTGGTTTTAAAAGCCGACCGAGAGGCCGAGAGCAAGTATGATCATATTGAGAAGAAAGGAAGAGCTCTCATGGGAGAAGCCTACATGCCCAACATGAGGGGCAGAATTGTCTATCTCGTAGGCAGCGCCACGGTTCTCTACGATCCGCAGGGAGATGTCTTTGGTGCCATAGAGTCCATCCGCGACATCACAGAGAGCAAGCAGGCCGAAGACAGACTGATTGAGGCAAAAGAGGCAGCAGAAGCAGCAGTCAGGTCCAAATCCGAATTCTTGGCCAACATGAGCCACGAGATCAGAACGCCCCTCAATGCCGTAGTGGGTCTGACCGGATTGCTCCTGGAAGCGGACTTGACTGCGCAAGAGAGGGATTATGTAGAGACGGTGAGAAGCTCCGGCAACTCCTTGCTCTCGGTTATAAATGACATACTGGACTTTTCCAAGATTGAGGGAGACAAGATGGAGCTTGAGAGTCACCCCTTCAATCTGCAGGAATGCATTTTTGTGGCGGTAGATCTGGTAAAAGCAGAAGCAGAGAAAAAAGGGCTGGCAATAAAATACTGCCTGGATGAAGCGATTCCGGCATACTTCAAAGGAGATGTCACCAGGCTTCGTCAGGTATTGGTCAACCTGCTGAGCAATGCTGTCAAATTCACGCAAGCTGGAACAATAGAGATCTCTGTGACAGCAAAGCCGATACAGACCACAAATAGCCGACAATATGAGCTTCATTTTTCCGTTATAGATACCGGTATTGGAATTCCTGAGGAAAAGACGGACCGGCTATTTCAATCGTTCTCCCAGATAGATTCCACCATCACACGCAAGTACGGCGGAACCGGCCTGGGCCTGGCCATCAGCCGCAGGCTGGTGGAGCTGATGGGCGGTGAGATTTGGGTGGTCAGCCAGCCGGGATTGGGCTCCACCTTCCATTTTACAATTATAGCCGAGGAGGCGGAGGAAATATCGATTCCCGTCGATTCTTGCGCTAAGAAAGCAAAAACGGACGCCAGCCGGAAGAACGCCAGACCGCTGCGCATTTTGCTGGCGGAGGACAATGCCGTCAACCAGAAGGTCGCCATTCAGATGCTAAAGCGGCTCGGCTACAGCGCGGATGTGGCCGGCAATGGTCTCGAGGTCTTGCAGGCAATAGAACGCCAGCCCTACGATGTCGTTCTCATGGATGTGCAGATGCCGGAGATGGACGGCCTGGTGGCCACGCAAGAGATCCGCAAGCTGTGGCCCAAGGGGCCCAGGATCATAGCCATTACCGCCTACGCCCTGAAAGGCGACCGGGAACGTTGCCTGGCTGCCGGCATGGACGATTACATCAGCAAGCCCATTGTAATCGAGGATCTGAGAAGGGTTTTAGAGATGGCGACTAGAGATTAAGTAAGAAACCATTTTTTTTAGCTTGAACGCCAAAATCGTAACCTGAAAAACAGTTGCTGGAGACTCATTATTATGATTATCATCAACTATTTGGGATTCTGGGCAGTCGGATACCCCCTTTCCCGTTCCTTCTGCCCACGCGGTAAGGACAAGTCCCCACTCTCCTACCCCGCCGAATAGTCGATTATCGCCGAAGTAAATAACCCTTTTTTTCATGTAGAGGTTATGTAGATATGATCTAGGTCATTTGTGATTGAGATGAATTGACGCAAATTGGCCAAAGCCAAATTTCAGGCATTTGTCGAGCGAATCCTATTTCAACAGTTACTAAAATACGTGTATGTATGGGCAAGCCATTGCATTACAATCGATCACTTAATTTTATAATTAATTATTATTATATTTTCTCAGATAGGAATATTTAGTTCTACCTGTCTCACTGATCTGGATTATCATCTCAGCAAGCTAAAATATGCTGATTCTTCCGTCTCTGCCAGACAGAGCTTTCATGGCGGCAGCAGTGCAGAGCTATCCGTAGACAGCAAAGGAAATTATGCCCGGATCTATATCTATCTGGACCCTCCGCTACCACTTGAGGATCTTGATCAGCTCAGCATGTGGATATATCCCCAATCAGGCGATGGAACTGTCCAAGTTGAGCTCTATTTTGATGGCGATGAAGACGACGGCTACGACAGCAAGAATCTCCAGGATGCAAGGCTTCTTTCGCAAAAGAAATCATGCTCGGAGGTGGGAATGTCCAATCATACCTGGAATGAACTGGATGGATTTGATCTGGAATATGAGAAGTATAAAGACAAAGACTTCCTCCCAGGAAGCCTTGATGACTGCAAGAGCAGACTGGATGGCAAGAGAATTGTGAAAATTTACATCACGATTTATAAGGATAGCAAGGTATCCGATACATCTGCTTTCATCGATTACATTAAGATTGGCGATGAGATAATAAGTTTCGAGCCCCTGGAGGAGGAGGATGTAAAGGACGGCCCCTCTTCCGCGACCCCGGGAGGCCTGATGACCTACACCATAACTTATGGAAATAATGAACTAGAGCCTGCCGATCTAATCGTCAAAGAGGATTACGATCCGCTAACGGTATTCATCGAGTCTTATCCGCCACCCGATCCCGGCACCACCAACACCTGGACCTTTCCCAATCTTGCGCCGGGCGCACACGGTCAGATCGTGATCAAGATGAGGAGCCGCAAGCCCGCCGCCAGGGCCAGCATCGATGGCCACGTTTCCGGCAAGGGATTAGCCTCTACTGAAGGCATGCTCTCCACAGAGTTTGATAGCTACCTTGTCACAAACAATGTGCATATCATCGCGGGAGAGTTCAACTTCTCGGCATCAGCCACTACCAGAATCAGGCCTATAATCGGATCGGTCCTGCAATACGGCGAGCATGGAGCAGGCGACTATCAGGCAGAGGAGCAACTGACATACAATTCTGTCAGCATCAACGCAGAGCGCAACGTCCTTACCGGATTCTCTCCTGCCTTTGTCAACCTCTCTCGAAATTGCATTCCCCTGAGGAGCGAGTGGTCTGCAAAGCTGCGGGCCGAGAACGACTACAGAGACATTCGCTGGAGCGATAGATACTACGAGGCTAAGAGCCTCAACCTCAGCTATCGCGCTCAGCTGGGCAAGACCCTCTCCTATCTGGAAACAACTGCCCATGTCGAGGGCCTGGCCGACAGAAATGCCCAGTGGCCGGGCGGCTTCAAGGATACGCATCTGGCCGGAAACTTCACATTGGCAGGCAAAGCCAGATGGAAGTGGGCCAACAGGACCGTAAGCCCGGAGAAGGAGTGGCTGGAGTGCAGCAGCCCGATGGGGCAAGATGGGGAGATGTCTTGATCCATGAATATTAAAAATGCGAGAGCCGGAAATAACAAGAGCGGCACAGCAAATACAGAAAGCGCACAGCGCACCGCATTACTGGCCAAGAGAGATGAGGGCAAATGTGGTGAGTGCGAAGGCGGAAAATGTATACGCCCTCACTCTCAAATATCTCCAAGACATCTTGTGCAAAGAGGCCGTTTACCTTGGGGCCTGGGAGAACACATCCACAATGACCACATTGCTTGGTTGGTTGTTCACCACAATGTAGAGCATGTGTCTTCCCATCTGGTCGGCTTTGTAGTTCATGGTGTTATAACCTGGATTGAACTGATAGGTCTTGTACTTGGTACTGGCCGTATCGGTTTGAACCACCTCATAAAAGCCTCCCATTCCTCCTGTGGGCACATTGGCCACGAGTTGCAGAGAGGCTCCCACTGGGCTTACTGCATACTGTGTCCAATTCGTGGCCCCCGAAATCCAGAGATCATTTGTCTTGGAAGGCACTGTGGATTCGTATTGAGAGTATGGCAATCCCTGGCCGTTGCCGTAGTATATGCCGTAAGGCGTATCCTGGGTAATATCGAATTTGACGGGATTGCTTACTATGCCGCTCATCACGGGCGTCCCTGTGGTTGTATAGTATTCTCTATAGGGAGTGAATGTGCTGCTGGAAACCGCTTGTCGGTAGAAAGCAAGATTGGAGCTGTACCAGGGGAAACTGGGGACAGGCGCATCCAGCCACTGCACCATGCCAGCTATTCCCGGGTCCATCGTCATGGACCGATCGTAACTCCTGACATACCCGCCTTCCAGATAGTCTTCTCCCCATGCAATGCCAATCATCAGACACGCAGCCAGCGCGGTCATACACAGCAAAATTCTGCAATATTTCATTTTCCTGGCCTCAGAAATCTTCGCAATGTCCTTCATCTTCTCTTCCATTACTTCCTTCATTTGCATGCAACTTTGCGATTGCTTTTGCCATCGCTTATCTTAATACGACGTCTTAAAATAAGGCGCTTTGGGTAGCATTAAAAGCGTTATCAGTCCCAGTAAGGAAACAGGAAACCTGAGAGAATGGGGTGGCTGCAAATGCTTTATTAGGTTGGGAGGGCTGGAGGAAAGCCCACCCGAGGAGGTCTTAATGGCGAGCCCCACTCTCAAATCTCGCCGGTAAATTCTTCTCTTTCATAATTTATAGCCTTATTTTTCATGTACATCTCATATTAATATCATCTAGTAAAGCAGCAGCAAGCCTATATTCATGATGGCGGGCGAGAATAATCATAACCGCAAGCCTATTATTCTCAAAGCAGGGCATGCTATTATGGCCATGAATGTGCAACGTTTCATAGAGGACGCCATCGAGGAGATCAAGCGCGATGTTAAGGGACGCGCCATCATAGGTTTGTCGGGAGGCGTGGACAGCTCGGTATGCGCCATGCTGGCCCATCGCGCCATTGGAGACCGCCTGGTTCCGGTTTATGTGGACTCGGGGCTCATGAGGCAGTTCGAGTCGGACCGAATCGAGCAGCTCTTCCAGGACATCGGCCTGGTGCGCGTGAATGCTCACGACCGGTTCCTCGATGCCTTGAAAGGGGTCACAGACCCGGAAGAGAAGAGGATGATCGTAGGCGAGACCTTCATTCGTGTCTTTGAAGAGGAGTCACGTAAGATCGGCGGCGACTGCCTCATGCAGGGCACCATCTACCCGGACAGAATCGAGTCCGATGGAGGCATCAAGGCTCACCACAATGTGGGGGGCTTACCCAGTTGCATGGAATTCAAGACCATAGTCGAGCCTCTGCGTGACCTGTACAAAGACGAGGTTCGCGAAGTAGCGCGGGCTCTGGGCCTTCCTCAAGAGATCAGCGAGAGGATGCCTTATCCGGGGCCTGGTTTGGCTGTGCGCATCGTGGGCGAGGTCACAGCCGAAAAGCTGGATATTGTCCGCAAAGCCAATGCCATTGTGGAGGAAGAGGTCGAAAAATTCAGTCCCTGGCAGGCCTTTGCTGCCTTGCTCGGCAAAGCCACGGGCGTTAAAGGCGATGTCCGGGTCTACGGCTGGGTGGTAGCTGTTCGTTCCGTATCCTCCCGAGATGCCATGACGGCGGAAGCGATGGAGCTTCCCTGGGAGACACTCAAGCGCATATCCAGCCGCATAACGGGCGAGATTCCAACCGTGTCCAGGGTGGTCTATGACCTGACACCCAAGCCACCGGGGACGATCGAGTTCGAGTAGAGTCTCTGTGCGCTCTGTGAGCTATCAACCACAAAATTATTTTTGCAGGTGCTCCTTCCGGCGGGGCGACTCAAGGTGGCCGGAAAGCTCAAGCTGAGGGCGGTCCTTTCGTAGGAAAATGCTGAACTTCAAGGCGAGGATCGATCCCTGGACCCACAGACTGTGTACGGTCCTGCAATGGGGCCTGCAGAGAAGTATTTCAGATCGGTGCTGGGGATGGAGGCACCCGAGGACCTGCGCGGCCTGACCTGGAATTAGTCATGAACGATTGCTCTCAAGCAAGAGACGCCCCTTTTGCGTAAGCCGGTATCTCTGTATGCTGCTATGCGGTTTATCGGGCAGCGTCACAACGCATAATGGGGAGACTACCAGAAATTTAATAATCAAAAAAAGGTGATTTGGTTTTGAATGACCGCAGCTTCTGATCAAGATCCTAGAACTGGGGCCACTTCGGCATATTGATATCTGTGTACCAGAAAGTGCCATACCAGGCGTCGACTCCCAGATGCATATCATCCCATGGACGGGCTTCCTGCTCATTATCGCATTCAGGACATATAGATTCAGGACATGTGCATTCAGGACTTATGCATCCAGGGCAAATTACTAGATTCCCGGCAGGCGGAGAAATATTTGTATTATTTGCCTCGCTTCCAATGATTTCCAGCTCCACTTTTTCCATGCCGGAAGATGCGATCCTTGTATTATCGGTTACGCTTCCTACGATATCCACAACTACGGATCCTGGGCCGCCAAATGCAGAGGCACTGCAAGCCGATAGCATCAGCGTTAAAGCCAATATGATTGATTTCCTCAACACCATTCCCCTCCAGCGAATTTCACATTTAAGCTAAACATATTTAACCTATGTTTTATATATACTGGAAGTAGAAAAATCTTTCGGGCCGACAAGGTCGGATTTCTTAGAGCATTATTAGAAATAAATAGATCAAAGATGGCCATTGCCTGGAATAAATCCGCAAAGGAATTAGTATACAAAGAATATAAAAAAATATTTTTTAAACTTATGTTGCTTTTTTTCGGTTATTCAAAAACACTTCTCCCAACCGAAGCTTTGGCTAAGGATTTGTGGTCACTCTCCCCAAAGTGAGGATCTTTGGTGCAGTGCTTACGTATATCGGATCTCTTTTAATAAGTGGCCGGTTATATCTAGTGGGAATATACGAACTCCATGGGTAGCATAGCGGCCTCTTGAAGTCGTCCCATGGGGTTCTATAGCATTTTTCCTCGCCACATGGAGCGCAGCCCCAACAATCTTTTCCACATGTCTTTTTAACCACTTCAGTCGGGTAGCCGATCTGGATGTTGCTTGCAGTGCTGCCGACTATATTTACTTCGACCGGCATGCCGTCAGGTGCTATGATCGTGGTATTGTTCGCCCGGCTTCCTAGAATGTCAAGGCCGGTCGCTGGCCCGCTGATGGCACCCTGTGCGACAGATGCCCATAGGATAAGTATGCTGATCAGAACAATTTGCTCTCTCAAACCTTTCGCCCCCTTTTATAATTAAGTCTATTAAAATGTCCTGGAAGTAGAAAAACCTTTTGTTGCAGCGCAAACCATTAAATCCCATCCGGGAAGATTGGGACCTGTGAAACTGATTTATGTGGCTGGCAAAGGAGGCGTGGGCAAAAGCGTCTGCTCGGCAGCTTCCGGCATCTGGAAAGCGCATCAAGGAAAGGATACCCTGGTCTTCTCCATGGACCCGGCCCACTCGCTCTCAGACATCTTTGACATCGATCTGGGAAGCCAGCCCCGGAAGATCCGCGAGCACCTCTATGCCTATGAGCCCGATCTGGCAGAGGAGGCGCGAGGCTTCTTTCGCAGATACAAGAACATATTTACCGCCCTCTTCGGCCTCTTCGAGGTGGAGGTGAAGCCCGAGGACTTCGGGAACATGCCCGGTGTCTCCGAGCTCATCTTCATGGATAAATTAAACGACATTTACGTCGAGAAGAAGTACGACTTTGTGATCATAGACTCGGCACCAACAGCCATGGTCCTGCCTTTGCTGCAACTGCCCTCCATTACCACCGGATTTGTCACAAAAGTGCTGGGCATGAGAAATAGATGGATGGGTGTTCTCGACCTTTTGCAGCCCGGTTTTGGCGATCGCATACTCTCTGAGGTTCGGACCATGCGCCTGAAAGCCGAGAACATGCGAAGCGCCCTGCTCGACCCGGAGACGGCCAGCATCACCGTGGTTACCATCCCCGAGAAAGCTGCTGTGGAGGAGAGCCGTCGCCTGATTGAGACGGTAGAGTCGCACGGAGTTGCTGTCTCGTCCATTGTCATCAACCACGTGATCCGGGACTGCGACTGTCGCTTTTGCCAGGAGAAGAAGGCATCTCAGATCTCTTACATCCGGGAGCTAAGGGACCGCTACCAGGAAAAGCGCATTGCTGTTTTGCCCGACTACGGGGGAGAGATAAAGGGAGATGGTCTCTTGAAGGTGGCAGAGGACCTCTACGCAAAGGAGCAGCTCAAAATCTGAAAACATCACCAAATTGATATATTTTGTAGTTGAAGATAGGAGAGAGGAAAGACCATGTTCAAAAAAGTTCTCGTTCCCACCGACTTCTCCAGCTATGCCCACAAGATGCAAGAGTGCCTGGCGGACATACCGGGCATAGAAGAGATCGTGCTCCTTAACGTCGTGGACGGCGGCAATCCCATGAACCTGGAGAGGAAAGGATGGAGCTATGACTCTCTTATCGATGAAGCTGAAACAAGGCTCGCAGAGCAGGCCGATCACCTTGCCCATCTGGGCGAGAAAGGCCCCTCGGTCCGGCCGCTTTTGAAGGTCATCGTGGAGCCGATGAGCGGTGCGGACGGGGTCGATATGAAGAGGCTGCAGCCCAGATCGGGTCTGGGGCTGATAGAGGGAGGCAGTGTGGGCGAGGCCATTGTCAAGGCGGCAGAGGAGGAGAATGCCTCTCTCATCTGTATGGGCGCGCAGGGCAGAGGGCTGGTTGAGGGCATGCTCCTGGGATCAGTCTCGACCGAGGTGCTCAGGCAGGGCCAAACGGATCTGCTCATCATCCGCCACATGATCCTGGATGGCGGCAAAGACGGAGAATATGAGAGGTTCTGCCGGGATATATTTTCTAAAGTTATGCTCACCACAGACTTCTCCGAGGCGGCTCTTGAGACAGTATCCAAGGCCAAGGATCTGATGGGCGTCAGGGAGATCTTGCTGGTGCATGTGATCGCCAGAGAGTTGGATTTCGATGAGGCGGCAAAGAGGCTGAACCTGCTGCGTGAGGAGCTGGCAGGCCCGGGCAGAAAGATCACTGTGCATGTCCTGGAGGGCCATCCTGCAGAAGAGATCCTGGCTTTAGCCGAGAAGCAAGATGTTTCCTTGATAATGATGGGCTCTCAGGGAAAGAGCTGGAGCCGACAGATTCGCGTAGGAAGCACGACCTTTGATGTGGCCCGCCAGGCAAAAAGCCCCGTGATGGTGATCCGGCCCAAGAAGAGCTGAAGAGGGAAAGCCGGGGTCCGGCCATTCCCCGTCCCTTTTTGCATCAGGTTTGATTCACATCGAATTTCCGCAAAATGAATTCGCTATTTTTCCGCGGCTTTTCGGATCTGCTCCATCATCATTTCGGCAGCCTTGTAGTACGCATCTCGGGGCATCAGCGCTCGGCTAACCCGGGCTTCCAGCTCCTCGGAGATCGTGCCCTCTTTCACGAGCTGGCGGCCTGCTTCTCTGGCAGCCTGGAAGATGTCCTCCACCAATTTCGTCTCTCCTGCCTTTACCATATCTTTCATGCCATCTGCCATGGGACGCAGCAATGCTCCGGCGAAGTCAGAGCTTTCGTTCGGCCTGGTGTAGATGGCCCTCATCTGCAGGAGCAGAGGATCGAACATTGACAGCTCCCAGGCACCGCAGGTGGAGACAAGAACGGCCTTCGGGTGCTTCGCCTGGCCACCCTGCAAATTGAGGGGCAGTTGCCTATCCATCAGATTTTTAAGAGGTCCTGTCACGCCTGCATAGTAAACCGGGCTGGCCCAGACTATGACATCCGCTTCTTTTATCTTGGGCAAAAGCATCTGCATGTCATCCTTCTGGCCGCAAATTCCAGGATTTTTAAACCAGCAGCTCAAGTCTCCATTGCAGGCACCTATCTTCAGTTTCCTGGTGTAAAATACTTCCACATCGCTGCCTGCTTCCCTCATGCCCTCAAGGAAGGGATTGAGGATCATGGCTGTATTTCCCTCATCCATGTGAGGGCTGCCGTTTATAGCAAGAACCTTCATAGAAATTGTTCTTTAACTCAACCAATAAATAATGATCGTAATCGAATAGCAAGTTATATCGACCAGTAGAATTCAAGGAATGACCTGGAAATGTCCTCATATTCGGCGTATAGCGGAAATGGCCTCGACCAGATAGATCCATTTGATGCCGGCGACAACAACCTCTGGCGCAAAGCAGAGTACCTGGGTCGCTACCTCTTTGCTTCTGATTTTTTAAGACCCTATAAACCCGATCTCGTGGCTGATATCTCCTGCGGCATGGGATACGGAGCTGCAGAGCTATGCAGTGTGGCCGGGAGGGTTATCGGAATTGACGCCAATCGCGCTCTGATGGAATCAGCCAGCCAGAGGTGCAAAATGCCAAACCTGCATTTTCTCTTTAAAGACCTGGATGAAGAGGATCTCTATCCCAATATTGCAGAGGGCAGCGTTGCGGCTGTCATCAGCTTCGAGACCCTGGAGCATCTGCTCGATCCATTTCGGGCTGTGGCCCAGTTCTCCAAAATCCTGCAGCCGGGCGGTTTTCTTATTTGTTCAGTCCCCAATGTCCTTTCCGAGTCCGGTGATAGTAGCGGTCTTCCCAGGAACAAGGCCCACAAACAATGGTTTAATTTTGCATCGCTCTCCCGGATGGTGCAGCGGCATGAGATGCGAGTGATCTACCGGCTGGGCCAGTCCTGGTCCAAGGCGCTCTTTCGAAGAGAGCAGCAGCTTTCCAATGCCAAGCGACTTACGCGAAAGCTTGGCGATGAGCCGGTCATGCACTCGCCGGAAATGATGCGATGGCTCTCTTATGTCGCGGCATATCCCACCGTCGAGGATGTGGACGGCTCTTACTCCATTATCATTGTTGCCCAAAAGAACAAATGATGATCGGATATTCCGAAATGGCGTTTCTGGACCTAAACTCCCAGGGCGTTTATGGCTTCAATAAGTTCCCCGAAGGCCTCCATTTCCAGATCCAAGACCTCTTCCGTTGTCATGGAGATGCTCATCTCTCCATCCACGGTGAGCCTGTCCGGGCCCCGAGCCACAATCCTGTCCCGGCCGTCGCGGCCAAGCGCCTTTTTGATATCTTTCTCATGGGCCAGAGTGCGACCGGGAATGATGACCGTGTCTTTTACCTCATCAAGATCCAGGTTCATGAAATCCTCTATGGTTATCAGGCAGCCTACATCTTTGTTGACTCCGACCACATTCACTTTTTCTCTCATTTGCTGGAAGATAGCTGTCAGCAATGGCAGGGCTACACTGCTGGTGATGACGGTTGCGCTTCTGCGTAAGTGTGGAAGGGAAGCGATCCTTTCCGGATGGCGGGCCAGAGCAAAGGGCGCTCCCGTGAGCGGATCCCAGAGAGGAGTTCCGGTTACCCGCAAGCGATGCCCCGCTGCAGTTTGCGTGACGATGTTTTGAAACTCTTCTATGGAGTGTGGCGTTATGCCCGGCATGATAGGAGCATTGCCCAGGATCAGGCCCTGCTCGCGAGAGTTGGCAAATCTCATCAGGATCAATCCCTTCGCCCCCATATCATCCAGGTCGCTGCAGGTCTTCTCCAGCTCTTCGCCATCGTTTACGCCGGGGATGAGAACGCAGGCACAGTAAACCTCACAGCTCTTGCAGAATATCTTGAGGCATTCGAGGGCAATCTCCGCATTTTTGTCGCCCATATACTTCCTTCTTAGCTGTGGATTTGTGGAAAAGACGGTAAAGGAGACCTCAGTTACGCCTGCCTCTACCAGGGCGGCGGCATCATTCGCGCTCTTGAAGCCTTTTCCGGAGGTGTAGCCTAAAGCGATAGGGACCATGCCCTGAGAGAGCATCTTCGTGAGAGGCAGAAGGTCTGGGTAACAACTCAGATCCCCGCCGCCGCTGATGGTGACTTTATCAGGGATGCTGCCCATGCACTTTCCTGCTACATCGAAAACGACGGCGTCCATGGGCTTGAAACCTGGATAACCTTCCACAATGGCGCGGGAGCAGTAGTCGCAGCCCTTCTGGAAGGGCATGCAATACTTGCAGCCGAAGGGTGAAACGCTTTTTACTCCTTTGAAATAACAGTAGCTACAAAAGCCCTTGCAATCCAGGCCCGGTCTTCCTCCGACATCGGCAAGTATCTCCATGCCAAAAGCAACTTTGCGAGAGGGTAAATAAGTTTTGGGCTTTCAGATCTGTTTCTGTAGAGATTAGGTTTCCTATAACCAAACAGATGCGTTTTTAGATAATGTTGATGGCCAGCAAACAATAAATCAGAAACAGAAGAATACCCTCCAGGCGAGTGATAGTATTATTGAGGGACATGAAGCCCAGGAGGAAGCTTAGCAAGATCATGGCTGGAAGTGTGGAAAAAAGAAAGCCGCTCTCCACAGTGACTGTTGCAAAGAGGGAGCTTGTGCCCAGGATTATCAGTGAATTAAATGCATTGGATCCCAGAACGTTGCCCATAGCAATCTCATATCTTCCGCTTCTAGCGGCCATCACGGAAGTAGCAATCTCGGGCAGAGATGTTCCCAAAGCCACTAAAAGGAATGCAATCAGCGATTCACTTATGTTCATATCTTGCGAGATGGCCAGTGCTGAAGAGACAAGATACCTGGCGCCAACGTAGAGAAGCGCCATTCCCAGAAAAAAACCTGCAACCTGCTTGAGGTCAAGTTTTTCCCTTTTTGTTCTCTCAGAATTACGATGCTGGCCGAGTTCGTGATTGATAAAAGCCAGATACATGAGGATGAGAGCAATCCCCTCCACCCACGTTACCTGCAGATCTATGAAGACTACCAGGGTGGATATGGCAGAAGCTAAAAGAAGGGGTATATCGGTGTCTGTTATCCGCCTGCTTACGTAGATGGGAAAAAGCAGGCTTGCCAATCCCAAAGCCAGACCGATGTTGGCGACATTGGAGCCTATGACGTTGCCCACTACCAGGCCCGGGTGGCCGGAGAGCATGGCAAATATGGATGAGGCCAGCTCAGGCATGGACGTCCCAAAGGCTACAACGGTTGCCCCAATAACGAATTCAGATACACCGGCAACTTTTGCTATGTGCCTGGCGCTATTTGTCAGCAGCTTTGCCCCCAGGAGAAGGGCCGAGAGGCTGAAGACAAAAATTAGAAATTGCTGCATTTCCAACATACATCTCGGCGCATGAGATAATAATCTATCGAGAGATATTGGCCCTTCTGGATGATCGAATGGTACCCAAGAACATGTCATAAATGGGAAAACAATATATACATCCACGAATACATGCTTAAGTTAAAGTATTAGATGAATGCTTTAATGGTAGCAGAGGGAGAAGATGGCTCATAAATCAGCAGGGCGCCGGATATAAAGGTCTGCAAGCAGGATCTCCAAGCAAAATCTGCGGGCAAGATCTTTGCTCAAGAAAGTGATCGCAATGGAGCGAAACTTTCAACACCCTTTAGAAAACAGATCGCAAAGAAGCAGCGGACTCATGAGGATGATAAGAGAAAATGGCCGGCAAGGGAAGAAGAAATCTGAGGCAGTGATGCGAGCGGAGGTAACCTTTGTATATTAAAGAGGTCGAACTCAAGAACTTCAAGTCCTTCGGCAAGAGCGTCCGGGTTCCTCTGAAGAACGATTTCGTGACTGTTACCGGGCCCAACGGTAGCGGCAAGTCCAATATCGTTGATGCTCTGCTCTTCGCTCTCTGCCTGTCCAGTTCGCGAGCCATGCGTGCCGAGAGGCTGCCCGACCTCATCTACCGAGGCGATAATGGTAAGAATCCGGACTTTGCCCAGGTTACCGTCAAGCTGGACAATACCAGTCGCCTCTTTCCCCTGGATTTGGATATCATTGAAGTGTCCCGGAAGATAAAGGTCAAAGGCGACAAATATGCGTCTTCTTATTATTTCAATGGAAAGTCCTGCGGCCAGGCTGAACTACTGGATTTGCTGGCCAAGGCAGGCATAACCCCGGAGAGCTACAACATCGTCATGCAGGGCGATGTGACGCGCATCATCGAGATGACTCCAGTAGATCGCAGAAAGATCATAGATGAGATTGCAGGCGTCGCCGAGTTTGATGAAAAGAAAAAGAAGGCCATGGAGGAGCTGGATGTAGTGCGAGAGCGCATCGGTCGCGTGGATGTGATTTTAGAGGAAGTTGCCACCCAGCTCGCCCGGCTTAAGGCAGAGCGGGACCGTGCCCATTCCTACCAGGCGCACCGGGAGGAGCTCAAGAGACAGGAGGCTTTTCTGCTCTTGGCCAGGCTAAAAGAAGCATCATTAGAGCTGGCCGGCCTGGATGAAGAGATCAAATCTCTGGATGTCAAGAATCAGACGCTTCTGGAAAGATCGGAGAGCAAGAAAACAGAGCTCTCTGCACTGGATGAGAAGCTGCAATCCATAAGCTCGGAGATCACCCACAAAGGAGAAGATGAGCAGATCTCTGTTAAACGAAGGATCGAGGAACTGAAAGGGGAGCTATCTCGTGAGGCCGCTCGCATCGAGATGACGGAAAAGGCCATCTCCGAAATGGATGGGCAGCAGAAGACCTGCTTCATTCAGATGGGCAGTCTTCGTGCGGAAACGGAGTCTTTAGCCGAAAAGATAAGGGACGCAGGTCTACGCGGCGCTAGTCTGCGAGGGGAACTGGATGATCAGATAGAGCTTCAAAGAGATGCCAAGTCCAGCCTGTCCCAGGCGGATGCAAAGTTCTCCTTGTTGCGGGATGAATTGGCCGGAGCCAGGCAGATTCGAGAGGAATCCAAATCAAAGCTGGGCGACCTGGTACGGGAGAGGGACCGGCTGCTGGATGCCACGAGGCGGGGCGGCCTGGAAAGGGAGGAGCTTTCCTCCGGCATCAAAGAGGCGCTGGACACACTGGCAGGTCTCGATCATGAGGCGGAGAAGCTGAAGGCAGAGCTGTCTGCCCTGAACAGTCAGGCCATGGGCATGGAGCGGGACCGCGACGACCTGGAGAGCGGGCGCCTGCGACTGCGCCGGGAAATCTCCGAGGCAGAAAGAGAGTTGCAAAGGCTGCAGGGAGAGTTTGCCAAGAGCGACGGGCGCATGAGGGCCGCGGAGGACAAGGCTGGATACAGCCGGGCGGTGGAGGCGATTCGCTCTGCTATCAAGAGGCAGATGCTGCAGGGCCTTTACGGAACCATTGCAGAGCTTGGCAACGTGGCATCGCGCTACTCTTCGGCTCTTGAGGTGGCGGCAGGAGCGCGCCTGCAGAGCATTGTGGCCGACAATGATATGGATGCCTCGGCTGCCATTGAGTATCTGAAGAGGTCGCAGATCGGGCGGGCCACCTTTTTGCCTTTGAACAAGCTGGACAAAGGCAGCCTCTCTTCCCGGCCCAATCATGCGGGTGTGGTGGACTACGCTCTAAATTTGGTTGACTTCGATCCCAAGTACCTGGCCGCTTTCTGGTACGTCTTCCGGGATACTCTGGTGGTAGAAAGCCTCGTTTTTGCCCGTCCGCTCATGGGCCGGTATCGTATGGTCACCTTGGAAGGGGACTTGGTGGAGAAGTCGGGAGCCATGACCGGCGGCCACTACCGCTCCAAGATGAAGTTTGCTGCAGAAGAGAAGACGAAGCTTTTGGAGCTGTCTGAAAAGATCGCCAATGCGGAAGCGGAGCGGTCTACTCTATTGGATAAGCAGGATAGAATCGAAGAGCAGATCTCCCGCCTCTCTCGTGAGGTGGAGGAGCTGAACCGGGTCATATCCAAGAAGACCTTCCAGATAGACGAGATCGGCACGTCAAGGCCGCGCCTGGATAAGTCCATTTCGGAGAAGCGAGAGCGTTTGCTGGCAATGGAGGGCGAGTCTCTAAGCTTCAAGGAGCAGCTTGGTCTTTTGGAAGGCGAGATCAGGGTCTCGGAAGAGACATTAGCCGATGTGCAGCATAAGATCGACAAATTGGATGACGAGCTGAAGGGCTCGGAAATTCCCGGACTGAACAAAAAGGCGGATGCTGCGAGTTTGGAGATCAAGCGTCTGCAAGATAGGCTGACCGGCATTGATGCCGAGATTCTCAAGGACAAAATCAGAGAGGAGAGCGGCAGAGAGAAGCTGGCGGAGCTTGCGGCAAAAAGAGAGTCACTGGACGGCCAAAAAGCAGAGGCAATAACCAAAAAAGAATCGGCCGTCGCGCTGATCGTGGGCCTGAATGAAAAGCTCGCTGCCGCAAAGGCGCGTGAGGCGGAGATCGAGGGAGAGCTGCACGGCCTGAAGGGAGTGCGTGGAGAGCTCTTAGAAAAGACGCTGGCTCTGCAAAGGGAGATAGACCAGGCGGAGAGGGAAAGGGACCGAATTGAGGCCCGCAAGAATGCCACGGCCTACGCCAGAGAATCAATCTCGTCCAAAGTCAATGATCTGCGCTCGCAGATTGAGGGCTCTGGCGTTGACTCCTCTCAGGAGCCGCCCAACAGCGAAACCGTAGCTGAGAAGATCAAAGCTCTTGAGCAGGCCATGCGGGATCTGGAGCCGGTGAACATGCTGGCCATCCAGGAGTATGACCATGTAAAGACCCGCTACGACTTCCTGGCAGAGAGGAGGACCACTCTCTCCTCCGAGAGGGAAGCGATCATCGATAAGCTGGAAAAGTACGATCTGATGAAGAGGGAGGCCTTCCTGGCCAGCTTCACAGAGATCAACAGGAACTTCAATCAGATTTTCCAGGAGCTTTCCAAGGGCGAGGGTGATCTGATACTGGAAAACCCGGAAGATCCCTTGGCAGCAGGCATGACCATCAAGGCCCGGCCTGCCGGAAAGTCCTTCCACCGCCTGGAGGCCATGTCCGGCGGGGAGAAGAGCCTGACTGCCCTTTCTTTCATATTCTCCATTCAAATGTACCGGCCTGCTCCCTTCTATGCCATGGATGAGATCGATATGTTCCTGGATGGGGCCAATGTGGAAAGAGTAGCCAAGCTGATCAAGAAGATCTCTTCCAAGGCCCAGTTCATCGTGGTATCCTTGCGTAAGCCCATGATACTGCAGTCCAAGTACACCCTGGGAGTGACCATGCAGGAGAACAACATCACCACTGTGACCGGCATCTGCACAAGCTGAGGCGAAAATGAGCGACGATCCATCTATCCCGGATATGCAGGAAAATCCCCAATCCAGTTCCAACCCCAGCACCGATTCCAGTTCTGATTCAAGCTCCAATCCAAAATCCGAAAGTATCCCGGCTGCCAAGGATGCTGCTGATGAGGGAGGAGAGCGGCCGGAATTCGACTTCGGAGAGCCGGCGGAGGTTTTGGTGGAGCTGGCCAAGAGAGGAGAGATCGATCCCTGGGATATCGACATCGCCATGGCCACAGAGAAGTTCCTGCAGTACATCGATTCTCTGGAAAAGAGGGACCTGAGAATTCCCGCCCGAACTCTGCTTTACGCCAGTATCCTTTTGCGCATGAAGTCCGACTCCATGGAAGGGCAGAAGGAGGAGGAGCCCGAGCCGGAGATGGAGGAGACCGCCGAGGAGCAGGAAGAGGAGATAGAAGAGAATCTGCCTCGCCCTCCCGTGAGAAGGCTCACCAAGAGGCCAGTGACCTTGGACGAGCTGATCTCCGAGCTGAAGAAGGCGGAGATGGTGGGCAGAAGGAAGGCCATGCGGGAGAGGTGGCCCAGCATTGAGGAAGTAGCCCTGGATGTGTCCCACGATGAGGGAATCGAGGACAGAATCAAGGCGCTGGGGCCCATCCTGGATGACATGTTCATGGAGACGAAGACCATCACCTTCCAGGATATAAACAGCAAAAACAGCAAGACTGAGGATGGGGTCACCAACTACGTCTCACTGCTCTTCATGGCCCAGAGAAAGCAGGTTTGGCTGGAGCAAGAGGAGATCTTCGGGGACCTGTTTGTGAGCAGGCATGCGTAGAGGGCTATTTTGAGGGAGCAACTATGTTTGTCTTTACTCCTGCGCGTGGGCATTTAACCAGTTATGTTTTTCTTTCTTCTGTCCGTGCTTCTCACGACAGTAGGCGCTAAATGTGGTATGCGAAATCCAATTAGATCTACTGAGGATGAGAAATGCCTCTCTTCGCAGGTGCTATCCAAATACGTAGATCATGAGCCCGACATTTAATCCGTGCCCATTTTCCTGAAAGCCAGCCATATCCGTTAACCGTTTCCATCTCCCTGTTCCCAAGCCTGCCCGGCGTTGAAAGCGCCCGAGCTCCCCCCGCGCGTTTCACAGCGTGCGGCCTCCCGGCTGATCTGGCAGCAGGAGCGAATTAGATATCATTTTTATTTGGGTCTATTCACCCCAAATTACTATTACAAAAAAAAGAGAATCCAACTTGATCTTATTTCTTCTTAAGCTCAACTATGCTCTCGCAATACGGCGCGCCCTGGCACATGGCGCTCTCGAATCTCTGGGTGTATTTTGGATTGAGGCTTTCCACCGCCGACCTGCTGTAGGCCTGGCAGCCATCAAAGAGACCCTCATTTCCTGCGCCCATTTCCCTGTGTCTGTTGAGAAAGGGACAGCCTGTTATCCTGTCTACTACCCTGTCTTCGCCCTCTTCCTGGGTCTCCCAGGTGATCTCCGGCCCGTAGAGAATCTGGGAGAGCACTCCCCAGGTCTCATCAACCTCTTTGGCATTTCCCATAGGCAAAGCCAGCTTTTCTGCCAGAGCCTTTGCTTCTTTTCCGCCTTCGATCCATATCTGCTTAATGATTTCATCGGACTTATCGCCAAATACCCTCTCAAAGGAGGCTGCGTAGGCGAAGCTCATCGCCGTAGCAGACCTGGCGGCGATCTCCCAGCGCACCTCTGCGGGAATGTCTTTTATGCGGACCATATTTTCTTGACCCCCGTATGTATGTAATGCTTAATAATTTAAAATACTTTCCCATTGAGTATGATATCGATCAATTTGGTTCCCCGCTGCAATAGGTAGGTTATGGAATACTTGAGTTCTAAAATAATTGTAAATTGATAACTAAATCCTGGTGGTTTACGGAATAAAACCACAGAGGCACAGAGCGCACAGAGAACGAACGCGGAGATTATTATGTGCCCAGAAGCTATTTAATATCATATTTTCAATGGTCTCGCATTGGAAAAGCTGCACGTCTCTGTGAACACTGTATCTCTATGGTTAATAATCGTAGCTTAATAATAAATCCTGGTGGCACGGAATAAAATCGCAGAGTCAGGGGGCGCACAGAGGATGCACAGATATTCAATTGCATCTCGAAAGTCAAATAGTAACCTCTGATTAGCCAATGGAAAGAACGAGGAACCTTAATTTTGATTTTATCCCTCTTTCAGTCCAGCTCCCCTATGCGACAGACCCGCGCGTGCGTAACCCCGTACCAGCGCGGGCGAATCGCTTGGTTGGGTCTTCAAGAGCAATTGCATTCATGGCCGTGCTCATCCAGGTCCCAACAGAAAGATACAGTCTAAGGTTCTTTCATGATCTCTTTCAACTCTTCTTCGACCCCTTCCAGCTCGCATTTCAGCGATTCCCTGTACCCTTCCAGCATCTCGATTTTTTCCTTTTTGCTCAAGAACTTGCGCTCTCCACAGCCGCATGTTCCATGAGCATGGGAATGATGGATTGTGGGACGCATGGGCATAGCATGTTGACTATGTTTTTCTTCGCAGCCGCACGTTTCACGCGCGCCGGATTGACAGACGTCTTGTGTCACCACAGATTGATGACCTTGTTTTTCTCCGCAGCACATTTATTCCACCTCGTTTTCTTCCAATAAATCAATCACAATTCTACGGGTCTTTAGCTTCCACACCTTCTCCGGCGTGCCGCCCTTGACCTCTTTGTAAGAGGCCAACTCGATGATTTCAGCACTCTTGAGGGCAGAAAGATGATAGTAAAGCCCGGCCAAGGTCAGACCTGCCTCCTCGAACTTGAGTTCTTCATAGATCTCTTTCGAGCTTTTCTGGCCCATGCCTACACAATCGATGATAGCCCAGCGTGTCGGGCAATGCAGAGCCTGAATGTACTTTCGAATGCTCTTCATCCGTTCGGGGATATTCTGACCTTTGCACATTATCTTTGCCTTGAATAGTTAAGTATTCTACTTGAGTATACTAGTCTTCTACTATAAAGCATTTTGGCTGGGGCTTGTTGGGCATCCACTATTTGCATCAGGCTAAGTGTCAGAAGGAGCACGATCAGGATGAGCCCGAGGTGATGGTCTTCTCTTGAACTTGGAGTAGATGAAATGAAACATTTCGACTCCATATTATCGGGTTGCAGCCTTATGTTTTGGATAATTTTTGGATCCTTAACTCCGCGATTTAGGGCTTAAATTTGATATTATTTTAAATTTTTAACCGCTTGTAAATTATTTCAATGGAAATCTATAAATATATGTATTCCCTAATATACCATACATGGACGAATGGGCAAAATTATGGCTGATTGAACAAAGAAAAATGGGAAAGAAAGGACTAGAAATTAAATATATAAGTAACCATCATTATGTCTATCATTCAACGACACACTGGGATAAGCAACTCAAAAAACGAATAAAAGATTCCGATTATATCGGCAAGCTGGATCGCACTAAAGGGCTTATTGAGGGAGTTAAGCGATCGGTAACCGCGAAAAATCTTCGAGGCATAAAAGAGTATGGTAACGCAATGCTATTTGACCGTATTCTTACCGATATGAGGTCATGCCTTGAGGATGCTTTCAAAGATGAGTGGGAAGAAATCTATGCTCTAGCGATAACGCGAGCATCTGGCTATATGCCATTGAAACGAGTTCATTCTGCCTGGGATAAAATATATAATGTTCAAAAGATAAATCCAAATTTGGATGCAAAGAACTTAAGCCATGTGTTGAAAGCTGTTGGAATAGACAGTCAAGCACAGGATTCCGTTTTTAGAGCCCTATCTGAAAAGGACAAAGATCTCGTGTATGATTTGAGCACTGTGTTGACCAAGTCATCAATAAATTTTGCAGAGTTTGGCTATAACAAGAACAAGATCCACATTCCTCAAATAAATATCGCGCTGTTTTGCTCTCTGGAGACAGGCTTGCCCACTTTGATTAGAACGATACCAGGAAGCGTTCGCGACATAAAGAGTCTCTATAACAGCATCGTTGAAGCCAATAAAGAAGGATCGACGATCATATTGGATAGAGGTTTCTTTTCGAAGGATGCCATTAAATTCCTGCTAGAAAAGAAAATGAGCTTCATTTTGCCTGCCAGAAGAAACAGTCTACTTTATGGGACAGATATAGGTCTGAATAATCACCTATTTTATCAGGATAGATTGATAAAATGCGGAAAAGGAAAAATTGAGGACATTTTTCTTTATTTATACGAAGACCAACAATTAATGCTTGAAGAAAACATCACGCTCTATCAAAAACTAGACGAGGGAAAAATCGACGCCAATAAACTTAGTGAGGCGCAGAAGCGTGCTGGAAAGATCCTGATAGTGTCTAATCTCGATTTAGACGCGAATACTATATTTATGCAATATAAAAGTAGAGACCGAATCGAGAAGCTTTTCGATACCTACAAAAATGCTCTTCAAGCAGACATTCTCTATTTGCAGGATAATGAAAGTGTCTTCGGGCATATTTTTATCTCGTTTTTATCATTATATGCATACACAAAGATTGAGGTGGCTCTGAAAAAAGCTGACCTTTTAAGAAAGCAATCTCCAAAAGACATCCTGCTTGATCTGAGCAAGGTGTACTTAGTAGAATTAAATGACTGCAATATAATTTCAGAGATACCTAGAAAATTAGAGACGCTTGACGCAAAATTAGGATTTAATTTATTCCCTAAAAACCGGAGTTAAGGTTGGATAATAGATGGAGCGGTACTCTTTGTGAATAACTTTTGGCGGCAACGTCTCATGGAATTTGTCTTTAGTATGACAACTATGTCAATCCTTATCTTGGGATCATTCGAGTCTTTTGATCACTTTTTAGGCTTCTCTGAGAGCGGGATTTTTGGCTCGCGTGGAGGAATTCTCAGTTCCATTTTCTTCTCCCCCTCCCTTCTAGCTTAAGCTCAAACACTTCTGATGAGGACAGCTTCCATGATCATCTTGACCGCAGATTCCTATGCCAAAGCCATCATCGAAGCCGCTCTCTTCGCCTAGAGTAGAACTCTCTCTCCACGAGAGCTGGCCGATATCTCCAGCTTCTCCGAGGAGTGGCTCGGGCTCTGACGAACGGCCTGGCAGCAGAGGATGCCGCCCGCGGCTCGGGCATCGAGATCAAGAACATTGGCGAGGGCTATTCCATGCAGGTTCGCTTCGGCCTGGCCTGGCGTGTTCTCTCTTTTGCCCAAAGAGATCGAGGCCCCCATCAGTACGCCAAAATCTATTTTAATCAATCTTCTCCGAAAATCCTGACCAACTCCTGATCAGCATCAACCTCGATCAAAGTGCCACTCTTTATCAGCATAATCTCCTCCGTCACTCTGTCCACCAGGGGAATGCCGCTGATGATGGCCCCTACCGCCACAATGGGCTCGGAGCGGATGTTGATCATGGCCACGGGCGCAAGCCCCCTCTTTTTGAGCTGGTAGATAACGTAGGAGCCGACTGTCGAGCCCTTGCCTCCCGGAAAGATGAGCACCTTTCCGGCGATGCACTGGCCATAGAGCTCGTGCGCCGGATCGACCACTATGCCGGTCTTGGCATCGACATTGCCCAAAAATGAGATGGCATCCTTTGTCACCAGAGCCTGGCCGCTGGCCTGACCGGAGGCAACCTTGTGGCATTTTATTTCCATCAATACCTCCTCCCCAGAGCTACATCGATGCACTCTTCCAGACTTCCCAGACCGGCCTGAACGCCCCCAAGTCCTGGTAGGTAGACCAATGCCTTGCCGGAATTGACCATCATTTTATCAAAGCGTTCCGTGGCCGGGGAGACGACCATGCAGGTGTCGCAAAATACCCTCGCCCCGCTCTCCTCAATGGCAGCGACCAGTTGGGGGTGCGCATCGGCGATCTTGCGGGCGGTGCAGACCCACAGCTCCTTTTGCACCTTCTGGCCTTGCAGCAGCCCTGCAATCTTCTCCAGCTCCTCAAGAGAGCAATGGGGGCAGCCCAGAGCCACTACATCTGCCCCGCTTCCCGGATATTTCAGATAGACCTCATCGATCTCCTTTCTGCCGAGACTGATCTTCTCCTCCGGCTCTGAGGCGGCAGGCGGCGCAGGCGTGACATCCTCTACGTAGTAAAGGGCGACGGAGCCGCTGGCAGCCATGGCCGCTCCCAGAGCCTTGAGCTCATCCGGGACGGGCCGGCAGCCCGGCAGCCGGAAAAAGGGGATGCCGTCCTTGACTATCTTGCCCACCAAAAATCCCAGAGCCCCATAGTCCGAGCCCCGCAGATCCGCCAGAACCTCCACAAGGTGCGTGGGCATTCGATTCTCATCCAGATGGTAACCAAAAAGAGCCGTTTTTCCCACCAGTGCCGCCGCCAGGGCAGACGGCCCCCCCTCGCGATTGGTGCGGGCACCGATCACTGAATTGGCGTAGGAGACGGCGGAGGACTCGCTCCAGGCCAGGTGATCGCCCCGACTGGCCAGGCCTTCGTAGATCTGATAAGGTGTGCAGGTGCAGTCGATGGTAACGCCCAGGCGGCGGTAGGCTTCAATGGTCTGCTGCTGCTTGAGGGCGAATTCTTCCCCGATGCCCATCTCCTTCCAGCGGCAAAGATCCATACCGGCCGGATTCAAGATACTGGGCACCACCACCTGGCCCTGCAGGTCGGAGATCCACTCCAGGCCCGCTTCGCCGATGTTCTTGTAGGACACTCCCGCGATCTGCACCGATCTCACGGGCACGAGCTTCTCTGCGCCGTAGATGTCGCCTAACGCCACCAGGATCTCCATCATGCGGCGCAGGGTTTCGCCTTGCTCGCCCTGATAAATGCCTTCTTCCTCACGGGACAGGTACATGGCTATTGGCTCTCGGGCTCTTTGCAATAAACTCTTTTCCTGCAATTGCATTCCAGAATTTCGTTCAAGAGATGTCATCTCTCATCGTGACTTCGCGTCTTCGCGTGAGATGCTGCAGCCCTGATCAGCCCGGACGGTGGCCAAGCACACGCGCCTCGCGAGCAGAGGATGGACGAAGATGCCTGGCCTGGGGTCAAGACCGGGGAAATGTGGTGAAAGCGCCCTGCGGGTTTTGCGGCTTCTTATCCCAACGCTCCCTCTGGATTACTGGCGGCATCGATCTTCGGCCGCCTGGTGTGATGACCTCTTACGAGTATGTATAACCTGCAAAGGTTTCATCATTTTCCATCCTTTTCCAGACAAGATCTAAATCACCTTTGTCTATTTGACCATTCCAGACTTTATGGAATGAATTTTCGACAATTGCCTGCTATCGATTAAACCCGCATCGGCAAAACAAAAAAAATGCTGCAGAATCCGCCGCGCAACATCAGACCTTTCGATGTCGAAAGCATATTTATACCGGAGTTTATAAGATGTCAACCCATTTAGGTTCCTGCATCCTGCTTTTTTGTAGGGTCTAACCAAAAATTATTTATAGTTTTGATAATTTTTTATAAAAATTTTGTTCAAAATACACTAATAGCTATTTATTTTTTGAACATATATTTGATTGAAATAGTAGGAAGATTTATCTACTATTATGGGTCTAACTAGTATTATGCATTTCAAGGTCAAAAATATCAAAGGCCACAAATATTTGTATCTCATTAAAAATGATCGCATTGATGGGAAGGTCGTGCAAACAATCCAAAAATATGTTGGAACCGCAGATAGCCTGTATGAAATGCTTACCTCTAACAAGTCTATTCGTATTGCCTCATATAGTCTCGGGAAACCTGCCGCTTTGATTAAGGCAGCTGAAGAAGTTGGTCTGATTGAGAGCATCAATAAGCACTTCAATCGGAAGAAAATTGATGGTCTGACGGCGGCTCAATACCTCCTCCTAATTATCATTGGCAGATCTGAGCATGAACTTAGCCGAAATGTTCTCGGTGGCTATTTTAATAAGAGTGTCCTAAAATTCATTTGGAACCCCAAATATAAACTTTCAAGCCAAAATTTTCTTAATTATATGGCTCACCTTGATGAGGAGACTATCCAGAACATCGAACTGGATGTGTCGCCATGCGTCATCGGTTAAGGCGCAAATCAATTATAACAAGGCAAGAATTGTTCTTCTCACTTGACACTAGAATAGTGGCGTGGCCTAGAAGGCTCTCGATTATTTTTGCTGTGTCGATTAAATTTAAATAGCTAAAATATACATATAATGCCATGAAACATGTTGATACCAGAGACTGGCCAGAATATAATGCCAAACTTGTTCGAAGAGGCGAATTCTATCTCGATTTGAGTTGCGTGAAGAACTGGAGTTGGGAATTAAGAGAAATGAACAGAAAGAAAACAGGCGCTCCAAACAAATACCCGAATACTTTTATAACTTTTGCATCAATAATATACTCTTTCTTTCGAATGCCATATCGTCAACTTGAAGGATTCATTGGACGACTTTCAACCTATGAACCAGGATTAGTGGCGGCAGATTATACCACACTCCATAAGCGAATCTCTAAGCAATCTCTTGAGATCCAGATACCTGAGAATGATGCTGTTGTTGCAGTTGATTCAACTGGGATAAGGTAACAAATAGGGAGGATTGGATGCGCGAGAAACACGGAAAGCAGCGGCGAGGATGGCTTAAAGTTCATGTGGCAGTCGACGTTGAATCAAAGAGATTATTGTCAATGGAAGTTACAGAAGAAGATACATCGGATTGCGAGGTTTTGCGCCCTTTGTTGAAAGACGTCAATATTAAGAGGGGTTAATGGATGGCGCATATGACACAAACGACGCATTTAGATTTATGAAATCGAAAGGTGTGGATTGTCCAGGGATTAAGATCAGAGGGAACGCGATAGTAGGCAAAGATGCATCAGCCAGGTCAACAGCTGTTCCGGAATTTAAAAAAATGGGCCACAAGGGCTGGAAGCAAACGCATCAGTACGAAAGAAGGTGGGCAGTTGAAGGCTTCTTCTCATCGATCAAGCGTATCTTTGGAGAGACGGTTCGGGCATCTTCATCCGAAGGAATGGTCGCCGAGATTAAAAGAGCATTCATTTTGTATAATATACTTATGAACATATAGATAATTATCTTAAACTGAATTATAAATTTTAAAGTTGAAAATATTAATAATATACAATTAAGCGACACAGCAGACACAGCAGTCTACTATGCAATATAGCTCAAAATTTTAAAATATATGCCTATACCTTAGCTCTCTTGAGAGAAATTTTGTCAGGGAATCAAAGTGGATTTTGGCCTTGGCCATTCTTTTAATTGTTGGCCTATGTTCAGCAAACAACATCTGTGATACTACAGGGCAGTGTTACGAATTCGCTGTAAAATAGTAGTAGCATATCTCCTGAACCTTTCCGGTAGACCCAGGCGTGCCGTCTTATATGGCAATCCTCTCATAAGTCCATATAAGACGGGAGCGTGACGATAAGGCCGCCTCGTTAACCTCGGCCTTTGCCTCGGGTGGGTGCGTTCGGCCCTCAAGCATGCCCTCCAGGTCAGCCAGGACGTTTCGCGGGCTAACCGCTATTCAGCCGGTAAAGGTGTAGAATGCTCTTATCTCCAACGGTCCTGGGAAAAGTTACTCGTAAACACGGGCGGGGTTCCCGTCCCCCGCACGCAATTGGCCCTTGATAAATCCGTTAGCTTACTCCCTTTCCAGCCATTCCCCAGCCGCCTGAGCACCCATCATCTTGGCGCACCTCAGATGGACAATGCTCGCCCAATGGTATTGGACATTCAACCACAAAATAGCCTGCCAAAACTAAGCCTCCGCCGAAAACAGGTAGAACATCGCCTCCCCGCTATTAACCAGCCGCCGGACAAAGCCTGGCAGCTCTGCCACCTCGTCCATCAGCGGCCGGACCAGGACGTCCGCGCCCAGCTTCAAGGCCAGCAGGCCCATGGCCAGTTGCAGCTCCAGAGGCGGGCGGATGGAGTAGAGCAGGCTTGCCCCCCGGTACAGCTCCAGGCGGGGCGAAAATATGTCATCCTTCTCCACGCGCAGACTGCCCAAGATCCGCTCCTCTTTATCGGTGAGCACCACATCCAGGCCCCGTGCTTTCAGGCCCAGGGCCACATCGGCAAAGTAGCCCACCCCCACCTCGACCACGCGCCCTCTGTAATTTTCGGCGATGAACTCTGCCAGATCATCTGCTCCCCGTAATAATGACGTCATACACCCAATTACAGCTTAATTTCTGGCTTTACTTCCTGATTTTAGAGATCGGACTTCAAGCAATTATCGGCTCTTCGCAATTATTAACCACAGAGACTCGCAAACTTCGTTGTCTCCAGTCCAACAAACTTGAAAAGCCTAGAAAATTGACTCCGTGATAATCGTAGTTCTCCGTTTGTTCGTCCTCTGTGCGCTCTGCGCCTCTGTGGTTTTATTCCGTAAACCCTGGTTAAAAAGGTAATGGCGAAGACCATGACTTAAAATATCTCGCGACGCACCTGCTCATCTAAATCGAATAATCATATCAGGAAGGTGGCATGTATCTGGTTCTCCATCAATGAGGTCCGAGATGAGCTTGGCTGAGAGCGCAGTGAAATCTTCTTGATCATCAAGCATCGCTTGATTCTCAGTTCGAGTGCGTTCATCCATTAGTTTTATTTTCTCTTTAATAATAGTTATATTCCTCGCTGCACCCTCATCTTCATTAGGTCAAACTGAAAGCAACACTAAATTCTTTTCGCTAAGATTTAGCTTTTGTGTAGTCCAGAAACCTTTGATTTATGTACCCATCAATTTAGCATGGGAAATGAGAATGAAGTTGCAAAGATATCGGTGAGCACCACATCCAGGCCGCGCGCTTGCAGGCCCAGGGCCACCTCCGGGAAATAGCCCACCCCCACTTCCACCACGCGGCCTTTGTAATTTTCGGCGATGAACTGCGCCAGATCATCTGCGCCCCGTAGTAACGACATCAGACACCTCGTGCAAAAAATATTTTACTATTCTTATGCAGCAGAAAGCCATTCTTCGCGACTGACCTCTGCCTGTTTCAGTATCTTCATGAGGAGACCAATGCCGATATCTTGCTTGTGCGGATTTGGTAGATCAACGGTAAGATCCCCTCGTTTCATAAAGTAAGGATGCGGGCCGCTGCTGAGATATGGTCCTTCAAAGCCAAGATCCCGTAGTCGCCTGGCCAGCTCGTTCCAGGATACATTTGTAATCCTAGACAACTGCCTCAACCCTGCTGGGTGTTTCTATGGTATGCCCGCCGACAGGAGGAATTGCCAGCCCCAACCTCAACCTCAAAGCGATCCAGCCTTCGACAACGCCTTTTAAATTTTCGCGGCATTCTTCCAGGTTTTTTCCGATTGCCCAGACACCTCGCAGTTCTGTAATCTCTCCATAAAATGGTTCTTCGTCATCAATGATCTCATAGGTTGCTTTGGACAGCGCCGCATGAATGTATTCACAGAACATGTCGATATGTATTGAATCTTCAAAAGATTTAAACCTAGGGATTGAAGAAGCAATTGGAGTGCTGAGGGGCGTAGATGGGTCGTTGTCTCAATTGTCTACAAACGACTTTAAAGCGTTCAAGCACTTGTCCGCAATAATTATTAACATATATCACTATTTAGTTATGCTAGCAATGAGGGGGAAATAGGTATTGCAGTCAGATTTACGTGAGTCTAGCGAATACGAAGACGGTTTTGGCATTCCTAAGATCCTGGTCGTCGGCTGTGGTGGGGCAGGCAATAACACAGTGAGCCGGCTGGCCAGGATGGGCCTTGCCGGGGCAAAGACCGTGGCCGTCAACACGGACAACCAGCACCTGAAAACAGCCCAGGCGGATGAGAAGATTCTGATTGGGCAAAAGCTCACCAGGGGCATGGGTGCGGGCGGCGATCCCGAGGTGGGCCGAAAGGCAGCGGAGCTGGCCGCGCCTGAGCTGGAGAGCATGCTGCGAGGAGCCGACCTGGTCTTCGTGATCGCGGGCTTAGGCGGCGGCACGGGCACGGGATCGGCCCCGGTCGTGGCCCGCCTGGCCAAAGAGCGAGGCGCAATTGTGGTGGCCATGGTGACCACGCCCTTTCACCTGGAGAGGGCACGCATCTTTGTGGCCGAGGAGGGGCTGGAGGCGCTGCGCGGCTATGCAGACACTGCAATCGTCATGGATAACAACCGCCTTTTAGAATGCGCGCCCCATCTGCCATTCCAGCACGCCTTTTCCGTCGTCGATCAGATCATAGCCGAGACCGTGCAGGGTATCTGCGACACCATAACCTGTCCCTCTCTCATCAATCTGGACTTCGCCGACGTTTGCACCACCATGAGCTGCGGTGGAGCCTCTTTCATGTTTGTGGGCGAGGGCAAAATGAAAAGCAGCCCGGAGAAGATCGTGCGCGCAGCTCTGAAAAATCCACTGCTCGACGTGGACTATCGCGGAGCCGGGGCATGCCTTCTGCACATGACCGGCGGGCCGGATATGACCATGAAAGAGGCAGCCGCCATCGCCGGGGCCCTCACCCAGGAGCTTGACCCCAAGGCCAATGTCATCTGGGGAGCGAGGATCCGGCCCGAATTTACTGGAAAAGTGAGGCTGATGGCCATAATCACGGGTGTGAAATCGGCGCAGGTTCTCGCGCCTTCCCAGTCCCGGCGATTGAGGCCGCAAAGAGAAAAGCAGATAGATGTGATAAAATGAGCGAGATAATGCTTCAGATCGTAGCCCTCATGCTATCAGTAGTCCTGGCAGTGGGCACCATCTTTGGTATACGCCTCTACCTGGAAATTTGAAAAGCAAAGGGATTTGCTTTTCTAGCCCTGACCCTTAGGAGTCACCCTCTGAAACTTCCAGAGCCGATCCAGCCTGGCTGTTGCGTCTACTCCCACCTTTGTGGTGATGCCCTCCTTACTTCGTGGGTCAAGGGTGCTGCCCCGCACGTTCGGGTGAATCACAACGTCCTCGTCTGCTCGCATGCGCGTGGCAATGGCAAATTCCAGATCGTGCGGATCGTAGATGTCTATGTCTGTGTCAACTACCAGGACGTGCTTAAGCGAGCCGTGCGCCTGAATAGCAGCCTCAATTACTCTTCTCGCATCCTCTTCCGTCTCCTTCTCTATCTGCACTACGGCATGGAAGTAATTGCATCCGCCATCCGTCAGGATGACGTTCTTGACATTTGCTACCTTAGAGGCGGCTTTGTAAATCAGGGGCTCGTAGGGCACTCCCATGAGCATCTTGTGCTCGCCGCCTGCGGGAAGCAGGCCGTGGTAGATGGGATCCTCTCGCGTCATCATCCTGGTGAGCCGGATGACAGGCTCCTGCCGGACGAGATCGCAGGTGCCGGTGATGTCCACGAAGGGGCCCTCGCTGGCCCGCTCGCCAGTGATGTAGCCCTCCAGCACGATCTCGGCATGAGGAGAGAGAACGCCGTTATCCAGGCGCACCAGCTCCACGGGAGCGCCCCGAAGGGCAGCGGCATATGAAAACTCCTTCTCCGGGGGAACGCGAGTGGAGGCAGCCATGAGCAGCAGCGGGTCCACGCCTATGGCGATAGCCACAGGCACTTCTTCTCCTTTAGCAAAAGCCGCCTGGTAGAACTGATGAGTATGCCTTCCGGGAACGAGACGCACTGCCAGCCGGTCTTTTCCCAGGACCATGAGCCGGTGCACGCAGGCATTGATTTTTCCCTCAAACTGGCTTACCACCACTGCCGAGGTGATGTAAGGGCCGCCGTCCCCTTTAAAATGGGTGAGAATGGGCAACCGGAAGAGATCGGGCATACTGGCGCACTCCATAAAAGGAGAAGAGTCCACCTCGCGAACGGGACCCTCGTAGCCGATGCCCGCGAGATGAGAGACCATATCTTTGCCAGAAATTCCCAGAGCCCTGGCCAGCAGACTGCGCGTTCCCAGGATGTTCAGGCAGCACTTATGGCCATCCACGTTGTTAAACAATATGGGGCCCTTTCCCCAGGCACGATCCGTGACCTCAAGCAGGGGAGATACGGATTCATGCACCTCTTTTAGCAGTCCGTCATTCTTCAAATCAGCGAGGAAACCCCTAAAGTTCATGCTTAAGACTCTTTACGCTTATCTTAAAGCTCTTTTCCATTCGTTCCTTTCCACTCATGCCTTTTCGCTCATACCCAGGAGCACGGCAATCAGGCCGGACAGAAAGACGCCGCCAAAGGTTCCGGTTCTGCCGATGCCGGGCCACCGGCGCTCCCAATCCCGGGCTCTTTTGGCGCACCAAAAGTATAAGCGATCTTCTTTGGGTCTGCTATTAACTCACCGCGAAAGATACCGTCTGCATACATAGAAAATTCACATGGGTTTTTTCACCATCATTTTTAACTACTCCAGATGCACCACGAATGCCGGATGCCGGCTGATGATATGAATGGCATAACCGGGAAGATATCGGCGCTCGCGGGACTGCTCGCGGGAATAGTAGCCGTCGCCGTAGGATGCATATTTCTCATCTTCGCTTTGCCATCGTTGGGACGGCCTGGGGAGTTTGATTATTTCTTCTCCCAGGCAGCGGGCGGCTTTCTCATCATTCTGCTGGGGCTGCAAGGAATTTTTGCCGCGGCTTTGGCTTGGCCAAGTCGCAAAGCAGAGCGGGCGCTTCTCCTCCTGAACAGCCTGTTTTCCCTTTGTATCTTTGCAACGCTGGCCTTTTATCGGGAGTGGACAGCCTGCGCCATTATCATCATAATTGTAGCCATAACCTGGGCTGCTTTGCACCGCCGCAAGGATGCGGCTCCGATTCTTTTTCTCTTTGCCGGACTATTCGGCTTTCCCCTCACCCAGGCGGCCATAACCCTGCTTCCTTACGGCTGGAAGACCTGGTCCATCTCGGGGGTTTTATTCCTCTTTTGCGCCATGTTCCTATCCTTTTCGGGGCATTTCAGCCGGTTGCCTCTGCTTTCCAGTGGAGGGAGCCGGAGGTGGGGCCATCTTCTCTATGCCCTGCTCTGCCTGGCATTGATCGTCCTCGCCATATCAGCGCTCGTTTACCTTCCCGGACCGGCCGGTCCCGGAACTACAGGTACGTTGGCTAAATCTGTGCAAAGCGAAAACGGCACAGCAAATCAGACAGAGCTGAAAGACTGCGGGTGCAACGGCAGATCTTCGCAAAATTTGCAAGAATCGTTTCCTCAGAATAGTAGCGACCAGTATGACAATTCTGACAAGATCAGGGCGAAAATTCTCTCACCCGGAGATGTGCGCACCTTCCCACGTGGCGAGACCGTGCTCTTTTCGGCGGCAGCTTGCGGCAACGGGCCACTACGCTACGTATGGCAATCGAGCAGGGATGGCATCATAGGCAAGAGCGCGTCCTTCCGAAAGGATAATTTAAGCAATGGATGGCATAATATCTCCCTTACTATTACTAACAGCAGCGGCATTTCCTCCTCTGCCTTCATAGAAATCGGCATAGCCGAGCCCTGGGTTTGTGGTCAGGTTGATCCCAGGCCGAAGTATTATCCACTGGACACCCCCTGCCAGGACATCTGGCCAGATGCGCCGGAGCGGTGCCAAGAGATAGAGGTCTGCCATCCCAGCCTGGACTGGATAGTGGCAGAGTCCATCGATTGTTGCGACGGGACTCCTCTTCCCAACACCGCCTGCTCCGATGCCTGCAACCGATCAGGAGGCGACCGGAAAAAGTGCCGCGGCATTTTTATCATCAACTCCTTTGGGCCAGATGCCCGGTATATGCAGGGCTATGCGCTCTTCAAAACTTGCTGCTCCGGCTATCCAGAGTGCACACGTATGTGTGGCTCCAGCCTGGCTGGAACTTGCACTTTTATGGATGGCTATAATGAAAATGTATCCAAACTCTCCTGCCGGCCGGAGGAGAGTGGCGTCTCTGCCTGGCATTCGGACACGAACATGAGCGAAAACAGCGCCGTGCTGGGCATATTTCCCACCCACGCCACGGTGAACATCCTGCAAACAGGCGTTTGCAGTGATTACTCGGCGGCCTTAACCACAATGCTCCGGAAAGCCGGCTATAACAAGAGCGAGGCCTTCAGCACTTCCAGCTCGGCCTTTGATCTTCCACTTGTGGGTGATCATCCTGGCCATGCCTTCAATCTGGTGCTTCTGCCCGGCGACACAAAGTACCACATCGTGGATACAACTGGAAATGGCGACGGGATAAATCTGGGTGGAGTGCCCGGATATTTCCAATTTACAGGCTGCTTCCTGGGAATGCCCTCACACACCCGGATAATGGACTGGTGGATGGGCTATTGCAAAATGATCTCGCCCCAGAGCTACAATGATGCCGGTGATGCGAGGACTCCGGAAAAAGAGAAAATTTTTGGATGCTAAGCTTTCCACTTAATCGTATTGCCCTTCATCTTTAGCATCCCTTTCTTCTCCAGGGATCGAGCAATCTCTTCCGCAACCAGGCTGGCATCAATGCTAAATACATTCCAGTTTCCTAAATCGACAACGCACTTATCTGCAAATTCCTCAATGTCCATCTTTCCCTTTGCCGGTTGTTCTACCAGATATTGTATCACCTTAGCCAGTCCCATTATCGTCATAAATTCTTGCTGGTATTCATGTCGAAACTCATCATCAATATCATGATAAAATGGGGCTGAAGCTTCATCTATGGTGATCTCATAAACCTTTTCCATATCAACATCTATTCTCTCCCTTTGCATTGGATCATCGGGATCGAAATCATTGCGTTTAATCGGAATGCTGACGACGGGATCATCAAGCCTGCTGCCTATCGGCACTGCTAGAGGTATTTTGTTAAGATTTAGAACATCCTCTGCAAAACTCAATGCTAAAATAAATTCAGCCATGGATCTGCCGACTTCTTCTGGGGTCTTTTCATCCATATCCTCAGACAAATCCTTTTGCAGGCTGAAACTGTCCCTTATCTCTCTCCAGTTAGGGTCTAGCTCACTCAGGAAAAGATCTCTGAATTCATCTTGCGTAGATGCCTTTTCCACAGCTGCTTTGATGGCAGCCAGGAAGCGTTCATATTTTAGAGAGAACTCATCGCGTTCTTTCATCTCGCTTAGCTTGCCCTGCAAGGAAGTTGTGACATCCATCTTAGCCACGACCAGGCCCTTAACATCCACTTTGAACCCGGCATCCTTCAGATAGGCTGCGATGGGCTTTGCCACATCCTCGCTATATTCTCCTACCTTGAACATAATTATTAGATCTCGATCTTTGCATATGAGGCTTGCCGGTGACTTGTTCGTATTCTAAAATACCTTTCGTCCTTTCGTGATGTACATGCCCTCCCGGTTTTGCTCAGGCCGGGACAGGCGTTGCCTCGGATCGATGCATGCTCTTTTCCATAGTTGCATCCAGGGCGGTGCGCATCTCCAGCTTTTGCGCCTCCTCGAAGCTGCCGTTTTCCAGGAGGTCTTCCATCATGCCGCTGAGGATGTCGTCCATGACCTCCGTCTTGAAGTAAAGCCGCTGCCTTTGCGCATAGTAGTAACTCATCTGCAGTTGCAGAACGGGATTTGCAGCAGCCTGCTCATTATTGGCCAGGAGAGTGAGTTCATCGTCTGCCTTTCTGGCTTTGTCCTTGACCTTATTGTACTGGCCAAACCAGTTGAGAATCGCTGAGGAGTCCAGCTTGGAGAGCTTGGGCATCATGCGCCCGAACCTCTGAGAGAGCTTGATCAGATCCTCGTTGGCAGAGCGAATGTCATCCTGATGGCGGGCAAGATCGGAAGCATACTTTGCAAATTCTGGGTTCTTGGACATAGAACAACAAAGTACAGGGCAAATGATAAGGACTAGCCGCGCGGGGCGAAAGTGATCGGGCAAGAGGGAGTGCATTAATATCGAAGAAGATTTGCAGGAGAATATGATATGAGTAGCAGTAGTGATAAGATCTCACAGGTACGCCGTCTCTGCCATCAGCTCTGCTTCTCCTCTTGCGTCGAAGACAAGCGGCAGGGCCGCCATGTTGAGCTTCTGCGCCTGCGGCCTCACTGGTCCGTTTTAAAAAAGGAGGAGCAGATTGTCAAGATCGACCAGGGTGAGAAGGTCCCCTTCGACATCTCCCTGCCTCTGCCCGCCCGAGACGAGCGGGAGGGCTCCGACGCGGGGGTGGGTCTCTTTTGGGAGCGTTTCCAATGCCAGCAATGCGGCAGGTGCTGCTACACACCTGGAGCAGGCCTATACCTCGATAAAGAGGATTTTGAAAGGATCGCAGGGCACGTGGGAAAGAAGAAGCTAAAAGCCCTCTGCCGGTACAAAAAGGCCCTGCAGGCCTGGGTGCTGAGGCAGCCCTGTCCGTTTTATGACAAAGATAGAAAAGGCTGCTCCATCTACGAGATCAGGCCCCTTACCTGCACCAAGTACCCACTTCATCCGCCACTGCAAGAGATGCCCTACAACCTGGCCGTCGATGCCTTCTGCCCGGCAGCGCGCGTTCTGGCCAAGGATACCTTAGGCTGGTGGATCATCTGCGAGAACAACTGGGCAGCAATACTTCAAAAATTGGCACGCGATCAGAACAGAAAGCCCTGATGATTTCAATGCATTTTTGTTTAATGCATTCTGTTCACTGCATCAGTTTTTGTTTAGGCCAAGTTCCTCTTTAAGCCATTCTATTCGATCGGACCGTCCTTCTTCGTTGAGACTATAATGGTCCGCATTATACCATCGAATGGATTTCGGGACGCTACCCGCGTCATAATAATCCAGGAATTTCTGCTTGGGAAAAAAGACATCCTGAAGGCCATACTGAAAGAAGAGGGCCGTAGGTGCGGCACTTCTTATGTAGCGCATGGGGTCGATCGGTTCCATGATCTTTTTATATTTTTCCAGCTCGCCTCCGGCAAGGTTGGGCATGTTCAGTTGGGCTACATCGGTGAAGCTTCCTACGCCCGCCATTAGCACGCTGGCTTTCATCCTCTTGTCCACACCAGAAAGTATCCCTGCAAAAAGAGCGCCCAAACTGTGACCGACGAATGCTACCCGGTTAAAATCCACGCTTGGCAGCGAAGAGATCAGATCAACGGCACGGCGCAGATCGATGGCAATCTCGATGAACCAGTCACGCACATCTTCCGGCCGTCCGCTGGCTCGTTTGCCAAACTCAGGTCCGTTGGCCCATGGTGCATCAATAAGCAGGCAGGTCACGTTTGCCTTTGCCAGAGTGAAAGCCTCATCCAAGAAAGAAGATCTGCTTCCTGGGCCCGGGTGCAGGAAGATGACTGCCCCAAATGGGCCTTTTCCAGGAGGGGCAACCAGATAAGCTCTGATTCGTCCGCCTTTTACGCCAGCATAACTGATATCGTGCACAGAGACGCCGTTTAGATATTCAATGCCAGCTTCTTCTTGGTTTAGCGGGGCCTTCTGGTTGTAGGAAAATATCTCATCCATCAGCATTAAAATTAAAACATCTCCTTTTCATTCATGTAATTTATGATTTCAGCAAATCCGTTCCCGTATTCGGCCTTGGCTATGTAGTCGGAGATCTGCTTCAACTCTGGGCTGGCGTTGCCCACAGAGGCCCGAAAGCCGGCCAACTGGTACATGGGCAGGTCGCTGTTGCTGTCGCCGATGGCGGCAAACTCGGACAGCTCGATTTGCATGCGCTCGGCAATGCGGCGCAGGCCCGTGCCCTTATCGACCCGCTTGTCTTTGATATGCACCGCAAAGGTGGTATCTATGATATGCACGGGCAGGCCCAGCTCCTGGGCCCGCCTGGCGGCGGCTTTTACATCGAAGTTTCGTTTCAGGGCAATATCGGTAAATCTGTAGCGAGAGGAGCTGTATCTCTGCAGGGGAAATTCTGCTGCCAGCTTTTGGAAGGCATCCTCACAGACTTTCAGGTCCGCCAGGACCTCAATCTCATCATCGGAGTAGGATAGCACGCCACCGTTCTCGGCTATGAAGATGCGAGGCGTGCCCAGGAGAACACAAACCGTTCTGGTGAAGCAGTGGGAGTTGCCCGTGCTCAGCACCACCGGAACCTCAAGACTGCGCAGCGTCTGCAGGGCAGCGGGACAGAGCACTCGATTTTGGTCGCTCAAGGTGCCGTCGATGTCCACAGCTAGAGCGCGGATCATGGCCATTGCCCTGAGCCTCTTGGCGGTTGGGAAATCGTTCCGCTCTCTGCTCTTTCTACTACTTTCTCATCGATCTTCTCTTTCCAACGGATGTAATTGAGTGTAAAGTCTGACGCCTCCAAAGTATGACCATAGCCATTTCGGCACTAAAAAAAGTTTTCGTTATTTTGAAAATTATGTAGTGGCTTTGGGATCGGCTGTCCGAAAAAAAGTTAAGCGATTAATATATACCAATAGATCTGGAGTTGGCAAATATGAAGAATGGAACGGTTCGCTCAATATTTCTATTGTCATTCTTGCTCATCATTTTATCTAGTACAGGTGTTCTTGCCGCGCCTGTGGAAAATATCAAGGACCAGGCAACTGTCGCCCTAGACGATAGCGGAACGAACTACAGAGCCGTGACCTATCCGTGCTATTTCGAGGGAATTGTGCGAGATACGGCGACAGGGACGCCCATCAAAGGAGCCAGCGTGACCTTTGTCAAAGAAGATAAGAGCAAATCCTGGACGGCGACTACATCCGATAGTGGGCGATACCGCCGGGATCTTCCCGAGGGCAGGTACACCTACATCGCCACCCATTCCAATTTTATCATGCAATCCAGCTCTTCCCCAGTCGAGGTGCGGGCCCCTTACACCAAGAGAGTGCGAGGCGCTGGGGGCATTGTTCGTGAGATCACCATCAGTAACGAGAAATCCAAAGTTGTAGATATTAATATGAAAGCCCGGCCAACTACTGTTCTTCTCGTTACCACTTCTCTCTTGAGCACGACTGCAGAACTTGATGAAGCCGTTTCTAGCTATACTGAAGTTGTCAGCCGCAAGGATGGGCTTTCTGCCCGCTACATTGTGCTCGACTCGGAAGATTGCCGGGCCGCGTACGGGGTGCGGCTGAGCAATCCAGGCAGTTGGGAAGAGATTAGAAATGCGCTGCACACAATCACAGATGAAACCGGGCCGTGCTACATCATCCTCCTGGGAGGGCCATCGGTGCTGCCCATGCCTCAAGTGGTCAATATAGATGGCAGTCCCTGGTACCTGCCGGCTGATGGCTGGTACATCGATTTTGACGGTAATGGTATCGTGGATGAGGGATTTGCCGTCAGCCGCATGCCGGACATCGCTACCGACTCTTCTGCCATTGTCAGTGCTCTGGAAACCGCCAGCGATATTCACGTGGCAGGGGGCTTTGGCATGATACCCGAGATGCTTCTGTCCACGCGGTGCTGGTATGCCCCGCCTGTGGGGCTGGGTGACGCCTGCCGGGATGATGCACCCACATGCGGGCGGTGCTTCGCTACTCCGCCTTACGGAGTGTGCGATGAATGCGAGCGGAGTGATGAGCTGTTCAATTTGATGTCAGATAGTGATTACATCTTTATCATGGGGCACGGCAGCCCGGTGTCCTTCTCCACCAATGAACATCTCCCCATTTTCAACCTGGAAAATGTGGCAGATGTAGATTTGCAGAGCAATCATCCTCTCATCTCCGGCTGGGTCTCCTGCAACACCGGCCAGCTCTACAATGACCGCCCCTCCTTTGCCACGGAGTTTCTCAGAGCCGGGGCGGCAGCCTTCCTGGCCCGAACTACGGATCGGGGAACGCCCAGTTATTTCGCCGAGAAATTCGAGCCCTACCTGAAGGGTGATAGCCCCTCGGGCCGCTACCGATTGGGCGATGCCCTGAGCGAGCTGATGAGAGAGGTCGTTCTCAGGAAAGGAGACGGCGAGAGGAGAGATACCATGCAGCTATGCATGTATGGAGATCCCACACTCAAGCGAGTCAGGTATGAACTTCCCGCCATGGGCGCTGTGGCTGCAGTAAGCCTGACCCCCAGGTGAACTCTAATGTTAATGGGAAAGAAAGCCAAGCCCGAGTCGCCGGAGGAGATGGCTCTGGTGCATCACGCCCTGGAAAGTCCCATTCGGAGGAATATGATCATCCTCATGAATCAGGGGGTTTTGAGCGTGCCGGAGATTGCGGCAGCGGTGGGCGAGAAGATGCTCGACTACCATCTGCACCGCCTGGAGCTGGCCGGGCTGATCGAGCTATCGGAGGGGAAAATTGTGCTCACCGAGGCGGGAGTGGCCTACGGCGGGCTGGTGGCAAAGCAGAAAGATATGGGTGGGGCGGACAAGATCTGAAATCTCCTTTTTCCGGACGGCATCTTTGGGGATGCGACGACGCTTTTGCTTTCCAGGGCGGGAGCAGATAGGGCGGAGACAGGTGTTGGTTTGAGGGAATATTAGTATTATTTTGCGGCTTTGCTAGCAAGTCTTAAATTCAGGGCAACCATCTTTACAATCAATGCATTAACAATCCCAAAGTTAATATTATAAAATTTTTAACATATGATGATAAATTGAATACATAGTGAATTGACCCTGAATATTGCACGAGGAACAAATGACTGGATTGACCTGGCTTCATCTTTCGGATTGGCACCAAGCAGAACAGAAATTCAATCGCAAAGTGGTTTGCGATGCCCTTATTAAGGATATAAAAACGAGAGGAGAAATAAATCCTCATTTGAGTAAAATAGATTTCGTTGTCTTTAGCGGGGATGCAGCCAACACCGGACAGCCAGATGAGTACAAGAAGGCAACCGAGGATTTATTTAAGCCTCTTTTAGAAGCCTGCCAATTGGGACAAGACAGACTTTTTATTGTCCCGGGCAATCACGACTTAGATCGAGATTTAATTCCTGCTGCGCTTTTGAAGCTTTTGAACTCCAATGAAGAAGTTGAGGCATGTTGGAGCGACGAAAGAAATAGAAGGCTGTTATCGCAACCGTTCCAGGCTTTTAATCGCTTTCTGACTGATTGCACCGGCCAAAAACCACCGGAATATTGCAGCGTTGCCTCATTCGTGATCGACGGCAGAAAAATAGACTTGCTAGGTATCAATTCCGCATGGATGTGTGCACGCCATAAAGACGAGGATGGGAAAATTAGCGATCAAGGATATCTCTGCATTGGTGAACCGCAGATCTATGAGTCTCTTGAGAATATCTCGGACTCTGATATCAAAATTGCCGTACTTCACCATCCACTCGACTGGTTGACTCCATTCGATTCAAGCCGAAATGAGGTTCATTTAAAACGAAAATGCAATTTCATACTGCATGGTCATGCCCATAAGCCTGGAGCATCAGCAATTAGAGATAATTTTGGCTATTATATCACAATTCCAGCAGGTGCTTGCTATGACAGAAGCATGCCCTCAAATTCAGACTACACCTATTCGTACAATTATGTCCATTTGGATTTTGATACAGACAAAGGCTTTGTCTTTCTGCGTCGGTGGAGCGATTTAAACAGGGTTTGGCGGAAAGACGACGAGACATTTCCTCCAAATGGACAATTTCACTTTTCAATTTCGGGATCGGACAAACCTCCCATTCCCAGCCAAATCCCACCGCCCCCGCGTGACTTCAAAGGCCGCGAAGAAGAGATCACGGACATCCTCTCCAACTTCGAAAAAGGAGCTACCATCACCGGCCTGCGTGGCATGGGCGGCGTGGGCAAGACCGCCCTGGCCCTGGTCCTGGCAGATAAAATCAAGAGCCAATTTCCCGATGGCCAGATCTTCGTAGATATGCGGGGAACAAGCAATAATCCGGAATTGCCTCCCCTGACACCCGCTGAGGCCATGGCTCAGGTCATCCGGGCCTACAATCCTGCTGATCGCCTGCCGGAAAACTCAAATGAACTGCGTGGTTTGTATCTCTCAATTCTGGCTGGCAAACGTGCTCTCTTGCTGCTGGACAATGCCGCCGGCGGCGAGCAAGTGGAGCCTCTGCTGCCGCCCGCAGGCTGCGCCGTTCTAATCACATCGAGAATTAAATTTGCCTTGCCCGGTTTGGCGGAAAAAGATCTGGACATTTTGCCTAAAGATAAAGCGTGCGAGCTTCTTCTTGAAATTGCCCCACGTATTGGCGATCGGGCCGAAGAGCTGGCAAAACGATGTGGCTACCTTCCTATTGCGCTACGCAATGCAGCCAGCGCTCTAGCTGAAAAACGGGATTTAAGCGTTCCCGAGTATGAAAGACTTCTGAAGGATAAGGTAGCACTGCTTAAATTAGTAGAAGGGTCCTTCAGCCTCAGCTATGACTCTGCTCACTCCCGGAAGAAAAAAGCAATGGCGGCGTTTATCGGTCTTTCCAGAAGATTTCGATCGCAATGCTGCGACTGCAGTTCTAAAGATGGCTCCAGATCCATCGGCAGAGGCTCTAAGCGATTTGGTGCGATGGAGCCTGGTGGACTTTGCTGCAATACCGGATTCTGAGGATGGTCGATACAAACTTCATGATTTGGCTCGTCTTTTCGCAGAATCGTGTCTCGAACAAGATGAACTTGCCGATGCCCAGCAGAAACATGCCAAGTATTACTCGAAGGTGCTTTCTCAAGCTGAAAATCTCTATGAAAAAGGTGGGACGAATGTCTTAGCAGGACTCAAGCTTTTCGATCGTGAATGGGCCAATATCAAAGTTGGACAAGCCTGGGTTAAGAACATAATTCCAGTACTCCAGCAAATTGAAAAAGAGTGATTTGAAATCAGTCCTGCAATTGGCCAGCTCTTACGCGAACGATGGCGTCAACGTTTTGTCTTTGCGCCTGCATCCAAGGGATAAAATTGGCTGGCTTGAAACGGGCTTAAAAGCAGCAAAGATGATGGGGGATCGAAGCGCTGAAAGCGCCCATTTGGGCAACCTGGGGCTGGCCTACGCCGATCTGGGCGAGACGCGCAAGGCCATCGGGTACTATGAGCGGGCCCTGAAGATCATCCGCAAGATTGGTGACAGAAGGGGCGAAGGAGCCTGCCTGGGCAACCTGGGCAACGCCTACGCCGACCTGGGCGAGACACGCAAGGCCATCGAATACTACGAGCAGGCCCTGGCCATCTCACGCGAGATCGGGGACCGAAGGGGCGAAGGAGCTCACCTGGGCAACCTGGGCGGCGCCTACGCTGACCTGGGCGAGACTCGCAAGGCCATCGAGTACTACGAGCAGGCCCTGGCCATATCACGCGAGATCGGAGACAGAAGGGGCGAAGGAAATCACCTGGGCAACCTGGGCAATAGCCTACTCCGATCTGGGCGAGACGCGCAAGGCCATCGAGTACCACGAGCAAGCCTTGGCCATCTCCCGCGAGATCGGCGACCGAAGGGGCGAAGGGAGTCGCGCTGGGCAACCTGGGCGGCGCCTACGCCGATCTGGGCGAGACTCGCAAGGCCATCGAGTACCATCGAGCAGGCCCTGGCCATATCTCGCGAGATCGGCGACAGAAGGGGCGAAGGAGATCACCTGGGCAACCTGGGCCTGGCCTACGCCGACTTGGGCGAGACACGCAAGGCCATCGATTACCACGAGCAGGCCCTGGCCATCTCTCGTGAGATCGGCGACAGAAGGGGCGAAGGAATCCAGCCTGGGCAACCTGGGCCTGGCCTACGCCGCACTGGGCGAGACGCGCAAGGCCATCGAGTACCACGAGCAGGCCCTGGCCATCGCTCGCGAGATCGAGGACAAACGGAACGAAGGAGAATTACTCTGCAATTTAGGCAAAGCCTACCTGGACCTGAATGAAACCGACAAAGCCATCGAATACTGCACGCAGTCGCTGGACATCGTTCGCAAGATCGAATATCGGAAAATTGAGGGCGAAGCGCTCTGCATTTTGGGCAAAGCCTATTCTGATCTTGGCCAGATCGACAAGGCGATCGATCATTGCGATCAAGCGCTGAAGATCTTCAAAAAGATGGAATATCGCCGGGGAGAGGGCGAGGCCCTCTTCACCAAGAGCCAGGCTCTGGACAAGCTCGGCCAGCGAACGGAAGCAGCATCCCTCGCAAATGAAGCCCTCCAGATCTTCCTGCAGATCGAAAGCCCCCACGCCGAAAAGGTCCGCCAGCAAGCTGGCCGAGTGGGGCGCGAGCCCGGAGGAGAATTAGCATGCAAGTCATCTTTCTCGGCACCAACGGCTGGTACGACAGCCCCACCGGCAACACCATCTGCACCCTCATCAACTCCGACAAGTACCACATCATCCTGGACGCCGGAAACGGCCTTTACAAAGCGGACCGCTACATCAAGGACGACCTGCCCGTCTTTCTCTTCTTAAGCCACTTCCACCTGGACCACATCGAGGGGCTGCACGTCCTCAGCAAGTTCCGCTTCAAAAGCCTCACCATCTTCGGCCAGAAGGGCACCAAAGCGGCCCTCAATACTATTATCAACGAGCCCTTCACCGTCCCCCTGGACAAGCTGCCCTACCCGGTGGAGGTGCGCGAGCTGTCTCCGGGGCCCTACAAGCTGCCCTTCGCCCTGGACTGCCGCTTCCTGGTGCACGCCTCGCCCTGCCTGGGCTATCGCTTCGATCTGGACGGCAAGATCATCACCTACTGCCCGGACACGGGAGTATGCGAGAACGCCGTGCTCCTGGCTGCGGATGCCGACCTGCTCATTGCGGAATGCGCCCACCTGCCCGGCGAAGAGAACCCGGCGTGGCCGCACCTCAATCCGGAAGATGCCGCAGACATCGCCCGGCAGGCGAAAGCCAAACGGCTGGCCCTCACCCACTTCGATGCAGGACGGTACACGAGCCTGCAAATGAGGCGTGAGGCTGTGGCGACGGTAGGGGACTTTCCAGGAATTGTGGTGGGAGAGGACGAGCTGGTGCTGCAGCTTTAGGTTGGTAGGGAGTGAAGGGAACTGGGCAAAGATCACCTTTTTGCATCCTTTGCGCTTTGGTGTCTTTGTGATGGTGATAATATAAAATTCAGGTCCAACCATCACACTGTAATTATTTGTTTGTTAATAACGTATTCTACCAATTTTAATTGTAAGCAAAGTTATAAATATCATTGAAAGATATTATCTAATAAGTACAGATTTATCTGGAAAATCCAAAAATATGAAGAGCACCAGCTAAACGAGAATGGGAATTATAAGTTATTGGAAGTAGGCGTTAATGTCAGAAAAAGCCTTTAGTTCTGCGAGCATCTTGATTGCGGAAGATGACGAATCAAACCGGAAAGTAACCTCTGCCATACTCAAACATTTGGGCTACCGAGCCGATGCCGTATCTAATGGCAGAGAGGCGCTACTGGCCTTGAAACGTCAGCATTATGATATAATTTTGATGAACTTGAGGATGCCGGAGATGGACGGCTTACAGGCAACTCGACTGATTCGGGAGCTCTGTCCTCCCTCGGTCCAGCCAAAGATCATAGCACTTACTGCTTTTATTCTTCCTAACAGCAGAGAAACATGTCTTGAAGCGGGAATGAATGACTTCATACCAAAGCCCGTGAAGATGAATGATCTGGCCAAAATATTGAGCAAACATGTACGAATCCTTGAGAGGCAAACTGCATTTATGCGATCGCATGCAGAGGCGTTTAAGACCCTTGACTCTCTGCCGAAGAGAGGAAAACCTATTTTGCCTTTTAAGCAAAACCATTACTTAAAAAATTAGATATGTCTGCATCAAGAACCTCTTTTTGTTTGCCAATATTTGGGAATTGTAAATTCTAGCAGAACTTCTTTAATAAGCAGCCATTTCTTAGCCCTGTCCGAGAGAATTATATACATAATAATCATATCCTTTCTCAGCAATTATGGGAGCGAGAATGAAAAGTGGGCCTGACCTCAGGAACGAATGGTGTGAGGGGCACCATGGCTGAAAAGAATGCATCCGACGAGCCAAACGGTAAGCTGGAGAAAAACGAGGA
>CAVVKN010000023.1:0-314247 GCA_963748825.1 Methanotrichaceae archaeon
ATCAATTCTATGCTCTCTTTATCTTGCCGTCATCCTCTCTCAGATCACAGCCCTCATTGGTGATAAAGCCGCCATCCTTGCGCCTCATCTCACAGACGATTTTGCCGTCCACTATCCGCAGAATGCGGTCCGTCTTCTCGGCCAGTGTCATGTCATGCGTCACTAAAATGAAGGTCTGGTTGATCTTTCTGTTCAGCTCCCGCAGCAGGTTATAGATGAGATCGGAGGACTTTGTGTCCAGGTTGCCGGTCAGCTCATCGCCTATCACTATGGACGGCCCGTTTGCCAGGGCCCGGGCTACGGCTACTCGCTGGTTCTGGCCGCCGGAGAGCTGATTGGGCCGGCTGTCCCGCCGATCGGCCAGGCCCACCGCAGACAGGAGTTCCAGGGCCCTCTCTTTGGCAGCTGTGCGGCTCTTCTTGGCGATGAGCATGGGCATCATGACGTTCTCTAGGGCTGAAAACTCCGGGATGAGGTGATGGTACTGAAAGACGAAGCCCAGCTCATGACTGCGAAGCCTCGCCCGTTCCTCCGGGCTGGCCTGGCTGACATCTATCCCTTTGAGAAAGATCTGGCCTCGGCTAGGCGTGTCCAGGAGGCCGATCATATTGAGCAGCGTGCTTTTTCCGCTGCCGCTGGGGCCCACAATGGCCACGAACTCGCCTGCCTTGATTTTGACGCTGACGCCGTCTAAGGCCCGTACCTCTACGCCGTTTCCGTAGATCTTGCTCAGGTCTTTGAGCACAATTATGTCGTCATTCACTTGCTATCGCCTCCACGGGATCGAGCCTAGCGGCCGCATAGGCCGGATAAATTCCGGAGATGAGGTTTAGGGCCAGGGCAAAGATCATGGCGTAGACAAAATACTCCGGACGGGCTACAATAAGCAGCCCCGCTTTGCTGCCCGTGCTTGTTACATCCAGGGGAAGTAGGGATATCAGCCTGGCCAGGCCAAAGCCTAGCAAGCAGCCCAGGGCTCCTGCTGGTACACTGATGAGCATGTTCTCCAGCAAGAATATCTTGAGTATGGAGCTTCTATCCGCCCCAATGGCCATGAGGATGCCTATCTCCTTTTTCCGCCTGCTGACCACCATGATCGTCGTATTAGCTATTACAAATGCCGATATTAATAGTATGAATATGTAGAAGAGCATGTTTGTCACATTTTGATTGCCCACGAATCTGGCTATCTCCTTGCTGAAGTCCTGCCAGCTGGTGGTTTTATAAGGGCTTTTTCCATTCATCTCAAGGGCCATAGCCGGAGCATTTGTAAAATCCGCTAGCTTCACCCCGATCTCGGAGACCACATCTCCCTGGCCGATAAGCTCTTGGGCCGTGTTCAATGGGATGTAGACCAGTGTCTCATCTTTGACGGTTCCCTTTTCCAGCAGACCGATGACCTTCAGCCGCACGGAATTATTCTTAAAATAGAGGTAAAAATCACCGCCCGGCCTGATCTTGAGGCTCTCTGCCAGCTTCACTCCCAGGATGGCGCCCTTCTTACTGAATATGAGGTCGGAGAAGTTGCCTGAGATCATGGACCCTTGTACTGCCATGAGCTGATTCTCCTCTAAGGGGTGCACGCCCACAAATTCCACACCCTGCACCCGATCCTGGAAACCTGCTGCTCCCTGGCCCACCAGCCGGGGCGAGACTGATAAAACGCCCGGATATTTTGCCATCGTCTCTGAGAGCGTCCGGTACATATTGATGTAGCTTTCTGTCTTCTTGGGATTGATCATGAGGTGAGGATTTTTCTCTATCGTATTCTCCAGGATCTGAACCCTCACCCCTTCCGTAAGTCCAAGAGACATGATGATGATGCCTACTGCTATGGCTACGGAGATCATAGTGAAGGCAGTGCCCCTCCGGTTAGTCGCCACATGCCGCCTGGCAATATCAAGTTCGAACATATCCTCAGCCGCCCCGCAAGGCCATGACCGGATCGAGCCGGGAGGCTTTTCTTGCCGGATAGACGGCCGCCACTATGCTCAAAGATACCGCCCAAAAGACGAGCAAAAGGATCTCCCAGGGATTTATGATAAGGGGCAGAGTGGTAATCTCGCTGCCCCCGGCTGCGATCTCAAAGGGCACATTTCCAAGAAGCAGCACACCTGCCAGGCCCAGGACAGTTCCGACTGCCGCTCCCATGAGACCCAGGATGGCGCTTTCCACCAGAAAGATATCTCGAATATTCGATCTGCTGGCACCCATTGCCATGAGCATGCCGATCTCTCTTGTCTTCTCCACCACGAGCAGGTTCATGATGCTGGCCACGCCAAAAAAGGCCACCACCATAAAGAGCAGCACCGAGAATCTCGTCCAAAAGCCGCCAATGTTTATAGCCCGCATGATCTCGGGATTGTTCTCCTGCCAGCTTTTGGCATTGTAGCCCCAGGAGGAGATCTGGGCGGCCAGCTCTTCTGCTTGGCCGATGTCTTGCAGGCTAATCTCGACTGCATTTATCACATCCCCCTTATCTCGGAAATTGCGGGCCGTCTTCAAGGAGACAAAGGCCACCTTCTCATCCAGAGGCGTGCCGGTAAAAAAGATGCCGGTGACGGTTAGATCTGTTGCTTTGGCCGTGGGAAATGTGGCAGAAATCTTATCCCCCAGTTTGATATCCAGATTATCTGCTAAGGTACGGCCGATGATGGCATTTCTAGTCTGCTGAATGCTGCCTAAATCGCCCTGCACCATTGATGCGCCTATCTTGTAGATCTTGTCCATTTCCTGGGGATCAGATCCCTTCAGCAGAGCGTTTTTGGTCTTGTCTTTGCGAGATAGCGTGGCTGTGGACGAGAGGGACAAAGCACTCGATTTTATGCCTGGCAGGGTCCCGATCCTATTCAGCAGGCTCTTATAAAGGTGAATGAAGTCCTCGCCTGGCAGCGGCTTGACTACAACATGGGGAAGCTTCTCTTCCACGAGATCGGTAAGGATCTGCTGCTGGCCGGTGACAAGAGAGGTGAAGATAACCGAGATGCTCACAGCCAAGGCTACGGCCATGATGGACAGTGCAGTCTGGCGCCTTCGGGCGATAATGTGCCTGAAGGCAATTGTCACGGCCAGTGTATCAACTTCGCCCATATTTTCAGATCTCCTTTGCCTCATTCGATCTGGGTTTATTGGATTCAAAATTATTCGCCGATGGCCTCCACCGGATCCAGTCGGGAGGCCTTATAAGCCGGATACAACCCTGCCAGGAAATTCACCGCCAAAGCAAAGCCCACAGCCAGGGCGAAGGTTTCCGGCGTGAGGAGCACCGTCAGTCTGGAGACCTGATATATGTCGCTGGGGAGCGGAACCGGATAAGCTTCAATCAGCTTTGCCGTGCCGTAGGCCAAGCCGCAGCCAAAAAGTGCTGCAGGCGGGCCGAGGATCAGGCTTTCCAGAAGGAATATCTTTACAATTGACCATCTGGTAGCGCCCATAGCCAATAAAATGCCTATCTCCTTGGTTCTTCGGGTTACAGTCATAATCATGGTATTGGCCACTCCAAATCCGGCTATTATAAAAATCAAACCATAGAATATGTAGAGTATCACTGTCTGAGTATCCAATACCTGCAAGATGTCCTTGTTTAGCTCCTGCCAGCTTTCTGCCTTATAAGCCAGGCGTGAATTTAAGTCGGACGCGATCGCCTGCGCGGCGTTGATATCAGAGAGCCGAACTCCTATCTCAGAAACTACGTCTTGCTGCTCCAATAGCTCCTGGGCGGTATCAAGAGGAAGGTAGACCAAAGTTTCATCCAGGCCCGTTCCTGTCCTTATGAGGCCGACAACCTCCAGATTGAGTGTCTTATTCTGGCGGGAGAGGGTAAATTTCTGTCCAGGCACAAGCTCCAGCTCTTCCGCAAGCTTTGTTCCCAATACTGCGCCCCTTTTTTTGAATATCAAGTCGGTGTAGCTGCCCCAGACCATATCTTCTTGCACTCTCTGAAGAAGATCTTCCTCTTGAGGATTGGCCCCTATGAAGCTTACGCCGCGCACTTTGTCCTTGTGTTTGGCTCCCGCTTTGCCAAGCACGCGTGGAGAGACGGCAACCACCTGTGGGTAGCGCAAAATTATGGTGGAAAGACTTCGGTAAAGGGTGATGTAATCCTCATTCTCCTTGGGGCTGACAATCAAATGAGGATTGTTCTCCACCAGGCTACTGACCAGATCGCTCCGATAGCCTTCACTGATGCCCATCATTACTACTATCACGGTGATTGCCAGAGCCACGGCCAGGACAGTGAAAAGGACCATCTTGGGGTCGGAGGTGATATGTTTCTTGGCTATTTCCAGCTCGAACATGGCTATCCCTTCAGGGCAATAACCGGATCCAGCAAGGATGCCTTTCTGGCCGGATAATAACCGGCGGCGATGCTCAGGAGGACGGCCAGGATGGTGAAGAGGACAAAGTCTCCGGGATTGAGCGCAATGGGCAGATCCATCATCTCGCCCATAGCGTTTTGTATCTGCACGCCCCGCAGTTGCAGGCAAACCACCAAACCCAGAGCGCAGCCGAAAATAGCTCCCATAAGGCCCAGGACCCCGCTCTCCAGCAGGAAGAGCCGGCGGATGCTGGCAGGATTGGCGCCCAGAGCCATGAGCATGCCAATCTCGCGCGTCTTTTCCGCCACCAGCATATTCATGATGCTGGCGATGCCGAAGGTGGCAATGATCATCAATAGGAGCATGGTTATGGCATTTTGCGTTTTTTCGAAGGCCAGAGTTCTGACGATGTCCGGGAAAAGCTCTTGCCAGTCTTTAGCGTTATAACCATGAGATCGGAGGGTGGCAGCCGCCGCCTGGGCCTGGAAGGGGTCGGCCAATTTGATGTCAATGCTCGTCACGACATCTCCCTCGTTTGAAAAGCGCCGGGCAGTATCCTGGGAGACGTAGGCTGCGCCCTCATCTACCTGCTTGTAGCCGAAGCTGAAGATGCCCGAGACAACTAGGTTGACGGGAACACTATCCGGAAATTTCGCGGAAACGGTGTCTCCCATCCTTACCTTGAGTTTTTTGGCCAGGGGCTGGCCCATGACGATCCTCTTGCCGCCCAGGATGGAAGAGACCTCTCCTTGCAGCATATTCTGGGAGATCTGGGTGATCTTCTCCGCCTCCACTGGATCGATGCCGATCATAGCTACATTTTCGGATTTGTCTTTATAGCTCAGGGTAGCCGCGGCCGCCAGGCTGGGTGAGACGCCTACCACACCCGGCAGAGCCCAACAGACGTCCACAATGCCCCGGTAGAGGTGAAGATAATTCTCGCCCTCGGGAGGGCTCACCGTGATGTGAGGCAGGAAGCGGAAGACGATATCGAAGAGGAAATCGGAAAAGCCATTCTGGATGGAGATGAAGACTATTGAGATGGCCACGGCCAGCGCGACCGCTGCTACGGAGAGGAAGGTGCGCCATTTGCGAAAGGTTATGTGCCGGCTGACCACGGAGAACTCGAAGCCGGGAAGAAGACCGTTTTTCAAGCCAAAACCTCGGAAGAGCAATTAGGTTTTCATCAGTTATCAAGCTGCTGGAGGCTTTTCCTCTGCAAACTGCGCAGTAGTCTTTCGGGGACAGATGTCTTAAGCTTTCTCTTAAGGTCATCTATCCGTCCATGGCCTCGATGCGCCGCTGCAAGTCGGTCCTCTCGTGAGGGCGTGCCAACTTTCGGGGAGCTTTTTATAAAGAGCGATTTGCTCACTCAAGAGGGGGCTGTGCTTGTGGAGGAAATGCATTCTGCCAAATCCGACGAAAATACATCATCATTTCAAATATAAATCGTTAATTCAACGCCAATTAATTCCTGCACCGTGGGCCGGCCCAGCAAAGAGACTGCCATATCCGAAAGACCCATACGCGGTGACGCACAAGTGATCGGTCAGATTTCTCAAAAATAGAAGAAAGATGGAAAAGCCTTTTCAGGCCATTTTTCCGCTGTTGCTTTCTACATTTTTCCAATTACTGCAATTACTTAAGCCGGAGGCAGAACCTGGCCGCCCTGAGCCATTGGGGCAGACTGAGCCGGAGCCATAGCCTCACCCTTCACTACTCGCAGGCTGGAAAGCAAGCCCTCCGTTACATCCTGCGGGAATGTAGAGGTAATGATGACACTGGTCGTGCCTACAGATACGGGTCCGCATTCGCAGCCCTGACTGTCCAGCCAATACGTGGCTCGATAGACCATGCTGGGAGCTCCAACGTTAACCTCGAAAGGCGCACTTGTAACTAAAAAGCCTTCCTTCCCGTCAATTGTCTTATCTTCGACATTTGTGACATTGAGGCCCTGGAGCATCATGCTCATCGGTATCAGGCTCTTAAAAACCTGCAGAGTGGCATCTGTCGGCTCGGCGTACTCCGTTATGCCGATTGCGGCATAGGTGGAGTTGTCGACGAATAAACGCATCTGGTAGGCGTTGGCAGTCTCCGTTTCAACGGGCTGGGCATTTTGAGCCTGATAATTGGCATTTAGATCAAACGACACTGTGTAAGGGCCGAGCTGCTGGCTATCCGGCACGGCAATCGCTATGGCCGACAGCATCAGCACTATGGTTGCTGCTAATAATAACTTCATTTAATTTTCACCCTAAGCTATTTACCACTTCATACTAGAAAAGTCTTGCTTTGATATGCCACTCGTATATTTCCTCCACGATTCCTCTATAAAGCATCAAGCTCAAATATCCGCCATCCCGAGGACTAGGCATGCAGCCGCAGAGAAATGAGCCCGGAATTTATACACTTATACTTTCTTTGCCGCAGGCAGGGCAGATAAAGGTCGGATCCCTGGGCGTTATGGACTTTGCTGGAGGCTTCTATTCTTACACCGGCTCGGCGCGAGGGGTTGGCGGCCTCAAGAGGGTGGACCGCCACATACAGGTATTGGAAGGCATCAAAACAACACGAAGGTGGCACATCGATTACCTCTTGCCTAATACCTGCTTCCTGGAGGTATTCATCAGCAAAACCTGCCTGGATCTGGAGTGCTGCATCGCAAAAGCTATCGGAAAGCGACTCATGCCCATGCCGGGCTTCGGCTGCACGGATTGCCGCTGCATGAGCCACCTGCACTATTCCCCGGACCTTGGAGAGATGCGAGAGGCGGTCGCATCGGCTCACGACGCGGCCATGATCTGAAGGCGCTCTTCACGGGCAGGGTAAGGTCAAAACTGAGGTATTTCCCGCAATCGTTTCCGATCTTATCTGCGCGTAGCCCATGTACGTTCCGCCCATCATAAAGGACGGCACGGTCTTGGCATTCTTCTGCACCCGTTGGCCGATCCTGGCAGTCCCCTGGATCTCGGAGCTGATCTCATAAACGGAGAAGCTATCGTTCTGGTAAATCTTCGTATCCTTTATGAGGTCTTTGTCGATGTTGTAGGACTCAGAAAAGACCGAGCCCACCTCGTAATTCTTGGCGCAGAGAGCATTTCTAAGGTCGCTTTGGGTGAGGGGGGGAGTGTAGGGCCGGTAATCATAATTGGAAGAGATGGTGAGCGATGCCTCGTCCATACTCGAGTCCCGGTAGACCTCTGAGTCTATGGTTCTGGTGGCCATTCCGCTTCCGCTCGTGCCCAGGACCATCTTCTGGCCGTTAAAGCCGGTCTGGGTCTGCAGAATCCTCGACTCTTCCATGTAGCCGTTGACGAATATCCAGGAATGCTCAGTGAAGTTCTGAGCTAATCGATCATTTGTCGATGTGTCCGTGGCAGCAGCATCATCTGCGTTTACAGCAGCCATATTGGCAGCGATGCAAGCAAAAACCAACAGCATCGCGAAAAGCATCCATCTCATCTTTGCGCCTCACCCACTTGCAGATAGGCAATGGCGCATTGAAATATAAATGTGATCCTGCATCAAAACCCAGAAAAAGGTCTCCCGCACGCTCTGGCAGCAGGGCCCAAAGAATAGTAGCCATCCCCGCCTATGCTCTGCAAGGTGATAGCAAGCGGTGTCTTGAGGCAGGCATGGACGGCTACATCAGCAAGCCCGTGATGAATGGAGGAGCTGGCCGAGGCGCTGAGGGATATGGGCGGGCGGCGAACCTGACGATCATCTCTTCACCAGCATCCATCAATCGATCAGAAGCAATGCCATGGGCGTAGGATTTCCCGAAACGGGGAACTTTATGGCCATGCCTGCCTCTTCTGCCGTCTTTTTCATATTGACTCCCACAGCATGCTCCGGAATCCTGGCCATGGTTGGATGAACGCATACGCCATTCTTTACATTGCAGTTCTCACACAGGCGACAAGAGCCGTTCGTCAGTGCCAATGCCAACGTATAGCCGGCATTGAACGCCATCTTCTCCAGCTCCAGCATGACCAGCAATATCCGATTGTTATCGCTAAGGTACTCTTTCCAGAAAGTATCCGCTTTCTCTTTCTTCTCAGGAGGGGCATCCGGATCGAGCCAGTACTTGTAGATGGAGCAGATGATATCCGGCTCGGTATTGGCGGGAGAGCTGAACTTCACCAGCAATGCGTACCTGTATTCGGACAATATCTTTCTGAATTCGTCTGCGGTGGGCACAAAGGGCGGGCAGGTCAGCTTTTTGCCATAGCCGATGCACCCGGTTCTGCATTTCAAAGGAACCCGGTTTTCTACAAATACCTGGGAAGCAGAAATGGCCTTGGCATCAATCGCGCCCAGATCCTTGGCTGCCTTTTCCAGAAAGGCAAATCGACTCAGTTCACTTTCATCCGATTCCATGTCTATCCGTCCATGGGTCTGGGTTATCAGCTTTTTCTTTGTTATCAAGATTTACAAATTTATAGAATACTTTTGGACAGATCGGTCATATTGATATGCTATGGATCCCTTAAATCTAGTCGTGAGGAATAGACGATGAGATGGATTATTACTATTAGTATCTGTTTTATTGTATCCGTCCTATTATCTATGGGGGGATCTATAGGCCAATCAGATGATGTTGTAGGTCCTTGGGCATTCAGAGGTGACCTCCCCATCGCAGGTGACTTCAATGGAGATTGGGTAAAGGATGATGTAGCTGTGTTCAGGCCAACAGAGCGCAATTGGTACTTTGACTATTTCAGGGATGGAACCACCGATAGAAAGATGGGACCTTGGGGCAACCGTGGGGATCTGCCTATCGCAGGCGACTTTGATAGCGATGGCTGTGCGGATGATGTCGCCGTATTCAGGCCATCAGACCGGGGCTGGTACTTTGACTACGATGCAAACGGAGATACCAATAAAGTCATAAAACCGTGGGGTCTTCAAGACGATCTTCCTTTAGCTGGTGATTTTGATAGCGATGGCTATTATGACGATGTTGGCGTATTCAGGCCATCAGAAACCAAGTGGTATTTTGACTATGATGCCACAGGGAATACGGATAAAGAAATAGCACATTGGGGCTGGTCAGGAGATTTGCCAATTCCGAATGCTGCTGATTTCGAAGGTTCTGGCGATTATGATAACGATATCGGGGTGTTCCGGCCTTCAGTGAAACAGTGGTTCTTTGATTTTAATGCTGATGGGAATACTAATCATGATTTTATCTACGGTTGGCCGGGGGATCTCCCCATCGCAGGCGACTTCGATCGAGATGGATGGAACAATGACATAGGGGTTTTCAGACCTTCTGAGAGGAAATGGTATTACAAATATCTACATTTAGGAAAGAGCTTGCCGGGAATGACTGGTGGTGCGACTCCTGGATATGTAAATTCCTAGGCAAAGCATCTCCCGCGCCAGATCAGGGCCATCGACCGCCATATCGATGCCCTGGTCTGCAGACTTTGCAAGCCTGAGAGGAAAGGAGCAAGCGGGTTCTTTCTTTAGGATTGCGAATTTCTGTCGAATTCTGCTGAAATATGCAAACGGGTAATACCATAGCGATTTATTTATTCGAATACTTCACAGCAGCATATGTGCTGTTTGACCAGGTTTGCGAAAAAGAGTTGCATCGAACAAGACTTCATGCTTCGATCTCATCTTCCTGCGGATGCGCGTTAGGCAAGAAATCCTGCAATATGTTATTTCCTCTTATATTCTCAACGTCGTATTCGGTTTCTTTCGGAACCTTTGATTTTAGGGTCCATATAATTTCTTCTAGCTCGTACGTATCTCCTGTGGAATAGCACCTGACCATCGGAGCACCCATAAATTCTACCCGTAAACCGCAGAGGGGGCAGATTGCTACCTCAACCTCTCCCTTTTCATTCTTTCGTTCAGTATTAAACATGGTTTATTCTCCTTTTAGCGTTTCTTAATGCCATTGCTTTATATATATGTTAAATGTTTGAACGATATTTAGGTTTTTAAAGAGAATGCCCTCAACTTGGGTTCTATCAATGCGATTCGAATCTTGTTGCTCAATGGGTATATTTTCTATTTAAATCTTTTTAAGAAAAGTTCATAATTTTTCATAACAATTCATAACGCCCGACGATTGCATGTTTAATTTCCCTAATTGTTGCGGAGATCCTGATTATTTTTTATGAAACCAATTGGTTTATCTATCAAGCATGGCTTATAATGGTTTATTTATATCTGTTTACGCAAAAAGCATGTATAAATAGATTTTATCTGGCACATTTTGCCTTTAGAAGATAAATTCCAAAACGAATGAAAAATCCAAACGAAAACTATCGACAAATACTAGTAACGATATGCGGGGGACGGGAGTCGAACCCGCGAACACCTTCGTGACAGGGTCCTAAGCCCTGCGCCTTTAACCACTTGGCAACCCCCGCTTGTGTTCTTTATCTTTCGCCCATCAGCCAGGCCATGACCGCCTTGCTGGTGTGCATCCGGTTTTCCGCCTCATCGAATACGGCAGACTGCGGCCCGTCCATCACCTCGTCTGTAATCTCCTGCCCCCGGTGGGCAGGCAGACAGTGCAATGCGATGGCTCCGCCTTCGGCCAGGCGCATCAGCTCCGCGTTCACCTGGTACTTTCCGAATACTCGCAGCCTCTCGGCTTCCTCGCCCTCATCTCCCATGGAGACCCAGGTATCCGTGACCAGCACGTCCGCGCCTCTGGCTGCTTCAGCCGGCCCTTCCACAACCTTGGGCCGACCTTCTAGCCTCTTCGCCTGTTCTAATATTTGGGCCTTTGGCTGGTAGCCTGGCGGCGCAGCCACAGTGATCTCCATTCCCAAAATGGCCGAGGCCAGGATGAGGGAGTTGCAGACGTTGTTTCCGTCGCCCACCCAGGCCAGCCGCAGTCCTTCCAGCTTTCCGAAACGCTGGCGCATAGTCTGCAGATCGGCCAGAATCTGCAGCGGATGCTCCCAATCCGACAGAGCGTTGACCACGGGCACGCGAGCGTGCTGGGCGAGCTGAACTACAGTGTTATGGGAGTAAACGCGAGCAGTGATGCCCTGCACATAGCGGGAGAGCACGCGCGCCGTGTCGGCAATAGTTTCACCTCGCCCCAGCTGCAGCTCGCCTGCCGACAGGTAAAGCGGATGGGCGCCCAGCTCCGCCGCCGCCACCTCCAGGGAGACGCGCGTGCGCGTGGAGGGCTTCTCAAAGATCATGGCCAGGCTCTTTCCCAGGAGCGGGTGGCCATGCCAGCCCCGCCTGGCCCGGAAGGCCTCGGCGCTCTCCAGCAGTCGCATGATGTCCTCTTTGGAGAGATCAGAGATAGAGATGAGATCCTTGTTCATGTTCGTTCCTCAGCTTTGCATCCTTGCCTGGAGCTCGGATATCTGGGTTACGTCGTTCTGCTCGGCGGCAGAGATCGTGGCCTTGATGCTCTTGAAGCCGGGAATGCTGCAGTCCGAGACGACATCGGAGACGAGCTGATTGGACCAGGGGCTGTTGTACATGAAAGCCAGGCCCGGATGGGCATCGTCCTCCGAGGTCCTGGCGGCCACAACTATGCTTCCCACATCATTTTTCACCAGCAGCTTCTGCCCGTCTTTGGCTGCCAGCCGGCCCATGTCCTGCTTGTCCAGAATGATCAGAGCGCTCTGGTTTTTGTACTCATCGGAAAACCGGCTCTTCCTTCCCGCCTCGTCCTGGAAGATGTCGCGCACGGTAACTATGGTGACCGCTACAACCTCAGCCATTTAAATCGCCTCCATAATTCGGGTTAAGATCTGCTCGTCCGAGAGGAGCTCTGACTTGATGATGGGCTCGAACTTGATCTTCACCCCATCCATGCGTACCGCCGTGCCTCCCGCCTCCAGGCCGGAAAGAGCTGAAGGAATGACGACCTTGGCGGCATCCGTGGTCAAAGATCGTCGTGGATCTATGGCAATAAGCGGCAGCTGTGCCAGGGCGCGAGCCGTGCCGAAGGGCAGGGCCGAGAGTGGATCTGAGCCGATGACCAACGCAGCGTCGCATGTCTTGGCCGCGGCCACAACGCTGTGCTCCGGCCCGTGCGCTACCGCGCCGCCCTTAAAGGAGACGCGATTGATAAAGCCAGTCTTCTCTCGCATTTGCTCGTTAAAGCCGCGCATGTTGTAGTGCCCCACCATGGGGATGACCTTGAAGGTGGTAATCTCATTTAGCTTGGCAAGCAGCCGCTCGAAGAGCTCCATCTTATCCTGCAAGGAATAGATCATGCCCAGTCCCGGAAAGATCGCTCCCCACTTAGTCTTCTTGAGGACACTTCCTAGCTCAATCATCTTCTTTTTGTCCCCCACCTTTGGAATCTTCCCCTCAAGAACAGCCAGGATCGCCTCCATAAATTCGGCGTCACCGCCAGGCGCTACCCGGAAGTAGTAGTTGCTGCATAACTTTGCAGTCGCGGACTTTCTTACATCCACGACAATGCAGGTCCTCTCTTCCTCGTAGCTCTTCTGCATCTTCTCTCCCCGCGGATAGTAAGAGAAGCGCGAGAGATGCCGGGGATGGCTGCTGGATGGGTCCGACCCCCAGAAGATGGTGGTGTCGGCATAGTTTCGCACGTCATCCAGAGTGCAGGTCGGAATCTTTCCCGATAAAATGCGCTCCATTAAAATTCCCTGGCAGAATGAGGATGTATCGTCTATGGTCGCACCCAATTTTTCCGCCAGTTTTATGCCTGCCGCCTGTGCTTCTAAAGTGGAGTTGGACCAGCCGTACAATAGCGGGCTCTTCGCGCTCTTTAAAATCTCAGCAGCCTTTGCGATTGCCAGATCCAGGTCAACTTGCTCTCCATTGATCATGGGCACCGTCCTCTCCGTAAAGGCCGCCTGGAAGTGGCCATGCCCCTTGCGGCAGAGGTTCTTCACATGGGAGAATGATCCATCCTTTAAGGCCGCCTCAATATCCTCGCAGAGAAGCGAGCATCCCGTGCATATTGCCATTTGCTTTTCACCTTCCCTTTTTCACCTAAACGAACTCTATGGCCTTGCTCGGACAGGTCGCAGTGCAGGCATTGCAGAGGGTCTTGTTCGGCCCGAAGCGCCGGCATTCTTTGAGATTGTTTGCCACTACTACACCGTCTTCCACCCGCAAGATGACCTTTTCGCTCTGGGGGCCAAGACCTACCGCGCAGCGGGTAGGCTCCGCGGCCACATTGACAGGGCAGGCGACAACGCAGTTGCCGCAGCCAAAGCACTTCTCCGGATGTATGATCAGGCCGGTCTCTGAGGCATTCTCAATGGGTGCCATCACCTCTCGCAGCTTTTTCAGCTTGGCCTCGTACTTCTTCTCTTCAATTAGGGGAGTACACTCATCGATCTTCTTCTCCCGGCCCAAAAGGCCCACGGCAAAAGCCATGCAGGTAGGAAGCCCGCACTTCTTGCAGTTGGTCTTGGGCAAAAGCATATAGATCTCCATGGCGCCGACCATAACCAGAACCTCAATTTGGGAAAGATACGAGATGCTTTGTTGTCTCGATTATATTTAGGTCCTGCGCAAACCTTTTCATAGTTCTTGAGTCAAAAGTCTCCTCTAATGCCTTTCAGGAATCCCTTGGCCCTTCTGGGGCTCCTCTCCATAATTCCCCTGATAATAATATACCTCATCCGTCCCCGGCCCAAGGAGATCCGCTTCTCCGCCACGCAGTTCCTGCGAGAGGGCGAGGCGGAGCGCTCCGCGGTGCTCAGCCGTTTGATCAACGATCCTCTCTTCTGGGTGCAGCTTTTGGTGCTTCTCTCCCTATCCGCCGCGGCCGCCGGGCCTTTCACCACTGAAGAAGGTCCGGCCAGCAGCCATCTGGTGGTGGTCCTGGACGCTTCTGCCAGCATGCAGGCCAGCTCCCGCGCTCTGCAGCTGATCGACCCCTACCTTGACAAATACCAGAGGATCAGCATCGTGCTGGCAGAGAGCATGCCCCTGACAGTTCTTTCGGAGGGCAGCCCCGCCGAGGCCAGGGACGCTCTGCGGCGGCAAGTGCCCAAAGCCGTCTCTGCAGACCTCTCCAGCGCCATGGCGCTCGCCGGCAGCTTGCTTGCGGGCGAGGGCGGCCACATGCTGGTGGTCTCGGATTTCATAAGCTGGATAGGCGACGATCCCGATGCCACCCGCAAGATTCTGCAGGCAGACGGGAGGGTGAGCATTGTATTTGCCGACACTTACCAGGCAGGCGACAACCTGGCCCTGGTGGAGGCCTGGGATGTGCCCGGACCAGGATATGTCAACCACACTGCTCTGGTGCATAACTATGGCCCGGCAAGAGTGGTCCCCATCACCATCCGCGACCCGAGCGGTGCCACCGCTAGCCGCACGGTGCAGATGGCAGGAGGGACAGACTACTATCTCTCTTTTACGGCTTACCCAGGAGTCAATGAGATCTCTTTGGACCTGGAAGATGCAATTGCCTGGGACAATCGTGCCTACGTTTATGTGCCGGATCTGGCCAGGAAGAGGGTTCTCTACCAGGGCAAAGAGGGACCGGCCCTGGCAGCTCTTCGCTCCCTGCCTAATGTAGAGGTGGAGACCTCCGGCGAATTCAATGGCTTCGACCTGATCGTGGTGGCCAGGAATGCCTCCCTGGACGGCAAGCTCAATCGCTACATCGACGGCGGAAGGGTGATATTCATCGCCTCTGACTTGGAGAGCCCCGAGTACCTGCCCGTGCGGGTGACCGGCGAGCAGGCTGGTCCTGCCAGCCTCTGGGTGCGTAGCGTTGGCTTTGCCAAAGGCGTGCACTTCGATGAGATCGGCCTTTTCCGTTTTCCCCAGGCCGTATCCCGAAAGGGCTCCACCACAATGGTCGAGGCCAATGGCCAACCCATCCTCACCTACTGGCGCCTGGGAAAAGGCATGGTGATTTACAGCGGCCTGGAGATGGATTCTGATTTCTATCTGCGTCCGGAATATCCCATCTTCTGGTATCAGATGGTGAACTGGATCACGGGCGTACCGGACATAATAGAGGCCAATAGGAGGACGGGCGAGATGATCCATCTGGGCGAAACGGCTCAGGTAGAGACGCCCTCTACAAGCCTTGCTGCCAGCACTTTGCTGCTGGACGAGGTGGGAGTCTATCGCCTCCAGGGAAAGGCAGTTGCTGCAAATATGTATGATCCCAAAGAGTCCTCCCTGCAAAGGAAAAATGGCGTTGATGCGGGGGCGTTCGTGGGCGGCAGCCGGGAAACCATAGTGGAAAAGGACCTCTCCAACTGGATCATTGCACTCGCGGCTCTCGCCGTCCTTCTGGAGCTGGCCATTATGCGCTGGAGGAGAGAGACATGATCCAGGATCTTTATTTTGCCACGCCAGAGCTGCTCTGGGCCATCCCATTTATCTTGCTCTTGGGCGCGGTCTTCATTCGCACAAGGGCTAAGAACAGGCTCTTTGCCGCCTCAAGACTTCTGGTCTTTTGCTTGATTATAGCTGCCGCCGCCAATCCCTACTTTGTAGAGGTGCATACGGTCCAGTCGCAAAAGCCCAGCATCACCATCCTGGACGATCGGACCGGATCTATGGGCATCTTTGACCCAGATGTCGCGGCGCGGGTGAAAAGCTTTGTAGACGCGCCGCTACGCACCTTCTCCGGGGATGCTACACCTCTGGGCGACAGAATCGTGCAGTACGCCCTGCCGGGCAGTACCCTCCTTTTGGTCTCAGATGGCTACAGCAATAGCGGCCGTCCTCTGGCCGATGCTCTGTCACTGGCGCGGGCCTCCAATACCACGACCTTTGCCCTCTCTCTCGCACCCCAGAGGGATGACGCGGGCGTGGAGATCTCAGGAACGAACACCGCCGTCCTGGCAGGGGATTATCCCTTCAGGGTGCTGGTGCGATCATCGAAAGGCTACCAAGGGCCTCTTTCCGTCTTTGCCGACGACAAATTAATCTACAGCGACACGATAGTTGCCAACACCAGCGCCTCCATCAAGATCTCCCATTCCTTCCTGGAGACGGGAAACCATATTTTGCGAGCGACTATTGCTCCGGATTGGCAGCCCATAAACGACAACTACCAAAAGGCAGTCTACGTCGTCCCCAAGCCACAGGTTCTGCTCATCTCCAGCGGCAACTCACCCCTGGCTACCAATCTCAATGATCTTTACAAGCTGACACTCGTTTCCGAGCTTCCGGACCAGCTAAAGGGCTATAAGGCCGTAGTGCTCGATGACATCAGATACAATTCCAATCTGGATCAACTGCAGGGTTATGTGCGCGAAGGCGGCGGGCTGGTAGTGGTAGGGGGCGAGGATGCCTATGACCTGGGCGATTATCGAAACTCCAGCCTGGAGGAGATTTTGCCGGTGCGCTCTACGCCCAGCATCTTTGAGGGCGGCAAGACGCTCATCTTCGTGCTGGATATCTCCTTCTCCCTGCTCTCCACGCGCGCGGGGGATGGCACGCCACTGCTCGACTACGAGAAGGCTCTGGCAGTGGAGCTGCTCAAATCGCCCCATTTCCGGGACTATAAGGTGGGCCTGATAGTATTTGGCACAAAAGCCTACGATGTGCAGGACCCCATTCCCCTGTCTCGGGCAGAGAGCGTTCTTCGGGAGAGGATAATGAGCCTGGCGCCCACGGGCACGGAGAACAGCTATATGGATAGCGGTCTGCAACTGGCCTGGGACATGCTCAATATCAGCGGCGGCCAGGGCGAATTGGTAATACTCTCAGATGGAAACCTCTACAACTACCCGGAAGTGGTGGCGCGCTCCATCGACATACTTAGGCAGATGAACGTCACCACTCGTCTTGTACAGGTACAGGCCTTCCCGGGGGCGACGGGCAGATTCGATTATCTGGCAGCCCAGACGGGATCGGACTATTCAGCCTTCGTCTATCCGGACTCGCTCACAACGACGATGCAAGAGCTACCTCCAGAAACAACTCCTGCGGAAAGTAGCCTCTCCGGATATGCGGTAAATGTGGTCAATAAGAACCACTACATCACAGCCGATCTGAACCTAAACGCCACAGTTACCGGCTTTAATGATGTCACACCAAGATCCGGAGCCCAGCGTCTGGCGGCTCTGCCCGACGGCAAGCCCGTCTTGACCGTGTGGCGTTATGGCCTGGGCCGGGTAGCGGCGCTAACTGTCGATGATGGCAGTGCCTGGGCCGGCGGGCTATATGCTAGTCCAAGCTCGCAGATGATTTCGTCCACCGTCAATTGGGCAGTAGGCGATCCGCGGCCCCAGGACGATCGTGTCGAAGCAGATGACGGATGGCAGGGTACACCCTTATCCGTCACCATCAGCAGCAATGCGCGGCCCAGCCTTCCCAATGCAGATGTGGAAAAGGTGGGCGACAATCGATATGTAGCTACATTTATTCCCAATAGCTCAGGCATCTACTACATCGGCAGCTATGGCCTGGCGGTCAACTATCCCCTGGAGTATCGAGATATAGGCTTCAATCCTGAGCTTTCCCGGCTGATCATGGTCAATGGCGGAAAGGTCTTCAGCGAAGATGAGGCCCGACAAAGCCTTGTGGTCGAAGCCAGCCGTGTCAGCCAGAGAACCGTACAGGAGAGGCTCTCAAGAAGAGACATTTTGCTGCTCTTAGCCCTGCTGATATTCCTGGCAGAAATAATTTATCGAAAGCTGGACGAGATGCGTAGAAGAGGTCGATTTCGAGCATGAAATTCAAGCATGAAGCCACACCATTAGATTTTAATAGCATAATCAGCTTTATCGTTGGTATATTGCGGAGGTAACTGCCACCAAATGAGTTCTCAAATGTGTACCGTCTGTGGCCTTCCCACGGAGCTCTGTATCTGCGAGGAGGTTGCCAAGGAGCAGCAGAGGATAGCTGTGAAAGTACAGAAGCGCAGGTATGGAAAAGAGGTGACGGTCATCCAAGGCATTGATCCTCATGAGATTGATCTTCAAGAGCTTTGTACGCATCTCAAATCCAAGCTGGCCTGCGGCGGCACTGTAAAAGAAAGCCTGATCGAGCTGCAGGGTAACCATATTCAAAGGATTAAGGAGATCTTAGTGAAAAAGGGATTTGGCGCAGATCAAATAAGTACCTAAATTCCTGGAAAAATTCTCAAGATCTGCAGGCCGATCCTAACGCTTGCTCATTTTTCTTTTAGTAGATCTCTTCCAAATCCTCGATATGGGCGAAGGCATCGTCGAGCTGTTTTCGGGCTCTGCACCGCTTCTCCTTCTCGTCCTGCATGCCTCGAGCCGCCTGGGCATAAATAGATTCCAGCTCTGGGGCGCTGGCTACGGTGAAGACCGAGAGCACCTTGGGATTTCCCTTCTTGACAACAATTCCCTTGAATACGTGGCCTGCACTGGCAGTGAGCCTCTCCACCTCTTTGGTGATCTCATCCACGTCCAGATGCTCCCGAGAGCCCTGAATGATGATCATGGCTCTGGCGGCATCGTCCGCAACATTGGCAGGATAGAGCAAATTGACAGGCTTGAGGCTGTTCTCAATGGCGTCCCTGATGGACAGATTCTTGCTATCGGCCTGATAAAATCCCATAGTGCCAATGCGCAGGCCCCCATTCATCACCGTCTTGAAGTCGCCTAGATCAGTTACAGAGAGCATCTCGGAATCCAGAGACTCGATCAAGAATAATAAACGTTTGGCGATCATGCCGTTGATCTTATCGTAGGCAGAGGCAATATCGCCGCTAAACCTCTTCATGTACTGATTGTCGGCCAGGATGATGCCTTCCGCATCAACCTCCATCAGCTCCCTCATGCTGAAGGCGGCATTTTGCAGGTAGATCGACCCCTCTTCTCGGGCGGGCAGAATGGCAACCGTGACGACGGTGATATCTCGGTACTGCCTCTTCAATTCATTTATGAGCAGAGGTGTGAAAGATGAACCGGTCCCGCCGGAAGTCGATGTGATCACAAAGGCAATATCGAAGTCACCCCTCTTCTCGATCTCGCCCATGATCACGTCGCGATTGTCCATAAAGGCTTGCTTGCCCACATTTCTATTGGCACCCACACCGTGCAGATTGGGGACATGCAGTCTATCTTTGGCCGTGGTGAAGCGCAGCTCCTTGAGATCATTTATAGCCGTATTTATGGCTAAAGTCTCCACTCGACTGGGGAACTTGGGGCGCAAATAATACTTGGCCAGATTGGCGGCTCCGCCGCCCCCAAACGCTTCCTTATTTATTGCGTCCAGTATTCGATTACCGCATTGGCCTACGCCGAGTATGAGTACGTTGAGCATGACATCAAATCTCGCTGTATATGTCTATTTATCAATATTTATACTCTCGGTATCGCCTATACACCCAGGCAATGATAATTGCTATTGGGATAATAAGTAGCAGATATTGATATTTATACTCTCGTCCCAGGACAACTACCTCAGCAGTACCCTCTCGGATAACGGATCCGTCTCCACCATCATAATTGACTCTGAGGTGGATGGAGTAGTTGCCCGGCTTTTGGCCCAGGAGACTGGCCGAGTAATTCCCATCTGCTCCCGGCAAAATCTCAAAGAAACTCTTCTCCAGGCCCGTGACCTGCAGGCCCTCGGAAGGCATGACGGTCCCATCCGCATCTATTCTGGTAGCGGAAGCGGTTCCTAGATTGGAGATGCTGATGTTCAGCATGCCTTTCCCATCCAGAGCTATCGGACCCGAGCTGGTCAGCTTTATGGAAAGATCCGCCTTGCTCTTGGGACTTATCAGAATGTTAAAAGGCTCTGAGCTATTTGATTTGGCTTTTTTCTTTACGTCGGTGTAGCTGACCATTATGGCAGGGACCCGAATAGAGCCTTCTTTTACGGCGTTCATCACATAAACCGCCGAATCCGACTGCCCGGAGTCCAAAGTCTCCTTGATCTTGGGAGGATAGCCGGCGACATAAGAAAATTCAGTAAGGGGCGGTATATCTTCTGCTTTTATGCCCAGAGCCTGTCCCGTGCCTATGTTCTTGACGGTGACGGTGACCTTAACCTCGTCACCTACACTCATTTGATTCCGCTCGAAGCTCTTTTGCACAGAAAGCTCAGGCTTGTCTAATGCCGCAGCAGGCCTTTCTGATGCATGCTTCCTGGGCGTTCCCAGGCCCTTCTGATACTCGATCCTCACTTTGCCAGACTGCTCGTCGAAAATATCGGCTACGGTAATGGTGATGCCCCTGTTTTCCGCGCCTCCATCGAAATTATTGGGGCTGTCTAGCAAGAGGGCTCTTTGCTCATCTAAGGGCCCGCCTACCTTGGAGATCCTCATCACCACCAGCCCATCCCTTACCGACTGAATATCAATGAGCTCCATCTGATAGTCGCCCAGATCAATGCGATCTCCAATATTGAGGGAATAATCCTTGAAGGTCACCTCATCATCGTTATCATTGGCTTCCTTTGCACAGGCTGATTGAATCAAGAGAATTACTGATAGCAGATAGACCAAACATGACAGATAGACGAAGCGTCGCATCTCGGGAACACCATCTTCGAGCATTATATTCTTTATCGATTTGATTTTTGCTCTATCTCGGAGTCGATCTCCAGGCTTAAATCGATCCATCTCGCGTTTCTGGTCAGGGCCCCCAGAGAAATAACATCCACTCCGCTAGCGGCATATTCCTGGATATTATCGAGCGTTATGCCTCCGGAGGCCTCCAGAAGCATGCGATCTCTAAGGCCCTTTTCCATAAGTAGCTCGACTCCCCGAGCAATCTCCTCCGGGGCCATATTATCGAACATGATGATATCAGCGCCGCACTCTGCAGCTTTGATCATGTCACCCTGGCTTTCTACCTCCACCTCGATCTTCTTGGTGAAACTGACACGCTGCTTGGCGCGGCATAGGCATTCTTCCAGGCCTAGAATTTTTATGTGGTTGTCCTTGATGAGCACGGCATCGGAGAGATTGAACCTGTGCGTATCGCCACCACCTAAGAATACAGCCTTCTTCTCGAATACTCGAAAGCCGGGGGTGGTCTTGCGAGTCGCGGCAATGCGCACCCGCCCGCCAGCGGTTAGAACGCACTCTCGAGTTAATGTGGAGATGCCGCTCATGCGCGCCATGAAGTTCAATACCAATCTCTCTGATTGCAGTATGGCTCTGGCACTTCCGCGAACAGAGATAACCTGGCCCGCAGCTGGCACGAACTCGCCGTCATCATAAAGAGGCGTGGCCAACAGATCGAAATATGCAAAAATTTCCTGGGCCTCTGCCAGGCCAGAGATGATACAATCCTCTTTGGCGATGATGACGGCCTGAACATCGATTTCAGGAACGAGACTGCTGGATTCGTCCCACTCGCCCAGGTCCTCGCCCACAAATCTCTCCAGCTCTGAGGTTAGCATACCGCAAAGATTTTGATGTCCAATTGATTTATAGCCTCCGATGCCTATCAAGATTGGGCTTGTTGGGTGCGGCGCTATTGGGGCCGAGATTGCAAAAGCAGTAGACTCCGGTGCGTTAGACGCGAGATTAGTTGCGGTATGCGACCATAATCCGGAAACAGCGGCGGCGCTGATCGATAGCTTGCAGCATAAACCGGCTAGGCTCAAATTGGAGGAGCTGGTGAGCCTCTCCGACGTGGTAGTGGAGGCGGCCAGCCAGAAGGCCGTTCCGGCAATTGCCAGGGCTGCGCTGGGAAAGGGAAAGAGGCTGATGATCATGAGCGTAGGGGCTCTCGCGGACCGGGAGTTATTCGCCGAGGTGAAGGCCCTGGCCAAAGAGCACGGCTCGCGGGTTTATCTCCCCTCAGGAGCTCCATCGACATACTTAGGCAGATGAACGTCACCACTCGTCTTGTACAGGTACAGGCCTTCCCGGGGCGACGGGCAGATTCGATTATCTGGCAGCCCAGACGGGATCGGACTATTCAGCCTTCGTCTATCCGGACTCGCTCACAACGACGATGCAAGAGCTACCTCCAGAAACAACTCCTGCGGAAAGTAGCCTCTCCGGATATGCGGTAAATGTGGTCAATAAGAACCACTACATCACAGCCGATCTGAACTTAAACGCCACAGTTACCGGCTTTAATGATGTCACACCAAGATCCGGAGCCCAGCGTCTGGCGGCTCTGCCCGACGGCAAGCCCGTCTTGACCGTGTGGCGTTATGGCCTGGGCCGGGTAGCGGCGCTAACTGTCGATGATGGCAGTGCCTGGGCCGGCGGGCTATATGCTAGTCCAAGCTCGCAGATGATTTCGTCCACCGTCAATTGGGCAGTAGGCGATCCGCGGCCCCAGGACGATCGTGTCGAAGCAGATGACGGATGGCAGGGTACACCCTTATCCGTCACCATCAGCAGCAATGCGCGGCCCAGCCTTCCCAATGCAGATGTGGAAAAGGTGGGCGACAATCGATATGTAGCTACATTTATTCCCAATAGCTCAGGCATCTACTACATCGGCAGCTATGGCCTGGCGGTCAACTATCCCCTGGAGTATCGAGATATAGGCTTCAATCCTGAGCTTTCCCGGCTGATCATGGTCAATGGCGGAAAGGTCTTCAGCGAAGATGAGGCCCGACAAAGCCTTGTGGTCGAAGCCAGCCGTGTCAGCCAGAGAACCGTACAGGAGAGGCTCTCAAGAAGAGACATTTTGCTGCTCTTAGCGCTGCTGATATTCCTGGCAGAAATAATTTATCGAAAGCTGGACGAGATGCGTAGAAGAGGTCGATTTCGAGCATGAAATTCAAGCATGAAGCCACACCATTAGATTTTAATAGCATAATCAGCTTTATCGTTGGTATATTGCGGAGGTAACTGCCACCAAATGAGTTCTCAAATGTGTACCGTCTGTGGCCTTCCCACGGAGCTCTGTATCTGCGAGGAGGTTGCCAAGGAGCAGCAGAGGATAGCTGTGAAAGTACAGAAGCGCAGGTATGGAAAAGAGGTGACGGTCATCCAAGGCATTGATCCTCATGAGATTGATCTTCAAGAGCTTTGTACGCATCTCAAATCCAAGCTGGCCTGCGGCGGCACTGTAAAAGAAAGCCTGATCGAGCTGCAGGGTAACCATATTCAAAGGATTAAGGAGATCTTAGTGAAAAAGGGATTTGGCGCAGATCAAATAAGTACCTAAATTCCTGGAAAAATTCTCAAGATCTGCAGGCCGATCCTAACGCTTGCTCATTTTTCTTTTAGTAGATCTCTTCCAAATCCTCGATATGGGCGAAGGCATCGTCGAGCTGTTTTCGGGCTCTGCACCGCTTCTCCTTCTCGTCCTGCATGCCTCGAGCCGCCTGGGCATAAATAGATTCCAGCTCTGGGGCGCTGGCTACGGTGAAGACCGAGAGCACCTTGGGATTTCCCTTCTTGACAACAATTCCCTTGAATACGTGGCCTGCACTGGCAGTGAGCCTCTCCACCTCTTTGGTGATCTCATCCACGTCCAGATGCTCCCGAGAGCCCTGAATGATGATCATGGCTCTGGCGGCATCGTCCGCAACATTGGCAGGATAGAGCAAATTGACAGGCTTGAGGCTGTTCTCAATGGCGTCCCTGATGGACAGATTCTTGCTATCGGCCTGATAAAATCCCATAGTGCCAATGCGCAGGCCCCCATTCATCACCGTCTTGAAGTCGCCTAGATCAGTTACAGAGAGCATCTCGGAATCCAGAGACTCGATCAAGAATAATAAACGTTTGGCGATCATGCCGTTGATCTTATCGTAGGCAGAGGCAATATCGCCGCTAAACCTCTTCATGTACTGATTGTCGGCCAGGATGATGCCTTCCGCATCAACCTCCATCAGCTCCCTCATGCTGAAGGCGGCATTTTGCAGGTAGATCGACCCCTCTTCTCGGGCGGGCAGAATGGCAACCGTGACGACGGTGATATCTCGGTACTGCCTCTTCAATTCATTTATGAGCAGAGGTGTGAAAGATGAACCGGTCCCGCCGGAAGTCGATGTGATCACAAAGGCAATATCGAAGTCACCCCTCTTCTCGATCTCGCCCATGATCACGTCGCGATTGTCCATAAAGGCTTGCTTGCCCACATTTCTATTGGCACCCACACCGTGCAGATTGGGGACATGCAGTCTATCTTTGGCCGTGGTGAAGCGCAGCTCCTTGAGATCATTTATAGCCGTATTTATGGCTAAAGTCTCCACTCGACTGGGGAACTTGGGGCGCAAATAATACTTGGCCAGATTGGCGGCTCCGCCGCCCCCAAACGCTTCCTTATTTATTGCGTCCAGTATTCGATTACCGCATTGGCCTACGCCGAGTATGAGTACGTTGAGCATGACATCAAATCTCGCTGTATATGTCTATTTATCAATATTTATACTCTCGGTATCGCCTATACACCCAGGCAATGATAATTGCTATTGGGATAATAAGTAGCAGATATTGATATTTATACTCTCGTCCCAGGACAACTACCTCAGCAGTACCCTCTCGGATAACGGATCCGTCTCCACCATCATAATTGACTCTGAGGTGGATGGAGTAGTTGCCCGGCTTTTGGCCCAGGAGACTGGCCGAGTAATTCCCATCTGCTCCCGGCAAAATCTCAAAGAAACTCTTCTCCAGGCCCGTGACCTGCAGGCCCTCGGAAGGCATGACGGTCCCATCCGCATCTATTCTGGTAGCGGAAGCGGTTCCTAGATTGGAGATGCTGATGTTCAGCATGCCTTTCCCATCCAGAGCTATCGGACCCGAGCTGGTCAGCTTTATGGAAAGATCCGCCTTGCTCTTGGGACTTATCAGAATGTTAAAAGGCTCTGAGCTATTTGATTTGGCTTTTTTCTTTACGTCGGTGTAGCTGACCATTATGGCAGGGACCCGAATAGAGCCTTCTTTTACGGCGTTCATCACATAAACCGCCGAATCCGACTGCCCGGAGTCCAAAGTCTCCTTGATCTTGGGAGGATAGCCGGCGACATAAGAAAATTCAGTAAGGGGCGGTATATCTTCTGCTTTTATGCCCAGAGCCTGTCCCGTGCCTATGTTCTTGACGGTGACGGTGACCTTAACCTCGTCACCTACACTCATTTGATTCCGCTCGAAGCTCTTTTGCACGGAAAGCTCAGGCTTGTCTAATGCCGCAGCAGGCCTTTCTGATGCATGCTTCCTGGGCGTTCCCAGGCCCTTCTGATACTCGATCCTCACTTTGCCAGACTGCTCGTCGAAAATATCGGCTACGGTAATGGTGATGCCCCTGTTTTCCGCGCCTCCATCGAAATTATTGGGGCTGTCTAGCAAGAGGGCTCTTTGCTCATCTAAGGGCCCGCCTACCTTGGAGATCCTCATCACCACCAGCCCATCCCTTACCGACTGAATATCAATGAGCTCCATCTGATAGTCGCCCAGATCAATGCGATCTCCAATATTGAGGGAATAATCCTTGAAGGTCACCTCATCATCGTTATCATTGGCTTCCTTTGCACAGGCTGATTGAATCAAGAGAATTACTGATAGCAGATAGACCAAACATGACAGATAGACGAAGCGTCGCATCTCGGGAACACCATCTTCGAGCATTATATTCTTTATCGATTTGATTTTTGCTCTATCTCGGAGTCGATCTCCAGGCTTAAATCGATCCATCTCGCGTTTCTGGTCAGGGCCCCCAGAGAAATAACATCCACTCCGCTAGCGGCATATTCCTGGATATTATCGAGCGTTATGCCTCCGGAGGCCTCCAGAAGCATGCGATCTCTAAGGCCCTTTTCCATAAGTAGCTCGACTCCCCGAGCAATCTCCTCCGGGGCCATATTATCGAACATGATGATATCAGCGCCGCACTCTGCAGCTTTGATCATGTCACCCTGGCTTTCTACCTCCACCTCGATCTTCTTGGTGAAACTGACACGCTGCTTGGCGCGGCATAGGCATTCTTCCAGGCCTAGAATTTTTATGTGGTTGTCCTTGATGAGCACGGCATCGGAGAGATTGAACCTGTGCGTATCGCCACCACCTAAGAATACAGCCTTCTTCTCGAATACTCGAAAGCCGGGGGTGGTCTTGCGAGTCGCGGCAATGCGCACCCGCCCGCCAGCGGTTAGAACGCACTCTCGAGTTAATGTGGAGATGCCGCTCATGCGCGCCATGAAGTTCAATACCAATCTCTCTGATTGCAGTATGGCTCTGGCACTTCCGCGAACAGAGATAACCTGGCCCGCAGCTGGCACGAACTCGCCGTCATCATAAAGAGGCGTGGCCAACAGATCGAAATATGCAAAAATTTCCTGGGCCTCTGCCAGGCCAGAGATGATACAATCCTCTTTGGCGATGATGACGGCCTGAACATCGATTTCAGGAACGAGACTGCTGGATTCGTCCCACTCGCCCAGGTCCTCGCCCACAAATCTCTCCAGCTCTGAGGTTAGCATACCGCAAAGATTTTGATGTCCAATTGATTTATAGCCTCCGATGCCTATCAAGATTGGGCTTGTTGGGTGCGGCGCTATTGGGGCCGAGATTGCAAAAGCAGTAGACTCCGGTGCGTTAGACGCGAGATTAGTTGCGGTATGCGACCATAATCCGGAAACAGCGGCGGCGCTGATCGATAGCTTGCAGCATAAACCGGCTAGGCTCAAATTGGAGGAGCTGGTGAGCCTCTCCGACGTGGTAGTGGAGGCGGCCAGCCAGAAGGCCGTTCCGGCAATTGCCAGGGCTGCGCTGGGAAAGGGAAAGAGGCTGATGATCATGAGCGTAGGGGCTCTCGCGGACCGGGAGTTATTCGCCGAGGTGAAGGCCCTGGCCAAAGAGCACGGCTCGCGGGTTTATCTCCCCTCAGGAGCGATATCGGGCCTCGATGGGCTTAAGTCCGCCAGCATAGGAAAAATTCGCAGCGTGACTCTCACCACCACTAAAAACCCAAGCGGGCTGAAGGGCGCTCCTTTCATTCTGGAAAATAAGATCGACCTGGATGCGCTCGCGGGGCCGACACTGATCTTTGAGGGAAGCGCGCTGCAGGCAGTGAGGGCTTTCCCGGCCAATGTCAATGTGGCTGCCACCCTTTTCCTGGCAGCCGGGGAGAGCGAGGTACGGGTTAAGGTGGTTGCAGATCCAGGCATCCATGTAAACCGGCATGAGATTGTAGTGGAGGGCGACTTTGGGCGTATCTCGACTTTAGTAGAGAACGTTCCCTCGCCCAGAAATCCCAAGACCAGCTATCTGGCAGCGCTATCCGCCATAGCTACATTGAGGTCCATTGTGGAGCCGGTGAAGATAGGAACTTAACGCAAAATAGATAGGACGCGCTCTGACGGTCGAGCGGGCCAGTTCGGTCCAATCGATCGAGATAATTTTTTGGGCAGTAGACTTGTTTTTCATCAATCGATTTTTGATCGCTGACCAAGCATTTTCCGTTTATAATCCCTGATGTTCTCCGGGAGGATGCCATTTGAAATGCTCTGATTTCTCCCTTTCGTTTTGATAACCCACATGGAATTTATGAGTTTATACGTTGAAGTCGATCGGAATAACAAAGAAATTCGCGGCCAGGTTTTTAATGGCATTAATTTGGATTTAAAAAAGGATTGTATCCCCCTAAACCGCCCCGCACCCCCGTTCCTTCGTGCTTACCCGCACCACGTCCTCCACCGGGTAGACGAAGATCTTGCCGTCTCCGGCTTCGCCCGTCTGGGCAAACTCGCAGATGAGGTCGATGACAGCTTCTGCGTCCTTGTCATCTACCACCATCTCCAGCTTTATCTTCTGCAGGAACTCCACCCGGTAGTCTCCGGCCCGCCACTGAAGGGCGATGCCCTTCTGCCGGCCCCGGCCCTTGACCTCCGTCACAGTCATTCCCGAAAAGCCCTTCATGTCCAGCTTGCTACGCAGCAGATGCAGCTTCTCGGGCCGAATTATAGCTTCAATCTTCTTCATCTTTCCCCACTTTACATGTAAGCGCCCTCGCCGTGCTGGCTGATGTCCAGGCCCACCGATTCTTCCTCATCCCGCACGCGCAGGCCCATGACAGCGTCGATGATCCTGGCCAGGCCGAAGGTGACGACAAAGGAGTAGCCCCAGGTAACAGCTATGGCCATGAGCTGCACCAGCACTTGATGAGAGTTTCCTGCTAGAAGGCCCGTGGCCCCGATGGTGGCGAAGATGCCGGTAGCCAGTACGCCCCAGGTGCTGCCGATGCCGTGACAGGCCAGGACGTCCAGCGAGTCGTCCACCTTGCCGCTGCCCCGGATGAGTACGATGGCATAATAGCCGGCAACCGCAGCCACGACGCCTATGGGAATGGCCGCCAGGGGCGTCACGAATCCCGCGGCAGGCGTTATCGCAGCCAGACCAGCCACCGCGCCCGTCACGATGCCAAGAGCAGAAGGTGCCCTCTGCCGCCAGGAGAGGAGCATCCAGGTGGTAGCCGCAGCCGCGGCGGAGGTGTTGGTAGTGACGAAGGCATTGGCGGCGATGCCGTTTGCCGCCAGAGCCGAGCCAGCATTAAAGCCAAACCATCCGAACCAGAGCAGGGCCGCGCCCATGACTGTGGTGGGAATGTTGTGAGGCTCCATTGGGTCTGTGCCAAAGCCCTTGCGCACACCGATGACCATAGCCACGGCCATGGCGGAAACGCCTGCTGTGATGTGCACCACTATGCCGCCCGCAAAATCCAGGGCGCCCATCTGCTGCAGCCAGCCCCCGCCCCAGACCCAGTGGGCCACGGGATCGTAGACAAGAGTTGCCCAGGCTAAGGAGAAGACGAGAAAGGAGCTGAACTTGATTCGTTCCACGTAAGATCCCGTGATAAGGGAGACCGTAATTATAGCGAACATGGCCTGAAAGATCATGAAGGTGAGCGAGGGAATGGTCAGGCCCTCTTTGACACCCATGCCCACCCCGGCCAGGCCCAGGAAGTCCAGGCCGCCGATGATGCCACCGATATCTTTTCCAAAGACCAGGGTGTAGCCGTACAAGATCCATTGCAGGCTTATCACGCCCATCACGGCAAAGCTGAAGATGATCGTGGAGATGGCGTTCTTCTTTCTGACCATGCCGCCATAAAAGAGGCCCACGCCGGGAATCATGATCAGGACCAGAGCAGCGCTGATGAGCACCCAGGCGTTGTCTGCCGCATTTATGGCGGCATCTTCCGCAGAAGCTGAGCCTGCCAGCAGAGCTGATAATAATAATAAGCATAACAGTAGTGACCGGACTGAAAACAATGTTACCACCAAGAATTAAGATAGAAACCTAATTAATAAGCATATTTGGGAATAAGTATGCGTAACTCATAAGATTTAAGAAAACATCTTAATAGCTCAATTCTCAGAGCCCGGAGACTCTCCGGCAAGCTTTTGCTTTCTCTTCTCTTCCTTCTTTCTTTCCACCCGGTACTCCTGGAAAAGGCTCTCCAGCCGCTCTTCCTGCAACCTGGCCAGGCGATCTTTCATCTCCTCCTCCCAGGCAGCGCTGGCCGCAGCCACATCCTCCGGCCGCATGAAGGGCATGCTATTGATTTTCTGCACAGGCAGATTTTTGCGAGAGAAGATGGGAATGCCCATCTGCAGGAAGTGCTCACGCACGGCAGGGCTCAACTCGCCCTGCGCCACCACTCCGGCGATTTCCTTTTCCCGCAGAAGCTCAACCGTGCTCTTTCCGCCGCCGCTGGCATCCTCCAGAAAGAGCCAATCCCCCTTTTCCAGGCCATATTGCGCCGCAGCAAGCTGCACCGCCTCGCGGGTAAAGGCTGCCAGAGGCTTGAGCTTTTGCAGGCCGCGTGTCTCCTCAATTATCTCTGCTTTCTTCTGACGCTCCAAAGTCTTCTTCAGTTTTTTGATGTACTTTCTCTCCGAGCGCAGCACCGACCGCAGGCGCTCGATCTCTTTGTCTCGAATCTTGATCTCATGCTGCCGCTTGATCTCGCGAGCCGTTTTGTCCCGCAGGCGATCCAGTTTGCCGTTCACTACCCTCAGTGCGACCTCTTTTTCCGCCAGCCCAGTCCGCAGCTCATCCAGGTAAGAGCGCAGCGTCCTGACCTGCTCGGCAAGCTGCTGATTTTGCAGGCGCAGAGCAGTAACATCAGGAGAGGCTTCGAGAGTGGCTTTTTCCCCCTGCGGCGACGTCGTCGGTCTGGCAAGGTGGGCAGAAGAAGGCACCAATTCGGCGATGGCATTTTCAATGGAATAGCCCCGCACCACCAGCGCCTTAACTTCATCGGGATCGATCTCGGAGGGAACCTTCTTTTCCACCAGCAAGAACTTGTTTCTGTATTTTTTAAAAGCGCTAATGGCCGCCGCCAGAGCATCGCGTTCATGATCGTTCTTGTAGCCAAATTCCTTTCCCAGAGCAATCTTCTCTTCCGCAGGAATGTCCCCGCCCGGAGAATAGAGAACTGCATTAAAAGCGCGCTTGACCTTCTCCACGCTGCCCGGCGTTGGAAAAACATCTGTAGCGACAACAAGCGGTCTGCCCCGCGCCGCAATCCATTCAATCACATCCGAGGAGGACAATGCCCTGGAGCTGGTCAGGTCCACCAGCTCGCCGGACAGGTTCAGCGCGGCGATGCCCGTCGTCGTTCCCGGATCCAGGCCCACGATGATGTAGCTGCGCCTTTGCAGAAGTGGTTTGTACTGCAGCTCGGGCCGCTCCATGCTCTGCACCAGCAGCTGTGCATCGCTGTAGTAACCGGGGTTGATATGCACCTTCTCGCGGGACGCTTCCACCACAAACTCAGCCCGGGTATAGCCGCCCAGGCCCTCCACGGCCCGGGTGGTGTACTGCAGCCCAGCCTCCCGAAGTTGTCGCTCTACCTCGCGCGCCAGGCTCATCACTGCGCCATGAATCTTGCGAGTGTAGCGGTTCTGGCTCCAGCCGCCCCGGCCCAGCGAGCGGCGCCGGCTTACCTTAATCCACGTCCTCTCCTGGAAAGCGGATAGAACAACGCCTACTCCCTTGGCAGCCAGCCGGGCGCAGGCCTCCGCCTCTTGCAGGGGCTTGGTGCGGTCGAAGGTGATGCCGTGGTAGCGGGCCAGCCTGACCAGAGACTCCGGCTTCTCTGCGCCCGTCACCTGCACCATCTTAGTGGTGGGAGGCATCCGGCGCAGGATATTGATCAGCTCCCTTCGATCCGAGGCCAGCTCGTGGAGGTTGTCCATGGCCACAATCTCCGGCTGGCGCTCCCTGATGAGCCGGATTAGCTTATGCCGGCTGATCATGTGAAAACAGGCAACGTCTCCCCCATCCAGCATCACCATTGAGTAGCTTGGCGTCCTTCTGCCGGATGGCGAGCCGCTGGCGATGTCCACACCAAATATGCTCAATGGTTCTCTGCCTCCCGGACGCGCGAGAGCGCCCTTTCTAATGGCATTTCTATCCTGTATTTTCGCTCGAAGAAGCGCAAGACGTTGACCAGGTCCCTCTCCAATAGCTCCTGGGCATGGGGATGGGTGACCTCTACTGCCTGAGGCCAGTCGATGATCTTGGGGCCGGACTCGTCCACAATTACGTTAAACTCGGAAAGGTCAGCGTGAATGATGCCCAGCCTCCGGGCCTTTCCCACCTCGCCCAAGATCATGTTCAGTCCGTTCTCGGGATCGGAGAGCGTGATGCGGTTAAGAGCTGGGCCGCTTACAAATTCCATGGCCAGAACATGGCGGCTTACAGCAAACGGCCTGGGAATGGATACGATTGGATAGAGCTTCTCCATGATTTGAAACTCGTGACGAGCTGCCAGAGCGGCGGCATAAATCCAGGGCACTTTGGTCTGATCGGTGAGATGATCGCGCAGGCGGCGAATATGTTTGAAGCTGGTTCTTCCCTGACGGTGGAATTTGATTGCCAGGTGAGTCTCTCCCAGGGCTTCGTATACCACCGACTCTTTGCCTACTCCGATTCTCTCGCCAAAGGCTTTCACCGTCCCTCGTTTCACTAAATCGGACAGTGCCAGAAGATCATAGGCATCAAAGTCTATGCGGTAGCCGAGATAGTGCATGCTCTCCCGCTCTACCAGTTTCTTTTCAAAAAGTTGGCCCAGCCGAAACTCCACCTTGCGGACCGGCAGGCCGGATAACTCTGAGATCACGAAGGATGGGACCCATTCGTGAGTCTTCATCCCGGTCTCAATAGCACTGAGCAGGGAGCGGTCCTCCCGGCTGAGGCCCAATAATGCTTCAGCTAGATTTTCCACAGATACTATTATGTGATTATTTTAGCTAAAGCTTTGCCCCCAGGGTCTGCATCACATAATCAGCAAACTCTGCACCTGTTGCCCCATCGGAGCGACCAGTGAGGACAACCTTCCTCTCCAACTGGCCGCAGACGTCCAGCGCATTCTCCAATTTGGCCGCCTGATTCACAAAGCCGATGTGCCGCAGCAGCATGACGCAGGCACGCATCATGCTGGCCGGATCGGCATAGGCAGCTCTGCCTTCCTCCACCATGCGCGGAGCCGAGCCATGGATGGCCTCGAACATGGCATAACGCTTGCCGATGTTGGCGCTTCCCGCTGTGCCCACGCCGCCCTGAAACTCGGCCGCCTCGTCGGTGAGAATGTCCCCGTAGAGGTTGGGCAGCACTATGACCTTGAAGTCCTTCCTGCGCTTCTCGTCCACCAGCTTGGCGGCCATGATATCCACAAACCAGTCATCGAACGCGATATCCGGATATTCCTTGGCCACACGCTTGGCCGTCTCCAGGAATTTGCCGTCCGTGGCCTTGATGACATTGGCCTTGGTGACCGCTGAGACCCTTTTAATGCCATTCTTCTTGGCATACTCAAAGGCCAGGCGCACAATCCTCTCAGCGCCGGGCGTGGTTATGACCTTGAAGTCCACGGCCAGGTCGTCGGTGACATTGATGCCCTTGCTGCCCAAAACGTACTCGCCCTCGGTATTCTCCCTGTAGAAGATCCAGTCGATGCCCTTCTCCGGCACCTTGACCGGCCGGACATTGGCGAAGAGGTCCAGCTCACGGCGCATGGAGACATTGGCGCTCTCCAGGTTGGGCCACTTGTCTCCCTTCTTGGGAGTGGTGAGGGGGCCCTTGAGGATAACGTGGCACTCTTTTAGCGCTGCCAGGACATCCTCGGGAAGAGCCTTCATGACTTTTACCCGCGACTCAATGTCAAGGCCCTGTATGTCCCGCAGCTCCACCTTCCCTTCCGCAATCTCATCTGCCAGCACATAGCTTAGGACTCGGACTGCCTCGCGGGTGATGTAGGGGCCGATGCCGTCGCCGCCCACAACGCCGATGATGAGGGGCTGAAGCTTGCTGTAGTCAACCCAGTCCTCTCCTGCTTTTATCTGATCAACGCGCAAAAGCTGCTCCACCAGCAGCTTGGCGAAGTGCTCCTTCGCCTTTTCTATGGCCTCGCTCTGAATCATGGATCGCACCTATTCTTCAACGGTAGGTGAGGTTCTGGAAGATCAATCTTTTGCAGAATCGGATATTTTCGCCCCGCTCACTGCAACTATTTTGGCTCTTTGCTATTTTCGGTAGCTGACTTCAGGTTATTGTGGTTGAAACGTCGTTAGCCACCGGGTTATAAAACCAAATGGGCGGACGATACTACCACCACCGCAGACACAAAGCGCACGGAGGACTCGCGCGCACGGACGTCTGGGCCACAGACCCAAGGAAAAATGAAAACGCGGCTTCTTTTTCAGTCAAATCTTTAAACCAGAAATGACCAGCATCCCCTATGGACATAATGAGCATAGCCTTCTACGTCATCATATTCGTCCTCGCCTTCATGATCGCCCGCATCATCATGAGGATCATGCGTGGCTACTAGGCGAAGCACATATCGCCCGAAGATAAAGCGACAGGCTTAATATTTGCGGATACCTAACCAGTAGTCATGTTTCCCCAGGTCTTAGCCACAGTTGGCGGCTCAGGAACGCGTTTGTACCCGCTTACTTTAGACCAGCCCAAACCCCTGGTTGAATTGTGTGATACCGCCATCATCGCCAATCTCTTCCGGGTTTTAGCCAGTCAGGGCTGCAGAAGGTTCATCCTGGGCAGCAAGGGCGCCAGCAACACCCTCAACCTGAGCAATTACTTCAAAGCCGGCGAGGGCTTCTTCAAGCGCCTGGGCATCACCGACCACCAGGACTTCAGCTACCAGCCCCTCTACGACGACAAGGGGAGCGCTGATTCCCTGCGCTATTGCATGAACTACTACGACATCAACGACGACCTGCTGGTGGTCTCGGGCGACAACCTCATCGACATCGACCTGCCGAGCATTGTCGAGTTTCATAGAAAGCACAAGCCACTGCTCACCGTGGCCCTCAAAGAGTTGGGACCGGAGGAGAATGTCTCCCAGTACGGCGTGGCCCGCGTGGACGATGATATGCGCATAAGGGGGTTCGTAGAAAAGCCGAAAGCGGGAAGCGAGCCCAGCCGCATGATAAACACCGCCTTCTACCTCTTCTCACCTCAGATTCGCGAGGTCTTGGCCAGGATGGGAGACAAAGCCCGCGACATCGGCGGCGACCTGATCCCCTATTTAACGGAGAACGGCTATCCCGTTTACGGCTTCCCTATCACAGGCTACTGGATAGATATCGGCACCCCGGATCGGCTGCACCAGGCGGCCATGGACTGCCTCTCCGGAGCTGTCCGCCATTTCGACCGCAAGTACCACTATAAGCCCAATCAGTGGATTCATCCCAGCACATTAGCGAAAATCGAGCCATACCTCGCCTCCGGCGACATACAGCTTTTGGGCAATGTCTCCATCGGCAGAAACTGCAACATCGAAAAAGGCGTGACTATCGAGAACTCTCACATCGGCCATACCAGCCTTATCGAACGCAATGTGGAGATCAAAGAGAGCATGATCATGAGCTTCGCCCATATCCAGCACATGGTCAATATCCGCCGCACAATCGTTGGCCGTCACACAACCATCGAGGAGCATAGCATTTTAGGGGGGGAAAATGGTGTTGGACTGGACAGCATCGCCATTCTTGGCGAGAATGTCACCCTGCCGCCAGAATCTGTGGTTGCCGCAGGCGTAAGGGTAGCGTCGCTCAAGCACAGCCACAGCATTCTGGCCACCGGCAGATTCGTGGAACTGGGAATTGATGAAAGAAATATTTACTTTGCAGAAAAAAGTTCGATGAAGCGCTAGTTACTATTTATGGTAACTAGTAGTAGCGCTCCCAGGCAGCGTCGATCTTTCTTATTTTATATTTTGCCCCGTTATCCAGTAGGTATCGGTTCAGATCCTGAGCATCCTGGAAAAAGCGCTTATCTCTCAGGTTATTATAGATGTCTTCCGTGGTGAATCCCTTCAGCTCACCCTTGCCGTAAACGATCCTCTCAATGGTATAATAGATGTCGTCAAACTTCCTCAAGGGATAAGTCCACTCTGCAAACTGCATCTCATGCCCTCCTCACTTGGCTACAGGTTTTGAGCAAATAAGAACCTTTCGTTTTCTGTGAAGAAAAAGATTATCAATAACGGAAATGAAAAAGTCATCTTCATGGACCATGTCGATCTTCGCCATCTTGACCAGCAAATCTGTACATGCCACCTTTGCCCACTATCCGATGGGAGAAAACGCGCCGTGCCGGGCAGCGGCCCCGCACCCGCCGATATCATGCTGGTGGGAGAAGCCCCCGGCCGAGAAGAGGACCTCACCGGAAAGCCATTCGTAGGCCGGGCGGGAAGATTGCTGGATGCGGCTTTGGAGCAGGCAGGCCTGGAGAGAGCAAAGGTATTCATAACCAGCGTCATTAAATGCCGCCCCCCGCAAAACAGAAAGCCGAAAAAAGCAGAGATCGATCAATGTCGCCCCTATTTACAGGCTCAAATCGACATCCTCCATCCTAAAATCATCTGCCTGATGGGAAACACGGCTACACAGGCCATCTTAGACAGGCAGGGCGTCACAATCTTGCGCGGCCAGATTTTGCAGGATCGCTTTCTTGTCACCTATCATCCTGCCGCCGTCTTGAGAAATAGAAATCTCATGAATGATTTCGTCTCCGACCTCAAAAGTTTGAATACCCTTTGATGATAATTACATCACTATTAGAGTTAATATCTAAAACCAACGTCCTGAGGAGCTTTCGACTTGTTTGGCCTTACCTACGATCTCTGGAAGGAGATCATTGATGAAATTGCTATAGCCCACGATTCTCTCTTTGCCGCCATGCATCAGACGGCAGATGAGCTCCAGCTCACTACTGATCTGATTGATGAACTGAAGAGCAAAAAAGAACTCAAGATCGCAAATGATCCCTGGGAATTTCTGCTCATGATTGACTTTATCGAGGATAAGATCAACGGTTTCATAATCTACCTGGCCACTGCAGAGCAGCTGGAAATCTTAGAAGAGATCAAGGCGAATGTTGCATCAGACCATGGCTTTTCCTGGGAAGAGATAGAGGGCTTTGAGCTTGAACACGGCCTGGATATGCAGGAAGAAATATTTGTAGAGATGGAAGAAAGCTATGGCGTTCGGGCAGAGGTAAGAGAGAATGAAGTCATCTATGAACTGGTGATCTTTGACAGCCAGGACATTGATAATAGCCAGTCCAGCGATCTGGCATGGCAGGAGGATCTTGAAAATTGAAGATCATGTGAAACTCTTAAATATTACATCTCATTATCGAGAACCATGGATCAGGGGAGGAGGAAGAGCGAGCCGGCAGAGCTTTTTGCAGTTTTAATCCTGGGCCTCTTGTTGAGGTTGTTTGCGGGGAGAAACTCATTAACAGAAAATGGCATTCTTCTGCCGGGTTACGATGAGTATTACCATATGCGAAGAATCTTGTTTACTGTAAACCATTTTCCCAATACGCTCTGGTTTGACTCTTACCTGAATTATCCTCAGGGATTGGAGATAACCTGGCCCCCCCTCTTCGATCAGATCTCTGCCGCCCTCTGTGTGGCTTTTGGCCAGCATAGCAAAGCAGGAGTGGAGATGGTCGCCTGTCTTGTACCTATGATCATAGGCATCATAGCCATAGTAGCGGTCTATTACATAGTCAGAGAGCTCTTCGATCACAAAGTCGCACTCCTCGCCGCATTCATGGCCGCCCTGGCACCATATTATCTCCTCTATACGATGTTTGCAGCCATGGATCACCACTGTCTGGAGGTACTGCTTTCACTCATCATACTCCTATTCATGATCATGGCCATCAACCGGAGTGAGAGGAGATACCTCTACGCCTTTGCGTCGGGTGTTGCCATGGCCGCCCTGGCATATACCTGGCAGGGGGCAGATATCTACCTGGCAATATTCCCGCTTTATGCGGCCGTCCAGATGACATTGGACCTCAGAGAGGGCAGATCATCTAAAGAGACCGCGACAACGCTCTTGGCCGCCTTTGCTATCGCGTTTATTCTTGTTCTGCCGTTTGGAAATACTTCCTGGCTCTCTGCATCCTTCCAGGGAATAGGAGCAATAATTGTTGCCCTTTCTATCATGTTTGCCCTTACCAGCCTCGTGGCAAAGAGGAAGATGTCCTGGAAGGCATTTCCTCTGAGCATACTGATAATATCTGCCTTATTTGCGCTGCTCTCAGTGCTTGCCGGCGGATTTTTCGGTGTGGCTGCAATGATTCAGTCGGGGTTCGAATACATATGGGGAGGAGGGATGATTGGAAAGATCGGCGAGGCCGAGCCACTCATCTATGATGCAGGGACCTTTTCTCAGGTGGTCTTCTCTCTACTGGGATTGAATCTTCTCTTCTCCCTGGGAGGGATGGCCGTGTCCTTAATTTACATCCGTCGCAGCACTGGTGCAAAGAGGCAGGGCCAGATCCTTCTCTTGCTATGGATGGCGTTCACAATCATTCTCACCTTCGGGCAGTCCAGATTCCTCTACATCTCTACGATCTCCATGGGACTATTGATAAGCATACTCTTCTTCTTTTTACTGGATATAGCCCATAAGAGGCAAAAAGAGGGGACCCCCATGGCAGCAAGATCTCCGAGATTATTGGCTGCAGTTTTATTTTTGCTACTTGTCCTGCCCACTGCCTGGGATGCAGCCTCCTTTGCCCAGAGTACTCCCCCTGCGGTGGCGGGCGACTGGGCGGAGTCACTTGCCTGGCTGAAAGAAAACAGCAACACAACCAGCTTCTTTGCGGCTCCCCAAAAAACAGCCGAGTACAGCGTTATGAGCTGGTGGGACTATGGCAATTGGATCCTCTACCTGGCCGAGCGACCAGTAGTTGCCAACAATTTCCAGGCGGGTGTGGCAGATGCTGCCAAATTCTATCTATCGGAAAGAGAGGAGGAAGCCACAGCCGTGCTGGATGCGAGGGGATCTAGATACATCCTTGCTGATTATGACCTGATCTACGGCAAACTTTCCGCTCTCACTACCTGGGCCAATGAGGATCTGAGCAGCTACATGAGAATGGAAGACTATGGCTCGCAATATACGATCATACCACAGGAAAGGCTCTTCAATACCACCTTGGCAAGGCTCTATCTCTTCGATGGCGCGGGCACAGGCCACTTCCGGCTGATCTATGAATCGAAGACATTTTGGGAGATAGCCGGGCCAAGAGCGAGATCAAGATTTTTGAGTATGTTCCCGGGGCATTGATAAAGGTTCGGACCGGGCCGGGCCAGAAGGTAGGCGCCCTGCTGAATATGACCTCTAATCAAGGGAGGCCCTTCATGTACGGCAATGAGGCGAACGCAAACGGTGACTTCAATGAGGCGAATGCAATTTGAGATAAGAGTTCCATACTCCACAGAAAACCGAAATGGGTGCCATGCCGTCAATCCGTATTTGGTCTTCTCTGGAAACAAAGATGCCGTGAAGACGATAAATCTCGACGTGAGCGAGGAAGACATAATGAACGGCAGAACCATTGAGCTGACTTTTTAGGCAAAAAAGGCATAGGTGTGGAGATTCGCTTCCCCTCTCTCATGAGGAAGTGACGCTTCCTCCAACCGAATGTTCTGATTTTACAGGCCGAGCTTGGCGTACTCCTTGGCCCAGTAGGTGATTATCATATCCGCGCCCGCTCTCTTGATGCAGGTTAAAGCCTCCAGGAAGGCCGCCCTCTCATCCAGCCAGCCCTGTTTTGCCGCAGCAGCGATCATGGAATACTCGCCTGAGACCTGATAAGCGGCGGTAGGCATGCCGAACATCTCCTTAACGGCACGCAGAACATCAAGGTAGGGCATGGCCGGCTTGATCATGACCATGTCCGCACCTTCTTCGACATCCAGTTGCACCTCCCAGAGCGCCTCGGAAAAGTTGGCGGGATTCATCTGGTACCCCTTGCGGTCGCCCCAGGCAAAGCCGGACTCGGCCGCCTCTCGGAAGGGCCCGTAAAAGGTAGATGCATACTTGGCAGAATAGGATAGGATGGACGTGTCTGTGTATCCGTCCAGGTCCAGAGCAGTTCGTATGGCCTGCACCATGTGATCCATCATGCCGCTGGGAGCTACTATATCAGCACCCGCAGCAGCGTGGCTCACGGCCGTCTCTCCCAATAATGGCAATGTCTCATCATTGAGAATCTTCTCGCCCCGGACGAGGCCGCAGTGCCCGTGGCTGGTGTACTCACACAGGCACAAATCGGTTATTACTATCAGGCTGGTGGTCTCCTTGATGGCAGCTACCGCCTTCTGAATTATGCCATGCGGATCGTAGGCACCAGAGCCTATCTCATCCTTAAGAGCTGGCAGGCCGAACAAGAGCACAGCAGGCACGCCCAGATCTTCGAGGATTCCCGCCTCCGTCGCCACGCTCTCCAGGCTCTGCCGGAACTGACCGGGCATGGCCTCAATTGCCCTCGGCACGGATATTCTCTCATCCACGAAGATGGGCTGCACTAAATCATTGCAGGATAGCCTGGTTTCCGCCACCATCTCCCGGATTCCTGGCGCTCTTAGCCTCCTCATTCGCCTCATATCTTTTCCTCCAGCCGGAATAACTCACCGACAACCTTAAGGACCTCTGTATCCCCTTTCTCCGCCGCTCGCTTGAGCGTCTTGGTGGGCTCGGAGAAGAGCTTGTTAACGATGGAATGGCTCATGTCTTGCAGCACCTTCTGCTCGATCTCGCCCAGAGTATGCCTGGCCGAGAGCTTGTTCATGGCCCGCTTGACCTCTTGATCCTTGATGACCTCAGCCTGAGAATATAGCCGGGCCAACAGATCCTCAGCCTCTTTCCTCTTATATTTGGCCTTTAGAAGCCCCATCTCTTCAGCGATTATGGCTTCGACTCGATTGGCCTCCGCCATCCTCTGCAACATGTTCTCGCTGCTGATATTCCTCAGGCTGTCAATGTTATGCAGCTCGACCCCAGGAACCTCTGCTGCCGCCTCATCTACGTCTCTGGGATTGGCAATATCGATGATAAGCAGTTTGTTATCTCTGCCCTCCATGGCCTTCTCGATGTCCTCCTTGAGAAGAATATAATGGGGCGCAGAGGTGGCACTGATGATCACATCGGCCGTCTTGAGGCGGATTTTCATCTCCTCAAAGGGCACTGCCTGCGCCCCCAGACAGCCGGCGAGAGACTGGGCTGAGCTGTAGGTCCTGTTAGTGACCGCCAGCGAGCAGATATCCTTAGCCATGAGCGCCCGTGATATGAGCTCCCCCGTGTCTCCGGCACCAATTACCAGAACGGACTTTCCCTTTAAATTCCCGAGAATTTCCTGCGCCAGGTCAACGGCGGCAGAGCCCACGGATACGGACCTCTCGTTAATCTGGGTCTCTTTCCTCACCCGTTTTCCGACAGCAATGGCTTTTTTGAAGGCCGTATCCAGAATCCATCCTGTCGTTCCGGCCTTGGCTGCCATCTGCACAAGCTCCTTCATCTGACCCAAAATCTGGTCCTCGCCGAGGATCATGGACTCAAGACCCGAGGCCAGGCGCAGGAGGTGAAGCAGGGATTCATCATGATCATGAAAATCGATTATACGAGAAGAAACGCGCGCCTTTTTGGCCAGGTCGAAGAGCACCTTCTCGCCGCGTACACTGACGATATAAATCTCGACACGGTTGCAGGTCTTGAGTACAGCGCACTCTTCCACCCTCTCCTGTGAGCACACCCATTTGAGAAGGGTCTGCACATCTCCGTGCCAGGCCCGCTCAATCTCATCAATGGAGGCCTTGCGGTGTGTTACCAGCATCGAGGCTATCTCGCTCATCGAGACAGACATGTGAGCGGGCTCTCATATAGGCCTTTTCATAGGAGACTTCTAGAAGTCTCCAAACCTCATCGTCCAATAATATCTCCCAGATTATGCGGGCGCGATCCTTCTGCATGGGCACAAGCTCTTTGTTCTCCCTCCTTATCTGAGAGAGCAATCGGGCCATGTCCTGATAGTTCCCAGTCAGCTCCTCTTCCAACCGGAGGCGAAGATATTTGGTAAGGCCCGGGATTTCGGTAGAGATGGCAATAGCGATGGAGCCGCTTTGCAGAATTGATGGAACCACCACATCGCCAACACCCTCCACTTTGTTCACGAGGATTCCCTGCGCTGCAGCCTCCTCTTCTATGGCGCGATTTAATTTTGAGTCGCTTGTGGCTGGTATTACGATGAATGCACCCTGCAGATATTTGGCGAAATCACCGGATAGATCGCACTCCACAAGCTCAATCTGCCTTTGCGGGTCCGCCGCCAGATCCAGGAGCCCGGGGGAGAAATCGCGAGACAAAACTCTCACCGGCCCATATTGGGAAAACAGCCCGGCCTTGCGCTCGCCAACCTTTCCCCCACCGAAAATCACCACAAGCCTGGACGTGAGGTCCAGAAAAAGGGGTAATCGCGGCCTTCTCGATTTGATATCTCTTTGTTCGGCCATATCGCCCCACTTAAATCCTGGCACTGGTCTTCTTGTACTCAAAATCACTGAAGAGCACCTTGTAATCACTTATGCCTGATCTTTTCGATAGCTGATCTGCTATCTTCAGGCAGTCATCCCGGCTTTTTGAGTGTACCATGGTGTAAAGATTATAAGGCCAGTCCTCGGCTGTCGCCCTCTCGTAGCAGTGAGTGACCTCATCGACTGAGGCAAATAGCACGCCTGCTTTTTCCACATCTTCGGGAGCCGCCTTCCAGGCAATCATGGCATTGGCCACAATCCCCAGAGCCCTGTGACCAATGGTCGCGGCAAAGCGACGAATTATGCCCTCCTCTTGCAGGGCACGCAGGCGAACTATAACCTCCTGCTCGGATATGCCCACAAGATTTCCTAAGACCAGATAGGGCCGCGATGTAAGCTGCACTCCGTCCTGGGCGATCTTGAGGAGATCAAGATCCTTTTGATCCATCAGAGCCACCCCCGCGGGTCCTGGAAAGGATAACGATCTACGCCGCCCCCAGGAATTTGGCGCGGCACATCTCCAGGATTTCCTAAGACCTGATGGTCGCTCCAGTAGTTGCCGCCCACCGCAGGCCCGCCGTCCCACTGGTTTTGCCCGTTATCCGCAGCGTTCTGGAAGCCATTTTTTGCGAAGATGTTATGGTAGAGCAAATTTCCAATGCAGTCCACTAAGTTAGCGCCCGCGATCTGGTTATCATAGATGTTATTCTCAGTGATGTTGATGTCCTTAGAGCTGCTCATGCGCAGGCCAAAACGGCTATTCTCACCCAGGATATTTCCAGTGAGGTTCAGCCGGCGAGAGGACTGGACATAGATTCCCTGGCCGTTTCTCAGGGCGATATTGCTCTGGACATCGGCATCTAATAGCTGCTGAAGAGTGATGCCGTCTAACTTGTTTGCGCTGGCATTATTTGCTTGCAGAAAACAGGAATTGCTGCCCGTGAGGGATATGCCTCGATCATTGGAAAATGCAGCATTTCCGATAAGAGAGCAATTATGGGATTTGCTGAGAAGCACTCCATCCTCCTGGTTTTTGCTGGTGCTGCAGTTTTGAATCCTGCATAGCCGGGATCCATGAAGGGCTATACCGCTTTGGCAGGACTGTATTTCGCACCCTAACAGACCCAGGCCCTGCGCGTCGTCAGCACGAAAGCCCTCGGCAGAGCAATTGCGGGCCAGGTCATAGGCAAACTGGCAGCCGGATGATCCCTCTGCTGCAAAGCCGGTCTTGCAGTCCAAAGCCCTGCAGCGGGATATGGTGCAGGCCAGGCTGTCCAGAAGAAGAAATCCCTTTTCAGCCCATGAGATGCTGCTGTTTAAGATATTGCAGTTGGTGGAATTGACCAGCAGCACGCCCGTGCTGCTGTTTCTTATGGTCAAGTTGGCGGCACGAATGTTTTTGCAGGATACAAGCCCCAAAAAGCCGCAGTCTGTTGGCACCATGAGATCGGCTTTTCCTACCAGATAGCAGATCGGCTTATTGTCTGCCAGATTGCTCTGGTCTATGTCCTGCACAAAGAAATTATGATTTGATGACCCAGATTGGCCCTGGCCGGACTCAACACGCAAGTTGTAAGAGTTTTCCCGAAGGACGTTCTCCCTCAGCACATTTTTCGTGCAGCCGCGCAAAGAGATTCCATAGGTATTCCGGTATGCCTGGTTGGAGGAAAGAGAGTTTTCCAATGATCCCTGAAGAAGGATGCCGTTGCCATTCTCGGAAAGATTATTGCTCGCCAGGAGGTTTTGGTAGGCTCCTTCGCCAAATATTCCTGCCCGCTCGTTCTTCAGACAGATGTTGCCGGAGACGTTGCAATTTTGCGATCCCCTCAGGCTTATGCCGACTTTACCGCCTGTTATGTAGTTTTTCGTCAGGTTGCTGCTGCGTGATTCGAATACATCAAGACCGCTCACAAAGCCGCTAGAAAGGTTGTTGTGGGAGACTTCATTGCCATGGGATCTGGTGAGCACCACCCCAAACCCGTTTCCAGAAAATGTGTTATTGACAACAGCGTTTCCTTTGGAGTCTTCAATTAGCACGCCCTGTAAAGCAGTGATTTGGCAGCCCGAGATCATGCCTTCCGATGTTCCGTTTATCCTAACTGCCGTGCCGCTCGATATCGTGCCCGAGATAGTGCTGCGCAGAACCTTATTTTTCGCGCCGAAGATCTCCACACCCTGCGGTGAATCGATCCGGCAATCCCTTATGGAATTATTCTCACCGGTCACTTCGACGGCCGTCGCGATGCCGGCTACGGTGCAGCGCACGAGTTGATTGTCTTGAGAGGCGAGGCTGACGGCAGCATCTTTTCCACTGGCCTTTATGGTGATGTCGGATATATTGCAACCGGGCGCAGTTACAGCTAATAATCCCTCTACAATTACAGCTCCTGTGCCGAAGATGTTCAGCCTTTTGTCCACAATAGCTCCTGCATAATTTCCCGGCAGGATTTGAATCGTATCTCCTGAGCTGCTAAGCTGGACCGCGGCCAAAAGCGTCTTAGCATCTCCTGATCCGCCCGGATCGACAATCAGGGTCTTGGCCTGGCAGGAAGCGACGAGAAGCAAGAGAATTAGGGCCGAGCATAGTTTCATCTTTTCTACTTTATGCGTTTGCAGGCTATTAAATCTATGGCGGTCGGTATAGATTGTTATTAAATTACTCAATATTTTTTGAGATTAATTACCATCACTCTCGGGCTAATTGCGGCTTTTAGCATAGGACCCACGGACACTTCTGCCGCCAATACCGTGTTAATGATAATTATATATATTTTGTATTTTTTTGAGTTGAGGTCCATTGGTAGAAAGGTAGAAATATGCAAATCTATCATCCTTATTTTGAGCAGGGAAGGATTCTCATGGCAGGATTTCGCATTCTCATTATCGAAGACGATCCAGAGCATGCCGAGCTGATTAGAATGGGCTTTAGAAGGCATGACGAATTCTTCTTAGACTTTGCCGCCTCTGGAGAAGAGGGGCTGAGGATGATCGCCGCCACCGCCTATGACCTGATCTCCGTGGACCTGGTCTTGCCCGGCATTGGGGGCCTGGATGTTCTGGTGAGGATCAGAAAGCTTGATCCGGACATTCCCGTGGTCATGGTTTCAGGCCACGGCACTACAGAGATGGCGGTAGTGGCCTTTGAGAACAGGGCTACCAAATATGTGGTCAAGAGCCTGGAAAGCTTCAAGAGCCTTCCTTATGTCTTCGAGAACCTTATTCAAGAGGCCCGATTCAGGGGCAACGAAAGAGCAATGCGTGGGCAGATCGAGCGATCAGAGAGAATCCATAGGAATATTGTGGAGAACGCCCTGGCAGGCATTTACATTTTGCAGGAGGGGGCTTTCAGGCTTGTCAATCCAAAGCTGGGAGAAATATTCGGCTGCTCTGCAGAGAGCCTGATTGGCCGGCCCTTCTGGCAACTCGTAAAGCCCGATGATATGCAGTGCGTGAGCCGCCTGCAGCGCGACTTGCAGTCCGATATACCCGTTTATGAGTCGAAGGTGCAGCGCAAAGACGGAACCTGTCGCTGGATAGAGTTTCGGACCGTTCCCATTGAGTACGATGGCAAAAGAGCAATCCTGGGCAATCTCCTGGACATAACGGCAAGAAAAGAGCTGGAGATTGGAATAATGCAAGCAAACCGGGAACTTGCCGCCATCGACGGCATAATGCAGACCAGTTTGCCCTCAGCAGAGAATATGGATAAGAAGCTGACCGATGCCCTGACCCATCTCATAACAGGCATGGGTGGTGCAGAGGTAGGGGGAGTATTTCTCAGGGAAGAGAGTGGCCTGGTGCTGCGGGCGCTGCACGGATCGGTGGAGGAGCTAATCGAGTTTATCAGTGGAATGGAAGCGGGCATTCTTCTGGGCCAGCCTCGTGTCCAAAGATGCGAGGCGGGCTCACAGCATAGCTGGATGTCGGCACCCATAATCTGTGCGGGCGAGACAAAGGGAGCTGTGGTCGTTGCCTGTGCTGATGCCAGCAGCACACAAGGCCTCAACTTTTTGGAAAAGGCAGCCGGGCGCATCGGCCATCTCCTGGATGTGTGCGGCCCAAATAAGATGATGCTTCCGTCAGAGGAGATGCTGGCCCAGATCAAAACCAGTTCCACTTAAGGCTAAAGATCTCAAAATCACTTTGCGCTGCCGAATTATCCTCAGCCAAAAAATTCATCCAGCCAGTTCACCTGGCCGGGGGGAAGCTCAAGCCTTCCCCGGATTATTCCGGTCACTAGATCTGCCACCTCTTGGGGGCTCTTTTCTGTGGTATCAATCTCATCAACCCGGGCACATAGCTCCACCGCCTCGACCAAAATAACATCCAGCGCTTCTGCCTCCAGGTTTTCCTTTATTTTTGGGGCAGAGTAGCCTCGCGCCTCCAGCCGCGACTCGAGTATGACGGGATCCAGCCGCAAAACAATGGACCAGTCTGCGAAGTGATGGGAGAAATGGCCTTCCAGGATAAGGGTCTCACCTGGGTCCAGCTTTGCCAGATAGTACGCAAGAGCATCCATGTCCGCCTCCAGGCAGCCCCGTTCCGGATCTTTGCCAAAATTCATGCCCTCTTTCACCAGGGCATTTATATCGATGACCTTGTAGGGCAAAAGCCCGGCAACGGTGGTCTTTCCCGTGCCGGGGGTGCCGGTAAGTGCTATTTGCATATTTCCCGGAAAGCGGAAAGGAAGCGATCGTTCTCAGAAGGCGTTCCCACGGTCACCCGAGCATGATGCTCGCCTGCTCCCCAAAAGGAGCGGCAATCGCGTATGATTATGCCTCTGGCCAGAAATTTCTCCACAAATTCATGGGAGTCTTGCTGCGTCTCCAGGTAAAGGAAGTTGGCCTGAGAGGGGTGCGCCTTTATCTCCTTATGCAGCCGCTGCCGCTCTGATATTATCTTTTCCACGGACTGTCGCATGAAGGGCAGATCGACTAGCGCGGCAACTCCTGCCGCAACCGTTGCACAGCTGATGCCGTAGAAGGGAGGCGCAGCTCTTCTGTACTGATCGGCTATCCACTGGGGCGCCACGCCGTAGCCCAGCCGCATGCCCGCCAGGCCGAAGGCTTTGGACAGGGTGCGGCCCACGATCAAGTTGTCATACTGCTCTACCAGTCGGATGAGGCTCTTGTCGGCAAATTCCACATAAGCCTCGTCCAGGAACACAATTCCGTTCGTGCTCTCCAGCAGGGCGCGTACTTCCTCCTCGCTCGCCACATTGCCGGTGGGATTGTTGGGCGAGCAGAGAAAGGCCATCTTTGTGTCCGGCGGCACATCGTTTGTGATCTCAAAATGCGGCCCGCGAGGCGCGAGGTTGGGGGTGGCCCCGGCGGTAATGGTCAGTATCTCATAGTAGCTGAAGGTAGGAGTAGGAATGAATGTCCGATCGCCCTTTTCCAAAAAGAGACGGGTCAGGGTGTCCATAACGCCATCCATGCCCGCTCCGATTATTATCATCTCTTCGGGAAAGCCGGTATAGGCGGCGATGCCCGCAATCAGTTCCTCGGGCTCAGGGTATCTCTCCGGGGAGATGCAGGCCAGAGCCTCTGCCACCCTGGGGCTGGGGCCATAGGGATTCTCGTTGCTGCCCAGCTTCACAATCGATTCCTGCTTCAGGCCATATTTGCGGGAGATCTCGCCGAAGCCCTTGCCGGCCACGTAGGGCTTGAGCTGACTTAAGACCGGACGCAACATGGACTGCCGCCAGGAATCAGAGTGACTCTCCAATCACGCTCACCACTTTATCGATCTCAGCTTTTCCGACTACCAAGGGCGGAATGAAGCGGAGGGTGTGCTCGCCTGTGCTGTTGATCAGCACTCCCTTTTGCAGAGCCTTTTCCACCAGCAACTTGCAGTCCGCGTCAAGGTCCAGGCCCACCATCAATCCCAGGCCGCGTATTTCGCGGGGCGCGAGCTTTTCCAGCTGACTCTTAAGGTATGCGCCCATCTCCTCGGACCTTTGCACCAGATTCTCATCTTTTATGACCTGGATTGTAGCCAGCGCGGCGGCGCAGATGAGGGGGCCTCCGGCAAAGGTTGATCCGTGGTCGCCCTTCTGGAAGGCCTCTGCGGCTGCGCCAGCCGCCAGCATGGCGCCAATGGGCAGGCCTCCTCCAATGGCTTTGGCAAGGGTGATGATGTCCGGCATAACCCCGAAGTGATCTTTGCCAAACCACTTTCCCGTACGCCCAAAGCCGGTCTGCACCTCATCGAAGATGAGCAGCGCTCCCTTATCATCGCATATCTGCCGTGCCGCACGCAGGTATTCGGCGTCGGCTACATAGACTCCGGCTTCTCCCTGCACCGGCTCCAGGATGACGGCACCCGTTTCGCTTGTCACAGCGACTTTGAGAGCTTCCACATCGTTAAAGGGAACGAATGTCGCTTCGTTCAAAGGCTGGAAAGGCGCGCGATAGATGGATTTGTAGGTGGTGCCCAAAGCGCCCAGGGTGCGACCGTGAAAGGCGCGCTCGGCGGCTACGATCTTCGATTTGCCGGTGGTCCGGCGAGTCAGCTTTAGGGCAGCCTCCACGCTCTCTGCGCCGGAATTGCAGAAGTAAGCCCTCTTCATGCCCGTAAGAGCCGTCAGCTCTTCCGCCAAGAGCACCTGATTTTCCGTGTAGTAGAGGTTGGAGGTGTGGATTAACGTCTCAGCCTGCCTGGCTATGGCTTTAGCTACAGCCGGGTGGCAGTGGCCTACGTTGTTTACGGCGATGCCGGCCACGAAGTCCAGATACTCCTTTCCTTCCGAGTCCCAGACACTGGCTTTACTGCCGCGCACGAGGACTACATCCTGGCGGGCGTAGGTCTGGATTATGGCTTGCGATTCCCTAGCTTTCAGATCATTTTTGTCGGTCATAAGTATTGATTCCGGTTTCGTCTCTTTTGCTTGGGTTTACGTCTCAATAACGTGCTCAAACATCGAACTCTTACAGCGCACTCTTCGCAAATTTCAGGCTCATCTGTATCTGGCGGTTGACGTCGCGAGAGGTGATCTCCATGTGTCCGGGATACATGGTTTGTACATCCAATTTGGTCAGCCGTTCAATGGATCTGACCAGCTCCGGAGTGTCGCCTCCGTACATGTCCGTGCGGCCGATGTTCCCGTCCGGAAATACCGTGTCTCCGGAGAAGAGCACCTTCGCATCCTTCTCGTAGAGGCAGAGGCAGCCCAGGGAGTGGCCGGGGGTCTCCATGACCTGCAGCTTCCATTCCCCAATATCCAGGACCATGCCCTCCTTAAGGGTCTCATCCACCTTATAATCCGGGGCCTGCTGGCCGAAGAGATAGGCCACCGAGGCCATGTCGTCTCCTACCGCACCCACCTCTTTCTCGCTCAGAAGGATCCGCGCACCCGTCGCCTCCTTGAGCGCCGGCGCAGCCCCAGAGTGGTCGTGATGGCAGTGAGTGAGAACGATCATCTCGATCTTAGTGGGATCAATAAATTTCTTGATATTTTTTAGGGTCGGGCCGGCCATCATGCCTGCATCTACCAAAATGGGCTTCTTGTCCAGGATCAGGTAGACATTGCCATCGAATGCCGCACCGCTAACCTTATGCACTTCAACCATGAGATAAACACCTTAGCTCTTACAATATATTAGTTGGTATTAATGACGTTGATGCAAGAGGCAAGCAGAGGGCGCGTGCCCCGTGAGATCGAGGCCGTGGCCAAGCGCGAGGGAATAGAGCCGGCGAAGCTGGCCCGTCTTGTGGCCTTGGGCCGGGTGGTCATACCAAGGAACATCCGCCGCGAGAGGCTGCAGCCCACCGGCATAGGCGAGCTGCTCACCACCAAGGTAAATGTGAATGTGGGCACATCGCAAAACCTGGACTCTCCGCAAAGCGAGGTGGAAAAGGCCCTGGCTGCCGTGACAGCAGGCGCAGACGCAGTGATGGACCTGTCCACAGGCGGGGATCTGGACGCAGTGCGACGGATGATTTTGGACGCGGTCAGCGTTCCCGTGGGCAGCGTACCACTCTACAATGCGGCCGTCAAAAAGGACCTGACCAGCCAGGGATTTTTCAATGCCCTGGAAAAGCATGCCAAAGACGGCGTGGACTTCGTCACAGTGCATGTGGGCGTGAACAAGAATTCTCTGGAGCGGCTTCGCCTCGATCCGCGCGTCTTGGGCGTGGTGAGCCGTGGTGGTTCTCTGACCATGAAGTACATCAGCGAGACGGGCGAGGACAATCCCTACTACTCTGAGTACGACTATCTCCTGGAGATGGCCAAAGAGTATGATCTGACTCTCTCTTTGGGCGACGGCCTTCGGCCTGGCTGCATTGAGGATGCCTCTGACCGCGCCAAGTACATGGAGTTCATCATGCTGGGAGAGATGGTGAAGAGAGCTCGCGCCGCAGGAGTGCAGGCCATGGTGGAGGGCCCGGGACATGTGCCCGCCGATGAGATCGAAACCAGCGTCAAGGCCATGAAGCATTTAACGGACGGCGCGCCCCTCTACCTTTTGGGTCCGCTGGTCACGGACATTGCGCCGGGCTACGACCACATCACCGCCGCCATGGGCGGAGTGATTGCGGGCATGGCGGGAGCGGACTTTCTCTGCGCCACCACGCCCTCCGAGCACCTGGACCTTCCCACCAAGGAGGACGTGATCGAGGGCACCTACGTCACAAGGGTCGCGGCCCATGCCGCGGACCTCACCCGTCCGGGCGTGCGGGAGAGGGCGAGGGCCTGGGATTTGCAGATGGCCCGCGCACGCGCCGATCTGAACTGGGAAGGGCAGTTTCAGGCGGCCATAAATCCGGCCAAAGCAAAGATGATCCGTCACCGCAGGGGCGTGGAGACGGACACCTGCACCATGTGCTCGGAGCTATGTGCCATCAGGCTCGCGAAAGAGGCCATGGAGAAGGGTATGGGCAAGAAAAGTATGGGTGGAAAATAGTGGGATAACGGGTTTTGGAAATTGCCAAACGACTGCGTTGAGAAGATGGATTTTGATCTCGAGCCTCATCGCGAGCTTAGCTAAATCTCCGGCATCAACCCTACTTTTCCTCCAGATTTGTCTTCCCCTTACAACGACTACACAATCCTGTTATATCAAGAACCTGTCCTGTTACGGAGAATTTTGCATCTGCGGCAACCTCCGCTATGACCTTAGATACAAGTGGATTTATCCAGTCGACGATGCTGTCGCATTGCAAGCAAACCAGGTGCACATGTGGCTGCATATCTGGATCGAATCTTGCTTTGCTCTGAGGCAGATTCATCTCCTGAAGCAAACCAACCTCTTTTAGAATCAGTAAGGTCGCATAAACTGTAGCCAGGCTTACAGTTGGATAAGTCTTCTTGATTTGGCTATAGATCATCTTCGCGGTTGGATGATCACGACTGCATAATGCAAATCGGCTAATCGCCAGCCTCTGGGGCGTAGCCTTGTAGCCCTTTCCCCGGAAGGCTTTGATTATCGAGGAGTCCAAATCATGAATGTCGCTCATGGCAATTATTAGGTAATAATCATTCTTAAATAAAGCTATGTATTACATTTAACAATATAGGCAAGTGTCTTCTCGCAATAGAATCAGATCGCCTTCATACAATCAGGACTAATTGAATATCCGGCAGCAGTAATAGACGGTTCTGCTGCAAGAGAATGATCTGTCAACAAGCGGAAGCATTTCCTCAGAGGACGAATAAGAACGAGAAGTTCATGCCAGGGTTGCTCCAAGCAGCTCAATGTCTGCAGGCTTATGCCCGACCAGACGCTGAAAAAGCTGTCGTAAATGGAGGTATCATGATAGATAATCTGGATAGTACCGATCGCATGTTAGCTTCTGTTGAAAGAGAATTAGAAAAAGATCCGGATAGCTGGGAAGCACAGGCTGCGAAAGCGGATATATTATTCTCATTAGGCATGTATGGATTGGCAATTCGATGTTGTGACAGGTCCCTGGCACTAAATCCGGATAATGTGCTGACCTGGGTAACCAAAGTTGCGGCTCTCAAGAAACTCGGGAGAAAAGAGGAAGAAGAAGCTGCCCTGACTAAAGCCATGGAGCTGGGATATAAAGGATGATTTATCCACCATGAATCCCAACACCACCTAACAAAAACTCTTTTCCGGCTGATTAAGGAGCTGCTAAGATCGTCTTTCAGACTCTTAGAGTAAGAATATCGAGGCCAGTCGATATGCTTATATTCAGTGAAATCATTAAATAGTTTTACTGTGAATAGAACGATGCTTGAGCGCTGCCTTGCGGCGAAAAGCATCCATAAGGTTGATCTGCCATGAGTTCGATATTTGGAGAGTTTTTGACCTTCCCCCAGGAGAAGGGGCCTGAGGTGCAGCTTCGGGTCTACGGCGATGAGTTCTATTCCCGGTATGAGAATACGGACGGCTTTACCGTGGTCTACGACCAGGACCATGGGCTGTACTGCTATGCATTACTGATCTCAGGCGAGTTCGTCTCCAGCGGGGTGGACGCTTCTCAAAGCCCACCGAACAAGGTTCGCCGCCACTTCAAAGAATCAGAAGAGGTGAGAAACCGCAAGTTTGAGGCGAGATATGCCAAGATGAATCCACCAGCATCCGCCTTCAAGCCCAGCCTTAATTTCAGGACATTCGGATCGGAGAAGGGACTTTTAGAAGGAAGACGGGTGAGCGAGGGCGAGATCAGGGGCCTGACGGTGCTGGTTTCGTTCAATGACGTGAAGAGCACCGTCACAAGGGAGGATGTAGACGCCCTGCTCAATGGCCGGGACTACCATGAGAACGGCAACTTCTGCTCCGCTCGGGAGTATTTCCGTCTCATGTCCAGCGGCAAGCTGGACTACACCAACGAGATAGTGGGGCCCATAACCTTAAGCCGCAATCGTCAATATTATACGGAAAACCTGCTCGTCAAGGAGGCCCTCGACATGGCTGTTAAAGGCGGCCTCGAGCTGGAGAAGTTCGACTCGCGAGGAGCGGGAATTGTCGATGCTATGAGCTTTCTTTACGCCGGCCAGACCCAATATATCGGGGAGCTGTGGCCACATAACTACTTCATCGACCTTCAGTACAAAAACATGAAGACCTATTTTTATATGCTCTCCAGCATGGGCAGAAGCAAGGAGGACCTCTCCATTGGAACCTTCTGCCACGAGAGCGGCCACATGCTCTGCCGCTGGCCGGACCTCTACGATTACGGCAATCGAGACGGTGACTTCGAGAAGAGCGCGGGCCTGGGCTACTTCTGCCTCATGAGCGCCGGAAATCATAACGATGAGGGAAGAACTCCTGCGCCAGTATGTGTATTCTTGCGAAACCTGGTGGGATGGTGCGACAGGAAGGTCTGCCTTAACCAGCCCGGCCAGTACCAGGCGGATCATGGGGATTACGGCACAGCCATGATTTATGAGAGCGGCAAGATAAACGAGTATTTCCTGGTGGAGAACCGCTCCGGGATAGATCTTGATGCCTCCATTCCCGCCAGTGGCCTGGCCGTCTATCACTGCGACACTTTAGGCTCAAATGAATGGCAGGGCGGATCTGCTTCCAAGCATTACCAGTGTGGGCTCTTGCAGGCGGACGGCAGCTTAGATCTGGAGACTAACCGCAGCATGGGCGAAGAAAAGGATCTCTTCGGCCGGATGGTGGGAATTGCCCTCAGCCACGACACAAGGCCTGCCTCGGTTTTATGGGACGGCTCAGACTCGGGCCTGATGATGTCAAATATCGGAGAGCCTGGCCGTGTCATAACATTTGTGATAGGACAAGAAAAGACCGATCATGTGGCCAAAGGATCAACACTATCCGATGAGATAATCCAGGACAACAGTCCTCCGGGCCCTGCAAATGCTATTTTCCTCGACCAGGAGGGCAAGGTGAAGAGTCTGGGGGTGGAAGTGGACATAAGCCACAACAACATCTCCAATCTGAGGGTAGAGCTGATCTCTCCGAGTGGCAAAAGAGCAGTTTTGCACGATCGCACCGGCATCGGCGAGAAGAATCTACTGAAGAGTTATGATTCCAAATCGAATGCATCTTTAGCCGCTCTTCTCGGTCAATCCATGAAGGGCAAATGGACCCTCAAGATCAGGGATTTAGCAAGCATAGACACAGGCAAGCTGAACAAATGGAGCCTGGAGGCAACTTACTGAAAGAGCCCGGCGTCATTTTTTTATTGGACACAAGTTGAATATAATTTATTTTATATATTTTTTGCAGCGATCTTCTACGCCCTGGCCGGAATATAATGGCGTATTTAACAGGGTCACCCGGATGATGCAGGCTTATTTATTCCCAAGGCTGGCTGGAAGAATTTGGCTCTTGCGGGCAGTCATCCAGGTTTCCATGATCTTCAGATGAGGCTCAGGAGAGACCTAAAGCTAAATATTACAATGCACGAGTAATAGCTAGTGAGGTGTAATAATTGAGATTTAATTGCTTATGTTTATGTATTCTGGCCCTGATTTTGGGTGCAGGAGCTGCAGGAGCGCAGGGCTTTTCCCTGCTACAGTCCGTTGATATGACCGGGGGGGCCTTTAACGAAGAATTCGTGAACAGCCTTTTCGGCATTGGTGGCATGGGCACTGAATCGAGCGGCCCATGGTTTGGCCCGGAGTTCGAGAACACCAGCAGCGCCTATTCCTTCTTCTCCGAGTTCTACATCAATACCAGCGTGCCCGTGATCAGCGGATTTACACCCGTGAAAATTGATGTCACGCATAAGATGCCTTCCAGAATCTACTTCGGCAGCGGCCAAGAGGTCACCTATAACCAGTACCAGTCGGCCATAGCCACAACAAGAGGCAATGAGCTGTGGATTCAGAAGGGTCTTGATTGGTCAGCGTATGCCATAGTCCCTGCAGGAACTGGCATGCAGTTCATCGCCTTTGCCCCAGCGGGCGGACAGGCCGATTACTATGAGCTTGATCAGACGGATGCTCTGAAAATAACCAGCAAGCGCGTTAATTTCTACTCTGGCTATAACAGCATGAACTTCATGGCAGACAAAGTGGGCAGGCACATTCTGCTCTTCGTGCTCAACAATCAGCCCAGCAACGCTATCATTGTTGACGTGATCAGCCAGGCACCACCGGCTCAGCAGGCCCCAGCCGCGAGCTTGATGCCGCCCTCCACTAATATGCCACCATCCACCAATATGCCGCCTGCCTACAATCAGCCAAATACTGCAGTGAGCGGCTACAGTCAGACCACTACGAGCGGCCTCGGCCAGACCACCACCAGCGCGTCGACCTCTTACCAGACATATGGCACATCTTATCCGCCACAGACAGTAGCCGTGACGGGGGACACTCCAGTTACAATTCAGTCTCAGGGAATGAGGGGCTATCAGGTCTATCTGGATGAGGTTTTAATCGGCACAGAAGGGACCGGCGGCGACCCTCTTGATGGAAAATTCAGCTTCAATGTGGTAGGCAACCAAAACCACAACGTAAGGGTATACGATGGTCAATTCAATTATCCAAAGAGCATGTATTTCCAAAGAGGTGTTTTGAAGATAATTAATGTGGAGCCAGGAACGGCAGTCTACATTTAATTTAATCTTTCAACATTTTTTTGTTTTAGAAATCTTACGATGCCTGTAGCTTATTTCAATAAGTATTGTTGCTCATGTTGCTCATTTAATTTCGTTAGCTCGGGCACTTCTTCTACTTTCACGATTTATCAGAAAGAGATAAATCCCCCCGGATGGTATAATGGAAGGGGTCGATCATTTTGAGAAAAGATGAATTCTTGCAGCAGTTCGAAGGCATCATGCTCCCTGAGACATTTGATCAGGATCTTCTGGATCACGCCGCAGAGATGTTCGGCAAATGGGGCAAGAGCGCTCACATGAATGAGAAGGAGCATCTCTTCGAGGCCTTCGGGCTGGCCTCTAAACCTGAAGATGGCACCGAGATTAAAATGCAGAAAATTGCTCTGCGCTTTGTCTGCACCAGAATGATGGAAGCCAACTTCAACCGAACGGATGCCGCAAATCTCATCCGCAATTTTAACAAGATCAAAAATCCGGGCTACGAGTGGCTGGAGTAGGGCTAAGCGAAGGGGAGGTGCAAGCTTTTTTTGAGCCAGTCCTTACGTCTCCCCTCTGCATACGATTGATGATCTCTTTCAGGCAACGGCTCAATAGTACAGTCTCAGGTAGATGTGAAATCCAAGAATAAGGGAAGCCACCCAAAAGCCAGCCGCCGCCCGCATGGCCATCTTGAGAGCAAGCCGGGCCTTTAAATGCCGGAGATAAACCAGGTTGATGTAAATCCATAGCAGTACCACTGCCAGGCCCAGGCCGTGATGTACCAAGACCTCGGCCCGAAAGAGACCATTAGGCAGGCCCGGCTCCAGGATTTGTCCCATGGCTGGAGACATCAGCGCTAAGATGGCCAGAATCTGGGCCAGCACGGCCAGCCTGAGGACGAGGCAGTGCCTCTGGAAATTCTTTTTTTTGGCCAGGAAGACGGCAAAGCCAAGGGCTGCGGCTAGGATTAATTGCAGGATGAGGTTTGATGCAACCAATGTCTGATAATCCAGGAGCATAGGTCCTCTACTCCTCGATCTTCTTCATCAGCCAGGCCATGTTCTGCCCCAGAGTTTTCATGATCTGTATTCCCTCTGCATCCTTTTCCACATCCTTTTCGTGCAGACCCATGCCGATATTCCAGTAACTGGAGCCGGCAATTATCATCTGGTTGATGAGGAAGAAGTGGTTTATGGAGTCGAAGACGTGAATGGCTCCCGCCCGGCGCACGGCCACCACCGCTGCACCCACCTTGCGCTTGAACATATCCCCGTTGGCCTTTCCCACAAAACCGGCCCTGTCGATGAGGGCCTTCAGCTCAGGCGTGAGATCGGCAAAGTAGGTAGGCGAGCCCAGAATAATCCCGTCCGCCCCACTCATCTTCTCGATGCATTCGTTTAAGATATCCTTATCCAGGGCGCACTTGCCGTCCTTTTTCTCATGGCACTTGTTGCAGGCGATGCAGCCGGAAAGGGGCCCTTTCAGATGCACCAGTTCCGTCTCTATGCCCTGGCCTTCCAGCTCCTTGAGAACAACGCCCAACAGGGTTGCGGTATTGCCATCCTTGCGAGGACTGCCGTTAAATGCAACAACTTTCATGCTTATTTCCTCTTATTTCTTTTACATAAATTATTTTCAAGTCAATGTTGCCGTTTTCAGATCTCGACCAGACGGTACTCTTTATTTCCGAGACCGATCTTATCCCCGTAATCCACCTGGATATTTCCCAGCGTGCTCTCCCAGATGCCCAGGAACTTGTCTGCTCCCGGCTCATGATTCTTTTGCAAAAGCGTGTGGGCAAGGCCCATCTGCCGGTTCACCAGATCGTAGCTGGCCTGATCTATGGCCACCGGATCGCGCGAGGCCAGTATGCCGATGTCCGGAACGATAGGAGCATCGCTCCAGGGCACACAGTCACAGTCCGGCGTGATATTGAGCAAGAAGTTGAAGAAACCCACCCGACCCTCCTTTCCCGTTATCGCGCCCAGAGCGTACTCCGTCATCCTCTCCATGAAGGGCGGCACCTCTACAAACCAGTCGAAGTCCAGAGCGTGAGTCGGACAGACGCGCAGGCACTTGCCGCAGCCAGTACATAGATTGTGGTCGACGGCCGAGATCCTCTTTTCCACGGTTATGGCCCGGTTAGGGCAATTGTCCATGCAGGCCCGGCAGCCGCTGCATAGCTCAACATTGAAGATGGGCCTCGACGAATGCTGCTCTGCCTTGCCAAGCGCCGGAGCACAGCCCATGCCCAGATTCTTTATAGCGCCCCCAAAGCCGGCCGGAAGGTGGGCCTTGAAGTGGGATACTACTATCATGCTATTGGCAGAGGCGATCTCTCCGGCTATCATGACGCGACGAAAATGCTTCCGGTCGATTTGGACCTCCCGGAAATTTTCGCCCTGCAGGCCATCGGCAATGATAGCCGGTGCTCCGGCCACGGCCGGGGCGAAGCCGTGCTCGGCTGCCGTTTGCAGATGATCGACGGCATTGGCCCGGCTACCTCCATAAAGAGTATTGGTATCGGTAAGAAATGGCTTTGCCCCGAGAGCCCGGATCTTTTCTGCGATGGGCCGGACCAAGACCGGATTTACATAGGAGTCGTTTCCCCTCTCTCCGAAGTGAATCTTAATGGCTGTGAGGTCGCCTTTTCGCACCACTTCGTCTAAGCCGGCTGCATCAAAGAGCCCCAGGATCTTGTTTTGCTTATTGTCCGCAAAGCTTCTCGTCCTGACGCCGGCAAAATAAACAGTGCTTTTCAATTCTTGCCCACCTCCAAATAGTCTGATGTGGTATTCTCCTCTGCAAATTAAAGAATTTGATGCTTGCAAGGGAGAGAACGGGTGAGCTGCCGGAAGTATTGGCACAAGCTTCACCGATCTGTTTTGCTAATCCTGTGTCTGACAGCTGAGGACAGCGGAAGTTATTCGCGATTCTGCACCCCGATTTTTCCCGGCTAAACGCGCCTGGCGAAAAGATATATGCCAATAATGGCTTTAGAAGCTTAGAATCTTTTGGAGAGGATCGCAATTGACCGGTAAAAACTATGAGGCATGGGATGTATTGGAGTCCGACTACCCAGCTGACGGCCCTATGGAAGAAAGGCTCAAGTTCCTTTTGCGCTATGCAATTTTGGCCCCCTCCGGCCCCAACACCCAGCCCTGGAAGTTCGCCATTTATGACAGCGGCGTTTCCGTCTTCGCCGATTTAAGCCGGGCCTTGCATTTTGTCGATCCCAGCAACCGCACCCTCTACATGAGCGTAGGCTGCGCCATCGCCAATCTGGCGGTCGCCGGAGCGCATTTCGGCTTTGCTCCAAGCGTGAGCTATTTTCCCCGCGGGCAAGAGAGCGATCTGGTGGCCGAGGTGCAGTTTTCGCCCGCTGGCCGAAGGCCAGCTGATGGGCAAGAGGATCTCTTTCCCCAGATACAAAGAAGGCACACCACCAAAGACCGATATGAAAACGCGACAATCGAAGCTTCTATTTTAAAGGAGATTGAAAAGAGCATAAATCTCCCGGGCTTTTATCTAAGCTACATGCCCGATGAGGATTCCAAGGCTAAGATGGCAGATCTGGTCTCCCGCAGCCATCAGATTCAACTGGCCAAAAAGGAGTTTCGCCACAATCTTGGGGAGTGGCTGCGCAATAACTGGACGGCTGAGCCGGACGGCATGCCCCTCTATACCTTCGGAGTGCCGGATGCCATATCTTTGGGATTTCCCGCCGCCTTCAAGGAGTTCGACCTCTCCCGGCCGGTCATCTACCGGGACTCGGGCCTCATCCATGGCTGCTTCACCCTTGCCGCCCTTACCACCGACCAGGATGATAAGCTGACCTGGGCTATGTGCGGCTTCGCCCTGGAAAATCTGCTGCTCAAGGCCACCAGTTACGATATCCGAGCATCCTTCTTCAGCCAGCCCATTGGTCTGCCTGATCTCCGAGAGGAGCTGAAGGCCCTGATCAACCGCGGCCACCCCCAGCTTCTCTTCAGCCTGGGAATGGCAAAACCCATGCGCCCCAGCCCCCGGCGGCCTCTTGAGGATGTAATTATCAAGCCGTCTTAGACGGTATTATCCGCACAGAGAGGGAGGTTTTGCAGGGCCGACCTCAGCTCAGAAAGCTGCACCGGCTTGGTGATGTAACCGTCCATGCCGGCAAGCAAGCATCTCTCTCTGTCCCCCTCCAGCGCATAAGCGGTCATAGCCAGAATCTTCGGCCTCTTTTTTAATTTTAAGTCCAAAATGGCACGGGTAGCCTCCAGGCCGTCCATCTCAGGCATCTGCACGTCCATGAGGATCACATCATATGACTTTTTTAAAAGAGCCTGCAAGACCTCCCGGCCATTGGAGACCACATCGGCTCGGTAGCCCAGCTTCTTTAGCATGAGAAGCGCAACCTTCTGGTTGACAAGGTTATCTTCCGCCAGCAATATATCCAGATTCGAATGTTCGGTCGCGCTGCTGCGAGGCCGCATCTTCTTATTATTTTGTGGAATTAAAGCCTCCTGCAGGGCAAAGAGAATGCCGCTTTGCGTAATGGGCTTGATTAGAGTTTTTTTGCCTGCCCTTTGCCGACCGGTCGAGGCGAGGGTGATGATAGGAAGGCGATCCCCGATCTCCTCTGTAAGCTCATCGGCTCCCGGAACCTCCAGATCCAAAATTGCAGCATCAAAACGGCTCTCTGCCAGCTCTCGTGCCTCAAAGGCCGAGACAACTGGATAGATCTGCATCCCCCAGGAGCGGCCGGCTTCTACCAACTCCTTCAAGATGTCCTCGCGGCTGAGCAGAGCCATTACCTTCTTGCCGGCCAGATGCAGCTTGGCAGCCTCTCCAGAAAATGGATGGGCAGAAATCAGGAAGTGGAAGGTTGAGCCCTCGCGTAGCTTGCTTTGCACCCAGATCTTGCCGCCCATCAACTCTACCAGCCTCTTGCTTATGGCCAGTCCCAGGCCCGTACCGCCATATTTTCTAGAGGTAGAAGCATCGACCTGGCTAAAGGAGAGGAAGAGCTTTTTCATGTCCTCTGAGCAGATGCCGATTCCCGTATCGGAAATCGAAAAGTGAATTTCGTCTGCATTTTCTCCCGGCTGAACATGAATTGTTATGCTGCCTTTTTCAGTAAATTTTACCGCATTGCTAAGCAGGTTGACCAGGACCTGGCGCAGACGAACCGAGTCCCCTAGAATGGTTGGGGCAACTTTCCCGTCAATAGCATAGGTCAGATTCAGTCCTTTCTCCGCAGCCTTTGCCGCCACCATATCCAGGGAGGACTCGATGCTGTCAAGCAAAGCAAAGGGCAAATGCTCCAGCTTCATCTTGCCTTCATCGATCTTGGAGAAATCCAGTATATCGTTGATAATGGCAAGTAAAGCGTCACCGCTGCTGTGAATTGTCTCCACGAAATCACGCTGCTCTTCTGCGAGGTTGGTTTCCAGCAAGAGCCCAGCGAGGCCTATGACCGCATTCATGGGAGTGCGTATCTCGTGGCTCATATTGGCTAGAAACTCGCCCTTCGCCCGTAAAGCCGCATCTGCTGCCTGCTGCGCAGAACGAAGCTCTATTTCCGTTTTTTTATGTTTGACCATCTCCTCTTGCAGCGCCGCATTTGCCCGAAGTAGCCAGGCCGTTCTCTCCGCCACTCTCTTTTCCAGCTCTTCCTGGGTCCTTTTTAGGGCCTCTTCCGCCAGTTTTCTCTCCGTGATGTCATTGACGAATCCCTCCAGGGCGAGCAGCACTCCGTCCGGCAGGAAGATTCCCTGACCCTGCTCCCAGACCCATTTGATGCCAGAGCGCGATCTCATCCGGTAAATCAGACGGAAAGGCCTTCTCTCTGCAATTGCCTCCTGGACCTCATTCCAGACGTAATTTTGGTCATCGGGATGAATCAAATCGGCATAAGAGATTGCTTTGTTCTCAAGCAGTTCTTCCGACTGGTATCCTGTTAGCTTTAAACAGCCGTCGCTTACAAATTCCATGGTCCTTTGCCGATCGTTTTTGCAGCGGTAAGCCATGCCTGGCAGATTGCTCATCAGCGTAGAGAGGGCCCTCTGGCTCTCCCGGAGAGCCTCCTCCGCACTTCGTCGCTGAATGATCTTCCACATGCCGCTCATGAGCAGTGTGAGCTGGCGCACATCGGAGTCGTCGTACTCCTCAACCTTGTTGCCAAGGCCCGCCACAATTACTACCTTGCCCTTGTCCATGATGGGCACATTCATGTGGCGGACAACCTTAACGTGGCCCGCGGGAGTGCCTCTTTTATGCGGGCAGGAGGCATAATCATTGGTTATAACCGCTTCCCTCTGACGAATAGCCTCGCCCCAGAGCCCCGTTTCCTGCAGATGATAAACGATCCTTTTATGTTCAATGTCGCACTCCTGCATGGCCTTCTTGGACCAGGAGTGCATAAAGAGCGTCTTTTCTTCTTCGTCAACGAATGCCAGGTAACCGAGCTTGGAACCGGTCAGCTTGACCCCCGCCTCCAGGGCGAAGTCGGCGATCTCTTTAATGGAGGCCTCGTCCATCTGGTTGAGCCTTTGTAGTGCCTCCAGCCGGGAATCGTCCAGGAGCAGGGCTTCTTCCGCGTGCTTTCTATCGGTGATGTTGTAAAAGTTGGCCAGCAGGTAGATGGGTTTGCCGCAGTCGTCTTTGACCAGTGCACATATCATCTCCACCATGAAAGATTGGCCATCCAGCCTCTTTAATGGAAGCTCGCCCTGCCACTGCCCAACGGAATGAAGAGATGGTATGATCTCTTCTTGCAGCTTGGCTTTTCCCTCTGCATTCGTAAAATCAAATATAGATAGTCCTTTAACCTCGGAGACGTCCCTAAATCCGGAATTTTTCAGAAGGCTGGCGTTTGCATACTCAATATTTCCTTCGAGATCCGCAAGCACAATGGCCATGGGAGCTGTCTCTACGACTTTTGTCATCTTCAGGATCTCTATTTCAGCTTCCTTCTGAAAGGTAGCATCCCGCACATAGCCTGTCAGGCCCAGGATCTTTCCAGATTCGTCTAGCCAGGGATAATAAATGCAATCAAAAGAGCGCTCTCTTCCTTGCAGCGTCAAACGCACTTCGGTTTGCGCTCGGTTTCCGGTCTTCATGACCTGCTCTTTAATCTCCCTCAATCGCCTGGCATCTGTTGGAGAAAAAATCTGGCTATCGGTCTTTCCCAGGACCATTGAAGCCTCTGTTCCGAAGGGCTTCTCACAGGAAAACCAGGTATAGCGCAGATCTCGGTCTTGAAGAAACAGGCAATCCTCAAACGGAGCGGTCATCCTGCCAGGATTCTCTTTTCCGGCCATAGAGGAGCAGTGCTCCGGCAAGCAGGCCAGCAGATCGTCCAAGTTCTCCTTAAGGCCATCAAGCAACGCCGGCATTTGCGCTACATTGCAGTCACTCTCCTGCATATCCAATATCTTCTGCAGCATCTGCTTGATCTGTGTCTCTGGATCGCTGCTTGCAGCTTTCTCTTCGCCCAACGGTTATCACTGCCAACGCATCTAAAACATCTCTATCCTAATCAATATATTGGACGGATGTATTGGTTGCACTCGGGCAGAAAGAATGGGATGCAGCCCTGTTCTATTTGGCATAGGTGAACAAGCAGTCTCCGATCCACCGGCACATGATACGAAAAACCCCCTGGCCAAAGGTCCATCTTCCGGCTCATAGTGACCTTATGTGCTACGAACTTCGCTATGGTGAATCGCGATAGAGGGGAGCTATGAAAACATTCGGAAACATAACGCTGAAGATCGGAAGGATATCTATGACGGATCACTGTGCGACATGGATGAGTGATATTATTTGAGGAACATATATCTGATGAACTCCCAATCTAGTGGCTATTTTTTTTCAAAAAACCCCGCTGCAACAGCTCTATCAATTCCTCAGTATTGTACCGGGATATCAGATCCAAGAGCAGGTCCGTCTGCATGTAGAAGCGTCTAGCTCTGTCGATCCCGTCCAGTGCAGCCTCAGACACATGCTCACAGGCCCTGAGATCATCTTCAGTCCTATTCATAGCGGCTATGATGACCTGCATCTCTTGCCTCATATTGGTTATCAGTTCCTTCTTGAGGGAATCAGGATCTGTAACAGGAATATAGTGATATCTCTTGTCGCCCGGTATAATCACCCTCCTGACCAGCCCCTGTCTTTCCAGCGTGCTAATATTGGTGCTTACTGTGGACTTGCTGTAGCCGGTCTCTTCCACCAGTTCATCCATGGAAATGGGCCTGTCCGCCAGAAAAAGCGTGCCGCGCAAAACACCCACCGCATCGCAGCAGCCGTAGCTGTTGGCCACTTTGACGCAGGCATCAACCATATATCTCTTCAAGATATCCTTCTCATCACGATCCATCCATTTCTAGAAGACCACAACTTTTAAGTACTTTTCGCATGTTCCGGACGTTTGGTAATTTCCGAACGTAACTGAGGTAAAACGCGAATGAAAGGCACAGAAAGGCTCGGCCATTGGATCGCAGACAACCCCATTATTATCATGGCAGCCGCACTGCTTCTAACTCTCGCCGCCCTGCATTATGCTCAGCAGATTGAGATGCAAGGGATGACCACCGAGAGCATGGTGGGCAAAGACTCTCCCCTCTACCAGCTTTTCGACCATCTCTATGTGGAAAAGTTTGCCACCGAGTCCATAGCTGTACTCATTGAAGCGGACGATGTCACAAAACCGAATATCCTGAGATCGATGGATAAGCTCTCGCAAAAGATGCGCATAGCCCCGGATGTGCTGGCAGTGACAAGTATAGCCGATATTGTGGCAGACACTGAGAAGCTTGACAATGGTATCAGAACAATTCCCACCCAGGAGAGGATAGATGAAATTCTCTCCTATCCGGCAAATCTTCCGGCAGTAAATGCTATGATGCCGGATAAAAAGCATACCATACTCTCCATCGAGCTGCCGGTTTCTTTGAAGGAATCACAGCTTAGAGAGATTTACACAGAGACTTCCGGCCAGGTGAAGATGGCCGACTTCCCGCCTGACGTAGGCGTTACAGTTACAGGCAAGCCAGCGCTCATGCAATCAATAACCGAGGAGATGGCCAAGAGCAACGGCCCCATTCTCGCCCTGGCCGGCCTGCTCATGATCGTGGCTTTGCTGATTTCTTTCAATCATGTGAAATGGTCGCTGCTCCCCATTCCCGTCGTCTTCCTGGGAATAATATGGACATTCGGAGCCATGGGATTTTTGCATATACCGTTTACCATGGTTTCCATGTCTGCTTTCCCGGTGCTGATAGGCATCGGCATAGACTATGCCATCCAGTTTCATAACAGGATCGATGAGGAGTTTACTAAATGCGACTCACCCATGCAAGCAGTGATACAGACGGTAAGCCATGTCTCCATGCCGGTCATGATCGCCCTGATTATAACTGCCATGGGATTCGTCTCCCTACTCACCTCATCCGTGCCCATGACCAGAGACTTCGGGCTTTTATGCCTGGTTGGACTCTTCCTTTGCTATCTGTCCGCTCTTTTCGTTGGGGTTACTCTGCTTTACATTATAGAGAAGAGGGGATCAGGCAAGAGAGCAATTATGAGGGAGAATGCCGCAGCCAGTGTGCCCAAAGATACGATGATTGGAAACATCATCGAGAAGGTCTCGGACATCTGCATTCAAAGATGGCATCTGGTGCTTGCTGCCGCACTCTTCCTCTCCCTGGTAGGAATCTATGCAGACACTCAAGTTCAGGTGGATACCGACTTCAAGAATTATGTGCCCCAGGACTTGCCTCCGCTCATAGACTTCAAACATATGAGCGACATCTTTGGTGGCACAGATACGGTAGATCTCATCGTTCAGGCAGATGACATTACCGACCCCGATACCCTGCGCTGGATGGATGAATTTTGCATGTACCTGAAGAGTTCCCGAGATCAGGTATATGGTTACGAAAGCATATCCTCCCTGGTCAAGAAGGCCAATGGCGGCGAGATACCTCAGGAACAAACTGAGATCAGGAGACTGATCGAGCAACTGCCCGCCGCGATGCGAGTCAAGAATCTTGATGGTCATGACACGGCCCTAATCAAGCTGGATGTGGGCAAAGAGCTGACCAACCTGGGCGCAGAAGGCACCGACCGGCTCATAAAAGAGATCGATAAAGACATCGTCTGGCATCAGCCGCCTCCCGGAGTGTCCGTGCGGGAGACTGGCGACGCTGTGGTAATGACCACAGTCATCACCGCTTTGACTCAAGGCAGAACGGAAATGACTCTGCTGGGATTGCTGCTGATCTTTATCGTGTTGCTGCTCATCTACCGGGATCTGATAAAAGCACTGCTGCCAGTACTGCCTATGATGGTAGTAATCGGCTGGATGGGTGGCGTGATGTACCTGGCCGACATGAAATACACGCCCCTAACAGCATGCCTGGGAGCACTCATTTTGGGCGTGGGATCGGAATACGCAATATTAATGATGGAGCGCTTCTACGAAGAGCTGGCCAGAATCGGGCAGCCCCTGGAGGCGCTCAAGATTTCAGCAAGGCGCATAGGTTCCGCACTCATAGCCTCCGGCCTTACCACGGTATTTGGATTTGCGGCCCTGATATCCTCGCCTTTCTTGATCACCAACAATTTTGGAACAGTTACAGTTTTAGCGATAGTATTCGCATTGCTCACGACATTCACAGTCTTCGTGGTGCTCATGTACCGCATGGAGATTCGGCGTGCAATGGTAGAAAATGCGAAATACGAGATGAAGAAAGCCCTCAAGCTAATAGCAAGAGGAGGATGATTGATGAGAATTATTATGGCCCTGATTGGCCTTTGCCTGTTGGCTCTAATTGCCAACGTCTCGGCTCAAAACACCTACATACCCTTTGAGCTGGGCGGAGATAACTATTACACCATGTATGGCAGCCCAGACGTCTCAGCCAGCGTTTCCGGGACGGATGAGTTTGAGCGTGGGGATACCGTTTCCCTTTACGTGGATCTGACCAACTACGGAAGAATATTGGGATTTAAGGAGGATCTAACACCCCAAGATCCCAAGGAGTTCACTCTGGCCAGCGCCGAGCTGCAAGAAGAGTACAAGAAGCCGACAGCACTCGGAATCACTGCTAACCTGCACTCCGCCAATCCAGAGATTGAGATAAAGTCCGCAGACCAGGTTGTGCAATCTTTAAAGTCGGGCGATAAGACCCAGTCGCCTTTGAAATTCGCCATTAAGATTGGAGAGCACGCCCCTGCCGGAATTTACCCACTCAGTTTGAACCTGTCTTATGACTATCAGGACAATGTCCGAGTGCAGGCTTCCAAGCTTGTTACCAGCGGAAGCTCACCGACTCTGGCAAATTACCAGGTATCCTACATCTACCAGAAGGCCAATCAGACCGTGCCCATCATTATCACCGTTAAGAAGCAGGCGGACTTTTTGATCATGAATGCAACGGGCGCGCTCTCTGCCGGCGTCAAGAAGGCACAAATCGAAGCTACATACAAAAATATTGGCGAGGACCCTGTCAAAGACGCAATCGCAAGGCTATCCATCTTCAAGCCGTTCTCCTCCACCGATGATCAGGCATTCATCGGAACGCTGGCTCCAGGAGAAGAGAAGACGGTCGTCTTCCGACTTGACGTCGATTCCGACGCTACGCCTAAGGACTATGGCATAAACAGCGAGATCAAATACACCGATGTCAATGGCGATTCGGTGATATCCGAGAGCATGAAGATACCTGTTGTAGTCAAGGCCGCCTCCGCGTCTCTGCTCATGCCTGCGATTGTGGTTCTCATCATAATAGTCGCCGCAGGCGGATACATGTATAGGAGAAAGCAGAAGAAGACGTAAAGCCTGGGCCCTTCTCCTGCTTTTTTCTATTTCTACTATTTTTGCTGCCCTTCTAAAATATCGATCACGGTTACTGCCAAGGGATTGGGGCGGCAGGGGGGCAGCACGTCGCGAGCTCACCACTCATGGAAGAGTGGGGTCGCCCAAGTACCGACGTTTCGACTTTTCGCGAAACTCTCTCTGACCGAGCACCTAAGGATTGTTTATAATTTGCAATATTTCGGTTAAGCTCCATTTTGTTGTCATTACATTTTCGAAGTTCAAATCGGCTGATCCGTCGCACGGATAAATGAACTATACTTATAAATAAAACGGTTATAGATATTATATTAAATTGCCCACACACCGCAGGCTAAAAAAAGGCCACAAAAGGGCCAAAGCAGCCGGAAGAACAACAGGCAGATCGACCTTTAACATATTGTGAATTTATGGATTGTCCTCAGGCTTACCTTATCTAGGTCATGGCCATCAGCTCTAGCTTCGCCCGGTCTGATTCGCCTGATCCAGGAGACGCTTCTGCCGTCGTCTGCACATCGCCTTCAGACACATAAGACAGGTAGAGCTTGCGCCTCTTTCCCTGAGTCATCTTGACATGTTTCGGGTCGAGTTCATGAGCACGCTTCATCACGCTTATTACCGTAGTCTTATTTAAGCCCAGCATGTCCACCAGCTCGCTGGTTGTGTACCTGCTCGGCCTCTCTTCCATGATATCTATGAGAGATCGCGCATGGTTATCCAGGGCCTTTCCATCTCCAGAGCTCGTTTCCTGAATTGGCGCAGGTCGTCCCTGCCGGGCGCGAAGCTGGCTCTTCAGATCGGATACCTCTTTGGAGAGGCGATCAACCTGATCGATCAGCCTGCCTAAGAGCTCTACATCGCTCTGCTTGGAGTCGAGCTCCCTGGATATCTTTTCGATGGCTGAAACCAGCAAAAGCATGGCTTGTGCTTCTTTTCTATTTTTTTCAATCTCTTCGGCCTTTGTTTTGTATAGCTCTAAAAGCTCTTCGAACATTTGTGGGCTACTCCTAGTATCTTCTAGTATGGTCTAATTTCGAAGCAAATTTAAAATGTTAACGAGTTAGAATTCACGACCCAAGTATATATACTTTTCCTAGAATTATCCGATTGAGCAAATATCTGCCAATCACCGAGTCAATTCACCCGCCCCCCGAATTAGAAGGATATAGGAAGAGGAGAATTTCAAATACACACGAATCAAAAAAATAATCTAACAGTTATCCATCAGTATTTTAGGCAGTTCCTTTATATCCGTTATTATCTTATCGGCAGCTTCAAGGAGCTTTGAAGTGGGACGAGTGTCCTGCTGCACGGTCAGGATGCCCAGGTCCGCCGCCCTCAAAGCATAAAGGTCGTTTAGACCGTCGCCCACCATTACCACTTGGCGGTATTGGTTCTTCAGATCGACTATTATCTCTTTTTTCCGCCTTGGGCTGGAAACAGGATAAACTCGCGACAGGTCTATGCCCAATTCATTGAGATAAGCAAGGCTTCTCATGCTGTCCCCGGAAGCCACATAGACATCTGCCCCACGATTTTTCAGACAAGCCAGGACATCCTCCAATCCGGGAAATGGAGAGCCTCCCGTGCTAAGTGCATAAACAACCTCCTGCAGATCAACATCAACAATCATGCCGGCAGTATGATAATTACCGGGGCACCTGGCCAATACTTCACGATACACCTCCACAAGATCGCGAACCTTGGCTCGAGAACGACCTAGAATGCGTACAGCTTCATCTTTGGTGATGGGACTGCTGGCACAACTTATCTCCAGTAATTGCTCGCGACCTTTCATCAGCATTCCCAGAGTATCATCAGGCCGACAGGAGAATATAAGAGCGGGGTCCATCTGAGGGACAACCAGGACGCGACCTTTCTTCTCCATAATCAGCTCCCAGGTAACCACATTAAACCGAATGACGCCTTTTTCGATATCCTTGGCCACGCGATACATCCTCAGTATGGTCCCTGCCACATCCATGACCACGGCGAGATCTTTGCACATCTTGAAGCTAGATGGACCAAGGGATGAGATGAAACTTTTGCCGTGCAAGCTACAATAACTTTTTTAGCTAGAAGATCCTAATAAGCGGATAATAAGGGGTAGAACGACGAAGGGTATCGCAGTAGCGTTGTTGCTAATGTTGCTCTTATGCCTGGAGCCGGTCTTTGCCACACCGGCCATAACCGAACAGATCCAGGACGGAGATTTTTGCAACAGGCTGAAGGTAACTGGAACGGGCACCTTTGAGGTGGGCGTTTCGGTTAAAGACAGGCAGCTTGCTCTCGAGTACTACAATTTCATGTACGGCGACGGCGACCTGGAGATGGACTCCGGAACCGTCGAAGCACAGAGGGCGGCCAAGCTTCCAGGCATGGAGAACGGATCAGCTGTGCCGCTAAATCTCTGGGAGAGCAACAAACTCACCTACTCAGGCAAGACCCCCATGGTGGGAGCGAAATATATCAACTCTAAGGCCTTCTGGGGCGGCATCGGCGCAGAGATCACAGAGAGCTTCTCGGTCACAGAGATGGAGAGGGAGGGCAGCAGCTACTTCGCCTCAACCAATCCTGCCTCCTACATAACCGATCCTAAGAAGATAGAAGAGATGCTAAAGTCAAGCCCTGTGCACACTGTGGGCATTCAGACCAAAAATTCCTTCAATGGAACCTGGCAGACGGACGCTCGGATGCATAAAATGTTCAGCAAGGATCTCAAGGTGCATGAGTCCTTCACGGGCAAGTTCGAGGTGGAGAAGATGATCAAGTTCCGAGAGAGTCCAGTGGAAGAGAAAAAACAATCGGGCTGCGACGGCATAGACTGCTAAGTTCCGCCCTCTGCTTATCATCCAACCATTTCTATTTATGAAAAGGACCTCATTGACAATGCTGACGAATGTGAGGTGCGAAGCGAGACAATGGCAGAGTAAGCGCCATCTCAAGAGTAACTATGAGCCGTCAACTATCCTACTTTGGGAAATCCTTTACCCCATCTAGTTGAATTGGCTCTTGGCGCGAAGGCAGTCCAATTTTAGCGATTATCTAGCACGGCCCTGATTCCTAGCCCTCATATGAACCTCATCTCAAAATAAGTCTTTTATAAACCAGGAACAAGACCGGTCTCTGGTGAATGGGTTTGATTACCAATATTGATGCCAACGGCAAGATTCAGCTTCCTCTTGCCATCAGATATGGACTGCATCTGCTGACAGGAGACAAGATCGCTGTGGACCAGCTGGGGGATGGAACCATCATCCTCAAGAAGATCGAAGTACAGGAGACATTAGCAGCAGCGGAAATGTCCGAGATGGGCATAATGCAGGCAGCACATAGCTGAGATATCCACCTAAATCATGGGCAGAGACTCGCAGGACCACGATAAGACATATAATCATACTGATAATAAGACCAATGCGAAGCCCAGGTTTTGCTGCCGAAAGAGATGGAGACATCTATTGTTGCGGAAATTACGAGGCGCAAATTTTGCCATCGGCGATTTAAAGGCCAGGGGCAGTGGGCTAGGGCGAGTGATATGAAGAACTCTATGATATTTGGCTTAATATTCTTGTTATTGGCCTGCAGTTCTCTTGCCGCACCATTGCGGCTAAGCGGGGACTTTGGCCGGGCCATTCTCTACACAATTGATCTAAACAACAGCACCAACATGGCCAACACCACCAATGAGACACAGCTATGGAGTTGGGGAAAGCTGCCTGTGGGCCATTTTATTAACGCTTCCGGAAAGCTGGCGACCAATCCGATCAATGACGATGGTTTAGTGGTCGTGCCACCACGTTCTGATGCAATGAGTTAAAAAAGTGTACGGACCCGCCGGGATTCGAACCCGGGTCCGAGGCTCCGGAGGCCTCTATTCTATCCAGACTATACTACGAGTCCACGCTTGCATTTTTACAGCTAAGAACGCCCAAAAACTCACCAACATATATGAGTAAAATTATGGAAGATATAGGTTAGCGGGCCCTCTTCCCAGGGAAGCAGACCCTACCTAATGATTTAGCTTTCCAGCACAATCTCAATATTTACATTCTTGGGAACCTGGATTCTCATGAGCTGGCGAAGCGCCCGCTCGTCAGCATCCAGATCGATGAGCCTCTTGTGCACTCTCATTTCCCAGTGATCCCAGGTGGCCGTTCCCTCGCCATCAGGACTCTTCCTGCAGGGTACTACCATCCTTTTAGTGGGCAGCGGGATTGGTCCCGCCATGTGAACGCCTGTTCTCTGAGCAATCCCCTTTACCTGGCTGCAAATATCGTCCAGCATCAGGGGATTAGTGCCGGAAAGTCGAATTCTTGCCTTCTGCATGTTTTACACCAAAAAAATTTGATTTAGCGTGGTACCACGCTAATGCACATGCCGGCCGCGACGGTCGTGCCCATATCTCGAATGGCGAACCTTCCCAGTTGCGGGATCTCCTTCACTGGTTCAATGACCATGGGCTTGGAGGGCGTAACCATGATGATGGCTGCATCTCCAGCCTTGATGAAGGCAGGGTTTTCTTCCTTAACCGCTCCGGACCTTGGGTCCAGCTTGGCCAGGATGGCAGTGAGGGTGCACGCGATCTGCGCTGTATGGCAGTGGAACACGGGTGTGTATCCTGCCGATATGGCGCTGGGGTGCTGCAACACTACTATCTGGGCCTTGAACTCCCTGGCCACTGTCGGGGGCTTAGCTACCGATCCGCAGACGTCACCGCGACGAATGTCGTTCTTGGCGACACCGCGCACGTTCCATCCGATGTTGTCTCCGGGGAATGCCTCGGTAACTTCCTCGTGATGCATCTCAATGGACTTGACCTCGCCAGTAGCCCCGGCGGGCTCGAAGATGATCTTGTCGTTCTTTCTCATGACGCCCGTCTCGACACGGCCCACTGGCACTGTGCCCACACCAGAGATGGTGTAGACATCCTGCACCGGTACGCGCAGAGGCAGGTTGGTCGGCTTCTGAGGAACCTTGAGGTTGTTCAAAGCTTCCAGAAGGGTTGGGCCCTTGTACCACTTCAGGTTGTCACTGGGCTTGGAAAGGTTGTCTCCCATCAGGCCGGAAATGGGCACGAAGGGTATATCCTCTACCTTGAATCCAACCATCTTGAGCAGCTTGCCTACCTCATCCTTGACCTCGTTGAATCTCTTCTCGTCGAAGGGTGGAGTGGTGGCATCGATCTTGTTCATGCCTACGATCAGCTGGCTGACTCCCAGTGTCCTGGAAAGGAAGACGTGCTCCTTGGTCTGAGCCATGACGCCGTCCGGGACGGCCACGATCAGCACGGCGGCATCAGCCTGGCTGGCGCCGGTGATCATGTTCTTTACGAAGTCCCTGTGACCGGGGCAGTCCACCACGGTAAAGTAGAACTTGGCGGTATCGAAGCGGTGATGGGCGATATCAATGGTAACGCCTCTCTCGCGCTCTTCCTTCAGGCTATCCATGACCCAGGCGAACTCGAAGGTCGCCTTTCCCTTGGATGCGGCTTCTTTCTTGTACTCATCAATGACGTGAGCATCTACAGCTCCTGTCTCGAACATCAATCTGCCTACGGTCGTCGACTTGCCGTGGTCGACGTGTCCAATGAATGCGAGATTGAGATGTGGCTTTGCTTCTGCCATAATTTATCTCCTCCAACTGGCACTATTCATATTTTTCAGTATTTCTGCCTTAGTGTTTAATCTTTTCGAAGGTCGCGCTCAAACGACCTTCAGGTAATCGGAAGGCTTGGGCATTTCCGGTTTCAGACCCTTTCTGGTTCTGATCTGCTTGACTGTATCTTGCAGCAGGTTGGCAGGCAAGGGCTCAAAGCCAGCGAACTCCGAGGACCAGAGAGCTCTGCCTTCGGTGGCCGACCTTATGGCCCCGGAGAATCCGAACATTTGAGCCACAGGCATCTTGGATTTAAGGATAATCATATCGCCCTGGCTGTCCATGTTCAGTATAACGCCTCTCCTTCCCTGGATCTCAGACATGGCTCCACCCATTTGATCCTGAGGCACCTGTATATAGACATTCTGGAAGGGCTCCAATAAAACCGGATCCGCCATAAGTATTCCAGCCTGCACGGCTTGCCTGACCGCTGGAATGACCTGGGCGGGGCCGCGGTGTACGGCATCCTCGTGCAGCTTTACATCCACGAGTTTGGCCTTTATGCCCTGCGCGGGTTCCCTGCAGATGGGGCCGTTCTTCAGTGCCTCCTCGAAGCCCTCTAAGATGAGCTCCATGGTCTCTCTCAGGTACTGAATGCCCTTGGTCATGTTGAGCAGGACGTTGGTGCCGAAGTATCCGACAATGCTCTTTGCCTCATCCTTCTCCATGCCTTTCTCGAGGAGGACCTTCCTGCGCTCTACCTCCTCCATCTTCATGCTGATCTTGCCCTCTTTCAAGGCCTCGATCACGCCCGGTTCCAGGGGCTCAAACTCGATGTAGAAGCGGTTGTGGTGGTTGGGTGACTTTCCTTCCACAGGCCCGGCTCTGCCGCCGACGGACTCACGGTAGACTACTATGGGTGGCGACGTCTTCAGCTCCACGCCGCGATCGCGCTGTAGCCTGGTTACAGTAACATCCAGGTGCAACTCGCCCATGCCGGCCATAAGGTGCTCGCCGGTCTCCTCGTTGATGGTAACCTGCAGAGTTGGATCCTCTTTGGCGATCTGCCTTAAGACCTCTACCACCTTGGGCAGGTCTCGGGTGTTCTTGGCCTCGACGGCTACGGTCATGACCGGTTCTGAGACGTGCTTAATCTGCTCAAACGGTGTCATGTTCTGTTCTGAAGATACGGTAGAGCCCACGATTGCATCCCGAAGACCAGTGACTGCCGCGATGTTTCCTGCAGGAATCTCCTCTACCTCAACCCTCTCCGCACCCATGACGATGCCCGTCTGCTGAATACGGTTGGTATTGACCACGCCGGAGACATACAGCTCCATGCCGCGATGCAGAGTTCCGGAGAAGAGCCTTCCCGTGGCCACTTCGCCAGCATGCGGGTCGACCTTCAACTTGTTGATCATGAAAGCGACGGGACCCTTGGGATCACAGGTAGCCATGGCTCTTCCCACGTCACTATCCCAATTGCCGTGCCAGATGACCTTGACCCTCTCCTTTTGGGCATCGATGGGGCTAGGCAAGAACTTGACAACCATATCGTTTACGGCTATATAAAGCGGAACCTTCTCGGCCAGCTCCTTCATCTTTCCTGCCCGGCAGTATTCGACGACCTGCTCAAAGCCGATGCCCGTCTTCTTCATCTGAGGGACGCTGATGGCCCAGTTGTAGAGAGCTGAACCAAAGGCGATATTTCCCTTAGCAGCATCCAGCTTCCAGCCAGCTTTATATTTCTCTTCATCCATTCCTTGGATGAGCTTGTTGACGTTGTCAATGACCTTGCCCAGGCGCATTGCCATATCTTTTGGCTCAACTTTCAGCTCATTGATCATGCGGTCCACTTTATTGACGAAAAGGACCGGCCTGACACCTTCCTTCAGAGCCTGTCGCAGCACGGTCTCCGTCTGAGGCATGGCGCCCTCAACCGCATCCACTACAACCACTGCGCCATCCACTGCCCGCATAGCCCGAGTGACGTCGCCTCCAAAGTCCACGTGGCCGGGAGTATCAATCATGTTGATGAGATATTCCTTGCCATCTATCTCGTGAACCATGGATACATTGGCCGCATCGATAGTAATTCCGCGCGCCTGCTCCAGGGGATCGAAATCCATGAAGAGCTGCTTACCTGCCAGGTCCATGGAGATCATGCCTGCGCCTCCCAGAAGGTTATCAGAAAGGGTTGTCTTGCCGTGATCGATATGTGCTACGATTCCGATGTTCCGGATAAACTCAGGCTTGTCCATCAGAGTCGTTACACGTTCTGCTATTTTCTTCCTCTTGCCCATAATACGCCTCGCGAAGTTTAAGATAAAGGTTAAATCCAGACTAGGACTCAGATTCCTCGGACTCAATCTATTTAAGCCTTCGGCCTTCTCAGGGCGGTTTCAAAATCTATTGCCCAGGCACCATTGGCATTATTACTCAGAAAAACTAACGTTGCCCGCTTCTATTTAAAATTTAATGTGGAACCGACTAGATCGACTTGATCTTGCCGGACGAATTTGGAGCGAAATTATAATTATGGATAAAGCTTAAATCGCTGCGAGGATAGCAGAGCAACGGTTTTTACGATGGCGCGCTTGGTAATGAAGTTTGGTGGTGTTTCCGTTGCTGACGGAAACAGATTGCGGCATGTGGGAGATCTGGTCTTACATTTTAACCGCGACAATGAGATAGTTTTGGTTACTTCCGCCCTGCAAGGCGTCACTGACGACCTTTTGGCCTGTGCCAGAAAAGCAGCAAAGGAGGGGAATGTCTCAGAAGTGATCGATTTTATGGAGAAGCTTACGGATAGACACAATCAGGCCATAACTGATGCCATAAAAGATCCTCAAATAGCCAAAGAGATCAGTGAGACGATATCTATTAAGCTGTCTGAGCTCGAGAAAGCCTACATCGGCATCTGCTACCTGGGTGAACTTACAGCACGCTCTTTGGATTATATATCCAGCTATGGCGAGCAACTGGCGGCACCCATTCTGGCAGGAGTCTTAAGAGACATGGGCATACCCTCCCAGCACTATACCGGCTCAGAGGCCGGAATCGTCACAGACAGCAACTATGGCGACAGCAGGCCCCTGGAGAAGACCTACAATTTGATTCCCCAAAGTCTCTTGCCGATTAAGGGTGTTCCCGTGGTCACTGGCTTCATTGCCAAGGACGAAAAGGGTACTATTACCACCTTGGGGCGTGGTGGCTCGGATCTGTCCGCCTCGCTCATCGGGGCGGCCATTGATGCCGATGAGATCTGGTTCTGGAAGGAGACATATGGCATAATGACCACCGATCCCAAGATCGTACCCGAGGCCAGGTCCATCCCCACCATCTCTTATCGGGAGGCTATGGAGCTGTCCAACTTCGGGGCCAAGGTCCTGCACCCCCGCTCCATTGAGCCTGCCATCCGAAAGGGCATCCCCGTGCGAGTCAAATGTACCTTCGATCCCGATATTCCCGGCACTCTGATAGTGCATGACGATGTACCCAAAGCAGATGTGATAAAGGCAGTGACGCTGCACAAGAATGTGGCTCTGCTCAACATTTCCGGCGCAGGCATGATCGGAACGCTTGGCGTCGCAGCCCGCGCTTTTTCCGCCCTGGCCAAGGCGGGCATCAATATCGTTATGATCAGCCAGGGGTCCTCGGAGGCCAATATCTCCATGGTCATTGAGGAGCGGCAGGTGGAGAAGGCCGAGGACGCCCTGCGAGCAGAGTTTCCCAGAGATCTGGTCAAGGAGATCTCGCACGATCATGATGTGAGCGCAGTGGCGGTAGTGGGCGCAGGAATGGCAGGCACCCCAGGCGTTGCCGCGCACGTCTTCAAGGCCATGGGCGCGGCCAAGATAAATGTGGTCATGATCAGCCAGGCATCGGGTCAGCTTAACATATCCTTCGTGGTCGCCTCCAAGGACGCCGAGCAGGCCGTAAAAGAACTGCACCGCGAGTTTTGCCTGGGAGGAGAAGCATGAGGAGACTGACGTACGCGCAGGCGGGCGTGGATATCCACGCGGAGAACAGATCGATTGATGCCATGAAGGCCGTGCTGACGACAAAACGCAAGGGGTTCGGAGCGCCCATGACCGAAATCGGCCACTACGCCGGACTTCTAGATATGGGAAGCTTTGCCCTGGCCATGACCACGGATGGTGTGGGGTCCAAGGTCCTCATTGCCAATGCTATTTCCAAGTGGGATACGATAGGCATCGACTGTATCGCCATGAATGTTAATGACCTTTATGCCATCGGTGCCGAGCCTATCGCCTTTGTGGACTATCTGGCCGTGGAGAGGGTGGACCCGGAGAGGGCGGCGCAAATTGCCATCGGTCTGGCCCGCGGGGCCGAGATATCCAATATGACCATCGTGGGCGGGGAGACGGCTTCCTTGCCTGAGATCATTCGGGGCTTCGACCTGGCAGGCACAGCCATCGGAATCGTGGACAAGGACCGGGTTGTCACCGGCGAGAAGATCCAGACGGGTGACACGCTGGTGGGAGTGCCCGGCAGCGGCCTGCACAGCAATGGCTACACTTTAGCCCGGCGTATCATCGCCGAGTCCAAATACACATATTTCGACCGGATGCCAGACGGGAAAAATACCATTGGAGAGGAGCTGCTCACACCCACCCGGATCTACCCCGAGATCGTGAAACTGGCGGCGGAGTGTGATGTGCATGGCCTCGCCCACATCACCGGCTCGGGCCTTCTCAAGCTGCGCCGCATCTCGCAATTGGGCTTTGAGATCACCGATCCCCTGGAGCCACAACCCATCTTCCCATTCCTGCAGGAGCTGGGCAATGTGGATGAAAGCGAGATGTACCGCACATTTAACATGGGCATGGGCTTCGTGGTAGTAGTTGCCGAGGACGAGGCCCAAAAGGCCTGCCGCATCATGGGGCCAGGCTCAAAGGTAATCGGATCGATTGTAAAAGAGGGAATAAAAGCAGGCCGCATGACCTTCTAGGCCTGCTTACAACTTTTTTTCGCCGAACATCTCTTCTAATTTAGTCTTTATCTTTCGGATGGACTCTATCGCCGGGCAGTTTACATCGATGGGCGGCTTTCCAGCCAGGTCGGCCTCCACCAGGCATTTGTCGAAGGGAATGGTCCCCAGGACCGGTATGCCCATTTGCGCCAGCTTCTCGGCCACGGGCCCTGGATCGTCTGCCTTGTTTATGACGGCAAAGTACCTGGTGATGCCGATCTCCTTGCCCAGATGCATTATCCTCTCCACGGTCTCAATGGATCTCATACCCGGCTCTACCACGGCGATCATGGCGTCAACGCCGCGAGCAGTGGCTCTGCCTAAGTGCTCTATGCCCGCTTCCATGTCCATGATCACCAGATCCTTTTCCCGAACGATGACGTGTCTGATGAGGGCTTTGACGAAGGCATTGGCGGGACACATGCAGCCCGAGCCGCCGGAATCGATGGTGCCCATGACCACCAGCTTGACATTGTCTGGCCCAGTGCAGCCACACATGGCCACCACGTCGTCGACCTTGGGATTCATCTTGAACATGCCGCCGGGCATGCCCGCCCGCTCCTGAACTAAGTCTTTGTGCTCGGTGACGGGCTTTGGCAGAGTCGATATTCCCAAAGCTGAGCCCAGATTCATGCTGGGATCGGCATCGATGGCCAGAACATTGTAGCCGTCGCGGGCAAAGAGCCTGGCCAGGGTGCCGGCCAGGGTGGTCTTGCCCACGCCGCCTTTTCCTGAGATTGCAATCTTCATTTTTATGAACCTCGTGAGAGTGAATAAGTCCATTTCTGAAATGATCTTTTCGGATTTAACTTTTGATTCCAATTTATCCTATCTGACATGTATGTTTATATCGATTCTGCATTATAACATTACTGGGACGCTGGGATGATCGAGAGCATCAGAAAACGCGATGGCAGGATAGTCAAATTTGACCAGGAGAAGATTGCCGCAGCCATTGCCAAGGCCTTTGTTGCAGTTGGCCGGGAGAAGGACAGAGAGCCCGCCTCTCTAGCCAGGAAAGTAGTGGAAGAGACGGAGCTGAGATTCTCAGACATAATTGCCGGTGTGGAAGACATTCAGGATGCTGTGGAGAGGGGGCTCATACAGGCCGGCTACAGTGACGTTGCCAAAGCCTACATCCTCTACCGCCAGAAGAGATCAGAGATCCGGGAAGCGAAGCAATATCTTGGAGTGGCCGACGACCTCAAGCTATCCATCAATGCCATTGAAGTTCTTAAGATGAGATATCTGCGTCGCGATGAGAGCGGCCTGGTGGCAGAGACGCCGGGGGAGATGTTTGCCCGCGTGGCCTCTCACGTCTCGCAGGCCGAGATCAAGTATGGCGGCGACGCAAAATGCTGTCGCACCGAATTTCTAAAGATGATGCATAGCCTGGAATTTCTGCCCAACTCCCCCACGCTCATGAATGCGGGCCTGCCGCTTGGCCAGCTATCTGCCTGCTTCGTCCTGCCCGTGGAGGACTCGCTGCCGGGCATCTTCGAGGCTCTCAAGAACATGGCCCTCATCCACCAGAGCGGGGGGGGCACAGGCTTCTCCTTCTCCCGGCTGCGCCCCAAGAACGATGTGGTGCGCGCTACGGGCGGAGTGGCCAGCGGCCCGGTATCTTTCATGCGCATCTTCGATGCAGCCACTGATGTTATCAAACAGGGAGGCCGGCGCAGGGGCGCGAACATGGGCACCCTTCGGGTCGATCATCCCGATATTCTGGAGTTCATCGAAGCCAAGGAAAAGCCGGGGTTTTTGGAGAACTTTAACATCTCAGTAGCGGCAACTGCTGATTTCATGCGCGCGGCGCGGCAGGGCGGCGAGATCGAGCTGATCAATCCGCGCAGCTGCCAGGCAACGGGCCGCATCAATGCCCAGGAGACCATGAGCCTCATCGCCAACTCTGCCTGGCGGGGTGGAGATCCTGGCATGATCTTCATCGACAGGATCAATGCCGCGAACCCCCTGCCCGGCACAATTGAGACCACCAATCCCTGCGGCGAGCAGCCGCTCCTGCCTTTCGAGTCCTGCAACCTGGGATCCATCAACCTCTCGAAGCTGGTAGAGAAGGGTGAGATGAACTGGGCGCGGCTGGGGGAGCTGGTCTCTCTCTCCGTGCGCTTTTTGGACGATGTCATCGATGTCAACCGTTTTCCCCTGAAGCAGATTGAAGAGGCGACATTGCAGTCGCGAAAGATCGGCCTGGGGGTGATGGGCTTTGCCGAGATGCTGATTCTGATGAATATCTCCTACAACTCCCTGCAAGCCGTGCACGTAGCGGAAGATGTTATGAAAAACATCACCCAGGCGGCGCGCGAGGCATCAGCGCAGTTGGGCGAAGAGCGCGGCTCTTTTCCGCTCTTCGAACAGTCCCAACTCAAGAATTGGAACGCTATGAGAAACGCAACTGTGACCACGATTGCGCCCACGGGCACCATCAGTATCATCGCGGGAACGAGCAGCGGCATCGAGCCGCTCTTCGCTCTGGCATTTGTGCGCCGCGTTCTGGAGGGCGCGCGCCTTTTGGAGGTCTCGCCCCTCTTTGAGGGCGCAGCCGCAGCACGCGGCATTTACACCCCGGACCTTAAAGCTGAGCTGGCCAGGAAGGGCTCGGCAGCGGATATAGCGGGTGTGCCCCTGGATCTGAAGGACTTATTTGTCACGGCTCTGAACATCCCGCCTGAGCAGCACGTTCGTATTCAGGCCGCCTTTCAGAAGCACACGGACAACGCCGTCTCCAAGACCGTCAATCTACCTGCTGACGCGACCGTAAGCGACGTTTTAAAAGTATACAATCTGGCTTACGATCTGGGCTGCAAGGGCGTGACCGTCTTTCGCTACGGCAGCAAAAGCCAGGTGCTGTATCTGGGCAATGGGGAGACGGTACCGGGGTGCAAGTACTGCGGGTGATGTTTTTGAGAAGCAAAAAATCCTACAGGAATTGCCGGATCTTGTCTGGCGACAAAGGACTCATCCGACAAATTAATCTGCAAAGAATTGCCATATTCTCTGTTGTCCTGTTCATCCACATTGTTGGATGGAAAGGAGGAGATGGCCCGAGGCGGCAAAAGGTAAAGGAAGGGAGATTGTAACGAAAAGCCGCCCCAGGCCACAAGCCATCAGCAAACCAATTACCCCTTATTAACTGTGTCGGTTGAAGCTACCTTAGCGGTAGCTGGTTTTGCCTTGCGAGGAGACCGATAAGCCTAGGAACTTTTCTAATAATTCTAACAATTTGAAAATAAATATATACCAGGTACAGGCATATTCATAAACCATACCGCCCAAGGCCATGATACCAGAGGATTGCAGCAGATCAATATGTGCCAGATAATAGAAGACGACGTATGCATAACATCGATGCCCCGCATCGGCCCAAGGTTTCCCGCATCACAGAAGGTAACCCTAACATCAAACTATTCCAATCAAGAATTTGATTCATTGATCATCCGGGGCGATGCATTAGAAAACCTCAGGAAATTTAAAGAAAATTACTTTAGATGTTGCGTTACAAGTCCTCCTTATTGGGGTCTCAGAGACTACGGAGAGCCTCATCAAATCGGTGCGGAACCCGAGATGCAGGATTATATAGAAAATTTAGTGCTGGTATTCAGAGAGGTAAAGCGGACTCTTACTGAAGACGGTACTCTGTGGCTCAATATTGGTGATTCATACACCAGCGGCAACCGCGCCTGGCGTGACGCAGACAGGAAGAATCCCGCCCGAGCCATGAGCTATCGGCCTCCGACCCCCCAGGGATTGAAACCCAAAGATCTGATAGGCATCCCTTGGAGACTGGCTTTTGCCCTGCAATCAGATGGATGGTATTTGCGCTCGGATATCATCTGGCATAAGCCGAACTGCCAACCGGAATCCGTCAAAGACCGGCCCACGCGCTGCCATGAGTATATGTTTCTCCTCTCCAAATCGGAGAAATACAATTATGTTTACGATGAGCTTGTTGAACCTTCCAAGTCCAAGAACGGCTTTCGCAATCGTCGCACCGTTTGGTCCATAAATACTGAACCCTACCATTATGCGCACTTTGCATCATTTCCCAAGGAACTGGTAAGGCCATGTATCCTGGCAAGTGCAAATGAAAATGACATTGTGCTGGATCCATTTTTCGGTTCAGGCACTGTAGGGGTTGTATGTCTTGAGCTAAATCGAAGATTTGTTGGAATTGAATTAAAACAGGAATATGTTGAAATAGCACGCAAACGAATAGTGGAAGGCAATTAATACATGAAACAATCCTTGCTACCAGTACTCAAACCGGATCTGCAAATCGCTTTTCATCATAAGTTAAAGTCTATAAATGATCAATACCTGCATCAAGCATTAAGCGATACGGTTAAGCACCTCTTTATCCCGGATATTGATAAACAGCTGGCAGATTATGTAGATCATGAATCAATTAAAAAGGTCGCTTCGTATGGCCTTAGAGGTGAGCTATTTTTCCCAGTTCCGTGCATCATGGAAAACAATCCTAAACTGCTCGGATACTATCGTTTGCTCTTAGGAATTTCTCAAAAAGAATTTTACAATAAAGGTCCGTTCGGCGCATTCAAGCGCCTGGAGGAGCAAGGAATAATCTCTCAGAAGATAAAACCACAGATAGAACCATTATGCATCAGCCTTATAGGAACTGCAGAGATTATGATTGGCGAGATCGATGATTTATCGCTAACCACAATTCGCGATCTACAAATACTGACTTTGGGGCCTCAACTTCGGGGCGGACTTAATACCGAATTTGGGAAAAATGCAACGGATAAGATCTTCAAATTGCTTAAAAGTCTTGTTTCACCATATCTGAAAAACGAAACAAATAGAGCGCTGATAATTGAGAACGATTCTAACCGCATTGTAACTATTGAATTCTCAAGTGATCCAGATATTAGCATTATTGAGAAAATCGGCTCAACAAGTAGACCATTGGTCTCCATTGAGATAAAGGGCGGCAAAGATAAATCAAACATACATAATCGAATAGGAGAAGCCGAGAAGAGCCACCAGAAGGCCAAGGGACAAAATTTCTTTGAGTTTTGGACGATGCTCAGAGTTGATTTGGATTATGCACATGCAAGACGAGAATCCCCGACAACTACCCATTTTTTCAATATTGACCATATCCAAGATCCGGATCATGAGGAGTATCAACTTTTCAGGGATCTGCTAAGTTCATTATTGAGCATCCAAATACAACAAAACGATAATTTGAGGTAAAAAAATGAAACGCATCGGCATCGCCGACACCACATTTGCCCGCGTGGATATGGCCCGCGCAGCCATCAGCGCCATCAAGAGGGAAGCCTCTGTGGAGATCATCCGCTACACCGTTCCCGGCATCAAGGACCTTCCCGTGGCAGCCAAAAAGCTGCTGGAAGAGGAACGGTGCGATATCGTCATGGCCCTGGGAATGCCAGGGCCAGCGGAGAAGGATAAGATGTGCGCCCACGAGGCCTCAACGGGCCTGATCGCCGCCCAGCTTATGACCAACAAGCACATCATCGAGGTCTTCGTGCACGAGGACGAGGCGGCTGATGAGCGCACGCTGGCATTCCTCGCGCGAAGGCGTGCCGAGGAGCATGCTCTGAATGCGGTCCGCCTGATCTACCATCCTGAGATGCTCACCCGCCTGGCCGGCACGGGCCAGCGTCAGGGTTACGAGGATGCAGGACCTATTGAGGGCAGCTCGGGCGGCCATCTAGAGCATTGAATATGATAATTATGATAATTGCCAAAGTGAAATAGAAATGAAGCTGAAGGTTACTTTAGTATTGCTGCTAGTGCTGTTATTGTAAAGGTAGCGGCTATAGATGCCAAGTCGAGCAGTAGAAGCAGAAGCGGAGGAAAATCAAGCGGCTCCTGCAGCGAGAGCGTCTCATCATCAGGACCACACTCCCTTATAGGCGATGCGGCCAAGGTGACTGGAATCGCAAGCGTGCTCGCAATTGTCAAGATCAACAAGAAGAAGAAGAAGACTCATCTCGATGACGATCTTTTCGAAAACGAGACAGAGAACGAGACGGCACAGCAATCACCTGGCATAGGAGCGCTGCCCGCATTTCTTGCTATGGGCATGCTCCTGCTGGCCTGGCGAAAGAGAATAGTGTGATGCCTTCTCCTGATTCGCACTTTCAGATTTAAAATTGAAAAAATATGTGCTTCAGGCCGTCACGACGGCCTGAGCGGTACTATTTTCCTGCATTGTTTCATTGAGATTGAGCATCGTCTCTTTCAGCTGTGTTCCGTTTACCATCGTCTCATTTCCGACCGGGACAACGGGAACTGCTTGTGGGGAGACCATTAGACCCATGGGGAAAGGCTGAGCCTTCTTGGCCTCGGCAGGGAGCTTGATATTTACGCTCTCATTGAAGCCCTCAAAGATCATGGAGACCTCAGCATTTATTGTCATTTCCTGGTCATCGGATTCGTTGGCATTAAGGCCTAAAGACTGGGGGGTCACGGTGAATATCTCCAATACATCCGTCTTCTTGAGAAGATGAGTATCTTTGGTGATCCAGTAGTAGACGTCCAATCTCATATTGCGGAAGAGTTCGGTATAGTTCATGCTCGGCATAGGCACAATAGATGTCACCTCTCCGGAGAGCTGATCGGCCATCGTGCTCATATCTATCTCCGCCCGGACCTTGTAGCAGTCCACTCCCTCCACCACTTCCGAGCCAATCAGGGAGAGGCGAGACTGATTGAACATTTTTAGCTGCTGGTCCATTGTGTTCTGCTGGGACCAGGCATCAGCCATGCCGGGCATCTCCATCGCAGTCCAGTTTCCATCCACCTTGAGGTAGAGGGTGTCGTTGATAAGATACTCCTCCAAGGCCATGGCACTGGAGTTGTCCTCATCGCCCTTTGTATAGGTGAGGGCGGCCATGGAAAGCTTTAGAGCACGATCGGTCATATTGGCCATTCCATAGCCGAAAGAGCGCGTGTTGAGCTTCTGGGTGTCGCCCGAGGATAGGTTGACCAGATCCATCTTCTGTTCCATCTCCATGGAAAAGCGATAGGACTCCAGCTTGGCAGAGGAGTCGACCACCAGAGACTGCAAAGCTGATGCCATCAGTTCATCGAAAGATATATTGTTCGTCTGGCCGAGCGCTCCCGAGCTGCATAGCAAAATAGCCATGAATAATAGTATAAGCGATCTCATAGAAGGCAGGTAAGAATGGCAAAGGGTAAATCTTTTTTGCTCTGTGGGAGAGTGCCGCCAATAAATACCGATGCCATGGCATCCATGACCGGACTGGCTATCCCAGCTCGATCTGATGCAAAGCAGATGTGGCGATAACGTTTAAATACAACAAATGATGTACTTTTTCATACATCATAGTATTAATTAGTACATTTGAAACATATACAAGCCGGTGATCCTTTGCATGGTCTGATATCCGAAAAAGCCGCAGTCAAGTTCGGCAAGTACGGCGGCCTCTTTGTGCCCGAAACGCTGGTGCAACCTCTGGTGGAGCTGGCCGAAGCATACCAACGTCTAATGAAGAGCGATGAATTCAAAGAGGAGCTAAACCTGGCTTTGAAAACCTTTGCAGGAAGGCCGACTCCCCTCTACTATGCCAGGAACCTCAGCAGGGAGCTGGGCCGCAAGGTCTACCTGAAGAGAGAGGACCTGGTGCACGGCGGAGCGCATAAGCTCAACAATACCCTCGGCCAGGCGCTGGTGGCCAAGAAGATGGGCAAGACCCGGCTCATCGCCGAGACGGGAGCCGGCCAGCACGGCGTGGCCACGGCCATTGTGGGTGCCAATCTGGGATTTGAGACCCAGGTCTATATGGGCGAGGTGGACATCGAGCGGCAGAAGATGAATGTCTACCGCATGCAGCTTATGGGAGCGGAGGTCATACCCGTGCGCTCCGGCTCTCGAACCTTGAAGGACGCCATCAACGAGGCCATGCGAGACTGGGCTTCCAGTTTCGATCACACCCATTATCTCCTGGGCACGGCGGCGGGCGCCCACCCCTTTCCCAGCATGGTGCGCGACTTTCAGAGCGTCATAGGCCATGAGGCCCGCCAGCAGATCCAGCAAGCTGAGGGCCGTCTGCCCGACAGCATCACGGCCTGCGTGGGCGGAGGCAGCAATGCCATGGGCATCTTCGCCCCATTCCTGCATGACGAAGACGTGCGCCTCCTGGCTGTGGAAGCGGGCGGGCGAGGCCTTGGCAGGACTGATAGAATTGCGGACCATGGTGCCAGTCTCGGTTTCGGCACAGACGGTGTTTTGCACGGCGCTCTTACCAAGATCCTGCAGGATCCCTACGGCCAGATTCTGGAATCCTATTCCGTAGCAGCAGGCCTGGACTATCCAGGCGTGGGCCCGGAGCTGGCCTTTCTGGCGGAGAAGGGGCGCGTGCTGACCAAGATCGCTGATGATAAGACGGCCATGCGAGGATTTCACGCCCTCTCCAAGCTGGAAGGCATCATCCCGGCTCTGGAGTCGGCACACGCAGTGGGCTATGCTCTGCAGGAGCCGCAGGCCCTGGGAGATCTGGCCATCATCAACATCTCCGGTCGGGGCGACAAGGATCTGGCAACGGTGATGGACTATGAAAATCTCTGAAGCATTTAGGGCAGCGCCCCTGCTCATTGTTTACATCTGCGCCGGAGACCCGACGCCGGCGGCAACGCCTGACCTGGTGCGGCGACTGGCGGCAGCCGGGGCGGATATCATTGAGCTGGGCCTGCCACACTCCGATCCTATCGCGGACGGCCCGACCATCCAGGCGGCAGCGCAAAGGGCCATCGCCGCCGGGATGAACACGGATGTCTATTTCCAGGTGGCAGCGCAGGCGGACGTCGCCATCCCCAAGGTCTTCATGGGCTACTACAACATGATCTATGCCCGCGGCCTGGACCGGTTTGCCGAGGACTGTGCCCGCTGTGGCATCACGGGCATGATTGTGCCAGATCTACCACCGGAAGAGGCAGGACCTCTCCAGGAGGCCTGCACCCATTACGACGTGGACCTGATCTTCCTGGCCGCGCCCAATACCCCTCCAGAACGGCTGAAGATGATCGAAAAGGAGACATCAGGCTTCCTTTACCTGGTGGCTCGAACGGGCGTGACGGGTGCAAAAAGCGATATCTTGCAGGGCACACGCGACCTCATAGCACGCGTGCCGGGGGACAAGCCCAGAGCAGTAGGCTTTGGCATCTCCACCCCCGCCCAGGCGGCGGAGGTGATCGCCTCCGGAGCAGACGCGGCCATTGTGGGCTCGGTCTGCGTGGACCTGATCGCCCGCGGAGAGATAGAGCGGCTGGAGAGTCTGATCCGCGATATGAAGTCGGCGGTAAAGGCTGCAAGAAAGAGCAAAGCTCCAATAGTTGGCTGATAGATTATCATCCATGGACGAAGGGCAGAAGAGGTTTGTGGAAAAGACGAGGAGAGACCTGGAAAGCGGCTGCAATGTTACCATTGTGACCTTTGGCGACTCCATCACCGCCGGATTTGCCGTGCGGCGCGGCTTTCCCTCCTTTTGGAAAGCATTGCTGGCAGAAAAGTATCCCGACGCGAGAGTGGAAATGATCAACTCCGGCATCTCCGGAGACACAAGCATGGACGGCCTGGCCCGGCTGGACTGGGCGGCCCTCTCCTACGAACCGGACCTGGTCACCATAAACTTCGGCATCAACGACTGCGTGCTTGGCCTTGGTTTGGAGGAGTTCGAGATGAACTTCGTGGAGATGGTGCGACGCATCCGGGCCGGTCCTAATTCCGAGATACTGCTGCTCTCCTCCCAGCCCCTGGAGACGCCGCCTTATGACAGACTGGTTTTAGATTACTATCAGGCCGTGGAAAGGGTGGCTAAAGAGATGGATGTTGGATTTGTGGATGTCTACGGGGCCTGGATGCAACGCGTTCACGCTGGCACGCCTCTACGCAGCCTGATCCAGGCAGGGCTTGACCACCCCAATGAGGCAGGATACAGGATCATAGCCGAAGAGCTGATGAGGCTATTCTAATCATAACAGCCTCCGGTGTAATCGCACATTCCGACTCTGGGAGAATTGACCACGGGCAGAAGCATATCCTCTCCGCATTCGTGGCTTTTCCCGCATTCCTCGCACACCCGGCCAGCGTCCTCGTCGCTGCACACGCAGCACACCCCGGTGGCCGGCTTGCCGCAAACATCGCATTTGATCTCAGGGGGCTCGTTTCTGGCCATGATGCGAACAGCATCCTTATCTTGAGCGATGCCCTTCCTGGCAGATATCACCGTGATTAGCAGCTCGGTTGAGGTTCCAAAGTCGTAGATGTACTCGAACTTCATGCCCGCAGCCATAACTTTTTCCAGGGCGACACTCATGCTTCGATCTCCAGGCTCAATCGTTTCAGAGATGAAAGACTCGCCTGCAATCTCAAAACTGCTCAGGTGGCCGCAGCACTCCAGCCAGACCGCTCTCAAAAAGCGGTCCAAATCCTCTAAGGTGGCCTTGGCAGGAATCTCGATGTGCAGCCAGTACATGGGCTGGTAGAGCCCCTCCACCTTTAGATGAAAGATGGTCCGAGCCCGCCCTTTGCCTGAGCCTTTCTCTGTCAGTGCATCGTTCTCCTCTTTTCTGGCCTGACAGGCCTGCAAATGCCTGGATATGGCCGATTTGGCATAGCTTCCTGCACAAAAGCTGCATGTTCCCTTTGAAGTCGACCGGGTCAAGTCTCTTCCCTCCATTACGCCATTGGGCACGGCATCTACTGCAGTGCCTCAATTAAACGCAGGCAATTCTGCATGTCCATAAAGTCATTCGTCTATATCAAATCTAGGCAAAGGATTCAACTTCTGGAAGCTGCCACTACATCATCATGAAACCAGAGAAGATTCTGGAGATCTGTCCGGTCTGCGGCAGCTCTGAACTCTATTTAGAAGCAGGCGGCTACACCGGCAAGATCTACCATTGCAAGAACTGCGACTATATAGGAGCCTTGATTATTGAGGCGGACGAGGAGATGGCCAGGGCCATAAAAGAGGACTACGGGCAAAAGAAGAAAACTGGCTGATCGCTTAGGTAGACAATATTTTTTCACGGTTCTACATGCAGCCCATTTTCCTTCTCCTTCGCCTTTTTTTGCACCTTGATCACCTCAGCCCCGAAGAGGAATATCTGGGCTGAATAGTAGATCCAGAAGAGAAATATTACCAGAGATCCTGCTGCCCCGTAGGCTGAGCCGATGTTCACCAACCCCACATAGGCCTCGATGCAGAAGTTTCCTGCCGCGAACAGAAGAGCCGCCAGGGCTGAGCCAGGGAGCACCTCTCGCCAGGCCAGTTTCACTTCGATCAGGGTCTTGTAGGTAGCGGCAAAGAGCAGAGTCACAAACGAGAAGGAGACCAGGAACGTGAGCATCCGAAGCAGCCCCAGGTGAATGGGCAAAAACTCCTCGATCTGCCTTCCTGCCGGCAGGAGAAGGGCGGTGAAGATGGATGTCACCAGGAGCATAAAGGCGACCAGGGCGATGAGTAGGTAAGAGCGCAGGTAAGAGAGGATTGTGTTCATTAACGGGACAACATTGTCCGGGATCTTCCAGATGATGTGAAAGGCCCTCCTGGTATGAACGAAGAGACCGGCAGCGCCAAAAAGCAGGAGACCAACGCTGAGCAGAGTAAAGCGGAAGGATGCGGCCTGATTGGAAGCCTGGCCGATCAGCTCGCCGGCCACTCTTGGCATCTGCCTGCCCACCAAATCCTGAGAGGTGGCCACTACCTGGCCGTCAAGAAATCCATGCTGGAATAAAGAATTTATAAATATTAAGGTTAATATAAGTAATGGGACTAAGGAGAAGAGGCCGTAGTAGGCTAGTGCTGCGGCCAGGAGCGAGGCATCGTCTTTGAGCCACTCTTGAAAGGCATATTTGAGGATATGGAATACTTCCGACGACTTCATAATAAGCAACCTCAACGATAATCGGTGATAAGCTAATTCCAATTACGTTAATATTTTAACTAGTATTATTATTCTTCATTCCATACACAAGTGAGGAACGCCGTGTTTCACCTATAAATCGCTAGTCTTCCAAGATTTACCAGCCACTCGTTAAAGTGTGGACATTCGTTTCTTATGACGTCTATACCGATTTCTTGAGCTATTTGATACCCATTCGTTACTTTTTGGTACGATTTAAACAAATGAAGTATCCGTTTTGAAGGCGCCGTCTCTTTTCCATCGTTTATTTCTTCCGGCGTTTTAAATTGCTCACGAATGCGCCTTAATTCCTCGAGACTGGAACCTTCATTATACGGCTTGAGAACTCTATCTATAACGCCCACGTCACTAAATAGCAATCCTTCGAACTCATGAAGTTGTATGTATGGAACAAAACGTGAATTGGAAATTTCAGATTTTAATGCATCTTCAAGAATTTTTATTTTTATATAAGGATCTTGTGTTTTCAATGCGGCTTCATAATTTGGAAAATCATATGATAATTCATACAGGTCAAACATAGTTGTAAGATAAGCCTTACTATCTTCATCAAGCCACCGATGTATGTCGCGTTTAATCTTTTCATATGATGGCATTCCGCCACGAAAGATGGTTTCCTGCTTCCCCGGTTTTCTGATATTCAGTCCCTTTCTTGGCTTTCTTCCGGTCTCGACACATCGTGCTCCCCCGACATACACGCCACATTGAGCCAAGGATTCCGCGAGAATCCTTCGAACAAATGTCTCCTCAGTTTGTCCTTCCACAATGAAATTCACTCGAATTGCAGAATTCATTTATTGAGGTCTCCCCCCGAGGACATTTTTTTCCCAAAGCTCACCAAGTGAATATTCTTCTAACCAGGAGGATAATCGTGGTGAATCAACGCGATTAATAACGGTTTCATACTTATTGTCATTTTCTTCTCTCTCCACGACGAGCAAGTTTTCAGCATCAAACTGGTTAACTAATGAGACGGATTGGGTTGATACGATGAGCTGTGTTCTTTCTGCTGCACTCAGCATCAAAGAAGCCAGGACAACAATGGCATAAGGGTGAAGGCCTAATTCCGGCTCATCGATCAGAATCGTTGAAGGCAATTGCGGTTGCAACAAAAGAGTAGCAAGGCAGATAAAGCGTAGCATACCGTCAGATAAGTGATAAGCTTGAAAGGGAAAATCAGATCCCTTTTCTCGCCACTCCAAACGAATCATATTCTCATTTTCAGGATGTGGGCGCAAGAGGAAATCATCAAAGAAGGGGGTAACCAAGCGTACCGTATCTCGGATTGCTGAGTAATGTTCTTTTTTTGTGCGCTGAAGCATGTAAAGAAATGCTGCTAGATTGCTGGCGTCATGTCTTAAATATATATTATCATTTATATCCCTTGATTTTTTAACCGGTGCAGATTCGCTTGTATCATGAAAATGATAAACTTTCCAGCTTTTGAGGCTATCGAGCACATATGCTTCTATATTTGTAGGATTATTGATTGTGCCATATTTGGATCTTATTGCGAGTTTACTCTCTTTATGTCCTGACCCCATATAATTTTTTTTGGTATGTCCATAGGCATCTAAGGAACAAACCTCTTCATCAAAGAATAATTCATCATTAACAGTAGGCAACCAAGTACATTCGTATGCATTTTGACCAAAATCAAGTTTGACGAAAATATTCTCAGTTATCTTTTGTCCATAATATAGAAAAGATTCTGCACCACCAGCTTTGGCTACGAAAGACTGAAATTTTCCCTCAACAACATGATTTAGCAGTTCAAATAGAGCGATAAAGTTGCTTTTGCCCGCACCGTTAGCGCCGATTAGTACATTCAGTGAGCTTAAATCCAATTCGAGCTTACGAATTGATTTAAAACCCGTTACTTCAATGCGGTCCAGCTTCATTTGGCGTGCTCCCTGCTAATTAAAAAAAAAGGATCACGGGAAGCTTACGGTGCCCCCTTCAGATCCTCTCTTTGGGTGATGTTCTTGATCTCCTGCTTCAAGTCCTCGGGCAGCCCTTTGATCTCCACATCCAAAAAGCCCCTGACAATGACGCTGGTGGCCTCTTCTGAGTTCAGACCGCGGGACATGAGGTACTCCAGCTCCTCCTCAGAGATACGGCCCACTGCCGCCTCATGGGACATATCCAGGTCCCGGCACTGCCCGTCCAGCTCCGGTATGGAATAGATTCTGCCCTTGTCCGATAGCAGAAGGCCGACGCACTCCAGATGGGCGCGTGCGCCAGGAACTCTGCCGGTCATTCTTCCCCGAGCAATGACCTCGCCACCCACGGAGACCACACGAGAAATTGATTCGGCACTTGTATCCGGCGCATTGAGGTTGACATTGCTGCCTATGTCGATGTTGCCCATACTGGAATAGACCACGGTGTTAAAGCTGGCCACCGCCCCGCGGCCTGCCAGCGTGGCCGTGGGGAAGGTCTGGAGAGTCTTTACGGGCTTTAGAAGGATGTAGTTGTTGGAGAGAGAGCCGCCCTCGGCAATGGTGATACCTGTTCTGGGCCGCACCTCGACCTCTTTGCCCCAGCTGTGCACCATGGTGAAACTTACCTTGGCATTCTTCTGGATGAAGAACTCCGAGACGCCCATGTGCAGGCCCCTCTGCACATGGGCCGGAGTGGTACAGCCAGTGATGACATGCAGCTCCGAGCCCTCTTCCGCGATGATAACGTTGTGCACGCGCTGGTTGAGGTTGGAAGACCCCAGATACAGGCAGCTCTTGACCGGAAATACAGTCTTCATGCCCTTTTTGGCGCGGATGAAGTAGCCTGCAGGTGGCGCTTCCGCTATGTCCGCTGTGTACTTGTCGGCATCCGGTGCCACCAGCTTCCACCAGTAGTCCTGCAAAAAGTCGTACTTCTCCAGAGCGGAGGCCATGTCCATGATCTCCACACCCTCGTAGAGAGACTTGGCGATCACAGGAGTCTGGTCCATCTGAACAAAAGAGCCTGAAGATTCGCCATCAAGCTTCACGCCCACATCCAGAGCCGCCTTCTTGACAATGCCAGGCAGATCTTCGGCATTGTCTACGGCCCCCTGGGGTTTGGCCTCGGATTCATAGCTCTCCAGGTCCACATCTGTGCCGTATACAGCCTTCTTGTCCCGTGCCTTTCTGGCCTTATCTTCTATACCGGACACGTGCATCCTGCACACCCCTCATATCCGCTTTTTTTGATCTGATCTAATATCTCGCCCGGGTTGCCACTACAGACGATCGATCCACCCAACATGACATGGGCTCGGTCCGCTTTCATGTAATCCAGAATATGGCCGAAGTGGGTGATGATCACACCGGACTTGGTCCTCAGGCTAGGACGCAGGTCTTTTTGTGTGAGAGAATTTATGGCCTCGCCGATGAGCTTGATGTTCTCCAGGTCCACGCCGGAGTCCGGCTCATCCAGCATGACGAAATCAGGCTGCTGTGCCAGGAGCTGGACCATCTCGGAGCGCTTTACCTCGCCCCCGGAAAAGCCACGATTGACATCCCTTTCTGCAAAAGCCTCAAAGTCCATCTTCTTGAGTATGGCCGGTGCATCAGCCTCGGGATTGATGATCTTGATGAGGTCTTTGAGCCTCAGGCCACGGATGGCAGGAGGACGCTGAAAGGCCATGCCTATGCCCAGGCGTGCCCTTTCGTCCATGGACATGTGCGTGATATCCTCTCCCTTGAATACAATGCGCCCCCCATCGATGGTATACCTGGGAATTCCAGCGATGACATTCAAGAGAGTTGTTTTGCCCGTTCCATTGGGCCCAAATAGGGCATGAGTCTCGCCACGACTTATTCTAAGGTTGAAGTTCTTTAGAACCTGCTTACTGCCGATGCTGACCGACAGATCCTCAATCTCCAGCAGCCACATCACCTCCAATCAATTAATCAATCGATCGTAGGAATATAATATCTTTTGCAGCAGCTATATTCGCGCCCGGATTTGCAGCTCATCGATCGACCGGTTCAGGCTGGCGTAGCTTCTTACAATTCGTCCGGCCTCTGTATCCTGGCAGCCCAGCATCTTGCACAACTCTCGATCGTAATCCTCCAGATCGACCTTTCGCTTGCGCAGATACTCATGCCCCCATGGCCCGGCCACCAAATATTTGTTCAGTGGATCGGAGCTACTCTGAAAGTGCTCCAGCATGGCCTGTGCGGGATTCTCCAGCCGGTCGAAGGTCTTCTGCAGCGCCACAGCCTTCTTCTGCTCGTCGGTCTTGCTGGCCAGGCGGGGCCGCCAGACCAGTACCTCCAGCGCCACAACCAGGACGGCGTCCAAATTGAGATGGGCGAAACGAATGAAATTGCTTAGTGATTTTGCATCCCGGGCTTTCGCCGAGGACTGCACGTAGACAGAGATCTTGCCGATCTTCTCCGAAAACTCGCCCTGGCGCAGAGGCACAAGCATTCTCTGCACCGCTTCGATGGCTTCCGCCAGCGAGCCCTCTTGCGGGCCCACCCGAGCGCCTTCTTGTTCACTCGTCCTCTCGCCGGTCATTCTTTCAGCCTACCACATGAGCCGGGGCAAGATACTCTGCCCGGCCAGAAGGGCGCTTGCATCTTCGGCGCGCCGGGTGACATCGGCCCTGTCCCCGGAAACAAGTACTTCAGCCGGCCGGGGCTGGCCGTTGTACTGGGAGGCCATGGAAAAGCCGTAGGCTCCTGCATCCAGGAAAGCCAGAACGTCGCCGCGCGCGAGAACCGGCAGCTTTCGGTCTTTAGCCAGCACATCCCCGGTCTCGCAGATGGGCCCTACCACAGTGTAGGTCTCCTGCGCGGGCGCGCTGGCGCGGCTGGCCACTATAACATGATGATAGGAGTCGTAGAGCATGGGTCGAGCCAAGACGTTGAAGCCGGCATCCACAGCCACGAAATTGACATGGGCCCTTTTGACCACATTTACGCTGGTAAGCATGACAGTGGTATCGGCCACGATGCTGCGGCCCGGCTCCAGGATGAGCTTGGGCGCGATTCCCAGGGCACGGCAGCGGTCCTGGAAAATGGGCAATATCGCCGCAGCGAGGTCGATGGGAGTGGGTGCAGGCAAGTCGGGATGGTACTGGATGCCCAGGCCACCACCCAGATCGATCCTTTCCACCTTCCCGCCCGCGGCTACGACCGCCGCAGCGATGTCCATCATCTTTCCCGCCGCCTCGGCGAAGGGCGCCGTGTCCAGGATCTGTGAGCCGATGTGGCAGTGCAGGCCTACGGGCTTTACCCCCTCCAGGCCCATCGCCCTCTTGTAAGTCTCAGCCACCTGCTCCGCCGGGATGCCGAACTTGGAGGAGCGCAGGCCCGTTGCGATCTTGGGATGGGTCTTGGGGGAGACATCGGGATTTACACGGAAGAGGATCTCCGCCTCGCGCCCCAGCCGCTTTGCGGTCTTTGCGAGATGCTCCAGCTCCTCACGCGAGTCCACGGACATGCGCACGCCCGCCTGGATAGCCATCTCGTGATCCTTCTCGCTCTTGGAGTTGCCGTTGTAGAGGATCATATCCCGGGGGATGCCAGCCATGCGCACCACGGAAAGCTCCCCTGCCGAGAAGACGTCCGCGCCCATGCCCTCCTGGGCAGCGATGCGAAGCAGGGTGAGGTTGCCATTGGCCTTCACTGCGAAGTACTTGTCCGCATCGGGAAAGGCACGGTGGTAGGCGCGAATGTTCTCGCGCAGGCGGCTCTCGGAGGTGACATAAAGAGGGGTGCCCTGCTGCTGGGCGAGGACAAAGCAGTCCACGTCTTCGATAAAGAGATGATTGTTTCGAGAGGTGAGATGAGATTTAGGTCCTAACATGAATTGTAGATTGCTCAAGAATTACTAAATCGTTTCTATGCAGAAGAGAAACATGACTAGCTCTCACTAAAATCCGCCCCCCCTCCAGACTCGCGGAAACTTTGAAGGCCTCGGCCTCCGACAGGGCTGTCTTTTCCTCTCCAGGGAGCCTCTGCGCCCCCCTGGCGAGCTGCAGGCAGGTGTTTGCTGGCCTTCTGTAGGTACCTGGCATCACTGGCCAGAAATTAATGTAATTTTTTAGGGGTCCGGAACGGGAAATTGAGCATAACAAAATTTAAATATAAACAAAGTTAGCTAGTTAAAAAGAAGATTCGAGGTTGATAAAATGAGAGATCGTTTGAAGATACTTAAATGGCTTGGATGCCTTTTCTTGCTCTGTTTATTGACGAGCACAATGGCTTTTTCCGAGGACACATCGAAATACATAGATAACCGGGCCACTATAGCAAAAATGACACATGAAAATGCCATCGAGCATCAGAATCAAATGAGTATTCTGAGGCAGGAGATGTCCCAAGTTAAACTGACGACACCAGGACCACGAGGACCTAAGGGAGATAGAGGTGCAGTCGGACCACGAGGACCTAAGTCGTTGACGCGAGATAATTTACTCATTTCCAGAGGCATTTCTGAAATTGCATCGTTTGATGATAACTATTTTTCTGGCTACGCTGACCCAAATTTGAGTATTTTATTTCCCGTCAACCCCTAAGGGAGATAAAGGTGCAGTCGGACCACGAGGACCTAAGGGAGATAGAGGTGCAGTCGGACCACGAGGGGCAACTGGACCTAAGGGAGATAAGGGAGACACAGGTGAAGCAGGACCTAAGGGGGATACTGGACCCAAGGGGGATAAGGGAGATGTTGGAACCAAGGCTGACTTGGATAATCTTACGGATTGGCTCGCCACAAATGTAACTTATATTGATCAGAATGCAACCGACTTGGATAATGTTACCGCATGGCTTGATGCCAATGCAACCAAGGCGGACAATGCTCTATCCTGGCTCGCCTTGAATGTCACCAAAATAGGAGATCTTAAGGAAAGAGTTGATAATGTGTCTCCGAGAGTCGGTTATCTTGAGAGAGATCTATCCGCAAATGTTTCCGAAATAGGATATCTTAAGGATAGAGTAATTAATAATATGTCTCCGAGAGTCGGTTATCTTGAGAGAGATCTATCCGCAAATGTTTCCGAAATAGGAGATCTTAAGGATAGGGTAATTGATAATGTGTCTCCGAGGGTCGGTTATCTTGAGAGAGATCTATCCGCAAATGTTACCAAAATAGGAGATCTTAAGGATAGGGTAATTGATAATGTGTCTCCGAGGGTCGGTTATCTTGAGAGAGATCTATCCGCAAATGTTACCAAAATAGGAGATCTTAAGGATAGAGTAATTGATAATGTGTCTCCGAGGGTCGGTTATCTTGAGAGAGATCTATCCGCAAATGTTTCCGAAATAGGAGATCTTAAGGATAGAGTAATTGATAATGTGTCTCCGAGGGTCGGCTATCTTGAGAGAGATCTATCCGCAAATGTTACCGAAATAGGAGATCTTAAGGATAGAGTAATTGATAATGTGTCTCCGAGGGTCGGTTATCTTGAGAGAGATCTATCCGCAAATGTTACCGAAATAGGAGATCTTAAGGATAGAGTAATTGATAATGTGTCTCCGAGGGTCGATTACTCTTGAGACCAATCTGGATGCAAACGAAACACGAATCATCTCCCTAGAAGGCAACGATACTGCTCAGGATTACTACGACATTACCATCCCGATGAATGCCAGCGGCGGGGATGCAAATGCCTACATCGCAGATGAGGATTGGCTAGTTACAAAGATCCAGGAAGTTCATGTAGTACCTGGATCAGCGACTCTTACTGTCACCGTCAAGAAATGCACAGGTAGCAAGCACCGGATGCCGGCGCACCGATGCATAATCCTGCCATCGCCCTCGATGGGCCGCCTGTACAGTTGTAGCTGCTGTACTATCATCTACATCTACAGACCTGACTCTTGCGGCAGGCGAACGGATAGCCTTGGATTATTCCGGCGATGCAACAGCGTTCTCCGGGGATCAATCACCATCAAGATGAAGACGGTTTAATCCCTCTTAATTTTATTATAATTACAACATAATGACTGAGATCTATGCGTATATCCAGCCGCATGATGCCGATGATTGGATATCGGCCCATATAGTCTATCATACCGCGTGGGACACCGACGAAGCATTACAATCCGCCTCACCAATCGAGGCAAGCGATCGCATAGATCTTGTCTCTGAAGGACTGCAAGGATGCAGACGATGCCACGCAGCCCCACGCGTTACCCCCGCTCCATGCTGATGCAGGGGAATGAGGGTCATGTCTCCCGTTCCGTAGGAAGCACCATTCACTGAGGCATATGGCTGGTAAAAACCACGAGCTATAATGTTACTATTATTTCGTGAGGATCTTTAAAAAATAAATTTTATACCAGCGGCCGAGGCTGCTTCTTCTCCGGCAGAACGGGCAGAGGCATCGTGTTTATCAGAAGCGGCTGCTCTACCTCCTTGGCCCTCTCTACCAAGAGCTCCTTGCCCCAGCGGGTCAAACCGAAGAGCGGCACGGCGGTGCCCACCTGCACCAGAGGCTTTACCTGCTCACGAATGTGCTTTGAGGCGCAGGCGGTAACAATATCGGCTACTGCCAAGAGCCTAGCCGCATCTTCCCGGCATAGGGCGGTGAGATGAACCCCTACTATCATCATCCTGACACCTGCTGCTTTCTCCAGCTCTCGCAGCTTTTCCGCTGACGAGGCATCGGCAACTGTTACGGCAAATTTCTTGTATCCGGCCGCTGCGGCATAGGCCGCCCCTTCTATCTGGTCTATCTTGCCGTCCTGGGGCGAGAGCACATGCCCGTCCATGGCCCGGATGCCCTCGATAACCTCAGGTATGGGATCAGTCTCGGTAAGTCCGGATATGTAGCCGCCCATGCCCTGAACCAGATCGGCATTGGCCGTTATCACTGTTCCCGCGCCATCGCAAACGGTAACTGCGGCATCGATAATTCCCGTCTTAATGCCGGTCATCATGGACTCAGAGGCCCCAAAGCCCACGAAGATGCCCATCTTAAGCTTGCGCCGCGCCGAGAACATCCCGTGATTCTTTATCCTAAACTCCATGTTTGCGGCAGCCGATTCGGACGTAATTTTTTTTATGCCCCTAATCTTGTCGAAGAGAGGACACCACTCAATCAAGGGCTCGCTCGCATCCAGCACCTTTTCGCCTTCCACTTTGACGCGAGATTTTCCCAATAGCTCCATTATGTGCATTTAACCCTCCAGGAAGAAGTAGACTCTTCTATTGGCTTTGCCCTTGTTCTCCGCCTTAATCATCTTGATCTTACCTATCTCGCCTGTGTTCTTAACATGAGTGCCTCCGCAGGCCTGCCGGTCGATGCCCTCTATCTCTACTATCCGAATCATCTCTCTGTCCGGGACAGCCATGGCCAGGCGGACGAGATCCGGCAAGACAAGCGCCTCGGCTCGGGGAAGGATTTTCGTGGTGACGGCGTGGCGCTCATCGACTATGCCATTGGCCTTCTCTACATACTCGCTCATCTTGGCCTTGTCAAAGCTCTCCAGGCTGAAATCCACGCGCGATCTGGACAGTTCAATCTGGTTTCCCGTGATCTTAGCGCCAGTCTCCAGGAATATGACTGCACTGAGGATGTGGCAGGCAGTGTGACTGCGCATGAATTGGTAACGCCTCTTGCTATCAATGGTCCCTGATACCCTGTCACCAGGCAGGAGGCCGGCCCTGTCCAGGATATGTTTTATTGCGCGTTCTCCTGGCTCTACTCCGACTACCTGGAACAGTTCCTCGCCCCGAATAAGAATGCCCGCATCCGCGGGCTGGCCACCCGACAGCGGATAGAATGCAGTTTTATCAAGTATCACCAACTCGCCAAAGACATCTTCTACAGTGGCATCAAAAGTCCAAAGATAGCTATCCTCTAAGTACATCTCCTTCATAAAAAGAAATGTAAAAGCTACTCTCTCTTCAGCCTGGCGGGCGAAAAATATCATATAGATTAAAAAATAATTTATAAGACAGACATATTTTCGACCTCAATGGAATTATTTTCAACGAAACTTATATATATGTTATCACTCGTTATGCGCCTGGTGACCGCTTTGAATACAACAGCCGCCTCAGACCTGAAAGTCGAACGCGACGAATTTGCATCCATACTCATGAAGGTAGGCCTGAAAAGGAACGTGGCCAAAGTTTTGACCTATCTGGCAGGGGTGGCAGAGGCAACATCCCGCGAGATAGAGATTGGATCGGATCTTCGCCAGCCGGAAGTGAGCATTGCCATGCGGGAGATTCGAAAACTGGACTGGATTGCAGAGAGGGACGAGAAAAATCCAGGAAAGGGACGACCGTATCGCATCTACAAGTTAAATAGAAGCCTTCCTGAAATAGTCGATTACCTGGAAGGGGAGAAGTCAAAGGAATCCGAGAGGATGCTGAGACAGATTGAAAAGCTCAAATCCTTGAAGTCCAATTGAACATCACAACGTTTTCTTTTCTATTCAAATCAATTTTTTAGCGATCATCGATAAGTATTTGACGTAAAATAAAATATTCAAATTTTAGCCAGCATAACCATAAATTGTGATCATTATAGAATATAATTCCAGACATGTCTCGAGAATGTGTAAATTATCTCCCGTCAAGTCCTAAACAATATGTAATATATTATTAAGATATATATCTTCTCTATGCAAAAAACTATATACTAATTGATTAGTAGAATAAGGCAGAAAAAAAGTAGAGGGGATGGAGATTAAGTACATCATCGACGAAGCCCTGGGCAGATCTGAGGCCGAGAGCAGGATCAAACCTTCCAGCATGATCCAGAGCGATGAAGAGCTGGTTTCGGTTTTAGAAGAGCTGACCACGGTTATCCGAGTCATAGGATGCGGTGGAGGCGGCTCAAATACCATAGACCGTTTGGCAGAGTGCGGCATCCAGGGTGCGGAGCTATTTGCCATCAATACCGATGCCCAGCATCTTTTGCATATCAACGCCGACCGGCGTTTTCTCATTGGCAGGCGCACCACACGTGGCCTGGGGGCAGGAAGCTTGCCCGCCATCGGGGAGGAGGCGGCTCAGGAGGATATCGATGAGATCAAAGCGTCCGTGGAAGGAGCTGATATGGTCTTCGTTACCTGTGGACTTGGCGGCGGCACAGGAACGGGAGCGTCTCCCGTAGTAGCGGAAGCCGCACGCGAGGCGGGGGCTCTCACCATTGCCATCGTCACCATCCCCTTCAGTGCGGAAGGCTCCATCAGAATGCAGAATGCCGAAGCCGGCCTGAAGAGGCTGCGAGAGGTTTCGGACACGGTAATAGTGGTGCCCAACGATCGGTTATTAGATGTAGTTCCCAACCTCCCCCTGCAGGCGGCATTCAAGGTAGCCGATGAGGTGCTGATGCGCTCCGTCAAGGGCATCACCGAGTTGATCACCCGACCCGGACTGATCAATCTGGACTTTGCCGATGTCAGAACGGTCATGACCAACGGCGGCGTGGCCATGATCGGCATGGGTGAGGCAGAAGGCGAGGAGAAGGCACGCGACTCCGTCATGAAGGCTCTGCGCAGTCCCCTCCTGGATGTGGATGTATCGGGCGCAAACTCGGCTCTGGTAAATGTGGTGGGAGGGCCGGATATGACTATCACCGATGCCGAAACGGTGGTAGATGAGGTCTACCAGAAGATCAATCCTGATGCTCGCATAATCTGGGGCGCGCAGATAGACCCGAACCTTGAGCATACTCTGCGGACCATGCTTGTGGTCACCGGTGTATCGTCCCCGCAAATACTGGGAAAGGACCTGAACCGACGTGTTACATCCCGTCACGGTATAGACTTCCTCCCTCGCCGGGCGCGCTACTGATCTCCATCCTTTCTTGTTTTTGATTATATGTGCTAACACGTACCATGTCAATCGATGGAATTATAAGGCCGCACCCGAATTAATACTATTGATCCCATGAGCGGATGTGATAGTAATTCTGACCGAGAAGGTGAGCGGCGAGCTTGAGATGCTGCAACGGCACCTGGTCATCCTCAAGCAAGTGGTGGAGAATGAACCCATAGGCATCCTCAAGCTGGCGGAGGAGACAAAGATACCCAGCCACAAGGTACGATATTCCCTGCGGGTTTTAGAGCAGGAAGGATTAATCAAGGCTTCAGCCCCGGGAGCTGTGACCACGGAGGAAACCCAATCTTTTCTAAAAGAGCTGGACGGCATGATTGAGAATCTGGCCAAGCGGGCAGAGGATCTGAAGAAGATCAAGATAGCGAGGTAAATGCGTTATTCTCGAATTGCCCAGGCCCTGCAAGAGATCTCCCAGGCCCCCCGAAGCCAAAAGGTCGATCTAACGGCGGGCCTTCTGGCAGAGATTGAGCCTACGCCAAAGATGCTCTGTCCAGCCGTGCGGCTGCTTTTAGGCGAGCTTTGGCCGCCCTGGGAAGGGAGGGAGATGGGCATAGGTCCGGAAGCTCTCATGGCGGCCTTGGCGGAGGTATCTGATCAAGATCTTCCTTCTCTGCGGGAGAGATGCAGTGACATGGGGATGGTGGCTGAGGCGGCACTGGGGCAGAAAGGGCAGCATTCCCTTTTTCGCGAGCCTCTCGAAGCCTTATCGGTTTATGAAAGGCTCCGGCGCATCTCTACATTAAATGGCAAGGAATCGGAACAACGCAAGAATGCTCTACTAAGGGGCCTATTTTTAGAAGCAACTCCCCTGGAGGGAAAGTACATCGCACGAACTGCGCTGCGAAATATGCAGGCCGGCATCGGGCATAAGACCATGATTGCCGCGCTCTCTTCCTCACTGCACTGCGACCAGGAGAAAATTCGCCGTGCTTACAGCCTCATGCCGGACTTGGGCAGCATTGCCGCTCTGACGTGCAGCAGGGAGCTGGAGAGAGTTGCCATCCGGCCTAAAGTTCCCACCAGGTTCATGCTATTTCGCCGCAGCGATCCTAAGGCGCCGGGAGCTTTTCTGCCTAAATATCCAGGCTTGCGGGTGCAGGTTCATAAAATAGAAAACGAGGTTATTATCTTCACCTCGCAACTACGAAATATCACCTTTGCCCTGAACGGCATATCCCGGATGCTTGGAGAAATAGATGCGGATTTTGTCGTGGATGCCGACCTCATAGGATTTCATGATAGCGGCAATAGGAGAAAAGAGATTTGCAGCCAGGCGGAAATGCTGAGGTACATCAATCGCCGTCGCCTCTCTCGCAAGAGCAACATTCACCCGGCCCTCCTGGCCTATGACCTCATCGCCCTGCAAGGAGAAGACATTTGCAGTATGCCCTATCAGGATCGGCGAAAGAGGCTTTTATCAATACTTGGCGAGCCCAAAGCCATGCCCTTTCAGGGAATATCTCCTGCCCAGGAAGACGTCCTTATGGATAGTGGCGAAGTTGATGAATTTCTCTGCCGGGCAGGGATTGCCGGAGCCAGGGCGTTGTTAGAGCGAGATCTTCAGGCCGCCTATCGTCCCGGCGAAGTCTCCGATCAGGATTTCATCATCAGAGCCGAGCATAATCTCGCCGCTCTGATTGTGCGGATGTCGTGGGGCCGCGGCAAAGAAGAGAAGCATTCGGCAAGATATCAGGTAGCATTAAGGAGAGGCGAAGAGCTTGTGCCAGTAGGCTGGGCATGGCGCGGTCTTCTCGATAAAGATCAACAGGCTCTATCCCATAGCCTGAGATCCCTGGTAAGAGATGAGGATGAGAGTGGTGCCGATGTAAATGCGCAGGTTGTCCTGAACCTTAAGATCAGAGGAGCGCATAAAAATGGAGAGAAATACAGCATTCTTGAGCCGGTGATTGAAAGCGTTAGGCTCAATGCCTCCCCAGAGGATGCGGATGAGCTGGAGAGGCTGGAGAAGATCTGCCCCTGATGATCCTCAGATCCTTTGACCCCTGGAAGAGCCAGCTGTGCACCTGTCCGGCCAAGATGAGCCTGAATCCCTACACAGGATGCCCGCATGGCTGCCTTTACTGCTACGCCTCATCCTACATCCCCCGCTTTGCAGAATGCCGCCCCAAGGTTGATCTCCTAAAACGCCTGGCCAGAGAGTCGTCCAAGATCAGGCCCGGCACCCTGGTGGCATTGTCCAATAGCTCCGATCCCTATCCCCCCATGGAAAAGGATCTGAGGCTCAGCCGGGGCTGTTTGCAGATCTTAAAAGCACGGGGTCTTCGTGTCCAGGTGGTGACCAAGTCGCATCTGGTGGCCCAGGATGCAGAGCTATTGGCCGAAATGTTGGCCTGCGTGGCCATAACCGTCACTACGCTGCAGGACTCAATTTGCCGCAGGCTGGAGCCGGGAGCGCCATTGCCGGCAAAACGCCTTGATGCCATGGCGAAGCTGGCGGAAAGGGGTGTTGCCGTCTCGGCCAGAATCGATCCCATAATTCCCGGCATAAACGATGCAGAGATCGAACAATTGGCGGCTGCCGTCTCACGGGCCGGAGCCGGGCACATAACCTCATCCACTTATAAGGCCCGTCCGGGAAATATGAATAAGATCATCTCTGCCTTTCCGCAAGAGGGCGCAGCTTTAAAGAGCCTGTTTGCAAGAGGCGACAAGGTTGCAGGAAGCTGCTATCTTCCGGCAGATACTAGATGCGATCTGATGCAAAGGGTAAAAGAGAGTGCACAGCAAGAGAGAGTGACGTTCTCCTCTTGCCGGGAAGGATGGGCAAGAGTTCCGGGAATAAACTGCGATGGGTCGCATTTATTGTCCCCGATTAGCAGTATTGAACATAATTCCGGAGATAGATGAACCTACTGAAACACAAAAATAATACAGTGGGCCAACCGGCCATGTCAGTTTTGCCACCGTATCGCCATATCGTCCCTGTCGAGGTGGACGGGGGCATAAATGCGATGCGGTCCCTTAATTGTGGTCATCGTCCATGAAAGTCTATTTATATGAAGAATAACTAGACTTGACGACAATTCTTCTCAAAGGGGAGGATGTTCAAGCTACAGTCATAAATGCTATGCGCTAGAGGAATAGGAGGTATTCAATATGAGGAAAATTATGGCTATCACTGTGGCCCTCATGATAGCAGCCATTATTTTAATGCCTGCTTTGGGGTACACTAATCAAGCTGCCGGAAATCAGTCTTACACTGTAAAATCAGGAGATAGAGTCGGCTACAGCGTCACAACAAATGTTCCCGCCCATAACCTGACTCCGGATATGATGGCAAACAAGTATTCTCTCAAGTCCGCCGGTATTCAGAGTACCAGGATGCCCTACTCGTTTAAGCAGGGAACCGCCACACCCTACTCCGTTAAGCTGGAAGGTGTCAAGAATGCTGCTCCACTGGGCATGAAAACCAAGCCGGTCGCAAAACTGGGAAGCATGATGGATGCAGCTCTGCCCGTGGCTGCTCCTGTGGTTGAGCCTGTAGCCACTCCTGTGGTTGAGACCGTAGCTGCGCCAATGAATGAGACCGTAGCTACTCCTGTGGTTGAGACCGTGGCCGCTCCTGTGGTTGAGACCGTAGCTGCGCCAATGAATGAGACCGTAGCTACTCCTGTGGTTGAGACCGAAGCTGAGCCAATGAATGAGACCGTGGCCGCTCCTGTGGTTGAGACCATGGCTGCACCAATGAATGAGACCAAATTCACGATCGAAGGAATTGTCACCGATATCAATCAAACCGGCCTTGCTGGCTGGACCATGAATCTGACAATGGATGGAGCAGTTATCAATAGTGTTGCAACAGCCGCTGACGGCAAGTTTGCCTTCGCAGACCTGGCTGCTGGTGAATACAATGTTTCCGAGGTCCTCATGGAGGGCTGGAGCATAATCTCCCCCGCTGAGGGCAAGTCCGTTGTAACCATCACCAATGCCAGTGTTACCGACCTGGTATTCGTCAATCAACTCGGGTAGAACCGGCAAAAAGCAATATAAAAAATCATGACCCTGGTCCTCCAGGGCTCTTTTTTTCTTTTTTTCTTGTGCTACATCAACCAATAATCTTTCATAGGGTGAAGAGCAAAAGGTAATGATAATTGGGGGATATTTGTGAAAACTAGAATAGTATGGATGCTAACAGGTATTTTTGTGCTGACACTGGCAGCACCGGTCTTTGCCTCAGGATTTTACGGTTCCGGCCCCTGCGAGGCAAGAAATGCAATAGAAGCCTATTGCGTGAATCATGGCGGATGTCCCAAAGACGGATACTGCTATTTCCCGGACGGCAGCTTCTGTGAGCTTCGATCCTTTTACAACGGAACTTGCCCGGGACGAGAATACTACGAGCAGGCCATGTGGATGGCAGAGGCCTACAGCTTCCTTAACAGCGACTGGGGATACAGCACTCCCTACACGCCCTATATGTACCAGTATAATTACCCTTATTATTATTGGCCAACTTATGCACCGGGATATGGCATTTAGTAATAGTGGGGACGAATTTCGCCGGAAAAGGCAATATGCCTCTCCGGCCATTCTTAATTAAACGAGGATATCATGCTTGAATTTCTCGAAGCCGATCTCCTCTATAAACTCGCCCAGACGCTGTTTTTTGGCATGGTCCTTGTAGTAGTTGATTATCTTATCGATGAGCGAAAATACCTCTTCATCGGAAAGATTCTCAGCCAGCATCACTCCAAGCCGGGGCTTGACTCCGCTGCTTCCTCCTACCAGAAGCTTCCATCCCTTGGACATTCCGATCAAGCCGATATCTTTTACGGCCGGCTCGGCGCAGGAGTTTGCACATCCGGATACGCCAATTTTAAACTTCCAGGGAAGCTGCATGCCATGATACAGCCCATCCAACTTCAAGCCTACGCCCACAGAATCCTGCTGGCCTCGCTTGCAGAAGGTGGTTCCGGGGCAGATCTTGATGCTTCGAACGCATAGACCAATGGCTGCCCCTGCTTTCATTCCCAGATCCTTCCAGGCATCATCGATGTCCTTGGGATCAATTCCAACGATGGCGATTCTCTGCGCCGAGGTGATCTTGAGAACCTTGGCGTTGTATTTCTCAGCCACATCGGCGATCCTGCGCAGGCCAGCCGGATCTATTATGCCGCCTGCGATATGTGGCGCTATGGCATAGGTCTCTTTGTCCCTTTGCACAATTGCGCCCTTTTCCAGAATATCTTTGGACATGTTCTCGTCTCTAATTGTTCTAGTTTACCAGCCCCATAGCCACGGTTCTTCCCAGCAAGAAGCATTTCTCTATGTCTTCTTTGCTTGGAACCTGAACGGCTATAGTCCCAGGCTCAATCACCGACATGCCAAAGGACTTCATTCGAGCAATGATTGTAGGAACGCCCTCTCCGCTCCATCCGTGCGAACCGAAGGCTATCCCTACTCTTCCCTTCAGATCAAGCTTGGCAAGCTCCTTCAGGTAAGGGTCCATGGACTTAATGAGCTTGTAGTTGTAAGTTGAGCCGCCCAAAGCTATGGCTGCGGCATCTAATACATCATTTGGCGAGGCATCAAAGGCGTCTTTAATTACAACCTCGATGCCTGGAATGGTCATGGCACCGTTAGCAATGGCCTCTGCCATCGTCTTGGTCCTTCCCATACCACTGGCATAGATTATCGCCATCTTAGGCATACGAAATCCTCAATAGAAATAAGACTCGCATTTTATAACTAATTTATGGTGTAGTTACCCCTCAGGCAAAAGAATATGATTTTTTGCAGAACCCAAACAAATCACGAGAAAAATCGCAGCAAGAATTGAATTGAAGCTTCGAATAGGAAGAGAATATGCGTCACGAGACTTGCTGATGAGGAGCCTATTTTAAGTCCGTTCGCGGGCTCAATTCCCCATCAGCATTGCTCTGAAGACATCATGCGTGTGCCTTTGCCTGCGAGGCAGTTCCACTCTTGCGGTGCCTTATGACATGACGCGAGCGTCTTCCTGCGACCTCTTCGCTTTTTACCCACTCACCCGTCTCGTCGTCCTTCTCGTACTGCTCTTTCACGGCCGACCAGGCAGCTTCGTGAGATGCCTTCTCGCGCGCTGCGTCCTCAGTACTCTCCAAATCCTCCCAACAGCCGTTATAAGCCTTCATGTAAAGAGTCTTGGCACGGCTGGGCAAATTTCGCACGCTTTTAGGCAGCTCGCTTGTGTTCTCGTATGGCATCAAATTACACCTCCTGTCAATGTTTGAGCTATATGATAACCCGCCTACTATGAAGATCCTGGTTAAAAGGTTTTGGGGTCAATGGCCACTAACACTAGATGAGCCCCCTTTATTAATTATTGAGGGATGAATATCATCTCTTCCTTGCTCCATAGCAGCCTTCCATCGTCTCCCTTAATTGCCAGCACCTCGGCGCCCTCAGATTCACCCAGCTTGTAGACGATCAGGTCTCCCTGTCCTTCTCCGGTCAGGTCCGGGCCAGCCACAGCTAAGGCCAGGCCGGCAAAGGGTCGCTGCCAGAGCAGCTCTCCATCCGAGCCTCGAAGAACGCCGATATCGCTACATAGTGAACCATTCTCAGCATACTTCAGGAGATAGACTACCAGTTCATCCCGCCCGTCGCCGGTCAGATCTATTACCGGTACAGCCAGGGCCGGGCCAGCAAAGCTCCGGTTCCAGAGCATTTTATGCTTTTGGCCGTCTCTGGCCTCAAATGTGGTGGCCGTGATGTTCAGAGGGGGCTCTTCGCCAACGCCCTCGCTCGTCATCGATCCGTTCAGTTGATAAATTGCGGCAATGCTGTCTTGCACAAGGTCGTTTGTGAGGTTGCCTGCCGGATATTCGATTGCCAGGGCACCGGAAAAGATCCTCTCATCCAGCTTTGTGCCGTTGGCACCGCTTACTCGGGCAATGCTGGTGAACATGCTATTGTTCATGCTGTCCAAGCCGAATACATGCACCAGAAACTCAGAGGCATTGTCTCCACTAGCATCTTTAACGGGATAGGCAATGGTCATGGCCAGCATCTGGGGCCGGCTCCAAATTACAGTGCCATTACTGCCGTCAAGGGCGGAAACGCTACTGTAAGGGATGAAGCTCGCTGCGGCCAGGATTTCATCTATCATGACATCCGTTTGGCCGTCGCCATTGAGGTCTCCCGCGGTTGTGGCAAAGACCAGGGAGCCGGGATAATCCTTCTGCCATAAAGCGCTGCCGTCGCCGCCGCTGAAAGCCGATATTTCTGAATTAAAGGCTCCTGTGTCGGCATCACTGCTGATGTTCATGACCAGAAGGTCTGTGGCATTGTCCCCGTTGAGATCTGTTGCGGGAAATGCCAGGCTGATAACTTCCGGCTCGTTGGGGATCTGTGAATAAAAGTCGGAGTCATAATAGTTGTCTGCAAAATCAAGATCTTTAAATGCGAGTTCTGACGGATTGAAGTCTGAGCCAAATTCCGATAAGTTAAACTCGGATAAATTGGATTCTGAAGAATTTAGCTCTGAGGAATTGGGTTCCAAAGAACTTATCTTTAATGGGCTGATTTCTGATGAATTGATATCGGATAAATTGGGATTTGATGAATTAAATGCAGTGTAATTAAATACTGTGCGATTCAGTGTTGTTTGGTTGCTTAAATTCATTGCCAGAAGATCATCAATTGATTCGGATTTGTTATCCACTGATGCCCCCTGGGCCAGCAATAGAGAGCATGCAATCAGATAAAGAGCTATCAATTTTTTTATGTTAAATCCCCCTGTCATATTTCATGAGCAAATTGGGATGCATACTTATGAAGCTTCGCCTCTTACAGGAAAAGACACGCGATATATTTTAAAAATTAAAAATCTAGTGTTAGAATAATTCCTTAACAATTAGCGAGAAATGGCCTTAGCACAATGGATCTTTGCGAGTTGAAAAAAAGCCCCGGCCGGGAAGGCCCGGATAGAATTGGCAGACCCGGCATGCGGCATGAGAATGCAGTTTTCTCGGGCAGGTTTTTTGCCCTAGAATTTCATTTTTTCCTCATATCCTCTTGTAACTTCTTCATTTTTGCCAGGGCAGCCTCTCGATCTAAGGCCATCTGCGTTCTGCGGTTGGCAAGATTCTCGGCAGGAGTAACCTCATTATCTGTAACCTGGCTGGAAGTTGTATCATTCTGAGCCGCGATCTCGGCAGGAGCGACAGTAGTAACCGTGGTATCCGGGCAATTGCTGGGGGGAGCAGCGCCCTCATTTACAGCTATGCTCAAATTGCCCAGGAAGGTCGTCATCATCTTCGCGCTCATGTTTATATCCGTCAATACCAGGGCTACGGTCAGATTGTTCGGCTGGTAAGCGATGATGTTCCGATTTCCTATCTGCCCCAAGAGAGCGGGTCCTGGCACTGATTCATTATACGTGACCTGGGCCATGATAGGATCAAAAGCTTCCAGATAAGGCTTCAGATCTGCGGGTTCCAGCTCTTTCTGGGGTGCCTGGCAGGGGTAGAGAAGATGCAGTTCGACCCTGTTTCCGTCCAGCAGCATTGATGCCGCAACCTCGCTTCCGCCGGTATAATTTGCTTCGGCCATGGTTTCTGGCTCCACAACTACCTCGGGGGGAAGACAGAAGACAAGTTTGGCATAGCTGCCCATCTCCGCACCTGTGCAAACGTCTTTTTCCTGGGCGAATGCAGCGGAAAACACAGTCATTAGGCCAAGTGCTATGCAGCAAAAAAGCAGCATCTTTCCAAGAGGCACCGATCTATTCTCCAATTTCTTAAATTTCATCCAATCCACCTCATTGCTAATTTGTTTATCTCCCTTACAAATTCTAAATATATGTTTGCGTTTATACCTCTCAAACTATTTAGCCGTTTTCCAGTCGGTTTTCCGGAAAGTCCGGTCGTTTCCTGAGCTTTCCCTTTTCTATCCGGCTGAAAGCAGCCCAAATATAGAAGCTCCGATATGGTAATATACTTGAAATATATGTCACCGATATTGTACAATAACCTGTGTACAAATTTCGGATAAAAGCATGAGTGGTGGAGATTGCAGTGAGATCAACTTCAAAAGCATTCTATTTTGCAGCAGCTTTGATGGTTTTGTCCATAAGTGCTGCGGCATCGGTTGTCTTAAACGAGATGGAACTAAATCCTCCGGAAGGCGGGGCTGATTGGGTTGAGATTTACAACCCTGATAATGAGAGCGTGGACATCAGCGGATGGATGGCCGAGATCACCGACGGAAGTTGGGTAGGAAAGCTCCCTGCCGTGCCCGCGGGAACTATACTGCCAGCCAAGAGCTTTTATGTCTTCAATGGCCAGTCATCCTGGAATCATAATGATGGCGGATATGCCACACTCTTCAGCGCATCCGGAGAGATAGTGGACAAGACTGCCAACCGACAGGACACTATGAACAACGACTTTACCTACGGCAGGCAACCGGATGGTCACGATACAAATACCGATGGTGACTGGGGCCTGCATTCTGCCACCAAGGGCGAATCAAATATACGCTAAAGAGGAATGAAAATGGATCTTAAATTGGGAATTGGCATCAAGGCGCTCTTAGCCTTCAGCGGCCTTTTGGCCATCTGTGGCCTGGGCATGTGCAACGTGGTCATCAATGAGTTTGAGCTCAGCCCGCCCGACAACGGCACCGTTTGGGTAGAGCTTTACAATACCGGGGACGCAGCCGTGGATCTGACCGGCTGGATGATCAATATCGTAGATAAACCCTGGGTGGGCCCCATCCCCCTTGAGGGCAGCATCGAGCCTAAAGGATTTCTGGCTTTGGACGGCCAGAAGAACTGGGTCACTACCGGCAACGGAACCGTTTTTCTCTATGACGCCTCTGGTGTTGAGGTAGACAAGACATCTCAGCAGAGCGACAACTCGCAAAGCGACTTCACCTACGGCCGCATTCCGGACGGAAAGAAGACAGATACCAGGGCCGACTTTGCCTTCATGATGGCAAGCAAAGGCAGGTCCAACGTCCGTTGAGTTCTGCCTGAAATCAGCAGGGCAAAAAAAACAATAGCTTGGGCCTTTTCGGCTGCTCTTGCGACAGAAGGGGCCATGCTTGTTTTTTAAAGGAGACGTCTACAGATCCGTTGCTTTTCGAATTATCTCACCCACGTCGCTTGCTGCTCTCATTCCCTAAGCCAGGCCCAAGCCTGGGCAATTTCTGCAGAATGGAAAAATTTGGCATCGCGAGCGTAAAAAGGCTTGGCCAGATGTGTCATCCATTTCTCCCAGCTTTTATCTCCGACAATTGCCATTTTTTCAATCTCATTGTGAAATTCCCATGCAAGTTTCATATCAGAAAGCCAGGCCTCCATCTTTTCCCACTTGAAATCACTGAGATCAAGCAACATGAAAACATTGCCTTCCTTTTCCACCAATGCCCTGATTTCTGGTACCAATATCTTGTAATCCGATGCAGTAATCGTCCCAATGGCTTTGAATCCAACCACATTTCCCGAACTATTCTCCAATTTTTCGAACACGTCATCGACTCCTGTCTTGAGTTGAACACTTCGGTTTTGATGAGATTTACATCTTTTCATTAATTATAATTAATTCTTAAGTCGTTAATAAACTAAAAAACAGAATATCCATTGGGAAAAATTCTTAAGTAATAAACGTTTAGTTTTAAAGGGGGATTTGCATTGTTCGAAAAGATTTTGATTGCCACAGACGGATCGGAAAATAGCAAGAGAGCTGTAAAAGCAGGCATCGAGATAGCCAAAAACTTTGGCGGAAAAGTCACTGCCTTATTCGTTGCTGATCCACGCCGGTATTTTATGGGCGAAGTCAGCTACAATATAGCAGATGAGGTAATGGTAGGCATCCAGAAGGAGGTCATGAGAGAGGGTGAGGAAGCAATACGCCAGGCTGAGGAAGACGCCAAGTTGGCTTCTGTAGCGTTTGAGAAAAAGATCGTAGAAGGTCATCCCGCAGAGGAGATTCTAAAGCTTAGCGGCAATATGGATCTAATCGTCCTTGGCAGAATGGGCCTTACAGGAATGCCAAAATTTCTCGTAGGAAGTGTTGCAGAGAAAGTCATTCGTAATTCGAAGGTTCCTGTGCATATAGTTACTTGACCCGGGATTGAAAAGCTGCAGAGGCGTGAAGCGAAGGACTTTGAATTAGGACTTTCATTTTTTTAGACTAGACGAAACAGGGTTATCTATTTTCAAATGGAGATCGCTGAAAAAAAAGGTAAAAATTTAAAAAAATCTAAAGCTCTGTTAGTCGATCAGCAAGGTGTAAGCAGTCTCTCTTTTGAAGTTTTTCGTGTGCTCATTCTTGTTGATGATGCCACCCTGGCCGTCTCTCTGAGAGATGGTAATGGTGTGGGTCTTTTCACCACCTATTGTTAAGCTGGCTATTCCGTCCAGAGATCCATCGCCAATATCACTGCTGTAAAAGACGCCATCCACATAGACATCGTAGCCCTTGATTCTCTGAGATTTTATGGTAACAAAAGCGTCTCCCATCAAGATAGAATTCACGTCCAATGGCGAGAACGACTGCTCGCTTTGCCGGGGCAGGACATCTAAGATCAGGGCATTGCCGGGCGCGCTTCCCTGGGCCAGCAGCATGAAGAGCCTGCCGCTCTCCTCCGGCCTCAGCTTGAGTCGATGGTAGCCGGCCAGTAATTTAAAATTCCAGTGCTTGATGGTGCTATTGGCATAGGATATGAGATAGATATCGCCGCTGCCGTCCTGGGGGGTTTGCACGATCAGGTCGACTGCTTCGCCGGCCGTTACCTGGCTAAACCGGCTCCAGACCGCACCCTTTCGGATCCACAGCTCGCTGGAAAGCGGTGTGGAAGCGGCACTGGAAACGTAATCTGAGTAGTTCAATTGCCGCTCCCCCAAGCGAATGGACTGGGGCTCATTGCCGCTCAGGTTGAAGTATATGGGATCGGAGAGAGTTGTAACTCTTTTTTCCTGGGGCTCCTCTGTGGCGCTTATCCAAGGCTCCTCGCTCCAGATCTGATTTCCGGCAGGCGAGGCACAGGCCGATGCAGTCAGCAGCGCAATAAGTGCCATAAGCGCTGCGAAGTGTGAAAGAGCCTGGAAATGATGTTTGAGACGCATGATTTTACATCGTCTCCAAGGCCTGTATTCCCAGGGTATCCAAAGTCGTTCGCAGGGCATTTTTGGCCGCTCTTGCCAGGGCCATTCTTGCCCTGCGCAGATTCGGCTCGGCATCCAGCACCGGGCTGTAGCGGTAGAAGTGGTTGAAGCTCTCCGCCAGCTCGCGGGCGTACGTGGCCAGTTGATGGGGCTTTAGCTCCCGGGCGGCTCTGTCGATGACCAGATCAAATTCCGCGATCTTCTTGATGAGGGCGATCTCGTTTTCGCCGGTGAGCAGATCGGCCTGGACCTTAAGCTGGGCTTCCTGGTTCTCCAGCCCTTCTTCTCCCTTGCGCAGGATGCTGCAGGCCCGGGCATGTGAGTACTGGATGAAGGGCGCAGAGAGCTTCTCAAAGTCCAGGGCCTGCTTCCAGTCGAAGGTAGTGGCCTTGTCTGGAGAGACCTTGACCACGTCATAGCGCACTGCACCTGCCGCCACCTGGGCCGCCACCTCCCTTGAGGAAGGCCTCGCTCTCTTCCGGCCTTCTCAGCTTGACCTCCTCATAAGCCTGTTTTTCCACCTCGTCGAGCAGTTCATCGGCGGAGATGAACTTGCCCTTCCTGGTGCTCATTGAACCGGTAGGAAGCGACACGAATTCAAAAATGACCACCTCCGGCTCACGGATGCCCAGCAAGCGCAGAGCGGTGCGAAGCTGTCCGGAGACCAGCTTGTGGTCGGCTCCCAGGACATCCACGGAGCGATCTGAATTCAGGGACTTCCAGCGGTGGTAAGCCAGGTCGCGAGTGATGTAAAGCGAGGTTCCATTCGTCCTCTTGAGGACCATCTTCTTCTCAAAGCCGTATTGGGTTAAGTCGAGCTGAAAAGCGCCCTCCTCGTATTCGGTGAGCCCTGTTTTCTCCAGTTGGCCCACAATCTCGGCCACATCGCCCTTTCGCACAAACTCCGACTCCCAGTGGTAGCTGTCGTGGCGGATGTTCATCCGGTGCAGCGTCTCTTCGATGCCGCCAACGGCGTACTTGATGGCGCTCTGGATCTTGGCCACCGTCTCCTCGTCGCCTGCCTCGTAGCGCTGGATAACCTGATCTGCCTCATCTCGGATCTCGGGACTGGTTTCCATGAGGCGGTTGGCGGCGATGTAGACCTTGGCTATGGCATGGTCGGCTTTGCTGCCATCAAGCTGGAAGTGATCCAAGCCCACGACCACCATGGCCTCCTGGCGGCCCATGTCGTTGACGTAGTACTGCGCGTCTACAGTGCAGCCTGCCCGGCGCATGATGCGCACCAGCGTGTCGCCAATCACTGAATTGCGGATGTGACCCACGTGCAGCGGCCCGTCGGGATTGGCGGAGGTGTGCTCCACAATTACCAACTCCCTCATTCGGCCTGTCCAGGCATTGTCGGCCAGGGCCTGCAAAAGGACCGTTTCCAGGAACTTTTGGTTCATGAAGAAGTTGAGATAGGGGCCGGAAAGCTCCACCTTTTGCACATATCTGTAATCCTGGGAGAGAGCCTGGTGGATCTCTTTGGCGATGGCCATCGGGCTCTTCTTCTGCAGCGGGGCCAGCCGGAAGGCCACGGACGAAGCCAAATCAGCGTGAGGGCTCAGGTCCAGGCCCAGATTGTTTACTCCTTCCTCTACCTTGTAGCCACAGGAACCGAGGGCCGCAATGCAGAAGGCCCTCGACCTCGCTCATAAAATCGAGAAACATGGGAACACCAATGTGAATAGTATCTTTCTCCATCAACTGGATGGGGCGATATAAGCATTACGTCATGTCCTGCCTTTTTGGGAAAGTATATGATGTTTGGTGACTTACATTGATGGTGAGGATTCACTATGAAGCTCTTTGCAGCAATTCTAATGCTGTTGTTATGCGCCCCGGCCCTTGCCGTCTCCTATGAGGCGAGCCAGGTCGAGGCCACCACAGCCATTACCCTGCCTGTAGACTCCGTCACCATCTATCCGGACGGCCTGATGGCAGTGAAACGAACGGGAAACCTTGACGTAACTGAGGGCGTGCACAAGTTCGTGATCAATGTTCCTGAAAAGGCCGAGCAAAGCTCGGTGCTCCTTCGCGTCAGCAACGCTACCCAGGAAAGAGTAGTCTACGAAGCCAATCCCGTTTACACTCTGAACATCTCCGCGCCGGGATCGCAGAGCTTTGACCTCTCCTATCTCATGTACAATGCCGCCACCTGGAAGCCGGTGTACGACCTGCACCTTCTTAGCGACTTTGTACTGGTGAAGGCCAATGCCGTGCTCAGCAATCGCGGTGGAGAGAATCTCAAGAATGTGCGGCTCAAGCTGGTAGCGGGCCTGCCTCTGGGAATAGAGCCTTATTATGCCAAGGCCGCGCCCCAGATAAATCAGAGATATGCCGAAGCGGCTCCCATGGCCGAGTTCATGGACTACGCAGCCGCACCTGCGCCCTCCTCAGGCGAGCTGGAGACGCTCTACATCTTCGAGCTTGAAGGGCGAAAAGACCTGGTCATGGACAAGGAGATAGGCTTTCCCCTCTTCGAGGAAGAGGCACCTCTGGTGAGAATCTACACATGGGATGCCTCCAGCCAGACAGAGGGCCCTGCCAAGGAGGAGATCCGGGCCAACAACACCCTGACCAATCCCTGGCCGACGGGAAAAGCTCTGCTTTACAGAAATGACGAGTACGTCTCCACCATCGAGATGCCCTACACTCCAGCCGGCACCAACGCCTCCATTGTGGTGGGCCCCTCTGCTGATCTTAAGGTGGAAAGCAAGCTTTCCGACTACAATATAACCGAGAATATCAGGGAGATCGGAACAGGCGCAAGGAATCACACCGTAAAAGAGACCACGGAGACCTGGACCTACTATCTGAAGATCAAGAGCAACCTGGACCGCGTAGCAGCGCTGGAGGTAACCGACACCGTCCCCCAGGAGGCCGTGATCCTCTCCGTCACGCCAAAGCCTGCCGAGAGCACGGCCACCAGCCTCAAGTGGAAGCTGCAGCTCGCGCCGCGGCAGAAGACGGCCATCAATTACACCTACCAGGTGATCACGACGGAGAGCCTGGATAGTGTGTATTAATTTCAAAACTTTTCTTTTTTGTGTCTATTCTTCAAAATGTTGCTTCTTTAGCTCGCGCGAAAAAATGATTTGACTAGAAGGGCTTAAGCGTCTAATCCACCTGCACCCTCTGCGCGTTTACGACCACGAGTTTGGGAAGGTGCACCTCTAATATGCCGTCTTTGAAGCTGGCTTTTACCTGTTCCGGCTTGACCTCCATGGGCAGCTTGATCTCACGCTTGCGGCCCAGGGTACCAATCTCCTGGCGCAGATATTTCCCCTCCCTGGGATTGGCCTTGGCATCGACGTAGAGGCTGTCCTCCGTCACCCGCAGATCGATCTTCTCTTTGCTGGCGCCCGGCAGAGCAACCAGGGCGATCAGCTCATCTTCAGTCTCTATGAGATCAATGAGGGCAAGATCGCTGCTCTTGGCCTCGCCAAGCTCGCTGCTCACATCTCCCAGGATCTTCTTGGCCGCCTGGCTGGCCTGGCTGGACATCCTGGCAGCCTCAACGGCCGCCCTGCCGATCACACGTTCCAGATCGCTGCTCCCTGAGGAATCGGATTTCATGTTCAAAATAATGTCATTGCCATCATAAAACCTTTTGCTTTATCCTTGGCTTTCCTAAAAAGCGGCCATAGCCTGCAGAAACCTGGAAATCTCCATCGTAGACCACGTTGCCCCGAACAATTGTCATTTGGGGAAAGATGGCATCTCTTCCCTGGAAGGGCGTCCAATCTGCCCGACTGTGCAGACCGATCGGCATTTATTTGCGAGATGGACTTGGGGTCGACAATCACCAGATCGGCGTCCTTGCCTATCTCGATGGAGCCCTTGCCGGCCAGGCCATAGATGCGAGCAGGCCTCGCAGCCATTGCATCCACCAGCCTCTCCAGGCTGATCAGGTTTCTTTTCACAGCAACGAGCATCAAGGGCAGCATGGTCTCCACGCCCGGCACCCCCGCCGGCGCCTCCCAGATGTCCTCTTCTTTCTCCTCGGGCAGGTGCGGCGCATGATCCGAGGCCAGAATATCGATCGTACCGGAGCGCAGGCCCTGCCAGAGGGCGTCGTTGTCCGCCTGGCTTCTCAGGGGCGGATTCATCTTCAAGTAGGAGCCCTGTTTTTTGTAGTCCTTGATGTTGAGCAAGAGATGATGGGGTGTCGCCTCGCTTGTCACCTTTCTTCCGCCTCTCTTGGCCTGGGCTACCTTTTCCAGCCCATGGGCCGAGCTGAGGTGGCAGATGTGCAGACGATCCGATAAGGCCAGGGATTTCTCTATGGCCACCGCCTCGGCTGCGGCAGGCCGCGCCTGCGAATAAACCTCAGGATCATGCCGGCCCAAGAGTGGAGCGGTCTTCTCTTTTATGATCAATCCATCCTCGGCATGAAGGCTGGCCAGCATTCCCGCCCGCCCAGCTTCTACAAGGATTTTCTGAAGCGTTTCATCGCTGTGCTCATAGGAAAAGATCTCGCCTATGGCCGCCGCCCCGGCTGCCGCCAGCTCATCGATATTTCCAGGCCCCCCATTGAGGCAGAAGTCTACCATAGAACGATGTCGGGCAATATCCAGCTTCTCTGCAAAGGAGCGGGCATCCAGCGTGCGGGGAATGGTGTTGGGCTGGTCGATTACCGTGGTCACGCCTCCCGCTGCTGCCGCAGCCGAGCCGCTGGCCCAGTCCTCTTTGTAGTTGGGCCCCGGATCGCGGAAGTGTACATGGGCATCGATGGCACCGGGCAGGACCAGCATGCCTCTCGCGTCGATTCTCTCCTCGGCCCGGTGCGCTCCACCCAGCGCTGCGATATGACCATCTTTGATCCAGATGTCTATGCTCATTTGCCCAATAGCTGTGAAAACCCGGCCGTTTTTTACAACCAGATCAAAGTTTATATCCAAACCTCCTCAGGAGCTTGCGCCTCTCCCCCACCTGGGCCGGCGTCTCCGCCCCACGGGGAGAAAAGCCATCGATGACGCCCATAATTCCCCTACCAAGCTCTGTCTCGGCCACGACCACCTGCAAGGGATTGGCTGTGGCGCAGAAGATGCCGCAAACCTCCTGCACGGCCTTGACGGCATTCAAGACGTTGATAGGAAAAGCCCCTTTCATCAGCACCACAAAAGTATGGCCACAGGCCAGGGCCAGAGAATTCTGTCTGGCCGCCTCGATGAGGCTTTCGTCATTGCCCTCCGTGCGCACCAGGCAGTCGCCGCTGGCCTCGGAGAAAGCGACGGCGAACTTCGCGGCCGGGATTGTGCCCGCCATTACCTCATAGATATCCTCAGCCGTTTTGATAAAGTGGCTCTGCCCTAAAATCAGGTTCGCTCCATCGGGAATTTTTATATCTACGATCTTTAGCTCCATTCTTCCATTCCTCGAAGATGACTAATGTCCTGCTGCAGACTTATACTTTAGGGAGATGAGAACTTTGAGATGCAGGTTGAAGATGCAGGATTTAAAAAGCGTTTTAAAAAAGGAGCGAAATGGGGCGCACCTACGGCCGCCTCGCTTGACCTAAATGCTCATCACTTATTGCGAAGTCCCTTCTTCGGCCCCACTGATTGCTTTGCCAACTGCTTGCTCTTCCTGGTAATAAGTGATGATGTGATATAGTACACCACTATGAACAAGATGGCTGAATATATCGCCATGCTGATCGATTCCACGATGTTTAAATTTAGCAAGAAGTAGGAATATGGGATGTATATCAACAGAACCAGGATACCGGCAATGAATGCCTGTTGCATCAGTGTATACTGCCGAAAACGCAAAATAAGCTCTGCATAGTTTAAATTTGGAAAATTCACCACGGATCCTTCACCTCATCTACTTTTAGCATCCCTTTTCTGTTCATATAAAGCCTTGTCCACCAGAGATTGGATAGGGGCGCTATAACCAGCAGATTCACTATGCCAGTGATCGCTGAGAGGGGCTCGCTTTCTGCCCCTCCGCCCGTGGAAAATGCGCCGCCGATCATCTGCAGGCCCAAAGATAAAGCTGCCACTACCAGCCAGAGAATTATTACATCAAACTTGTTATACCGGAAAAAATTTGTGGATGCCAAAACGGCCTGCACGGGACCCAGGCCCTGCACAACCAGAACATAAGGCGTCGTTGCCAGGATCACAGACAGAGCAAGGGCATAAAGGATGAACAGGAGCAGGCCCACGACCATCAGGCCCATCGCCTGTGGATCCGCTTGCAATGACAGCGTCCCCTGCGCCAGGGCCGGCAGAAGGAAGACCAGGCCGACCAGTGTCAGGAGTCCCATCAGCAGGGTTGCCAGGAACATATTAAAGAAATACTTCTTTCCAGCAGACCACATGGCACTCGTATCCGATTTTCCTTTCTCCAGAGCCTGCCTGGCCATGCCGATGGCCCCGGCTGTGAAGAATGCATTGACCAAAGACAAGAGCACGACCAGCACCAGGAAGAGTACTGCGATCTGCAGGATCTTGTCCATCTCAAGGCTACCCAAAGATCCTTGCATCTGAGCCAGCAGCTCTTGCATATCCTCAACATTTTGTAGCAGCAAAGTCGCATTCATGCTCTCCGTGGGCAGAGAGGTTATAAAGAAGGCTGCCAGAAATGGCACCAAGATCAGCATGGAGACAAAGATGCTGAGCAGGAAGGGAATACATAGGTTTAAGTTGTCCCTCCAGACGGCAAATCCCTTGCCGATCATCGCTCCAATTTCTTCCATTCTTCATTCCTCCAGCTCATTCCAGATCGCATCGCCCACGTGGTGTAGCGACTTGACCGCCTTCCCCTCACCCTTCATATCCGTTCCCGCTACTAGGGCCCGGCCTATGGCCAGAGGCTTTTGATGCCTCACCTCTACTATTACCACCAGGTCGCCTACGGCTATCTCCGGATCGGCAGAGACTATGCCAGGCTTCATGATGTCCGCCCCATTCACCACAAAACGCACCGCGCCCGCATCTACAACTACCAGCCTCTTCTTCGGCATAAGTTCGATGGCTCCGAGCACGGTGAAGAAGGGCTGCTCTTCCACAATCATCATCAAAGGCCGGCCATCTACGAAGATGAGATCTACGCCCTCGTCGCTTATCGCCATCTCTAGCGATGATCGGCGCAGGCGAGATGGGTCGTCCAGTAAGGGCTCTATCTTTGCAATTACCTTCCGAGCGTCGCTCCCCCTGAGATGATGCCTGGATTTTATCTTCATGCACAACAGAATATCCCGATAGGTTTAAATATGCAACGAGCACGTTTGGAATTTGAAGCCTTTTGCGGTTATCAATGCTGGAGAGAGGTTAATGGGTCAGAGACCGCTTGATATTCTGAATGAATCACTGAATGGACCTGTCATAGTTAAGCTAAAGGACGGAAGGGTCTTTCGGGGAGAGCTGCAGGGTTATGATATACACATGAACCTAGTGCTCGAAAAAACTGAAGAAGTGGCAGAAGGGGCGGTCGCACGCAAGATTGGAACTGTGATCGTGCGAGGAGATAACGTAGTATATATTTCACCGTGAGGTATTCTAGATGACAAAAGGTACTCCTTCTATGGGCAAGCGCCACAAGAGTTCGCATATCCGATGCAGACGCTGTGGCAGCATATCGTTCAATTTCAAGAGAAAAGTATGTGTTCACTGCGGCTTTGGTAATTCATCCAAGCTACGAATGGGAAGTCACAAGTGGATGAGAAAGGCAGATTACTAGAGGCATAAAAGTTGCACGATGCCTGCGGCGTTGTCGGGATTTCCTTCAATGAGACGGGCAATAATGTAGCCAAATCCATTTACTATGCCCTCTATGCCCTGCAACACAGGGGACAGGAGGCAGCCGGCATCTCGGTACATGACGGCAAGGCCATACGCACCCATCGGGGCATGGGCCTTGTCTCAGAAGTATTCGATGATGCCCAAATCGCGCTGCTGCGTGGCCAGGTGGGCATTGGTCATGTCCGATATCCCACATCCGGCCGATCGTGCATAGAAAACAGCCAGCCTCTGCTGGTAAAATTCAAAGATGGAGCTATTGCCATAGCCCATAATGGTAATCTGGTGAATTCCTGCCAGCTCCGGGAGCACCTGGAGCAAGCAGGAGACATCTTCTATTCTACCTCGGACACCGAGGTTATAGCTCACCTTTTTGTAAAAGAGCTTCTGCGTTATGATCTGCAGGAAGCAGTGCGTGCCTTGATGCGAAAGCTTGTGGGCTCCTACTCGCTCGTCTTTCTCTGGGGGGACACCGTCCTCGCCGTGCGCGATCCTCTGGGCATCAAGCCCCTGTGCATAGGCGAGATCGATTCAGGTATTATGGTGGCCTCGGAGAGTGCCGCCATAGATACTCTGAATGGACGGCTCATTCGCGATGTTATGCCCGGCGAACTGGTGGTTATGAGGCACGGCGAGATGAAGTCGTATCAACTAGCCCGCCTTCCCCATCAGGCGCACTGCATATTCGAGTACATTTACTTCGCAAGGCCAGACAGCATCATGGACGGTCGCCTGATTTACGAGGTACGGGTGAACATCGGAGCCAATCTGGCACACGAGCATCCGGCTGATGCGGACACCGTCACGCCCATTCCCGACTCTGGGATTACTTTGGCCGTGGGCTACCATCAGCACTCTGGGATCAGCTACCGGGAGTGCTTGATGAAGAACCGCTACATCGGCCGAACCTTCATCATGCCCGATCAGAACATGCGAGAGACCGCCGTACGCCTGAAGATGAATACCATACGGCCCAATATCGAGGGACATAAGCTGGTCTTGGTGGACGATTCAATCGTGCGCGGCACCACCAGCCGCAGGATCGTGGACATGGTCAGAAAGGCCGGGGCAGAAAAGGTGCATGTGCGCATAGGCAGCCCGCCCATCATGGCACCCTGCTATCTCGGCATCGACATGGCCAGCCGCGAGGAGCTCATTGCCGCCTACAAGACGGTGGCTGGAGTAGAGGCCGTGATCAACGCCGACTCCCTGGGCTACGTGAGCCACAAGGGCCTGGTGGATGCCGTGGGCATACCCAAGGAGAACCTTTGCATGGGATGCCTGACAGGGCTTTATCCTGTGGAGATACCAGGCGAGAAGTGCATGGCGGCGCAGACGAAGCTCTCGGAATATCTCGATACCAACTATTGATAATATCATCCCATTTCCCTTTCTCCCATTTGAATCAGTTCAGTCAGCTAATTTTTCGATCATTTTGTCATATGGTTCGAAAGTTCATAATTCGGCTACATTATTGCTGCTTGATGCTGACTGATGCAGACTACCAAAAGTATTCAATATAACTTGGAAACAAAACTATATGTTGGTGGTGGGATTTGGGTATAGATTCTATCATCGATGTCGATGAAGCCAAGAAAGCATCGGTAGCCGATTTGATGAATAGTCTCTCATCAAGCGTGAGCGGCCTCTCTACATCAGAGGCAGAAGCAAGACTCCAGCAATACGGCCCAAACGAGATTTCGGAGAAAAAAATCAATCCGCTTATAAAATTCCTGGGCTATTTTTGGGGGACCATTCCCTGGATGATTGAGGCGGCAGCCATTCTTTCCGCAATACTGAGTCGCTGGGACGACTTTGCCATTATCTTCTTGCTTCTTCTCATGAACGGCGTGGTTGGCTTCTGGCAGGAGCATAAAGCCGACAATGCCATTGAGCTTTTGAAGAAGAGGCTTGCACCTACGGCCAGAGTCCAGAGAGATGGACAATGGAAAGCCCTACCCTCCGGTGAACTTGTGCCAGGTGATCTTGTTAGAATCCGTTTGGGTGAGATCGTTCCTGCAGACATCAAGCTCATTGAGGGCGATTTCCTCCAGGTAGACGAATCCTCCCTGACGGGTGAATCGCTGCCAGTGGAGAAAAAGGTCTCTGAGGTTGCTTTCTCCGGATCAATAGTTCGTCAGGGAGAGATGACCGCTCTGGTCTTTGCGACAGGGATGAATACCTACTTCGGCCGCACTGCCAAGCTTGTAGAATTGGCCAAGACCCAGAGCCACTTTCAGAAGGCGGTAGTCAAGATTGGAGACTATCTGATCATTCTGGCCGTCGTCCTGGTGACCCTAATATTCATCGTAGCCACTCTGAGACATGAAAGCTTTCTGCAGACTTTGCAGTTCGCATTGGTGCTGGTGGTGGCCGCCATACCCGCCGCCCTTCCTGCCGTTCTGTCCGTGACCATGGCAGTGGGTGCAATGGAACTCGCCAAGAAGGAGGCCATAGTGAGCAGGCTGGCAGCCATCGAAGAGATGGCCGGGGTGGATGTTCTCTGCTCAGATAAGACCGGCACCATAACTCAGAATGCCATTACGGTGGCTGAGGTAGTGCCCTTCGAGGGCTTCAGCGAGAAGGATGTGCTGCTGTTTGGCACCTTAGCCTCCCGAGAGGAGAACGGCGACCTCATAGATATCGCCATCATAAAGAAGAGCAAAGAAGAGCAGGTTGAACCAGGCAGCTACAAATTGGGCAAGTTCAAACCCTTCGATCCCGTTTCCAAGAGGACACAAGCCGAAATCGAGGGGCCACAAGGCAGTTTTAGGGTAGCCAAAGGTGCACCTCAGGCCATATTCTCATTAGTAGCAAATATTACTGTGGGCTCACCAGTTGACCAAAACGTAGAGACTTTCGCTTCCAAGGGCTACCGGGCTCTGGGCGTTGCCAGCACAAACTCCAAAGGAGCCTGGCGTTATGTGGGACTCATAGCCCTTCAAGATCCGCCCAGAGAAGACTCTGCAGAGACAATCAAGACCGCAAAGTCTCTCGGTGTCAGCATAAAGATGGTCACTGGCGATCATGTAGCCATAGCCAAAGAGATCGCTCAGATGGTGGGTCTGGGAACCAATATCCGGCCCGCATCGGACTTCATCGACAAACCAGATGAAGAGGCCACCGATATCATCGAAAAGGCAGACGGTTTTGCGCAAGTATTTCCTGAGCACAAATTCAAGATAGTAGAGCTGCTTCAAGCCAGAGGCCACATTGTTGGCATGACTGGTGACGGGGTAAACGATGCACCTGCCTTGAAGAAAGCCGACGCAGGAATTGCAGTATCAGGAGCAACAGATGCCGCCAAGTCAGCTGCCGCGATAGTATTAACCAGACCGGGGCTCTCCGTCATCATTGACGCCATCAAAGAGAGCCGCAAGATATTCCGGCGCATGAACAGCTACGCCATTTACCGCATCGCTGAGACCATCAGAGTACTGTTCTTCATCACACTCTCAATAATCATTTTCAACTTTTATCCGGTGACAGCAATCATGATAGTGTTGCTGGCTCTACTTAACGATTTTGCCATCATGTCCATAGCCTATGACCGGGCTGAGTATGCGCCCAAGCCGAGCCGTTGGGATATGACATCGGTGCTGAGCATGGCCACATTTCTAGGCCTGGTAGGTACAGTGTCCTCATTCTTATTTTTTTCCATTGGCATATCCATTCTGCACCTCTCCCAGGATGTGCTCCAATCAATGATGTACCTCAAGCTCTCTGTTGCGGGGCATTTTCTCATATTTATTACCAGGACAAAAGGCCATTTCTGGTCCTACAGGCCGAGCAATATACTGCTGGCAGCCGTTTTGGGCACTCAGATAGTGGCAACCATTATCGCAGTCTATGGCCTGCTCATACCCTCGATAGGCTGGAAGCTTGCATTATTAGTATGGGCTTACGCCATGGTAGCCTTCGTTTTGACGGACTTCGCCAAGGTCTTCCTATTCAAACGGTTTGAGCGAGAGGTGAATATCCTAGAGAAGGAGGCAGTAGTTATCGAAAAAGAGGTCGGAAAATTTTAGCAACACCGACTGTGTTGAATGAATTAAGAACAACACCGTTGTTCAGGCCGTCAGCGTCGCTACCAGTACTTCAGCTAGCGTTTGCTGTGCATTGGATTCTGGTTACGTCATCTAAAGCCAGCAAGCCAAGGATCTGGTCGGGATTATTTCTTGCCACAACCGGGAGCTGGCTGATGTGATTTACGATCATCTTATTCATCGCGTCAAATAGAGATTCGTCCGGATGGGTTACTACCAGCTTGGTGCTCATTATATCTTTCACCGATGCTTGTGGTCGATCTTGGTGGATGCATCTTACTGCGTCCAGTTTAGCCACAATCCCCACGAGCTTGCCCTCATCTACCACCGGCACGGCGTGAACCTCGTACCTTTCTAAGAGGTTGGCCACTTCATCCAGCGTCGACCGGGGGCTGATAATCGGTACGCTGCTGACCATCGCTTCTTTCACTTTAAGCGCCTTGAGGAGCATAACCGAGTACTCATGTCGATGGGCAGGCGACTCTGCCCTCACGTTCACCTGCTTCTCGTAGATGTAATTGTCTCCAGTGACGAAATAGGCTATGGAACAGGCCAGCATGCTGGGAATCAAGAGTGTATAATCCATGGTCATCTCGCTTACCATGATGATCACCGCCAGAGGAACTTTGGCGATGCCTCCAAAGAGGGCCATCATGCCCACGATGACGAAGCCCGAAGGGGAGCTGGGAGTGATGGCTGGGTAGCTATGAAGGAGATTCCACAAGACGCCACCGGTCATTCCGCCGATTACCAAACCTGGAGCGAAAACACCGCCGCTGCCGCCCGACCCTATGGTCAGTCCGGTGGTCAGGATCTTGAAGACCGCCACCGCCAGCATGACCGTCACCGGCAAGGCGATGAAGTTGCCGTTGATGGCAAACTGCAGCCAGCCGTAGCTTGTGCCCAGGACTTGTGGCAGAAAGACGCCAATTAAGCCAACCATGAGCCCTCCAATGGCGGGCTTTATCCAGTTGGGAATTCCAGCGCTCTTGAATAGGTCTCTCAGGTAGTAGAAGCTGCGCCCGTACCCTATGCCGACCAGTCCGCAGACAACGCCTAGGATAGAGTAGGAGATAAGCTCAGGAGCTCTGCTGAATGGCGGGACGATGCCGCTGCCGAATACCGGCGCCCATCCGCTCCAGGAAGCGAAGATGCTGTAGCCCACAACGGATGCGATAAAGGACGGCAGAAGAGCTTCATACTCGAAATCGCGGCGGTAGAGGACCTCCATGCTGAGGATAGCACCACCCAAGGGTGCCTTAAAGATGGAGCCAATCCCGGCGCCGATCCCGGCAGCCACGGCAATGCGCCTGTCGGAATCAGACAGGTGGAACAGATCCGCCAGGGCAGAGGCAATCCCGGCGGCTATTTGGGCGGTGGGGCCTTCTCTACCGGCACTGCCGCCGCTGCCTATGGTGATGGCGGATGCTACGGCTTTAACCACCGGCACACGGCGGCGAATGAAGCCTCCTTTATTGTGGAATGCATCTATGGCCGCGTCGGTCCCGTGCCCTTCCGCCTCCGGAGCAAAATGAAAGACGATAAGCCCGCTCAGCAGCCCCCCGGCAGCCGTGAGGATGGGAAGAATCCAGGGCCTGGCCACGCCGGTAAATACGGTCGCACCCTCTCCGGTGGACGTGGGGGGAACGTATCCTGCAACAAGTCCGAGCAGGAGCTCTGTGGCTGTCGTTAAAGACCAATAGAAGATTATGGAACCCAGGCCTGCGGCAATTCCTATCAGTATGCTTAATGTGACCCATTTTCTGGTATAACTTGCGCGCGTGAGGTCGCAAAAGTTCTTGACTGCCGATTTCATAATGGTGTCTTGTCGTCCTGCTGGTGGCTTCTGTAAACGTACAGCCTGCTAGGTAGCATGCTGCGGGTCATATCTCTCAGGGCACCCCCATGGGGCACTCATTCAACTCTGAACACATTTCAAAATAGCCAATCGCTGACTTTGACTTCAAGCTATCGGTCCCCATCAAACGCCGATCGACACAATACTATTTAAGAAATTGGCCAAAATATTCTTGCTTATGAAAGAGTTAAATCCTGGGATAGGCCGACTTGGAGCGGTTATAATATTTATTTTGGTAATAATCTTGATACAGTCAGCTCAGGCCTTTCCCCTATACGGCGGCAACGGAATAGTTAATGCGACAGTCTACTGTGTTATGAAATACGAATATGGTAATGGATTATATGTTGATATCTCAGCCAGTTATGTAGATGTATACGACGTAGAGCTGATCGATAGCGATAATAACACATATAAAGGCAACAGCGCCCCCTACAGATCGACTCTGCATGGGTTCCCGACAGAGACAGAGTATAAAGGATCTATCAGAGATATGCTCCTCTTCGACGTCCCTAAAGAGATCATCGTAAAGCGTCTTAGAATCGTGCCCTCTCACTCAGATTCCTTCTACATAAACTGGACAGCCATGCCTGAAGCTACAGGTCACAATATAACGCTCAGGTTTTGCGGAGCAACCTTTGAGCCAAACGGAATGAGGTGGCGCCAGGGCAACTGGAACTTAGACCTGAACATTACCAATAATGCAAACCAGACTGCCGAATACGACAGCTCGGACTTTGCCCTGGTAGATCAGTTCGGCTGGGCTTATCCTGGTGAAGAAGGCGATGCGTTAAAGAAAATCCAGGCAGGAGAGGCGATGCGTTTCAACGTCAAGGTACCCTTCGTATCGGAAATATCCAGGCCCATGGCAATACTATTTAAGGGCATGAAGCTGGACATATCGGCGTGGGCGTGAGGCTCATCTCTTTTTCTACCTAGACTTGCTCATAGAATCGCTCGCAAGTTAGAATGCCAGAGCAGATGGTTATCCATGCAAACGGCTGAAGAGAATAATAGAAGAGCACCAAAATGAGCTTAACGTTCAACTCCCTAGACTGCGCCAGAAAGCAACCAATTGCTGGACATTGTGGCCTAATTTAAGGCGTTTGACAATATAGAGTATCCCGCAAATGATTTGCGGGGTACTCTTCAGCCATTTACTCCTTAACCGTGACAGGTTTGATGGCAGCTTTTACCTTTTCCATCGTACTTGGTTTTATCTCTTTCAGTCCGTGAGCACTCTCCGCGTGTACCTGAATATGCTCCATCAATTCTTTATCGGTTTTGGCCTTTACCTCGAAGCCGCAGGTTGGCACCACATCCCTACAGCAAAACATCATGTATTCTGCATCTGGCATCATTACACCTCACATTATTTTCGCACTAAATTGTTATTTGTATTCTAAACAAATAAAGGTTACGGAATAGTTGGCTTTACGAAATATATCAAATTAGAAAAAATAGTAATGACTAAAAATTTATTAAGTTGGTGGCTTTGGTGGCTTCAGCAAGACAAATGCAATGATGATGCCCACGACAGCCAGGATCGCCACATAGGGGAATACACCCATGTAACTGCCTGAGGCTGTTTTAATAGCACCTGCCAGTTGAGGTCCCACGATAGCACCAGCACCATATGCCAGGAATATCACGCCGTAATTTCTCGGATAGTCAGCCGTACCAAAGAAGCTTGCCGTCGCGGTGGGCGCTATAGCCAGCCAGCCACCCAGGCACATCCAGAGGATGGCGAAAGAGACGATATATAGTGTTTCTGCTCCAGGTCCTGCCATCTTCCACATTATCAACGATGCCAGGCCGATTAGGACGAAGGAAACAATAGCGGCATTCCTAGGGGTTATCTTGTCCGTAAGGGTTCCAAAGATGGGCCTGCCGCCTCCATTGAAAATGGCGAAGAAGCCAACCAGGAAAGAAGCGAGGCCAGTCTCAATCTGCACCACTTCTGTGCCTACGGGTTTGGATATGCCTATGGCCATAAGTCCTGCTATGCATCCAATGAAGTAGCACAGCCAAAGGCCTATGAAGCCAGGCGTCTTGATCATCTGCTCGCGTTTAAAATCGCAGGTTACATGCGCTCCTGCCTTGGGTACTGGTGGCGTCCAGCCTGGGGGCTTGTAGCCTGCTGGCGGGAAGGCCAAAGGCATAGAACACAATGCAATAATAATGATAAATGCAATTCCGAAGAAGCGGAAGGTGCTCATCACATCAAATGCGCCAATAAGATAGGTCGCTAAGTTGGCTGTGAAGAATGCTGAGAATCCGAAGCCTAAAACTGTTAAGCCTACAGCGAGACCTCGCTTATCCGGGAACCATCTTGCTGAGACTGCTACAGGACAACCATAGGCTATCCCTACACCCAGGCCGCCGATTATTCCGTATGTCGGGTAAAGCATCTGCACTGAACCAGCTGTTGAAGCCATCAGCCAACCCAGACCGCAAATAACTCCTCCCGCCATGGCCATCTTGCGTGGCCCAAATTTTTCGATGTACTTACCTGAAAAAACCATGGCGATCGAGAAGATTGCAAGGAATATTGAAAACGGCAGCAGTACATCGCTTGCTGTAACCGTTTGGCCCATAGCTGTAAAGTGCTTTGTTAATGGATTCACGAAGACGGACCAGGAATAAACGCTGCCTAGACAAAGCATGATGATCGTGCCTAGGATGACGAACAACCAACGCCCACCGGGCGGCTCCTTAACCATATTTTCTGCCATAAGTTTAACACCCTTTTTTTATAGATATTAAATTATTCACATCCAATACTTCAATTAATATAGCTAGCATAGAAAAAATGCTTCCGTTCAGCTCTATTAATCCCTCCTCATCCCCTCCATCACCCTTGAAGAATTATTCAATGGCTTGGACCTAATTTCGTCTCTCATATATTTAAATTTAGCGGCAATTATCGCGATTATAGATTATAATATTACACATATCGCAAAAATACCGCAGTCAATTTACATTCCTATTCGATGAACATCCCGCCGATCCAAAAAAGCATCCTTGATCAAGTGAAATTATCTATAGCTATCGACAATAAAGTATACGTCCCTATGCAAATCATCGTTAATGGCAATCTCTTTTAAGGTGAATGGAGAATAACCGGGGAGGTGGTGCTAATTATGCTAAAAGCCAACCCCAAGACATCATGGAACAGCAATGAATGCATGCCAACGGTTGCAGCAACGGCTTACGTGGACGAATCCGCCATGATTATCGGCGACGTGCGCATTGGCGAAGAGGTTTATGTGGCCCCTTGCGTATCCTTGCGGGCGGACGAGGCCAACCCCATCATCATCGGCGATAAGTGCAACATCCAGGACGGCGTTGTCTTCCACGGCCTCATGGGAAGCTCCATACAGCTCGGAAAGCAGATCTCCATCGCCCATGGAGCCGTAATTCACGGACCCATGAAGATCGGGGATGAGAGCTTTGTGGGCTTCAACTCCGTGGTTCACGCCTCAACTCTGGGCAAGAAGTGCTTTGTCGGCCACGCGGCGGCAGTCATCGGTGTGAAGCTTGACGACGGCAAGTTCGTGCCCCACGGCGCTATTGTGGATACGCAGGAGAAGGCCGATGCGCTGGGATCTGTTCCCGAGAGCCTCAAGCACTTCAATGAGGAAGTGGTCGAGGTTAACTGCGAGTTTGCCAAAAGCTACAGAGTTCGGAAAAAATCCTGTGTAGGCGAGTAATAGGCAAGCAATAATCCAATATCAATCATTTTTTTGTTGTCTCTTTTCCAATTATCGCTCGGTTTTCATTCGGTTCCTTTTCGGACAAGAAATATATACATCCCTAGCCCTAAGCCCAAAGCTAGCTTTAGGTGATTGATAATGGCCAAGATCAAAGCTGGCGTCTTAGGTGCCACTGGTGCCGTGGGACAGCGCTTCATTGAAGGATTGAAGAACCATCCCTGGTTTGAGCTGACGGGCCTCGCCGCTTCGGAGAGAAGCGCGGGCAAGAAGTACAAAGAAGCCGCCAAGTGGCGCCTGGAGAGCGAGATGCCCACAGAGATTGGTGAGATGACCGTGGTCAACGTCGATCCGCGAGAAGTCGATGCCGATATTGTCTTCTCGGCGCTTCCTGCGGCAGATGCAAAGACGGTTGAGCCTGCCTTCGCGGCAGCAGGCTTCGCGGTGGCCAGCAATACCAGCTCCTATCGCATGGTAGATGATGTGCCTCTACTCATACCGGAATGCAACTACGAGCATCTGGATCTCATTAAAGTGCAGCGCGAAAAGCGCGGCTGGGAAGGATATCTCACCACCAATCCCAACTGCACCACCATCATGTTCACCCTGCCCCTAAAGCCGCTCATGAAGTTCGGAATCAAGAGCGTGCATGTGGCATCAATGCAGGCCGTGTCCGGAGCCGGCTATGAGGGCGTGCCCTCCATGGCAATACTTGGCAACGTCATTCCCTACATCGGCGGCGAGGAAGAGAAGGTGGAGACTGAGCCTCAGAAGATCCTGGGCCGCTTTGATGGCGAAAAAATCGTGAATGCAGACTTTTCGGTGAGCGCCAGTTGCCACCGCGTGCCGGTCATGGACGGGCACACAGAAGCTATCTGGGTGACCATGAGAGATAATCCCACACCGGAAGAGGTCAAGAAGGCCATGCAAAGCTTTGATCCGGGCCTGGGTGATCTGCCCACTTCGCCCAAAAAGGCGCTAATCGTCAAGGATGAGCCCGACCGACCCCAGCCCCGGCTGGACCGGGGCCGCGGCAACGGCATGGCCATCTCGGTAGGAAGGATCAGATCTGGAATCAGGTTCATCTGCATGGGCCACAACACCGTGCGCGGCGCGGCGGGAGCCAGCATTCTAAATGCCGAATTGCTGGTGAAGAAAGGCCTGCTGTGATGTTGATTGTAGCCTGGGAGGTGACGGCAGCCTGCAATTTGTCCTGCGGCTACTGCCGCGCCTCTGCCTCCTCGTTGCCCGATGCGGATGAGCTTTCCACGAAGGAGGCGCTTTCTTTTCTGGACAGCATTGTACCCTTGCAGCCCATGCTCATCTTAAGCGGCGGCGAGCCCTTGCTGCGGCCCGATATCTTCCAGATAGCACGTCACGGCGTATCTTTGGGCCTGCGCGTCTCTTTGGCCAGCAATGGAACATTGATCACCCCGCAGGTGGCAGATGAGATTGCTGCCGCCGGCATATCGCGGGTCAGCATCAGCTTGGACGGCGTAACGCCCGAAAAGCATGATCAGACTCGCGGCCCGGGAAGTTTTCAAGCGGCCTTGCAGGGAATAGAAAATCTGCGCGGCAAGGTCGATTTTCAGATCAACAATACCCTTACCAGTAAGAATGACGCCGATGTCGCACTCATCTTTGACCTTGCCCAAAGAGTGGGGGCTCGTGCCCTGCACTTCTTTTTCCTGGTGGCCACAGGCCGGGGCCGGGAGGCGGATCTCATCTCGCCGGAGCGGCAGGAGCAGCTTCTCCTCGAGATCGACAGGGAGCGGGCGCGACGGCCAATCGAAGTGCAGGTCACCTGCGCGCCCCAGTACGCTCGAATAGCCAGGCCCGGAAGGGGCCATGCCGGCGGGTGCCTCGCGGGCAAAAGCTTCGTCTTTGTCTCGCGAAAGGGCGATGTCTATCCCTGCGGCTATTTTCCCCTGCGGGTCGGAAACATCAGGGAAAAGAATTTTATAGAGATATGGGAGAATGCTGCAGAGCTTCGGGCGCTGCGAGAGAGGGCGCTTACTGGAAAGTGCGGACGGTGCAGCTTTGTAGGAATATGCGGAGGCTGCCGGGCGCGGGCCTATGCCGAAACGGGTGATTTCCTGGGACCGGACCCCGCCTGCCGTCTGGAAGTGTAGCCATGGATGAGATAGACCTAGAGCTGCTTTCTGCTGTGCAAGACGGCTTTCCCATAACGCCTCGACCTTTCCGGGATTTGGGCCAGGCCCTGGGACTGGAGGAAGAAGAGGTAATAGAGCGACTGGCCTCCTTGCAGAAGGAGGGGTTGGTGAGGAGGATTGGGCCGATTCTTGATCTTCGCAAATTGGGGCGCAGTGGAATATTGGCGGCTCTAGAAGTGCCCCGGGAAGAGGCGGATGGGGCGGCCCAGGTCATTAATGAGTACACTGAGGTCTCGCACAACTATTTGCGTCCCGATGATAGCGGCTACAATCTGTGGTTTACTGTGTCGGCCACCGAGGAGCGAATCCAGGAAATATTGCAGGAGATCAGGATCAAGACGGGAAGAAAGATGCTGGTATTGCCCACCCTCAGGATATTTAAGATCGGCGTTAAGTTCGACATAGTTTGATAATTTGATATACCAGGAAGAGCATCGGTTAGATTATGGCTAAACTCATTCTGATGGACTTTTATGCGGACTGGTGCGGACCATGCAAGATGCAGGGCCCAATCTTCGAGGATCTGGCCAAGGATTTCAGCGATAAGGTGGAATTTCGGAAGATCAATGTGGACAAAGAGGGCGACCTGGCTCTCGAGAAAGGCATCATGGTTGTGCCCACCATCATCTTGGAGAGGGACGGCGTGGAAGTACAGAAGTGGATGGGCGTCACTTCCAAAGAAGAGCTGATAAAAGCGATCAACATCGCCTCGAAGTAGATAAAAAGGAAAAGAGGAGCGGAAAGGAGAGTGAGAATGGCGGGAGGGGACTATTGCCTGGAGGCGGTGCGAAGGATCAACAGCCGTGGTGGCTGTGCGCCTCATCTCGCCCTGCGCTTCGACTCTCACCTCTTTTCCATAGACACCAGCCGTGCTCCCAAAGCCTGCGTGCAGCCCGATGCCTATCTCATCACTCATGCCCACAGCGATCACTACGGCAAATCGGCCATGAACTCCCCGCGGGCTATTGCCTCTGTGCAGACGGCACGCGCTCTAGAGATTCGCTATGAACGGGAGTACAAAGGCCGCACCTTTGAGGTTGGGCAGAGCATTGTTGTCGATGATGTGAAAGTGGACACGCATACTACCGGCCACACCATAGGCTCGACTGCTTTCTCCTGGCAGACGGAGACGGGTGAAAGGGTGCTGGTAACGGGGGACGTAAAAGACTACCAACATCTGCCGAAATGCGATTTTCTGGTCTCGGAAGCCAACTACGGCGATCCCTATGATCCCTCCTGCATCTTTGAGGACGATCTGGCCGGATTTTCCGAGGCTCTGGAGACCGGGGCGAGCTTTGGTGCCTATGCCTTTGGCAAAGCCCAGCGGGCGGTGGCTCTCATGAGAGCGATGGGCTACAAGGATGAGATCGGCATGGACGAGAAGAGCCTGGTTCTGACGCGAGAGCTGATGAAAGATGCTGCCGGGCCGCTCACAGAGGTGAACGGGGGCATATCCAATGTGGTCACGCCCTGGAATTTGCACCAGGTGAGGAGCCGCAACAAGTATTTCCTCACAGGAAGAAGGGATACCTCTTACCCCACTATTCAACTGAGCGATCACCTGGACTTTCGCGGCCTGATGAAGATGATAGAGCACGTCTCGCCCAAGGAAGTTTTGGTCTATCACCCCGAAGGAGAGAGGGCGAGCCTGCTGGCCCATCATCTACAGGAGTGCGGCCTGGAGACGACATCGCTCGACCTGATTGAGAAGTTTGTGCGATAATTTATAACGAAATGTTCTCATCCAGTTTATACAATGCCGTCTGTTACATTTAATCCTGTGCTGACCCTGAAAAGCATATTTAAAGCAGGCAGACACAGAGTCTCTCTTGAATGATTTCCACTCCCTCGCGTTGAAGTTGGAGGGCGTGAAAAAATTAGGAGGACGCGACATTGGTAGACCTCTTCGGCAAAAAGAAGCTGGAAGATCGCATTTTAGAGCTGCAGGCCGAACTGGCGAAGCTGGAAGGCGAAAAAGAGGAATTCCTGCGCACTTTGGAAAAGCGTGAGGAGAAGATCCGCAGGCTTACCAGTGCCAACCAGGAGGCCAATTTAGCCCTCAAAGCAGCCGAGCAAAAGGCTGCCGCCACTCTCTCCGCACCTGTGCAAGCTGCGGTCGAGAAATGCGAGGAGCAAAAGCCCAAGGCAAGAAAGCTGAGCTTGCGAGAGATGGATATGCTCATGGAGAGGCTCAAGGTCTGCCGCTCTCCCCGGGATGATCTGCTGGTTGCTTTTTACTCTGGCCCCATTCCAGGGGACGCCGGGCTTCCCCTGCAAATTAAAAAGGCCGTTGCCACCATCAAATCCCCGCGGGGCGTGATAATCCTGCATAGTCCCCAGCTTTTCTCTCTGCTTCTTATTCCGCCTTTTCCCATCCAGGAGAGCCTCTCTCGGGAAAGCGGCACCTTTGCACTCGATCTCATAGGAGAGATGATGGACACGCCGGTGCTGGTCATATCAGCCCACGCCGGAGAGACCTTCCTGGGGGTGGCTCTTTCTCGAGAGGGTTTTCTGGCGGAGGAGCTGGTGGAAAGCCAGGTAATGGGGAAGCACTCCAAAGGCGGCTGGAGCCAGAAGAGGTTTGAGAGGCTACGTGAGGAGGACATCAAGAGCCACGTCGATCTTGCGTCGCAAAAACTGGCTGAGCTGATGGGCAAGTATAAAACTCTCCTCAAGTATGCCGTGCTGTCGGGTGAGGAGAGCCTCATCCGCCAGATCGCTCCCGCAATCGATCTTCCCGTGATAGAGAGAAGGCTGGAGCGGCATGACGATCGAAAGACAAAGGAGCTCTTAGAAGAGGTTTATGGCTTTACCTGCTACAGAATTGAGATATAAAATCCGATTGAGAGAGGCGTCAGATGAGCTCGCAGCCTGAGGACAAAAAAGGACATGACGATCCAGAAGAGCTTTCCCGCGCCTGGGACTGGCATGTGCGAAGAAAAGTAGCCTGGAGTGCCGATACGCCTGAGAAGATCCTGGATACATTGAGCCGGGACAAGGTGCAATGGGTGAGGGAAGCAGTAGCCGGAAACTCGAGATCATCGCCTTTGGCACTCATCCGGCTAGCTGAGGACAGCTCCGGATACGTGCGGTCGGCGGTGGCTTTGAACAGCCGCGCCACAAGCGAGATTTTGGAGATGCTGGCGTCAGATGAGATGGTGGACTATGACAGCACCTTGCAGAAGAATCGCTATCTGGTAAAGGAGGCAGTGGCCAAGAGCCCTAACATAAATCCGCCGACACTGGCCTTTCTCGCCCGCGACTCAGAGGAGCATGTGCGGTCAGCGGCGGCATCCAATCCACTCTTGTCTGTGGAATCGATGGGCAAGATGGTAAAAGATGTGTTCTGGGAAGTCCGGGACAATATTGCCAAAAACCCCTCGACTCCGGAGGATTTGCTCATCTATCTTTCAGCCGATAGGATCATGGATGTGCGGGTAACGGCGGCGCAAAATCCCCGCACGCCCGCAGGGGCGCTGGCGGCCCTCGCTGCCGACAGGAGCTGGGAGGTAAGGGAAGCGCTGGCCAGCAATGAAAAGCTGGAGGGCAAGATCCTGGAAGAACTCTCTGGCCACTGGTCCTGGATGGTTAGGGTGGCTGTAGCCCAAAATCCCAATACGCCTGCCGAGACATTGAAACGGCTGGCAGAGGATCCGGATCAGAGTGTGCAGAAGGCGGCGCGGGGGAGAATAAGGTAGTTGATAATTGCCCTTCGTTTCCTCGTTCGTTTCTAAATTATCTCAGGACGATCTTGTGTCTCCTGCATGGGCCTGCACCAGGGCCACATCCCCCCTTCCAGAAGTATCAAAAAGTAAATAGCATCAAGACTGCATGGGTTATGCACTCACCTTGCGGCTCTAATCACTGTGCTATTGTTACTAATAATGATCATATATTTAATACATGACATAGGAAAGTCTTTATGTCTCTTTCGCTCATGGTAAACAAATGGAGGAATTTAGTATAAAAATCTTCAGATTCTTGGTAATAGCTTTATTGCTATCTGTATTAGCTGTATTTGCAACTGCAGCGGAAGAAAAATCCAGTGTTTCCGGCGAGCAAGCCCTACAAAAGCTCATGGAGGGCAACGCACGGTTCGTATCTGGCAATGTTACTCATCCCGACCAATCTGCAGATCGCCGTAACGAACTCGTCTCTGGACAGCATCCCTTTGCGGTTGTTGTGGGATGCTCCGATTCCAGGGTTCCCCCAGAGGTTGTCTTTGATCAGGGTCTGGGAGACATCTTCGTGATCAGGACTGCCGGAGAGGTTATGGATAACGTCACCTTGGCCAGTATTGAATATGCTGTAGAGCACTTGAATGTGGCCCTCGTAGTTGTACTGGGCCATGATAGCTGCGGAGCAGTAACTGCGGTCATAAAAGGTGGAGAGGTGCCAGGCCACTTGGATAGCCTAGTCAACTTCATCCAACCGGCAGTAGATGAGGCCAAGGCAGCAGGCGACGAGGGACAGCTCCTGAACAACTCCATCAACAACAACGTCAAGAACATCGTGGAAGAGCTGAACGTATCTCAGCCCATCCTGTCTGAGATGGTCGAGGAAGGCAAGCTCAAAGTAGTAGGTGCTCGCTACCATCTGGATAGCGGGACTGTGGAAATCTTAGAGTAATCTTTTCCTGGGCTCGGGGACAGCTTATTCCCCTTGGGCCCCTTTATTAAATAATCGCGGGATGTTCACGCACTCAGTCATTGGTCGCATATTTTATAAATATGCTTTCGACCTCGCAAAATCCTGCGGTCTGCGTTCTGGATTCTACAAGGTTTTTTGATTCAGACGATGCAGGTCAATCGATAGATGGCAATTGTCGAAAATTCAATCCATAAAGAAATCATCAATTCTGCTTTGCCGACTTAATGGGAGGAAAGAATGGCCCGAAAGGCGGCATCGGACTATGCTGGCAAGCCAATCGCGTCTTCGGACTGTAATGGAGCTGAGTCCGGGAGCTGAACCATCACAATCGAGATGAGACAGATTGCACTTATTTCCTTCTAGGCCATAGTTACACCTAAGCACTTCTGGAATAATATAGACGATTGTGTACAACTTAGATGCTTAATTTTAACAGATCCGAGCGCCGAGCTATCTCCTGAATTTGATAAGATGTAAAGCTCTATCAGGGCGCTTGTGGGCGGCATCGAAGCCGTCCAGCTTAAACACTATGGCCACCTGGCTGCGAAGGCTGCGTCTTGAGCCCGGCATCTGCGATTGTGCCCGTCTCTGCGCCAGATTCTGGTCTCGCGCAGAAGGGCCATTGATGGAGGAATAACAGGCAGTTGCCATCCATCACCAAGACTCAAAACGCCTTCAAAAACCCTTTTCCGTCACCCTTACTACCTCAATTCCTGCCTGCTGCAAAAAATCCAGAGCCGTCTGATCCGGATAGCTCTGCTGATAGACAACCTTCCTCACCCTGGCATTGATCATCATCTTGGCGCAGAGGACGCAGGGCTGATGAGTGCAATAAAGCGTTGCCCCCTCAATGCTGATGCCATGCAGTGCCGCCTGGATGATAGCATTCTGCTCCGCGTGCACCGCCCGGCAAAGCTCATGGCGCGTGCCGGAGGCCACGCCATCCCGTGCGCAGCCCACCAGGTCGCAGTGGTCCAGGCCGGAGGGCGCGCCATTGTAGCCGGTGGTGAGAATGCGCTTGTTCCTCACAAAGAGCGCTCCCACTTGATTTCGCAGGCAGGTAGAGCGCTTGGCTACCACGGTGGCAATCTCCATGAAATATTCATCCATGCCGGGGCGGACTATGGGAGACATTCAATGGAATCGTGGGCCGTCTTGATTAAAAAGCTCTCTCCATGAGACCTCTGGCTGTGAAGGACGAAGCGTTAGATCCGAAAAAAGTGACGGGCGGGGTTTCAGCTCATCCCGTCAGTTGCAGATCATCCCGCTGGGCGGCGGCCGTTCCCGAGTACGTCTCCAGAGAAGTCTGCACCAGCTTTCCGCTGGCATCGTACAGAGCTAATAGCTTGTAGTTTACATCGTTGGTCTTTTCCATTATCACTCCTCCAGTGCCGCTCTGGATCACGCTGACCTTCATGCCCGTATCCGGGTCGCTGTCGACAAGGCCAGGACCAAGAGAGAGGGCCTCATTTGGCACCCAGAACCCCATCAGCTGGGCCACGCCGCTTACCATCGGGACGTAGGCTGGCTGGATCGCATCTTGTGTGTACGTCTGCTGTCGCCCTTCAGCAAATCTGTCGTGCACGTCCTGTATGGCCAGTTGGGAACCTAAGGCAGTAAGCGTGGGTGCAACATCAGGAAGTTGAGGCAGCCAAAACGCATGTTGGCCTTGGTAGCTTAGCACTTGCCCAGCAACTACCCAGGAGGGCACGCTTCCTTCGGTCCAGGGGATGTTCACCTGCCGAAGGTTACGAAGCGTTAGTATGCCGCTTTGTTTTCTGGTTACTGTTACACCATTTTCAGGAGCAAAACTGGAGGCAAAATCAGCGGTGTGATGGAGCATTATGCCTGTATCCAGGTCGTAAATCATGCCCAAAACGATGCCCTGTGACGACGTATAGTAGAACCTGATCACATTGTATTGCACGCCGTTGAGATCATAGGTACCCCGGCTTACAACCAGATCCTTGCCGGCATTATCCGGAATGCTGCGAAGAACGGCGGGGTTGCACCAGAAGTCACCACAGCCCACCGGATTCACGGAGCCGTAGGTGTTTATTGTCTTCATGGCCCCGTTTGTCGGATCTGGGGCATAAGTACTGGTCCATGTGGCCGCTTTGCCTCCCTTCCAGAGCCACCACGTCCACCTGGACCAGACCGACACCCGGGCTCTCGCCACTCGTATGAGTCCCACGTTCCGTTGTCGCTTCACTCCCAGAACCGGTATATTCCTCATACGTGGCCCTCAGTCCTTCTTCAACTAAAGCCGGTGCAGGAGCATTGGCCAGCTCAGGATATCTTATGGTCATGGGGTTGTTCGTTCCACTGGGCAATGTCAATTTGGCGGCGTCTGAGGCAAGAGCAACCTGGCAAAAGGCCAGGAGCAGCAATACCATGAGTGTTGCTTCTTTCTTCATAATAACAACTCCATTTAGATTCAGCTATCATTCTCAATCTTAGCTAAAGCCTCTTTTGCGACAGACTGGACGTCTGAATTTTCATCCGTTAGTGCTTCTTTCAATGCCTCAACAGCTCTGGGTCAATGCCTGCGTGTACTGAGCCAGAGTAGCTCCTGCAGGCAGCGGCTCCACCTGCACGATCAAATAATTCAAAGGATTATCGTCGTCCTCTTCCGGCGTCAGCATCCCGTAGACTAAGCCCATGTTGTTTGGATCGGCCTCTCGAGCCTGCCAATCCTGCGGATAGCCGATCCTAAAGTTATATACGGTATTTTCGTATGTCAATAATGCGGACGATATTGGTATAGTCACTGCATCTGAAGTCTCTAGATCCGATGTCTCTAGGACCTGGTCGGAAGATCCGAAAGATGACACGGGAAGGTTCTGAGCACTGCTAATTATAAAAATTGATTCAATTATTAATACCAAGATAGGTACTAATATGAATAAAAAGTTTCTGATATTTTTCATAATTCATCAATATTTGTGGTGTTTGATACTACTTAAGCCATAAGTAAACGGTCTTTAGAACTATCATCCCGGAAGAATCGCTAAGATGCAACAACAAGCTTAATATTCCCTTTCAGCATCGAATTGCCGTTATGTCTATTCACTGGGCTGACGTCATCGCCGAGAAGCTCGAGAAGAGCGGCCCGCACACCATTGCCACGGGCATAACCCCATCCGGTCCTGTACACATAGGAAATATGCGCGAGGTCATGACGGCAGAGGCCGTCTACCGCGCCCTTCTGGACAGGGGGGTAGAGGCTAAGCTCATCTACATCGCCGATACCTACGATCGCCTGCGCAGGCTCTACCCCTTCCTGCCGGAGAGCTTCACAGAGCACATAGGTAAGCCCCTCTCCGAGATTCCCTGCCCCCTGGGATGCTGCGCCAGCTACGCAGAGCACTTTTTAAATCCATTCTTGAAAAGCATGGAGAGGCTGGGCATCACGCCAGAGGTCTACCGCGCCGATGTGCTCTACAAAGAGGGCAAGTACAATGAGGCCATCAAGACAGCCTTGCGGCGCAAGGACGACATCGCCCGTATCCTCAAAGAGGTCTCGGGCCGCGATGTTCCCGCTGGCTGGAGTCCTTTTGATGCCATCTGCTCCACATGCGGCCGGACCAACACCACCCATGTCACGGGCTTTGATCTGGAGGGCGAGACTGTGGACTACGAATGCTCGTGCGGCTCGCGGGGCACCGTCTCCATGAGCGGTGGAGGAAAGCTGGTCTGGAGAGTGGACTGGCCGGCCCGCTGGCCTATCTTCAATGTCACCGTAGAGCCCTTTGGCAAGGACCACGCCACGTCCGGTGGGTCCTATGATACAGGCAAGCGCATCAGCGAAGAGATCTACGGCTACCCTGCTCCCTTCCCCATGGTCTACGAGTGGATTCATCTCAAGGGCGTGGGCGCCATGCACAGCTCCACAGGAATTGTGGTCACCATCCAGGAGATGCTGGACGTTGTGCCACCCGAGGTCCTGCGCTACCTGATCATACGAAACAAGCCGGAAAAGCACATCGAGTTTGACCCTGCACTGCCGCTGCTCTCCCTGGTGGATGAGTACGACCAGAGAAAGGGCGATGAGAGAGCCATCGAGCTTTCCAATATCAGTAAGAGCGGACCCTTCGAGATACCCTTCCGCCACATGGTCACGGCGGTGCAGATCGCTCGCGGCGACGAGGACGATCTCTTCGTGGCCCTGAAAAGATCCGGCTACGATGTCATCACAAGGCGCGAGGAGATTTTGGGCCGGGCAAGAAATGTGCAGACGTGGCTGGACAAATATGCGCCGGCTTACGTAAAGTTCCAGGTGCAAGAGACGCTTCCAGCCGCGGTCAAGAACCTGACACCCGAGGAGCGGCAGGGCCTGGGCGTCCTGGCCGAGCAGGTGGGGGAGAAGACAGCAGCTGAGATTCACGAACTGGTCTATGCCGTGGCCAAGGAGCAGGGCCTCGACTCCAAGAAGTTCTTCCAGGCCATCTACCTGGCATTCCTTGGCGACCGTCAGGGACCCAAAGTGGGATGGTTTTTGGCCAGCCTGGAGAGAGGCCTTGTTAAAGCCAGGCTGAAGGAAGCAGCAAAGGCTTAGGTTTAGATGTCATGGGGCATAAGATCTACCTGTCCGGCCCGCTCTTCTCGCGGGGCGAGATCGCCTGGGGCGAGCGTGTCAAATCCTTCCTAAAAGATCGGCTGGAAGATGTAGATATCATCTGGCCCCATGAGATCATCCCCTGCCAGGCATTGCCGGCGCAGATCTTCCAGGCCAATTTGCAGGCCCTAAGCGAATGCGATATCATGGTGGCCATGCTGGACGGCTCTCAGGTGGACGACGGCACCGCCTGGGAGATAGGCTACTTTTTCATGCAGGGCAAAAAAATCCTGGGGCTAAGAACGGACTTTCGCCGCGCCGGAGAAACGGATAATTCTCGCGTCAACCTCATGATCGAGTGCTCCTGCCGGGCAATGGCCAGCAGCCTGGAAGAGCTGGCATCGGATCTGAAGAGGCTCTTAGATTGATCACGCCCGTCTTTGACGCACCCCTTCTCCTGGTGGAGGGAGATGAGCGCGTCCTGGTGGCCGCCGATCTTCACCTGGGCCTGGAGCATGAACTGTGGCTGGGAGGCGTCTCTATTCCCAGTCAGACCGAGAAAATTTTAGCGCGGCTACTGGGCTTTTTGGCTGAGATTAAACCGGACAGGCTCCTGCTTTTAGGAGACATAAAGCACAACGTTCCCAAGACGAGCTGGCAGGAGAAGAGGGAGATCCCCGAATTCTTGCGCCGGCTTTGCGCCCGGGCTATAGTGGAGATCGTGCCGGGAAATCATGACAGCAATCTGGCGGATATGGCCCCCCTGGGTGTGCGGGTGCGCCCGTCCTCCGGCTTTGTGCTGGACGGGGTGGGATATTTCCACGGCCACACCTGGCCAGATGAAAAGGTTATGCGCCAGGGCAGCCTGGTGGCGGGGCACCTGCATCCGGCGGTAAGGCTTCCCGACCCCCTGAGCCACTCACCTTCCCGCCCCGTTTGGGCAAAAACGCGGCTGATGAGTGAGGCAGTGCAAGCGCATTACGGTTTTGCCAGGGACAGTGAGATCATCATCGCCCCCGCCTTCAACATTCTTTGCGGCGGACTGCCCCTCAATGAGCCCGTTGATGAAATGCGCGGGCCGCTCTTAACCATGGCCGACTGGGAGGGTGCACGCCTCTATCTTCTTGATGGAACCGATCTCGGCACCCTGGCAGAGATAAAAGCGGCCCAACGAAAGCAGGCAGAGCAGTAAGAATTATTACTAATGCTATTCTTACAAGAGAGGGCGATAAAGAAATGAATGATAAAGAGAGGCTTTTAGAATTGCTAAAGGACAAGTCCCTTGAGGTGAGACCGGTCACCCTGTCCTCAGGCAAAATCAGCGATTATTATATGGACTGCAAGCGCGTTACCTTGAGCCCGGAAGGGGCCTACCTCACGGGCAAGCTGATGCTGGAGATGATCAGGCCGGAGGTATCCGCCGTGGCCGGTCTCACCCTGGGCGCGGACCCCATTGTATCATCCATCTCGGTTCTAAGCCATTTACAGAAGAGAGACCTACCAGGCCTGATTGTGCGAAAAGAGCCCAAGAAGCACGGCACCATGAGCTATGTAGAGGGGCCGGCTCTGCAGAAGGGAGCGATGGTCGCGGTGGTGGAAGACGTGGTCACCTCAGGAGCATCACTTATCAGAGCCATCGATCGCATTGCAGCCGCAGGCTACCGGCCTGTGCAGGCTCTGACCATATTGGACCGCCAGGAAGGCGGAAGAGAAGCCATCGAAGAGCGAGGATTTGTGCTGCAAGCACTTTTTACCCGCGACGATTTGGATATAAAGGTGAACAAATAGCCAAACAAATAAAATTATTCAAAATTTTGCTAAGAAGTGTTTATTTCCCCACCAGGGGGCTGTTCTCCCTGGTCAGATGCTGGGTTAAGACCATCCGGTGGCACATCTTCAGGAAATCCGCTGCCTGGCGTCTCGTTGGCAGGTCGCGTAGGTTGTGGCGAGGCTCCACCGGGCAGAACGCCGCCAGGCGGCCTCGCTGATGGGGCCGCACCCATCGGATTTGAGCCATCCGGCCCTACACCGGGTGTTATCTCTCCCGACCCAGGCTGCGGCTGGGGCTCTGGCACAGCTGATGCTGTTGCAGTAAATGGCGCTTCCAGTCGAAGATTGCGCCAGGTCCCATCTTCCGCGTAAGATATCTCAGAAACGATCCAATAATTCCCGCTCTGCTGCGCCGTGAGAGGGTAGCTGATCTGCTGCGTGACCCCGGGGTACAGCTCCGTGCTCTGGCCACCCGCGTTCGCGACGACCCCCGGAGGAAGATTGGGAGTGACCATAGCCTGTATGGAATTCAGGCCATTGTAAGTCAGCGATACGGTTACAGTTACCATCTGTCCAACCTCTGCCGATGGCATCATATTCTGGTAGGCCGTCAGCTCTGCCACCGCTGGACCCAATAACAGCCCCACCCCAAGGAGCAGAAGAATGTGAACCAATCCCAAATGCTTCATCGGATCCCTATTGTCTTGCCTGCGAGATTTAAAGATACCTGTCATACGAGATTGATATGAGATCTATTCGATGCCTTGATACTCATTTCCCTAATTTTGCAGAAAACCCCTGGCTCTTTTCCATACATAAAATACTTATCTGGTTTGGAGATATGATCCTCTGATGGACGTCTCTTTCTCTGCCTGGCGGCATTCGCGAGAAGAGAGCTTGCAGCTCAAAGGAGATAGCTTCTCCTTTCTCTTCGATAGGCGCTACACTAATCGACTCAACCGAATGAGCCGTGTTTTCTTCGAAGCCTATGTCGTGGCCACTAAAGAACTGGCCGCGCAGGAGGACCGCTTCCCCAGCCTTAGCGAGATAGACGCCAAGATGGAAAGCGGGGCCGTTTACGCTTTCAAGGATCGTTTGATGAAGAATACCGAGTTCTTCGAAGAGGTTAAGATCTCCGGCGTCTCCTACCTGGTTCCGCGCGCACTCAAGTTCGTGGATGTTAGCGGCACTTATACCGATTTGGTCTTGAACTTCGAGGAGGGCATCGTGGTGCTGCCTACGCGAAGGAAGACCACCTCTCTCCCGGACAGCCCTATGCCGATCGAAGAGGATGAACCAATAGCATCACAGGTAACTGAGATCGCAAATAAAGAGCCCACAATTTCCGAAGACAAAGAAGCAGAAGCAAAACCACAGTCGTATCCTCCGCACACACCAGAGACCTTCGAGGAGATCTCTCAGGCAACGCAGACGGCGGAGGCGCCTTCTCCCAGCGAGCCTGCGAAAAAGACAGCAGTAACTGCCTCATCTCCAGCAAAAGAGCCGTACAAGCCCCCATTGACCAAGAAGAAGATGGCAATGCCGCCAAGAACAGTCATCTTACTTGGCGCAGCTATCTTGCTGGCTCTTTTTGCCGTTGTATCCATCTACGGCCCAACGCTAGTACGGCACCAGTACAGCCAACGTTCCTGGTTTTGTATTCCGCAAACATTTCAAATTCCAGCAACGAAAGCTATCTGGGTCTGAACATCACCAACCCTCAGGGAATGGCCAATGATATGGAAATAGCTCTGCCCCAGAATATCGACCAGAGCATCAGTGCCAGAGGGGGAATTGTGACCATCTCCCATGGAGAGAATACACTGGTGCGAATAAACTCCACAGGAGACGCCAGCGTGAAGATATATCTGCAGGGCAACTGGACAACAATTCCTGTGGGACTCAGCTTCTATGCGCCGAAAGGCTTCGACACCAACCTGCTGGTTCACGGACTAGCATCAACTGTCACACATAAGAATGCGACCTCGGTCTTGATGTTCAACCTGACCGAAGAAGGAGTAAGCTTTGAGCAGAGCTACACCCGAAAAAATTAGACTGGCGGTAATAGCCAATAAAAAGGACGCAGATGCTGCTCTAAAAAGGGTAGTCTCTCTCGGTGTTTTTGATAAGAGCCGCAAGGTAATCAAGAGACAAAGCCATGTAGAGATCCCGGTCATCAAGTCAGTCTCCGGCTGCGAGCTCGTCATGCAGGAAGATCCAGCCTTCTACAAGAAAATGCCGGATCTCCTCCATGCCTTGCAGGAAAAGATTCCCGAAGAATGCATCCATCTTATTCCTCGCGGCTGGTTCTTACTGGGAGAGGTAATAGTAATCAAGATTCACCCCGACCTTGCGGCGTATGAGCACCATATCGGCCAGGCTCTTTTAGACTTCTATCCTCGCTGCTGCACCGTTTTAGCCGATGATGGCATCTTTGGCCCCTTTCGCGAGCCTGTACGTAGAGCCATCGCCGGCAGCAAGACCCAGACGGTACATAAAGAAAATAAAGTGATCTACAATCTGGATGCAAGCCTGGTGATGTTCTCGCCTGGGAACCTTATGGAGCGCATAAGAATGAGCCGTTTTGGCAAGGGTGAGTATGTAGTGGACATGTTTGCCGGGATAGGCTACTTCACTCTTCCCATGGCCGTTCATTCCCGGCCGAGAAAGATCATGGCCATTGAGCTGAATCCCAATGCTTACCATTATCTCTGCCAAAATGTCCGGCAAAACCATGTGGAAGAAATCGTGGAGCCTGTCCTGGGAGACTGCGCGAAGGTGACTCCGGAGGGCGTCGCCGATAGAGTGGTGATGGGCATGGTCCAGGTAACCGACCAATACCTGCAAAAGGGCATTTCCGCTCTGAGGCCGGGAGGCATACTGCATTACCATCAGACCATTGCCACCAGGATGTATCCTGACGCAGCCATTCGAGATGTAAAGCAAGCTGCAGTAGCTTTAGGCCGCAAGGCCGAGATCCTGAGCTATGTGCTGGTCAAAAAGTACTCTCCCGGAGTGGTTCATGCCGTGATCGATGCCCGAATCGATAGTGATTTTTAGCGGGAGATGCTAATTGCAATTATGATTGTCACCTGGCTCGGACACTCCTGCTTTCTTTTAAAGAGCGAAGAAGGTCTTTCTCTGCTCCTGGACCCGTTTCATGAGAGCGATGTGGGCTATTCCATGCCGATAACTGAAGCGGACATTGTAATCATAAGCCACGACCATATGGATCACAACAATGTCGATGCTGCAGGAAGCGAAGCGGATGTGATCTTCGGCCCCGGCGATTACATCAGCATGGAAATGGATATCACAGGCATAAAGTCATATCATGACGGACAGAGAGGAAAGCTGCGAGGTGAGAACACCATCTTCTGCTTCGCGCTGGACGGCATAAGAGTCTGTCACCTGGGAGATTTGGGGCATACTTTGAGCCGAACCCAGGTAAAGGCCATAGGCCCTGTGGATCTGCTCTTTCTGCCTGTGGGCGGGAGATATACCATCGATGCCGCCGTCGCAAATGAGGTGATGAGGCAACTGCACCCGGCAGTGACGGTGCCCATGCACTACAAAACAGGGGCCTTGGGCTTCGAGCTAGATCCTGTGGACGAATTTCTAAAAGGCAGAGAGCCTGTAACGCCCCAAGAAAAGCTGCAACTGGCCAAAGAGGATATTTCGGGCGAGGGCAAAGTGGTGCTCCTCACCTGCCCCGGGGCAGAAGGGGCCAGCCAATCGATAGATTAATAACTACCTGCTGCAAGGGTAGTGGCGAAGCCCGGTAGTGTAGCGGTCAATCACAGGAGGCTCTGGACCTCCCCACCCAGGTTCGAATCCCGGCCGGGCTACTATCTTTTCGTTTCCGTTTTCCGCCTGTAAGGATTACAATTTACTTTTTCTTGCGGGCCCATTTGCCCTCGGAAAAGAATCAATATGCAATTGTGTCTCAGGGTTCGAGGTGATCTCCCTTAAGCTCGTCCATTGCGTCCGGCGTGAGGCGGATTTCTGCTAATTGAATGGCACCCATTGAAGAGATCATCCTGGTCATCATATCAGAGATGGAGCGTCCGAGATCCTCATCTTTGCTGGATAGAGCCATGGACAGGGCACATCCCAGGTTATAGGCGGTCCAGCTGGCATAGGTGAAATGGACCATTAGATCCTCCATTCCTCCTTCAATCCAGGGGCCCTCCGAGTCAGGCCAGATCACCCTCGACCTGATACTCTTGGAGCTCTGGATTTTCGCCTCAAACTGAACTAGGCCATCTATCATAAATTCACATCCTGGCGGCTTTCAGAGTAGGGCACCATTCTTCCTTGCACGGCACTTGGCTCTTGTTGCCCTGACTACTATGACTATCCTCTAGCATACTCATTCCTATTTAAGATTGCCATGTATGCCTGTATAGTCCCGAAATTATAGATCATCAAAGGACACCTGTTACAAAATCGCATACACATGCATCCAAAAGCACAAAGACTGGCCCAGTGGATCACGGAAGCGCGGTAATTGGAACCGCAAATTCAAAGATCACCTAAAAAAGATGGTATCAAGCCCATATTAGCCAGAGTGAAGCAGCCCCAGACGAACGGAAAGTTAGAACGCTTTTTCGGAGAATACGAGAATCAAAGGTCAGCTTTTCGTTCATTCGAAGATTTTATAGGGCGGTACAACGATACAGGGATATTTTTAAGACGGAAAAAAGCTAAATAGAATCAGCCAGAGGCGTAGCGAGGTGACTGTATGCCAACGAGTAAGAAACAAATGGAGAAGCTGAACAAAGTGAAGAAGGCCAAGGCAGAAGAGCTCTCGAAGCAGGCAGCTTCGGGTAGCCAATCCGCCAAGAAGAAGCTCAAGAAGCTCGAGAAAAAGATCAAGTGAGCCGCCTGGCCTTTCCAACTATTTTTATTTTCTTTTTAAAGGGCTAATATAAACGTATACAGCTTCGCAAGTCGTAAAATGCTCTTATCTGGAGGGTCGCGGAAGGCTTAATTTTCAAAGCCGGGAGACTCCGAAAATGGAATTTGGGCGGAAAATACCATTTAGATGCCTATTTCGCAATTGGTCATAATTTCAGGACTCCACAATTGCCATGCATGCCCGAAAACTAGATATTCTATAACGAATAAAGTAGTAGTTTGTCGCGTAGTGTTTAGTAAGGACATGGTCCATAGGCCGATTAAGTCTGTCCGACCAATCATCCTGGCGCAGGATGATAGATTTCATCCTCCATCTCAGCTCGGATCGATCAATAATCCGGGGTCGGAAGGGCGCAGCGCAAATTTCGGCGCAGGTCTTCGGCAGTGGCGAAAATCGCCTTTTCAGGTGCAATGCCAAAATCGCCATGGATCATTTAAAGGAAAAAACGCGATGCAGGGAATGTGTGGAGGAAGCGGCTAGAGCCAGGCCCCCCATCGACCGATGATCGGGTCCCCTTAAAACGGGCGCTGTGCTAAAATTCCAGTGCTGCCTTGCCAAAAACTCACGCATTAGCCTTAGGCGAGATGAGACGACCGCAATTCAGCGGCTCTGTTCCTCTGAGGAGGGCGCTGTGAATCAGCGTTTTTCTCGCCTTCTTTTCACCTGCTATTCCTGTTTTTAAGCATATTTTTTTCGCGAAACCCATGGTCTGAACAAAAAACTTATATCCTAGCACTATCATAAGGTTAGTATAGAGAAGTAATCGTAAGGTGAGATGAAATGTGGGACAAGAGATATCCGTCAATATTCGATATATTCGAGAGCTTTTCCAAGGGCTTTCCTTTTGAAAAGAAAGAAAAGTTCGAAGAGGACTGGTTCAAAGAGCCCTTTGAGGACATGATCAAACGGTTTGAGGAGAACATGCCTGCCGAGTTCAAGACCTTCGTGCGCGAAGAGGAAACACCAGGAGGAGTCTCTCGGCGATACGGCCCCTTCGTCTACGGATTCAGCTATACGGCAGAACCGGGAAAGGAGCCGGTCTTCAGCGAGTTTGGCAACATCAAGCCGTCCCATCGGGGCATCGAGCCAAGCTCGGGCAGAGAGCCACTGGTTGATGTCATGAACGAGAAGGAGAGGTACCGGATCTTCGTGGAGCTGCCCGGCGTGGACAAGGACAAGGTAAAATTGGACGTGGCTGAGGACAGTGTAGAAATCAAGACGGATGACGATAAAAATTTCTACAAGATGATCTATCTCGACTCCGCCATCGATACGGACAGCGCTAAAGCCTCCTACAAGAACGGCGTCCTGACACTGGAGCTGGACAAGAAAGAAAAGAGAAAGGGAAAAGAGGTCAAAATCGAGTGAGAAAGAATGGGCCGAGATGAAAAAACCGGCCTTTTGACCAATATATTCCTATCCTTCTATTATTTTTCAGATTTTTTTTGCGGCCGGCATTCACCGCAAGATCCGTTTTTTTTGATATGCTTCGACTGGTTGGGCATAATTATCCAATCATTGCCGCAAGCTATTGCCCAAAAAAGTGATCATTGGCGAAATATTTTCTCAAATATAGCCTACACAAGACCAATATGGCATTCATATGATTTAAAATAGAGCTATAAGCCCTCATAAAACGCCAATGTGAAAAATAGCTACTTAAATGCAGACGGCCCAGGTATGCTACATGCAGAGGGTGAGTGGTGTTTTGGAGCAGAGCAGGGTGGATGGAAATGAAGACACAAACAGCATACTATCCAGCCTTAAGAGATTGATGCACAACAAGTATGGCGACATAATTCTTCTTTGCAGCGTGACTGTGGCCTTCGGGATGCTATTGGCAGTCTCGGCAGCCGGCTGAGGCACTGCCTCAAGCAAATTTGCTTTTTCGACACCTATTTTCCATACCAATTTTTGCCAAGAATCGCACAATTACATAACAAAGATTAAATCACCCCTGGTGCTCTAAAACCATAGCGAGGATTGGCATGGACAAGAATGAGTTGGTAAACGAACTCGCCAGAAGGCGCGGCTTTCTCTGGCCCGCCTTTGAGCTATATGGCGGAGCTGCGGGTTTTTACGATTACGGCCCACTGGGCGCGCCCCTCAAAAGGCGCATTGAGGACATCTGGCGGCAGTACTTCGTCATCGCCGAGGGATTTGCGGAGATCGAGGCGCCCACCATCGGCGTGGAGGGAATTTACCAGGCCTCCGGCCACTTGAGCGGCTTTTCCGATCCGCTTACCAGTTGCAAGGAGTGCAAAGAGGTCTACCGGGCTGATCACCTCATCAAGCACATCATCGAGGTGCCCGATGCCTTAAGCAACGAGGAGATCTACAAGTGCATTCAGGAAAATGAGATAGGCTGCCCGGAGTGCGGAGGAGAGCTGTCCCAGGTATACGAGTTCAATCTCATGTTCAAGACCATGATCGGTCCAGGAAACAAGATGACCGGCTATCTGCGACCGGAGACGGCGCAGGGCATGTTCATCAACTTCCCCCGGCTACTCCGCTACTTCCGCGATTCTCTGCCCTTTGCCGCGGTACAGATCGGCAAGTCCTTTAGAAACGAGATCTCGCCCCGCCAGGGAGTGATCAGGCTGCGGGAGTTCACTCAGGCCGAGGCGGAGATATTCATCGATCCGCGAGATAAGAGCCATCCCCGCTTTGCCGAGGTCGCGGACATCAAGATGAAGTTCTACTCCCAGGCAGCGCAGGAGAAGGGCGAAGAGGAGGAGATGACCTTTGGCGAGGCTGTGGAGAGAGGCATTGTGGCCCACCAGGCCCTGGCCTACTACGTGGCCCGCACCTATCAATTCCTCCTGGCTGTGGGCGTAGCCCCGGACAAGCTACGCTTCCGCCAGCACAAAGCCGATGAGATGGCTCACTATGCCGCGGACTGCTGGGACGCGGAGGTCTTTTTGGACCGGCTGGGCTGGATTGAGATCGTGGGCGTGGCGGATAGGACTGACTTTGACCTCAAAGCCCACACGTCCGTGAGCAAGGTCAATCTGAGCGTCTTCGTGCACTATGATAAGCCAGTCATGCGGAAGAAGCGCGTGATTAAGCCAAACTTCAAAGCTCTTGGACCCAGGTTCAAAGGAAAAGCCAAAGCTGTGGGTGAGGCCCTCAAGGCTATTTCTCAAGAGGATCTAGATAGAAGCCTGAAAGGGGAAACGATTTCACTTACGGTGGGGGAAGAAACTGTATGCATTGAACCGCTGCTATTCACTTTCGAGGACCTAGAAGAGGAGATTCGGGGAGAAGAGGTAGTACCTCACGTCATTGAGCCATCCTTTGGCATTGATCGGATTATCTACACCGTGCTGGACCACTCCTTCTACGCGGACGAGGTAGACGGCGAGACGCGCGCCGTGCTCAGATTCAAGTCGACGGTGGCCCCCATTGAGGTGGCAGTTCTGCCTTTGATGGACCGAAAGGAGCTGTCAGATCCGGCCAAGGCCATTTTGCAGGAGCTACGAACACGCGGCATGCGCGTGGACTACGATACATCCGGATCGATCGGCCGCAGATACCGGCGTAACGATGAGATCGGAACTCCATTCGCAGTCACCGTAGACTATGATACGCTCGAGCAGGGCACCGTTACCATTCGAGACCGCGACACCATGCAGCAGGTCAAAGTCCCCCGCTGGCAAGTGGCAGACAAGCTTGCCGCATTGCTCGGAGGCCTACTCAAATTCCAGGATGCAGGGGATCTGGTTGCACCTGGGAAGAAGGAGTGAGACTGCCGAAACGGGTGGAAAAAGGCAAAGATGGAACAATGGAACAGTGAGCCAAGGAAGACTGACTGATCATGCCTGAACTGGCCAAAGAGTGGCGCGCCATGCTGGTCAAAGAGCTGCGCCGAAAGGCCATTCACCTCACCGGCCTATCTGTTCCCTTTGGCATCATCTTTCTGGGGGCCGGCGTTACGGCGGGCGCAATCGCTCTGGCCTTAGCCGTATCTTTGCTGCTGGAGGTGCAAAGGTTGAATGGAAAGATCCGGCTGCCCGAGATACGCGACCACGAGGAGACAAAGGTTGCCGGCTACATTTATTACATGGTGGGCAGCCTTCTCTGTGTACTGCTCTTCCCGCCCATGATCGCCGTGACTGCCATGCTCTTTCTCACCCTGGGAGATACAGTAAGCGGTCTTGCCGGCTCCATTTTGAATAACTGCGATGTGCGAGGCGTGCCCGCCCCTGCGGGGAGAGGGCGCATCAAGCCCCTGCCCGTTGTTGCTGCCATGTTCATAGCCTGCCTTTTTATCGGCTACCTCACCTCCGGCTTTTCCGGCCTTTCTTTTCCTGTTTATCTGGCAGGAGCTGCGGCAGCTACCTTTGCTGATGGCGTGGCTATTATCATTAGAAACAGAAGCCTGGACGACAATTTATCCATACCGATATTCTCGGGCACTCTCATGATTGCTGTCGCCTTGATCCCGCTGGCGGCGTAGAAAAGGTTTTTTAAAGTATGCCATTGTATCATTTCACGCTCACAAGCGGCAATTGCTGCTTGTTAAGGGAATTTAGGAGGAAATGGAATGGATATTATTCTGATCGGTCCACCGGGATCCGGCAAGGGCACACAGGCCAAGATGATCGTCGACAAGTATGCAGTTAAGCACGTCTCCACCGGAGACATACTGCGAGAGAACGTTCGCAATGGAACTCCTCTGGGCGTTGAGGCCAAGAAGTTCATGGATGCAGGCAAGCTGGTTCCGGACGCACTTCTCATTGATATCATCAAGGATCGCCTGGCCAAGGACGACGTCAAGGGCGGCTGGATGCTGGACGGCTTCCCCCGGACCATGCCCCAGGCAGAGGCACTGGATAAGATCCTTCCCGCTCTGGGCCAGAAGATCGATGTCGTTTTGAACATTGATGTTCCCGATGCAGAGCTGGTCAAGCGCGTCACAGGCAGAAGGATGTGCAAGTGCGGCGCGACATATCATGAACTGTTCAATAAGCCAAAGGTTGCCGGAAAGTGCGATGCCTGCGGCGGCGAGCTGTACCAGAGGGCGGACGATAACGAGGCCACAGTCAAGCAGAGACTGACTGCCTACCATGCCCAGACCCAGCCGCTCATCGACTACTACAACAAGAGGGGCATTGTCGCCACCGTCCTCGGTGTGGGCGATATCAAGACCATCTTCGGCGAAGTAGTCAAGGCTCTGGATAAGATTTAAGGACCTCTTCACAACTCTTTTTCTAACATTTTTTTGTAAAAGATTCTTCTGCATCTTGATTGCGGAGCAAAAAACACAGAGTCGCAGAGCGCACAGAGCACACGCAGTGATCCAAATACATCTAGAAAGTCAATAGTAACTCAGGGTTGGCCGCTGAAAATAGCGAAGAGCCTTCTCATCCTCATATCTCTAAACCATTCTCCTCCACTTGATCCACAAATCCGGCAACCTTTTTATCCCCTCACCCCACTAGCCCATCCCCATGATATTCGTCTATTCTCTCGGCGGCTCCATCCTGGCAGGCCGCGATGCCCAGAGCCTGCGGGAGTACGCCCAGGCTCTCAAAGAACTGGCCCAAGAGCACCAGATCTTCGTAGTAGTGGGCGGCGGCAGGATCGCCCGCGAGTACATCGAGAAGGCGCGCGCCCTGGGCGCATCGGAGATGTTCTGCGACACCATCGGCATTGGCGCCACCAAGCTCAACTCGGCGCTGCTCGTGGCCGCTCTGGGCGACTCTGCGCCGCAAGAAATCCCCGACACCTATGCCCAGGCCGCCCGGCTGGCCCAGCCCGGCAGGATCGTGGTCATGGGCGGCGTGGCCGTCGGCCAGACCACGGACGCCGTCGCCGCTCTCTTAGCGGAGTACGTGCACGCCGACAAGATCATCGTCGCCACATCGGTGGACGGAGTTTACACCGCCGATCCGGAGAAGGACCCCGAAGCGAAAAAGCTGGAGCGCATGACGCCACACCCAGCTGGCGCGCCTGGCCATGGAGACGGAGATGAAGGCCGGCTCGCGCTCGCCCGTCGATCCTCTGGCCGCCAAGATCATCGAGAGAAGCTGCATTCCCACGGCTATCGTTCTGGGCAGCAAAATAGAAAATTTGAAAAAAGGTGCCCTGGGTGGACACACGGGAACGGAAATCAGGCTGGAGTAAGCGTCTTGACCAGGTCGCCGGGTGAGACGATGCCCCACAGGGCTCCTTGCTCGGAGACGACCAGCTGGCTGGCGCCCGTCCGGCCCAGCATCTTGATGGCCTCGTAGATGGGCTCCTCGGAGTCGATGGTCAAAAAGCCGCGGGTCATGATCTCCCTGGCTTCCTGATTGGTCTTGCCGTCCGCCACAGCGCGGGTGATGTCGGCCATGTTGATCAATCCCGGTGAGCTGTCATCCACCAGTGCCTCGGAGACGCCGTTGTGCACCAGTATGCGCGATGCCTCCTGTAGAGTTGCGTTTGCCGGTATGTGTACGGCGCGGCGCGCGATGCCTTTAACGGCAACCTTGGGCACGGATATCATCTCCACGATATGGAAGATGAGGCGGCTCATGGTGTCGTCCCTGCCCGTCACTTTGCCCCGGATGTAAAGCTTGTTTACGGGCGTGGGCCCGACCTCAATGCAGTCTCCCACGTTGAAGTCCCTGATGTTGCCGATGATGCGCACCACGCCGTCGCATTGCTGCGAGTGCATGACTTTGTTGAAGATGATCTCGCTGGCGGTGGTGCCCTCCATCAACACACCATTCCGGATTACGGGGACGGTTACCACATCTCCCGTGGCCTCAATATTGAGCGCCTCGAAGGCTGCGCCCGTAGCCCTGTACCCGCCCTTGGGGCCAGGCACGCCTTCTACTAAGTTCAAGGCTTTGAGGGATTGCATCTGATTTCTGATGGTTCCGGGATTTCGGTCTATCAGCTCGGCAATCTCCTCACCCTTCACAGCTCGTCCTTCAACACGGTGAATGTTGATCAATGCGGTTAAGATGTCTCTTTGAACAGGTGTCAAATCCATAATTCGATCGACATTGTTCATGATTAATGTCCTATATAGCTTTATTGATTGAAACATATGCCAGAAAAATTTAGTTTAACTTGAATCGGATTTTAAACGCTTCATTGCAGAGCAATTTTGCTTAAAAGTGGGAATAAAAACGCCTTATTTTCGCATAGGGCATACTTTGCTCTTTTTGTAGGGAAAAGCCCCCATGCGCCGCCAGATTTTTTTAATGGGCTCTTCGAAAATGCTGCCCCAAGACTCTGGATAGCAGGAACAGGGATAGACCTCTCCGGCGGGTGTTATGTGCATCCAGCTGGTAGCGGCAAAGCAGCCGAAGCGCTTGTAGGCCTCGGGAACAGAAAATATCCTGGGCGGCGCTACGTTGCCCCGGACAAAGTCCTCCAGACGGGCGTGATCGGCGGGCAGAAGGGCGATATTCTGTCTCTCCGACCAGCGGCCTGTGCAGACCACCTCAAAGAACGTCAGCTCGTGCGCGCCCATGCGGCGAGCAAGCTCGTGGAACCTCTGCAGATGAGGCATGTTCTCCCGGCGCAGGACCACGTAGAGGTCAACCAGCAGGCCGGCAGCGATGGCATTTTCGATGGCCTGCATGGCCTCCTGAAAAACCCCTGCCCGCCCGCGCATGGCATCATGCTCCGTCTCGATGGGGCTGTCCAGGCTGACGTTGACGGCATAAAGCCCCGCCTCCTTCAGCCGGCGCGCGAGCTTTGCCGTAAAGCCCGCCCCGGAAGTGAAGAGAGTGGAGATAGCCCGATCGTCCACAGATGCCACCAGCTCCGGTAGCTCCTGGTAGAGGGCCGGCTCCCCGCCATCGAATATGACCAGCGTGGTTCCCATGTCCAGAATCTGGCCGATGATGTCTTTGACCGTATCCGGAGAGAGGCGCAGCTTGTTTCCAGAATTGGGCAGAGCGCAGTGGGCGCAGCGATTGGGGCACTCCTCGGTGATGGAGATGGTAACCTGGTCCGGGGTGCGCCTGCCCAAAAGAGCCCGCAGCCGGCTGTCGGCCAACCGGGAAAAGGCCCGGCTGGGGATGGGCGGTATCCAGGTAGACAGACAGAGCTTTTCAGAATCTGCGTGGGCAGGAAGCTGCCCGTCAAACATCTGCAGGGCGGACTTAACGAGAGGCAGATGAGCCAGAGGGCCAGAGGCATCGACTTTCACCCGGGCCCCCTTCACCTGGTCTTGCTGCATTCGCCCCTCCTGCACCCTAGGCCTTGGCCTTGAGCAGGAGGCTGTCATAAAGCGGGTAGGATTTGCGGCCGGACCTTCCTTCTCCGTCTCTATCTCCCGCTCTGGCCATCAATAGACATCCTTTGGATCAAAGACCTTCTCGCCCACGATAATGCCGTCCAGGGTGCGGTAGAAGCAGGACCTGTAGCCGGTATGGCACGCTCCGCCCTCTTGCTCGATCAGCAACAAAACTGCATCCTCGTCGCAGTCGATTCTGATCTCTAACACCCGCTGAAAATGCCCGGAGGACTCGCCCTTCAGCCAGAGCTTCTTTCGTGAGCGGGACCAGTAGTGGGCCTTGCCCGTCTCCCTGGTTTTGGCCAGGGCCTCGTCGTTCATGTAGGCCAGCATGAGCACCTCGCCGGTCTTGGCGTCCTGAGCAATAGCCGGGATCAACCTGTCAGTCATCGAGAAGATAATAGTGATATAACCTATAAGGGCCTTGCTGCATAGAGAAAAGGATAGAATAAAAATGAAATGCATCACCTGCAAAGGTAGGGGGTTGTGCGGCCGGCCCGTCTGCCCCATACTACGTCGGCTGGAGGAGACGGCGGCCCTGCCCCGCATCGGCCGCAGCCTGGAGGGCATGTCCCCACCCGAGGTCTTCGTGGGCAGGCACGGCTATCCACTGGTGAGAGCTGGACCCATGGTGCCGGCGGGCGGTACCTTGACGCCGCCCTCTCTGGCCATGGACATCGGCGAGATCATAGCTGCGCGCTCGGCCCTGGTCCGCTCCGAGAGCAAGATAGTAATAAAGGAGGCAGAGGCGCCGGGAAGGCTGCTGGAGGCCATGCAGCAGATCGCCCTGTCCTCGGCTCCGGTGGGCACTGAGGTCTCATTTTATCGGCCGCCCCAGGGCAGGCTGCAGTTTGACGGCGTGCTCTCTCCCTCCGGGCCCTCTGGTGAAATGAAGGGGATGCAGATCACCACCAATCCGCTCATTCCCAGGAAGGTGGACCAGATGGTCGAGGACAGGGACGCCGCTGCCGCCGCTGCCGTGGGCGAGCTTTACACCTGCGGCATCGGCACGGATCACATCTCACGCATGCTTTCCTTAGGCCTCTTGGGCAAGAGGAGAAAGCTGGTTCCCACTCGTTGGTCGATCACCGCCTCAGACGACATGATCGGCAAGCTGCTCAAGGAGACGGTTTTAGACCAGCCGCAGGTAAACGATTACTATCTCTTCTCCAGGGAGGATCTGGGAAATCACTTCGAGATCCTGCTTTTGCCACGGCCCTTCAGCTTCGAGCTGGTGGAGATCTGGATGGCCCGCTCCGTGTGGGCGGAGGAGGGCTTCATCGGCGGAGACAGAGAGGACGGGCAGGCAAAGAAGCAGTACAGCTCACTGGCGGGCGGCTACTACGCGGCGCGCCTCGCCGTTCTGGAGCACCTGGCCGGGCAGGGCCGCCAGGCTGGCGTGCTGGCGGTGCGGGAGATCTCGGAGGCCTACTGGGCCCCCCTGGGTGTTTGGGTAGTGCGAGAGGTGGCTAGAGCGGCCATGCGCTCGCCTCCGGCGCGCTTCGCAAGCCTGAGAGAGGCGATGGCGGAGATGGAAAAGAGAATCAAGACGCCTGCAGGGCAGTGGCGCAAGGAAGCAAAGCTATTGTCCGCGCCGGTGCAGAGGAGCCTGATGGAATTTTGATTGGGCGCTCTTAATGTCGTCGCCTATCGAGGATTATGTCAAGGATATCAAGGGGAAGGTCTGCAAAAAGGGTTAGAAAAAAGGTGATGCTGCTTTAGGTATTCAGGATAATCCGCTGCATTTTCATCGGAACAGAGTGTATAGTCTTACCATCTCCAACTGTACCGGTAATACGTGGTTCTCAGCGGGCCGTAGAAGTTGGTATTCCACCACGGATCAAAGGCATTGTAGTAGTACGAAGGCGTGTACCAGTGGTAGGTCACCGGTTGCCACCAGCTTGAATGGTATACATTTCCAATTCCGTGAGGCGAGTGCCCATCATAATGTGGAATTGCCGCTGCGGTGCCCATGAAACAGAGCAGGCCAAAGGCCAGGATGGCCAATACAAGTTTGAGGTTTTTCGTTTTAATTCCTCCCATTACATGCAATCCTTGTGCATATAAAAGGATGATTTTTATGTAGATCTCGGCTCAAAGTCATATGAATATCTGTCAACCTTGCAGCTGCGATTTTGATCGTACCGGTGGTTTTTTTTCGATGTCTTCGGGTCATAAGCCGAGGAATTCTTGTTGGCAGGAGAAGGTGGGATGCGCGGCCGGGAAGGAGTAAAGCTCTTTGGCGGGCGGCTACTTCACGGCGAGCCTGGCCGGGCAGGGCCGACTGGCTGCCATGATATCATTGCGCGAAATCCCTAAAGCCTACTTGGACCACCTGGGGCTGTGGGTGGTGCGAGAAGTGGCAAGAGCGGCCATGCGCTCGCCTCCAGCGCGCTACGCAACCTGGCAGAACCGATGCTGAGATGGAAAAGAGGATCAAGACGCCACAGGGCTATGGCGCAAGGAGAATTTTATCCTTATCCATTACAACTATAAAATGCCAGCACTGCTTGTTCGCCCAGGAGGGAGCGGCCCTAGCTGCGTCTAAACATTTCATTATAGTCTCTTTATTAACTGGCTTATTCGAGTAGTTCCGAATGCTTTTTCTTGCAGCAATTACTTCAGCGAAATCCATGTATTACACCATTTTCATAATTTTATAGGATTAAATTGCGTTATGATTTGTTAATGTTGCTGTTTAGCGTGATCTGCTCCGTGTGGTTTAATAGAGTGATAGTGTGTTCTAGTCGCTCAGTGAATGTTTCCATTTCCATAAGCTTGAGGTATAAACGAGCCTGCGTCCATCCTGCCCTCTAATACCATTTGATCACGTCCAAGTCTACAGAGGTCCGGCTCTGGCTCTTCAGTGCTCTCGAATTGCCTCGGCAATAAGTCTCGCCTCAGCACTTGGCCCTTCGTCTGCGGCTTTTTTGGCCGCATCGCTCAAGGCTATGTGAGACGTATTCCGTCATCTCTCTGGCGTCCTCGTAGAGCAAGGGGTCGTGTTCGACGATGACCAAGGAGTAGTGTGCCTCTTTCAAGATGGTCTTTAGCTGAAACACTGTGAACCCAAATCATCGGAATGATTGTCATGACCTTAGCGAAAAGAACCTCACATTTCCTCGTGTCTCCAACAAGATCTTGTTCTCGCGGCCAAGCCAGCCCAACGCGCCATATATCTCCTCGGGATTTAGAGAAGTAGCCTTCACGAGGTCATCAATAGTCATCGGACCATTTAGATTGAGGGCTTTCCATACGATGCCTGCATTAGCGCCAAATATAGATTCGACCGTATCCCCCGTCTCCTCTGTATTGGCCTTTGCATTCACTTTAATTTCATCATAAAAATCCTGCTGAAAAGGAACCGTATCCTTCGCCTCCTCTGTATTGGCCTTTGCATCTGCCTTCGTCCTCTTCTTTGAATCAGGCCTCGCCCCAGTATCTGCATCAGTGACCAAGATTCTGGTTGCATCAGCCTTTTTCTCTGCATCAGCATCATGCTCAAAATTGGCCTTAAACTTCTTCATATCAGCCTTTACATCATCTTTTAAATTAGCCGCCGCCTTCCCTACTTCAGCAATCCCTTTCTTAACATCAGCCTTTGCCTTCTCTACAGTTTCGTTTGTCATTTTATTGAATCCTCCGTTGTGCTTCTAAATCTAAATACGACTTCTTTGAATATAAGTTTTTTTATTTTGGAGATCGAAGGTATATTGTCTTTGTTTTACACTTACTTCAAAAGGCGATGGATAGCTATGGACATCGACGGTATGTTGGCGGATTAAATCGGAGCAGTCCTGGGGGCAATTAAAAAAGAATATGGTTTGAAGTATCTAAAAAGCGATGTCGATCGTGCTCACTGGACATTTGTAGGAAGGGAGATATCGCCGGAGACCGCCAGGTCGTTAGTTATCCTGAATATGTGCTCGAAGTTGCCTTGATGAAAGGTTCGCAAGACGCCTTAAACGACTGCATGAGCATGACATGTTTGTGGTGACAGCCAGAAGATCTAAACGCAGTGGTGGCTACTAAACAATGCCGGGATATCAGCCTACGAAATGCCTTACCTCGCCTCAATCAACTGATGCTTCAACCTGTAACCTGTTCCCGGCTGCTTGCTGTATTTCTGTAATAACGCTTCAACCTCGCTTCGGAACTTCGGCCAATCTATTTTCTTCTCCATCTTAGGATAATGGTTTAGCTTGCCGATCCAAAACAAATCCACGAATTCGTGGGTCATTTCGATAAGCTTCAGTGTCTGTTCTGGCTTAATCACTGGCTCGCACGAAACCCATGTATGAATACCACGGCTGTGAGCCTCCTTTAATGCTGCGATACGATCTTCCGGCAAAGCGGCCCCAGGTTCATTTTGCCTTGAATCGGCATCGTTATCGAAGGTCAAAGTTACACCAAAACTATCTTTAGGCCCATACAGATCGAAGTCTCTTGCTGCCAACATGCCGCCTTTGGTCAATATCTGAAAGGGATGCCCATATGCCCGGAACGCCATAAGAACACTGCGTGTATAGCTGTTATCTCCTCTGCCCACATCGTAGGGATCGCCCATAAACGATATATGAACGGGTCTCCGATCAAGATCACCTTCCAGTATCAAAAGATCATGCTGGATATTTTTCAGAATTGCCATTTTTGCTGGTTGATCGTATGGGCCTTGGGGTCGACCCTCCCTTTTGTTGTAGCAGTAATTACAATTATGGGAACAACCGGTATATGGATTCAATACCAGCTCTGCATATTCCAACGTTTTATCATCCGGCTGATAGATTACCCTCATTCTCATTGCTTTCATTGTTGCAGGGTATTTGGCTATATTATTATAAACTCATCGTGGCTAAAGAATTTAGTCTTGCGCCACTAAAAGGCGGGATGTAATCAGGGATCTCTCAAACTCCGCGAAAGCCGCGACCATCGTTAAAAGAAGCTTCTGTGTGTGTAGGATCGTCCCCGTGAGAAGGCCCGTCACTGGACCTTAATGGCGCGCTTTGTGAGGGCGGTGGAGGGCTTCATCGGTGGGGATAGGGAGAACGCGCGGCCTCGGAAGTAGTCCAGCTCCCTGGCAGGCAAGATCCTCTCCTCACTCAGCTTCAATCTCCCAGGAACTTCTTCCTTGTCATGCGGCAAATGGCCTGCATCGCCGCCAGGCACCCCTTAAAATTAAGGCTGCTGATCCGTGCGCCGTTCCTCGGCTGGGCAGCTACCAAGCAGCTTTTTGCTCTCTCGTAGCTGCCTTCGGCAATAGCCGTCCCTCCCTGCAGCTCGATTCTCTGCAAGCCAAACTCTCGGGCAAAGCCGTCCACCTTTTCTTCGAATCCCGTCTCAAAGCACAGGCCTGTGTCTATTCTGGCCACCTTCTTCATGCCGGTTCCCTTCAGCATTGCCCCCAGGTCCAGGCGCTTGCCCGATGCTGCGTCCTCCTGGCCCATCACCTTCCAGTTGGATGCCCACATGGGGGTCATGAACAGCGCCACGTCCTGATGCTCGGCGAGAGTTCGATCATAGTTTCCGTTTCCGCCCAGAGCGAGGGCTATGCAGTCATCGATTCTCTCGCCCTGCTCATCGGTCAGGAAGTAGATCGGGCAGGATAGGTCGGAGAGGTCGTGCTCCAGATCGGCCAGAGCGTTGCCGCATTTTCCATAGAATATCAGTATCCCGTCCGAGAATGTGGATAGGCGTCGAATATTATCATATACAGCGGCCTTGAGCTGCTCCAGGTCGGAGTGCAGCCCGAGACGAAGCGGGCTTACCACAACCACAAGATCCGCCGCTTTTGGGTGGGCGCTCCTGCGAGAAAGGATTCCGCCTGGCCTGCTTTGCCGCTCCTTGAGATGCCGGGCAATTTGGTCCAGGCCTAGCAGGAGGTGGGGGCGGTTCTGCGCCCTCAGCTTTCCGGAGAGGCTCAAGCATTCTCTTCCGTCCACGAGGAGAAGCTCCCGGACCTCTCGATCAGCAGAGAGCAGGTGGACTAGCTCGTCCTCCAGCATCCGGCAGGCGACTATGGACAGTACGGGCATGGCTTATCTGATTTTGGTGGTCAGGGGATATCAAGATATCCAATTGAGGATTGGTTTACCGACCGTTTCAGGAAGAGATCAAAAAAAAAAAACGAGATTAATATATTTATTATAAATTGCTGGCGCGCCGACGGTTGCCAACGTGCCTGCATGCCAGTTAATCTTGATGCCACCTCCCCCCATATACCTGATCCCCAGTTCAGTTCGAAGAGGAGGTTGCCTTACCATTGCTTAACCATTTGTCCATTATCATGGGTCCACTCAAGATTGCCTGCTATTATATACACCGTTGCCATACACGTGTATTGGATGAAGGTCTACATCGATGAGTCCGGCAACTTAGGCGGCTTAGGATCTAAGGTATCGGAGGAAGACACATACTTTGTACTTGCAGCCCTGGTTGCCAAGGAGGAAATACCCATCCGGAGATGTATAAGGAAGATCAGGCAAACGCTTCCAAAAAAGTACAAAGTAAAGTCGGAACTCAAGTTCAATGAGTCGGATGATCCAAGCAAACGCCGTATCCTTGAATGCGTGGCAAAGACCAATAACGACATTGCCTATATCTTTGTGCGCAAAGACCAGTCGGCTTTGCTGACTTCCTATCTCGGAGTAGAGCCTCAAGTGCTGTACAACGACATATGCAAGCAGTTATTAAATAGGGTAATCCCTAACTACGAATTCCCTAAAGGAGCGGTAGAGATCGTTATAGACAGGTTCCTTTATGGGGATGCTCAGGATAGGTTTGATAACTACCTGGCAACCGGCTTGATGAGAAGCATAAACGTCTCCCATCTGGATTCTAAGCAATGCCCGTGTCTTCAGGCTGTGGACTTCATTGCAGGGGCCATAGCCCGTATGTATAGAAACAATGATGAAATATATTATAATAAAATTCGGCATAAAATTACTATGGCTTTTGAGTTCTTTGAGTCAAAATAAAAGAGATTTAGTGAACCCTTCCCTAATTGTCCCACCTGCTAATAAGCAGCATCATTCTTTCGGGAAGGACTTACTCACTTGATACACTATGTACTATTAATGCTATTTATAGTTAGTTCCTTTGTTTTCCAAGGCCTTAATCTGCTCTGGCCCGTCTCCCATCTTCCTCTATCTCTTCAATGGTAATATGCAAGGAGAGGTCCTCCTGGGTTTTGGCTCTGTTCTTGGACTCCTTTAATGTTAAATGGCAGGCACGCCGCCGGTTGCCACCGAGCCTGCATGCCAGTTAATCCCGAAGCTTTCTCCTCCCCATATACCTGTAAGCGACAGTTACCCGCGGTGGGTCTGCTCCCTTCCGGGCCTGAACCGGTTCCCGCAATTATGGTACACAGACCTTCCTTCAGGAAGACCCATGGACCGGTGCTATCCCTGCAGGACGGAGAATCATAGTCAGCAACTGGACTGAGCACACAGCGCCCAGAGTCTTCCGTCAGCTTCGCCCCCCGCTTGTCGACGATTTCGGGTTATAGGTGACGCCGAACCACCCGGACTGCCCGCCACTTTTAACATTGAGGTGAGTAGCTATAAAGCTAACGCCGAAAAGAGGTAATAAATTATGCCGGAAGACTTAGCCAACAACATGGGTTTTATCATGGGTACCAAGCATCGAGAGAGGGTTGTTCAGGTCCTGGGCTCAAAGGGCAAACTGTCCGCGGAAAAGGTCGCCAGATTCGAGCACATCCCGGCAATATCCGTCAAGAAGATCCTGGCCGATATGGCAGAGAGAAGCCTCGTCTTCGAGAATGACGGCATCTGGTGCCTCACTGAGGCCGGCCAGGAGATCGTGAGTGAGATGAAGAAGAGGGCCTGATCTGCCAATGGATCTGATATAACCATGAATCTGATGCAGGCCATCCGGACTCGCCGGAGCATAAGAAACTACCAGGACAAGTTGGTGGAAGAAGAAAAGCTCTTAGCCGTTCTGGAAGCTGGCCGGCTTGCGCCTTCCGCCAAGAATATGCAGGACTGGAAGTTCATAGTGGTAAGGGATTTTGCCACGCGCCAGAGGCTGGCAGAAGCTGCCAGAGATCAGCAATTTGTGGCCCAGGCGCCCGTGGTCATCGCCGCCTGCGGAACATCCGATCTGGTTATGACCTGCGGCCAGCCGGCCTATGCCGTCGATGTTGCCATCGCCCTGGATCACATGACGTTGGCCGCAGCCTCGCTGGATCTGGGCACCTGCTGGATCGGCGCCTTCTACGAGGATAAGGTGAAGGAGATCCTGGGAGTGCCCCAGGAAGTAAGGGTCGTGGCCCTGCTGCCCCTGGGCTACCCCGCCGAGCAGCCTGGCCCCCGGCCCCGCAAAACCCTGGATGAGGTCGTCGCCTGGGAGCACTGGTAAGGCTCCGCGCGCCCGACATGGGCACCCGCAGAGGCGCGCGCTGGTAGAGCGTGCGCAGGACACAAGGGCTAACTCTTGCCGAGTAGATGCTCCAGCTTCTCCAGACAGCTCCAGGTCAAGATCAACTGGGAGAGGCCAATGGCATTGACGTATTGCTCGCGCCGATCGCTGATGACGGCATAAGTTCCCAGCGAGTCGCCTAGCTTCTTCTCCAGATCGGCAATCATGGACTGATGAATCTCGCCGTCCACAGTCATGATGCCCACCTTTTTCCCGTAGTAATCGTCTCGCTGAAACTCGATAGAAAAATCATGCTCAGAGCTTCTCAGAATTTTGCTCAAATCAATGGTCAGACCGACCTGGGAGACGGGCTGATCCAGCATCTGCTGAATTAGTCGCACCGAGTACCAGTCGGGCGCGGGTCCTGTTTCGATAAGAGAGGGATGAAACCGGGAATCCTGAATCTTGACCACGATCTCGGCATAGATCTTCTGGATGTCCACATAGAGCTTGTAGTCCGGCTCGCGCTGCAGGATCTCGGCCATCACCTGGACAGGTTGATAGCCCCGCTCGCCCACATCGCGGCGCACCTTCCACAGCCTCTTCACGGACCGCGAGGGATCCACAAAGATCTTGAAATCAATGAGGCTGCGCAGCCTCGGCGTGAAAAAGGGATGCAGCCCTTCCACGATAATCACGGGCGCCGGGCCGAAGGGCACTGTGCCGCTGATCTCGCCAATGCTATGATCGTAGACCGGCTTGGCGATCTCCTCCCCGCGCCGTAACTGCTCCAGGTGATCAGCCAGCAGCTCCAGGTGGTTGGCCTCAGGGTGCAGAGGCGTAATATTGCGCTCTTTTCTCGCCTTTCGATCCAGGCTGTGATAGTCATCCATGGAGAAGGAGCAGACCATCTCCTCGCCCAGTATCCTCTTTATGCCGCGCGAGATGGTGGTCTTCCCAGAGCCGCTGTCACCGGCAATTCCAAAGACGAATACTCTGCCCGACTCTTTGATTCTATCCATTATCGATTTCATTTTAATCTCAATCAACGTGCCTGAAGCCGGAGGTGGAAGCGGGCTTCTCACCGCGAATGGCTATTCCCATATGGATCTGCTTTCCGGTATCCGTCTCGTCCAGGCCGCGCACGTTGTGCCAGCGCGCCTCAAACTCCTCACGGGGCATTAGGCCTCGATCTCCCAGGATGTAAGGGTCTTCCAGGGTCACATTATTTTCATCGATCCCGATTACTACCAGCCAGTGCCCATTATACCAGGTATCCGCCCAGGATTCGTTGTACTGCGAGACGCTCCTCCAGGCCTGGCAGTCCACTATGACCGGTATTCCCTCTGCCACATAGTCTTCCAGATCTGCCATGGTCATGTTTTCTTTATATTCGGCCTGCAGACCAAGAGCTGAGGCCACCCTGATTATATCATCGGGGTAAGTTCCAGTCTCTTCATTGGTGTTGAGCATCTCTCTCACGTCCTCTTCACCAATGTCTCTTCCCCAGTAGCCCAAAACCGCCTGCATGGCGGCAGCGCCACAGGAGTATTCAGTGCTCTGCCGGGTATCGGGCATGCTGAATAAGGCCAGGTTCATGGTGCCCATGGAAGTACTGGCATTAATGCTTGCATTTGTAGAATTGTTTGCAGGATTTACCTCTGCAGCCACCTGTCCCCAGGATGCAGCAGCCAATAAAAAGCAGGTTATTAACAACAAAAAGGCATGTCTCATGGTACTAACTTGGGTTTGACCTATATGATTTTTGTGATAGTAATCTTATTTATTCTGCTTCTCGGCCACCAGATCCTCGAACTCGCGGGTGCGGTCAATGCCTTCCAGCTCGCGCTTCTCGATCAAGGCCGTATCTTCGATGCACTCCAGCTTGGTCTCGCCGTCTACGATTACCACTGACTTGGTCCTGGCCACGGCAGAAAGGCTGCTCATGAGCCGGGCCTTCTTGAGCATGCTCTGGGAAAATTTGCTGACACTTGTCAGCACCACCAGATCCTCAGTTCTGGTTATGGCATTGAAGGGGGCCTGAGCCGTGGGAACTACCTCGAAGCCGATCTCCAGGAGCAGGCGCAGGATATTGTCAGTCACCGGCCCCTTATCAACCACAGCATTTCCGGGAAGGAAGGGGTCCACGGGCTGGATCAGCTCCTGCTCGAAGATCTCTTCCAGCTTGATAGCCACATCCACCGTTGTGTCCATGTCCTCCACCTCATACTTGCTGATAGTGCGGCGAGAGACGCCCAATTCCGATGCAAGTGCACCTAAAGAGATGCCCCGCTCCAGCCGCAGCTGCCTCATCCTGGTGCCGTCGATGCGCACATAAAGCCCACCGTGCGCAGCGTAGACCAATGGCAGGGCATCATCCAAAAGGCAGTCCGCCAGGGTGTTGAGATTAAGCGTAGGAATACCATAGCGAAAGTAGACAGCGCCCCTTTCCAGATACTGGTCCCGGGTCTTCTCGCCCACCAGTATGGGACTGGCAAAAAGATGCTTGGCCAGACGGCGCACCTCTGTGGCTGTCTGCTCATTCAGGCCGTCGATGTTGGAGAGGATCTTGAGGAGCAGGAAAAGATCACCCTTTCGGGCGGCAAGATCGAAGCTCCTGGGACGGAGATAGCAGCGGTCCGATGTAGAAAACCCGGCCTGCATTAGAACCTCCTCCACGCGCTCGGCGAGAAGTTCCTTATCCATCATTATATATCTCAGTTTGACGGCTATTTAAGGCTGACTATGTTCATTGGAATTGATGATACCGATTCTGAAAGGGGACTGTGCACCACATACCTTTCCGCAGTGCTGATGGAGAGGTTGCAGCCACTGGGAGAGATGGTAGGCCGGCCAAAACTGATTCGTCTCAATCCCTGCGCCCGATATAAAACGCGCGGCAATGCCGCCATAGCCATTGAGCTGGAGAGCGACCGCCCCGATGAAGTCAAGAATGTGGCCTTAGAGACAGTGCTGGAACTGTCCGATTTTTCCGGGATGAATACCAATCCGGGCCTCGTGATCGCGCCGCAGGTGACGGCAAAGATGGCGGCCTTCTACCTGCGCGCCGTTACAGAGATCCTGGAGATAAAAGAGGCCAAAAAACTGCTGGATGACGAGGGGGTCTGGTACCGGGGCTTCAAGAAAGGGCGCGGCCTGATCGGAGCCCTGGCGGCAATCGGAGCAGTGCTACCGGACTTCACTTACGAGCTGATCGCCTACCGGGAGCGGGCGCGCTGGGGCACGCCGCGCAGCATTGATGAAGAGTCCGTCTGGAAAGCGGATGCACTCACCTATCCACGCACCTGGGATACAGTGGATCATCATAATAATAGAATCGTCTTTGCCCCCCACTCAGGAGATCCCGTTTTGTTCGGCATAAGAGGCTCGGACCCAGAAGCGATCTTAAAGGCATTCCATACCATAAAATCGGAGCCTGCAGAGAGATACGTGCTCTACCAGACCAACCAGGGAACTGATGCCCACATCCGGACGGGCGTTGTGACCGATGTTCGGGACAGCGAAAGCTACAGGCTGCACGGGTTTGTGGCTGAACCCGCTCAGGCTATTGCTGGAGGCCACCTCTTCTTCCCGCTGCAAAAGGGCGATGCCCGCCAAAACTGCGCCGCCTTCGAGCCGACCAAGAACTTTCGCGCCATAGTAAAGCAGCTTATTTTAGGCGATGAGCTGGAGGTCTACGGCTCGGTGCGAGAGGGCACGCTCAACCTGGAGAAGCTCAACATCCTCCATCTGGCTGAGAAAGAAGAGATGGCTGTGCCCCTCTGTCCGGAGTGCCAGAAAAGCATGGAGTCTGCAGGCAAAGGTCAGGGATACCGCTGCCGCCGCTGCAAGACGCATGCTGAGGGCCGCGTGCGCCAGCTCCTCCCCCGCGATCTGGAGACTGGTTACTACGAGGTGCCACCATGCGCCCGCCGCCATCTTTCCAAGCCGCTGGTGCGCATGAATGACGATAAGGTGCATCCAGCCAGGTGAGGCCTTTGTGTTTGTGGTGATCGGCAAGCCCTCAGCTTACCACAGAAATCGAAATCTAACCAGAGAGAAATGAGAGATAAAAAGTTTGAAAATAGTGAAGATGGTGTGTCCACCTTCCCATCTTGAGATTTACTTCTTGAAGGCGCCTTCCAGGGGCGGGACGACCTGCTTCTTTCGAGACAGGCACTTCTCCTTGTAGATGGAGTTATTGGCGAGCTTGCCGCCGAATGCCTTCTCAAATCCTGCCGCAGCAGCCGCATTTCCTACGAAGAGCAGATCGCTGGCTTCTTTCATGACATCGGTGAGCATGAGCACGACCATATCCAGCTTCTCAGCCTCTTTCATCTTATTCATCTCATCCAGAATGGCAGCTCTCTTGGGCGCGAGATCGGCTAGATCCATAACCTCGACCTGGCCCACGCCGGACTTGGTGCCGGAGAAGTCGAACTTCTTGAAGTCGCCCATTAGGATGTCCTTGGCGGACTTGGCGGACATGTTGCTCTTGGCCTTGAGCAGCTCCAAGCCGAACTTCATGGGATCGACGCCCGCGATCTTGGCCAGCTTCTCCACGGCGACCTTGTCGCGAGGAGTGCAGGTAGGGGACTTGAAGAGCACGGTGTCGGAGAGAATGGCTGACATCATCAGGCCGGCCATCTCCTTGCTGATGGCGATATTGTTCTGTTCATAGAGATTCGCGATGATGCCGCCCGTCGCGCCCACCGGCTCATTGAGGAAGAATATGGGCTTACCGGTAGCAAGGCCGCCGATCTTGTGGTGGTCTACGATCTCCACGATATTTTCCATGTTCAGCTTGTCCACAGCCTGAGCCATCTCATTGTGATCTACCAGGATGACCATCTTGTCGGTGGCATCGGTGAGCTTCTCAGGATATGCAACTTTGAAGTAATCCAGCAAGAACTTTGTCTCGTCGTTGATGTCTCCTGCGGCGGCAGCGACGACCTCTTTCATTCCCATGGCGTTCTTCAGATTGGCATAAGCTATTGCAGATGTTACAGAATCGGTATCGGGACTCTTGTGCCCAACTACGTAGATCTTGTCGGTCAAATGAAGCACCTCAGCATTGTTAATGTAGAACTTCAACTTAAAGCTTACTAGGCAGCAAAGAAACTCATCAGGAAATTGTTGTACCAGGCTAGGAAAACTTTATAAATTCAAGCTGCATTCAAGTAACGTCCCTTTAGAGGGCTGACATGAGCTTAGAATATGTTCTGCTGTGAATGTTGGTGCAAGAAGGGGACTACAGGCCGCGTTGATAGGTCCTTATGGTAGGATACTGACTATCTGTCTACCTATGACCATGAGACAACCCAAATGCGGTACAGACGCCCGCTACGAGGGTTACTGGGCTGACTGCGGATACCCATCGGATGACGTACCAGAGTTAGTATCGGGCGACAATATCTATTTTCCTTCAAACGGATCACCAGCGACAATTTAATCTCACTCCTGCCCAAAACCTGGTAGTGTGAAGGGACTGCTCATCACCCTGGAGGGCATCGACGGCTCGGGAAAGAGCACTGCTGCCAAACTTATTGCCTCAAAGCTAGCAGAGACAATGCCCGAAAGGAGATTGGTGCTTACCACCGAGCCTACGGCCGGAGAGGTGGGCCGGATCCTGAGAGCTGAGCTGGCAAGAGCGGGCGGCGAGGAGAGTTCTCCCGCGCAGCGCATGCAAGAGCTTTTCCTCTTCATGGCAGACCATGCCCATCATCTTACTAAAGTCGTTCTTCCCGCTCTGGAAACGGGTGCAATCGTCATTTCCGATAGATATGCCGACTCCACCGCCGCCTACCAGGGCGTGACGCTGAGAGGGATCGTTCCCGATCCGGTGCCATGGATCCAGAGCATCTACCGCCCCTGGAATTTGCGCCCCGATAAAACACTGCTCTTCGTCTTAGACCCACACGTCGCCCTGCAGAGAATGCAGTCGCGTCAGGGACGGCAGAAGTTCGAGAGGCTTGAGTTCCTGCGATCGGTGGATGAGAACTTCCGGCGCATGGCCGCCCTTGAGCCGGAGCGATTTGCGCAAATAGACGCCGAGCAGGATGCAGAAAAGGTAGCGGAAGAGGCCATAAAAGCGATCCTCAATCTCATAAGCAGTAGCTAACCTCAAGTTATAGTCGTTTCTTTGCGCGTTCTTTGTGGCTTTGTGCCGTTGTGTTTCGAGTGGGTAATGGATAATAGAGTTCTCTGTGAGTCCTCCGTGCGCTCTGTGCCTGCGGTGGTGGTAGTATCCTCCGCCATTTTGTTATAACCAGATGCTAACGACGACATTTCAACCACAGAGCTCACAGAGAACGCACAGAGACGAACAAACAAGGGAAAACCATAGCAACTTGAGGTTAGTCACTGATCCAAAATCCAGGTTGATAATCGTCTCCGTTCGTTCGTCCTCCGTGCGCTTCTAGCGACTCTGCGGTTTTATTCGGTAACCCCATGGTTTGATATTCAGCTACGAATATTAACCGCAGAGACGCAGAGGTCGCAGAGACGTGAAATTTACCATATCAGCGTTCGTAGTGAGGTTAGCCACTGGAAATAGCGAAGAGCCTGATTATTTTTGTCCGGCAAGAGCCAGTTCTATCAGCCGTTTGGCCCAGGCAAGCTTCCTTTTTTTGCGCGGCGTGACGCTCTCATCCTCAAAGTCAAAGCCGACCAGCTTTATAGAGGCCGCGCCTAGCTCTTTGGCCAGAAATACACATCGATCTCCATCCGTGAACCCCCCGAAGTTATAGAGGCCCGGCGGCGCATGACACTGCACTGTGCCTATGATTCTCTCCAGCTGCGACACATATCTATTCAGAGCATCCAGATTATCTCCGTGGGCATGCACCACCACGATAGAGCCCATCTGATTGGCCTTTAAAATGGCAGGGAATGGGCCGTCCAGGTCAGTGACCACAATATCGGGCACAATGCCGTGCCTCAAAAGAACCGCTGTGGCCCCATCCGCAGCCAGAAAGACGGCACCCTTTTCTTGCAGCCCCTCCAGCTCCTTCTCCAGCGAGGGGGCATTGCCGCATACGACTGCCCTATGCCCGGCTACAATTGCCTCTGCGGCGCATAGCGATGGCTCTCGGCCGCGCAATAGCTCAGCCAGGAGCATTGCCGCATCAACATCTCGGCCAGGAGAAAAGCCGAAGTCTTGCAGGATGGATTGGTAAAGGGGCTCCCAGGTCGCGAATTGCATGCTGAAAATAGGTGCTGCATTTCTTAAAGATCTTTTCCCCAAGATGTTTCTAAAATATTAAGCCTAAGAAAAATGAAAAGAGAAAGGAAAATCCTCTCTCATTAGATAAATTCTTGGGAACTGAGCCAGGGTTGGTGCCTTGAAGCAGGTGCAGTCGAATACGCCGGTTGCTGACTTGAAGGGCTTCTTATCAACATAAGCTCATGGTATCGAAACCGCCGAAGCAGCAGGGCAGCCAGTCGTCAGTAACTTCTGATCAGGTGGTAGGGCACCTCGAGGGTCATGTTCTTCTCGATGTGATAGGTTCCCCAGTAATCCTCATCGATCTCGATTGAGGGATTCCTCCAGGCAGACTTTTTAGCAGCGAAAGCATCAGGCCCGCCAGTCCATGGATTTACATCTGCAAAGTTTGTATTTGCCTGCAGTACGCCGATATGGGCCTTGCCGTCCGTTACATCTTCAACTAATTTCATCTGGGTATAACCAACGGCTTCCCAAGCTCCGGATCCTAGGTCATAGTTAATCTTCTCTTTGGCAACGATTTCCAGTTCCTTATCCAGGGCATGAGCATACTCGACCTCATGATGCATGCTGGTGCCGGCACAGATAGTTCTTCACCCAGGTCTTTTCCTTGAGCAGAGAGCTGTAATCCAGTGGATTTGCCGCATAATAGCCGGTTCCGACAGCGATCCTCATGGGCGCATAGACCATGGAGACATCCTCTTTGAACTGGATGCAGTTCTGCATCGAAGTCATTGTAGTCGGAGTATGTCGTTATGATGTCGAGTGATCCAAGTTCTGGTAGGTCAAAGTGGCCTCGCTGTTTAAGGAGCCGCAGCCGTGAGCGTAATTCTTCACGGCAACGATTCCCGGCCTTAGCATACAGGTAGGTAACGAAGTAACCATTTCCCTGCACGCTCTGCTCAAAGTCGAATGTCGTATTTCTCTCTTCGTATCCACTATATGTTTGCCCATACGCATTATAACCAGCTGGTGGCGTAGCTGGAAATTGAGCAAATGAACACCTTATGAGCGACACTAAAACCATTGCTACCACCATTGCTAGTATAGCCTTCTTCAGATCAATCCCTCCATCTAAAGCGAATAACACTATTCTTTATGATTCTGCTTTCCGTAAGTCAACGCACCTATTTTAATCTGTTGATTGCCTTTTTATTAACAGAGAGAGAGATAAGACTTTTCCCCTTGCGCAATCAGATTACATAAGTCCTTTCTTTGTCTTGGTTGCACCGATTAGCTTGATAATCGTTTCATAGCTGGCCAACGGCTTTCCACGCCAATTCATGCTTATGAATGAGAACATGCAATGCTCAATCTTATTCCATTTGCTTGTCCCCGGCGGAAAATGACAGACTGTTATTGTCACTCCAATTTTGTCCGCCAAATCCTGCAAAAAGAATTTCCAGCTTCTGTTTCGGCTTCCATTGCTTCCTCCTCCATCCGCACAGATAAGCAAATTTTTACATTCTACATAATTGTATTTTCCAATCATATTCCACCATTGTCGGATGCTTTCAACGGCGAACTCCGCAGTGTTATAGCTCTTGCCCACATTAACCAAGCCATCATTTCGTTTGAGATCATAAATACCATAAGGTATCGCAGAGCCTATTGCTAACGATGGAAAATCATACACATTTACCTCTTCGGGATCGCCTATTTGCCTCCAAGTTCTACCTGAGTTCTTAAAATCGCCAATGCTCTCTTTTTTCTTTGCGTCTACAGAAATTACAGGATCGCCATTATCTATGAATTTGGCTGCCTGTGTATTAATATAACGAAACTGACTATCTCTCTCAGGAACTGATTTGCCTTCTAATGTTTTTTTATTGGCTTGAAGCGAATAGCCACTTTCTTTCAAGAGACGTCCTACCGTATCGTGGCTCACATCATGCCCTTTTAACTGTAGCTCTTCGGCTATGGCATAGGTCGATTTATATGTCCATTTAAGAAGGCTCATTGGATCGCCTGCCGTGCTTTCTTTCATGAGATCTTCCAGGTCACTCATAAGAGATGGGTCCGTGTTTTTAGCCTTCTTCCGTCCGCCACCTGGCTTGCGGAGCCTCTCCGGCGGCTTCAATTCATCTTCGTTCTCAAGCTCTTGAACGCCCTTATCGATGGTCTTTCTGGATAATCCAGTTATGGCAGAGACTTTTGAGACACCACCCCGACCGATCTCAAGGGCTTTGGCCGCTGCAAATCGCCTTGCTGGTCGGAATCAGATTACATGCATAACCAAAAGGTTAATACGTAATGCGTTTATCGATATGTAGTAGTATGCTCGCTCCTATCGATCTTATGATAAGGTCATCTTTTGGTCAAAACCATTTTGCACGAGAATCAGGCTATTTGGACAGAGAATCAAAAAAGGATTTATAATTATATCAAGATTGACATCGATCATAAGATCTGAAAATCGAGCATGCAAAAAACCCCACCATGTATAGTGCTAAAAGAGAAGACCTTCGCCACCCAGGCGAAGGATTCCCGGGTTTTTTGGTTCCAAATTGGAACCAAACCCCAGCCGCAGGCTGGAACAGGAGGACAAACGGGGGATGCTGGCAGAACTGGAAGATAAGAGAGGCAAACTCAGACAGGAGTCCCTTGCCTTCAAGGATCGAAGAAGCCAACTTAACGCTGAAGCGAGCAAATGGGCCGCTAAGCGGAATGAGCTGAACAAGGCCACCAAAGAGCTAATAGACAAGGCCCAGGAGCTTAAGAAGCTGCGGGACGAAAATAACAAGAATGTGGCCGATTCCAAGAAGGAAAGGGATGATTACAATGAGAAGACCAATCAGCTCTATGCAAGGATAGATGATATCCGCAAGAAGTACAACCTCACCGGCGAGCGTTCCATAAGGGATCTGCGCCGCGAGATCGATCACCTGGAATTCAGGCAGCAGACTGAGGTCTTAAGCCCGGATAAAGAGAAGCAACTGGTCGATAAGATCGCCGCCTTGCATGCAGAGTTCAAAGGCAGAAAAGAGCAGCTTGAGAAGAACGAAGAGCTGAGGAAGCTTCTCGATGAAGCGCAAGCCATGAGAGATCAGGCTTCTAACCACCACGATCAGGTCACCAAGTTCGCGGAAATGGCCCAGGAATACCACGATCAGATGATAGGCACCTTTAAAGAAGCCGATCAGACTCGTGCCGAAGCCGATGCCGCTCACAAGGAGTTCGTGAAGGCCCAGGAGGCCGCCGATGAGCAGCATAAAGAGTTCATCCGCACCCAGAGAGAGGTTCGCGACTTCGAAAAGGTCATCGTGGGCTTGAAGAAGAAAAACCGGGACATAAAGGAAGATCGCGCCAAAGAGGTTGCCAAGCGCGAAGCCGAAGATATCCTTACCCACTTCAGGCAGGGCGAGAAGCTGAACACAGCCGACCTACTAAGGCTGCAACGTGCCGGCCTAGTTTGATTTGCACTAAAATTTGAATTTATGGGCAGAGAACCTGCCCCTCTAAGATTTTATGCATCTTTCTTCGCAGAACTTCATTAGATGCTTCTTTGAGCCGATTATCAATTCAGTAGCATGCAAGACCGTAAGCTTTTAAGCCTCCTCATCAGATCGGAATTGATGAATGAGATTCGCCTGCTCTTCGGAAAGCCGGTTATCAGGGAAAAAGAGCAGCTTTTATCAGCGATTAAAGATCTACAATCCCGTCATGGCTGCATAGTGCAGGCCCTCGACGCAGATAAGATCGCAGGTGAGAGACATATCCGCTTTGCCGCCGAGAAGGCGCTGACAGCTTTTTCCGAAGCGAGAAACATCGCTAAAGATGCAGGAATGGAAATCATGCGTTACGCCTCCGGAGAGAGGCAGATTGAAAGATCCCTTTTCATGAGAGTATCGGATCGTACAGAGAGAATAGCACTTGTCCTCACCGGCTGCGGCAGCTGGCCGGACGCCTCGGAGCTATCCCGGATCATAGAGCAGGACGGGCAGGGCTGTTCGTTTTGTGCAAAGGCTGTAAAAGAGGCTTTTAATATCTCTTCCGAAGAGCTACGAGCCGTGGGCGAGGAAAGGATAGAAGACCTGGTCATCGAAAGAGTGGCCCTGGTGGACACATACCGGTAAACAGCAAAAAATAAGGATGAGTTGTAAAATGAAAGAAGAATTCTACACCGAGAAGCGATGGCTTAACTGGATGAATAAGGTCAAGGAAAGCAAATTCAAGCTTACCGAAGAGGATGATAAGAACTCGGGTGCCGTCTTCATCTACATCATGGATGACGTGGTGCTGGCCTGCCTCAAGGTAATAGCCCGATGCGAGCACACGGTTATAACTCCCGAAGAGGCCCTAGCCGAGATCACGGCCATCAGGTCGATTGTCTTTGCCGAGAACGAATCCATGGGAGAAGATGCAGATTTGATGCTCGAATCCCTCAAGACATCTCTTGCCGCAGTATTCGTCTCCAGCCAGCGCTATATCATAGGAATCTTTGATCGCGAAAGCCCCCTGGGAGAGATGGTGGCAAAGGCGGTTGCTGCCGAGCAAGAGGATAACCTGGATGATGCATTCGATCTGCTCAGTCAGGTAGGGGCCAGAGTGATAGGCGGAGAGAGCCTTCCTGAGATTGGCGACATACCTTACTGCATGACGGCAGAGCTTATGGACGGAATTGATGCCATATCGGCAGCAATGCTTGGCGATGATAGCTACAAAGATGACGATGGGTCAGAGGATACAGGCGGGGCCGACTAGCTTGATCTAGTTATTACCTCGCATCCCTTCTCGAGAACCACAATTGTGTGCTCGGCCTGAGAGACCAGGGCCCCTTCAACCTCCCAGAGTACAGGATATCTGTGCACGGCGTTGCTGCGGAGGAGCTGCATGAGCGCATATTCCGCTCTTTCGCCTTTGAGCCAGCGCCGAGCAAAGGGAAGTGTTTTGTAGCTTTCTGAAATCTCTTTTAAGAGCGTTCGAGCCGCAGGAAGCCGCACTGGCCGCAAAGCGGAAAAGCCATATATCTCGTTGATGAGAGCCTCGCTGATCCTGCCCGAGCCATTGGTGGCAAAGGGCTCGATAGCGATAACATCTCCATCCTTCAAGACGGTGCCCTTCTCCATAGCCCGGTTGGGCACAGCGGGCTCGTCATGGGCCAGATATCTGGACAGACCGTGGCCTGTCAAGTTATATACCGGCTTGTAGCCGTAGCCGGTTATGGCCTCTTCTATGACCTTGCCGATCTGGGCCGTGTCGATACCAGGCCTAATTATCTCTAAAGCCGCCTCTAGAGCGACATGGGAGGCCTCGACCAGGCTTTCATGGCCGCTCAGGTCAATTGTGATGGCGGCGTCGGCAATATAGCCGTCCACGTGCACACCCACATCCAGCTTGACCATATTCTCGCCAAAACGAGAGGCATCAAGGGGCGAAGGCGTATAATGAGCCGCGTTTCTATCCAGAGATATGTTGCAGGGAAAGGCAGGCTTTGCGCCCCTTGATCTGATCGCATCCTCCACGAAATTTGCCACATCCAGCAGTGACGCGCCCAATTCAACTCGCGGCCTTGCCTCAGCCAGCACTTCGGCCAGGATTCGCCCTGCCTTTCTGTAATTCTCTAAAATTTCAGTTTCCATTGATAACACCTAAAGCACGAGCTTCCTCTCGAAATGGGTAAGGTTCTCAGAGCCATTTTCCTTTACCACTACCAGGTCCTCCAGACGCACGCCTCCGATATCGGGATAGTACAGCCCCGGCTCCACAGTTACCACGTGATTGACCTGCAGGACCTCACCAATCTCGCTCAGGAGAGGTTTTTCGTGCACATCCAGGCCCACGCCATGCCCGGTGGAATGGGTAAAGCCGCGGCCCTCTCTCTCCGGGTATCCCTGATCCAGGAAGACCTGAGAGACCCGAGAATGAACTTCCTTGCCAGAAATGCCTGCACGGATGGCCTTAAGGCCCTCGTCCTGCGCCAAACGCACCGCCTCGTAGATCTCTTTTGCCTCGGGCGCGGCTTCGCCCTTGAGAACGGTGCGCGTCATATCGGCAAAGTACCGGCTGCTCTTAGAGCGCGGAAAGATATCGATGACAATGGGAGCATTAGCTGCTATTGGACCCGTCCCTCGCGCATGAGGGTCGGCCCCCGCGAGGCCGCCGGCAACGATGGTGTCCAATGCCTCGCAGCCGTCCTCTAGCAGGGATATCTCAATTGCGCCGCGCACCTTTTCCGAGGTAAGAGGCTGACCATCACGATAGAGCAATTCCCCGCGCGGCTTGGAGCTGCCTATTAGAAGAATCGCCTGACGCATGGCCCTCTCGCAGGCCCTCTGCGTGCAGCCGATTGCATCCAGCTCCTCTTGCCTCTTTATCCCCCTCCAGCGCGAGGCGGGGCTCTCCAGGATAGAGACCTCAAAATCCATGGTTAGATGCTGGTAAAAACCAGCCGGAAAGCGAAAAGGCACGCCCAGACGCCTTATGCCGTGACCCTGCAAAAACTCCACCAGCACCCGATAATAAGCCTCTTCCGGATTTTTGCATTTCTTCAGCGTTTCCATGATCTGGTATTGGGCGGTGCTCAGACACTCATCCGCAATGGACTCTTTCCCAGCCCGGCCCATCTCCATGGAAGAGACGAGCAGTGTAGTTTTCTCCTGGGCAAGAAGGGCGAATTTGTCGCCGGCCAGAAAGTGAGTGAGATAATACATATCAGCATCACAGATGCTGTCGCCGACAAAGAGAAAACCGTCCAGATTATGCCGACCTAGAAAGATCTGGATTGGAGAAGGCACGAATAACTACCTGCGAATGGATTTTGTCAACTCAAAGACAAAAGAGGTGACGTCTTGGCTCTTCTCCACGCCAGTTCCTGTGACAATCAAGTCTGCGCCGGCGGCTACCAGCTCTGCCGCTGCGTCGCCGCAACGTATCCCGCCACCAACTATGAGCAGGACGTCTCCGAGAAGCTTCTTGACCAGGGCCACCATGCCAGCAGGCACGGGAGAGTCTGCACCTGACCCCGCCTCGAGATACACCATTCTCATGCCCATGAATTTGGCAGACAGGGCATAGGCGGCAGCCAGCTCCGGCTTTCTTCGCGGTATGAGGCGGGCATCGCCCACAAAGCCCACTGTGCCGCCCGGCTCAATGATGATATAAGCCATGGGTATGGGCTCCAGACCGTAGCGCAGGATCAACGGAGCACCAAGCGCCTGGTTTTCCACGATATAAGCAGGGGAACGGGAGTTTAACAGGCTCATAAAAAAGACAGCATCGGCATTTTCACATAGGCCGGCTACGCTGCTGGGAAAGAGAATTACCGGCAGATCGGTCTTCTCCTTGATCTCTCGCACCGTCTCATGAAGAAGAATTCCTGCCGCACCTACCGAGCCACCTACCATGATGGCGTCAGTGCCACCTTTGGCCGCTGCTAGGGCCATAGCTGCAGCCTGCCTCGGGCTCTGGGAATCCGGATCAATCAAAGTGAGATGTCCGGCCCCGCGCTCGGCTACTGCGCCGGCCAGCAGCTTCTCGACTCTGCCCCTCTCAAACATCATTTAAGCGGTCTTGTTTTCCTTGGACTTCATCCTCAGTCCTTTGTAACCGCACTTGCGGCAGCGAGTCGCTCTTACGGGATTTCGTGCGTTGCAGCTCATGCATATCTTGAGATTCAAGATTCTATTTTCTGCTTCTGGAAATCTAGCCATAATTTTATCGCCTTTATTTACTCTGATATGAAACTTTCCATAATTAAATAGCGCCGGGGTTGGGATTTTCCTGAGAGAGCTATCGCGCCCCGCCATTTTGAACCCAAGCGTCCCTGGAAGGGACAACAGGTCTCGAGCCTGCCGCGTATGAACTCCCGCCGCCCAAAAGCAACAGAAATTGTCCGCTCTGCCACCCCGGCCCTTGCAATTCTCCGTCTGACCCATGCTTTATATCTGTTGCTCCTCCCTAGTAGCCGCAGGATCCTAAATTCAGGTGTTGTTATGTCTCTTAGAGATGATGCATTAGCATTTCATAAAGATGCCAGGGGCAAGATTGCCATCCACAGCAAGGTCCCTTGCGCTACCGTGCGTGACCTCTCCTTAGCGTACACTCCGGGCGTTGCCGAACCCTGTCGCGAGATTGAGAAGAATCCAAACGACGTTTATGAGTACACCGCCAAGGGCAATATCGTGGCCGTGGTAACAGACGGAACTGCGGTCCTGGGCCTCGGCGATATTGGTCCCTTGGCTTCCATCCCGGTTATGGAAGGAAAGGCCATTTTGTTCAAGAACTTCGCCGGCATAGATGCCTTTCCCATAGCCATAACCTCCAAGGACCCTTCCGTCATCGTGGATACAGTTGCCAGAATAGAGAGCGTCTTTGGCGGAATCAACCTGGAGGACATAAGCGCACCTCGCTGCTTTGAGGTAGAGGAGCGGCTCAAGAAGATCCTGTCGATACCAGTCTTTCACGATGACCAGCACGGCACCGCCGTGGTCGCCCTGGCCGCGCTCATCAATGCCCTCAAGGTGGTAGGCAAGAGCTTTGATCAGGTACGCGTGGCCGTGAGTGGAGCTGGCGCGGCGGGCATCGCCGTTACCAAATTTCTCTACAGCTTTGGGGTAAAGGACGTCATACTCTGCGATAGCCGGGGAGTGATCCACACCGGCCGGCCCGACCTCAACCCATCCAAAAAGGAGATCGCCCGGACGACCAATCCCCGTAATGTTACGGGCACGCTTGCCGACGCCATTGCCGGAGCGGACGTCTACCTGGGCCTGTCAGTAGCGGGCATTGTAACTCCCGCTATGGTAAAGAGCATGGCCTCCGGCGCAATCGTCTTTGCCATGGCTAATCCCGTGCCCGAGATCATGCCCGATCTGGCCTTGCAAGCTGGAGCGCGAGTTGTAGCCACCGGCCGATCCGATTTCCCCAATCAGGTAAACAATGTGCTTGGCTTCCCGGGGATCTTTCGCGGAGCCCTGGATGTGCGGGCTTCAGACATCAATGAGGCCATGAAGGTCGCAGCTTCGCGGGCCATTGCCGACCTGGTAGAGAACGTATCCGAGGAGTGCATCATTCCCTCACCACTGGACCGAAGAGTCGTTCCCGCCGTCGCCGCAGCCGTCGCTCGCGCCGCCATAGAAACGGGCGTGGCGCGCGTTCCGATGGATCCAGCCGAGGTGGGAAGACGAGCGGAGGCATTGGTAAAGAATCTGGAGAGAAACGCTTGCTCTCCATAGATTCTATACTCATGATTTTTTCGAACAGGGACAGGTCTTTTTGCCCTGTCCCGTCTTTTCTGCTTTTGTCGCTGCAGAAGGGTTGTCCTTTGAGCGGCGGGATGCATCATAAATTCTCACATTTTTGGTAGTGGACCAGGGCGATACAGCTTCATTGCTGTCTGTGGCCATGACCCGGACCGAATATGTTCCGGCCTGGCTCCAGGTATGCGAAACGCGCCCAGAAGTTCCCGAATTTACCAGATTGGTCTGCGAGGTACTGCCGTCGCCCCAGTCGAAGGTATAGAAGATCTGGTCTCGATTGGAATCCGTAGTATAGCCTGTAAAGGAATAGGACTTGCCCACATAGCCAGATGCGACCCCCTTTGGAGTGGAAGGCTTTTTAGGGGGGATGTTAGCGGTTATCCTGACCGCAAGATATGTTGACCAGGCGGACTGACCACCCCTTCGATCTGTGGCCTTAGCCCGCACATAGTATGTACCAGATCGCTGCCAAGCGTGAGATAAGCTGATCTTCTCCGCAGATTTCGCGAACTCTGTCACCGACGAGCTTTCATCTCCCCAGTCGAAGGTAATCTGGACATCATCGCCATCCGGATCAATCGCTGAAGCTGTGTAACTGTAAGATTTCTGCAAAATGCCTGATGTAGTACCTTGGGACTTGGCAGGCTTCGAAGGCAGCCGATTGGCGGCAGCAATGGTGACGGGAAGAGCTGCTGACCATTGGGATGAGGCTCCTTTGCTGTCTGTAGCTTTAGCCGTTACCTGGTAGGTTCCCGCCCGGCTCCAGGTGTGCGTGGCCGCCCCCGGGCCGGAAGTGATCAGCCCGGTCTCCGAAGTGAGGCCATCTCCCCAGTTGAAGGTGAACTTGACCGGATCTCCTTCGGGATCGGCAGCTGAAGTGGTGTAGCCTAAGGAATTAAGGATGGACCCCTGCACGGGGCCCTGAGGCTGAGAAGGCATTTGCGGCGCATTGTTTTCGCTATCGTGATAGCTCATATCCAGAGTCATCCAGTAGAAGGCATATCCTAGACCGCTGTAGGCACAATCGTAATTCATGTCCATATTCATGCGGAAGAGGCCAGCCGGTCGCCCTGTCGTCGTTCCCCAGCTATTGAGCATGATCCAGTAGCGGTTATTGGGATCTGTATCATCATAGCCCACGCAGAGAACGGCATGCCCGCCTCCGCTCTGATAGTTATACGACCTTCCTGCAGCAAAGTCCGGCTGCCATAAGGCGCTCTCCGGCTGCGTGCCCCAGAAGCTAAAGAAGTTGTTCCAGGCATTACTATCCGGCAAAAAGTAGCCAAACCATATGCCTTTGCCCTGCCCAAGGACGTTCTTGATGTTGGAGATGGCGGCCTCTCTTGCCAGTCCGTGTGAGGGAACGGTACTGGTGGAGATGGTAGTCAGATCATAATGGGGATCGGTGGATATGGTGGAAGCGGGAACTGCAGAACATGCGCCGCAGCCCTGACCGCCATCACGATAACGGGCGTTGGCGTTGGACCAGGGAACGATCATGCCCTTCGCTCTGTAAAAGCTAGCAAGACCCTCCAGCCAGCCGCCGCAGCAGGCTCCCGAGCCGCCGCAGCCTCCGTTGTAGTTGGAATCAAGGTACTGAACGGAGAAGCGATCGGATGCGCCCATCTGTCGGGCGTAATCGATCTCCATCACGCCGGTTCCTGCCCAGGCCCAGCAGTTGCCGCAGCTTCCCTGATCACGCTCGGAGGGCGTGTATTCGATCTGGTCCAGCAGGCTGACGGAAGCGGCAGGCGCGGCTGCCATCCGTGCTGCAATCTCAGGGCTGAGGTAGGCCTTGGCAGAAGCATTGTACTGCCCCGTCCATAGGCTCGCATCTTCTAGCGTGGGGCGCATGACAGGATATTCCCGAGCGGGGAGAGAGGCAGTGAGATTGGCTGGGGCGAAAAAGCCATAGTCCAGACCAAAGCCGGGCTTATCGGCGAGCGTCACTTCATAGTAGCCGGCTCCGGGAGCTGTCTGATTGCTGCCGGGAAACGGATCTACCCTTAGCTTGTAGTGGCCAGGGGAGAGATTGACGAAGAGGTACTGCCCCGATTCGTTGGTGGTAGTGTTCGAGATTTCAGTTCCATCCAGGATCAGCCGGATGGTCCTATTCTCGAGACCGATCTCACCGAGCGAGAAGAAACTGTCGCCATTCGTATCCTGAAAAGCGGTGCCGTTCAGGGAAAGGCCCGCCGCATCCGGTGAGAAGGAAAGAGCATCAGCGCCGGCTGCTATCAGCGAGGCTGATAATAAGAAGAACAACGCGGTCAAGCAGAAGAAATGTCTTTGGGATTGTTGAATCATTTTTACACACCATATATATTTAGACTGAATTGAAATATAAAGTTTTGCTGAATGTTATAGCTCTGCAAAAACAGGCCATCAGGTATTAAGCCCCGGGCATTGAAAGAGTGGATGGGTGATTTTCGTGAAGAAGAAGGCAAAGAGAGGGGAAAAGGATCAGGGCGAGATGAGGAAGAGGCTGGAGAATAGCTTGCCCTGGAGCTTATCACGATGGTTGGCAAAGATGTGGCGGAAAAGAAAGTGATAATGTCAGGTTTTTATGCTGCCTCTTAAGGTCAAACTGATAGGATATTCTTTCAAGCAGACGGCCCAGAAGATAGTGTTTTTTGCAGGCGCATATTGCACCGATCACGCAAAGCATCAGCCAGCCATCCCTATTACCAAGCCAGGAAGAGGCCAGGGCTAAGATCTGGCGGCGATTCTGGAGATGAGGAGGAATAATCATAATAGACATATTTAAGTTATATAATTCAAGTGTATCGACTTAGCCCTATCTCCTCTCCCTCATCTTGAAGGAAGGAGAGATAAGTTGGAGCGAGTGGTTCTCAGCAGCATGATCTTAAGACTAAAAAATCCTTAATTTTTCCACCACCGCTCTTGTCACATCCGCCGTCCCACTGTCCCGCCCAAATCCGGCGTCCGCGCTCCCCCGACCAGAGCATTTTGCACCGCTGCTTCGATCCGGCGCGCCTTTTCCGGCTCTCCCAGCCACTTCATCATCATGGCTGCACTTCTGATAGCATCCACAGGATTGGCTATGCCCTTTCCAGCGATGTCCGGCGTACTGCCGTGGAACAAATTGAAAGTTTGCCACCGTTGAGGCAAAATGCCTCGCATCGCATCAGGATCAGTGTTAAATCCTTTCAGCACCCAATAAAACCGCTATATGTTCGCAGAGTATGTCGCAGCTGCCTTAGAGCGAGCGAAATATAAAACTCTCGAAGACGGCACTTATGCTGCAACCGTAGAAGGGCTTCGGGGTGTTATCGCGATAGGCGATACCATTGAAGAATGCAGAAACGATCTCATCGGAGTAATTGACGGCTGGATCGCCTTGAGGCTGCGCATGGGCCGGACCATTCCACCCATAGGCCGCCTTACGATTGACGTATCCACGGAGCCGGTTGCCATTGTCGAATAGGCTTATACCTATTTCACGACGAGAATTGATCAGGTGACTGAGGAATTTGGGGTTTGAAGGACCATATCCTGGTTCCGGCCATGATTATATGGTCAAGGATGATGCTTATGTTTCGATCCCAAATCCGCACCATGGTGGAAAAATCAGTGTGGATCTCCTCTCCATCATCTTGAAGGAGGGAGAGATAAGTCGGACCGAGTGGTTCTCAGCAGCACGATCTTAAGACTAAAAAATCCTTAAATTCTCCACCACTGCCCGGGTCACATCCACCGTCTTAGAACACCCACCCAGATCAGGCGTTCTGGCTCCCCCGGCCAGCGCATTTCGCACCGCCGCTTCGATCCGGCGCGCTTTTTCGGGCTCGCCCAGCCACTCCATCATCATGGCCGCGCTTCGGATGGATCCCACGGGATTGGCGACGCCGCTTCCCGCTATGTCCGGGGCGCTGCCGTGGATGGGCTCGAAAAGGGCATGAGAAATGCCCAGGTTGGCGCTGGCGCATAGACCGAGGCTGCCGATAACTCCCGCCGCCTCATCGCTCAAGATGTCCCCGAAGAGATTGGTGGTGACCAGCACGTCGAAACGTTTGGGATTCACCACCAGATTGTAGGCGGCGGCGTCCACCAGCATATCATCGCAGAGCACGCCCCGCCGCGCAGCTACGGCGCGGCAGGTCCCCAGGAAGAGGCGATCGCTTCGCAGCACATTGGACTTGTGGATGATGGTCAGCTTTCTTCTGCGACTGGCCAGGTCGCAGGCAATCTCCGCAATCCTCTCCGAGCCGGCCCTCGTTATCACCCGCAAGGTGCGCGACTCCTCCACCCCCACTTCCTCCAGACCCGAGTAAAGCCCCTCCGTGTTCTCCCGCACAATTATGAAATCAAGATCGTTGGACTGGAAAGGGCGGATATTTGCATAAAGGTCCAGCTCCTTTCGTATTCTGAGGAGCACACTTTTATAATTAGGATCAGGCGGCGTGCTGATCGCTCCAAAAAGAACGCAGTCGCACTCTTTGAAGGCCCCTAAATCCTCCTCGGCCATCGCCAGGCCCGTTCTCTTCCAGCGAGCCAGGCCAATCTCCACGGGGACCCGTTCAAACTGCGCGCCGACGGCGTCCAGCACCGCCAGAGCGCTCTCTATTACCTCGGGACCGATGCCGTCACCGGCAACTACGGCTACTTTCTTAGATCCTGCACCAGACATCTTACCGCCTCCGCTATTCTAGCCGGCCCGTCTCCCCAATGAACCACCATGCCCGGCTGCCCGTTCTTGGAAGCTTTGCCACTCCGCTCGGAACGGCAGCACCGGGTGATAAAAGGCCCCTTTGGTTCAAAGATGGGCTCCGAACTGTGCAAGGGACATATATTGACAAACTCGAAATCTTTGCCAGGATTATTGGCCATAAAGATCTCTCGCGAGACCTCGCACCCCACAATCCTGGGGTGCTCGTGCACCACCCTATCCGTGTCCAAAGAGCGCCCCAGGCCCGAGGCCCGGCAAGGGTAATAAACAGAGTTGCAATCAAATCGGCGCAGATCCAGAATATGAGGTACAAAACGTACCGTCAGATCGCCTAAGACGCCGCAGGCCTCCAGGCCGGCGAGAACGTGAACCAGCCAGGACGGATTGGGAGGCGAGACGTCCAAGACCTCGATGGTCAAGACCAGGGCAGGGTCGGGGTCCTTGACAAAGGTGATGTGCTCATCCAGACCCTTAAAGACGACAGTGTTCGCCTTCCCACTCCGGCAGATGCCGTCCGCCAGCTCTATGAGACGGGCCCGGTTCCGGGTGTCCACAATATCAGGATAAAACATGATCTCCTGGCCTGAGGCGATCAGCTCCAGCTCTACCACGGTCCTCATGAAGCCTGAGCCGCTACTTTTGACATGGTAGAGACTGGGCCCATCCCGACTGATGAGATACTCCGTGGCAAAGTAGACGGATTCACCCCGCCGCTCCCGGTCCTTTATGCCCACAGACTTGTACTCGTCCGGAAAGATCATGCCATCATGCCAGTCCTTTCTGCCGCCTTCGGTGCGCCACCAGGCCCCCGTCTTCCAGTATTTCCATCAGGAAATCAGGCAGCCTGGTGCCATTATAGACTTTATCCCCCACGCGCACCGTTCCTTCCACAAGATCCACCACCACAGTTTCGCCCTTCTGGCAGGACACATCCGCCTCGATCAGAGCCAGCCCTACATTGATGGCATTTCTGTAGAAGATACGAGCAAAGGACCGGGCTACCACCACGGCCACGCCCGCCCCCTTCAAGGCACGGGGTGCCTGCTCGCGCGACGAGCCGCTGCCGAAGTTTCTGCCCGCTACAATCACATCGCCCTTCTGCACCTGGGATGCAAATTGCGGGTCTAAGCCCTCCATGGCATGCTCCGCCCAGAGCCTCGCGTCTTTTGTGCGCAGGTACTTGCCGGGGATGATCACATCTGTATCTACATCGTCTCCAAAGACCCAAGCCTTGCCACTGATCATGATTTTCTTATCCCCTATCGCATTTTATATTGGCATTTCCCGCATAATACTTTTTGCATCACTTTCGCCCCGCTCGGCTATCCTTCATCTTTCTCAAGACGATCATCTCCATGATGTCATCTGCTTTATAATCATCTTCTTTATGGGAAGCTAATTATGGGGGCATTATTAGCAGACTATTTGTATCATATACATACTTTTATTAGTTCATAAAATGATTTACTGCTATCATTTAATCTGGAAAAGTATTTATTCTTACACGCACTAGATAGCTGCTATGGCAGGAGTTTTCGCACAGCTAGGGTGGCCCTTGCACAGGAGGCAGAGAATAGAGCGGCTGGTCTTTCCCAGAAACAGCTTGGACAGAAAGGCCCTGGAGCTACAAACCGCCAAAGAGATCCTGGAAGAGGTCTTCGGCACCACCTCAGCCGATGTGGAGGAGATGATCATGCTGCGCCTGGCGGAGCAAAAGGCCCTTTGAGATCTATTTTTGAGGATTCTAATCGTATTGTACTCAAATCATATTGTGCCATTTATCAGAATTTATTTTAATTGATGTATTTTTTAGAGGGCATGCCCATCAGGCAAATCTGAAATATCTTTAGCTCCTATGGACAATCATGATACTCGGCATATCCGGCAGTCCCAGGAATATGGCCACGGAACATATCCTGGGAGAGGCCCTCAAGATGCTGGAGGAGAAGGGCCTGGAGACGGAGCAATTCACCATGCGAGGCAAGCATATCAGCCCCTGCCGGCACTGCGACTATTGCCTCAAAAACAAGGAATGCATAGTCAAAGACGATATGTACCAGCTTTATCCCCTCATCAGGGAGGCGCAAGGATTTGTTATCGCCACGCCGGTCTATAACGGCAGCATGAGTGCTCAGACCAAAATAGTAATAGACAGAACACGTGCCACACTGGCAGCCGACCCAAAAGCTCTGCGGCTCAAGCCTGGCATGGCCATAGCTGTGGGAGGCGACCGCATGGGCGGCCAGGAGCTGGCCGTGCAGCAGATCCATACCTTTTACATTCTCAACGGCATGATCCCGGTAAGCGGGGGATTTTTTGGCGCCAACCTGGGAGCAACATTCTGGTCTCGCGATACACTGGAGGGGGTAATGTTGGACGAAGAAGGCTTCCGCACACTTAGAAAGACGACAAAGAGGTTCGCCGAGACCGTGGTACGTCTGGAGAAGATGATGGGACAGGAAAAATAATTATCATGAAAAAGACTAAGTGACTGCAGGGACAAGTGATTACTATGGCAAAGGATAGTATCAAGAGGAAGATCGCCTGGGGGATCACGGGCAGCGGCGACCGCATTGAGGAGACGGTCGAGGCCATGATAAAACTGCAAAAGCAATACGACGATGTGGTGGATGTGCGCGTTTTCGTATCCAAGGCAGGCGAGCAGGTCATCAAGTACTACAAGCTCTTCAACACCTTAGAGAAGCACTTTGATAAGGTCTGGGTGGAGATCAACGCCAACTCTCCCTTCCTGGCCGGCCAGTTGCAGGTGAAGCGCTATGAGTTTTTGCTGCTGGCACCCGCGACATCAAATACCGTGGCCAAGATCGCATTGGGCCTGGCAGACTCGCTGCTCTCCAACGCAGCCATCATGTCCCAGAAGGCATTCGTTCCCACATACATCATGCCCTGCGACTATAAGCCCGGAATCATAACTACCATTCTCCCGGACGGCAGCGAGATGCGGCTTCGCATCCGAAAAGAGGACGCACAGCATGTAGAGAGTCTGCGCCAGATGGAAGATGTCTTCGTCATCGAGAAGCCCTCCGAGATTGCAGGCATCTTCGAGAAGCATTTCTCAGTCTGAAATGCTTTTGCTATTGATTTTCAGGCAGACAAGATCATTGCCCTCGCCTGCGTAAAATCTCTTCACCATCAGCGTCAGCTTGCCGCAGTTTAATGTATCATTTATGCCCAAAACCATTGATAAAGACGGCTCTTGCCCAGCCAGGATTAACAGCCAGACCTTTGCCGCCTGCGAATCTATATCCTCGACCTGCAATGTGCAATTTTCCAGGGTGTAATTCTCATGCATAGAGAGAACGACCTCCTGGGAAAAGGCTGGATAAACCAGGATCATTAGAAATAGGATACAAGCAAAGAATATGGATAATCCAATTGCCCCATTCATGTTGATACAAATCATCTCCCTGGCGGCGCCTTTGCTAGTCCGGATAGCCTTCTCTTGCCGTGGGCATTAGTCCGACCTTGAGCCCTGGCAAGCAGCGCAGCCTCGAAAGGATTTAGTACTTATGAATCTATCGCCCCTTAACACGGGATTTGTAAAAAGTAATACTGGTGTTTCCATGAAGGACGTAGGCATACTTGTACTTGGGCATGGTTCCAGCCTGCCTTATAATAAAGAGCTGGTGGAATCGCTCGCCCAGATGATCAGCAAAAACCACTCCGGACCGGTCAGGACCGCTTATCTCAATATGAACCAGCCCAGCATTCCGGAGGGTTTGAATAGCTTTGCAGGAACCAACGTATCGAAGATCGTGGCTCTGCCGCTCTTTTTGGCCCACGGGGTTCATACCCGCCAGGACATTCCCCAGGAGATGGGCATCGATCCGCAAAAGCGCAGAGGTATTTTGAAGATAGGGGGCAAAGAGGTGGAGGTCATCTGTGCCGAGCCCCTGGGCGTGGACGAATGCATTGCGACACTGGCATACAAGCGGACGGAAGAGGCTCTAAGGTAGCCGTACTCGACACCATTCACGGCGGCGCCGTCATCGCTCGCAGAATGGTTGAATCAGGCCTTCAGGCAGAAGCTTTCGAAGTATATCACCATGCCCCAAATCTGGCAGGCTTCGATCTGGTAGTAGCCCCCGTACACCTCGCACCCGACAATCCGGCCCTAGCTCAGGCTAAGAAGGCCAAGAAGAAGATAATCACCCACCATCAGGCAGTGGGCGAACTGCTGAGGGGAAGAGTTGATCCTGATCTAGAGATCTTCGAGGTAACGGGCACGCACAGCAAGACCTCCACGGCCCTCTTGCTGGCCCTGATGCTCTCCCGGCAAAAGAAAGTATTATCCCACACCACCCGCGGCCTGGAGATCTGGCAGGAGGGTAAAGCCCGCCTTCTGGAAAAGGGGCTTTCCATCACGCCCGGAAATGTGATCCATGCTGCAGAAGTCGCCAAGGCCCAAGGAGTGCAGGCCCTGATCTGTGAGATCTCTTTGGGCGGCACGGGCCTGGCTAATTATGGGATCTTGACCAGCCTTTCCGGAGACTATCTCATCGCCAATGCCACAAAGTGGGCCAGCACTGCCAAGCTGCAGATGCTTACCCTTGCCAAGAGTGGAGCGAAGCTTCTTGCCAACAGCGATGCCGGTCTCTCCCCGGATGTTTCTTTTGCCAGAGGCGGAAGGGTTCATGTCAGGCCGGATAAATTGATCTTTGCAAAAGAAGTGGTGCATCTGGATCTGGGCGAAGATCTGGACTTTTTGGGCTACGAGACGGCAATAGCGGGAGCCGCGGCTGCCGCAGACCAAGCCGGCATCCCGAGGAGCGAGATCGCCCAGGCTCTTTCTGGCTTTGATGGCTTTTCCGGGCGCATGAAGATCAAGCGGCTGCCCAATCAGACGCTCTTTGACAGCTCCAACTCCGGACTCAAAGTCAGAGACGTGGCACGAGCACTTGACCGGGCCTCTGGCAGTGACCTGTTCGTCGTGGTGGGAGAAGACAGTGAAACCGTATGTGAAGGCATGAACATTCCAGCACTCTCCGACCTAATCCGGCAAAGGAAAAGCGAGATGGCAAAGCTGATATTAGTAGGAGAAAGACTCGCCCCCCTGGCAGAGGAGCTGGGGGCGGCAACCGCCAAAAATCTGCAGCAAGGGCTGGAAAAGGCTCAAAAAGGCAGCCCGAAAAGGCTGCTTTCGTGTGTAAAATGCTTTAGGTGATATGAATGGCAAACGAAGTGCAAAACTTAACGATACTCCATCCCAGACCAAGCTCCATTGTGGCAGCCCTATACACTCTGCGCGACCTTGGTGCCGAAGTAGTCATACTGCATGGTCCAAGCGGATGCTGCTTCAAGCATGCCCGTCTCTTAGAAGAGGACGGAGTGCGGGTACTTACTACCGCATTGGACGAAGCGGGATTCGTCTTCGGAGGCCAGCAGCCGCTCACCGCCCTTCTGAGGAAGGCCAATGAATTGTTTCATCCGAAGCTTATGGCGATCTCAGGGACCTGTAGCAGCATGATCATAGGCGACGATCTGCATCAGGCCGTCCTTAATGCCGACCTGGACATACCCGTCTTGGAGGTAGAGGTTCACGCCGGCTACAGAGACAACACTAAAGGCGTGATCATCACATTGGAGGCTGCAAAAGACAAGGGAATCATAGACGAGGCCGAGCTGGAAAGGCAGAAGGGCCTGCTCGAGAAAGCCACCCTTGTAGAGAAGCTCTACGGAGCAGCGAGCAGTGAGTACCTGGCTCCGGAGCGAGGAGATCTCAAATATGAGGCGGCCACCAGGCTTCTAGAGCTCATCCGGCAAGGTAAGCGCGGCCTGAATATCCTCAATGCCAAGAAGGAGACGGCCTACATGTTTGCGGATATTACCGCAGCCGTGGCCGAGGTTGCTGGAGATCAGGTGGATACCCTGGCCAATCTGGATGACCAGGTGGGCCTGCCCAAGGTGAGAAGGGACGCAGCCAATATTGCCCGCGATCTAATGGAACGGAAAGTAGAGTTCAAGCTCATCGGCGGACTGGACGAGTACCCGGTAACTGGAGATGCGGTGAAAAAGCTGGCCGCCGAAAAGCATTACGACTTTGCCGTGATCTCAGGAGTGCCCCATGCCCTGCCGGTATCTGCTCTAGAAGGCATGGAGATATTCTCGATTACCAATGGCCCCCGCCAGGTCAAGCCTCTGCGCAATTTAGGCCACCAGCATGTCACGGTAGAGCTGGATCTGCATCCCAAGACCATGGGCGTCAAGTCTCTGGTAGAATCGGAGTTCGGAGCCACATTGCGGGCGCTGAATAAGGCCAAAGCTAAAGAGAGCTAAAGAAGATATGCCCGTCGTGTGCTCTAAGAGCTAAAAATTTTTAAAGTTTTTTTTAGAAGGCTTTGGGCAGCTCTGTGAGCAGCGCATATATGACGAAGCCCAAGGTACCAATGATGCCTATGCCGGCCATGGAAATCTTGGCGATCATATTGAACTCCTCACGACTGGGCTTTCTGGCCAGCCTTAAAACCCGCATGTACTCGTTTACATTCGTGGAAGGCATGGTGACGCCCAGATCCACGTTATCTAGATTCAGCTTGCTCTTAAGATCCAGCTTATTCTTGAGTTCGAGCTTCTGCTTAGCAAAGCCCTTCTTCTCAGTATCGTTAGTTCCCTCGCTCATTCTCCAAGAGGAAGGAATTAGAGAATAAAAAACCTTTCGATCGTTTTCCTTGCCGATCAAGATAGAGCTGACTCGGACCGGCTACCATGCCCATGACCCTCGCTTGCACAAGTGTAATTGATATTTAGATGAGATTAACAACTACCGAATCCTGACGCTTGCGGTCATTGGCGGCATGCGGCCTCGCCTGCGCGTGGCTTTTCTGCCTCCACTTCCAGGCGCATCATCTGCACATGAGTCTGGCCTTTCTCATCCAGAGGATACCTCTCCAGATACCTTCCAGCTATCTCCTTTACGAACTTGTCCCGCAGATGGGCAGGCAGCCTTTCCGTGTAGGGCAACCAGGTATTCCTGATGATGCCCTCCAGGCCCGCCTGACCCTGATGGACCATGTCCTTAGAAACCAGCTCCGCCCTTAGGGGCCGCAGGCCCGCCTCTGCCAACCAGACCCTGTACTCTTCCGGACCATAGAAGTGGTAAGGAAAGGAAAAGCCGGAGAAGTACTCCTTCCACGACGGGCTGGCGACAAGATCGCCGGTAAGATCCAGGATCCGGGCAGCGTTTCCCCTACCACCACACTGCATGAGAAAGTGGCCGCCAGGCACAAGGCTTTGCCGGACGGTTTTCAGGACAGACAAATGATCCTTTACCCAGTGCAGGCAGGCAAAGGACACGACCAGATCGAATTTCCCGGCAAATTTCAGGTCGGAGGCATCGCCTACCAGAAAGGAGAGATTGGGATGATCTCCATACTTGCCGGCTGCAAAGCGGATCATTTCCGGGGAGAGATCTATTCCCAGGACACTACCATTGGGCACCAGGCCGGCCAGGTGGGCAGTGATCCTGCCATCTCCGCACCCAATATCCAGGATTCGTTCATCGCCGTCAAGCTTCAGCCCGGCAATTAGAGCCATGGCCCAATTGTACTGGGCGGAGGAACTTTTCTGGTAATCGGCTGGGTCCCATTTGTGCATTTTCAGGAACTCTCGTCATCGCCCTTAATCTGCACATGCGTCTCTTTCTTGCGGGTCAGGCCTTCCAGAAGCTTGGGCACGGCGTCTGCCATGTGCTCTATCAAAGTGTGTTGGGCCTCCTTGAGCCGCTCCACTCTCACGCCCTGTTGATCAATTATTATCACAGCAACGGGCTTCATGCCGAGTGCGCCGCCGCCACCTCCACCCGGATTATCCGCCTTTCCAGAGCTTGAACCTGCACCAAAGCCCATGCCCACGCTCATTAGGGGGATGATGGTCTTGCCCTCCACAGTAACAGGATCGCCCACGGCAGTCCTAGCGGATAAAGCCTTTTGCATCTCCTCGGTTATGGTTTTCAGTATGTCGGTCAACTCTTGCATCTTCTCACTCCCGGTCAATGATTTCACACTCCTATTAATAATGGTCAGGGATGGGTGAAAAAGCTTTCTTCTTCTCCTTGAACTTTATCAGCGCGGTGAGAAGGTCATTGTAGGGTGTAGAGATACCATAATCCCTGGCATACAGGGAGATGGCCCCGTTCAAAGCATCGATCTCCGTTTGCCGTCCCAAAAGAATATCCTGAAGCATGCTGGCGCGGTGATCCTCCGTTGGAGGAAGCTGCCCCTCCATTAGATAAAGATAGTATTCATCTGCATCCTGATAAGGAACCTTTACCCCTTTGGCCCTCATCACATGAAAGATCTCCTCGATTATGACCTTTATAATGCCTCTCGTCTCCGCATTTTCCCCCAGCTTTCCGTAAGGCACCTCAAGCAATGCGCCCAGCGGGTTTAAGGAGCAATTGTAGAGCATCTTCTCCCAAATGGCCGCCCAGATATTATCCTTGCTCACAATTCTGGTGAGAATACCAGAGAGGCTCAGATCCACCTGTAACGTCTCTAAAAGCCGCCGGTTCACAGGCAGAAAGGGCTCGCCGAGCAGAACATCATCGGCTTTGACGGTGACCCTGGCGTGGCCTGGATCAGGAATCTCGGCTCCAAAGATGACGCGCGCTCCCACAGTGCGATCTTCTCCAACCTGACGAGCGATGGCCTCCCAGTTGTTCAGGCCATTTTGGATAGAGACCATGATGCCGCCCTCTTTGAGCAGCGGTGCAGCCTCCGCCGCAGCAGCCTCTGTGTCTTTTGATTTTACGCAGAGCAAGATTATGGAAAATTGCTTATTTAAAGCAGGAGTGGAAAGGATCTGCACATCTTCTGCCGGGACAAAGTGCTCTCCCCAGATGCCCGTGATCGTCAATCCCTTCTCCGAAAAGACACGAAAATGCTCGCCTCTGCCGGCATAGGTCACACAGCGACCGATTTTATGCAGAAATGCGCCAAGTACGCTGCCTATGGCTCCTGCACCGTAGATGAGATAGTCCGGGCTTATGCCTGGTTTCATAATCGCGAGAAGGATTTAGTCCCTTAAGAGGGTTTCGAAAAGCGTAAATTTAAATATTTTTCGGGGGGATATTTCGGGGAGCTGGAAAGAAACCGGAAAGGCCGTTCTAACTTTATGAGCGCGATATTTGGTGAGAAGCTGACCTTCCCTCAAGAAAAGGGACATGAAGTCAAATTGGTAGTCTACGGTGACGAGTTCTATGCTCAATACGAGACGGAAGATGGCTACTCCGTGGTTTACGACAAAGAGCAGGGCTTATTCTGTTACGCCTTTTTGAAGGATGGAGCCATTTTCTCCAGCAAAATTCCCATCAGCAAAAGTCCGCCCCAGGATCTGGAAAAGCATCTGCAAGAGACGGGCGACATTCGCCTGAACGAAGCAGATCAGAGCGCCAGGAGAAAAGGATAGCAGCTTTAGCAAGGCATTATCTAAATAGGATAAAATAGCCAATAGAGACGATTGCCATGAAAATTCACTACCTTCAACATGTGCCCTTCGAAGATCTGGCCAATATCGAGACCTGGGCCAAGTCCCACGGCCATGATCTCACCCGCACGCGGCTATTTTCGGATGAGGCGCTGCCGGAAATAGCCCATTTCGACTGGCTGATAATCATGGGTGGGCCCATGAATATCTACGAAAATGACAAATACCCCTGGCTAGCGAGGGAGAAGAAGTTCATCCGTCAAGCCATAGCATGCGACAAGATCGTTCTCGGCATCTGCCTGGGCGCTCAGCTTATGGCCGATGTGCTGGGCGGCATTGTACGGAGAAACGAGTACAGGGAGATTGGCTGGTTTCCGGTTAACCTTACAAAAGAGGGAATTGCCTCCCCGATCTTCGCAGTCCTGCCTGAGAGATTTGTGGCCCTGCACTGGCATGGCGACACCTTCGAGATTCCTCCCGGCGCGGCGCGAACGGCAGAGAGCCGGGCCTGCATAAATCAGGCTTTTGTACAGGGAAAGGCAATAGGGCTACAGTTTCATCTGGAATCTTCCCATGACAGCATCGATCACCTGCTCCAGAACTGCGCCGACGAGCTGACAGAGGGGCCGTATGTGCAAAGGCCGGAAGAGTTGTCGGCTCATCCGGAGCAGTTTTCTCAGATTCAAGGCCTGATGGAGCTTTTCTTGGACAAAGTGGAGGAAGATCTGGGACCCACGCGGGATGCATCCTGATTTTAGAAATGCAATTTGGCGAATATAACGGGTCAGCTTTGTCCCACCCTCAATTTTTCAATATCCTTTTGCATATCAGAACTCATTTTGGCGTTATCGAGTTTTGAACTCGCAATCATGGGGAGGATCAGGTTATCGTACTTTATCCCCACGAGATTAGCTCCACTCAGATCAACATTCACGAGTGCCGTCCTACTTAACTCAACATTCCTCAGATCTGCATAGGAAAGGTTTACATTTTCCAAGAGAGACGCATCAATTTTGGCATTTCTGAGGTCTGCGCCCTGAAGATCAACGTCGTTAAGTATCATCCAATTCAAGCTTGCTGATCTCAACACAGCACTACGCATAACGGTTCCCCTCAAGTTCATGGATTCCAGCTTACAGCCAGCCAGGTCAGTTCCGGATAAGTTAGCCTCATCCAGATCAGCCTTAATGATTTGGACACCACCAAGATCAGCCCCGGACATATCTGTACCGGAAAGATCTGCATTGTCCAATTTTGTGTTTCTAAGATTAGATCCATGCAGATTGGCCCTTGGCAAATATGCCCTAGTTAAGTCAGAATTGCTGAGATCAGAGTGGCTCAGGTTGGCTCCAAACAGCTCTGCTCTGGAGAATTGGCAACGCATAAGAGCGCTTCCACTAAGATCCGCCCAATTTAATCTGGCACCTACCATATTTGCTCCGCTCAGATCCGCACCTTTCAGGACGGCAAGGCTCAGATCCGCACCAAAGATCCTGGCTCCAATCAGATTGGCACCAGTCATATTGGTTCCACTGAGCAAGGCACTGGTGAGATCTGCCTGTTCAAGATCGCAGTTAGATAGATCAGAATAGTCCAACTGCGCTCTGGCTAAAATTGCGCCCATTAGCTTGGCTTCAACAAGTCTAACTCTACGCATTAAGGCATTTTCGAGGTTCGCTCCGGTTAGATTAGCTTGGAAAAGATCGGAGTCATCCAGACACGAAGCCATGAGATATGATCCGGATAGGTTCGCCATGCTCAGGTTTACACTGGTTAGATTGGCAAAACCCAATTTTGATTTGACCAGCCGGGAGCCAGAGAAATTTGCTCTCGAACAGCGCGACTCCGAGATATCCGCCCCGGAGAGGTCTGCATTGGATATTGTGGCATTAATCAGGTTCACCCCGACCAGACTTGCTCCGGTCAGATTAGCACCATTCAACAGAGAATTCTGGAATGTGGAACGATCCATGAGTGCTCTTGTGAAGCAGGCTTCTTTCAGGTTAGTATCGCTCATTTTCGCTGCCCATAAGCTGGCTTCATTCAATTTAGTACCGACCAGAGTTGAATTATCCAAAAAAGACTGATCCATATTGGTATTGGATAGGTCTGCGCCATTCAGATTTGAGCCCATTAAGTAGCTGATCGGCAAGTAGGCCCCGGTTAGATTCGCTTTGCTCAGATTTGAGCCCAACAAATTGCAGGCCGGCATGAAGGCGCCCCGGAGATCTGCCAGGTAGAGATCGGAACCATGAAGGTCTGCTTCTACCATAATTACTCCGCGAAGATTTGCTCCTGCAAGCTTGGCATCGGAGAGACTGGATTGGCTCAAATAAGATAGACTAAGGTTTGTCCCGCGAAGATCTGATCCTTGCAGCTCAGAATAATTCAGTTGGGCCCCAGACAAGTTCATGCCGCTCAGGTTCATGTCGATGAGCAGGGCATGATCTTTGAAAGGAGTTTCATCGACTGCGTATGAAATAATAGATAGAAGAACGAAAAGCAAATACACCCATGAAACCAATCTTATCACAGAAACATTCATAATAATACAATCTGCACTAATACTATTAATTTTAATCGGGAGTGAACTCCACCCGAGTAGATGATGAGATAAGCCACACAATCAAGGGAAAAAAAGAAAGCGCCTATGATTTTGGCAGCTCACCCACAACATTGGGCTCGAGATAATACATCGTTTTCAGCTCTTCATCGCGAATATCCGGGAATATTGCCAGTTTTTTCTGCACAATCTCCTTTTGCTTCTTATCCACAAGAGATCTGACATTGCCCGGAACCAGATTACCGAAAGGTGCCAGCTTTACTCCACCTTCTGCCAGTCCGTACCACCATTCCTGCCCGGAATGAGAATTCCAGGTCCCATTATGCACGGATTCTACAATATCGGTCATAATAGGTTCCCAGTTCCAAACAGCGCCCGTGAGATATACACGAGGGGAGAACCTGCCGACATCTGAGCCGAAAGATATGAAGTAGATATTCATCTCATCAGCAGTTTGGCCGGTAGCATCTGAATCGGACCAATGGGTTATGATATCACATCCTTTGCTGATGAGTGATAATGCCACTGCCCGCTCTTTTCCTGGGTCGTACCAGTCTCCGATCCACTCTACGTACACCTTAGCGCGAGGATTGGAAGATGCGACTCCCTTGGCAAAGGCATTGATGCCGATAATTACCTGGGATGTGGGAAGGGCGGCAACAAACGCAATCTTTTCCGTCTTGGTCATATTGCCCGCCACTATTCCGGCAAGATACTGAGCCTCATAAATCCTCTCGTAATAAACTCCGGCATTGGGAGCCAGCTTTTCCGTCCCGCCGCCCCACATGAAAATGACATCCGGATATTCAGGAGCTACTTCTTTGATGGCATCTATGAAGTTGTAGCTGTGACAGAATATCAGCTTGGCTCCATTTTTGGCGTATTCTCTCAAAATTTGGGATGCACCAGGACCTGCAGCATTCTCTCTCTCGGAGAGGTTAACAAAAGATAGCTTCTGGGCCATTTTGGATGCGCCCGCATGGGCCTCGTACGTCCAGCCATGGTCCCCAACCGGACCAAAATCAAGCAAAGTCACATTTAGATCCAGCTCAGATTTTCCCGATTCATTAACGGCTGCTGCGCTGCCTGCTACAGCCAAGCCAACCAGGAGAAGAGCACAAAGAATTACAATCGACACGCATTTCAATCAGACCAGCTCCATTCAACTTCACACCTGTGTATAATTGATTCTCCTAAGAAAATGATAAAGGTTATTATCAAAAAATTGCTGGTCAGGTCATTTTCCCTGACCGCAATTTTTCGAGATCCCTTTGCAGATCAGCGCTCATCTTGGCCCCGTCGAGTTTGGATACGGCGAAAAAATCAAGCGCTATGGAATCGTACTTGATTCCCTGCAGATTTGCACCCGTAAAATCAGCGTTTTCGAAGGCCGACGTGTCAAAGACGGCACCACTCAGATCCGCACCGGAAAAGTTGGTGTCATTCATATAGGTCTGGGCAAAACGGACCTTCCGCAGGTCAGCACCGCTGAAATCTGCATCCAATAAGTTCAGCAATAATTATGCTGGACGATCTCAATTTCGCCTTTTTCCAAACAGTTCCCTTAAGGGTCATGCTATAGAGGTAAGATCCAGTGAGGTCCGCGCCCGATAGATCGGCATCATTGAGAAATACGTTCGCGAGTCGTGACCCTGCTCATTTGGGCATTTCTCAGATTTGCGCCGGTAAGGTCGACGTAATCCAAGTTGACGTCCTTCAGAGTGCAACCAGATAGATTAGTTCTCACTAAATATGCCCTGGTGAAGTCCGAACCTGTCAGATCGGAATTACTCAGGTTGGCTCCAAAGAGTTCAGATCTGGTGAACTGGCAATTTGTGAGACTGCTGCCGCTCAGATCCACCCAGCTCATTTTGGCACCGATCATGTTGGTCCGGGTCATATATGCACCATCCATGGCAGCAAGACTAAGATCCGCACCCAGGAGCCTGGCTCCATTCAAATTGGCGCCAATCAGATTGCACCCGCTAAGCAATGCACCGGTAAGATCGGCGTTTTCAAGATTAGAGTTAGATAGATCGGAATCTTCCAGATGCGCTCCGGGCAAACTGGCGCCGGATAGATCGGCTCCAATAAGTCTGGTTTTGTGCATATCGGCAATTTCGAGATTTGCACCGGAGAGATTCGCTTTGGAGAGATCGGAGCCTTCCAAACCCGAAGAAGCAAGATACGATCCTGAGAGGTTCGCCATGCTGAGGTTTGTATCAGTCAGGTTGGCAAATCCAATGCGAGAATTGACTAACCGAGAGCCTACGAACTTTGCGCCATGACAGCGGCTCTCCGAGATATCCGCACCAGTAAGATCTGCATCCGACAGATCCGCATCAATCAGGTTAGCCCCAACCAGGTCTGCCCCAGACAGATTGGCACCATTCAGGGTCGCATCCATCAGCATGACCCGCCTCATGTAGGCATTGATGAGATTTGCACCCGTCAGATTGGAGGCGCTGAGGTTGGTGGCCATAAGATCGACCGCGCTTAGGTTTGCACCTACGAATCTTGCACCAGACGCCCTGGCCTCTTCCAAGTTGGCTTTAAAAAGATTAGCACCTGTCATGTCCGAAGCGATCAAGCCGGTTCCGACGAGATCTGCCTCTGACAGATTGGCTCCCATTAGTCGCGAATTGCGTAAGTTAGCCCGCCTTAAATAAGCTCTGAATAAGGAGGCTCCAGTTAGATCTGCATTAGAAGATTTACAGCAGACAAGTTTGACTTATCCAGATTTGCTCCGGCTAGAATCGCATTTGGCAAACGAGCCTGACCCAGGTCCGCTCCCGAAGATTCGCACCAGTCAGATTTGAGCCGGTCATGTCTGCACCAACAAGATAAGCATCACTGAGATCGGCAAAGGATAGGTCGGAATCATCCAGGTCGATCTCATCCATTACTGCACCCTCCAAGTTAGCATTAACCAGCTTGCTGTCGGTTAATTGAGCTTCTTCCAATAACGACCGCTGAGATTTGTCCGCTCAAGGTTTGAGTCTTTTAGCAGCGATCGCAATCAGATTGACTCCGGAAAGATCAAGGCCGCTCAGGTTTTTACCTCTCAGATTGGACGAGGGTGGAATGGCTGATTAACGATGACGCTCTCCGGCGGAATATCTGAGAGACTGATATTGAAGCGTCGCAGTTCAATCATATCGAACATATAAGATTCTGAGGATCGTTTTTACTACCGGTATTTCGTCCGCAGATTCACCTCGCAGAATACGAAGAGCTAGATCCGCGGTCAGGCTGCCTTGGACTGGACTGGTGGTAATCACTCCGCCAAGCACACCAAAGCCCATGTAGACGTCCCGCGTACCATAAATCGGAACAGAGCTCGCGCTTCGAAGAAGCCATGCGCTCTCCTCGTGAGTCAGAACTCTTCCAACACTGTCGCGATTGTAATTTAAGAGGAGAAGCAAACTGCCCTCCGACAGAGCAGACGCATTCCGTTGCAGCTCCTCTACAGTCATATTATCCCAGATAACGAAGCTGATATTTTTGCGGAAAATTCGGAAGAGTCTGGTTCACTACCTCTCGGTTGGCCTTACCGGTGGCGGTCCGGTCGTTTACTATAACGATTTGCTTGTTTTCGGATGTAGGCTTTGCATCAGAGAAAGGGTACCTGGGAGATCAAACGCCTCCACTACGCCCGTGAAGCCCTTCTTACCGGCCAGCATCTTGTCTTCGAAGAAGTTTACTCCGCAGAAGACCACCGGGCTGCCGGAAAACAATTCATCTCTGTTGCTTCGCATGAACTGGAAGGCATCGTCATCCGAACAGATTATCACGTCGAAATGGCGATTCTTGTACTTATTTTGATATAATTCCAACAATTCAGCCAGGCGGGTCTTTGTGGGTGCCTGCTTCTTGGTATCCATATACTCAAAAGAGAAATCTGCAGTGGGATAGTATATGGATAATTGATTTTCTATCTCGCTACCAATGGAATCGGTCCATCTCAAGCCGGGATTGTAGGAGGCAAGAATTAGAATTTGCTTCGAAGTCTTTTCTTCAGTTGCTAAGGAACCAGTAACCAAAAATGCTATCAGAAGAAATCCGATAATGAATTTTACCAAGGCTTGCATAGTATTGAATCTCCGTATCAACTAGTTATTACTTGCAATACTTATTACTTGTCTTCATTTTTAAACGGGTTTATTTATAGAGACGCTACGGTTACATTAGCCAGTCCGGATAATTGACCATTGGGCACCAACTTGTAGACGCTACCATCGATATTGACTTCGACGTGGTCTTTTTTAGGGACGGCATCAAAATCGTGTGTGGCCAAAAAGAACGCAAGATCCTTCACGCCCATTCGTGGATCCTCATTTTGAGAGATCAACTTCATGAGGGCCGAATTATCAGCCGCTGCAAAGGACAAAGCTGTAAAGGACTGTGATGTGAGAAGGATGAGGATTATAGCCAGAATGTGCAAATTCGCGATATTATAAAAACCTGTTTTTCTTGTCATCGTTTCTCCAGGCAACTATCCAACAATATTGTTTTTCATGTACATATTTAGCTGTAATGCTCCTGGCACAATTAGCTATTTAAGCCAAAATTTCCATTTATAAACAATGATCTTCCAGATCCTGGACGCCAACTACACCTATGACTCTGATAGAAATCCACTAGTCCAGCTCTTCGGCACGACCCCGCAGGGTTGGAGCGTTACCTGTCGTGTGGCAGGCTTTCGTCCCTACTTTTATGCGAGCGTGGAAGAAAACCTATCAAGAAGCGCCCTGGAGGATCTCCGGGCACTGGGACTGGATGTAGAAGAGGTGGAGCGCTTTCTGCCCATCGGCTTTCAGACCACCCCCCAGAAGATGCTCAAGATCACCACCCACGACCCCAAAGAGGTGAGAAGCCTCAGAGAAAGGGCAAAAGAGGTGGCCGGCATCAAGGCCGTCTACGAGACGGACATTCTCTTCAAGAACAGATTTCTCATAGACCGCTCTTTAGGCGGCATGGGATGGGTGGAGGCCCCCATTCCGGAATGGACCACAGGCGGCGGCGCAACGGGAGGCGCCTCTTTCGCCTCGGCCCTACCACCGATACACGTTGAGGCACTGCATCCGGTGCAGCATGAGACCAATGCTCCGCTGCGCTTTATGAGCTTTGATATCGAGTGCCTGCCCGATCAGGGAGAGATGCCCAAGGCGGAAAAGTCGCCAGTCATTTTGATCAGCATGGCCTTTGAGCCGGAGTATCAGGGCCAAAAGGATCTGGTGCTGGTGGGAAAGAATATTGACTGCCCTCGCTCTGACACAAGAGCCTGCCAGGATGAGTACGATCTCTTAGCCCAGTTTGCATCAATCATTCGGGATTACAATCCGGATATCATGGCCGGCTACAACTCCAATGAGTTCGATTTTCCCTACCTGCAGGAGAGGGCCAGGCAAAACCGCGTGGAGGCGCGGGTGGGCCGGGACGGCAGCTCCTGGTATATTAGGAAGATCGTAAGCAGAACCGATGTATCCATTACCGGCCGGGTGGTGGTGGACCTGCTGCCCATCATTCGCTCCTCCTACAGCCTCAAGCAGTACACCCTCAGAAACGCGGCCGCCGAACTTCTCAAAATGGAGAAGTACGATGTGGACCCCAAAGAGATTGAGGCCCTCTGGGCGGAGAGTGGCGAAGGTCTGCGCCGCTTCATCAGCTACTCCCGAAGAGATGCCGTACTGGCTATGCACATGCTCCTCGACCTGCGGCTCATGGACAAGTACATCGCACTCTCCCGGGCCAGTGGCTCATTGCTGCAGGACATCGTGAACGGCGGACAGTCGGGGATGGTTGAGAACCTGCTCATGCGCCGCTTCCGGGAAAGGGGACGGGTGGTGCCGCCCAAGCCAGATTCAGATGTCTCGGATGAGCGCCATGTGGAGAACGAGGGGCTGAAAGGGGGAGCCGTCCTGGTGCCGGAGAAAGGGCTGGTGGAGGATGTGGTCATCCTGGACTACAAGTCCCTTTATCCCACCATTATGATGGCCCATAACCTCTGCTACACGACCGTATTGACACAGGGTTCAACGGCTGTAGACAGTGGGCAAAGATGGGCGGGGGCGAAGGCATCATAACTGCCCCCTCGGGCGGCAGGTTCGTCTCTCCCCAGGTCTCGCCTGGCATCATGCCTGCCGTCTTGCGGGAGCTGCTCGATGAGAGGACGGCGACCAAAAATCTGATGAAAAAGGCCAGCGAGAACGAGCGTCGCTTTTTGGATGCCAAGCAAAACGCCATGAAGATTCTGCTCAACAGCTTTTACGGCTACTCGGGATACGCCCGGGCCCGGCTCTACAGCCTGGCACTGGCCAATGCCGTCACCTCATTTGGCAGGGAGAACATTCTGCGCACCAAGAAGATCATTGATGAGATCGGCTCAGCCTACGTGATAGACGGAGAGGTGGTCTTCAAGGATGCCCTGCCTTTCGGAAAGGCGGCAGAGAAATGCTTTGACCTTTCCGTGGTCTATGGGGACACGGACAGCGTCTTTGTGCGTCTGCGGCCCGCCGGGCCTGGGGCTGGAGCGATCTCGCTCGAAGATGCTGAGCGGATCGGCAGAAAGATTGCAGAAACTGTCACCTCCTCCCTTCCCGAGCCCATGGAACTGGTCTTCGAGGCCTTCGCCCGGCGCGGCATCTTTTTGGCCAAGAAACGCTACGCACTCTGGGTCTTCGAACCGAGGGGCGACGGCTGGAAGGATAGAATCAAGGTGAGAGGCATGGAGACGGTGCGGCGGGACTGGTGCGGTCTGACCTCGAAGACGCTCAAGACCTGCCTGGAGCTGGTGCTAAAAGAGGGCAAGGTGGAGGAAGCGGTAGAGCACGTCCGCTCCGTAGTGCTCCGGCTGCAGAATCTGGATCTCTCTTTGGATCCGTCCCTCCTGGAGGATCTCACTCTGACGCGCCGCTACACCAAGAGTTCCGGCTCCTACAAGAACAAGCAGCCGCATATTCAACTGGTGGAGAAGATCAGAGAGCGGGGCGGCAGCGTGCCGGGCGTGGGCGACAGGGTGCCCTTTGTCATCGTCCAGGGAAAGAGGGGCAAAAAGAACAAAGAGCTGTTCGTAAACCGGGCGGAGGATCCCGCCTTTGTTTTGGAGAAGAACATGCCTCTGGACACAGAGTACTACGTAGAGAAGCAGATCTTGCCGCCCGTGCTGCGCATCTTCGAGAGCTTTGGGGTCACCAAGGAGCGGCTGTGCCCGGGAAAGGGGCAGAGCAATCTCTTCAGCTTTTGCGAGGCGCCCAAAGAGCAGAAGCAGAAGTCGCTGTTTGACTTCTAGGAGATTGGCGGTGTCTCTTTTAATTTGATGAATTGGGGGCAAGTTCGACTTTGAATATCCTTTCGCAGGTATGCGGAACCACAATATTTTTAAGTGCATAATTGATCAACCCCAGCCGACGACTGATGGCCAGAGAGTATCTCTGTAGCCTCGAATATTCTTTGGGATACTCAAAAGTTGCATATATCCGAACATAAGAAACTGAATCGGGAACAGACGTCCCGAAAGTATATACTTGATCGACACCTGGTTTAACAAAAGTGCGATGACGCAGAACACAGAAGCTATGGTCACATGCTTCTTTGTCGGCATTACAATTTTTGGCATCTAGGACACCGGTGGCACACAGATCTTCCTTCAAACAATGGGGAAAATTGAGTCTGCCGAGCAAATGCATTTTATTGGGATCTTTTAAGCTTATAAATCCTGGTTCATCTCTCTTTTCAATATACCTCAATTCAAGGCATAAGTTATTTACCACAAGGACCGAACTGCCCAAATTTTTCACATGTAAGAGAATTTCTAAGATGAACCGTTCTTTCTGTGAACCAAGAACATTACAATCAATGCTGAATTGAGCCGGCGGGAAGATTCCTCTCTCTATTACAAACTTTGTGTATGCTAAAAATGCTGACGCTAGAAGGCCAAGAAACAAAAGAAAATCCGTGAGATGTCTGAAATCCGGCCACATTTTAATCTAGGATCATTATTAATTAAGTTCAACTCTTTTATTAGCGAGAACTAATATTTAAATTTTGCTATTTGTTATCCTTCGCTGAGGAAAGGTAAGGAAGAGGACGCATAAGTTACTGCTGTTTTTTTGGCAGGACCGCATCCTCCCCAATTCTATCTTACCTTATATCCGCGTGATACTCCTGAAGCGATTTTACCCCCGATCTGCCCTTTGCAAAGGCAGCAATCCCTTTAGCGGCAGCACAAGCAGCCGCGATAGTGGTAATATACGGCACCTTGTACTTGATGGCCGCCTTGCGGATATAGGAGTCGTCGTACTGGCTGGCTTTGCCGATGGGCGTGTTGATGACGAGCTGAATCTGCCCGTTCTTGATGGCATCGTCAATATTGGGCCGGCCTTCCTGAAGCTTCTGGATCAGATCCGTCTTTACCCCATTGGCAGCCAGGAACTCATGCGTCCCTTTTGTGGCCATGATCAAAAAGCCCAGTTGAGACAGCTCTCGGGCTACGATTCAGTGCTCCCGGCCGATCTTTCTCGGCAACGGTTATCAGTACGGTCCCCTTCTCGGGAAGGGTCTGTTTGGCTGCTTCCTCTGCCTTGTAAAATGCCATTCCGAAGGAATCGGCCAGGCCCAAAACCTCGCCGGTTGACCGCATCTCCGGACCTAATATCGGATCAACCTCAGGGAACATATTAAAGGGAAACACGGACTCCTTAACCCCAAAGTGCGGGATCTTCTTCTCTGAGAGGCCCATATCCTGCAGCTTTTTGCCCATCATCAGCTCTGTGGCCATGCTGGCCATGGAGATGTTGCATACCTTCGAGACCAGGGGGACTGTACGCGATGCCCTGGGATTGGCCTCCAGCACATAAACCGTATCATCAGCAAGAGCATACTGCATATTCATGAGGCCCACAACATGCAGCCCTTTGGCAATCCTCTGCGTATACTCTTTGATGGTTTTCATGTGCCCGGCCGGAATGCTTACCGGCGGAATCACGCAGGCAGAATCCCCGGAATGAATGCCCGCCAGTTCGATATGCTCCATAACGGCCGGAACAAATGCCTCCCCGCCATCAGAAAGGGCATCGGCTTCCATCTCCAGGGCATTGTCAAGGAACCGGTCGATGAGGATGGGCCGCTTTGGTGTGACATCCACCGCCGCCAGAACATACCGCTCCAGCATCTCAACATCGTGGATCACCTCCATGCCCCGTACCGCCCAGAACATAAGAAGGCCGCACCATGAGCGGGTAGCCTATCCGTCTCGCAACCTCCCTGGCCTCCTCCAGGCTGCTGGCCATGCCCGATTCCGGCATGGGTATCTTCATCTGCTCCATCATCTTGCGGAACCGATCGCGATCCTCGGCCAGGTCGATGGCGTCCACCGATGTCCCCAGAATCTTTACACCGGCGTCGGCAAGCTCCCGGGCAATATTGAGCGGCGTCTGGCCGCCGAACTGAACTATCACCCCATCCGGCTGCTCCTGCTTCGTAGATGCTGAGGACATCTTCCACCGTCAGAGGCTCAAAATAGAGCTTGTCGGAGGTATCATAGTCGGTTGAGACCGTTTCCGGGTTGCAGTTGACCATGATAGTCTCGTATCCCAGATCACGGAGGGCAAAGGCGGCATGAACACAGCAGTAGTCGAATTCAATCCCCTGACCGATGCGGTTGGGCCCGCCGCCCAGCACCATGACCTTATGCCTGCCACTGCCTTCCCTTTTATCTTGCTTGGGAATTGATCCATTATAAGTTGAATAATAATAGGCCTGATTGAGAGCCCCGCTGACTGGAACCGGCTCCCATACCTCAACAATGCCCAGGCTTTGGCGGGCAAGCCTGATCTCTGCCTCCGGAATAGAGAGCAGTTTTGCCAGGTACTTATCGGCAAAGCCGTCTCTCTTGGCCAAAAGGAGAAGGTCGTCCGGAAGAGTGCGCCCTTTATGCTTGAGGATCTTTTCCTCCAGATCCACCAGCTCTTTCATTTGCTCGATAAACCAGGACTTGATATAGGTTAATTCGTGCAGCGTCTCGACGCTGGCGCCTTTTCTCAGGGCCTCATACATGATGAATTGGCGCTCAGATGTTGCGTCCTTGAGCAGATCCATGAGCTCGGAGAGTGACCTTTGATTGAAGTCCCGGGCATAGCCCAGCCCATACCGTCCATTTTCCAGGGACCGGATGGCCTTTTGAAGTGCCTCTTTGTAGGTTTTGCCGATGCTCATGACCTCGCCCACAGCCTTCATCTGCGTGCCCAGCTTGTCCTGCACACCTCTGAATTTCTCAAATGCAAAGCGCGGAAATTTCACTACAACGTAATCCCCAGAGGGCGAGTATTTTTCCAGCGTTCCATCACGCCAATAGGGTATTTCGTCAAGCGTAACGCCGCAGGCAAGCCTTGCAGAGATGAGGGCGATGGGAAAACCGGTCGCCTTGGAAGCGAGAGCCGAAGAGCGAGATGTGCGGGGGTTGATTTCAATGACAACGATTCTTCCCGTCTTCGGATCGTGGGCAAACTGGATATTGGTTCCACCAATGACCCGGATTGCTTCCACAATCTTGTAGGAATAGTCCTGCAGCTTTTTCTGCAGAGCCGGCGAAATAGTCAGCATGGGCGCGGTACAGTAAGAGTCGCCGGTATGAATCCCCATGGCGTCTACGTTCTCAATAAAGCAAACTGTGATCATCTGATTCTTAGCGTCGCGAACAACTTCCAGCTCCAGCTCCTCCCAGCCGAGCACCGACTCTTCAATTAAAATCTGGCCGATGAGGCTGGCTGCAATTCCCCTGCTTGCGACGACACGAAGCTCTTCCACATTATAAACCAGCCCTCCACCGGTACCGCCCATGGTATAGGCAGGACGCACCACAACCGGATAGCCCAGTTCTGTGGCCGCAGCCACGGCATCCTCGACGCTGTAAACGGCTGTGCTTTTAGGCACCTCGATGCCCAGGCTGTTCATAGTCTCTTTGAAGGCAATGCGGTCCTCTCCCCGCTCGATGGCATCAATTTCCACGCCGATTACCAACACATTGAATTTGTCCAGGATTCCCGCCCTGGCAAGCTCACAGCTTAAATTAAGGGCGGATTGGCCACCAAGATTTGGCAAAATAGCATCCGGCCTCTCCTTTTCAATGATCTGCGTCATTCTTTCTAAATTCAGCGGCTCGATGTAGGTGATATCGGCCATGGCCGGGTCAGTCATGATGGTGGCGGGATTAGAGTTGACCAGAACAATTTTGTATCCCAGCCCGCGCAGCGCCTTGCAGGCTTGAGTTCCGGAATAGTCGAATTCGCAGGCCTGCCCGATAACGATAGGGCCGGAACCGATGATCATCACTTTGCTGAAATCGTCTCGCTTCGGCATGTTTGCATTCTCCCATTTTATATTCTTAAATCTGCCGTTTGCACCGTTAAAAAACCTCTTTAGACTGATTGCAGCAGATACATAACGAATCTCAGAAACAGAGATCAGATTCTTAGCGAAGCGTAAATGATCTTCGTTAACTAACGAGTTTAATTATATCTAATACAATTATCGGATAATTGCATATACACGGCTGCTAACGCGGAATCTATTTCCAACCATCTGGCGAGAAAATGATGAAAAATGTGGAACCGTGATTAAGCGAAAGGTTCAAGTAGTTCGACATTCAACGAAATCACGGATCCCTAGGTTTAGAAACAATTGATCAAACGTACTGAGATATTGTTAGTACTTAGGCGTTATAGGGATCTTACAGGGGGTTTGTACTTGGAAAAAGAATACACAGCCTTAGCATTAGCTATGATTTTATGTGGCTTAATGACACCAGCTATGGGCATCTCGGTTGATTTTAGTGCTGGCAATGGTGCAGAATCCGTATCATCCACCACAACATATGATCTGGACAGTTCTACCATGCTCCAGGAGGAAACCCTGCTGGACGAAGGCAATATTTTTCAAAACAGAGAGGCTAAAGGCTCAGGAAGCAATCGGATTGATCAGTCAGTTAGCGGCGATAAATACAGCACAAGCAATACAATTGACAGCTCCGGATCGTTTGCCACTTCGGCATCGATCGCGGCATCTGCGAGCAATGTCGGCCAGAGTCAGAATCTAGCCGGTAGTGGCGACCTCATGGCGTCTATGCAGGCAACTACCAGCACCAGTACTTCGGGCCAGCTGGTAGAAGTGGCTAATGGCGCATTATCCACCTCCCAGGTTCTGGCTACAGCCGATGGCGTTTATTCCGGCCAAAATTCCGCGCTGAGTGGAAAAGCAGGCAACATCGAATCAATATCATCATCTCCGGATAACGAGATCGTTGTGTCGGGAGGCTTTTCCGGCGAAGGCGACTTGCAAGCAGATCTGTCGGCCATTGCCGCAGAAAGTGCAGTGATGGGCGGCAGCGCATCCATTCTGGGATTGCCTACACTTAACGATGACAATCTGCAGACACTATCTTCAGGAGACATGGCCATGTCCATAGGGGGCATATACGCCCAGCCCAAAGGCGACCTTGGGACTTTCGGCCTTTACACCGCCAACAGCAAGAAGAATCCGATAGGCAGTGAATCGTCTAACCAGCTTACCGCCCCGGTAAATACCCCAGGCGGAGGAGATGCTGATGCCTATCTCTTGGCAGGCTGGAGGTGGAATACAAAGGACCCTCAGCTCAAACTTGTGCTGAAGAATGACGCTTACCTAACAGGAGAGAGACTGAGCACCAGTGCAGTGCAAAACGCCGTCGCGGCCGCGGCCAATACCTGGGATGCTGCCACGAATCAAAATATCTTTGCCGATAGCAACCTGGTGACGGCAAGCACAACAGTCAGTGCTGATAAATACGATAGAAATAATGTAGTGGCCTGGAAGCCAATGAGCGGCAGCAGCGCTTTAGCCTACAGCAGGACATGGTTTAACTACAATAAGGTCGATGGCTACAATACGGCCTTGGAATCTGATATCGTATTTAACACAGGATATACCTGGCGCACGGACGGCCTGAATGGCGGCGTCGATGTTCAATCGGTAGCATTGCACGAGCTGGGTCACACCTTGGGTCTAGGAGACCTTTACGGCAAAGCTCAGTTCAGCGATGACACTAGACAGGTGATGCACTATTACAATGGCGTCAAGCGCACCCTCGGAAACGGCGATTCAGCTGGTATCTGGAAGCTTTACCATTGACTTCTGGCGGCTCTTGAAGCCGTCCATTTTTTATAATCGTATGTCTAAAAAGTGAAGTACTAATGGTATGGAAGCCTTTTAAGAGTTGAAAAAGGGAATATAATATGGGTAGCGCAAAGTATAGGCCTGCAATCAAGATTGTACTCAAGCTGCTTGAGTGCATAACCAAGAACCAGTTAAAAGGGCGTGCTTTGAAAACCCATATAATCCAGTGTGCTAATCTGAAAACAACCTCGGCAGAAAAATACATCAATATGCTGAAAGAGGCCGGATACGTTGAAGAAAAGAGGTTGGATTGGGGGGCACGAGAGGTCATTACCTACGAGCTCACGCCCCTGGGCAAATCAAGATACGACTGGTTTAGGACCATCAATGACGAGCTCTTTGTATCAGACGAGTACATAGACGAGTGAGAAAATGGCGAACGTGACATTAACGGACAATGCGTATGACATTGTGGAGCGTATTGACCAGCAGAAGAGAAGATTAAAGGTGGCGATTATGGGATCCTTCTTGCCGGCACTTCTCTGCTCAGTGTTGAGTGGGTATATTTATTTGGTATTCTCTCACCAAAAAGGAGGCTTATCCGATAGTAAAATAGTTGCAATAGCCCTGCTGGCTCTTATGTGCATCATCCTTTTGGGGATCGCGGTTAAAAAATTAATTAAATTCAGTAAATTGAATAATAAACTTAATCAGATTGAGGCTCTAGAAGAGACGATCTATAAAGAGGTTTTGAAATACCAGGTGGATTAAACTGGCAAAACCGATGGCATAAGATGCCACTCTTCTTGCGCAAACTTTTTTTCCCAAAACCCGTTCCAAGTTAAATTCAAAATATCGATAAACATCGTTTTCGTCATCGCGAATTGAAATCGATCTTTTATAAAATGGAGGGCAGGAGCGGCCACTTGGTCAATAGTCCCTGTGACTTTTCGCCCCTGTATTGGGAAAGATACATCGTTGGGGAGGAAGGTTATTGAAATTGGGGAAGATAGATCCACGCGGAGGCAAATGTTTTGGAGGCAAGTGCAATCCTTTAGATCTACCCTAATCTATACTGTGTAGTACAACATAAATATCATTTGTGGAACGATTTGTGTCCCCAAATGTACTGTACCAAAGGTCCGGACGAACCAAAAGCGAATAGATCAATCTCAAGGAGAAATATCCCAGGGATTTATCCTTCATCTGAGGGGTTTGCGCTAATAGCCTCCAGTTTGTCCATCTTTCCGTTGCCTCTCTGGCCTTATAAAAACACCTCTCCAGAGCTATGGAGCTGCTCGATTTATCTTCTTCGCGCATGGCTTCACACAGATTGTAGGTAAAGAGGCTCAGAGATCCAAACCATACTTCGTTGCTGGGCTGGTCTTCTTTGGACGAGACCAATATCATCTGGCCGTTTTCGACAACATTCTCCAGTCCGCCGCTATTGCAGGCATCTACCACCAGGGCGACGCTTTTTAAGCCCTTTATGCTTTTTTGCAGCTCCTCAGCACTGATGTAACTGGTGACTTGTCCATTGCTGTCTTGAGGTATCAGGTATGTTTTATCGCCCTTCTTTTCGCCATGACCTGAGAAGTAAATGACGACCTTGCCCACATCTTTCTTGTACCCCATTTCGCCCAGGGCTTTCTCCAGGATGTTGCTCTTGGTGGGCTTCTCGTCTGTAATATCTGTGAGCTTGACGACATCATAGCCGTAGGATTTCAGGAGGCGGGCCATGGTCTCGGCGTCGTTGACGCTGGTGTGCAGACTGCTGCGATCGGTGTAGTTATTGATGCCGACGACTATGGCGTAGTTCTTAAGGGAGCGGGCCTTTCTACCCAGATCCTGGCCTGCGGCCATTAAATCAGGATGTATCATTTCATCAGCATTGTCCCGGATCAGCCGATTAATGTTAGAATTGGTACCAGCTTCTATGTCTGATACACTGGTGACCTGTGCTTGAGCGGTTTCAATGCTCGATGTCTCGGAGAGGTATTTTAGATTGGGTATAATGTCTGTAACTGGCCCCGGAAATTGAACATTCCGGGATGAGGCGGGACTAGGCGCAGTGGTTTCGGTTACAATGGCCGTGTTTTCATTTTGGGGCGCGACATAGTCATTTTTATAAATATAATCGAAGTTCGAATTTATATCATTATTCGCATTCGAGAGAGGCAAAGTCATCTCTTGATTGGGTTTTTTCTCATAATAATAACTATTGATAGGATCTCCGACGGCGGCACCCCCATCAGCGATCAGAATTCTATCCTCGGAATCATCTTTAGAATAGATATTACGTAGATTTGAGCTTACTTCTAGTTGCAATTCATTTGGATTCGTCTCTAAAACATTTTCTTTAGATGCGGCACGGTAAAGATAACCCATATTCGTCCCGATTTTGCGGCCGGTATCAGTACTAGCGATCCGAACATTCTGGGCATATGCAGTGTATTGGCTTACCAGGTCCAAGTTCTGATCATCTCTAGTTGGATAGTGTTTCGGGCCAGATCCTTCTTCAGGATTTTCGAGATCGTATGACGCATATGTGATATTCTCAAACAGCTTATCCATGGAAGACGGAGAATGCTCCATCGAGACCTGAACAAGGGGGATCGACTTGGATTCCAAGCTATTGTCACTGTACGACGGCAAACTTGCAGGAACAACGGGTTGCAGGTCTCCATTCGTCAATAATTGGAGAGCAGCCTCGGTAGAAGGCGCATGCTCTTGCACTTGATCCAGAGCCAGCCCCAAAGGTGCAATTGCTACAATCATCAACAAAATCCAGATTCTTCTATCCAATTGCACCAGCCCCAAAGGCAAGACCCTCGCCGGATCGCGCTAACGGATACAACGCGAGGCCTTCCAATATATATCATAATCGTCATTACGCTATAAAAAGTTTCTGATTTGAGAAATACTAGGAATCATACGAAAAAAGCAATTCTTATCAAGAGCTCCGATCTGTATTACGGACATCTCTTAATTAGTTATAGTTCATGGCAATTTATCTTATAGATATGAGGATTAATAATATATATGTAACGGAGGCAAGGATTTGAAGCTGCAGCCGCTCTTGATAATTGTGATACTGACAATGCTAATTCAGGGTTGGGCAGCTTGCTCTGAGGACCAGAGTAAAAAGATCCTTCAGTTTAACCCTCGTCTGGCACTAAGCTCAGGAACTTTTTCGGATAAGAGTTTAGGTCAATTCATTCTTCCGGATGGCATGATAGTGCCAAACCCAGATCAAACATCAGTTGGTATTCCTATGATGGGTGAAATTAGCCAGGATCTCAAAGCGATCCTGCAAGTGCCCCTAGGAACCAGCGACCTTTCTTCAGCCATCGGAGATTCAAACCAGGATGATTGGAAAAGGCAACTGGAAAGCGGCTTCAGTCAGATCCTAGAGATGCGGGTTGAATCAAATGATCAGGGAGAATTATCCAGTGAATTCTCTATCAACCAGGGAATTGCTGATGACGTTAATTCCAATATGATTAGCTTGATAGATAACGGGGAGAAATGGGACATGTCCTGGGGTATGGATTTGGATCCTCAAGAATTAGCGAGATCTGTGTCTAGCGCAATAAACGACGTTACCCCATGAGCAACGAACGAACAATTAAAATTGCATACCCTGCGGCAGATGCGGATAATTCATGCCAAGATAATTTTTAGAAATATTTTAATATTTATTTTATTCCGGCGGCAAAGGCAAGAGGATGCATTTCATATTCATAATTTTGCATGCCTGGCCCAAAATAAAAAAACATTTCTATAAATATTCCTAAGGGTTAAATAGTATGCGATTCACGAGAATTCAAAGAGGTAATGGATGGATAAACATAGTGGCCCTCAAATGTCGCAGATCCAAGATTACATCTATCGGATCTTGGCCATCTTCTCAGCAACTTTTTCTTTCAATTCTCAGAATACACGGCCTCACGAAGAATACTTTATTTGCCAGAAAGCCAAACCATCAATTAAGGAGTAGATCAGATTATGAAAGGGCATGCTTCACAAGTTTCAATCCTGATAATATCTCTCATTCTAATACAGCTAAGCGGCATTCTTGCCTTTGCAGAAGACGAGGATATAAGTCAGGAGGCGGCCGAATCTTTAGCCGTGATGGCTGCCCAGGATACCTCCGAGGATGTTCCTTCTGTGGAGGAATACATCAATCGCACCAATGCCGAACCGGTCCCAGTCATTATTAGTTCGCCCAATCCCAGAGAAAGCCGTGCTAATTGGCTGCAAGGCAATAATGGGGATCTAAACGACTCAACATACCTGAATCTGATAGAACTGATAAGGACACAGTACCAGGAGGATCTCAATTATTCCTCATATATTCTTGATGAATTTGTCAAGAAGAAGATCGATGCCAGAGCGGCCATGACAACAACCATGACCCTGTTTATTCTGACCTCAGAAACCGTGGATATGGTGGACCAGATTAAGCCGCCCGCCAAGTTCGAAGAGTACCAGAATACCACCCAGTTGGCTTTGATCAATTTGGAAGGGTACTTGTGGAATATGGTCAAGTTCTACGAGACCAACAGGCGAGTCTATGCCATGCAGGCGCATGATAACTTCAACCGCAGCATGAGCTATTATGAAAAAGGAGCTAATTTCTCCAAACAGTTCTGAAAATCTTTTGCGAGAAGGCAAAAATAGCGGCTATGATCAAGAATTTTCATATACGCGTCGTTTGGTTAATATGCCACCGGATACACGGCGGTTTTCTCAAAAATGCTTTCGTGCAGCAATAATTCATAAGCCATAACGTCTGGATTTCGCGCGGGAAATGCCAGAAACTATCATATCTCATTATGCAAAAATGTAAGTTCACAAATCCCAGCAAATCCAAGTTGCCATTAAATATATAGTATTGTATCAAGCCTAAACTCCGGCCCTTTTAATAACCAGGTTAGCCTCGATGGGAATTCCAATCTTCATCTTCTCCAGGATCGTTCTCTGTTTTTTTGAGATCTCCGTTAACCTCCATTTGCCGCCGACTTTAACTGCCCTGAGCTTTGCCAGTTCCAAGAGAATCTCTTCGATGGATTTCTTATCAAGCAGCTCCGACTCCCTGGCCTTTCTAAGCAATATCGCTCTCATGATCAACGATACGAAGAAAATGAATAGCAATCCCTGAAGCGTTTCAATCTTATGTACTCTCAGAGGCATAGCCTCAAGCTCATTCTTCAGATCATCAAACTTCTTCTCGACTTCATCCCTTTCGCGATAGAGTGAAAGCACTTCGTCCCATCTTCGTTTGGTCGCTGAAAGAAGAATTGTCTTGCCAAATCGGTTTGAAGCCTGCGATATGGCATTTATTCTCCTGCGAAGGTGGATCGTTTTTCCCTCCACAATGCACTCCAAGTATCTTTCAAAATTGCCTGCTGTCCGCTTGAATTCTCCAATCGGGTTTTTGAACTCTTTTCCATTGATTGCTGATTCGATATCGATCAGTCTGTTGTAGAACGAATTTGTCTCTGATCCTTCCCGCTTCTGATTAAACAAGACATATCCATAGGCATTGACTTCACCAATTAAGACCTCGCTTTCCAAGACGTAGAATATGTCTCCGCCGAACCTCTTTGCATTGGCCGGATTTTCGATATCTTTGTTCGTCTCGCTGATAAGACCCTTGCCGATATTAACGCTAAAAGGAAGCGGAAGAATGAAATCAATCTCTTCGGCAGTCATTTCTTTAATATTGCTCTCGCGGTAGAATCCTCGATCCAGAATGAAGAGACTCTTTGCAATGCCAAATGCTTTTATTTCAGCTACAAGATTCTTCAAAGTCACAACATCGCTGATGCTTCCAGGAAACAACTTGAAGTAAAGAGGTAAGTGATTGTTCAATGAAAGCACCAAGCCCAGGTTGACTTGAGGCAGGTCCAAGCCATCGCGGTTATATCCCCATTCCAACCAATCGATATTTCGCGAGGCTGAGGAGAGCGAAGTGATATCGAATATCAGCGTCTCATCTTCGCCAGCTATCAAAGAGTTGTAGAATGTGGTCATAGCGGCTTCTTTGGTGGATAATCGCTCCAGGAAACTTGAGAGCCACTGAGAGCTGAATGTCTCTTTTAGAGAGTACATCTCCGGCAGAAACGAGTCCTCTAGAACGTGGTGAAGGTTCTTAAGAGAGGTCTGATGCAGTAACCTGCTCATCGCAACAGCAAGAATCAAATCTCCGTCCTTGCCAAACGCTTCAGAGAGCTTCTTTCTAAGCTGGATTTCATTGCCCACAGAATCAAGAAGATAAGCAGGACCCAATGATTTCGTCGTCTTGACATCACGTTCGGCGACCTTCGGAATGAGCTTTCCTGAAGTCTCATCCCAGACGCCAAGATAATTGCGTTTTTGCCTGGATTGCTTCTTCTCAGTGTCCCAAAAATTTTCGGCTTCGTAAACGTAAGTATGCCCGCGAATCTTCTGCTTGACCAGATACGTCATAGCTAAGAGTAATAACCATAATAGTATATAAACCCTTCGGTAAATTCGCTGACGGAAGAGTTCAATACGAAAAATGGTTACTGCAAAGGCCGGAGTTTAGGATCAAGACAAATTTTTTTATAATTATCTAATGGCCTGTTTTGTGCATAGTACCTATTTCTAATATGAATTTGTAGACAAGATATCAAATTAGAATAGAAAAATCTAAATCAAAATCAAAATAATTGTGTCTTAAGACCGGTTCTTTATCCTTTAACTAGAAAAACTTACTAGTTTAGTTTGTAATCTCTTGAAAAGCCATAACTCGACAAGAGATTGGGGAAGATAGAACAAAGGAGGCAAGAAGATATGAAAATGTTCGTAGCATTAGTGGCTTTGCTGGCTCTGGTCGGCTCAGCCATGGCATGGGATATTAGCGATACTCTAACCTATACAAATGTAAAGACGGGTTTTGAACAGGGTGGATATGGAAATGTCCTCCCCCAAGTCATTGGAACTACGAGTGGAGCATACGTCAAAGAGCCCAACGATCTATATGCGGATATGTGGGCACAAGTCGACAACAAGCTTCTCACCGCTACCTTGGATAGATCCAACGACCAATTGAATCCCGAATATGACGCTGATGGAAATAACTTCTACACAAAGCTGACTCAGGGCGGTGCAGCTACAGTATCTGTATCCTGTAAAGATACCATCGACACAGCCCCCGAGATTACTGGAAATGCAAATGCATACCAGAATCTATGGGTTGGTGGCGAATTCGCTGAGGCTGCCGCCACATTCGACAGCAGGGCAATTGTAGGATTCTCGGATATTCCAGCTAGTACCTATAATGGTCCCGAGACTGCTCAGCACTTTGTCGTCACAGATGTTAAGTCTGCCAGCTCTTCTATCGATGCAAGCGCACATGGATCAGGCCTGTTTAATACTGCTGATATGGGCGTCAAGGTAACTGCCGACATCCAACAGAATTACGTAGGCAGCGGATGGGCAGAGCCAACATACTCCGGTGGTATCAATATGTGGGCAAGCTTCGCTGGTGCCTGCGATCCGCACTGCGCGAACCCGATCATGACAAGCGTCTCTGGCACAGCAGGAACCTCAATGTTCCCAGCCAATGGAGTCGAACTGACAACCAACAGCCCATTCACCCAATCTAACGTGGGCGATGTGGCCTACTGGGGATCCAACTTCGCAACAGATCCCAACCTTCAGGGCGTATAAGTAGCGGCAAAGACTGTGAAAATGCAAAATAGAATGGATGGAGGTGCTTGAAAATGCGGATGGCTCTGATTGTGCTGATTGGGATAGTGGCATTAGCTGGCCAATCTAGCGGGATCACCCAGACGAGCGCCTTCACCAATTCTTTTTTGGTGAGCAGTTTTTCTGAAGTAGCAGCATCAAGGACCATATCAGAAAGTTCTGTAACATCTCCAGATCTGAATTATATATCTCATGGACAGGTTGACTCCTATGTCATCCAGCCTGGCGGAGGTGCAGCAACAATAAGCCAAACTATCGAGTCCACGGCCCAAAATTATAATGGATTAGGGGGCGGGGCATCCTTCAGCAGCAAGGTAACCGCCACCGATGTTACAAACTCATATATAATAATGAAAGGAACGTCAACTGCCGAGGTATGTAACAAACAAGATAATTCCAAGATAAAAAGCCAGACATTCGGAATGGGTATGGCCAAACCCGGAGAAGGCGAATATTCCTTTGAAGTGAATGGGGCTCAAAATACCAAATCTGACATGGTCCCAGCGCTTGCAACAATAGTGGATTACACTAAATTGCTTGATAAAGAGTTAATTGTGGCCTTTGAGCAGATACCAACGGAGTTTGAGCAGACCCCAGATATTCTGCAGCAGGAAGTCAACTTTAATTACGCTACGTCCAATAATCAGCCAACCTATTACGGCTACGACTTTACGAGCACGATCGCAGTTGATGATACTATGTGTAGCTCCTCTATGAGCCTCTCGCATATAAATTATTAGGACTATTATGAGAACAATATTAATTGGAATTCTGCTATTAACATCGTGCGTGATGTGCACTGATGCTCATATAAGTCTGCAGATGAGTTATTATAACTCTGATGACGATATGTCCATGTCCCTAGAAGGCGCAAACCTGGCCTTTGAATCATTTTGTACCATTGAGCCCCATTCGCTGACATATAGCAATGGTGGCTCATCCAAACAACCACAGGCAGAGTATTCCTATTCCCTTGCTCTAAATGGGGAAACCACGTTCTCCAGTGCCGAGACGGATTCGGGAATGTTTGGCTGGAGTGGAAACGTTGATGCCGGCGGTGATCTCGGCTTAGATTCGCTAAAGGTATCTACCGTAAGCGCGGTCAAGGATGGAAGCCTCAATGTAGCCTATGGGAATGATGATCTTAAGGTCCAGGAAATGGTTGAAGCAGAGAAGTCAGGATATCAACAGCAGGCGCAACTCGGTCCAAACACAGTTTTCTCCAAAGGATCAGGTTCTACTCTCCAGCCTGTTACGGGATTGGCAGAAATTCTCTTAGCAAGCACTAAACAATCTAGCTTTGATACCACAGAGACTGAGGATGATACAGCCGAAAAAGGGGAAACATCCGAGAGTTCAAATGCTCTCAAAACAGATAGTGCTAACCTGGAAAGTTCCAATGATGCGGCAGAATCTACGACTTCCAGCGACGCTGGCAGTAACCCTGAATCGGATCCTGCATCCAGCGAAAGCCAATCTCAAGGCATAAGATACACCATTAATGTGCAGAATATCCCGAAAAATAAGCAAGGCACTATAGATTCCGATGTCATGGGACGAACGGAAGCACAATGGGCCACACAGGTCAAATCGGAATCAGATGAATATTATTCATTTGGAGTAAAGACGAGAGGCATAGGCTTTGCGCCTATTGATGAGTTAGACATGATTGGTAAGGCAACAGGATTTCCTATTCAGATCCTCCCCCCCGGAAACGTAAAAATAAGCTACAAGGATAAAACCGATTCAGAAACGTCAGAATCTTGGGATCCTTGGGCTGAACCTTTGGAGAAATATCTAAAATTGATTGATCAACAATCACGAAATTTCGATTCTGCATATGCCGGAAAGAGTACTCCTGCCCTATGGTACTATATAGAAAATGTGTATGAGAATAAGATTCCTGCGAATATATATTATAACCCCAATCTCATGGGTTTGGAACAATATCAGCTTAGCATGGAATTCAAGGTTAGTGAAGAATAATTAAATCTAAATTATTTTATAGCATACCAGCATTCGCAATGGCTAAAAGGTGTGAGAAGAACGATAATTCTGATTCGAAGACTTTCTAAAAAAAATTAAACAGCGTGCGGCCACTCCGCCCTAAAGGACAGGGAATGCTTCGGGCCGCACGCCCGGTTAGCGGGAACTCAGAAAATGTCGAGTTTGGTTGTCCAAATCCCTTTGATCTGCACTATTAAAACGCCCACGAGCCCAGGCAGGGGCTCACACGTGACGGATGGAAAACCACATATTGTTATCCGGTCACGTTAAGCCCGGATATGGGCTGTGAAAGCTGACAAGTTTATGGGACGCTTGATCCCGTGATTGAAACAGGCCAAGATCCCCCCAAATACGGGACTGCGTCGTAGAAGGCGTATGGGAAATTATCCCATCACAGGAAAAGATCATCTGCCCATATCAGGCAGAGACGTATATGAAAAGACGAAGAGATGGAGTTTGCGGAGCAGATGTCCATAAAGATCTGATCGTTGCCACAATAACTGGCGATGATGTGCTGGGTTTCCTAGCTATTTCGTGTGGGTGTAGCAGGAGATGCACAACCTCTGGAATGTCAACCTAGCCATTCGGGCCAAGTGGTTAGTTATCCTGCGTGTCGATTTCTGGAACCCTGCTCCGGATCCCATTTCATGATAACTTGAGGTTAGCCAGGTGAAACAGCGAAGAGCCAAATCTTTTACCATAATTATTATATCCTACCTGCAACAATGACTTTTAAGCAAGAAGCGTACTTCCAAAAGAATTTGTGCTAGATTTGAGGATAGGAGGGTGGAAAACGAGGGCATGCAAGGCGGAAATTTTGATAATAGTACTATTATTTAGCTTTGCCTTTCCCTCTGAAGGACGCATCGGGTATGATATTAAAGCTACGACAAATTCTGCCAAATGGGAGATTCACCGTTCTACTCAAGAACTTACATTTAGTTTAAATGGCTCAACCACAGGCACAGGGAATTTTTCTAAATATATCCGAACTCAAAATTTTGGTGGCATTAACTCGGCAGAATCATCCTACTCTCTATCTGGTTCCTTATATTATAAAGAGATGACACTTCTTAAAACACTTGAAGGTCCTGTTTCAGTCAAGACCAAACTTGTAGATATTGAGATAGAGACACCTAACGAGACCAAGATCGATTTATCGACCGGTGACATAGAAATTCAGGAGCAATGGCCTACCTATTATGCAAATTTAAAGCAGATACGGTATCTCGGCCCGGGGATCAGAACCAAAGAGGTGTATGAGAATAATGGAGATATAATCACTAATTCCCTCAATTCGTGGAAACTCAATAAAGAGAGCCTCTTCAAAGCTTATACAAATAAGACGGTAATCCGAGTTAATCTAACTCCTTCGCGAGTATATGAAGAACGTTTTTCTAACAAGTCCAGCACATATATATTGAATCTGGAGACCACCGGCGATCATGCAAGTTTAGGTGTGGTTAAAAAGAAATATTTCACAACAGAACGATTTGGACGGCCTGAAACAGAGAGTCAAATCTACCAGGATTATGTAGGGGATCTAAACACTACTCTTAAACTAAAAGTGGACGAATCAATCATTTTAAATCCTCCTGATGATTCCTGGCTGCCTTGCTGTTCCGGCGGATATTTCGACATGATTGAAAGTGATCGCAGGCATCTGGGTGCAGACGAGATCTTCAACTGTTCCTGCAGGGCAGGTTTCAATCAAGCGAAAAGCAACAATCAAGGTGGAGTTACAGTTGTTCCATCTCCTCCCATCCAGAGATTAGCATACATTGGTCTTCCTGTACCATCGGTAGAAATGCTGCCCGTGACGGATATACATTAGATGAGTGCGATGCGATAGGATAAAACGCGATGTATTGCGTTTTCGTAAAGCATTCGTGAGCTATATAAGAGTACATCGGTCATCGGTTAAGGACATTTAGGATGGATGTTGCACAATCTTATCCTTTTTGTACTTAGGGTATTTTTATTTCAAGTTTAGTTATATATAGGTGCTGTGATCTAATTCTCCCCTCGAAGGGGTAGCAAATGGCAACAGATTGCTCGAAAGCAGAGCAGAGCTTCATAGAGAAAGATCTATGCACGATGTTTTCGCCTGAATTTTTAAGGAAGACCGCAATAGATACTGGTTTAATAAAACGTGAACGCAAGATAGATGCAGTCGTCATGTTTTGGGTTTTGACTTTGAGTTTTGGGGTCCGTCTTCAGAGAACACTAGCCAGTCTGAAACGAAGTTATGAGAAAGAAGCTCACGAGAAATTAAGCGATAGTAGCTGGTATTACCGCTTTACTCCAGAACTCGTTGCTTTTCTCAAAGCATGCGTTATTCATGGAATTGAATACCTTGCCAAAGAACAAAGCCATAATTTTAACAAAAAATTAGTAAAGTTCCAAGATGTATTGATTCAGGATAGTACGATAGTTCGGCTTCATACAAGTCTGGCCAAACTCTATCCGGCTGCTCGATCCAAAGGAGAAGCTGCCGGCCTTAAGATCGCGGTTCTTGTCAGTGCAGTTGGAAACACCCCGGAAAGCATTTCTATATACAAAGAACGCACTAATGAGCTTAAGACCATCAGAGTCGGCCCCTGGATAAAAGGGAAAATTTTGCTTATCGATCTTGGTTTCTATAAATATCAACTATTTGCAAGAATAGCTGAGAACGGTGGATTTTTTGTCTCTCGATCAAAGGATAACTCAAATCCGTTAATTATAAAGGTAAATCGAGCCTGGAGAGGCCAGAGCATAGATGTGTGCGGGACATACCTCCAAGATGTATTGCCGAAGCTTCAAAGACAAATTTTAGATGTAGATGTTGAAGTCTCCTTTAAGCGCAGAGCCTACAACGGAGTAAGAAGACCGGATACACATCGATTTCGTCTTGTTGCGATCTACAATGACGAAGATGAGAAATATCATACATATATTACTAATATTAATTCAGATATTCTTGAGCATGAAGATATCGGAAAGCTTTACGGAGCTCGGTGGGATATCGAATTGATGTTTAAAGAGCTGAAGAGCAGGTACGCACTTGATGCCCTTGGTACAAAAAATCCTCAGATAATTGAAGCTTTTATTTGGGTTGCTATTTTAACGCTTCTTGTTAGCAGGAGAACATATTTCAATGTGAGAAAAATTCATAAAGGTAAAAATATAGTGAGATTTACTCAGCTTAGGTGGAGCATTATTTTCGCAGAAAATGCGGATGATCAGCTAACGCTCCTTCTGCGATATATGGGAATAACAAGGACTTTGGAAACTATAGCAGGGGTTTATGATAGTCAAGCCCTTGATCCGCACGTCAACCGTGAACGCTTTAGAGCTGAGTGGTGGGCTTAACCGATGACCAATGTATAAGAGTATTAATATCGTATCCATCCTCAGTATACCTATAAATGTAAGATAGGATAGACTTAATTTTGAAGGTGATTAATTGAGGGAGACTATCTTATTAATTGTTCTAATCTGCTGCACGACTCTCTGTTTCAATACCATTGCTCAAAGCGTTCCAGAAAAGGCTGCCCAACCAATGAGTTTCAGCGCTCAGGATACAATTGAGAAAACTGTTAAGCAAGTAAGTGCCGCAGCATCCGCATCCACAACCGGCCCCAAAGTGGCCCTAACTGTTCTAAAGCAGGATAGCGGGATGAATTTTTCTGATATGAACTATACATTGTTCTCGGCGGTAAGTGAGTTCGGATTGGCTGGCGTGGGAATAGGAGAAGTTGTAAAGTTCAACGCGCCCAAGCTCGAGTGGAAGCTTAAAGGGGTGCAGATACTGGGATGGAGCGGATTCAATAATACTACGAAGCAATTCCCTGCCGATAGAATGTTCCTTGTTGAAATTAGGGACAGTAACGGAGATTTGCTTTACAGATTCAACGATATTCAGAATATTTACTATGCATCCGCTACTGGACCAGTAGCTCATAAATTTGACGTACCAGCTTTGCCGGTGATTGGAGACTTTTTTGTAGTCTTCTATGACAGAGCTTCGATGGGCCTCGGAATGGAATTGAATAATGCAACTGGAAATTCTTACTTTATCGTAAACGGTCAGCTGATTCCTGCCGAATTCAAGAATGCGAAAACAAATGAGACCCAAAAGGTCAACTGGTTGATCCGGGCTGTTGGCGAGTAAAAGAATAATCGATATGCTGCTGCAGTTTATGCAAAATACATACTAGTTTTTCAAAGCGGCAGCTATTTTTTTATTAGATATATCTAAAATTTTTTATTGGAAGTCCCACTCCACCCTCGCGGCCATCTAGCCCTCCTTGGCCGATCTCGGGACGTCTTCGCAAAGGAGGCGAGGCCGTGCACAGTGGCTCCAGCACTCTCCGCATTGTCCGCACTACGGGCGGGAGCTGATATTCATGGAGAATGACGGTGCCACCCTGGCCTGCATGGTCATGGCCGGAAGAGTACTCGGATAAGGACGAGACGGAAAATCCTGCTTTCCTTAAGGTTTTAATGACCTCCTGTGAGGAAAGAGATGGAAACTTCATTAGGCTGATACCTCGATCAAGGCCGTGAACTTGTGCGCCGAGGTCAAGGCTGCATCCAAATCATCTCGCATCCCGAGCTCTCTTGCATTTTCCAGATAAAGCTCCAGGGCTTCCTTCAGATTGCTCAGGGCCTCCTGCGATGTGTCTCCACAGCTTGCGATCCCCGTTTCAGGAGATTTGGCTACCCATACGCACTCCTCTTCCCACAGCGTAGCAGTTAGATTAAGCTTCTTCATTTTCATCAACCTCGGATCTACTTGAAAATCCGCACTGATTTAATAATGGTCTAACCTCATTAATCCTTGTATGTCAAGCTGCGTCAGATTTTATTCCAAACTCATATGTGCCAAGAATTCGCGATCTTCTCAACCAGGTACGCGAAGACTTTGCAGCTAAAAAGAAACCGGGATTTGCTCTCAGCCAATGAACTTGTATGGGGTGACTTCCTCACCAGCCCAAAGGATAGGAGCTTTATGTTATCACTCTCTATCCTATTTCTATGAGAACCATTTCTGCAGAAGAGATGGCTGCCATCGATACCAATTGCAGATACTTTGGCTTGCTACCTCTTCAGCTCATGGAAAATGCAGGTGCAGCTCTAGCTCGAGAGGTTACGGCCAGAGCCAAGGGAAGAGAGGATCGCCATCGTCGCCGGCCGCGGCAATAACGGCGGCGATGCCTTTGTCGCCGCCCGCCATCTGGTCGGCTTTGATGTAACCGTTTATCTCCTGGGCCGATCCAGGGATATCGCCACTGAGGAGGCAAAACGGAATTGGGAGATTTTAGAGCGACTGGGCTATGACCTGCACGAGATAAAGGACATATCTGAACTGTCCTTGGAAAAATGCGACCTGATATTGGATGCCATCTTCGGCACGGGCGTGCGCGGCGCCGTCTTGGGCCTGGAAGCCATGGCCATAGATGCCATCAACTCTTCCGGAAGGCCAGTGATCTCGGTCGATGTTCCCAGCGGACTAGGAACCAACAAGGTCGTGAGGGCTGACACCACCGTGACCTTTCACCGGCCCAAGCCGGACATGCCCGGCAATGTTATTGTAGCGGATATAGGCATACCACCTGCGGCAGAGTTCTTCGTAGGAGAGGGCGATCTGTGGCTAATGGGAAGAAGGGCCCTGGAAAGCCACAAGGGCGATTCTGGACGGATACTGGTGATTGGCGGCGGGCCATACACCGGTGCGCCGGCACTCTCGGCCATGGCCGCACTGCGCGCGGGTGCGGACATTGTCACTGTGGCCGCGCCGAAGACTGCGGCAAGGACCATCTCAGGCTATTCTCCCAACCTGATCGTTCAGGAGCTATCGGCAGATCACCTCTGTCCCGAGGACATAACAGTTCTCAAGGAGCAGATTGCCAGGCATGATGTGGTGGTCATGGGCATGGGACTGGGAAGGCATCCAGAGACGATGGAGGCATTGGCCGAGATTATCCCACTCTGCAAGAAGACGGTTATTGATGCCGATGCCCTGCAGCCGGATCTGCCTTTGCAGGGCATTGTCACGCCCCATGCGGGAGAATTCAAGAGAATCAGCGGCCTCTCTCTGGTCGATCTGGACTACAGAGAGAGGGTGGAGCCGCTCAAAGAATATGCCCGCAAAAAAGGCCTGGTGGTCCTGCTCAAAGGCAAAGTCGATCTGATCTCAGATGGAGAGGTGGTGCGAGCCAATACCACAGGAAATCCAGGCATGACAGTGGGCGGAACGGGGGACGTCCTGGCGGGAATTACGGCCGCGTTTTACGCTCGAACCTCCGCTTTGCGGGCAGCGACGGCAGCAGCCTTTGTCAATGGCAGAGCAGGCGATCTGGTCTATCCAGAGAAAGATTTCGGCATGGTTGCCACGGACGTGATCGAGAAGATCCCCCAGGCTATGAGGCTGTGAGATCTTGGCAAAAGATGAGAAGCTTGCCGGAATGGTGGATATCACGGAAAAGCCGGCCGTTTTCAGAAAGGCCACAGCCACGGGATCGATCCGGCTTCAAGAAGCCACTGTTGAGGCCATAAAGATGGGTCAGGTAAAGAAGGGGGACGTTCTCACCACCGCCCGACTGGCCGCCATCCTGGCAGTCAAGGACACGCCTCGTTTGATTCCCCTCTGCCATCCTATTCCCATCACCGGGCTGGAGGTGAACTTCGAGATTGAGGAGAGGCGGGTCAGGGCTACAGTCACAGTGACTTCAGAGGGAAAGACGGGTGTGGAGATGGAAGCACTGACAGGTGTAGCGGTCGCACTGCTGAACGTTTGGGATATGGTCAAGTACCTGGAGAAGGACGAGACGGGCAACTATCCGGAGACGGAGATAGAAACGATCCGGGTGATAGAAAAGAGGAAGGGAGAACCAATTCGTTCATAGGATGCACCATAATCTCCCTGATCCAATTCCCATGATCATGAGCGGTTCAAGCCAGAGATTGGCATAACGCTCAGACTTTGATCCCAAACTCCGGCAGCCTCTCCCTTGCCGCCTCGCGGGCCTGCTGGTGCTCTCGCAGGAAGCTTTCGATCCTCTCCGCCACATCCTTCTTGCAAGTTCCGCACATGCGCCTGCCCGAGCGGCATTGTGCATCCAGCTCCAGCAGTTCTTTGTCGTCCTGGGAGAGATGGAAGACCAGAAACTCGTAGATAGAGCACTTATCCGGCTCGCCTCCCAGCTTCTTTTGCTCGGCCAGGCTCTGCCTGCCACCCGTAATGGCCCGCATGATCTTCTTGCCTGCCTCTTTGGGATCTTCCGTGAGAGCAATGTGGCTCTCCGGCTTGGAGGAGGACATCTTGCCGCCGGTCAGGCCGGTCATGAACCGGTGGTAGATGGAGGCAGGCGGTATGAAGCCGTAATGCCCATGCTCAATTTCTAATTTTATTATGAGCCGGTCGATTGCTTCCAAGAGAGCACCTGAGACAAGGCCATCCCTATCTTGAATCTCAGTGACATCGATGTGCTCCTCGTACCGCTTCACCCTTCCCAACCCCATTTCCTTCAAAGCAAACTCCGCTGCCTGCATCAGCTCCGGACTGGCCGCTTTGCCCCGGATGCTGATGTAATCTTTGCGCAGCTCCACCAGAAACTTTCTCATGCGGTAGGCGAGGTCGCGTGTGAGCTTTATATGGGGATCTTGATCGGCCCCTACCGGGATGACGACTGGCTTGGGTCCGCCGAATTCCTCTAATTGAGGATGAAGGATGTCTGCGCTCTGGGCCATGACGCTCTCCATGTGAGAGATATGGGTCTCGCCGGAAAATCCGTAGATAGCACTGACCTCGGAGAAGTTGGCCTCTCTGCCCAGCTCAAAGGCCAGATTCCTCATTTTATAGTTCTCCGACTGGAAGTAGATATGGCTGTTTTCTTTTGGCTCAAAGCCCAGGGCGATGAGGCTGAGGAGATACTCGTTAATGCCTAGGATTCTGCATTTCTCCCAGCTTATGCCCCGCACGGCATGAGCTTCCATATCGGCGATAGCTGCAAAAGCGTCCCCTCCCTGCTGCTGGTGCCAGATGATCTCGTTCATGACCATCATGTGTCCAAAATGAGCTCTGCCGGAGGGCATGAAGCCGCTCATGACGGCAAAGGGCTCATGCCTTTGCATGGCACGAAGAACTGAGTCGTAGTTTCTGTGGCCGAAGATGATCTTGCGCGCCATGTAGGGATGAGGCTCTTTAAGCTCGGGAAGGATATCGTCAAAGCTCGAAATGCCAAACTCCAGAAAGAGCTTGGTGTAATCGTCTACATGAACAGCGCCCCAGGGATCAAGCTTCAATTCCATGGCCCAAGGGAGTGAAAACGATGATATATCTATCTTCTCATTGCTATTTTGAGGCTAGATCTGCCATGGATCGTGATGAGATAATTGGCTGGCGTTTTAGTCGTTGTCTAATGCTTGCGATCATGGTCAATCCAACACAGGGATAGGTTTCGGACAAATTAGCGCTCTGTGCCTGCGGTGGTGGTAGTATCGTCAGCTATCTGTCATAACAAGCAGCTAACGACGTTTCAATTGCAGAATCCACAGAGTTCACAGAAGAACGCACAACGAGAAAAACTAACAACTATGAAACGATAGTAACTTGAGGTTAGCCACGGGAGATTGCGAAGTGACAGAATTTTCGAGCTTGAACAACGGAAATCACAGGGCATCATTACATAAAAGATCCGTGTTAACCGGCATATATAAAAAATAATAATTATTATGTTTTTTGATATTTTTACTTATTTTACAATTTTAGAATTTGTGTGGTTTGTCCCCCCTTACGAATGAGCAGAAGAATTCCATTTTTCTGGATCTATGAATTAGAATAGATATTATCATCACGCTGAATGAATATCTTCACGCAGTTGCATATTTATAGCATAATCTTAAGGCAAAAACAATAAGTAGTCGAGAAATAAACTATTTATATCATAGGGTATTTCTTATACCTAAAAATAGAATGAGGTCATTATGAGACAATTCTCTGTAAAAGTTCTGGATGATGCCGACAGGGAGTTCGTAGAAGTTCTGCGAGAACTCAGCATTCCCAGAAATGTGGCCAGTATGATCACCTACCTAGCCAATGTGGAGGAAGCCACCTCTCGGGAGATAGAGATAGGCTCGAACCTGCGTCAACCAGAGGTGAGCATTGCTATGCGCACGCTGCGCAATAACAACTGGGTGGAGGAAAGAGAGATCAAGAAGGACGGAAAAGGCCGGCCCATGAAGGTCTACAGGCTTACTATATCCTTAGATGAGATCATAAAGCACTTTGAGGATGAGAAGCGAAAAGAGTCGGCTAAGACCCAGGAGAGCATCGAGAAGCTCAAGGAACTAAGTAGGGGCTTGAGCGTAACGCCTTCATAATGCAAAGCTGATGAGATGGCAAAAAATGCAGCCCATCTCTTCATAGCTTTGCAGTGGGGCCTTATGCCAGTTCGACCTGGAAAATAAAGACAAGATATATTTTGGCCAGTCAAACGCGTTCCCTTGATTTGGCACATTGCCAGGACCGCTTTGAGCGTTAGGCCCCCAGATTGAATCCTTTGCGCAAAAGGATTTATTTCTCTTCTTCTCCCCTACCCCGGAGGTCATCGAGGTTATCTTCCATGAGCTTCTTGCTTTTGGTCTCTTCCTTTTTGCCACCCTTTCTCTCTGTATTTCTTTTCTTAAAATCAGCCAAGAATCTCACCTATATCTCATCAACTCAGGGAACTGTAATTAACCTTTCCATCATTCTTCCATCACGGCCAAATAGGCCCACTGGTCATAAATTCCTTTGGAGTCACGATTATCGATTACCCTGCCCTTCCAGCCAGCATCCCCAAGGGCCTTCGCGATGAGTTCCGCTTCTTTTTGCGTGTAAACGGTAAATAAGACCCTCTTTTTCGCGAGGCTGGAGGCTTTGAGGAGAATGTCCCTCCAGAGAGGCCAGTTGAAATCATCTATCAGCCCCACCATGAATCCCAGAACGGTATGGAAAGACCGGGCTGGAAAGATGCAGGGCAAAAGCCTGGCATCCAGGACGAAGCAGCTCTGGGAATCCAGAAGCTCGCTCTTTAGGGCCTGGCACAGATCACAGCGATCGGAGTCCATGGAGAGGGGACTCTGACCCAGGCGAACAAGCGCCTGTGTGGCCATGCCACTGCCGCAACAGATCTCCAGGATACTTTCATCTCTGGGCAGTATCGGTTGCAAGAGCTGCATTAGCCTCTCGATTCTCTCTTCTACGTAAAGAGGCGCTCCTTTCAGAGAGCAGCTCTCGCAGAAAAGCTCTGCCGCCAGAGAATTGGAAAAGTATTCCGTCAGAGCCGGGAAAAAATCGGCCTCATTTGCCTGCACTGTTTTGATGATCTTAGATCGCCATTTCTCGGAATGCCCCGACAAAATTTTTTGGGAAGAATATTTATCCGTGAGAAGCAGCCACAGCTCTGCAGGCTCGGATAAGTGCAGGGCAAAACCCAGATCTTTGACCTCGATGCAGGCATCTGCATCCAGCCCCTCCTGCAGTATCTCTGTGGTGATCGGCAGCTCCAGCAGATCTTGCCAGGACTCTTCTGCGAGAAATATACTCTCCACCTCTCCCAGGTCCAGTAGACGATTTAGTAGCACAAGACCCATTCTTTTGCTCCTGAATATCAAGCTTCTCGCCATATACTCTTCCTTGCTTCCTTCACGACCTTCGCTGCCTTGAGGCACATACCCACTTTATGCCGCGGCAGTACCGCCGGAACAGATATATTATATTCCTGGTAAAATGGGGCTGTTTGAAACTGGTAGATCTGCCCGGCGTGGGCTCTCGCATAAGAGAGCGCCTCTTAGAGCAATATGGGGATGAAGAAAAAGCCTTGCAGGCGGTCTTGAACGCAGATGTGGCCGGCCTGTGCAGGGCTCTGAGCGAACGCCAGGCTCTCCTCCTGGTCCAACATGCCAAGGGTTTGAAGTATGCCGTCACGCCCGAGCAGTTTCTGGCCACGGATGAGGCGGCCAGAATCCAACAGACGCTCATCTCCCACCTGGCGAGCTATGCACATACCGAATACGCCCGGCTCAAGATTGGTACTCTATTTGCCTCTTCTTCGGCACAGCTTTTGGCGGAGAACCGTAAGATCGCCCTGGCAGCTTCCCTGGCAGCGGAGAAGATGAAGGGGCAGGGCATGGAGGAGCTACTGAAAAAGATCCGGCCGCTCCGGGAGAAGGCGGCCGCGAGGGTTAGGGAAAGGGCGGTGGCCGCCACCTCGGCCGAGGCCTTTCAGAGGCTGAAGGCGCGGGGTCTGGACAGGCTGATAGACCTGCATCTGGCAGAGAGCCCGGCGGAGCTGATGGACCTGGCCAGAAGCTACAGCCACGTTTGCCTGGTGGGCGAGGAAATGGAAGGGCCGGCGGAGGTGGAGCTGGCCGAGTCTTTAGAAGAGTGGTATCTGGTGCCCGAGGCGGTCCTGGGATTTTATGAGGACAATTTAGAGTGTCTGCTGGCGGCAGCCCAGGCGGCCCGAAAGCTGCAGGATGCTGGAGTAGCTGGCTTTGCGGGATGGGAGAGTCTGCAAAAGCTTCTCGCCAAATTAAATGAGAGCGGGGACCACGAAGGAGAGCGGCTGGAGCGGATGGCAGCGCGACTGGGCGTGTGCGTGGGCGAGTCCGCCGCCTGGGCTAATGAGGAGCTGAAGAAGAAGATTGAGAAGAGCTCGCTGACCCTGGGAGGCACGGACCTGCTCCTGGTCATGAGCCGGGGAGAGGGCGTGCGAGAGCTTTTGGAGGTGCAGATGAAGAGCGTCTTTGCACAGGTCCTAAAGGAGGCAAAGGCGCGCGCCGCGAGCGAGCTGGAGCTGCAGGGAGCGGAAGCGGTGTGGCTGGACGAAATCTTCTCGGCTGAGGTATGCTACCCTCTGGAGCTGGACCGGCAGGCACTGCGCTCCTTTGAGCAGGAGCTACGAAGCCGCAGGGAAGGGCGAGGACTGAAGGCAAGAAGAGAGAATGCGCGAGGCCTGCAGGACAAAAGGGAGGAGGCCGCTGCGCTCGTGCATTCCCTGATGGAGTTTGACTATGCCTATGCCCTGGGGCAGTTTGCCCTGGCAGAGAATCTCACTTTTCCCGAGATCGCAGAGGAGCCTTGCCTCTCCTTTGACGGAGGGCCGCCATCTCTTTTTGGACAGGCCCGATCCCGTGAGCTACTCCCTGGGAAGCGCAGATCATGCCGAAAAGGTGGCACTGCTCAGCGGTGTCAACTCGGGCGGCAAGACCACTCTCCTGGACCTGATCTCCCAGATCGTCATCCTGGCACACATGGGCCTGCCCGTGCCGGCGCGAGCCTGCCGACTTAGCCTCTTTGAGGAGTTTTACTACTTCAGCAAAAGCAGAGGTACGCTCTCTGCCGGAGCCTTCGAGACGGCCATGAAGAAGTTTGCCGTGGTGGAGAATGAGAAGAGAAAGCTGGTCCTGGCGGACGAGCTGGAGGCCATCACCGAGCCCGGAGCCTCGGCGCGCATTATCGCCTGCATGCTGGATGAGCTGAACCGGCGCGGCTGCGTGGCGTCTTCGTCAGCCACCTGGCCGAGGATGTGCGCCGCTTTGTGGAGACGCCGGTACGGGTGGACGGGATCGAGGCGGAGGGGCTGGATGAGAACAACAATTTGCGCGTTTGCAGAAGCCCGCGCTACAACTATCTGGCCAAGAGCACTCCGGAGCTGATACTGGACAGGCTGGTACGGTCCACCAAAGGGCCGGAGCGGGAGTTTTATGCCAGGCTGCTGGCGAAGTTTAAATGATGCAATCTTCAAGGCCCTGGAATATTTTGGTCCTCAGTGAGTTCTCCGTGCGCTCTGTGCCTCTGTGGTGATAGTCCGTAACCATTTGGTTATTAGCCAGTGGCTAACGACGATTCCACCACAGAGACACCACAGAGACACCACAGTTCACAGAAGGACGCACAGAGAACGCTATAAAATAGGAGAGCCAGCTTTTTTCCGTTAGGTGCTCCTTTTATATTCTAGAGACAGACTATTTTTATGGAAATCTGGCAGATAGTCGTGATCTGTATTCTCATGTTTCCCCTCTTTATGATCGCCAACTATATCATCGTCAAGAAGGCGGCATCGGAGCGAAGGAGTCGCGACGATAGGATCGAGCGGGCAGTCTCCGACAGCGTGGCGGCCAGCTACGCAGACAAGGGGCTGGCCCGGCAGAGCTGGCCCAAGTACAAGGCGGAGAGGAAGAAGAGAAAGGAGTGAGATTTTTATTCAACTCTAAAATTTGGTCCCTCTTTTAGCGATCCATATATTCCCTGCCACGAACATCCTTTCTACTCGAAGAAACAGCAGCCGCCCATGAGCTCGTGCGCGTGTGCGTGGCCGCGCGGGTCCGGGCGGGTGCGGTTGGGCACATCCCCCCAACATGTGGACTCCGGGGCTGGTATGCCCGAGATTGGCAGAGAATGGGAGCGAGAGAGGAAAAGATGCAAAACATTTTTTTAAAATTTTTTAAAAAAAATACGCATCTGATTTTTTGTATCCTAATTGAGAACCGATCTTCCAAAAGATACTAACAGAAAAAATTAAATAAGATATCCTTATTCAAGATACGTACCAAAGATAAGAATTGAGTTCAGGACCCCCAACGTGCCGATAAAATCTGACTCAGAACGCTCCAATCCAAGTGTGCATAAATGCATTGATGGTAAAATATATAATATATCAAAAATATATGAGGAAAATAAAACCATAAGAATCACATCATGTTTTACTGAACTTGTTTATATTGTTTTATATTATTTTCTTGCCTGCCGCTGCCTCGTCCTTGAGCATCTCTGCCCCCCCAGAGGTAGATGTCTCTGGTGAAGGTGCTTATGAAATGAATTTCATTTGCAGCGATGATGCTCGCAGCTTGTCTGCACTGCTCCAGATTCCTGCGGGATTCAGCTATACAGGAAATGCAAAGATCGTTTTGAACGGCATGCAATCATCATGTGAGCCTTACCAGAGCGGTCAGTCTCTACAGTGGGACCTTTCCAGTGCGCTAAAATCCTGCAGACACATCATAATAAACGAATGGGAGCAAAATCCAGAAGGCACAGACACGGCGCAAAGGAATGGATTGAGCTCTACAATCCAACTTCCCAGGCAGTCAATATCGGTGGATGGAAACTCATCGATAGCTACTATGGGAAGTCTGTTTCCATTCCCCTGGGCACAGTTATCGTGCCTGATGGCTATCAACTTCTCACCTGGACCAATGGCTCTTTGATCAACTCCCAAACAACCTACATTTCACTCTTGGATTCTGCGGGACGAGTGGTGGACTGCACATCAGGAGGCCAAAGATGAAGCGAATGACTAATTTCTGCTGGGCGCGCAATCCCAATGGCAAAGATCTGGACAGCGATCTGGATTGGAAATTTCAGGCGGCAACTCCAGGAAGTTCTAATGGCGGAAGCTCTGCCGATATTTATGCAGGTGAGTCTCTGCGTTTGCAGTTCAATCTCACAGCCGGCTGCAGCGCACCCAGCCAGGCGCAGTTATCGGCGGAGATACTCTCCTCGGCAGGCAAAATTTCAGCTCCAGCTCTTCCCTTAAACATCAACAGGGCAAACTTGAGCCTTTCCGCCTCGCCGGATCGATTCGATATCGCCAAGGGCGATGAGATCGCCTGGACCATTCTGCTGGAAAACGACGGCGATGGAACTGCCTACGGCGTCATTGTCAATGTCACATTGGATCAGGGCTTGCAGCTTGTAGACATAGATTCACCGAAAAAAGCACTGAATTGGAGCTATGCATCCCTTGCACCAGGCCAGACGGAGCAGATCATCCTCAAGGCCAGAGTGGTAGAAACCCAGGGCAGCTACTCCAGCACCTTTCAAGCCCGTTGGGGCTCTGGTCCCTGCCAGGAGATCGACCAGCTATCAAAGCTAGGGGCGAGAACCGCCCTTAGAAAGCAGCCCGACCAGCCACGCGGCCTGGCCGTGGGCGAAACCTTCGGCTTTGAAATCTCTGCCGACCTGCCCAAAGGAGCCCGCGACCTGTGGATCAACGACAGCATTCCCCAGGGGCAGATCTACAAAGGAAGCAGCCTGTCCGTGCAGGGCCCGGGCTTGCAGCGCGAGCTGGTAGCCGCAAATTCCGACGGCTCCCAGCAGATCTGCTGGTTCTTTGGAGACGTCGGTCCCGCTCAGACGATCGAGATCCTTTACAACTGCCTCCTGACAAACGTGCCCGAGAACCAGGATGGCACGATCCTGGGAGGGACAACATCTTCCATGATCTGGATGGATGGCCTGACCCGCAAGACCGACGCCGACGAGGCAGGGGCTCTGACTGTGATCGAGCCCGAGCTGGTGCTGGAGATGCAATCCATCCGGCCCTTTGCTGCCCCGGACGAAAGAGGCTCCTTCACCCTGGCCCTCTACCACTCCGCCCAGAGCCATGCACCTGCGTTTGACGTGGATCTGCAGGCCCTCCTGCCCGCGGGAATGACCTACGAGCCGGGCTCGGCAGTGCTCCTGGCAGGACCCGCCGCCGCTTTTGATGCGGAAAGCCTCAGGTGGCACTTTGACGCCATCGACCTGGACTGGAACGCTGGCAAAAAGGCGCTCTTCCGCTTCAATGCAACCACCCATGCCGCGCCAGGCGATCAGATCGATGGACGCGCCCTCGTTACCTGGACCAGCCTCCCCGGCGAGAGCGCAGAGGAGCGCACGGGCGCAGGAGGATGCAACGACTACCTGCGAGAAGCCTCGGCTCGAGTGGGTGTCATGAACCTAACCTTGACCAAGACCGCAGACCCAGATCCAGTCCAGGTGGGCGAGCTTCTCACCTACACCCTCACCTACGAGAACCAGGGGACCGGCGTGGCCCACAACGTCAACATCACCGACGAACTGGACCGGAGAGTTACCCTCATCACCGCCAATCCGGCCCCATTCAGCAACAACACCCAGAGCATTACCTGGACCATACCGCCTCTTGAGCAGGACGGCCCGCATGCCATTGCCCTGCAGGTGCGTGTAAAGGAGGATCTGCCTGACAAAGCCCTGCTGCAAAATCGCTTCACCATCAATTGCAGTGAGCTGGAGCCGAAATCGAGCAGCATCTACACACAGGTCCAGAATGGAACACGTCTATCCGTCAACAAGACGGCGCTACAAAAGGCGGTGCGCCGGGGCGAGGAGGTGAGCTACATCATAAAGGTCTGCAACATCGGTGGGCAGCCTGCTACTAACGTCACCGTACGCGATGTCTTTGAGTCCTCCGTAGAACTCATCTCAGCCTGGCCGGAGATGGCTGAGGACGGTGTCTGGCGGTTCGAGAGCCTGGGCGTCGGACAATGCATAGAGATGGGCCTGACTGTCCGAGTTCCCAGAACAGACGTCCTGTACCAGAGCCAGCAGAATGTCACGGGCCAGGGCTTCGTCCGATCCTACCGGGGCTACAGCACCTCGCGGCTGCCCGCTCTTCTCAATAACCGCGTCTACGTATCCTCAGACCAAATGCAGCTCTCTGCATCGGCGCAGGTGAAAATCCTGGCCGAGAAGGGGACGGAGCTATCCCTGCGCGAGCACGGCAGCGGGGATTACATAAGCCAGGAAGATCTGCGCTTTTTCACCACCAACAAATCCATCAGGCTGGAGAGAAGCGTGAGGGCGATCTATCATCCCGCGACAATTTCTCTGCCCGGAAACAGCTCGCAGAAAGTCTCCTGCCTCTGGCACGAGGAGCTGCGGGCCAAGAACGGCATCACCAACACTTCCTTTGAAGAATCGTATCGATATTCCTCCAGCCTGAACAGCGAGAGCCTCCTTGATCTGGATGAAAACCAGTCGAAGATGCATATAAAGTCCGATTTCCAGGGATTGGCCCACCTGGGAACGCTGAAGCTGCCAGCGCCGGGGCGCGAAGGAGATATCTTTTCTGTAGAGGACTATGCAGGCAGCTTTCAGGTCTCGGAGAGCATCCACGATCTGGGCCAGGGCCTGATGGTGGGCCGCTCCGTCTCCGGCCGTGGCTATGTGGCCAAAGACGCGCTGGCCCAGGGGCAGAGGAGCTATGAGTCGGGAACGGGGGCCTATCGGTCTGTTGAGCAGAGGGACACATTTTCCGGTTTTATGGCCAAGGATCTGGATGCATCTCACAACAGCATAAGCCACAAAGTCACGCCTCGCACATTTCTGAACATATCTCAAAAGTGGTCGGAGGGAATGCGGTCGCGCACCTCTACCAGCCTCATCGCCGAGGAGTACTCCAGTGCCACTCGGCTGAAGAAGAAAGCGACTGCGGCGAGTCCCAGGGAGCTGGTGAGCGAGGCCAACTTTTCCGGTACAGCGAAGCTGCGCACCACTGTGGGCAAGAACGGAACCCTTGCGGTGGACCGGGATGAGACGCTCATGGGCGACTACGAAGTAAAGCGAAGGATCATGCTCTCCAGCGCCGCCAAATACGACCAGCCGCACCTTTATCTTCGCAAAGACGGAAAGCAAGTCAAGGACGTGGCCGCGTATACTATCACCATCACCAATGACGGCAACGCCGCCATTGGGCCGCTCTTTCTGCAAGACCTCTTCCCGCCCGGGGCCAGGTTCCTCAACGCCACCCTGCGGCCCAACCAGATCGACGAGAACAGCTCCAACTGGACACTGCTGCATCTTTCCATCGGCGATACATTAAGAATCGGGATCAACTTGAATGTGGAAAAATGCGAGGGCGATATCATCAACCGGGCTTTCGTCATGGGCAACTGCAGCTTCGGGCAGGTGGCCGCGCAAAACCAGTCGGTCATCTTCCGGGAGTACCTGGGATGCTGCCCATCGGAAGAGCGGCCCACACGAGCAGAGGCTGACGCTCCAGGAATAAGCTGCGCCTGCTGGGAGACAGGAGAGCGCCAACGAGACCGACTATTTGGACTCGACGCAGATGAAAATGCAGTGGGATAATGCGGACGAAGAGGATGGGGCCTGCCCCTTGAGCTGCCCGTCGCTTGAGGATGCTCATGCCCCCGTGCATAGCTGAAATTATCCTCTAATTCGATAGGAAGTTAGAAGTAGATGCAAGATACAATTATAATCATCAATGAGGTGAAATTCATATGGAACCCAGGATCCTGAAGATCGGTGAGAAGGTAACCGGCAGATACAGGGACATGGAGATGGGCAAGAGCAAGAAATTCTTCCGCGTCAAACTGGACAATGAGGAGTTTTATCTGCCCAAAGATGTGGGCAATTCCCTGCTTGTGAGCCACCAGAAGGGCTACGATAGATTCACAATCCAGCGCCAGTTGGATGTCTATGAAATCCATCCCCACCTGCTGGATACTGACTAGATCGAGTATCGAATTGGCAGATCTAAAGGTGTGCTTTCGCGCTCGACCGTGCCGGAGGGCCCTCCCCAGCAGTTGGGCGATACGAGAACGATCGCTAAACTTACTGGGAAGTAGAATCTGAGGGGAGGCTTAAGTACGCTCAAGCTGCCCACCCCGTTATTTTCTTCTATTTTCTATTTTCTTCAAAGATGAAACATATTTGAAATATGTTAAATGTTTTTATTAACTCACGTATTTTTATCAGAGCATGAGGGGCAGGCATTGTCCCGAATCCTTTTTTGCGTATTAGACCGTTCCGCCAGCAGAATCAAGAGCAAACTGGCCATACAAAGCACCGAAAAGACGGCTAAAATCAGCTTCATGCTCTGCAGAAATGCCGGGTCAAGGCTGATACCATGAACGGAGCTAGGAAGGAGCCGCCTGCAGAAATCATCAGAATATTTCGTTTGGCTGGAGATGAAGCCATATGTGGCATTTCACCGATTGCGAACCTAGCCGAGTGGATTGCCCTTTGGGGGGCAATTCGAAATCCTCTTTAGTCAATGAGCAGATTCTCCTGCATATCAGATGCCAGAGCAAGTAAGCTAACATACTGCATCATGGTTTCGCGGACTTCGTTCATGGCCTTATTGAACTCCCCATATCTGGCCCACTTTTTCTCATGTTCCTGAGGGGAATCGGATCCCTTCTTGCTCCGTTCATACTCCGCAAGCAGAGGATGCCATTTCATCATGAACGGCCTCAATATTAAATCTAGGACTTTAATGGATAGATATGCAAAGGACAACTGTCCTTCGACTCTAGGACGTGCAACAGAGGGACCATACTTTCGCAAGATTTCCCTTGTTGCATCGAAGATCTTGTAAAGAGATGATAGACTGATCCTCAGCAAGCCCATCTCTGGTTTCACATAGGCCACAGGAATACGGGTCACTATCTCGACGTACATGTCCCAGGCTGCCATCCGCTCATTTTCTGTCGGGTCCCAGATTCCCTCGATAATTTTCGTTAGCCCATCGTGAGAATAAGATATTGATACATTGTAAGCCGATTCAATCATTTTAATGCATCCGCTATAACATCTGCAATTTTGGTAAATTAACTTTATCCCGGAAATTTGAGATTATATAATCAGATCTGCTGGCCTGCGGATTGCAATAAATTCGGGAACTTGAGGACGTGGATTTAAGAGAGCTTGCCATCCGTCGCAGGTTGAGCAGAATGAACTATTCGCGAAGAGTTGCAGAAGCATCGACTGTAAAAGGCATATCAGAAATGCGGCTTGCCCCTCAAGAATCTCTCTAGATGTCTTATCGGATAAGAAAGCGCCGAGGGTGGGATTCGAACCCACGATCTCCGGAGGAGAACAGGTTTAGCAAACCTGCGCCTTACCAGGCTAGGCAACCTCGACTTACCTCAGGGACTTGACCTTTGGGCTATTTAAATTCTGCGTTTGCCGCCCCGGCAAAAGTATCGAATTCCTTTTCCAGCAGCATCACGTTACGCACACCAGCAGGTCCTTGCTGGTGATTATCCCTACCAGTGCCCCTTCCGTCATCACCGGAAGCCTTCTGATGTTGTGCTCTCGCATCAGCCTCGCCGCCTCCCGGGTGGAGGCATCAAGGTCAATGGTGACAAGCGGCCCAGGCGTCATGATCTCCGCGACCGCCACCGCCGCCGGGTCCCGGCCCTCCGCAAATACCTTGAGGAAGATCTGGCTGGTGGTAACGATCCCTAAGCCCTCCTTGAGAAGGCCGTCCCTGGCCACCAGCACGCAACCCTTCTTCTCAGCCACCATCCTTTTTATGGCCTCCAACACCGTGGCCTCCGGGCTCACAGTTGCAATGGGATAGCTCATCAGATCTCGAACCTTCATAGCCGCCACGATCCATTATAGACAGATCTTATAATTGCGATTATTAGCTGATAAATATGATCCATTTCCTGTGACGCTTTCTGAGAATAAAAATGAACCCATGTGCAAATGATTCCATTGCCCGGCCAAAAAAGGGCTCATCGAGGTATTGAGTGGGTAATAATAAAGTCCTCTGTGAGTCCTCCGTGCGCTCTGTGTCTCCGTGGTGGTGTTTCGTATTCGAAAACCATTTGGCTATAACCAGTGGCTAACAACGTTTCAACCACAGAGGCACAGAGTTCACAGAGTACGCACAGAGCGACTAACTAACAACTGGAAAACCATAGTAACCGAGGGTAGCCACGGGAAAATGGCGAAGAGCCAAAAAAAGGACGGGAAGCACCTTTCAGAGCTCTCCCCATTGCAGCTCCAGCCCTACGGCCGGCTGCTCCAGCCCGAAGCTCTTCAAGACCTGTGGATGCAGCTCTCCGAAGCAGCCAATCTTCCGACCCCCGACCAGGATATCCCCGCCCCTGCCAGGCATAAGCGCTCCGTCCTGGGAAGGAGCGATCTCAGCCTTTATGGCCAGCTCCCGCAGCACGCCGTCGACCACCGACCGAATCTCCGAGAAATTCGCGCTGCTATGAATGGATGCCGCAGCCAAATGCATGCGGGTCTTCTTCTCCACCACCACGTCCCCGGCGGCAAATATCCTCTGGGGCAGAGGATGGTGCTGGTTCATGGCGAAGATCTCCAGAAGGCTGGAGAGAAGCGAGGTGCGCAGGATTGTGTGCAGCTCGCTGATGGGGTGCAGCACGGCAACCGCGCCGGCGCCCTCAGGCGAGCGCCTCATCCACAGGAAATGCACCTTCTCATTGGTCAGGGTGAAGGGCATGGTCTCCAAATAACCGAGGCCTGCCATTACCTCGCGAATCTCCGCCTTACGAACCTCAGAAGGATGAGCCCGGCCTACAGTCACCGTCTGGGGAAGCTTGGCATCCAGCCGGTCAAAACCGTAGGCTTTGGCCGCGTCCTCGAAGATGTCCCAGGAGTGCATTATGTCCGCCCGGTAGGCTGGAACCAACACCCTCACCTCGCTGCCATTCGCGATTGCACCAAAGCGCATCCTCTCCAGACACTCCGCCAGCTCCAGGGCCGTCAGATCAAAGCCTATGAGCCGGTTGGCCTCCTCTGCTCTCACCGTCCAGGCAGAAGGCTGCAGATTAGGAGAGACGAAATCGCCCTCGCTCCTCTTGACCAGAACGCTCTCTATCCTGCCGCCCCTCTCCGCCAGGGAGGTTACTACTATGTTCAGGGCTTTGTGCACCATGCCGTCCATTCCCGTGACGTCGATGAACAGATCCTCTGTCTCTTCCGTGACGCTGGTCAGCTCGCCATTGATGATGGGCGGGAAGGAAAGCACCTGATTTTTGGAATCCACGATGAGCGGATAGCGCGGGCAACCTTGCAGGATATGGCCGTAACCCTTGCCCTTGGGGTGCTTTTGCAGGATCTCCTGCATGCTCATCTCCTCAGCAAAGTCCAGGGGCACGAACTTTCGGGCCGGATCCTCCCCGAAGTAGCGGAAGGGCGGCGTGACGCGAGATAGGTCATGCACGCCGATGGCCACCTTGCGCCTGTTTCTGCCTAATCCCCAGTGCAGATCCTCTTGCAGGCCCATGAGCGACTCAATGGCCTCGCTGGTGAACGATAGGCCCCGCACTACGGCGCAGCCGATGATGGGGCGCACCGATTTTACCGACTCCTCTACCTGCAGGACGATCGGCCCTTCCTCGATTGGATACTCCACCAGCCCCGTCTTGATGCCGAGGAATCCCTGCATGGCCCTGGCCACGCCCTCAGCACTGTAGAGATCGGGCCGATCCGGGAAGAACTCCACATCCACGTGCTCCTCCTCCGCCCTCTTTCCAATGTCTGCACCCATCATGGCCAGCCTGCTCATGATGGTATCGCGAGAGGCTCCAATCAGCCTCTCCATGTCCTCATAATAAAGTCTAACAACCGGCATGATCAATCCCTCAAAGCTTGATGGAAACAGGCGTTTCACGCAGCCACTGCACATCCGACTGATAGAGCAGCCGCAGGTCCTTGAGCCCCAGTTTAAGCATGGCCACCCGTGAGACTCCCAGGCCCCAGGCCAGCACGGGATGCTCAATGCCGAAGGGCGCCGTGACCTCTTTTCGGAAGACTCCGGCACCACCCAGCTCCACCCATCCCAGTCCGTCTATGAAGACCTCCGGCTCGACAGAGGGCTCCGTGTAGGGGAAGTAGCCCGGCCGGAAGCGGACCTCCTCAAAGCCCATCTTGGCATAAAACTCCTTCAAGATGCCCAGAAGATGAGAGAAAGTCACGTCCCTGTCCATTACGATGCCTTCCAATTGCTCGAACTCCGGGGTGTGCGTGGCGTCTATGGCCTCACGACGGTAGACGCGATCTATGCCGAAGGCCTTGACCGGCGGCTCGGGGTGGTCGGCCAGATACTTGATAGTCACTCCCGTGGTGTGCGTGCGCAGCACCTCCTGGCGGGCCACCTCCGGCTTCCAGCATCCGCCCCAGCCTGTGCTCTCGGCTCCCCGGCCGCATTCATGCATCTCTTTGACGCGGGTAAAGTCGGGAATATCCGCCAGGCTGTCCAGATAGAAGGTGTCCTGCATCTCCCGAGCGGGATGGTCCTGAGGCTGGAAGAGCGCATCGAAGTTCCAGAAGCTGGACTGCACTATCTGGCCCTTGATCTCCACAAAGCCCATCTCCAGCATGATCTCCCGCATGAAATCGATGAGCCTCTGGTAGGGGTGCTTCTTGCCGGGGAAGATCCGATCGGCTGCGAGGGTGACGTCGTAAGGACGGGCGCGATAGTACGAGCCCCTATAATCCAAATATAAGACCCCGTCCTTTTCCATCCACTGGCCGGTCTTAATCATATCGGATGTAAGGGGCGGCATCTCCTGAGCCGCGGTCTCGTCCATTCCGCCAGACGCGCATTTTTCCCCTTCCTCTGTGATCTCATACCGCCACTCTTTGCTCTTGCTGGAAGCTAACCAGCCCCCGTCTCTTAAGATCGGCCAGGCCCTTTTTGTCCAGATCTGCGCTGCTCTTGGGTCCAGCCAGCAGTTTTTCCAGTATCTCCTCATCCAAGCCCCTCGGGGCAGAGCCCAGCGGCTTGATCTCGCCTGCCTGAATGGTCGCCCAGCCCTTCTTGCTCAGCCACCCAAGACCAATCTTATGGGCCGGATCCTTCAGCTCGGACATAGGCTTGCCTGAGCCCAGTGACATGAGCAGATTTCTCTCCGGAAGGCCCTCTTGGGCGTACTTTCTGCCTTCTTCTGTCAGTGAGAATGATCTCTTCTACTGATTTGTCACCTTGACGAGGCCCTGCTCGCCCAAAGCATCCGCTGAGGCTCGCACCGCCTCTACTTTCATCCCCAGCTTTTCGGCAATGCTCTGAGGATCTGAGTCTCCTTCAGATATCGCTTTCAGAACTTTGACATCATTTTCTGATAACATATTATCATCCCATAGCCGAGCTGAATTCAGGGCAACGCTATTCTTGCCCTGCCGCCCTCCCATCAAAAGAAAGAAAAGACCAGGTGCCCGAAGATGCCTGAAGCTAGCCTCTTCGGCTTTAAAAGCCTGATTTGGTGATTGACAAATGAACATTTAGCAGTCTTTCCAGGCACGTTTTTTTCGGTTAGATTTATGATTTATAAACCTGTCGAATAACAGAAAAATAAAGAGGAAAAAGAGAATGTAGTCACTTCTTCCAGGCATCGCTCTCCAGCTCATCCAGGGCCCCCATGACACCATCCACTGCCATCTGGAAGAACTGCTTCCCTTTCTCCATCGAGGCTGGCTCTGGATTGCCCATGATGCCGTTTCCCATGAGGTGGCGCACATCCTTCATGATCAGGAACTGCGGTCTTTTCGGAAAGTGCTCTGCCGGCTTTCCCTTGACCAGGTCAGGACGAATGACCATCATGAGCGAGGTCTCCATCTCCCCGGCATGCCCATCATGCGCTGTCTCAACGGCCTTGGTATCAATCAGATCGAATAAAGACACCAGGCTCACATGGAAATCACGCTCTTCCACGGCCATCTGACAGGCCTCCTCTAGAGCCGCCATGTGCTGCCCACCCGCATGGCCCGTCAGAATCATCACCCTGGCAAAGCCGCTATCGGCAAATGATATCAGCAAATCCTTGGCGAAGGCACGCAGGGCATCATGCCCCACGGTGATGGTGCCGGGAAAGCCCCGCGTGCTTCGGCAGACTCCGTAATGCAGGGGCGGGGCCAGGAAGACGTGGCGCTCTTTTGCGACAGCGCGCGCCACCTCCATGGCCTGGATGGTATCCGTCATCGTGGGCAGATGCGGTCCGTGCTCCTCGGTTGCTCCCACAGGCAGGATCACAGTTTGCGTTTCCTTAAGTCCTGCAACGATCTGCGGCCAACTCATCTCTTCCAGGAGCTTCATATGGTGATAACAGCTCCGGAAAGGACGTACTCCTCTGGCACCTTCAACTCGTAGACTTTGTCACCCACAGACAACTGGTAAGCACTCATGGGCTTGGTATCGAAATTAGTGCCGCCAACAATGCTACCTTCTGTGGAGTAAGGGAGCACCAGGGTGAACCGGCCGTCTGCATCGCTGGTGTTGGACTGCTGGTAGACGAAAGCCCGGTTCTGATTGGTCATTACGGGAACTGCAGCTACAACTCTAGTTCCTGCCGGCGCATTTCCGCTTATCACCACGCCCGGCACGTGCTCGAAGACCTTGACGAGCTTCTGACCGGCAGTTATAGTATTCTCGGACTCATGCACCAGCCGGTAATGCTGCAGAGCGTCGAGCGGGAAGGCAGAGCTAGCAGGGCTCATGGCTGCGATCTCGGCATTGTCCCCCTTATTTCGGCTCTCGTTGATGAACGCCTCCAGCTCGGAGCGATTGCGGGTGATCATGGGCGCCTCGGTAAGCACGGGAACCGTAACTCCATTTCCCGCATCCCTGGCACGATAGGCCAATCCTACACCCATATCTCCGGCAGTCTCGGTTCCGTCGAAGAAGTACATGCGAGCCGCCATGGACTTGAAATAAGACTCGCGCCAGATCTGCACCGGCACCCAACTGTCTCCTTGCTGCTGGTAGACCCCAGCCATGTACTTGGAAGTGGGAATGTTGCTCCAGGCCGCCATGGCATGGAACTTGCCTACCGCCATGGGCTGATCGATCATCACGTACTTGGTGTTCATATATTGCGAACGGTTTAGATCAAGGTCTGCCAGCACCTTTTCCGCCTGGCTCTCATTCTCAGCTAAGAAGAAGGGTGAGGAACCGGGAACATTCTTGGTGACGCTGCCAATTCCCTGCTGGAAAGGATTGGCATTGGGAAGCCTATGGCCCACACATTCGATGAGGTGTCCGTAATCCCACCAGGACATAATACCGTAAGCTGTATCCGGATAGGCGTACTTGCCGCCGACGGGCTGCACATATTTCTCATAAAGGTCCATACCGGGCTCTGGCGTATTGTTCTGCAGCCATGCCGTTGAGGTCAGCCAATCAGAATCCGGGCCGCCGGCGCTTTGAGCGTATACTATGCTCCAGCTAAGACTTGGCAAGATGATAAACGAAAATATCAAAATTGCCGCCAGGATGATCTTGAGATTTGAGGTGATCAGCTTGACCGGATCCTTGGCAACATCCAGGTCCAGATCCGTGATGCCGAACCTCTGAAGTAGCCAAGTTACCAAAAAGCCGGTGAGAATGGCTACGTTTATCGCGTAATAGTAGGTGAATCTGTTCTGGGCGAGAGCCATGATGAGGATCATCAAAGACCAGGTCAAGATCAATATTTCAGCGGGCTTTTGGAACTTGACATTTCTGGTGATGAGCAATATCAACGCTATCAGGGCTAATGTGAATGTGGTAAACAGGATAGCAAGGGTCTCGGGCAGGCGGAAGATAGCTGTAGGATCGGGACTGTAGCCTATGCCCGGAAACGATGTGATGATACTGGCGAAAGAAAACTGTCCCCCGCTGGAGAACAATGCCGATGCCTCACCAACCGTTGCAGCGCCACCTGTCTTCTGCTGAAATATACTTAAACCGGCCAGGAGCGGCCTGGTGAACTGAGGAAGGGCAAAGTAAAGTATGGTCGTGCCTAAGGCCGCCAATCCCGCCAATGCACCTGGATAGTAGTAGCTCTCGAATCCCTTTTCTCGGATGAACCTGGACAGGACAGAGAAGAAGATGACTGCAACCACGCCCAGGAGAAGTATGGTGGGCTGGAAGAGACTGTAGAGGTAATGGTTGAAGCCGTAGTATGAATCGACAAATGGGAGAACCAGCAGCGTGGCCACGATAAAAGTTATTGCACCGGAAAGCCCCAGGTATTCCACGTTCTTTCCCCGGATGTGGTCAAAGATGCTCTGCATCATGATGAAGAGCAGAATTATTCCCTCAAAGAGAAATCCGGATGACCAGGCATCGATGTAAAGGCCGAGAGAAACGCCAGCCAGAGCAGAATAGAGGAGCGGCATCTTAAATGCGGACCAGTTCCTCTGCACCGACGCAAAGCTCATGCTCTTTCCGGAGTGTAGGGAAAGGAGCAGGAACATCATGGTGAGACTGCTAAACAGTATCTCTGCCGCGTGGTGATCTGTAAAACCCAGGGTGGTGCGGCTTAAGACCTGGCCGGGAAGCACGGCTATGACCAGTGCCGAGACCAGGCCGCAGCTCTTGCCGTATAGCTCCCTTCCGATGAAGTAGACAGGGAAGACCAGGAGTGCGCCAAGGACTGCGGGCAAGAAAGCGCCCACTACCTCAATCAGATGATTGCTGGGCTGGCCCAGGCCGAAGATGTAGGAGAATATGGTAATGGCCCAGCTCACAAAAGGACCGAAGTGCAGCGGCGTTCCGTGCGGGAAATAAGTCATGGGATCAAACCATAATCTCTGCAGGTTGATCACAGTGCCTTTGGCCAGCATCATATGATACCAGGCATCGGTCTCGCTGCTGAAGATTACGCTACTGCCCGAGAAGACTCGGTCCCAGGGAACAATGGCGCGCAGATAAAATGAGAAGAGTGCCGCCACTATCAATCCTGCATATAGATATAAATCGCTACTCTGCCAAATGCCCGCCTTGCGCACCGCATTGGCCTTCTTTCCCAGGGGGACGGACGAGGCCTCCCGCGGCTTTGCCTCTTTTGGCATCACCGGGGTTTTTTTGCCACTGTCACCCTTATCTACAGATCTCTTAGACATTATGGCCAAGAAACAGTTCTATCCTCATAAACGTTTTGAATCGTGTCAGGCATGCTCGCGATAGACGCACTCCTTTTTCCGGGATATTTTTGCCAGCCGCTCGTTTTTGCATTGCCGGGAGGGACCCGGCTTTTCCTTCCGAGTACCCCCTTCCGGCATTCTTTCGTGCCTTGTCGCAGCAGCTTTACACCGCAGGATCTTTTCATTCACCTGTTGACGGCCGCGTCTTTTGTAATATGCAGAACCGTTTCAAGGCAAGCAACGGGGCACGCCTTCACATCCAACCGCGACGGTTTCCTGCTTGCAGAATATATATATTATCTAAACGCGATCCTAGTTGATACCCCTTATAACGCAATGCTTAGGGAGATAAATTGGAGATTGATCATTATGGAAAAGATACAAGACGTAAAGGGCCTAGGCGGGATGCTGAACGGATTTAGGGATCTGGTGAAAGATGACAAGAAGATCGTCTTCATTGGCTCACCAGGATTTTGCACTCCATTTGCCCTATTTCTGGGCTATCCGGTAAGAGAAAAGGATCTGGCCTTTCTGCCCGGCTTAAATATGGATAAAGCACGACGCATCGTAGCCACTGATTATGGAATGGAGCTGGAGAGTGCGGCAAGTGCGGAAGCGGATGTTGTTGTAATCCTGGGAGGCATGGCCATGCCCAAGATCGGCGTCAAGCCCGGGGAGATGAAGGAATTTCTCAGCAAAATGAAATACAAGAAGCTCGTAGGCGTATGCTTCATGTCCATCTTTGAGAAGGCGGGATGGTGTCAGGCCCTGCCCTTCGACTTCGTCATGAACGTGACACTCGAAGGGGAAATATCTCGGTGACGACTCCACGCCAATGAATTGGCGAGGATTTGCCCCGTTTTAATTCCAACGACAATTATCCGGCCAAGAATAAGGCGGATGCTAGAAAACCTTTTTTTAAAAAATTAAGAAAATGGGCCCGACGCGATTTGAACGCGTGACCTCACGGTTATCAGCCGTGCGCTCAACCTGGCTAAGCTACGGGCCCGATCCGCACTTTGCATTGATGATCCCATTAATAACTGTTTCCCTTCTAAAGCCCCTAGATTGGCATATAGCCCTGAGCCCAAATGGGGGATGCGTACACTTTTTATCAGCAAAAAAGACACCATCCGATTCAGTTCTGCCCACTCTGCTTCAAGGCATAGCGTGGCTCTTCGACAGCCTTAAATCAAGGCAAGAATGATTCTAACCATGGTACTTATGGACACTCCCACAAAAGAAAGCACAGAAAATTTGGAAGGACTTTACGACCTGGCGATCCCCCTGAGCATGCCTGTATCAGTAATCCGCGAGATAGTGGAGAATTTTGAGCTGGACCTGATCCGCCGTCTGGCCAAGATGGATATGACGGGAGAAGTGATGGACAGAGAGATCCTGGTGCTGAGAGGAGACATGGAGACTGTCAAGGCCGCCGAGAAGTACATGTTCGAAGCCCTGGACAGAAAATTGGCGGATTGGAACAAGAAAGATCGAGAAGAAAAGTACAAGAAGTACTATGAGGAGCAGGCCGCCGCCAGGATGAAGGAGCTTAAGGAAAATCCTGAAGCTGCGAAAAACTGGGACACGACTGCGACCCAATAGCTTCTAAACAAAATCAGTCGATCATCACCCATTTGTTCTTTCCTTCCCAAAGTTTCAAGGAAAGCAGCCTGACGGCAGTGCCGTCCATATCGTTTTTCAGCCGATCCGATATCCATTGGGCGATCGTCTCTGCTGTGGGATTTGGCAAAATATCATTCAAGTAGCCGTGGTCTAGATCCTGCAATGCTCCTGCAATGATTTTCTTTAGCTGATAGAAATCCATGACAAAGCCGTCGTCTCCAACATCGCCCTCCACCACAATCTCCACCTGGTAGGTGTGGCCGTGCAGATTGGCGCACTTGCCCTGGTAGCCGGGCAGGCTGTGAGCAGCATCAAACTCCGTGACTAATCCGAGCTTCATTCCTGGGCGCGCCCCCTGCGTCGATCAATCTCATCTAATTGATCCAGCATCTTTCTTAGAGCTGATCTTATGGCGTCTGAGAGGCTTACGAACTTCTTTGCGTCGCCTACGTGCGCCTGGACATCATCTACGATGTGCTGAGGTATTTCCACTGTGACCTTGGGCATAGAATCCTCTGATTTATCTTGCATATCTTTCCGGATATTCCTGTGGTATGGCCAGGAGAATATCATATTAATAGCTTATGCGTTCCTGCAATTAAGGCCGCCTTAAAACCCACAATTTCATTCTACACAGTTTACGGCATCTTCAGGCGCGCCTGCCAGCTCCGTTAGGGCCTGAGCCTCCATGAAATGTAGCTTGGCAGGGACAATCAGGATATGCAAGGGTCCGCCAAAGTCATAGCTTTGCAGACGCACTAGAAGATCCGCCTTCACCGCAGCATCATCCGAGCCCGCCCGGGCAATGCCTATGCCCACAACTTCATCCAGGACCTTCTCACCTACGTCATCCTGCATCTCCAGGAGAAGCGCTGCACCTTCGTTTACAGTCATATATCTCTCAACGGAATCGCTCTGGATATCCAGGAAGAGCATGGTATGCAAATTGCGGTCAAGGTTCTCCTTTAGTACCTGGTAGGGCGTCTGGGCAATGATTCGCTTGCCCCTGGAGATGTAAGGAAAGGGAATGGTAGTGGACCTGCCGAAGCGGTAGTTTTGCAGGCCGCAAAGCCCCGATACAGCGGTGACGATGGAAGAGGAGTGAATCACCTGCGTCTTTATCCCCATCTTAGCCGCTCGCAGCCGCAGGTCCAGATGAGTGGTGGAGACCATGGCATCGCCCCCCACCAGGAAGGCCACGTCCTTATCCAGGGCATCCTCCATCCAGGAGGGGTCCACTTCCACCTGCTGGCGGGAGAGAAGGCTGATCTTGCGGCCATAGAATGCCTCCAGCTTCTCATGAGTTGCGCCCATCAGCCGGGAGGTGTAAAACTCAGCATAAACCATGTCAGCCGCGCGAACCGCATCAAGGCCTTTGACGGAGATATCCCGCTCGTCGTAGAGCCCAAGACCAATGAAGATGAGCATAGCAATTTCCTCATTTTTCCAGTTTATAAACGCTACCACTTATCTTTCGTCAAGTCTATATTCCATACCACCGCAAATAAGGGCATGATTGGCAGGGCAACTCAGGTGGTGGATTGCAGGGAGAGCATGGGCCTGGCCAAGGGTGGCGGGCTGGCCCAGAGGGGCACGCTCTCTGAGGCGACAAAGCCGGATGTGATCGCCATAGCCATGTCTCCAGGGCGGCGTCACATTACCAAACCCGTTTGCGAGATGACCTATGGGCTGCGCCGGGAGGGCATTCAGACCAGCGTGCTGGTTTTGGAGGCAGGAACAGGACTTCCGGAGAGCTTTCCCCAGGCTTCGCGAGGCTACGGCCCCACCTTCGGGCTGAACGAAAGAGAGCTGCAACAGGTGGCGCGCCATAAGATTGCCGTTCTGCATCTGGGAAACGTGCGCTCGCACGTCATCCACAAGGCCAAAGAGATTTTGGCGCAGGTAGATATTCCCGTGGTAGTGGTAGCGCAGTGTCCCATGGATATGGAGGATTTTGCCAAAGAGGGCATCAAGACGCGCACCGTCAAGCCGGCCCACCAGAAGACGGAAACAAAAGGCGAGGTAGTGGATATCGTCACCGGCATAACCCGCGGTGCCACCTGTACCAGAGTTAAGCTCAACACGCTGGCCAAGGTTTTAAACAAGCATCTGGCGGAGATCAATGCCCGAGAGGCCGATGCGGCCTTGAAAAAGAAGAAATAGAGAGTGGGCTCATCTCGGCATCTTTTGGATATCCTAAAAACTCTGGGCCAAGATCAGAACATTCCGGTTCAGCGGCGGCGATACGCCATCCGCGGGAACCGGTTGTTAGCTGACCGTTTTTTTTTCGCCGCCCTGTTAGAAGCCCTCGAAGACGTTTTATGCTACGATCTGGCGAGGTCGAAACGGTCAAGGTTCATGACTTTGTTCCACACCGCTACAAAGTCATGCAGGAACAACTCCAGGGAGTCCTCACATCCGTAGACTTCCGCCAAGGCCCGGAGCTGGGAGTTGGAACCGAAGATTAGATCGACACGTGTGGCGGTCCACAACAGTTCACCCGTCTTGCGATCACGCCCTTCGAACACGTCCCCGGCAACCGAAGCCGCCTTCCACGTCGTTCCCATGTCGAGCAGGTTCACGAAGAAGTCGTTGGTCAGAGCCTCCGGCCGCTTCGTGAAGACGCCGGCTCTGGTCTGTCCGAAGTTGGTATTCAGGACGCGCATGCCGCCCACAAGAACTGTCATCTCTGGTGCAGTCAGCTTCAGCAATTGCGCCCGATCGACCAGTAGCTCCTCGGCCGATACCGAGAATTTGGTTTTGAGGTAGTTTCTGAACCCATCCGCGACCGGTTCGAGCACGGCGAAGGACTCCACATCGGTTTGCTCTTGCGAGGCGTCCATGCGTCCCGGCGTGAAGGGGACCGTCACATTTTGGCCGGCATTCTTCGCCGCTTGCTCGATGCCGGCAGAGCCGGCAAGAACGATCAGGTCAGCGAGGGAGACCTTCTTTCCGCCAGACTGAGCGCTGTTGAACGCGCTCTGGATACCCTCTATGGTCTTGAGGACCTTCACCAACTGAGCTGGCTGATTGACTTCCCAGTCCTTTTGCGGTGCCAGACGAATGCGGGCACCGTTCGCACCGCCGCGCTTGTCGGAGCCACGGAACGTGGACGCCGACGCCCAGGCAGTTGTTACCAGTTCCGACACAGACATGCCCGAAGCCAGGATCTTGCCCTTGAGGGAGGCAATGTCCTGCTCATCTATCAACTTGTGATTGACGGCAGGAATGGGGTCTTGCCAGATGAGCTCCTCGCCGGGAACCTCCGGGCCGAGATAGCGTGTACGCGGACCCATGTCGCGGTGTGTCAGCTTGAACCAGGCGCGGGCGAACGCGTCTGCGAACTGATCCGGGTTCTCCATGAAGCGCCGCGAAATTTTTTCATAGACGGGGTCAAACCGTAGAGAGAGGTCGGTGGTCAGCATGGAAGGCGCAATACGCTTTGAGGGGTCGTGTGCAGCCGGCACGGTGCCAGCACCTGCGTCACCCTTCGGCTTCCACTGGTATGCACCGGCCGGGCTCTTTGTCAATTCCCACTCAGAGCCGAACAGTATCCGGAAGAAGTTTTTGCTCCACTTCGTTGGCGTGTTGGTCCAAGTTACTTCCAGGCCACTGCTGATCGTGTCAGCACCTTTGCCCGTGCCAAAGCTGCTCTTCCAGCCGAGGCCCTGCTCCTCGATACCGGCAGCTTCAGGCTCAGGCCCCACATGGGACGCAGGGCCTGCACCGTGGGTCTTGCCGAAGGAATGGCCGCCCGCGATGAGCGCAACCGTCTCTTCGTCATTCATTGCCATGCGAGCGAAGGTCTCGCGGATATCCCGCACTGCAGCGATCGGATCCGGATTGCCGTTCGGACCTTCCGGATTGACGTAAATCAGACCCATCTGCACGGCAGCGAGCGGATTTTCGAGATTCCGGTCGCCGGAATAACGCTTGTCACCCAGCCACTCGTCTTCAGAGCCCCAGTAGGTGTCTTGATCCGGTTCCCAGATGTCTTCACGCCCGCCGGCAAAACCGAACGTCTTGAATCCCATGGATTCTAGAGCAACGTTGCCGGTGAGGATCATCAGGTCAGCCCATGAAATTTTCCGGCCATACTTCTGCTTGATCGGCCAAAGCAGCCTGCGCGCCTTGTCGAGGTTGACATTGTCGGGCCAACTGTTGAGGGGAGGAAAACGCTGGTTACCGCCCCCCGTGCCGCCGCGACCGTCGCTGATGCGGTACGTGCCTGCGCTGTGCCATGCCATGCGAATGAACAGAGGTCCATAGTGTCCATAGTCCGCCGGCCACCAGTCCTGCGAGTCGGTCATCAGCGCCAGAAGATCCTTCTTCACAGCCGCCAGATCGAGACTCTTGAACTCTTCCGCATAGTTGAAATCCTCGCCCATCGGATTGGACTTGGAGGAATGCTGGTGCAGGATACCGAGCCGCAATTGGTTCGGCCACCAGTCCCGGTTCGGCGTGCCTCTGCCAGCCCTGCTATCTTCATTCATAATGTTTACTCCTATCATTATCTGAATTGTTGAATAGCGCTAATAGAATAACCGTATTTCGCTGCCATATAGCTAACATGGATTAGTCAGCCTACTTGCAGTAATCATTTACCGCACCTGCCACTGCCAATCCTGCTATCTTCATTCATAATGTTTACTCCTTTCATTATCTGATCGTTATATAACGCTGCTAGAATAACCGTGTTTCGTTGCCCATATAGCTAACATGGATTAGTTCGCCTACTGCAGTAATCATTTAATGCACCCATATATTCATCGTAAAAAACCGGTAATTATGTGCGGGGGATGAGGTTCCCGCACAAAAATAATCAATTTAACTTTTCTTTAGGTAAATTTAGTTTTTTAACCAACCTTAAATAATATATCTAAGTATGCTACTTTTGGTGATGAATTTGGGGCTTGCTGATGATGCTGAGTCGAGAAAATGTTAGCTGCAGTTTTAAAGGCCCCCGGACTCATTGAGCTTGAGGAGGTGCCGGACGCGGAGTGCCCAAAAGGCGGAGCCCTTCTAGAGGTAAAGGCCTGCGCTGTATGCGGCACGGACATCAAAATGCTGCAGCATGGCCACAAAGACCTTGCTTATCCGCGCATTCTGGGGCATGAGATAGTTGGCAGGATCATCGAGATCGATCGTGACTCGAGTCTGACAGAAGGTGATCTAGTACAGGTCTGGCCCGGGATTACCTGTGGCAAATGCCGTCCCTGTCAACGAGGAGAAGATAATCGCTGCCATGAGATGAATATTCTGGGATTTAACCAAGATGGTGGCTTTGCCAAGCTTCTAGCTCTCCCTGGGCAGTGCGTCTCCAAAGGATTAAATCTGTTGCCTAATGGCGCTGATCCTTGTATTTCCGCCTTGGCCGAGCCTCTGGCATGCTGCATAAATGGCCAGGAGATGGCCAGAGTTTCGAAAGGAGATTTTGTTTTGATCTTGGGTGCAGGTCCCATCGGCTGTCTCCATGCTCTTTTAGCAGAACTCTCTGGTGCTGAGAAGATAATAATTGTAGAAAAAATACCGGAGCGCATACTACAGATAAGTAAACACTGCAGAGTCGATGCAATAAGCTCCGACACAATTGATCCTGGTGAATCTTTTGCAGGTGTTATTCTAGAGAAAACTGGTGGTGCGGGCGTAGATGTAATCCTGACTGCATCTCCTGAATTTAGAATCGACAACAATCTTCACAAGTTGCTCGCTCCCGGCGGAAGGATCTGCATATTCTCCGGGCCGAGGCCGGGAAACTATGAAGAGCTAATTAGTCTACGATCGATACACTATCGAGAGCAGACGATTACGGGATCCTACGGCTGCTCCAGTCAGCAGAATAGAAAGGCTGCGGAACTATTGACCACAGGGATGATCAACGCAGATTGGATCATAACAAAAAAGACACACATTTCTGGCATTCAGGATGCATTGAGCCATTCTTCAAAAAGAAGCGGTTTAAAATCGGTCGTATATGGAATTTAGGTGTTTTAAGATGGAAGAAGATTTGAGATACTTCGGAAGCAAAGTTGATGCACTGATAAAAGGCCAGAACCTCACCCGAGCGGAAGCAAATGATCTATTCAGCAGGATACTAAACAATGAGCAGCCTGACTTGCAGCAAGGTGCTTTCCTGGCGGCCATTACCGCCAAAGGTGCAACTCCTCAAGAGATTGCTGGCATCTGGGAAGCTATCTATGAATTAGATACCATAAAGGTCCACCCGGATGTGAGCGGTCCTTTAACGGAAAACTGTGGCACAGGCATGGATTCCATCAAGACTTTCAATATCAGCACGGCCGCATCAATAGTAGCTGCATCTGACGGCATAATAATGGCTAAGCACGGAGCTAGGGCAATAACCTCCAGATGCGGAGCTGTCGACATCCTAGAAACGCTTGGATTGGACGTGGAGTGCGATGTCTCGCTGGTCAAGAGGAGCATAGAACAAGCTGGCATAGGCATTTTCAACGGCATGAGTGGCAAAGTGCATCCCCAGGCTCTCTACAGGATTTTATCTCAGATCAGATTCGGGACGGTCCTCAACATCGCAGGGTCTCTCGCCAATCCGGCTCTACCTTCCTACGGCGTTCGTGGAGTCTACTCCAGAGAGATGGTTCTTCCCATAGCTCTGGCCATGAAGGAGATTGGCTACAAACGGGCTTTGGTGATGCACGGTCGGAGTGCTGACAGCTCCCGAGGGATGGATGAACTTTCCACTCTTGGTTCCTCTTATGTGGCGGAGATAGATGAGGATGGAGAGATCCATGAGTACACAATCATCTTAGAGGGACTTGGTGTGAAGAAAGGAGATGAAGCATCTATCCTTTATCAATCAGATCGGACCGCGGAAGCAATAAGCCTTCTAAGAGTCCTCTCTGGAAAAGATAAAAGCCACAGGAGCGAGATAGTATGCCTTAATGCAGCACCTTTGCTTCATATCACCGGGCATGCTGAGAGCCTCAAAGATGGGGTGGACAAGGCTAGAGAGATCATAGATAGCGATAGACCCATAAGAAAGTTGAAAGCCTGGGTGAAGCAGCAGAACTCGGAACCCGGAGAGCGGCTTGAGAAACTAGATGAGATGCTTGCATTGGCCTTGTCCTGAGTTGTGTAACCTGTAGTCCCTTCCCTTCAATTTCGATGTGGCCTAACGATGTGGGTTCTGAAAATGAGATTACTTGCGGGGGTCTCATCCCCCCGCACGTAATCGTAGATACGGAATCCATACTTAGCGGGGCACGAAGAAGGTGCACGTATTCACAGGCGAGCGGGTGCAGGTGGACAAGCCCAAGGGCGCGCCGGCCTGGATGCCCGACAAGATCTGGAAGCCAATGGTTAAGAAGGTGGGCACAGAGACGCTGGAAGAGCTTTGAAGGCTCGCCTCGCTCGCTACAGGTCCCGGCATGGCCTCTGCCGCAGCAGATGTATCTTAGATACCGAGCCCCCCGTTGGTCCTCTCAGCGAAGCGTGAGTTTCTTTCAGTCTACCAGGGCCTTAGAAAGGAGGCTGCATCAGAGCCCCTCCCCCTCAGCAGTATCGTATCTTGAGTCCGTCGCCCCGGCGGCTTGTCCAAGGCTCGCCGATAAAAAGGACCGGCAGCCAGGCTGATTATGGTTGCGCCGCAGCAGCGGGAAGCCCCCGTAGGGCCGCAGCCTTAATCTGCCTGGCTGACGAGCAGAAGGCGAGCCTGGTGCCGCTGGGGACGGACCTGACGATACTGCTGAGGTCCTGGGGCTAAAGCCGGTCTGGCTCGTGCTCCTGGCCCTTGGACATTCGATATCATTGAAAGGAAGGTCTATCAGCCCGTAAAGCTCGTAGACCAAACAGAAACATGGAGTGAACCCCTCCGAGTGGACAATGAGTTAAGCAACATCAACTCATGGAGGGAAGTACATGAAAAAGACGAGGCGGCGCTACGACCGAGCATTCAAGATATCAGTAGTAGCTGAACTTGAGAGTGGCAAACCTCTCGCTCAGATCGCCCGCGAGCATAGCATCCATCCGGCCCTGCCATCTCGGTGGAGAGAAGAGCTGGCCGAGAATCCCGAAAAAGCATTTAGCGGCAATGGAAATCAGTATAAAGACCAGGCAAGGATTGCAGAACTTGAGAGGCTGCTAGGCCAAGCTCATGCCGAGATCGATCTTTTAAAAAAAGCCTTCGCCATGACCCAAAAGAAGGTCCGGGAGGAGAGATTAAAACCGACACTGAGGGACGGTACATGACTATCCAGGATGCCCAATCAGGCGGCCTTCAGTTGCCAATATCTCAATCCTGTCAATCACTCGAAGTGAGTCGCAGCGGCTACTACAAATGGCGGGTACAACCAAAAAGGGTTCCATATGTGAATATGGATCTGAAGAACCAGATTCAAGAGATCGCTCTGGAATTTACTGGCTATGGTTACAGGAGGATGACGGCAGAACTCCGATACAGGGGCTATGTCGTTAACCACAAACGCGTGCTGGACCTGATGCGACAGGATAACCTTCTGTGCCTGAAGAAGAGATTCAAGCCGATAACGACTGATTCCAGTCATGGACTTCCTGTATATCCAAACCTTCTGAAGAACATAAAGATAACCGGACTGAACCAGGCCTGGGTCTCAGATATCACATACGTCCAGTTGCTGCATGAGCACATCTATCTCGCGGTGATCCTGGATCTCTACAGCAGAAAATGCATCGGCTGGGAGCTGAGCAGAAACATTGACCACCGACTGGCTATGAATGCTCTGGCTAAGGCATTAGAAAATCGATGGCCAGAAGCTGCTCAAGGACTTGTTCATCATTCTGATCAGGGCGTTCAATACGCATCCAAATATTATGTAGATTGTCTTAAAAAGCACAACATCCTGGTTAGCATGTCTAGAAAAGGAAATCCATACGATAATGCGTTTGCAGAGAGCTTTATCAAAACCCTGAAGGTCGAGGAGGTATATCTGAATGAGTACGGAACGTTTGAAGAGGCTTATAGAAACATATGGCATTTTATCGAGAAAGTTTACAACAGGAAGAGGCTGCATTCTGCCCTTGGCTATAGATCTCCAGAACAGTTCGAAATGGGGGTTGCTTTAAGTACTGTTGCTTAACTAACTGTCTACTATCAGGGGTTCTAAAGAGAGAACTAGAAGAAGAACGCTTGAAGATAGAGGAACCTGAAAGATACATTCAGATGAAACAGGAAGAGGAGCAATCAAAGAAAGAACAAAAAGAGAAACAAGAAGAGAATTTAAAAAGGATACGAGCAGAATATTTAAAGAAGAAACAGGAAGAGGAGCGCTTAAAGAACGAACCGGAGCGCCTAAAAAGGGAACGAGAAGAATGGCGCTTAGAGATAGAACAAACAAAAGAGCGCCTAAAAAGGGAACGAGAAGAATGGCGCTTAAAGAAAGAACAAGAAGAAGAAGAAAAGCGCTTGAAGATAGAAGAACCTGAAAGATACTTCAAGATGAAACAGGTACTAGAAGAACGCTTGAAGATAGAAGAACCTGAAAGATACTTTAAGCCGAAACTGGAAGAGGAGCGCTTAAAGAGGATGCGAGAAGAATATTTAAAAAGGAAACAAGACGAGAATTCAAAGCGGGAACAGGAAGTAGAGCGCTTAAAAAGGATGCGAGAAGAATATTTAAAGTGGAAACAAGAAGAGAATTCAAAGCGGGAACAGGAAGTTGAGCGCTTAAAGAGGAATCAAGAAGAGTATTTAATGCGGCAACAAGAAGAGAATTTAAAGAAGAAACAGGAAGAAGAGCTAATAAAGGAACAAGAAGAGGAGCGCTTAAAAAAGGAACGAGAAGAAGAGCGCCTGAAGATAGAGGAACCTGAAAGATACTTCAAGATGAAACAGGAAGATGAGCGCTTAAAGAATGAGCGAGTACGATGTGTCCCCTTTTATAACACGAAAGATGAAGACCAGATAATGGCGCTTTTTCGGGATGCTTAAACCCAGGCATCGACATAGTTGGGATCTAGCGTGAGAGTCTTGTCGAAGCACTTGATTGCTGAATCGTAAACCCTTTCATTAGAATAGGCAACGCCCTTATTGTGCAATCTTCTGCGGTCTGCTGACATTGTGCTGATGTCATCACTACGAGCAGAAGGACGAAAGCGGCAGATATCAATCTCATGAGATCGAGGAAGTGCTTAAAGAAGATATGTTTGTCGGGTTCTGAATTTCCTTGATGCATCTGCTTCATCTCGCATCTATAATAGCCACTTGAAGCCTCTATACAGTTCACGTTCCCCGTTAAATTTTTATTTTTATCGCAATACCCCGATGCTTGCTGCGCGGGTACGCCGTCGTTTCACTTTGTGAGAAGTTTGAGTCTCAGCGAGCAAACCCCCCTATTTCCCCCAGGCCTTCTCCACCAGCCCCCATCCCCTGTCCCTGGTGTAGCTCTGCAAGACCTCCTGCACCAGAACCATGAACTGCTCCTGAGTCAAGCTAAGCTGTGCTGCCAGCCTCTCCACCAGCGGCTCGACATTCTTCACATCATCGCTCTTGATGCTCCTCAAGACTATGGCAGCCAGCGCCATGAGCCGCAGACCTTCCTGCATCTTATCCTGCTGCACGGCCAGTGCTCCGAGCTGGAAGAAGGCTCCCGCCTCGCCGGGTCTATCGGCCAGCTCTTGATTGATCCGCAGGGCTTTCTGGAAGCTTTCTACCGCCGTCTCTTTCTCTCCTGCCTGGGAATGGATCATGCCGAGGCTGTGCCAAATTGCGGCCTCGCCGGCCCGGTCGCCCATCTCCTGAAAAAGCGGCAGAGCCCTGGCATACTCCGCTCCTGCCTGCGGGAAGTCGCCCTTCTCCAGATCGAGGCTGGCCAGGTTAAAGAGAGCAAAAGCAGCGCCCTTCCTGTCTCCGGCTTCCTCCAGCAGCCCCTGTGATCTCACGATTCTCTGGCGCGCACCGTCATAATCACACCTGCTCATATCCAGGCGGCCCATCTCCTGCAAAGCCGCAGCCTCGCCCTTCTTATCTCCCAGGATCAACATGATCTCTACAATCTTTTGCAGCTTCTCGGCAGCAGCCACATTCTCGCCTTTTATCATGTCAAGGGAGGCTAAGCTGCTCAGGCTGGCCGCCTCACCCGAGGGGTCGCAGGCGTTATGAAATGCATCAGCAGCCTTTTGCAGGCTAACTCTTGCCAGGTCGTACTTTTCCTGGTGCATGAGGGCCGTGCCCTGGCCGTGGTAGGCAGCAGCGTCCGGGGCGATTTGCAGTGCCCGACCGTACCACTCGGCTGCTTTTCTGTATTCGCCCTGATCCAGATGGGCCTTTGCGATCCAGAGCAGCGGGTACTGACGATTGCTTGTCCAGATCCAGTAGTTCCTGATTAAGCCTTATCAGCTCATAGTAGTAGCCGCGTCTCTGCAGATAGCCGCTGATGCGGGCCGTCACATTGATGGCACTGCCTAGATCCTCCGCCGCCAGATAGTGACCGCGCGCTTCCAGCAAGACGTCCAAGCGGGAGAGCCCCAGCTCTGCAGAGCGCCCGGCCTCGGCCAGGTTTCTAAGAAATTGGCCGGCCGCCTTTTGCGCGGCGTGCTTATCCTCCGAACCTAGAGCCGCCAGAAGTGAGGCACGAATGGTTGAGGGCAGCGCCCACAGCGTTCCCGCGGCGTACGCTAACGAGAGAAACTGCCACGCGCGCCGCGTTGGCTTTTGCCTGATCTTGCGTCAGGCCCAAGACGGCTGCCAGGCCGTCTGGGCTCATGGCAATGTTGTAGACCGCAGCCTGAGAGAGGGCATGAGCGGAGGCAGAGTCCAGGCGAGAGATGAGCTTGGCCAACGGGTCTTCATTGGCAGCGAGATCTCCCAGGCCCAGGGCTTTACCTGTTTGGGCCAGGCGAGCCGGATGGCCCGAAGCGGCAGTTGTAGTGCGCGGCAAGAGCGGCATAGGTGATCTCGCCTTTTTTATAGCGATCCGCCAGGCCCCCGTCCCGGAGAAGATATCTAATGAATGACGCCTGGCCCAGGCCCTCCAGCTTCCACTGCCAGGCGCGGGCCGGCAAGGTCAGAGCATCAGCAGGCATTGCCCTGCAGGTGATGATGGCGCGCCCGGCAGTCATGCCTTTTAGCATCTGCAAGTAGAACTCGGCCAGATCCGGGTCGGAAATCTTTGCCGGTCTTGCCGTCCAGGTCCAGGCCGTCCCAAACCATCAGAATGCGAGAGGCTTTCAGCACTTCCAGCCAGCTCTTTAGCCGCTCCCTGACAGAGCGCAGCGGGTCTTTGAGGCTTTTTGCCGCGGCCTCTTCACCCATTTTGCTCAAATGGCCCACGGCTGCCTCCAGAAGCCGGGCGGAAGTTATGCGGTTATGCGGCGAGCTGTAAATGGGCAGAACGCTGTAGCCCGGCCCCAGCAGGCGGACGAGATGAGCAGCAAGCGCGCTCTTGCCGCTGCCGTCTGGGCCGGTGATGATCAGAGTCTGCACACCACCTTCTCGCAGGGCGGGAATGAGGCGCTGCAAATCCCGCCTCCGGTCCACAAAACACTCCGCCCGGCCTTCTGTCAGTCCCGGCAGGGCGAGCAGCTCCCGGCAGAGTGGGACCAGCGGCTCTGCAGCTCTCTTTTGGGAGTCGTAGATCTTCTGGCTGATCATAGATCGAGTACAACGCAGGAACTGAAACAGGTTCCTGAGCAAAAGCCGCAGAAATCTCCCGGCGCACGGTTAGAAGCGCTTCATCCATTGATTGGCCGGCGGCCAGGGCCCGGTACAGGGGCTTGGCGGCAGAGGCAGGCGCATTCCAGGCCACGGCCAGAGGAATGCTCTCCGCCAGGCTCTGGCAGAGCAGATGAAGAGCTGAAGGCTGCTCGCTCTGGCCGCTCAGGATTATGCCCGCAATGCCGGAGCCCTTCAGGGCAGCGGCCAGCATCCTCTGCGAATCGCAAATCGGCCCGGCCCGCCGTTCCCTGCATAGAAAATGCCGCCCTGCCTCCGGACACTTTTCCCTGGACGGACAGGTGCAGCAGATGGGGCCCGAAGGTCTCTACCTGTTCCAACAGCTCCTCCCAGGTGCCGTCCTCGCTGATGGCGAGAGTCATATCCAAACCCTCTGATACCTCCAGGATCGACTGCTCTTCCACTTCATAGTCCAGAGGCTCGGCAGCTAAAAAAAGTACCCGCAAAGGCCCCGGCGCCAGCGTGGTCGTGGAAGCAATCGGACCGTCCGCGGTTCTGGGCAGGCGAATGATGCTGCACTCTTCACTGCCGCCCGGCTGACTGGAAAGAGGGAGCAGCTCCCAGGGAAGCTGCAGCACCTCCGGGATGGACGAGGCAACCGTCAGTCGTGCACCTGGCTGAACCATGGCACTGAAATCCTGCCAGCCAGCCTCCAGGAAAAGATGAAATAATCCGTCACGGAGGATGGGCAGATAGCTTTTGGCTGCCGCCTTGCCCGTGCCCTGCAAAAGAGAGAAGTACTGAGATGTCATCTCTTGAACCTGCTGAAGTCTGAACCGGCGTGAGGGTTCTCTCCGCTACGATATTGCCCTCGATTTGGATTTTATAGGCAAAGGTCCTGGCGGCGGCAGTTCCCGCCTCCCATACTGTGATTGTGATATTTTGCATTTTTGTTTGTCCTCCTATTTTATTATTAAGATCATATCTATTTCAAGGCGGTCCGGGCCTTCTTCTCGCAATAGTCCTTGGGCTCCAGATGCACGACCACATCCCTGACCCCAGAGACCCTGCTCTTTATCATGCTCTCCACATCTTCGCCCACTTTATGAGCATCATCTATGGAAAGCGACGAATCCACACCAATATGCAGATCCACATAGATCTCCGCTGCCATGCCGCGGGTGCGAACGCCGTGACAGGTGCAAACGCCCTTTACTGACTTCACCAGATCGACTATCAAGTTTTCTTCGACCAGAGCTTTATCCAGCAAGACCTTGGAGCTGTCTTTTACAATTTCCAGGCCAGTTAATAGGATCAGGCCGCAGATAAGCAGAGCTATGACCGGATCGGCCAGAGGATAGCCCATATTGACGGCAAATAGTCCCAGAATGACGCCAAGGGATGCGAAAATGTCGCTTCGCGTATGCAGGGAATCTGCTACCAGGATGCTGCTCTTCAGCCTCTTGCCCAGGATATATTCGTAAGCCGAGACGCCGATATTTATGAGCAGGGTTATGCCCATAACCGCGAAAGACAGCTCGGTTATCTGGGGTAGGGAATGGCTATTCAGGCGATTTACGGCCGCCAGGACCAGTTGAATCGAGCTGGCAAATAGCAGCACGGCTATCCCCAGAGAGGCAAATGTTTCAAACTTGGCATGGCCGTAGGGATATTCCTTGTTGGGAGGGCGGGCCGCCAGGGAGATGCCAACCATGCCGATGATGTTGGATAAGCCGTCGAAGAGAGAATGCAGGCCGTCTGCGCTCATGCTGAGCGAATTGGTGAGAAGGCCATAGCCCAACTTGGCCAATGCGGTGGCTATGTTAATTACGAATATTATTATCAGGATGCGCCGAACCGTCTCATAATAGGCCATCACGATAGATATGCAGGGGAAGCGATAAATAATTATTTAGCCTGGCTGCAGAATCGCCTTCCTGATCCTGAAGCGGGACAATTCTGATCTGATCGATTTTTGCCGGGAGAAGGGACTGATACTGCAGTTCATCGAGCTACTGGACCAGCGCCACCGGGGGCTTTCGGGCGACATCGACGCCATAGAGCGCCGCCTGGCCACGCGGGCGGAGCGCGTACGCACGCGGGAGATGCACCGGCGCAAGAAATACTTCCTGGATGGAGCAGAGGTTGAGGTGGTGCGGCCCATGGACAACACCGAAGTTTTGCGCCAACTGCACGCGCTTACATGTGAGCTCGGACGCCGGTTCGGCTCAATTATCCCGCTTTTTCAATCCTGGTGGCTCTCAACCGCCAACTACAAATATCTATAACGATTATATGAATAGTTTGCCGCTTCATGCCATTGAATAGGGTGGCGGGCGTGCCGTGGGCTTAACGTATCTGATGATGCTCTGATGACAAGGGTGTTTGCTTCACCATGAAGCAACATGCTGCCAGCTCCTAAAGGCTGGATGGGCTTGATCCCTTGGTACAGGAGATGCATGCCGTCGTGGCACTGCATTTGGCTACGGGCCTGTGAGGCTGATATTTCGGCGGGCTGAAAAAGTTGCGCGCTGTAACAGGCGCAGTAATCCGCCGGATCTCACGCTAATACACGGTCGGGGCATGAAGCGGCACAAGTCAGAAGTCGAAGGCGAGAGGGCGGGCACGAGGCCCCATGAGAACGGGTTCCCGTAAAACGGACGCTGTGTGAGATTCCAGCGCTTGTGCCGCCTTCGAAGCCCGGTTTAAAGTCGAGCTTCGGGCAGGGTCAGGCCGTCACTTCGCGGTGATTGGCTCCTCCTAAAAGGACGCTGTGGATTGGCGCTGGCCCGCCTGGGACTTGATATCTCTTTCTCTTGATGATTTCTCTCTTGGGTGGAGAATGGTCTTTTCTAACTTGAAGCGAAAGCCTTTTATCTCGGCAATTGACGTATAGTGTATTGGCGAAAGTCGATGGCTATTTTTCCCTCCTACATCCAATTGACTTTCTCCTCCCTCCTTCTTATCCATCTTTCATGAGATCCTACAGCATCCTGCCTCCGCTTTCTCAAAGAAAGACTTATAGCCTGACTCGTCCTTATTCTCTCCAGAACGCCAGCCATTAGGAGGAGAGAGGCAATAAGTCGGAGCTATGGGGCTTGAGGACTGGCCAGGCCCGCAGCTCCATTTATCTCATTCAGCATAATCGATTTTATGGGCTCGCTACTTTTCTGATAGGAATGCACATTACACGCACCACGTTATACAATCATTCCAAACATTATTTATAAAACTAATAATTTAAATTTAGGAGCGACCGGATTTTCAGGGCTTATCTCCTGCAAGGAATCCGGGCAACTTAGACCGCATATACGCCTCTCGGCGGTGGTTGGGACTGACTTTGAGGTATATGCCCGTTGTGGCCAGGGACGACATGCCCTAGCTGGTCCTGTAGGTTGCCCACAGGTACGCCGCTATCCAGGCTCCAGACGGCGAAAAGGAAGACCTCATTACTTTTAAGCGTACGTGGTCGTCGTGCCAATGTATATGCAATGTTAGTATTATGGCCTAGAACTACTTGCTTCTTTTCAAGCAGAAGTCTAAGATGTTTATAATTGGGTAAAAATTTGAGGCTGTCATCACCACATTATCAACGAGATTAGCATTAGGTCTCCCAACACCTTTATTAATCAAGTTACCATTTCCAGAAGGAGGCTTGAATTATGGAATTCCTTGACATTATGAGCATCTCACACCGCTATATGGAGATACTAAACCCTTCCACGCCTGAAAAGATCATCAAACTTGGCAAATTACTCAAATTGAAAAAAGGAAACCGGGTCATTGACTTCGGTTGTGGTTGTGCCGGACCCCTTACTCTTTGGGCTGAGGAATTCGGTATTACTGGTATTGGAATAGATATATCCGAGGATTTCTGCGACAGGGCTAGGCAAAAACTGGCTTCGAAAGGTTTATCGGACCGAATCGAAATCGTTTGCTCCAATGGGGCTGATTACGTATTCGAAGAAGGGGTTTTCGATGCCGCAACATGTATTGGGTCAACGTTTATTTTTGGCGGCTGCCAGCAGACAATCCAAGTACTGAAGCGAGCTGTTCATCAGAATGGACGCCTTGGTATCGGTGAAACCCACTGGCTTAGCAATCAGGTACATCCGGTATACGCCCAAAAACAGACAACTACCCATACAGAAACGGAACTAACTCAATTTACCCGGGATGAAGGCTTTGAACTCGAATACATCATTCGTGCCAGCTACGACGACTGGGACAGGTACATTTCGGATGGTTGGTATGGACTGATACGTTGGCTCGAAGAAAATCCCACCCACACTGACTATGAACAGGTATTCAAGCATTTCCGTACTGACCAGGATGATTATTTACAGTTCCAACGCCAATATATGGGTTGGGCCATGTACTGCCTCGCTCCCATGAAATCTCGTTGACATGTAGTCATCTATGAAAATATTTTTTATTGACACTGCTTAGGCACACTTGTATATGCTACCACCCTAGAGCAGACGTCTTAAATTTAAGTATTTTTATATAATAATTTCCCGAATAAAATAATTTCCAGCCAAGTTTATTTGTATTGGTCTTCTAGAATATTATTTCCGCATGCTAACCATGAAACTAGCGCGTAGAACCATACTTATCGAGCAGACTGATGTTGCGCGGCGGATTTTATTTTTGATTTTTGTCGCTATGGGTTGCGATTTTCCGATAACGGGCAATTGTCGATAAATCATTCCATGGTGTCCTAGAATGATAATTTGCCAGAAGCGAATTTGTTACCATCCAAGCCAAAAGAGAAAATTGGCTGGAAGATTTGCAGGTTATACGCACATCTCTTCTTATCGAGACGCTCTTAGATCCATGCACTCACCGGCCAAACCAATAATCAAGCCTCTTTTAGATCCGTGCATTCACCGGCCCGAATCCATGCAGATCATACGCCTCCTTCACCAGGGGCCAGCGCCACGGTGGCGTAGATCTCCGTCGTGGACAGCCTCTTTGTGCCCCCACCCGGCTTCTGGATCATGGGCACCGGCACGCCTGGCATGAGCGCATTCACCACATGGCTGTGGGGCGTGACCTTCCTCCTGGAGAGCTTCTGCCTGGGCGAGATCTCCTGGATCCCGACCTCTTCTGCCAGGCGGCCCATGGTCCGGAGCACCGTCTTGGTGCACAGGTGTCCCGAGCTCCGGTCAGGGAAGAGCCACACCTGGCCGGGCTGCAGGCTCTCCCTGATGACCTGCAGAGTGGTCTGGCTCACCCGGGCGGCCCCGCTTCACAGATCAGATTGCTAGAACAAGCAAGAAGCATAATAATCTTCAAAATATCTACCGGGAATTCAATCCATCCCTCCTATCCTATGCTCGTACCCCCTCGCCTCCACCCGTCTCCTCTCGCCTCCTTTCTCCATCCAGATCCCCGCCTCCACCACCTCGCCAATCACCGTCAGCTCGCAAGCTCGCCGGGCAGCCTCCAGCATCTCCGGCCTGACTGTGAACACGAGCTCGAAGTCCCCGCCCGCGCTCATCACCATCTCTAGCGCCTTCTCCTGCCCCACCATCTCAGCTAGGCCCGCGGCCACAGGCAGCGCCTCCTCCTGCACCACAAAGCCCACCCGGCTCACCTCGGCGAGGTCGGAGAGTGAGAGCGCCAGCCCGTCGCTGTTGTCCATCATGGCCGTGACCGCCCGACTTTTGGCTAGGGCGCGGCCTTCCTCAAGACGCGGCTCGGGCTCCAGCAGTCGCGTGATGAAATCGCTCTCCATCCCGTGCTGCCAGGCCCACAGGCCCCCGCCCGCGCCGCCCAGCGCGCCCGTGGTGCAGAGCAGATCGCCCGACACGCGCGCCCCTCCTCCTAAGCACCAGATCCTTCTCTACAAAGCCCAGGGCCGTGCCGGTGATGGTCAGCTCCTGGTGGCTGTCTGTGTCGCCGCCTATGATTCGTGTGCCGTAGTAAGCGGCGCAGTCTCCGAAGCCCGAGAAAAGCTCGTCGATGAAGTACAGGTCCGCCTCTGGCGGCAGGCCCGCCGCGATGAGAACGCCCGCTGGCTCTGCGCCCATGGCGGCAATGTCGCTCAGGTTCACAGCTACCGCCATCCAGCCCATCTGCCAGGGATTCATGATATCGGGAAAGTCCGTTTTCCGGTGCAGCATGTCCGTAGTAGCTACCAGATAGCGCTCGCCTGCATCAATCACGGCACAGTCGTCGTTCTCCACACCGCCCAGGATCTCGGAGATGCGCCGGATCAGCTCTCTCTCACCCAAAACATTTCCCGACATGAATGCCTGCCCGCCTTCTTCTTGCTGAATCGATCAGAAGGCTAATAAATTTTGAGACTATTACTATCAATACCATGCCCGATTACAAAAGATTATTTATTCCTGTCCTGGCGCTCCTCCTGCTCCTGCCGCCTTCTGTTGCCGAGACACGGGTCTGCTCCGAAGGGTGCGATTACACTGCCGTCCAGGCAGCGCTCGATGCCGCCTCCCCCGATGACAAAATCGTAGTGGAGAGCGGAACCTATCGCGAATCGCTGATGATCAGCAAGAATGTAAACCTGCACGGCCTGGACACTGGCAAGGGAAAGCCCGTGCTCGCACCGGAAAACGGGCGGGTAATCCTGGCCGCCCTAGGCGGCGTCTTGCGGGGCTTTGAGATCGGCGGGCCGGTCGGCTCGGATGAATCCGGTTCAAATGCTGGCAACTGCACAATAGAAGTCGTCCTTCCCGCCGGCATTTACCTCAATGACTTTGCCGGCAAGAAGAGCGTCTGCCCGGAGGATGCCACTTCCTGGAATTCCAGTGATGGCATCAACTATCAGTTCAACAGCCGGGTGCTGCGTAGCCGCCTGGGAAACTACTGGGCTGACTACACAGGAAAGGATGAGAATGGTGACGGAATTGGCGACCAGCCCATGGTCCTGAACGAAAAAAATATAGACTATTACCCCCTAATACTTCCTGTGGACAGCTATCGAATACCTGATGAAAAGGAAACGAAAGTAGAGCTTATTCGCGCCAAGGTGAACGAGCCCTTCACCATCTCTTTGCCGGCCAATCCCTCTACAGGTTATGAGTGGAAGGTAGATTATGATTATGTCCTGCTCAAACAGGAGAGCGCCCAGTTTGAGAGGGCCTCCGCAGAGACAGTGCGCATGGGCGCTGGGGGAACTTCCGTCTTTGTCTTCACGCCCATCAAACCTGGCAAGAGCACCATCTACTTTGTCTATAAACGGTCCTGGGAGAATATTGTAGCCGACACGAGATCCTTCCATGTGGAGATAACTGCCTGAGCTGACGGGCTTTTATCTCCAAAAAAATTTATAGAACTAGCTCTTAAAGTTTATCAAATAGAAATATCCCACGGGCCCTAACCGGGTGAAAGCTGCTGGTTTGAGCTTTCGGAAGAGGTGAGGTGGATCTTCATGTTTGGCATATTTTCGTTTATCGGCTGGCTGATCATAGGAGCTATCATCGGCTGGATCGCAGGAAAGGTTTGGATGGGCCACGGCTTCGGCCTGATGGGAAACATAGTGGTCGGCATTGTGGGCTCCATAATTGGCGGAGCACTCTTTGGCGGGCTCTTGGGCACGTCCGGCATAGGTGGCTGGATTACATCCATCCTGGGGGCCATTGTACTGCTAATTATTGCGGGATTTATTAAGAGATAGGGTATTTGACCATGGCTGAGATAGGACGGTTAAGGAAAAACGAAACCACTGAGGTTGTGGTACAGAAGACCGAGTTTCACGGCTCAGTGGGAATAGATGTCCGCGAGTATGTGACCAGTGAGAGATACACGGGCTGGTCCAAGAACGGAATCAGAATCCCTGTGGAGAAGTGGCAGGATTTCAAGGAGATCTTGGACAAAGTGGACAATGCAGACAAAGCAGATAAAGTGGACAAAGCGGATAAAGTAGACAAGGTGGACACGGTTAAAAAGGTGGACAGTGCCGAAAGATGATCGCGAGAGGTTTGAAGAAGACTATTGTGACTGGATCCGGCTCATGTCACGGGACGCGGCCTGCCGGCTCTCCGCCCTGCCTCTTCCCGAGCAGAAGAGAATTCTGAAGGCTTACGAGGACTTCAAAGACCCAGGCCTTGTCTTTCGCGAACTGTCCCAGGCAGAGCGAGTAAGGAGCCTGGCAGGGGAGCGAATTTCCTCCTTCATCGTAGTAGAAACAAGCTCGATCACCTTCTTTCCATCTGTCTGCAGTCATATTCCCGGCGCGCTTGATTATGCCGTGGCCATGAACAGACGACTTTTTTGCCGCAACCTGTGGTTTCCGATCATTTCTATTAACTCCGAATATATCCTTCAGAGTCCCGACCACACCCTGGCCTTCGCTCTGGAGCACGAGTTTGAGATGAGCCGCATCTATCAGGAAATATCCTCACGCCTGAACGCGATCTCCCCTGATGAAAAACGCGATATAATGATCTCCGCTCGGGAAATCTCCCAAAAGAAGCTGACGATAACTCCAGAGGAACTGATAGAAGACGAGCGTCTCATGCATCAGCTCTCGCTGTCTTCTCCGCTTCTGCCAAAAGCCTATGCGGAAATGGCCCTGCTCCATTATCTTGAGGCAAATTTCCCCCGCCTGGAGCCCTTTGGCCAGAAAAGTGCAAGCCCCGAAGAGGAAGCCCTCGGCGAGGAGCTGGCAGAGGAGTTTTCAAGTTGGTCGGAGTTCTCGGCAAAGACCTATGAGCTTTTCGTGCGGGAGATTGCCGCCAACCAGAGAGATGCAAACCATGGCTACGCCTGAAAGCCGGGACTAGCCAGGAAGTATTTATATAGTGATCACCATCAATTCCTGGTCATTACAATCCTTAAGGAGATTTCAATTTGGCAAAATCCGATATCAAATCTGAGGCTAGTTCAGATCCCAAAGCCGAGGCGAAGAAGCCTGCGGCCCCTAAACCGGAGGTCAACATCGGCATGGTGGGCCATGTCGATCACGGCAAAACCACCCTTGTAAAGTCACTCTCAGGCGTCTGGACCGATCAGCACAGCGAGGAAGTTAAAAGGGGCATCTCCATCCGCCTGGGTTATGCAGATGCAACCTTCCGAAAATGCCCAAGCTGTCCCGAACCGGATGCTTACACCGTGGAGGAGATTTGCTCCCACTGCGGCACAGAGACACAGGTTTTGCGCACCGTTTCTTTCGTAGACTCGCCGGGCCACGAAACGCTCATGGCTACCATGCTCTGCGGAGCGGCGATCATGGACGGAGCCGTGCTGGTCATCTCAGCCAATGAGCCCTGCCCCCAGCCCCAGACCAAAGAGCACCTTATGGCCCTCAACATCACGGGCATAGACAAAATCGTGATAGTGCAAAATAAGATAGATCTCATGTCCAGAGAACAGGTAATGGAGCACTATCGCCAGATCAAGGATTTCGTAAAGGGAACTGTGGCCGAGAATGCGCCCATTGTACCTATTTCCGCCCAGCAGAACCTCAACGTCGACATGGTCATTGAGGCCGTCGAGAAGGTCATTCCAACCCCGCCCCGAGACGTCAAAAAGCCGGCTCTTCTGAAGATTGCTCGCTCCTTCGACATCAATCGGCCGGGCGCTACCCCCGAAGCCCTTAAAGGCGGAGTCATCGGCGGCTCTCTCAGCCAGGGCGTCATGCATACGGGCGACAAGATAGAGATCTGTCCGGGTCGACTCGTGGAATACGAGGGCAGGAAACAATGGGTACCCATCCAGACCAAAGTGGTTACACTGCTGGCTGGAAAACAGGTTCAGGAAGAGATCACTCCCGGAGGCCTGATGGGCGTGGGCACTCTGCTCGACCCCATCATGACCAAGAGCGATGCTCTGGTGGGACAGGTAGCAGGAGCGCCTGGCAAGCTTCCGCCCGCGAGGTCCTCATTTACCATGAATATGCGGCTTTTGGAGCGCGTCGTTGGAGTCACGGACGAGTCTTCTGTCGAGCCCATCCACTCCAGCGAACCCTTGATGCTCAATGTCGGCACGGCCACAACCGTAGGTGTTGTAACCAGCGCTCGTGAGGGCGGCATTGTTCAGGTGCAGCTCAAGAGGCCTGTATGCGCCGACAAAGGTGAACGTGTGGCGGTTAGCAGGCGAATTGGTGCCAGATGGCGTCTCATTGGCGTTGGCACCATAACCGAGTAGCATGAAGGCATACATTGATACCAGTAGCGTAAAGGTCGTCCTCGATACCAACGCATTGATGGTGCCCGAGCAGTTCGGTGTGGACATCTTCAGCGAGCTCTTGCGCCTGGGGTATGCAGAGTGGCTGGTCCCGGCCTCTGTCCTGGGAGAGCTTCGCTCGCTGGCAACGCGGGCCGACAAAGGAAAAGATAAGATTGCCGCCCGCGTGGCACTGAGTCTGGCTGAGGGCTGCAATGCCGTTGGGGTGGACAATTATAATGCCGATCAGGCAATCATTGAGCTTGCCCTAGAGACGGGCGCCGCTGTCTTTACTAATGACAAAGCTTTAAAGAAAAGGTTATTTAGTAAAGGCATCACCGTAGTATACCTGCGCCAGGGGCAATATCTAGAGGCGTCGAAGAAGGAGTACTAGATGTATAAGAAGATGAAGCTTAAGGGTGTGGCCAAGATAGAACCGGATCATCTGGGTGATCCCCTCGAGGCGGCAGTGGACAAGTCACTGCGCGACAAATACGAGGCAGTAGTTGACAAGTCATTGGGAACCATCGTGGCCGTACTCGGAGCAGATGACATTGGAGAAGGTCACATCCTGGCAGGGGATGGGTCTATTTACTACGAAGTCAATTTTGATGCCCTCGTCTTTAAGCCCGAGATGCAGGAGATCATCGAAGGCGAGGTAGTGGAGATAGTTAAATTCGGAGCTTTTCTCTCCTTAGGACCATTCGATGGCCTTCTGCACGTCAGCCAGATCACCAATGAGTATATATCTTATGATGAAAAGAACGCGCGGCTGGTCAGCAAAGAGTCGAACAAGTCCCTCGGAGAAGGAGATAAGGTTCGAGCCAGGGTTATAGCCGTAAGCCTGAATGAGAAAGAGCCTCGCGAGAGCAAGATTGGTCTTACCATGAGGCAAACAGGCCTGGGACGGCTGGAGTGGCTAGAGGGCAATACCAATGTCGAAGTAAGTGTTGAGGCTGAGGTGAAATGACAGAGCAGGCATGCAGAGAATGTCGCAGAATCGTTGAGGGTCAGGTCTGTCCCATCTGTAATTCAGCCTCGCTCAGCAAGGACTGGAGCGGATATGTCGTGATCATCGATCCCAAGGAATCGATCCTCGCGCAAAAGCTGGAGATTACCCTTCCCGGCAGATATGCTTTGAAGGTGCGTTAGAATTGCGTCTCCTCCTTCTCCCAGATGAGTTGCGCTCTTCACTGAAAGAGCCATTAGGAAGGCTATACAAGGGAAACGGTCAAGAGTGCGTAAAGGCCATGGAAAAAGAGCTTCTTTCTGCCAAGAAAGTTGCTGCGATCGGCGATATGACTGCCTTCTATCTCTTGAAGGCATCCATAGTGCCGGATCTGTTAGTCGTGGACAATAAGACTAAGAGGATTCCGGTTTCCGATGACGTCATAGAGATGCTGGATCACGAAAGCTATAAGATAGTAAGAGTAAAAAATCCGGCGGCAACTATCACCAAAGAGCTAATAGACCTTATATCGGAATCTCTGCATGGCACTACGCATGTTAAGATAGTAGTAGAGGGCGAAGAAGATCTGGCAACGCTTCCTGCCATCCTCTATGCGCCGCTGGGCTCAGTGGTGGTCTACGGCCAGCCCAATGAGGGAAGCGTTCTGGTTGACGTTACTCCCGAAAGGAAGCTACATATCGAAGAATTCATGAAGCGAATGATTGTGGAGGAATGAAGTTGGATATTCAAGTAATAGAAGCAAAAAACAACACCATCTTGAATCGGCGGGAGCTTGTTTTCAAGGTTATTCACGATGAATCGACGCCATCCAGAAAGAGCGTTGTGGAGAGACTGGCAGCAACTCAAAACTCAAAGGTAGGCTTGGTCTATGTGGACAGCCTGAAGACAGAGTTTGGAAAGCGCGAGACCATTGGATATGCCAAGATCTACGAGACTGCTGAGAGGGCCAAGGAAATAGAGAGAGCTCATATCATTGAGCGCAATACATTCAACAAGCCACAAGAATCCAAGACGGAGGCAAGCTAGATGGCTGCCAAGAAGGGTGCCAAGAAGGGCGCAGTTATGGGAGCCTCTAGATTTTATGAGGTAACCGGCGACTCTATCAAGTCCAAAAAGTCGGTCTGTCCCAGATGCGGCAATGGCGTATTTTTGGCCAGCCATGCCGACCGGCAAAGCTGCGGCAAGTGCGGTTATACGGAGTTCAAGAAATAGACCTGGGGTTACACGGGTCCTGATTATTGGACCTGATTTTACTATTTTATTCGATTCACCTTTCGTTTCTACTGCAGGGTATCTATTTAAGGAGAAGATGCACAATTATAATGGGTGTTTGTTTGGCTGAAATTGGTCTATCTACTTTCATAGCTCTTCTGGTAGCGTTTATTATCTTATCCCAGGCTATAAAGATCGTTCGAGAGTATGAACGAGTGGTCATATTTCGACTGGGGCGCTTTTCCGGAGTGAAGGGTCCAGGCATATTCTTCATCATCCCCATCATCGATCGCGTAATGCTGCTTGACCTGAGGGTCTTTACCATCGATGTGGCCAAGCAGGTGGTCATAACCAAGGATAACGTGAGCGTAGAGGTGGATGCAGTCATCTACTACCGGGTGATGGATCCCTCCCGGGCTATCATACAGGTAGAAAATTACAAGGTTGCTACCTCTTTGCTGGCACAGACCACCTTGCGAGACGTTCTCGGACAGATTGAACTGGACGATCTGCTCTCCAAGCGCGACGAATTGAACAAGAAGCTGCAGGATATTTTAGATCGGCACACTGATCCCTGGGGAATCAAGGTGACCGCGGTCACACTGCGGGATGTATCTCTGCCCGAATCGATGAGAAGAGCGATTGCCAAGCAGGCCGAATCTGAAAGAGAAAAGAGGTCACGCATCATCCTGGCCGACGGCGAGTTCCTGGCCTCCAAGACCATGACCGATGCCGCCCGGCTTTATGCGGAAGTGCCTGCCGCCCTGAAGCTGCGGGAGCTGCAGACATTGGTCGACATCGCCAGGGAGAAGACGCTCATCGTTGTCACTCCCAGTGGGGACGCCGGGGCCGGGGCTGTGGTCGGCCTGACGGCCGCTTTGAACCGGGAGCTTTCCGAGAGAGAGACATTCCGAAAAGACGAGGCTAAGAAAGATGCCTTGAGAGAAGCACAGAGCGAGGCAGGAACCAGGAGATAAAAAACCGATGGAGAAGAGCCTGTACTGCTCGGGATTTATGGGGAGAGCGGGCCCGTCCTCTCCTCCCTGGAGGCAGAGAGGAGCCTCCCTTTTCCTTTTATCGCTATTGCTGTTTTTATTGCCGGCGCTTCCCATCGCTTCCGCCACATCTCCGGGCCGGTTTTGGCTGTAGAGCTGCAAGGTCCCATCACACCGGCCAGCGATGACATCGTCGGTGCTGCTTTGCAGGAGGCAGAAGCTGGCGGCTTTCAGGCTGTGATGCTCCTATTGGATACGCCGGGTGGCGGCCTGACCGAGACCTATGAGATCCTCAGGCAAATGGAAGAGACTGAGATACCCGTCATAGCCTACGTCCATCCCGAAGGTGCAGTCGCCTGGTCGGCAGGAACGCTCATCCTGATCAGCTCCGACGTGGCGGCTATGGCGCCGCACTGCATCATCGGCTCGGCTCAGCCGGTGCGGCTCTCGGCTTTGGGCGAAGCCGAGCCCATCAACGACAGCAAGACCACCAATGCCATCGTGGCCCTGATCGAGGAGAAGGCAAGAGCTCACGGGCGAAACACGACTGCTGCCAAAGAGTTCGTAGCCTCTAATCTGAACCTGAATTCTGATGAGGCCAAAAATTATGGCGTGATCGAATACATCGCCGCCTCGCCCGAGAGCCTGGCGAGTCAGATCAACGGCAGCCGTGCCAAGAATACTACCCTGCTCACAGAGGCAGCAACGGTGCAGCTTTTTCAGCCGCCCATAAACCTGCAGCTCTTAAGGCTCCTCTCCGATCCGACTCTGGCCGGGCTGCTCATGCTGGTGGGCCTTTATGCACTCATCTTCGGCCTATCCAGCCCCGGCATCGGATCGGAGGCCCTGGGCGTGGTGGCTCTGGCTTTAGGGCTGATTGGACTGGGTTTCAATGTGAATATCGGAGCTGTTTTTCTGCTACTGCTTGGCCTGGGGCTGATTTTGGCGGAGCTGCACAGCCATTCCTTTGGAATTTTGGCCGTGGCCGGGCTGATATGCGTAATAGTCGGCAGCATTCTCTTTGTTCCTACCAGCTTTCCCCAGTGGTATGTGCCGGGTAGCTACCAGCAGTCTATGGCCCTGGCCATCATCCTGCCCTCGCTGATCTTGGGCGCATTCCTGGCCTTTGCCATTTACAAGGTAGCAAAAGCCCGGTTAGCCCCGCCGATGCTGGGCCACATTGTCGGTGAGGAGGCGCAGGCCATTGACAGGCTGGACCGGGAGGGCTACGTGCTCTTTCAGGGAGAGTACTGGCAGGCGAATGCGGAGGACACAGTAGAGAAGGGCGAGATAGTGGTGATCACCGGCAAGGATGGGGCCAGGCTGAAGGTGAAACGGCGATGAGATTAGAAAGAAGTTATTCTGAAGAGGTATGAAAAAGATGTGCAAGATTTGGACCATAGCCCTAATTGCCTTATTGGTGACTGTAAATTGCGTCAGCGCCGGTATGGTAAGCCTGGCTTATGATGACGGCATTCCTGAAGACGGCGTTTGGATCGATGAACCAAATGGACATGCAGTAGTCTTCACAGCACCGACCGATAATTGGAGTCTGAACCGGTTGGCTGTTTTTGGAATGCTCGCCCCGAAGCCCAAATCAGAGCTATTTGTGGTTGAGGTCTGGGATCAGAATCTGAGTCTTCTCTCCAGAACGACCGATAAAGCGAGTTCGTTCTTCGCTAGCAACCTATCCTGGTCTCTGATTGACATCCCGGAGGTCAAGGTATCTGGTGATTTTCTTATCACCTTCTTTGAGTTTGGCGGAGTATTTCTTGGAGTTGACACGGCCCCCTCATCCGGAAGGTCCCTATTAGTGGCCAGAAATCCCAGCAGGATACTTAATTGGAGTGTGCAAAACCATTCGCAAAACCGGACCAACTGGATGATCCAGGTGGTCGGACACTCTCCAGAGCCCGGCCTAGCCCTCGAGATCCTCTCCGATACAGCCGGCGAAAAGAGCCCCGCAAAAATACGGGCGAAGGCTACAGACCACGATGGCAATCTCAAGAGCGCCACGCTTTACGTTGTAGACAACAAGACCAGAGAGATCGTCTGGTCGGAAGTAAAGGAGATGAAGGGCAGCAGCTCTGAAGCGGAGTTCTCCTGGTCGGCATCCATGTCCAGGATTTCGGCAAATGGCCAGGATGATGGCGTTTTATTCGTGATCAATAATCTGGGTGTTATGGAGAATTTGAGTAGTTTGCTAGCCTACTCTGCCCCCTGCGTCCTTCTGCTGGATAAGAACGTGAACCTCACCGCCCGAGCTTATTTCGGAGAGGATGGGCAGTTTAATGCATTGATAGATGCGTATGGATTCTCTCATTACCTGTCACAAGATGTGCTGAATATCACAGCGCCTGGCATCGATTACGAGAAGTTCGCTACGAATAATATTACCATAATCAAAGATAAGAGCAAGATCGGCTTTATCAATATGAAGGTTCCCATCAGGCAAAATGAGCAGGCATCGGAAATAATCGGGCCGATAGTGCTCTCAGGCACTCCATCTTCCAATTACGATCTCAAATTACTGCGATCGAATGCTGGGATGGGTGAATATATTGCCATAGTCAAGGTAGAGGATCTTGCATTCAACGAATTGAGCGACATCGGGGACAGGGCAATCAGGGTGAAATGATTTCAGGGCTACCATCTGGTTTTGGTCATGATGCAATAATTGGTTGACGTTTTGATCGCCGACTAATGCTTACGATCATGGTCAATCCAACTCTGGGATTGCTTTCGGACAAATCCGCGTGTTATGACGCTATGACCTTTGGCAGATCGGCAGATCTAAATTCCAACCCATAATTGATCCACTACCGAATTGCATAATATTACAAATAAGTATCTCAAATACTGATTTTTAAATCATTAAGCAAACTCAAAAACCTTAAATAGTTTCAGTTGCCGTAGAATCTTAAAAAATTTAAAACGCCTGCGATTTTCTTGAATGGCGTTATTGGAGGAATGCGGATGTTTGTATTAAAAGCTGATGAGCTTGGGCTGCAGAATGAAGGATTTATCGGCATGGGATGGCTGCGCGAACTGCCAGACTTCAGGGATTACACCTTTAGTACACCCTCAATAAAGGCTCTACTCGGCAAGATTGATTTCCCTAAAGCGCCACCATCATCAATAGACTTGAGGACTTGGTGCGCTCCAATTGAAAACCAGGGCCAGCTAGGATCATGTACAGCAAACGCGGGTGTGGGCTTATTCGAGTACTTTGAGAAAAAGGCCTCTAATTCATATATCGACGCATCCCGTCTATTCCTTTACAAGACCACCAGAAATCTCATGGGTCTCACTGGCGACACCGGCGCGTACCTTAGGACGACTGCGGCAGCCATGCTCCTCTTCGGAGTTCCACCGGAAAAATACTATCAATACATAATCAGCAAGTTTGATGACGAACCGACCGCATTTTTATATGCCTTCGCCGAAAACTACAAGGCGCTTCAGTACTACCGGTACGATCCTCCGGGAACAACCAAAGCGAAGCTGTTGACTGCCATAAAAGAAAACCTCTCTGCTGGACTGCCTTCCATGTTCGGATTCACAGTCTACAGTTCAATCAGTCAGGCCGCTACATCGGGCTTGATACCATTACCGGCTAATGGCGAAAATGTGCTGGGAGGTCATGCCATAGATGCAGTAGGATACGATGACGCTAAGGTTATCACCAACGCCAATAACAATAAATCCACCAAAGGAGCCTTCTTGATCAGGAATAGCTGGGGCACAGGTTGGGGCAGCAAAGGATATGGCTGGTTGCCGTACGATTATGTCTTAAACGGCTTAGCCAGCGATTGGTGGTCACTGCTAAAAGCCGAATGGGTTGACTCCGGTATGTTCGGTATTTAGAAAAGATTTTTCTTATGGGATTTCAGGGGCGGTTTGGCTTTGCCCCGCCCCGCTTTTTTTAGCTCCTGCGGATCATGGTGCCCACGCCTTCCGTGGTGAGCAGCTCCAGCAGTATGGCGTGATGCTTTCTGCCGTCTATGATGTGGGCTTTCTCCACCCCTTCCCGCACCACGGCAACGCATGCTTCCACTTTTGGAATCATGCCGCCCTTGATGACGCCCTCCGCCACCAGACGGTCGAAGTCGGATGCCGGAAACTCGGATATGACGCTTGCCGGGTCGTCCGGATTCATGCGCACACCCTCCACATCGGTGATGGAGAAGAGCTTCTTGGCCCGCATGGCAACAGCCACAGCTCCGGCCACGGTGTCGGCATTGACATTCAGGTTATTGCCCTGGCCGTCAGCCGCTATTGGAGAGATGACGGGGATATAGCCCTTGCCAGCCATGATCATTAGTATCTCCGGGTCCACCTTCTCCACATCGCCTACGAATCCCAGGTCCACAGGCTCCATGCCCTCTACCTTGAGCAGTGCCTTCTTCCTGGCTTTCAGGAACATGCCGTCCTGGCCGGAAAGTCCGATGCCCTTGCCTCCGTGCTTGCTGATGAGGTTGACAAGCTCCGCATTGATGTTGCCGAGCAATACCATGCGTGCGATGCCCAGTGTCTCTCTATCGGTGACACGAAGGCCCCCCACGAACTCGGCCTTCTTGCCGAACTTCTCCATGGCCTGGGAGATCTCAGGGCCGCCGCCGTGCACAATGATGGGATGGATGCCGATGTAGCGCAATAGCACAATGTCCTGGATGAAATCCTCCAGCACGGTGCGGTCAGACATGATCGATCCGCCGATCTTGAAGACCATTATGCTGTCGTAGAACTCACGAATGTAAGGCAGAGCCTCAATGAGCACCTGTTCTCTCTTAGCTGTCACAACTCATACCCCTCTATTCGATGGACATCAGCACGTCGCCCGGTGTTACGGTAGTGCCTTCTTTGATGTAGATCTCTTTTACAGTTCCATTCTTGTTGGCCAGGATGTTCTGCTCCATCTTCATGGCCTCTAAGACGGCCACTGCATCTCCCTCGGCCACCTTATCGCCCTTCTTGACCTTGTAGCGGATGATAACGCCCTGCATGGGCACGGTTAATCCATCCTTGGGTGCTTTGGGCACAGCCTCCTGGATGGTCATGCCAGCCGGGGCAACCTTGACCAGATAGGACTCCCCATCGATCTCAACATTAAGGGCAATGGGCTCTGCCTTCAGAGGAGCAGACGCCGCTGCTGCGGGCTGCTTTTTGACCAGTTGCTCTTCCACAGCCGCACCCTGCAGGAACTTAAGGGCCACCTGAGGATAGAGAGCATAAGTGAGATAATCCTCTTCCTGTTTGGCCAATTTGAGAGCATCGACTGCTTTCTTGGCGTTTTCGTATTCAGGCGGCAGCAGATCTGCGGGGCGCACGGTAATGGGCTCCTCATCGCAAAGGACCTTCAGCCTGACCTTGGGGTCGATCATAGCAGGCGACTTTCCGTAAAGGCCCTTGACATAGTCCTTGACCTCTTTGGGGACCATCTTGTATCGATCGCCTGTGATGACATTAAGAACTGCCTGCGTGCCCACTATCTGGCTGGTGGGCGTGACCAGGGGAGGATATCCCAGGTCCTTTCGAACCTTCGGTATCTCGGCCAGCACCTCATCATACTTGTCCAATGCCTTTTGCTCAATGAGCTGGGAGACCAGATTGGAGAGCATGCCGCCCGGGACCTGATAGATCAGGACATTGGTATCCACGCGCGCAGAGATGGCATTGAAGACCGGCGCATAGATCTCCATGATCTTCTCGAAGTACCTCTTAATCTCGGTAAGAAGCTCCAGATCCAGACCTGTGTCGTAGGACGTTCCCTGCAGCGATGCCACCAGGCTCTCTGTGGCAGGCTGAGAGCTGCCGCCGGAGAGGGGCGACATAGCCGTATCCAGGATGTCGACTCCTGCCTGGCAGGCATGGAAGTAGCTCATCTGGGCCATGCCGCTGGTGCAGTGCGTATGGAGATTCACCGGTAGGTTGACCTCCTTTTTCACAGCCCGGATAAGGTCGTAGGCATTTTGAGGGGTTATCAGTCCGGCCATATCCTTGATGCAGATAGAGTCGCATCCGAGTTCTGAGAGCTGCACGGCAAACTGCGCAAACAGCTCATTACTATGCACAGGGCTGATGGTGTAGCTAATGCCTCCCTGAACGTGCTTTTCCATCTTTTTCGCGGCTTTGATCGATCGTTCCATGTTGCGAATGTCGTTCACGGCATCGAAGATCCTGAAGATATCAACACCATTAGTGGCCGCCTTTTGCACAAACTTGTCCACTACATCATCGGCATAATGCCTGTATCCGACCAGGTTCTGCCCGCGAAGCAGCATCTGCATCGGTGTATTAGGCATGGCCTTCTTTAATGCCCTCAGCCTTTCCCAGGGATCTTCGTTCAGGTACCGAATGCAGGTATCGAACGTCGCTCCGCCCCATGTTTCCAACGAGAAGAAACCAACCTGGTCCATCTTCTCCGCTATGGGTAGCATGTCCCTGGTCCTCATCCTGGTGGCCAGAAGAGACTGGTGAGCATCCCTAAAAACCGTGTCTGTAAGCTTAACCCTGCCCATGAAGATCTTCTCCTATACGGTCCCTCTTCTTTAAAACCCCTTCGCCTTTTGCTTTTTGATTCTCCAGCACAACCACGGATAAGCTATATAAAGCTAATGGCAAGCAGAGAATGACAAGGGCTTTCTTATCTTATGCTACACGGCTGCTCTTTGCTCCTTTTCCAAAACGCTGCCAAGCTGTATCTAAATTGAAATCGCGAAGCTTGGTTCCACTGAAGTTACCAAATATCAAATTCTAAAAAAATAGTGGCATTTCGGTTACGGTAGGGTCATTTAGCACAATCCCTCTAGAAATTATGCAATTTTTTCTGAATTGAAGGGCTAAATTTTTAAGAATATAGCAGATATGGTCACATCTGTAAACCACATAACGGATGATACCTTTCCAGATAGTTTATGTGTGATAACTGTTAGCATTTCGCATTGAGTAATGCATTTATCAGGTCGATTCTCAGATATCTTGCCATAAGAACTGATAAACTAATTTTTAGCGGACATTTGGCATTGCCGAACTCGATTTGTACGGATGTGTACAGTGCAAGTGTCTATTAATAATATCAATGCGTATTAATGACTGGAGTGATAAAGAATGAGGCTTAGAGTTGTCAGCGCAAGAAATGAGATCCCCAATCTAAATCCCAATGAGAAGATGGTTCACCTGGCTTTTCGTGCCAGCAATGTAGATTTTCTCAATCTGATGCAAAAATGCCCCCGCCTGAGGATGATCCAGGTTCCACCTTCCTATCGCAAGACGATGTCCAATGCCATCCAGGTGTTCCTGGACATGCAGGGCATTGAGCTCTTGGAAGGAGATGTGTGGGGCCACAGAAAGGACCTGAACGAGTACTTCACCGTGGAAGGTACCACCATGGAAGAGATACGCGCCCTGGTTGCCGGAGGCACCAACATGGACGACCTGACAAGCCAGGTGCAAAAGAAGGCCAGAATCGGTCCGGAGCTCATCAAGTTCATCGCCAGAACCAAGATCACAGCTTGAGACTTGAAATATGAGCCAGAACCCCCGATCTGGCTCTTCCACCGATTATTTCCTCGACTCACCCCTCTATTTTTTCTCTAATATCTTCTCTAATCCACTATATCACTACCAACTGTGGTCCAACGGAAGTCTGCATGAGTTGAGGCTGGCACTCACAATGTTGAATTCAAAAATATTTGCCCTTTTTCGTAGCTGTGTTCTTCTCATTATTGTCAATAGTAGGCCTGAAAGATCGAAAGCTTCAGGTAAAAAATGCATTTGCCGCATTATAAGAATTAAGGGCAAACCGCAAGGCTTTGCTCTTGCCATGTTTTCTGCAGACTGCCGAGTATATTTGTCATGTTATATTTCATATTAGTCTCAGTTTTGTCAAATTTAGTACTTCAAAAGCCGTCGAGATTTGTTTTGTTAACATGTATATGGACGGAGGATACCGTTCTGTACAGATGTGTACATCTAAAGCGTCTATTAATACAAGGAAACATTATTTAGCAAACTGGAGAATCTATGAGACTTAGAGTTGTCAGCGCAAGAAATGAGATTCCAAATCTCAACCCTAATGAAAAGACGGTCCATCTGGCTTTCCGCGCCAGCAATGTAGACTTCCTCAATCTGATGCAGAGATGCCCCAGGCTGAGGATGATTCAGGTACCTCCTTCCTACCGCAAGACCATGTCCAATGCCATCCAGGTGTTCCTGGACATGCAGGGCATTGAACTTCTGGAAGGAGATGTTTGGGGCCACAGAAAGGATTTGGATGAGTACTTCACCGTGGACGACACCACCATGGAAGATATCCGCTCCTTGGCTGCCAGCGGTGCCAGCATGGACGAGGTAGCTAATCAGATTCAGAAGAAGGCCAGAATCGGGCCAGAGCTGATCAAGTACATCGTCAAGAGCAAGATCACAGCTTGAGATTTTGAAATACGAGCCGGACTACTGATCTGGCTCCCCCCATCTATTTCGATTCTTTGTAGTTCTTTAGCAATCTCTTCTGCACCGTCCTTTCTTCAATTATCGTTTTTTCCCTTTGGAAAAGTAAAAGAACCAGGCGGATGATGAATTGGCGGAGTAGTCACCAGGGCAATGATGTTAGGGATACTATGATCAAAAAAATTATGATAGCAACGGATGGATCGGATACGAGCAAGAAGGCAGCAATGATTGGCATAGACATCGCGCACCGCGCAAACGGCAGCATCACTGCGGTCTACGTCATGGAGATCTTGCGCCTGGCCCACCTGCCAGGATATGCGACCTTGCCGGGACTAAAAGAGAAGGTTTTAGAGCTCATGCAAGAAGAGGGGCAACAAGCAACGCAGTTCGTTGAAGATCAAGCACAGATGATGAACGTTTCCTGCCAAAAGATCGTGGCCCAGGGCAGCCCAAGTGAGGAGCTTCTCAAGGCTTCTCAAAAGCTGGGAATGGACCTCATCATCATGGGCAGCCTGGGCCGGACGGGCATAGAAAAATTTCTCCTGGGGAGCGTTGCCGAGAAAGTAGTTTTGCAGTCCACAATTCCTGTGCTCTTGATTAAAGGGGATGAGATAGGATAGGTTCATCTCCTACTTCAGAAGGCAAATTGGATGCTCAATTCCTAAAAAATATTTGCGGCAGCGGCAAATCGCCCTTGCCGTCTGCCTTTACCATACAGCCAAAGGGAGATCGATTTACATGCTCACGCCTGACGAGCCAAAATCGATGAAAATCCCCACCATTTTGTTTGCTTTGAAGTATCCGTAGACAGGATAACTGCCCGGACCCGGGGTGAAATGCAGGCTACTGCCACTGTCGCTTGCGACAATTAAACCAGAGGTCACATTCAGATATCCGACGATTCGGTAGTCTGAACCAAGGCTAGGCGCACTTTGCATCTGATTGTCGCCCATTCCCATGCTCGATGCGAAGGGATCGCCGCCCACCCACGGATTTCCGATACCTTTGTTAAAGAGATTCTCTGCAACCGTTTCTACGGGACGCATCTCAACCTCGCCCACGCCAAGAGCAAGCATAGGCAGCAATAAAGCAGCTACCAGCGAGACCAATATCGCCTTTGCAAACATCTGCATATGATTTCACCTTCCTGAATATCTTTCTAATAGGATTACTTCATTAGATTATGTATCCTAGATTATGCATTCTATATTATATTGCTTTCCCTGCAACTTTGCTACAAGATTTGAATTTACATCGAAAAATGTACTTTGAGAATGAGAAAAGAGCGAGGCGGATCTTGCCAAAAACTGCCTGGCTTTCTGGGAAAGATTTATATTGCCTTTGCGGTATTGTCAACCGAAATTCGATATTTGGTTTACAATTCGGGAGATATGTTTACGAATCAATCCGCCATCGTAATAGTGGTTTACCTGCTGGCCACGCTGACGATTGGAGCCTGGGGGCTACGCTTGAGAGGTTTGGAGGATTTTCATCTGGCGGGCAGATGCTTGAGAAAGATCCTGCTCATAGGCACCTTCTGTGCCACGATTGTAGGGGCCTCTTCCACCATCGGCATGGCCGGCCTGGGATTTCGGAGCGGTCTGCCGGGTGCCTGGTGGATGCTCTCCGGCACCATAGGAATGCTAATCCTGTCTCTTTTTTTTGCGGAGAAGATCCGATCCAAGGGATATTATACTCTGCCGGAACTGGTTGGCTCTTTTTATGGCGAGAGGGTGAGAACTGCCGCCTCGCTTCTCATCGCCGTCTCCTGGGTTGGAGTGATTGCTGTGCAGATAGCAGCCGCTGGCAAGGTCCTCGGCGCCATATTTGGAGGAGACGGCACCATATTTATGATTGCCTGCACTCTGGTATTCGTTCTCTACACAGTGCACGGAGGGCAAAGCTCAGTAGTGAGAACCGATCTGGTGCAGTTTCTAATAATAATAACGGGAATGGTTGTCCTATTTTTTGCGGCGCTCAGTTCCGCTGGCAGCGGCCCTATTTTAAGCCAGAGCTTTCCCACATCGGCTCAAATGGGCGGATGGAAAGTATTATCCATGATAATAGTAGTGGGCTCTGCCTATCTGGTCGGCCCGGATATGTACTCGCGCCTGCTTTCCGCCTCCAGCCCCAGAGACGCAAAGATTTCGGCATTGATCGCGGCCATCATCCTCTTACCGCTGGCATTTATCATCACATCTCTCGGCGTGTTCTGCCGGTCTCTTTATCCTGCCTCCCCCTCGGAGGGGGCCATCTTATCGCTCATGACTGGACTTCTCTCGCCTGGAATGGTGGGACTGGTAGCTGCGGCTCTTCTGGCGGCCTTTATGTCCTCGGCGGACACGAGCCTCATGACCGTGACATCCATCCTCACCTTCGATATCTACAAAAAGGCAAGACCCCAGGTAAGCCCAGCCCATCTGATGAAGATCTCCCGGATCATGGTCGTGCTCATTGGATCCTGTGCCCTCCTCCTGGCAATCTCGTTGCCCGGCATTATCAAGACCTTGCTCATCGCCTATACTGTATTTACCAGCGGCCTGCTCCTGCCAACAGTTGCCGGATTTTATAAAGAAAGGCTGGGCCTGACCTCGGGCGGAGCGCTCTGTGCGCTCGTGGGAGGAGGAACAACTGCCCTATTCCTGGGTCAAAGCTATCCACTGCTGGGCATGGCCGTCTCTTTGATCCTGCTATTGGCCGTAAGCCATCTGGAAAGGCGGCATGCGAAAGGAAATGCGGGCCGTGCATTGTAGTTGGCGAAACGACGGCGGCACACCCGCGCAGCAAGCTGCGGAGTATTCATTTAAAAATCAAACTGCGTGCGGCCACCCCACCCTAAAGGGATGGGGTATGCTTCGGGCCGCACGCACGCCCGGTTAGCTGGAGATCAGAAATCATCGAGTCTTCTTTGTCTGGTCTCCCTGATCTGTGCAATTGACACTCTGCTTTCGAATTCCAGCTTATCTGTTTAAGTGAGCACAAATAACGTGCGAGGGTTCACTTCATCCCCAACCTGAAGGTCGGGGTATTCGTGACCCTCCGCGCTCCCGATGTAATCAAACCGCATATGGGTTTGGATGGAAAGACGCCTGCTGAGGCTTGTGGAATTCGGGCCAACGGAGATAACAAGTGGATTACCTTGATTCAAAATGCAAGCGAAAAAGCGAAGGCTAAAATATAATCATGTTAATATATTTATTATTTCTTGTGCATCCTCTAATGCATCTGTTGCTAAATCATTAAGGTTTTGCATAATTTCATCATCATAATCACAGAAGTTGCGCCACTGCCTTAAATCGTCAAGGTTCTCTGCAATATCACCAAAGTCCTGGTTTGTTGTTCCAAGCACTTTATAAAAGGCAATAAGCTCAGCGTGTTCTTTTGAACTCTTGCGCTTGGTGCGTCCATATTGATCTTGAGCATAATTCCGAGCAAAACAAAACGCAGCATAATAGGCCCTACTAACAGCCGCGCGTTTGGCAGATTCTTCGGAATAACCCACTTCGATTTTGCCTCGGAGATATTGGGCTAGGTCAAGATACTCTTTCCAATTAAAAGCCATAATAACTACCCAGGAGAACGGAAGTCAGTTGTCAGTAAGAATCTACCTTTGGTCTCCTTTGCTAAACCTCTATATGTTCTCCTTATCTGCTTGATTTTCGTCATTATTTCAGGATCATATTTGCTTTGTCTTACATATAAAGTAAGATATTCGTCGTTTGTTTCAACATCATTATAGACCTCTAGAGATAATTGCACGTGAGGTCCAAATATCTGGCGCGACGCTCCCGAAGTGCTGTTTAATAGATCAGACAACTCTGGATAATGGCCCAAATAGGCACGCACTGTTTCAATTTGCGGGATATCGATATCTCTCCGGTGGATGAGTTCAATCGGATCACGCAGACCAAATGGCATGGCACCCTCACCATAGTACATATATACATTACCTACATTTATAGACTGCGGCGAACTGAACGACGACGTATGCTTTTTTTGCCATCTCGTAGATCTATTATCCAACCTTAAACCGACCTTTGCGGTGGGCAGCGTATGGGAAGAAGAACGAGAACGCGCTTGCCATTGCGAAACATGCGGGTCTTTTCTAATCTCGATTGTAGATGGCCCGGCGGCAGGAGAATATGCGGATTTGGAGCAACAATTTATATGAATCATAATATCACTCCTTCTTGAGGTCTCCTAATTTCTCTATGAGTTCATTTGATGTAAATATTAAATCACGACATATTTGATTCATGGCCGCGTTTAATCGTCCCTCTGTCAACTCGTCATATGTTATCTCTTTTACAAAAAAAATAGATTCGGGATTTTGTGGCGTGGGCTCAAATGCAAAGTTAGGGGGCAGGAATATAAGATATTTCGCAATATCATCGAAGATTTTTTCGCGCTTCTTCTCATCAAAGGCACGGAGCTTTTCTAAGTGCTCAGGAGCTATAGCTATTCGTGATAATACACCTATAACCCTTACTATCTCCTTTGGCTGTTGAATCGAGAATTCAAATTCTCCGGCTAAGTTGCCATCATACTGAAAATGAAATGCATCACTGCTATTATCGCTCTTGAAGACCTTACTATCTTTCATCCATTTTCTAATTAACTCGCTTGCTTCTTTGGGGGTTTCGACAGGCATGAAGCGTATCTCCATCTATAGTGGAACTTCTGGATGCATACAGGAGATATAAAGTTTTCTAAAGGTCTTCAGCTACCGCGTTTTGACAGGCGTTTCTAGGCTGAAGAACTACCGACAACTTGACAGAACCTGTCCGAATAATTCTCACTGCAGATAGTTTTCGATGCTGATCAGCTTCTCAACATCGCTCTTGTTGATGCTTGACTCCAAGACTACCTTCTCCTGCACCTCGATGGGTGAGCGGCTCCTCAGAGCCAGGGCCAGGCAGTCGCTGGGCCGGGCATCTATCTCGCTCTGTTTGCCGTCACTCTTGATGGTGAGGCGAGCGTAGTAGATGCCGCCGTCCAGATCATCGATGAGCACATTGGTGATGCTGGCGGAAAGGCACTCCAGGACGGAGATGAAGAGATCATGGGTCATGGGCCGGGGCGACAGCTCCCCGGAAAGGGCATGATGAATGGAGACGGCCTCGGACAGCCCCACAAAGATGGGCACGATCCTCGATGCCTCATCCTCCAGAAGGACTACAGGCACAGGCGCGCTTCCTTCCGATTCGGCGATGTAGACCCCTTTGACCCTGACGGGAACTGGTGCCACCATGATATCATCTTCTGTGCTCATCTCATAAAACTCCGGCGATCTAAATCTTTCTCATGCCATTCATTTTATATCTATGCCGATTCTCACACAGACACCCTCGATATCCCAGTCTTTAACCAGCTTTCCCTGCAGTTCCAGACCCAGGCCCAACTGGAAATCTGCAGCTCGAACCTCGCTGGCAATATGCTCCTTCTTTTGCAGGGCTAAGTCGAGGATCGGCTTGCTCTCGATATCAACCATGGCCCGGATCTGATCTTCCACGCGCAGATCCAGCTCTTTTCTCATGTCCTGAATGCGGCGGATGATCTCTCGGGCATAACCTTCCGCCTCAAGCTCGGGAGTGAGGACAATGTCCACGTAGACGAATCCCTTGGAAAACTCAGCCGCCGGCAAATTTTGCGGCGGCAATTCCTTGATTTGCACCATCTCGGAGGTTATTTTATACTCCTTTCCTTTGTAGGATAAGGTCGCATCACCGCCGTCCAGCTGCCTCTTGACATCCGCCGGATCGGCTGCTGCTATCGCCTCGACGACCATCTTGGCTTCGCCCTTGTAGACCGGCCCGATCTTCTTATGAACGGGAGCGATCTCCAGGTCCATTCTTGGCTTTTCTCCGGCTGCGAGCACGGTTATCTTCTTGGAGTTGGTCTGGCCCTTGAGAACATTTTCCAGGCCGTCCAGGTCCACGACCTCTTTGGCCGGAGCGATGACGATCTCTGAGACCGGCCAGCGCAATTTGCGGCCTCCTTTCTGGCGGGCATTGGAGGCGGCCATGGAAACCTCCCTCACCAGTGCCATGCTGCCTTCCAGGCGCTTGTCTATGCGCGCCGGATCAGCTTTGGGCCACTGGCACATGTGCACCGACTGCGGCGCACTCTCATCCAGGCCTTTCACCAGATTCTGGTAGATGGACTCGGAGATGAAAGGCGCAAACGGAGCCATGAGCTGAGAGAGTTTAACTAAAACTTCATAGATGGTGGCATAGGCGGCGAGCTTGTCCGGATTGTCCTGCTCAATCCAGGTGCGGGGCCGCACCAGCTGGATGTACCAGCGGGAGAGATCTTCCAGTATGAAGTCGGAGATGGAGCGCACAATGCGGTGCAGCTGGTAGACCTCCATCTCTTTTGTGACATCCTCTATCAGACTGTTTACCCGGGACAGGATCCAGCGATCCTCGGGACGCAAACAGCTCTCATATTGGGACAGATCTGCCTTGCCGGCATCGAACTTATCCAGGACCATGTAGGGCAGAGCAAAGCGATAAGCATTCCAGAAGATGTTGAGCATGCGACTGGTGTTCTCCACGCCGTCCCAGGAGAAGTGCAGATCCTCCCAGGGGGCATTGGCTCCCAGCACATAAAAGCGCAGGATGTCGGCTCCGAACTTCTTGACAACCTCCTCCGGCTGGACGATGTTGCCTATGCTCTTGGACATCTTCCTGCCCTGGTCGTCTAAGGTAAAGCCGTGCATGAGAACGCTCTTGTAAGGCGCTCTGCCAAAGGAGACCATGGCGGCCCCCAGTTGAGAGTAGAACCATCCGCGCGTCTGGTCATGCCCTTCCGTGATGAAATCGGCTGGCCACCAGTCAGCGAATTCCTCCTCGTGGCTGGGGAAGCGTAAAGTAGCCCAGGAGGCTACCGCGCTGTCAAACCAGACATCAAAGACATCCGGCGAGCGTTTCATCTTTCCTCCGCAGGGGCAGTCCAAAAAGACATGGTCCACATCCGGCCGGTGCAGATCAGCCAGCTTCTGACCACTTCTCTCTTCGAGCTCTGCCGCAGTGCCGATCACTTCCAAATGGCCGCAGGCCGGGCAGGTCCAGATGGGCAGGGGAATTCCCCAGTATCTCTGCCGGGAGATGCACCAGTCGCGGGCATTGTTTATCCAGTCAGCGAAGCGAGCCGATCCTGCCCACTCCGGATACCAGGTTATGCGCGAGACCTCATCGAGCATCTTGTCCCGCAGATCGGATATTCGCAAAAACCACTGGCTAGTGGCGATGAAGATAATGGGCGTCTTGCAGCGCCAGCAATGGCCGTAGCGGTGCGCCAGCCGTCCTTGAGACAACAGCTTACCCTGCTCCTCCAGATCGGCGATAACTTCGCTATCAGCTTCCTTGACATACAGGCCCTTATACTTCTCTCCTGCCTCTGCCGTGTAGCGTCCGTCTCCGCCCACGGGGCAGAAGATCTCCATATGATGTTTCATTCCCAGCTCATAGTCCTCGAGGCCGTGGCCGGGAGCGATGTGCACGCAGCCCGTGTTCTCCGCCGTCACAAAGTCGGCGGCATAAACATTATGCTGAATATCTTTTTGTCTGGGGACAAGGCTTCCCAGCGGATGGCTATATTTCAGCTCCTGCATCTGCTGGGCAGATAGGGTGGAAAACAGCTCGTAGTCTTGATAGCGGCCTATCTTGAGCACCGACTCGACCAGGTCCGATGCCATGATGAGGATCTCGGCCTTTCCATCCTTCCAGGCCCGTACTTTGGAATATTGGAAGGCGGGGTTCACAGCCACGGCCACGTTGGCGGGAATGGTCCAGGGTGTAGTGGTCCAGATGACAATATAGGTGTTCTCTTCGCCCAGAACGGGGAACTTGACATAGATGGAGTAGTCGGTCTCATCCCAGTACTCCACCTCGGAGTCGGCAATGGCCGTCTGGCAGCGCGGGCACCAGTTGACTACTCTTAGGCCCCTCTCCAGGAGGTTATTCTCATGCGCCTTTTTTAGAGTCCACCAGGCAGCCTCCAGATACTCGTTCTTAAGAGTCATGTAGGGATCTTCCCAGTCCAGCCAGGCCCCCAAGATCTTGAACTGAGCAGTCATGTCGTCTTTCTGCCGCAGTGCGAACTCCTTGCACCTCTGTATGAACTTATCTACGCCATAAGCCTCGATATCCTTCTTGTTTCTAAAGCCGAAGGACTCCTCTACTTTGACCTCGATGGGCAGACCGTGCATATCCCAGCCCGCCCTGTCCTTGACCTCAAAGCAGTTCATGGACTTGTAGCGAAGCACAGAGTCTTTGATCACCTTGTTCCAGGCGGTGCCGAGGTGAATGCGCCCCGTGGTGTAGGGCGGTCCATCTACAAAAAAGAACTTCTTGCCGCCCACGCGAAGCTGCCGTACCTTGCGGTAGGTTTCTTCCCTCTCCCACAACAATCTGATCTGGTTCTCTAGATCCCCTGCATTATACTGTCCCGCCACCTCAGAGATCACTACTGTTCCTCCGAAAAACGATTTGCCTTCATGTGCGCATCTATATTTAGCCTTTGTTGCCCTGCAAAAAGCCGGGAGATACGCCAGGCAGCTCTTTGCAGGAATATTGATATAATGACAGAGCGAACCATTCTTCAGAGGGGTTATTCATCAAAGAGGAGATCTGGATCGAGAAGTACCGGCCTGAGAAGCTGGACGACATTGTGGGCCAGGACGAGATAATCCGCCGTCTCAAGTCCTATGTAAAGACCAGAAACCTGCCACACCTTCTGTTCTCCGGTCCGCCGGGTGTGGGCAAGACGGCAGCCTCCATCTCCATCGTCAAAGAGATCTTTGGCGAGACCTGGAGGAACAATTTCATCGAGCTGAATGCCAGTGATGAGCGGGGCATAGACATCATCCGCCACAAGGTAAAGGACTTCGCCCGCATGGCGCCTCTTGGTGAAGCCGATTTTAAAGTTATATTTCTCGATGAGGCCGATGCCCTGACCAACGACGCTCAGAGCGCTCTGCGGCGCACTATGGAGCGCTACTCGGCCACAACCCGGTTCATACTCTCCTGCAACTATTCCTCCAAGATCATTGAGCCCATCCAGTCTCGCTGTGCCGTCTACCGCTTTAAGCCTCTCTCTGCAACGGCCGTCACCAAGCGCATCAAATTCATCGCCGATGAGGAGAAGCTGATAGTATCCGATGGGGGTCTTTCCGCCATTGAATATGTTGCCGGCGGAGATATGCGAAAGGCCATCAATGCCTTGCAGGCGGCTGCCCTTTTGGGCGATAAGGTGGACGAGGAGACGATCTACCAGATTACATCCACCGCTAAGCCGGAGGAAATTCGAAATTTTATAAAGACAGCTCTTTCCGGAGACTTCGTTGGGGCGCGGGCGGCATTGGACGATCTGCTGCTCTCCAAAGGTCTCTCCGGCCAGGACGTGGTGGTTCAGATTCACCGGGCCATGCTGGACCTGGATATACCGGACAGGGACAAAGTCAGACTGATCGACCGCATCGGAGAGATCGATTTTCGCATGACGGAAGGCGCTAATGAGAGAATTCAGCTGGAAGCCCTGCTGGCATACTTTGCCCTGAGCGCTTCCTGAAATCACCTCACTAAGACGGCTCGCAGTGGAGAGGCTTCTGCATCCTTTAGGCTCAAAGGAAGGCAGATGAGAGAATATCTGCCGCTTGGGACATCGGCAAGATCGATGCCTTCCAGGATGAGAACATCATTTTCCAGAAGAGTGCGATGCACGGGCAAAGAGTCGTCCCCATATTTATCTACGGAGAGGTAGTCGATTCCCACCAGGCCGACCTCTCCGGCAACACAAAGATGGGCAACATCCAAAGAAAGGTAGACAAACTCTTCCGAGAAGACGGCTTGATGCAGGAGTTGCTTTTTGGAATTGCCGGTCTTGAAGAGCAGGGCCTGACCCCGATCAATCTTGCAGCCCTGCAAGCTGGACGGCAGGACCGGCCCATCTCCTGGGACGGAGATAACTTCTGCCGGGATGATGAATCGCTTCAGGGAATAACTGTCCTGGGCCTTTCCGCCCCTCAGTAGATGGGAAGGAAAATCCAGATGCGTGCCGGCATGAGAGCTTAGGGCCAAGGCAGATAAACAATAGTCATCCCCCTCATCCAACCTTGCCATCCACTCCCGAAAGTACGGCCTGTCGCCAGGGTAGGCGGGCACCATGTTTAGGGGCGCACTTATATCGTACACTTCCCGAAAATCCAGGGGATTGTTAAGGATGATTTCAGATGCAAGAGGCATAAGATAAGACCTTTTTCAGGGGTGATCCTTCTGAGCATACTACTATTTAAATGGGGCTCTTCGCTATTTCCTGTGGCGAACCTCTGTGAGCTTTGTGCCTCTGTGGTTGATGTTAATAGTCTTTAAGGATGGGTAAATGCAAATTGCTACAGACTACCACAGAGCGCACTTAGAACTCACAAAGGACTAAAGACATGAGTCCGCAAAGCCTTATAACCTCTAAGCAAGACTTTTGTCCATGAAGAACCTGGGCACCTCTGACCGGCTCATCAGGGTGATAATAGCTGAAGCATGCATTCTCGCGGCATTCTTCTGGGCGGCAGAGAATCTGCAAATTTTGCTTGTTCTGGCAGCTGCGGTAATGATGATCCCGGTGATCAAGGGAAATTGCGGCCTGTACGAGATGCTGGGCTGGAGTAGCTGCGAGATTGTAAAGCGCAAGGACAAGAACATCAAAACGACCTTTGTGGTGGTAGCCCTGCTTCTGGCCGTTGTGGGAAGCTTTGCCAGCGCCGTTCTGACCAAGAATATATTTCTGGACGATCTGGGAAGTGTAGATGAGGCTTACTCTCTAGCTCTTCAGTCCACCGGCCAGGGAGAAACGGGTAATGCGACTTTGCAGTACGAAAAGCTGGAGAGCGCTTTTGCATCCTTCCAGGACAAATATTCCAAATACAGGCCGCTGACGGTTAAATTCGATGGCAATTTTACATCTCAAATGAATAATATTTCGGAGGCAATTGCCGGATCAAAGGAAGACATGCTTCAGGGCAATCTCACCTCTGCTCACGAGGAGCTGCAGAAGGTCGGACCGATCATTGAGAAGATGCAGGACAGATAGGCATTATTGATGAAAATGTCAAAGATGAGATGGGTCGAATTGTCGACTCGACCTGATCTCCCTAATGAAAGCCTTTTTCTGATCTTCTATTTTCTATCCAGGACCTTGATAAGGTGATAGCCGAACTGGGTCTTCACCGGCCCCAGAATCTTGCCCTTCTCGCCCTCGAAGGCGGCCTTCTCAAACTCCAGGGCCATTTTGCCCTTGCCAAACCAGCCCAGGTCGCCGCTGTTTTTGCCGGAAGGGCACATCGAGTATTTGCGAGCCATCTCGGCAAAGTTTTCCTGCCCCGTGGCCAGCTTTTCTGCAACCTCTTTTGCTTTCTTTTCCGTCTTGCACAGGATGTGAGCGGCGTGTACTTCTTTTACCATGGCAGGGTGTGTGGAAAAGGAGGGATAAAAAGCTATTCGATGATCTCCTGCACCCGGCCCACCTGGCCGTCCTGCAGCCTCACTTTGATGCCGTGCGGATGAGTTGGGGAACTGGTCAGTAGCTCTTTGACGATGCCGCGCGTCCGCTTGCCGGTGCGCTGGTCATTCTTGAGGACGACGTCCACGGTCAGGCCGGGGCGGACGTCCTTACGATTTTGTCCACTTTTTGCGGGTGACATTTAACCTCTAAATCGTTTCGCAATGGATTCCAATTATAGTTAACCCCCGACTATCGAAAGCCTTTTACAGATCAATGAACTCTAGAATTACTGATAGGTTCTCGTATCCAAATTACCAGATTTAGATGCTTTACCTCGCCGAATAATTTATCGAGAAGGACACAAAGCTTAGGGGAATGGAATATGAATATAAATGCTGCAATCATCGACCAACGACTCAATTCAGTATGCGATGAGATTCGTGACCGCGCAAAGGATGAGTTAAAGATCGCTGATGAGGAGAGACTTCGATCTCTGGCCTTCGTCCATCTCTCAGTAAAGACAATGCTGGATCTGTCCGATGATGAGGCTTTTGATTGCCTCGTAGAGGGCGGGCAAGACTTCGGGGTGGACGCGATCCACTTCACCGAAGAACGAGATGGTGAGTTTACCGTTAGCCTTTTTCAGGGAAAATACAGTCGCAAACTCGAAGCGGCATCGAATTATCCAGAAAACGGTATCAAGGCACTTATCAATGCCATTCGCCACCTATTTGATCCTTCCTCAAGACTCGAAAACTTAAATCCACGACTCGGCGCAAAGGTGGAGGAAATTCGGTCTATGATTCGGGAAGGAAACATTCCCCAAGTTCGGGCATTAGCCTGTAATAACGGTCTGTCGTGGAACGAGGGCGCAGAACAGACAATATCACAGGAGGGATTTGGAAATCAAGTCACTTGGGAGCATGTTAACCACGATCGACTCGTGATGATCTTCCAAAGGGCAAAGCCGGTCAACGATGCCTTGCAGCTTACTGGGGCTGCTATCATCGAGGATCTCCATTTCAGCCGCGTGCTTGTGGCAAGGATAGCCGCAACTGAAGTGGCTGCATTGATACAACGGCATGGTGAACGCCTACTCGAGCGAAATATTCGCCGTTATCTTGGACTACAAGGTAATCGGGTCAATGAGGCGATGAGAGATACATTGAGAGGAGAAGAGAATAGCAACTTCTATTTTTATAATAACGGAATTACCTTGACCTGTGATAAATTTACCTACAATGCACTGCAAAACAGGGATTATCAAGTAAGGGTGGAGAACCTCCAGATCATCAACGGCGGTCAGACATGCATAACCATATTTAAAACATTGCAGGAGATGCCTGAGTCCAAAATCCCGGTGAATGCCTACTTGCTTGTACGTCTCTACCAGCTTCCAAGTGACAACGAAGATCTTGTCAAAAGAATCACCTTTGCCACCAATAGTCAAAATCCAGTGGATCTCCGCGACCTGCGGGCCAATGACGATAGACAGCGTAGGCTTGAGACCGACATTAACCAGTTAGGATTCACCTATAGACGAAAACGCACAGATTCATCCCTGAAACAAAAGGATATCACCACAGGCGTGGCGGCAGAAGCTATTCTATCGGTCTGGAGGAAGAGGCCCCATCAGGCAAAGTTCCTTACTCGAGAGCACTTCGGAAAGCTGTACGACCTAATCTTCTCAAACGACCTCAACGGGGCCCAGGTAATCATTTCAACATTAATCTATCGGCATGCAGAGAATAAAAGAAAAAGACCGCCAGAAGGTGCGCCGCAGTTCATCCGCTATGCATCATGCTTCATATCTATGCAGATGGGTAAATATCTGCTAAAGGATTTAGGATGTGATATCTCTGGTTTGACGCACCAGAACTATGAAACAGCGAGGCTGCTTGTTGAGCAGAAAGGTGATGAGTATTTTAGGCAAGCAGTCTCTGATGTAGCGAATGCACTTAAGATGCTATATAGAGAATCAGATATATCCCTTCAGCAACTTTCTGCCACATTTCGGCGTAGTGATCTTATTGAAAAATTGGACCACTTGGATGGCTAGAATGGCAGATATCCAATCGACACCGATGCTACCTTGCCTTAGAGCCAGGGCATAGCTACCCCAACCAGATACAGGATCGCGATTATCACCGGCTGATGGACCAGATAGATGGCCAGCGAGTTTCGGCCCAGGAATGCCAGGGCTCTCACAAAAGGTGACCGAGAAAGATCAGGCAGATCCATCTTGCGCCGGTAGTCGGGATAGAGGAGGCTGCCCAGGCCAATCCCCGCCAGAATCACCCCGAACCAGGGAAACACAGGAAAGTAGTCCACCGAATAGAAATCAGGCGGCGCCAGTCCCAGCCAGAGCAGCCAGGAAAAGCCGACACCGATGTTCTGTAAATATATTCCAAATAATATAAATAGTAATCCGAAAATTATGCTTGCTCTTTGCAGCCGGAGAAATGGATAAGCCAACAGCAGCGAGAGGCCGATGAGGTGCAGCACTCCGAATACGATGAAGCCTTTGCCGATGAAGAGATAGGTGACGAGGGTTACACCCAGGGCCAGGCCCAATATCCAGGCGCTCCTCTTTAAAAGCCGCAGGCGAAACCGGTCTTCTTGCCCCAGCAGCCGGGCCCGGGAGTGGCTCAGGGTGAGGGAGAGGCCGACAAGGAGGAGAAAGAGCGAGGCGGCGGCGCGGGCCACCGCCAGCCAGAAGCCGGAAGATACTTCGATATCGTAGACGGCAAAATAGTTGAGATCAAAGACAAGATGGTAAAGGACCATCAGGACGATGGCCACGCCTCGCAGCAAGTCCACCTCCCAGAAACGGACCGTCGGGCTCTCGACCATTTCACCATCATTTTTCATTCTCTTGTCCATTCGTCTCTCAAGGCTGCGCTCTCTTTTTTGGCATCCGCCAACAGGTCTTTGCACATTCCTCTGTACTTTAATTGATCCCAATTAGTGATGGCAATATTAATATGCAATGAACCCACTAATGGGATTAGGGGAAATAGTGTTCCATGCCGTTTACTAAAGTTGATGAAAAAGGCAGAATGGTTCTGCCCAATGAGATAAGGCGCAGGATGAGCATTACTGCGGGGGACGAATTTGTAATAGATGAAGTGGGCCCGGACACGATTCTTCTCAGAAAAGTGGATGTAAAGGCCATGATCCAGGACGCAATTGAGCGCGCCAAGTCCGTGGACCTCGATAAGCTGCAGAAGGATATGGAAGAAGAGGGAAACAGAGTTGCCAGAAAGATGTACAAGGTTCTTGATTGACTCTAATCTTTTTATTGCAGCCGTTAAAAACGGTTGGACAAAAAGTTCGGAGCTTCTTTCTGCTCTCTTGGGCGGCTCTGCAGAGCTGGTAGCCAACAAGGCTCTTCTTGCAGAGTATGAGAAGTATGCTCAGCAGCTCGAAGCAGAATATATATTCCTTTATCTGAAGAGCAGAATTATTTTAATTAGTGTATCTGATGAGGAGATACAGAGGTGCAAGCTATTCTTTCCCGAAAGCCAGTTTTCAGATGCGGTTCATGCAGCGACCTGCCTTCAGAGTGGAGCGCTCTTAATCACAAATGACAAGCATTTCGATAAGATCAAAGGTGATGGGCTTATTCGAGTCTGGACAATCTCCGAGGCCATCAGGAATCTGCTTTGAGGTTCTATGGTTTGAGCAGCAATCATGGCATTATTTTCCCTATTTTGCCGCTTCCTCCACAATCCCGATCTCCTCTTCCGTTAGCCCGTAAAGCCGGGCCCAGGTCGATCTGCCGGTCCGTAGCCTCGATGCGGCGGGCGAGCTGCGCCCTTGTTGTGATCGGTGCCGGCAGAGGCGAGTCTGTGTTGATCGAGCTGGACAGCCATCAGCTCCACCATGCAGTCGTGACGGGCGACGTCGGCGGGATGGGCAGATCTAGCGATATGAGACAAAAGCAACTGCAGAAAACGTCATATGTTGTATGCGTAATCGTGATGATCAAAGTTAACGAACCAGACTTCTGCGATAATAATCTTATAAATGATAACCCAATTTCCGACATGGGCGCTTCGATAACCAGCAAGGTTTTGCGTAAGTGTTTCTCCAATCTCAGGATTTTGCAGGATTTCTCGAATCTTTTTAAGAGTTCTTTCTTTCAAAATGGCATTCTTTTTGGTCAGGCGCTTAAAATTTTTGTCGAAAAGAGGTGACGATTGCGGCGAATAATTCATGTGAATCTACAGGTTTGAAAGGTGCTCTATGAATTCGTCCGCATTTTTAAAGCGCTTTCCAAGACCTGCCCGAAGCTCTGCATCTCCTTTTAGGGTATTGGCTACGATGCGTTCATCATCCTCGATAGACCTGCATTTCGTTTCTGGCTTCTTGATAGTCTTTGCCATCATTTAGGATCGCCAATATGTACATGGACTCTCTGCTTTAAAGACTTTCGCCGATGGCTTCTACCTGTTCGCTTCCTCCACAATCCCGATCTCCTCTTCCGTTAGCCCGTAAAGCTCGTACACCAGCCTGTCGATCTGCCGGTCCGTGGCCTCGATCCGGCGGGCGAGCAGCGTCCTTGTCGTGATCGGTGCCGGCAGAGGCGAGCTTGTGAAGATCGAGCATGGACTGCCACCAGCTCTACCATGCGGTCGTGGCGGGCGACATCGGCGGGGTCGGAGAAGTCGATGGTTAGGATCGCAAAAATTTCGATTCGTTTCACATATCATAAGCATGATCATGATGGTCGAAGTTTTGAAACTCGATCTTATTATCGTCAGAAAAGACTTGATAGATTATAACCCAATGCTTGGCTACATGCGCGCTCTGTTTCCCCGCTAGGTTTCCGCTTAAATTTTCGCCTATTTCTGGGTTTGCAGCAATATCCTCTACCCTTTTGAGAACTCTTTCTCTTAAAGGCGTATTCTTTTTCGTTAAGCGTTTGAAATTTCTTTGAAATTGTGGAGCAAAATCAAGATGAAATATCATAGATCACGTAAATATGCGATTGCGTCCTCCACTTTATCAAATCGCTTTGCCAACCCCATTTTGCATTCCCTGGCGCCTTTTAGAGCCCCGGCAACAATGCGCTCATCTTCTTCAAGAGCCACCGTCTTCTTTGCTGGCACCTTGGATATTTTCGCTTTCATCTCTAATCGCCAGACTGAACATGGCCTCAATCCTTTAAAGACTTTCGCCGATGGCTTCTACCTGTTCGCTTCCTCCACAATCCTGATCTCCTCTTCCGTTAGCCCGTAGAGCTCGTACACCAGCCTGTCGATCTGCCGGTCGGTGGCCTCGATGCGGCGGGCGAGCAGCGCCCTTGTCGTGATCGGTGCCGGCAGAGGCGAGTCTGTGTTGATCGAGCGGGACCGCCACCAGCTCCACCATGCGGTCGTGGCGGGCGGCATCTTGTCGGCTGCAGATTCAATAATTGATCTGAAGCCTCATCAGTTTTATCAAATACCTATCGTTTCCCGAGCTTCTCTGAGCGAGACAATTTTAAGCCGAAAGCCATCTGGAACCTGATAGTGCCGAAGAATTTTGTCGGTCGTAATAAGAAAGTCCATGCCATAAGCTAACGAGTATCCAAGATGGGTTCGATCTGTAGGCTGCATTCGACCTTGGCATTCTTCAACGAGATTCCAGCAAATTTCAGCCGCTTCATCGCTCGGCAGAAGAAAACGGATCTCCAGTTTTCTCCACAGCTCGATCAAAGCCGAGATCTGCTCCAGCTTCTGCGGATCTTTGCTTTCCTTCTCGGCGGTTATGGTTTTGAAGACTGTTTCAGCCAGAACGGAGAACGGAACACCGTAGTTCAAGATCAGGATGATTATCGATGTGCTCCAGAAGGCTGGAGGCCAGACGCACATTTCTATCTCTTTTATCCTGGCCGACAGAAAAGAAGAAAATATCAGAATCAACTGCTACATGTTTCATTTCTTATGGAAAGCGTTCTTGATTCGTTCCCTGGTTGCAAGAGCTTCCTCTTTGGTTACTGCCCAAACTATATTGCCGTTGATATCCACGGCGCCGCCATAGGGAAGCTGGTTTTTCTCCGAATCGTATCTTTGGCCGACTACTTCTTCAGTCATTCTTTTCCTCAATTCGTGTTTTGCTTTTTGAAAAGAAATAGTTTTTCGTCGGATTCTTTTACCTGCTCGCTTCCTCCACAATCCCGATCTCCTCTTCCGTTAGCCCGTAAAGCTCGGTACACCAGCCTGTCGATCTGCCAGGTCGGTGGCCTCGATCTGGCGGGCGAGCAGCGTCTTGTCGTGATCGGTGCCGAGATGGAGCTTGTGGCAGCAGGAAAAGCCGACACGATGTTCTGTAAATATATTCCAAATAATATAAATAGTAATCCGAAAATTATGCTTGCTCTTTGCAGCCGGAGAAATGGATAAGCCAACAGCAGCGAGAGGCCGATGAGGTGCAGCACTCCGAATACGATGAAGCCTTTGCCGATGAAGAGATAGGTGACGAGGGTTACACCCAGGGCCAGGCCCAATATCCAGGCGCTCCTCTTTAAAAGCCGCAGGCGAAACCGGTCTTCTTGCCCCAGCAGCCGGGCCCGGGAGTGGCTCAGAGTGAGAGAGAGGCCGACAAGGAGGAGGAAGAGCGAGGCGGCGGCGCGGGCCACCGCCAGCCAGAAGCCGGAGGAGACATCGATATCGTAGACTGCAAAATAGTTGAGATCGAAGACCAGATGGTAGAGGACCATGAGGACGAATGGCCACGCCTCGCAGCAAGTCCACCTCCCAGAAACGGACCGTCGGGCTCTCGACCATTTCACCATCATTTTTCATTCTCTTGTCCATTCGTCTCTCAAGGCTGCGCTCTCTTTTTTGGCATCCGCCAACAGGTCTTTGCACATTCCTCTGTACTTTAATTGATCCCAATTAGTATGGCAATATTAATATGCAATGAACCCACTAATGGGATTAGGGGAAATAGTGTTCCATGCCGTTTACTAAAGTTGATGAAAAAGGCAGAATGGTTCTGCCCAATGAGATAAGGCGCAGGATGAGCATTACTGCGGGGGACGAATTTGTAATAGATGAAGTGGGCCCGGACACGATTCTTCTCAGAAAAGTGGATGTAAAGGCCATGATCCAGGACGCAATTGAGCGCGCCAAGTCCGTGGACCTCGATAAGCTGCAGAAGGATATGGAAGAAGAGGGAAACAGAGTTGCCAGAAAGATGTACAAGGTTCTTGATTGACTCTAATCTTTTTATTGCAGCCGTTAAAAACGGTTGGACAAAAAGTTCGGAGCTTCTTTCTGCTCTCTTGGGCGGCTCTGCAGAGCTGGTAGCCAACAAGGCTCTTCTTGCAAAGTATGAGAAGTATGCTCAGCAGCTCGAAGCAGAATATATATTCCTTTATCTGAAGAGCAGAATTATTTTAATTAGTGTATCTGATGAGGAGATACAGAGGTGCAAGCTATTCTTTCCCGAAAGCCAGTTTTCAGATGCGGTTCATGCAGCGACCTGCCTTCAGAGTGGAGCGCTCTTAATCACAAATGACAAGCATTTCGATAAGATCAAAGGTGATGGGCTTATTCGAGTCTGGACAATCTCCGAGGCCATCAGGAATCTGCTTTGAGGTTCTATGGTTTGAGCAGCAATCATGGCATTATTTTCCCTATTTTGCCGCTTCCTCCACAATCCCGATCTCCTCTTCCGTTAGCCCGTAAAGCCGGGCCCAGGTCGATCTGCCGGTCCGTAGCCTCGATGCGGCGGGCGAGCTGCGCCCTTGTTGTGATCGGTGCCGGCAGAGGCGAGTCTGTGTTGATCGAGCTGGACAGCCATCAGCTCCACCATGCAGTCGTGACGGGCGACGTCGGCGGGATTGGCAGATCTAGCGATATGAGACAAAAGCAACTGCAGAAAACGTCATATGTTGTATGCGTAATCGTGATGATCAAAGTTAACGAACCAGACTTCTGCGACAATAATCTTATAAATGATAACCCAATTTCCGACATGGGCGCTTCGATAACCAGCAAGGTTTTGCGTAAGTGTTTCTCCAATCTCAGGATTTTGCAGGATTTCTCGAATCTTTTTAAGAGTTCTTTCTTTCAAAATGGCATTCTTTTTGGTCAGGCGCTTAAAATTTTTGTCGAAAAGAGGTGACGATTGCGGCGAATAATTCATGTGAATCTACAGGTTTGAAAGGTGCTCTATGAATTCGTCCGCATTTTTAAAGCGCTTTCCAAGACCTGCCCGAAGCTCTGCATCTCCTTTTAGGGTATTGGCTACGATGCGTTCATCATCCTCGATAGACCTGCATTTCGTTTCTGGCTTCTTGATAGTCTTTGCCATCCTTTAGGATCGCCAATATGTACATGGACACTCTGCTTTAAAGACTTTCGCCGATGGCTTCTACCTGTTCGCTTCCTCCACAATCTCGATCTCCTCTTCCGTTAGCCCGTAAAGCTCGTAGACCAGCCTGTCGATCTGCCGGTCCGTGGCCTCGATACGGCGGGCGAGCAGCGTCTTGTCGTGATCGGTGCCGGCAGATGCAAGCTTGTGAAGATCGAGCATGGACTGCACCAGTTCCACCATGCGGTCGTGGCGGGCGACGTCGGCGGGGTCGGAGAAGTCGATGGTTAGGATCGCAAAAATTTCGATTCGTTTCACATATCATAAGCATGATCATGATGGTCGAAGTTTTGAAACTCGATCTTATTATCGTCAGAAAAGACTTGATAGATTATAACCCAATGCTTGGCTACATGCGCGCTCTGTTTCCCCGCTAGGTTTCCGCTTAAATTTTCGCCTATTTCTGGGTTTGCAGCAATATCCTCTACCCTTTTGAGAACTCTTTCTCTTAAAGGCGTATTCTTTTTCGTTAAGCGTTTGAAATTTCTTTGAAATTGTGGAGCAAAATCAAGATGAAATATCATAGATCACGTAAATATGCGATTGCGTCCTCCACTTTATCAAATCGCTTTGCCAACCCCATTTTGCATTCCCTGGCGCCTTTTAGAGCCCCGGCAACAATGCGCTCATCTTCTTCAAGAGCCACCGTCTTCTTTGCTGGCACCTTGGATATTTTCGCTTTCATCTCTAATCGCCAGACTGAACATGGCCTCAATCCTTTAAAGACTTTCGCCGATGGCTTCTACCTGTTCGCTTCCTCCACAATCCTGATCTCCTCTTCCGTTAGCCCGTAGAGCTCGTACACCAGCCTGTCGATCTGCCGGTCGGTGGCCTCGATGCGGCGGGCGAGCAGCGCCCTTGTCGTGATCGGTGCCGGCAGAGGCGAGTCTGTGTTGATCGAGCGGGACCGCCACCAGCTCCACCATACGGTCGTGGCGGGCGGCATCTTGTCGGCTGCAGATTCAATAATTGATCTGAAGCCTCATCAGTTTTATCAAATACCTATCGTTTCCCGAGCTTCTCTGAGCGAGACAATTTTAAGCCGAAAGCCATCTGGAACCTGATAGTGCCGAAGAATTTTGTCGGTCGTAATAAGAAAGTCCATGCCATAAGCTAACGAGTATCCAAGATGGGTTCTATCTGTTGGCTGCATTCGACCTTGGCACTCTTCAACGAGATTCCAGCAAATCTCAGCCGCTTCATCGCTCGGCAGAAGAAAATGGATCTCCAGTTTTCTCCACAGCTCGATCAAAGCCGAGATCTGCTCCAGCTTCTGCGGATCTTTGCTTTCCTTCTCAGTGGTTATGGTTTTGAAGACTGTTTCAGCCAGAACGGAGAACGGAACACCGTAGTTCAAGATCAGGATGATTATCGATGTGCTCCAGAAGACTGGAGGCCAGACGCACGTTTCTATCTCTTTTATCCTGGCCGACAGAAAAGAAGAAAATATCAGAATCAACTGCTACAAGTTTCATTTCTTATGGAAAGCTTTCTTGATTCGTTCCCTGGTTGCAAGAGCTTCCTCTTTGGTTACTGCCCAAACTATATTGCCGTTGATATCCACGGCGCCGCCATAGGGAAGCTGGTTTTTCTCCGAATCGTATCTTTGGCCGACTACGTCTTCAGTCATTCTTTTCCTCAATTCGTGTTTTGCTTTTTGAAAAGAAATAGTTTTTCGTCGGATTCTTTTACCTGCTCGCTTCCTCCACAATCCCGATCTCCTCTTCCGTTAGCCCGTAAAGCTCGTACACCAGCCTGTCGATCTGCCGGTCCGTGGCCTCGATCCGGCGGGCGAGCAGCGTCTTGTCGTGATCGGTGCCTGTTGATGCGAGCTTGTGAAGATCGAGCATGGACTGCACCAGCTCCACCATGCGGTCGTGGCGGGCGACATCGGCGGGGTCGGAGAAGTCGATGGTACGAATGGGGAGCAGTTCGATATATTGGCGATTCAATGCAATATATCCTCCACGGAAAGGTGTGCTAATCGACACCAAATAAGCACTCAATAAATGGGAATTTAATAGCCCTAGCAGATATAGATAAGATATTTCTACCTTCTCTAATAAAGTTATACCGTATCCTCCACCACCTCCACCACCGCTACCGACAAAGTAATAAATTCCATCTAAATCCGCGGCAAAACAACTACCCGTTGCAATCGAAGGAACCAGCAATTTTACGGCGTTAAATCGAGTATGGTTTTTCTTATACACGTAACCATACCATAATTGTCCCATTTGACCTTTATTCCTCTTGGATAGCCGTTCATAATTCTCTTCCAGATAAGCCCATGTAAGAGGGTATAATGACATATACTCATTCGCATTGATAATTACAGATTTATTATTAATATTATTGTATGGAAATATCAAACGTTTATTGGCATTCGCCAAATTATATCTGCGAATGTTTAGCGATCCTTTTAGAAAAGGCTTTAAGTGACTATTTTCGAGCCAATGTTTTTTCCCTGTAGATTTCGATTCACAAAGTACTTTATCTCCATCACATTTTATTTCTTCAAGAATGAACACATCGTCGGCGTCCGTCTGCAAACCGACGAATAGATGTGCTACATCGCCTAATTTCTCTCGGCTTTTTGCCAACCGCTCGAATATTTCGGCACTACGGCCAATAGAAAAATTCCATTCTGTATTTGTTAAATTTTTGGTGGCTACAGTTCCAGAAGTTGCTTTGCCATCAAAACGCCATCTTCTAAGGTCATTTACCTTTACGAGCGCGAAGCATTCTGATCGAGTGCTGCTTAAAAATAACAAACACGTGTAGGTTGTTGCACCCTCGAATACTTGCTCCCCTCCGAAATGTACAATTTCAGAAATCTGTCCGCTTTCTGCAAGAAGAAAACGCAAGCTTTCTCCATATTGAGCATTGAAAAACTTGTGCGGCAAGATAAATCCTAGTCTTCCATGCTCGTTCAGCAGATCAAGTCCTCTTTCCACAAAGACTACGTAAATATCGTAGTTGCCCTTGCTTGCGGAAACATACTTCTGCTTGTAATGCTCCACTTCCAGAGGAGCCCATTCCTTCATAGTCTGAATGCGAATGTAAGGCGGATTGCCTATCACCGCATCAAACCCGCCCCGCTCGAAGATCTCCGGGAACTCCGTCTTCCACTCGAAGGCGTTGATCCTCTGCACTTCTTCTGCACTCAGGTTCTTATGGTCATCATAATAATCGTAGCCTATGAGCGAGTTTCCGCACTTGATATTGCTGCCCAGATCCGGCAGCGCCCGCTCTTTAAAGTAGCGCAGCAGGCTGCTGATGCTCTCCTCTGTCTCTCCCTCCAGGACCTTCAGCAAGAGCGAGAGCTTGGTCACCTCCACCGCCTGCGGGTCGATGTCCACCCCATAAATGTTGCTCTGCAAGATGCGCTTTCTCTCCGTGGTGGTCAGGCGCCATTCGTTGCCGTTGGCCTTGAAGATGGGGAGGGATGCCTGGGCGGCGCGGGCGTGGATCTTCCTGGCCCGCCGGTCGGCTCGCTGCTCGGGCGCTGCCGGCAGGAGCCGCAGCACTTCGGGCGAGGCGACCGAGTTGTTTTTCTCCAGCAGGGGACCCAGGTTGGCCTTGTACCATTCCATGTGCCAGTCCAGCAGGAACTGGTAGGCTCCGATGAGAAACGAGCCCGAGCCGCAGGCGGGATCGAGGATACGAAGCTGTGCCGCTTTTGCGGGAGTATTGCCTTCCAAAAGCTTTCCCACGGTGTTCTTGACGATGTACTCCACGATGTAGGGAGGCGTGTAGTAGACTCCGCCCGCTTTTCGCACCTCAGGCTTGTCCTCCACTATCGCTTTGTGGCCTTCTTCCAGCCGGATGACCTTGCCCAAAAATTGCTCATAAACCTGGCCTAAAATCTCAGCCGGGATCTCGGAGAAGACATAAGGGCTGTCCGGGAAGTAAAGGTCCTGGATGATCTCTTTTAAAGTTGCATCATCGATAACCAGGGCAGTCGTCAGGCTGTCGGGCGACTCCTTTCTCTCCCGCTCCTCCTGGAAGTGGAAGATGCCGGAGTTGTAACGCTCGTCTGCCTCTGCAAAGAGCTGGAGCAGCCGGGCGTAGACCCCTTCCTCCTTGAGCAGTGCCTTGAGCCGTCCGTACTCCTCAATGGCCCGATCCTCACAAATGCGCAAAAATAGGAGCCGGTCAATTGTCCTCTGCACGGAAAAGTTCAAATCCCGCTGGCTGAGGGCCGGATTTCGCAGGGCAAGGTTCCTGGCCAGGGCCTCGCGCCAGAGCGAGATCTCCTCCAGAAGGGCTGCGTCCACCCGCTTGATGCCGCGCTTTTCCGGTATCGACTCGATAAACCTTTCCAGTGATCCGCCCAGCACCGCTTCCTTGGAAAAGAGGGCAGCAATCTCATCCCAGCGCTCTACGTACTGGTCGTACTGCAGGTAGAGAAGGCGGCCTTTTCCGGGTTTGTCCGTCTTGCTGGGCTCTGCCCGGCAATCGTAGACCGCAAACTCCTCGAAGTCCGTGAGAATTGAGACGGCCAGGCTCGCCGACCAGGCGTATCTGCGCAGTTGGAAACGCAGGATAAACACCACCCTCGATGTTGATGGAGGGCTTCTTGGTCTCCACAAAGAACTTGCGGCTTTTTCCTAATCGAAAGCTGTAATCCGGATTCTTGATGCTCTCCTCCATCCGGATGGACTCTTCCAGCTTCACCTCTTTGCTGTCGCTCGATAGTCCCTGCCGGTTGTGCACATCCCAGCCCAATGCCGCAAAGAAGGGATTTACAAACTCATCCCTCAGCTCCGTCTCGTTGTACTGGCTGCAGCGATACTCGTTTATCCTGCGGCCAAAGCCCTCTACAAGTTCAACTATCTCACGTGGTGCAGACAATACCCGATCTCCTCTTGCAACACTTCATAGAAAGAGGACAGGAAAAAGGTTTTGCCATGCAGAGCAAACTAAAATGCAATAACCAAAATAGTGCAAAATGATTTAAAAAGTAAAGCTATTAATAATAAAAGAATAGATAGAAAGCCTTACGACCATCTATCGTATCTTTATTATATTTCACTGCGAATGTTTACTGTTTCTCTACTTTGTCAGCCTTGGGGCCTTTCTCGCCCTCAATGACCTCGAAGCTTACCTTGTCACCCTCATCGATAGTGACACCGGGCTTCAGGCCGGTTACGTGTACAAAATAGTCCTTACCATCGTCGCCTGCTATGAATCCAAAGCTCTTGACTCTGTTGAAAAACTTAACTGTTCCATTTACCATTTTTGATTCCTCTGATTGGGTTAGCATGGGTACCACGATCTTCCTGTACTTATAGTTTCTGGCTGATCGCTTGGGCCACACCATTGGCCGCCCTAGAACAATCGTATGCTGTCGTATTTTAGGGAAATTCTTTTATAGAAGATCAAATACTGTGAACCTGAGAATTCGCAAATAAGCAATTACTGGAGGATTATCAAAATGGCAGGAATGGGCGGATCGCCAATTATCATTTTAAGGGACACCCGCAGAGAGTCGGGAAAAGATGCTATCTCGAATAACATCATGGCTGCCCGCGCCGTGGCCAATGCGGTGAGGAGCACCCTGGGCCCCAAAGGCATGGACAAATTGCTGGTGGACTCCATTGGAGACGTAACCATCACCAATGATGGCGTGACTATTTTAAAAGAGATGGATGTACAGCACCCCGCGGCTAAGATGCTTATCGAGGCCGCCAAAACCCAGGATAAGGAGGTAGGCGACGGCACCACCACCGTGGCCGTCCTGGCTGGCGAGCTGCTCAAGAAAGCCGAGGTCCTCTTAGACCAGAAGGTTCACCCCACCATGATTGTGCAGGGGTACAGATTGGCTGCGGAAAAGGCCATACAGATTGTGAAATCCATCTCCATTGATGCCTCGGAAACCGATCGCGCCCTCCTGGAGAGGATCGCCGAGACGGCCATGACCGGAAAGCTGGCCGAGTCCCCGGACAGCAAGATGGCCAGTTATGCCGTCGACCTGGTCCTCAACGCCATTGAGACCTACAACGGCAAGAAAAGCTTTGACATGGATCGGGTCAATGTGGAAAAGAAGGTCGGCGAGAGCACCATGGATTCACAGATCATTGAAGGCATAGCGATCGATAAGGAGATCGTCCACCAGAACATGCCCCGCAAGGTTGTGAATGCCAAAATTGCTCTTCTCTCTACGGCCATCGAATCCAAGGAAACCGAGACCAAGACCGAGCTGCAAATCACCTCTTCCACTCAGTTCCAGCAATTCATGGATCATGAGAAGCAGAGGATAAAAGAGGCTGCGGATAAAGTGATCGCCAGCGGCGCCACAGTGGTCTTCTGCCAGAAGGGCATCGACGATCTGGCCCAGCATCATCTGGCCAATGCCGGAATTCTGGCTCTGCGTCGCGTCATCAAGAAGGACATGGACAAGCTGGCCAAAGCTACGGGAGCTAACATCGTCACGGGTCTGGATGAGCTCGGCCCCAGCGATCTGGGCACAGCCGCCCTGGTAGAGGAGAAGCGCATGGGGAGCGGCATCATGACCTTTGTCACCGGCACCAAGAACCATTCTGCAACCCTTCTGCTGCGAGGCGGCACTCAGCAGGTCTTAAACGGCCTGGAGAGAGCATTAGATGATGCCCTTCACGCCGTGGCAGATGTGGTGGAGGACGGCAAGATGGTCGCAGGTGGCGGAGCTCCTGAGATCGAGCTTTCCCTGCGCCTGCGTGAGTATGCATCCACTTTAAAGGGCCGCGAGCAACTGGCAGTCACCAAGTTCGCCGAGGCCATGGAGATCGTGCCAAAGACCCTGGCAGAGAACGCCGGCTTTGATGCCATCGACAAGGCTATCGAACTGAAGAACAAGCACGAGACGAACAAGAACATGGGCCTTAACGCCTACACCGGCGATATCCAGGACATGTTGAAACTGGGGGTTGTCGAGCCACTACGCGTCAAGATTCAGGCCATTTTGTCGGCAACTGATGCCGCCTGCCTCATCCTGCGCATCGATGATGTTCTTGCTTCAACCAAGACGCCGCCACCGCGTGGTGCAGGTGGAATGCCACCAGGAATGGGAGGCATGGGCGGAATGGGTGGTATGGGAATGCCGCCGGGCATGGGTGGAATGGGCGGCATGCCGCCAGGGATGTTCTAGGCAAGGGATGCCAGAAATCCCTTTTATTAATTTATTCATAGAATTATTTTAGTAATTTATATTTTGGGTTATGCATCACATTTTAACACACCGCCATTATATAATACAATATATATTATATACATATTGATTACACAATATTTATATAACTTGCAATAGAGATATTTCTTCTAAAGGTCGATGGGAATGGAGGGGTACTTGATATGGCTGATCTTTCTAGCGTTGGCGATATTCTCAGTAAGCATCATCCAGCTCCAGGAAGGCCGGAGCCGGAGACTGCAAGAAGACTGCCGGCAATTGCAGCAAAACATGCAGCTCTGGCAGGATAAACTGCGGAAGAAGGAGAGCCACATTGATCATCTCCAGCGCGATTTTGCCCAATTGCTCAAGTGGAAAGAACGCGCCTCTGAACTGGAAGAGGAGCTTAAGAGAGTCAAACAGACGCCGGATTATGCCTCCGCCCAAAGGCTGCAGTTCTTGGAAGATTACATCGCAAACTCTCAAAAAAATCCGCACGCTATTTTCCTGGGCACCTTCTCTTCCCTGGGACGGCATGCATTCGAGGACGAACTGCGCCGCATGCTGGGGGATGCCAAATTCGAGATCGTAATAGTGTCACCCTGGATAAAAAGGCAGACATGGAACAGGATGAAAGGGCCACTACGAAAGTTCTCCCGAGGGGGAGGAAAGCTGAGGGTATTTATGCGAGGAAGCGAGTCGGACTACTCATTAGGCCTGAGTGACAATTTGCAGGAGGAGATCTCTGACCTGAGTGGGGAGGTTGTGCTGATAGCCCAGCTTCATGCCAAGATCTACATGGTGGACCGAAGGGAAGCGATCGTCACTTCTGCCAACCTTACCAAAGGCGGTACAGAGGCCAACTACGAGGGCGGAATCTGGGTGAACGATCCGGTTGTGTTGCACGAAATATGCGAGTTTGTAGACGACATCTATCAGATCGGAGCAAGATGATTGCCATAGAGACTAAAAATATTTGATAATAAAAATGTATCTATTGGACTTTCGACATCTTCTCCCTCCAGGCCCTCGCCTGGCTCCCGGCATGCTCGGAAGGCCTGACATCGATGCTTCCTCCCTGGAAGCTGCCTCCTGTCTCTCCCATCTTCTCCTCCATCCAGCCTTCGATCTCCAGGTAGCTGGATTTCAGGGCATCCAGAATCTCCTGATCGGCCTTCCAAAGGCCCCTCGAACTAGCCTCCAGTAGCCTTCTGCCCATCTCTTCCATGGCCCAGGGATTGTTCTCCTGGAAGAACTTGCGGTTCTCTTCATCCAGGATGAAGGTCTTGGCGATGTCGTCGAATATCCAGTCGTCTACCTCTTCAGTTGTCGCCTCCCAGCCATAGACCCGGCCCACCCGCTTGGAGATGTCGCCTGCGCCCTTGTAGCCGTGCCGCTTCATGCCTTCGATCCATTTGGGATTGAGCAGACGGGTTCGAACCACACGACGCACCTCCTCGGCCAGGGTTCTGATATCAGCATTCTCCCTGTCCCTGGTATCTCCGTAATAGGTTGAGACCTCATGGCCCGATAGCTCACGTGCGGCATTGGTCAGGCCGCCATAAGTGCCGAAGTAGCAACAGCAGCCCAAGAGGTCGTATTCATCGGTAACCGTTTTGTTGAAGGTCAAATCCACGCTCTTAAGCTGTGCTGCAAGCGCTTGAGGGGCCTCTTGTCCGAAGACGTCCTTGCCGTAGGCATAACTGTTCCATTGCATGAAGACATCTGTCAGATCCTTCTCCTCTTTCCAGGCGCTGGCATAGACGGCCAGGTTCACCCCGTTGCCGTAAGTTCCCGGTCGGCTGGCAAAGATGCGAGCTGGGCTGCTGCCCTGCAAGGAGTGCTTGCGGATAAAGTTCATATCCTCCGGCTCGTCCAGGGCGGCCACCTCTTGGATGGCAGAGTCGA
>CAVVKN010000024.1:0-49176 GCA_963748825.1 Methanotrichaceae archaeon
CCTTGCTTTCCATTAGAGAAGGGTGCACGCCCAGGAATTCTATCCTTTCTTCTGCTCTGCCGTCCATGGGTCCCAGGTCCACGATCATTATGCGGTCTTCGTCATGTTTGATGATCTCTGTAAGTGCCGCAATAAGCTCTACTTTTCCTTTGTCGGTGAGATTGCACCTAAAGACGGAGTAATGTATTGGATCTCCGAAACCTTTCATGGTTTTGTGCACCTGATGCAGGCGCTTTGGGTCCATTATGTCGTAGCTGACTACGTAGCATTTCAGTTCGCCCATTCCTCGTCACACTCGTTACCTGGTGCAGAAGGGAGGATAATCCCCGATCTCGCCGGAGATGGCTCGCGCCAGGAGGCGGGCCTGCACTTCCAGCACTCTTCGGTAGCTGACTTTGTAGCCGAAGATGGGATGGATGATCTCCGTCTCCATGCGGCGTTCGTAGCCTGCCACTACGGCCTTCTTTCCGTTGGAGGTCAGGGAGACACCGGCATGAGTCTTGATGAAGTCTTTCTTGGAAATCTCCTCATTGTTAAACAGGTTTATGGCCACGGAATCGGCAATGAGGGGGCGGAACTCTTCCATCATATCCAGGGCCAGAGCGGGCCTGCCGTATCTGGGTCGGTGATAAAATCCAAGATAAGGATCAAAGCCCACCGCGAGGAGAGTGACAAACAGGTCTTTGACCAGAATGCCGTAGAGGTAGGATAGAACTGCATTCACAGGATCTTTCGGTGGTCTGCGGTTTCGATCCGTAAATGAGAAGTCCTTGCCGCCTTCTTTCAACAGGTTGGCAAACCGGGAAAAATAGCATTCCGCTGCCGCTCCTTCAATGCCCAGCAGGCTCTGGCTGCTTGATGCCGCTTGCGCCTCTGCGGCCAGTTTTGCCATCAGGTCCAGGGAGCTTGTGCTGCGCTCGGGATCGTTTCGGCGCATGAGCGTCCGGCAGTTTTTGATCTTGCCGGCTACGGCCTTTCGAGCCAGAAGTATCGATCTTTTCGGGTCCATGGCACACTGGAACTGATGTATCCTCAGCTCAACGTTTTTATGGGTCGTTCCCAGGCAGATCCCCTGGAACCAGCCTCCGTGTGTGAAGTGGATAACGGGCACTCCTCTTTGCATCAGCTCGACCATAGCCGGGGTGGTTATCTCCACGCCTCCGTAGAGCGAGAGCTGAGAGATCTCTCTTAGCTTGGGCTCACTGACCTTGCCTTCCCGTGACCAGATTTCCAGGCGTTCTTCTTTCTTCCTAACGGTATTGCCATGACCGACTACGTAAACGGGTATGGCGTCATCCCGAGAGGGAAGCAGCCTTCTGATTCGGCCTGACGTAGCCTCTTTCTCATCCTCATTCGTTCCCTCTGCTTCCTGCTCGCTTCTGCATCAGCAGCTTCCATCTCTTTGAGGAGGGTGATCTCATCGGGCAGGCAGATGCCGGCCAAAGAGCAGCGGATGCACTTGGGGCTGTGCTGCAAGGGAGGCGGCATCTCTCCCAGATCCGCCGCGATCCGGAGCGCAGCGATGAGTTCCATGGTTCTGCTCACCAGGGCGTCATCAAAAGGAATGGGCACTCTCTTCTTCGATTTAACAAAGTAGGCGATTCCCTCATCGCAGACAAAGCCGTTTTCCCTCAGCACCAGTCCCTGGGCACAGAGCTGAACTCTCTCCGGCTCGTAGGCACCTTCCGGGATATCAGGCGCTTCTCCTCGTTTGTAGTCCACTGGAGTGACATGGCCGCCTTCGCCCTCCAGAAGGTCGATTCTGCAGGTGATGCCTGCTCCGGAAAGGTAAACCGATCGAGCATGAAATGTTTCGAACTCCTCGGAGGCTTTGTCAGAGCCGGCATCCACGCGCCTGTGCTGGAATCTGCCATCCACCGTATCTGCGCTGTCCAAGAATTCTCCCTGCACCCATTCGATATAGCAGAGGCGAGGGCAGTAGGCAAACTCGTTGAGCATACGGGCGGGAATCAGCTCAGGCAAATCTCTGTTGGGCTCTTCGGCTTTAGGAATCACATACTCACCGTAGTAGTAATAGTAGTCATTATTGATAAAGATATTTATTTTCTATGACATTAAATTATTAAGTGCGCACCATGTCATATATATTATTTTCAGTTTTATGATATAACTATAGACATCCCAGAGGCGAAATAATCTAAAAGGATCGTTTTATTCCAGGCTATTGCCAGCGACAGGTAATATATCTCCAAGCGAGAGGTAGAACAAGCACCACAAAGAAAGCTCCTGACATCTTGAGGAGGCTTCTGCAAAAACAAATTATAAAAATTAGAAACGGGATAAATCACTCAATGCCGCGTTTGGTGCAATACTCATCAAGTGATATATACAGCTCCTTTTCTCTTTGGAGCTTCTTGTATTGCTCATCAGCATAGGCCGCCAGTACATCCTCTTTTTGAACTTCAACGGTTGCCATTGATCCTCTTTATATCCTCGATTGGTTATTAATTTTTCCTATAGGCCGAATCTCTCTTCTTTGGAAAGAGATCCGTAACAAATATCGTCTGCTCTTCCACAAAGTACATGGCTCTGAATTCTCCCATCCTCAGCCGGTACATAGGCGGCCTGCCACTGCCGGCAACGATGTCAATGTCACAGGCAGTTCGCGGCTTGAAGGGGTCTCTCTCCAGCTCCTTAAGATGCTTCTTGATATTCCGGGCCCGCTTATCATCGAGTCCATCGAGGTACTTCCCGGCATCTGGAGACAGCATGACTATATACGGCATTATCCTCCATTCTCCCTTATTCTTCAGCTTCTTGATGTTTTCGGTAATCGTGGCCTCTGAGTGCCTCAATGAGGTCATGATTTTTTAGCCGTGGAAATCACCCCGACCTTCGAGAACTATCTGGATCTGATAGATCAGCTTCAATGGGGCCACGACTTTTCAGCCGTGGAAATTACATATCAGGCCGGGACTCCCTCACCGGAACAGAATTGCTTCAATGGGGCCACGACTTTTCAGCCGTGGAAATCGCGTCATATCACTCGATTCCTGTTCTGGGCTCTGGCGGCTTCAATGGGGCCACGACTTTTCAGCCGTGGAAATTCTGGACTCTGCGATAATGCCACGGATAGCTCTGGTCAGTGCTTCAATGGGGCCACGACTTTTCAGCCGTGGAAATAGTACAGAATTTGGGCAACTCCGATCTGTGCCAGAACGTGCTTCAATGGGGCCACGACTTTTCAGCCGTGGAAATCTTGACGTACATTGATCTTGCTGCCCAGATCGCCGTGAGCTTCAATGGGGCCACGACTTTTCAGCCGTGGAAATAAGTCATAGAATGGACATCTGCGCGCTCTGCATAGACCTGCTTCAATGGGGCCACGACTTTTCAGCCGTGGAAATGTTGATAGTCGTTGGAAGTGCTGAAATCGTAGATGCTGAGCTTCAATGGGGCCACGACTTTTCAGCCGTGGAAATTCAGAACTCAGCAGTCCGAGGCTGGCCAGTCCGAGTATCCGCTTCAATGGGGCCACGACTTTTCAGCCGTGGAAATACTCCCAGAGGCAGTCAATGAAGCCTGCCCATATGCGCTTCAATGGGGCCACGACTTTTCAGCCGTGGAAATGTATGAGCAACTCATGATGTCCATCTAGCTGCAGGCTATGCTTCAATGGGGCCACGACTTTTCAGCCGTGGAAATCCGACGATGACGCGAATCTGCAGACACCTGACGTTAGTGCTTCAATGGGGCCACGACTTTTCAGCCGTGGAAATATCATGACAGATCGGCCGATGCATTCCGGAGATTGCGGCTTCAATGGGGCCACGACTTTTCAGCCGTGGAAATTTAATGTCAGATATGCAGCGCGACTGCCTGAGGTATCTGCTTCAATGGGGCCACGACTTTTCAGCCGTGGAAATATCAGGCGTGTGAGCTTGGCGGACTGGCAGAAGCTGCGCTTCAATGGGGCCACGACTTTTCAGCCGTGGAAATATGCAGCCGATGATCCGTGCACGGCATTGATAGCTCATCGCTTCAATGGGGCCACGACTTTTCAGCCGTGGAAATTGCAGCCGATGCTCCGATGCCGATGCAACTCGATACTGCTTCAATGGGGCCACGACTTTTCAGCCGTGGAAATGCCAGTGCCGATGATCCTGCGCCAGACATATCTCGACGATGCTTCAATGGGGCCACGACTTTTCAGCCGTGGAAATATCGAACGGCATGATCCGACATCAGCGAGCTGAATCAGCTTCAATGGGGCCACGACTTTTCAGCCGTGGAAATCATGCATCGACGAGTATCATGATCGCAGATCTAGTATGCGCTTCAATGGGGCCACGACTTTTCAGCCGTGGAAATGTCAGATCAGGTAGCTCCGAGCGACGCCTGATCGATATCGCTTCAATGGGGCCACGACTTTTCAGCCGTGGAAATCGATGCATGATCAATGCATGCACAGCGGTGTCAGGCTATCTGCTTCAATGGGGCCACGACTTTTCAGCCGTGGAAATTCAGAGTGCATGATCGATGCACTGAAGCGCATGACTCGGCTTCAATGGGGCCACGACTTTTCAGCCGTGGAAATATTGCGGTCAGCGCTCGGCATCAGCACTTGCCAGTCGTCGCTTCAATGGGGCCACGACTTTTCAGCCGTGGAAATTATAATCGCTACAGGTCGTAGTCTGCGATCGGTATCAGCGCTTCAATGGGGCCACGACTTTTCAGCCGTGGAAATTCGAGCATCTGGACATGCGCATGGTCGGCCGATGCATTGGCTTCAATGGGGCCACGACTTTTCAGCCGTGGAAATTTAGAATGGTCAGCATCGCGAATATGTACGCCTAGCAATCGCTTCAATGGGGCCACGACTTTTCAGCCGTGGAAATCGTACGAGATATCGCAGTCGGTAATCTGGCCAAGCAGTGCTTCAATGGGGCCACGACTTTTCAGCCGTGGAAATTCTGAGCTGCATCTGTCCGATCCACTGCGGCAATCTCGGGCTTCAATGGGGCCACGACTTTTCAGCCGTGGAAATTAGACAGCTCGAATGATGCATGCAGTAGCCGTGCAGATAGCTTCAATGGGGCCACGACTTTTCAGCCGTGGAAATCGATCAAGCTCATGATCTGGCGATACGGAGCTTCAATGGGGCCACGACTTTTCAGCCGTGGAAATCCTGGCATGCAGGAAGCTCCGATGCGCTTCAATGGGGCCACGACTTTTCAGCCGTGGAAATATCTGATGTGCCTAGCAGGCATTACGATCGTCAGTCACTGCTTCAATGGGGCCACGACTTTTCAGCCGTGGAAATATGATGGTCGCAGCTGCGACACTTGAATGAGCATCCATGGCTTCAATGGGGCCACGACTTTTCAGCCGTGGAAATGTATCGATGCGAATGACGATACCAGGTCAGCAAGCTCGGCTTCAATGGGGCCACGACTTTTCAGCCGTGGAAATGATGGACTGCTCAGAGCGACTGCCAGCTCTGATGCTATGCTTCAATGGGGCCACGACTTTTCAGCCGTGGAAATGTCACATGCTCAGTAGCGGTCGCAGTCGCAGCTAGACAGCTTCAATGGGGCCACGACTTTTCAGCCGTGGAAATTCAGACCTATGAGCAGGCCGCGATCAGATGCATGCTTCAATGGGGCCACGACTTTTCAGCCGTGGAAATATCATGATCACTGCATGCGACATCGCATGCGATGATGCAGCTTCAATGGGGCCACGACTTTTCAGCCGTGGAAATTACAGATGCGCGCATGATCAATGGATGCTAGTCATGGCTGCTTCAATGGGGCCACGACTTTTCAGCCGTGGAAATACTGATCACGCAGATATGCCGTAGCATGGACTTGCAGTATGCTTCAATGGGGCCACGACTTTTCAGCCGTGGAAATGGCGGCCATTTTTCGCCCTCTGTAGATATCGAAAAATTGGCCGTTTTCGAGAGGTTCCTCAACTCTCGTGGAGTTTTTTGCAAAGTGCGTCTGTCTTCACGGGAGTTTTCGCTGTTTGGAGGCGTTTCGAGCGCACCCCGGTCCTCCCGGAACCACATAACCTCTCGAAAAGACCTCTCGCTATTATTATCTTTCGCTTAAATTGCAGGAGTCTTCGGCCCCATGGAGTGAGGGGACACTTTGCTGCAAAAAAGAATCGCGCTTTGCAGGAGACCATCCGACCCCGGCCCGGCGGCTTTCCCGCAGGCTCACGCGCGCGCGGGCCCGATCGCCTGGGCAGGCAAGAGGGCCAAGTTAGTCTTGCTGCGGTAATCAAAGCGGCTCTACTGTTAGAAAATGTTACACTGTGGGGCAAAAGAAGTTGATTAAACAGCCATCAAGCCGTACCGGCTACAAGGCTGCGTTTCTGCGGGAGGGGAATGTCTCTGCCGATTTCCTTTGCTGTTTCCAGCCAGAGCTGCATGGCAATTTTGACCTCATTTAGTGCTCGCTCTTCGTTTTCTCCAAAGGCAGAGCAGCCAGGCAGTCTCTGGGACTGTGGCGATAAAACCCTCATCCTCTTCGCTGTAAGAGATCTCAATTGCGTACATCAATCCTCCATTGACGGTCAATGTTTCAGAATGCAGCTTTATAAACTGTTTGACCTGATAGCCGATATTTGCCCATTCCAACCTTCATTCTGATAAGTTCAGAGATCTCCCTATTCAAGATCAGCTTGCGCTAACTGCAGGCATCTTACTGTCTGGCTGCAGTATCCCGCGGGCCACGCGCGGGCCGGCGCGGGCAGGCCGGAGGGCCCCGGACGGTGGGGGCGCTCCAGCGGGCTGCCGGGCGAGGACGGCGATGGGGGCGGGTCAAGGCATTCGGGGACGAAGAGGCCAAGGCCGAAATGGGCGCCGTAGCCGAGGGCGATGGGGCCTCTAACCACGTCTGGAAATTTAATGCGAAATCCGTAGCCCATTCCGCTGGCAACTTTCCTTCCGTTCCCCTGATTCCTCTGCCGCCTAAAGCCAAGCCACCTGGTCTCATGGCCCGCCAGATCTGTGGAAGGAACTGCTTCGACAGAAGACGGCGAAGGAAATCCTGCGAGCATTAGCAGCCTTCTAAGTTCATGTTCCGGACTTCCGATCTGCAAACCATTTTCATCGAGCTTGGGAATTCCGGTCTTTGTGGCCTTGGGATGTCTGGTCGATACAAATGGCGTCCTGGAGACCCAGCTTTGAGACTCTGCCAGGATAGGACAGGCTCCTTTGGCCGTATCCAGTCCGGCGAAGTCTTCCGGCTGTCCCACACCGAGGAGAATGAGCTGAACATCATGCCCTCCGTGGCCCCAGACACGAGTCAGGCCATCGAGAGCTTGCCGATCCTGAAGCTCGAATCCCATTGGTGCGTGAATGACTACATGAGTAATCTCACCTCTCCCGCCTTTGCCCAAGCCCAAGTTGGACTCACAAAGAATGAATGCGTGCCTGTGTCCATCGAGGGGCTTGCCTGATTCGTCGCAACCGGTAAAGACAGATGAACCATTGGAGCGGCTGACCAGAGCTACATGGATTCGCTCGGCAAAAGCTGATTGCATCTGTGAGCCTTGGTGGGACCTGGCTGGCCACGGCAAAGCGAGCTACAGTCGGCTTCTTGCTGGAATGTGCCATTTTTGCCTGCGCGGGGCATAACCTCAAATGAGCTTCTTGGCCTGCTGTAAAAGACCCAGACACTTCCCGGTGGTTGGCTCCATCCAGCTTTCTTGAGATCGCCGGTGTCGGCATGAAGCGCACTGAAAAGATCTACCGGAAGGCTTTGCTCTATCTTTTCAAGGTCCTTTTTCTTCAGCTTGGCCTTGTCATCAGATTTTCCATTGGTCTTAGCTGCATCATGCAACTCCGCAAGCTTTCGAGATTTTCGCTCTTCAATTTTTGTCTTCCTCCAGCTCAAATATTCTTGCGGAGGCATTGCAGCAAGAGTTTGAACACTTTCAAATCCCTCCGGCAAAACTGAGCCCTCCTGCAAAGAAACGCAGTTGACCTGATCTGAAGAGTCGTCTGCCAATCTGGCTTCAACCCATGACTCTGCTCTCCCCAGATATCCCATTCTGATCGAGTAGCATCGATAGAGCAGACTTTTCTTCGCTGGAGAGATCGACCTGCTGGCCATACAATAAGAAGTCGGCTTTCGCTGTCAATCGCAGCAAAAGTATCGATAACCATCGTAGTGGCCTCCTTGTAAAGCGGCATGTAGTGCCTGGTGTGTCCCAAAGAGGCTTGAGGAAGGAAATACTGTGGAGAGTGCGCTCAGCTTCTCGATAATTCTGCGGATGGTATTCTCTTCGATCTCTGCTTGCAGCTTGTGATACCAGGTTGAAATCAGGGCTCTTAGTATTCGCCAGGGCGACGGCGGCCACTCCACTGCACCTTCATTTACCTGACGGTTCCAGGGCGTGGCGTGATATTTTCCGGCAGGAAACCTCATCTCGATGGCGAGCATACCATCACGCTTCGTACTTCACAATAGTAACCGCCGGTTCTGCAAAGTTTGATTTGCAGCGTGCGATCAAGCTCGGCAAAGCCTCTTCAGCCTCTTTTAGAGATGGAAGTGTAGAATCCAGTGGGCCGCTTCACCAAAATATCTCCCTCAATTTCAAGATCACAAGCCGTCCTGAAACGAAGTCCTTCGCTCAGAAGTTTCCTGATTTTGTAGATCGCAAGGACTGTGAGGAGATCTTCGACGTCCTTTCCAAGACGATAACCGCGTATCTGGGCCAGATCGAGGTTGAAAAAGGCAGTTATCTTGCCGGTATATTCGTCTCTGTGGAAGGGCACATGACCAAATCCTTTTTTTGCCTCACCCTTGGGATTTACTTCATCCTTTTTGACTCCGCCACTTGGAGCCACACTTGCATCTTTGGCTTCGACAAAGCTGGAAAGGGCTCTGGGAAGCCTGAGACGGCCACCTGCCAGATTTGACTTTGCTAGAAAAACACCGTGCAGAAGGGAATTAACGTCGTACTTCAATAGGGTCTTTGCAAGAAGCTGAAGATCCACTCGACCTGTCTCCATAACCCCCAAATCGCTGCTAAGCTTGTCAAAGAAGGCTTTATCTTTTGATTCGAGAATATACGGACTATTGATCCTATGAGATTCAAGGATCGAATTTGTCAACAACTTGCCGTTTTTGTCAATTACCTGAATAAAAGGCAATCCCTTTAGGGCTTCGGTCCAATCGTTATTGCCCTCGTCCCAGCAGACTGCTTCCATTCGGTTGGCCATGCTCTGTGCTGACTCAACAAGGAGCATCGAGGTTGAATCGGCTGCCTGATAAGTTGCTGCCCCAAGGTCCGGAAATCCGGTGGGCTGAAACCTCGTTCCCTGCAATGGCTTCAGGTTTACCTCAACAAGCATACGCGGTTCATTTCTCAAAATATCTAGATCCATCTCAGTCTCTCCACAATTCAACTTTTTATCAACTTTTCATTCCTGGACGACTCTCGGCCTCAGAACACTGCTTGCTAAATGCTCGATCTGACTCTCACCAATGGAAAATAGCAGTGCTGCTGCAATTCTTTTCATTAAATTAGATGAAATATTAGTGCTAATCTTAGCCGCAGGGAGATTGCTCCCTCTCAGACGCCTCTCTGCTAACTGCAGCGAACCAAAACCATCACCAATGGCGGCTCTCCTGTGTATTTGCGGCACAAGTGGGACCGTCGCATCGCATACAGGTCCGCCTGCAAAGCAGAGCTTGAGAAGCGCATAGCTGGCAGATGGGAATATGGTATCCGATTCGAATTGCCTTTTTATAAAATTCCTGGATACAGAAGGCCAGTCTACTAAAATCAAACCCCAGAGAAGATCCATCATTCGGTTTAAATTGACTCGATCTTCAATAAGTGCTGCAATATCCCCAAGATCTGCTTTAATTTTAGCATCATCGGGATAGCTATTTGCTCCGGAGCGAACCGCCATCATGATTCGGCGTGAAATTATATCGTTCATTACGGAGATGGGATCTCCTTCAGACCAGACGACATCTCTTCCCAACGTCTCATCAAATGAGTTAGCATTCCAGTGATTGATCGGCTCCATTTGAGAGCGCAGCCACATGGTAAACTCGCGTCCCTCCTGGTCTTTGTAACGGCCAAAGGTAGAAGCAAGACTTGCCGCCAGGAAAAATTCAGGGGATTGATCATTTGCCATTGTCAGCCAATTTTTTGAAAGAGGACTTACCGGCTTAACGAAAGCCTCTTTTGCCCAGCGAGAACTTCGGACGATGGCTTTTTCGCACTCTCCGAGGGCGATCAATACATCCTGCACCCGCCATGCTTGAACCTGATCATTGCTGCTCTCTTTGCAGAGGGCCAAAATGGACGATTCAAGAACGTGCAGAGCGCGTCCAACAGATGCAGGCGCTTTCTCTGATCGAGCTTTGTCGTGGAATGAATCGAGCCAGCTATCCACATCGTTCAATAGCTCCACCTGGATCTGGCGGCTCACCATGATCCGCTCAAGGGGGACTGAGAAGAAGTTTTTGCCATTTCTTTCCAGAAATCCATATCTTTGGAACGATTTTAATCCCCGATCAACTCCAAGAGAGGCAACTGCTCTGGCAAAATCTACTCCATTTCTGGCCGGCCTGGTTCCCACCTGAGCACGCCCTTCACTCATGAGGGCTCTTGAGTTCAGATAATCCCGTGGGCTTCTCCCAGAGGGGCATCCAGATCTCTGCTCTTGCGCTTTTCTCATCGCTCTCAGAAGCGCTGCCGTATCCTACACCCGAGGGGCGAACGCTGAACGGATAGCTCAGAACGCCTGGCATATTTGCTTGCAGCCGCTTGACTGTGGCAGACGCGAAAAATAATGCGCCCTCAATCATGAGTATGTAATCCCAGGGATTTACCGGCGAGTCCGAGACAAATCCCGGTGCAGAATTGGGACCGCCTACAGCACCCGGATAAAATTGGCCGATAGAAATTCCGTTGACCAAGCCATCAGAGTTTTCAGCAAACAGCGCCCCGTCAAGCCATGCCCTCGATTGTGCTTTCGAATTTCCATCACTAAATTCGAAGATATCTTTGAGCCGTTGCATGAAATTGCTGCTGAAATCCAAATTTCCATCGTTTCCACCTGTTCCCAGGAGCGGAGGAAATCTTGGCATTCTCAGTTGTCAAAATCACGGATGCATCAAGCCAGTCTATTGCTGAATCAGGAAGACTGTTTCGCACTGCCTGGATAAGCTCCTCTTTTTCCTCTTTGGAGGGAGCTTCTTCCAGTCCCATCTTTTTGACCAGGTTCTTGGTGATCTGGAGAGACTTGCGATAAGCTGAAAGTCTCGTCTGCAGTTGATTCTAAAATGTCCTGAACAGCTTTTGTTGCCGCGGTCTGCTGAGTCCTGCGCCCCGTCTTCTTTTTTTTCCCTGTCAGTGGGTCCTTTTCCTTGAGCTTCTCTTCCTGAAAGTAAAATCCGCTGCCTCCATTCCACGGAGCCACGATCGGCGTCGGACTGTATTTCTCCAAAAAGAATGTCCTCAGAGATTCGCTATCCATTGTAGTTTTGAGCCGGAAAGAATCGCCTATCCAGTATCCTTTGGCACCCGGATCAACCTGCTCGGCTACAATCCTGAAGATCCCCAACGCCTTCAGATAGTGGGCGAGCGGCACAGGTGCACAGCCTTTGAGATTCAGGTCGTTTGATTCAGCGCTCATCGAACCACCATTTCCGTCTCTTCCATCCATGAGGCTCTCCAATCGGCAATACGAAGAACGCTCTCCAATAATGCCAGCCTAAACGGACCCGATCCGGGATTATCTCTAAGTCCAGTCATCCTTTCCAGCCAGCTTCCTTCGCCCATTTGCATGATCGAGAGATTTAATTGAACATCTTCTTCCAGGATACCTTTTGCATGTGCTAGACGAGTCACCATCCCAGACACCTCTGGCAAAAAGCCGGTTGGGATCCGTTGGCCGATTTTCTTGATCAAGAGATCGTATCGACATTCGAATCTTGCCGTGATGGGCTGCAATCAAATAGGCTACCAGATCCGCATCTTCTCCATTTTGCCCTGCGTTTGCAGCCAGGCCAGAGCCGAGGCCAGCTCGTGCCTGAAGTAGCGTCTTTCAATTACTCTGCCATCGCTCGATTCGACCCAGTATCTTGCTCTGCCGTTATTGCCCTTTGACTTTGCCCACGGTCCGCCTTCTCTCCTGCTTTCTCCATCGGATTTGCCGGCCAGGAGCATGTTCTGGAAGGCAGGGTGTACCTTCCCAACGTCGTGCCAGTAGGCTGCATTCTTGAGTGCATTTCTGTAATTTTGAGGAAGGTCAAGGCATTCTGATAGAGACTGCACCTCACTGCAAACATGATCGATATGATCTTTGAGTGTAACCCAACTGCCGATCCTGGATTGCTGATCTTCGTTCATTGACTGATCATCCCTGTTTTTGCATTTGTCTTTTGCAGAGATGACCTCGACCAAAGCGCCGTTTTTGCCATCTGTCTCCCGTCCACCCCAGGATGGGCGAATAGCCGCCATTTTCCGGATGCAGCAGCAAGACCTGCCCTGGACGACAGCCCTTGATCTCGCCTTTGTCTCCAACCTCTTTCCAGCGCTCTTCCAGATGATCCCAAATCCAGCCGTTGTGCTTCTTCTAGATAATCTTTCATCTTGCTGATGGAGACCGAACAGAGCTCTTCGCGCCTGTCGGATCAAGCGATCCAACCGGACCTTCTTCTTTTGGAAAATCTCTCCAGTAGACCTGAACATCCTTATCTTCGCCTTCTCGAATAAATCGGGAAACGTCCAGGTCATTTCCGGTGAGGTCGGGAGTGGTGTCGAAAAGATCAATGAAATCTTTCCTGCGCACAACAGCCCGAATGGCCTCCGGCTCCGTGTAGCCTTCGGAGGCCTCAGCCAGCGACTTCGGCCCTGCATCCGCATCCGTAATCGTCTTGATTAAACTCCTGGCGATCTCAAGAGACTCGGATTCGTAAGGCAGCACAAGGCCGCTTGCTTCCTCGCTGGAATCGATATCGATCCATACAATTTCTGCATCATCATACTCGCCTCTCCGGTTACACCGCCCAAATCTCTGAACAAGAGAGGGCCAGGGAGCAAGCTCGGTGATGAGTGTGTGAGCCGAAATATCCACACCGGCCTCAACGACCTGAGTTGCAATAATGATGCGGTCCTGTTTCTCATCAAGAAGCTGCATTCGTGCCTTTCGATCGCCTTCCCGGAAACGAGAGTGAAGGACCGCAGAATCCTGCTCCGTGCGGCCCAGAGAAAGCAGCTCTTTGTAGATCTCTTGAGCACGATCAACGCGATTAACCACTGCAAGGGTGAGTGTCTCTTTCTTATGTTTCGATTTAATTAAATTTGCCAGTTCCTTTGCATAGGATTTCTTTTCGTTATCCTTGACAAGTGTCAGATCGGCCTTCTTCAAGGGCTTCTTTGCCTCAAACTTATTTCGCACTGCGGGTAGTTCTTTTTCATCCGGTTCAAGTGACTAGCCTCGTCCATCCGTTCGAAGGCCTGGGATGGTCCACAGTGTCAAGCTGCTTGTCTCCCACGGTGGCGCTCATCCAAATGTACTGGACCGTATTTATGGTTCCAAAAGATCTGCAAAACGCCTGCATCTGCGCCGACGTCTCAACGCCCACCCCCATCAACTGCACCTCGTCCATCACCCAGAGGCAGTCGTTGTTGAGCAGCCCGAAGTGCACCGGCCAGCGGTAGCGGCTCATGCCGTAGCCGCGGTTGAGCGCCCGGGAGAGCAGCATGTCCTGCGTGCCGATGATGATGGCGTCCCTCTCCGGGTAAAGGTCCCATTCATCTTTGCATTCGCCGCCCATGAGCACAGTGACGGCGATGCGAGTTTTATCCAGGTCGGCTTTTTCTGTCCACTGCTCCACTTGCTCGTATCCGCAGGCTTGCTGTCGCCCGGCTTTTCTGAAAGGAGGCCCAGGTTCTTCAGCCACATCTTCGCCTTCTCCGCGGTCTGCTCCACCAGCGTCCTCATGGGCAGGCAGTACACCAGGCGGCGGGGCGTGGCGGCGCGCACCTCCTCGCCCGCGAAGCGCCTGCGCCACAGCCACGCCAGGACCACGGCATCGGTCTTGCCCAGACCCGTGGGGATGTCGATCAGCTCCGGCAGCTCCTTTGCGGTGGCCAGCCTCGTCTGAAAAGGATAAGGATCGTGCCCTTGAGGACTATTATCATCATATGTAGCTGTTCTAAAGAACTCCTGAAAACGCCCATCTATCTGAGAAACATCTTCTACCAAATGCCTGGCCTCCGCCTGGGAGCTTTGCGCGGCAGCTCTTCGCCCCTGCAAAGTCAGAAGCAAAAGTACATCATCGGAGATAAATGTATTCTGAGCGGGACGAAACTAATCCATTATTTGTGTTCTTTGCGTGAAAACCGTAAATCCACTGGTTAGCCTGATGGTAGATCCATGCAGCAAAAAAAATTGGCTCTTCGCTATTTCCAGTTGCTAACCTCAGGTTACTATGTATTTCCAGTTGTTAGTTAGTCGCTCTGTGCGTACTCTGTGAACTCTGTGTCTCTGTGGTGGAAACGTCGTTAGCCGCTGGTTATAACCAAGTGGTTACGAACTACCACCACAGAGGCACAGAGCGCACGGAGATCAGAGAAAAGGAATGAGAATGGTGAAATAATTCGGTCTCTGCTCAGTCTTTCCCAAGGCCATCCAGCGCCTCTTTCAGCTTCCCGTAAGTCGCTTGCAGCGCCTCCGATATCACCCTGGTATCAGAGAGCACGGGCATGAAATTGGTGTCGCCATTCCAGCGGGGCACGATATGCAGGTGAATATGATCGGCTATGCCGGCACCGCCTACCAGGCCCATGTTGATGCCCAGATTAAAGCCGTCCGGGTGCATGGTCTTCCTCAGCAGCTCCACGCACAGATCGGCAAGCTGCATCATCTCCTGCTGCTCTTCTGGAGCCCAGCCGGAGAGGGTGGCCGTGTGCCGGTAGGGAACGACCATCATATGGCCATTGTTGTAGGGAAATGCATTCAGGATGATGAAGTGATACTTGCCGCGGTAAAGAATGTAGTTGTCTTCGTCCTTCTTTTCTGCGGGCTTATCGCAGAATATGCAGCCCTTCGGCTTCGTGCTCAAAATGTAATCGATTCTCCAGGGGGCCCATAAATTTTCCATGTTATTTCTCCTCTCTTTGCCAGACGAGCTTTCTTCCCTGCACTTTGGGCCTGCCTTCTATAAACATCTTTATCGCCTTGGGGTAGGCTTTGTACTCAGCCCTCTGAATCCTGGCCTTGAGGCTATCGTGGGTATCGTTCTCCAAAACGGGCACCGGCCTCTGGTAGACAATGGGGCCGTGGTCTACATCCTCATCCACGATATGAACGGTCGTTCCCGTCCATTTTACTCCGTACGCCAGAGCCTGAGAGAAGGCATCCATGCCCCTAAATGAGGGCAGAAGAGCGGGATGAATATTCAGGATCCTGTCCTTGTAATGGCGAACGAATAGGGATGATAAAATCCTCATGTAGCCGGTGAGAACTACCAACTCTGCGCCCTCCGCCTCCAGATGGGCGATGAGCAATTGATCGTACTCCTCCCGGCGCAGGTTGCAGGGATCAACATAATGGCAGGGAACGCAAAACTCCTTTGCGATCTTGAGCGCTCCTGCATCCGGCTGATCGGTGAGAACAATTCTAACACGAGCGGGCAGCCGACCGCTACGCTCTTCTTGCAGAATGTAGCGCAGATTCTCTCCCCGACCCGAGGATATGACGCCTAAAGAGGTTGTCAAATAAAATCTCACTTGCCAAGCGTGATCTCAATTGCCGAGACATTGGTCTCTCCCCGTTCGGTGTTGAGGATCTCCGTGGAGATAGAGATGCCTTTCACATTGACATCCGGCAGAAAGCGAGACCTTGAAACCTCCGCCACATCCACCGCCCTGGAGATCGCCCGGCCCCTGGCCATGATCTTGACATCCTCTGCGCCGCTGTTGAACTGTGTAACCACTGCCAGCACGTAGTTCATCACAGGCTTATTGCCGACGAACACGACATCATCTTCAGCCATTGGGCTCTCACCTTGGAATTAAATTAAAGCTAACGTTCATATCCTACATAAAGTTGCTGATGATGAATTCAAAGGTATCTGCCCCGCGCCTTGATCTCCTTGACCCTCTGCAAGACTGCCTCTGCCTGAGGATAGGTCCGAGTGTATCCGGCCACAAAGGCCTCCATCAATTCATGGGGCTGGTCGTGCGTGCTCTCCAGGGTCTGAAAGTATACATGCACATCCACTCCCTGCGCTTCCACAGCTCTTTCGTAAAATGACAGGCCGAAGTCGATGAGACAGATCTTGCCTCGTGTTAGTATCATATTGGAGGTGGTCAGGTCCCCATGCACAATTCCGCCCTGGTGCAGCCTTCCCACCGTCTCCCCCACCATCTCGGAGAGCTCCCGGTTGATGATATCCTTGAGCTTCTCGCCCACTATCATCTCCATTCTGAGCTCAAATCGAGAAACATCGCAGATGATGGGCGTGAGAACCCCATGCCTGCGGGCTTCGGACGTGATCCTTGCTTCTCGCAGGGTTCTATCCTGCCGAATACGCTCATCGAGCGCCGGCTGCCGGTAGCTCTTGGCATGCCGCTCCTTCTTTACGACACCATTTTCAAGAGTGATGACTGCTTCTGCGCCTCTGCCTATCTCCATAAATCCTCTTTTCGTTTCCAGGCCTTGACCAGGCCGATGCAGCCCGTGATCATCATGTCCCCGCCGGGAGATGCGGCAACGGCGCCCTTCAAGGCTCCGCTGGAGAGAAACGTCTGCCGGCGAGGTCCAGTGACGAGAGTGGCCCCAATCTTTTCGGGAACACTATCGATATAGGCCCCATGGCCTCCATCCTCGAAGACCTCGCTGCTTTTTAATGTTCCGTTGCACAGCTTTTCCGTAAACTCTCGCAGCTTTTCCGGGGAAAGCTCCGAGGTGTGGTGCTCGAAGATGCCTGTGATCCGGTCCCCGGCTAGCAGGGCGGCCACCGTATGGCCGTTTCCGAAATTGATGATAAGCGCGGGCGAATCGTCCGGCAAATCGAGAGCTGCCCCAAAGATCGCCGCCGGGCCGGTGTCCATGAGAAGTGGCTTGATTCCCGCCTTTGCCAGGGCACCGTGGACGGCCAGCATCCTGGTCATGACTGCCGGAGGCTGCCGGTAGGCGAAAGCTTCCAGCCTCCCGCCGGATCTAATGGCTGCAGCCAGATGTTCAAATCGAACCAAACGGTTTGATCGCCCTGGTGAAAAGCCATGATCCTGTACGGCAACCGCCATATTCCCGGGTAGAGCGATGTCGAAGATCTGAAAGGCACGGGCTAGCGCGGCAATGTCTATGTCCCCCGTCTCGACGACTTCTGCTGGGCCTGGCGCCTCCTCTTGAATCGCGACACCTAAGGCCGCCACGCGCTCAAGATTGTCATTTATGGTTGCTGCCGCCGACGGCGTGGCGTAAACTTTGAGCCCCGCGGCCAGATGCCATCTTATGGCCGCAGTAGAGGCTCCGCCGCCCATGGTCGGCCCGCGCAGGAATACATCCCTGCCAGCCAGACGGGCCCGGTTTATTCTGTTTCCCACCAGCACGGTTTGACTGGGCAAAACCATCTTGGTTGAGCCTTCCAGGGATACGTCCTCGTCATAAAGCAGAATGTCCTGGGTGCCTGCCCCTACATCAATTGCTAAGAGCGACATAAATCTTCCTTCACCACCGATCGGGGATTCTATCTCATTTTCACGGGAAAAATTTTATCCTAATCCATAAAGCAAATAGCATGATCATAGATGTAGTGGTCGCGAGCACATCCCGCTTTCAGAAGTTTGGGCCGGTGAGGAGCCCTGAGGATGCGGAGGATCTATCCGGCAAGGTGATCTTGGAGAAAATCAAAGCGGCAGGACATATTGCCCGCTATGCTCTTCTGCCGGACGGCTTTGTGCTGCGGGATGCAGTGGAAAAAAGCGATGCAGATGCCATTGTCATCTGTGGTGGCACCGGGCTTACTCATCTGGACTTAACCCTGGAAGCCATTGAGCCGCTCTTTGAAAAGACGCTTCCCGGCTTTGGTGAGATCTTTCGCTACAAAAGCCTGGATGAGGTGGGCACTCGCGCCATGCTCACAAGGGCTGCGGCGGGAGTTTATCATGGCAGGCCGGTCTTTTGTCTGCCCGGCTCGCCAGGCGCGGCGCGTCTGGGTATGGATCTCATCCTGGCAGAAATAGGGCATATTCTTGGGCATATACGGGAATAAGAGGAAAAAATAATATTAATCATATTAATACCTATTGGGCCGCAGTAGCCTTTTATATCATTAGCACTCTGATAAGGTTATAGAGCTATCACGGAGAAGATTGGCCAATGGAGACAGAGATTCCAGTGCGAGATATCATGACCCGGCCGGTGATTACAGCTGATGCCGGCCTGGACATTTTGAGCGCTGCCAAAAAGATGGGCTCGGCCAACGTGGGCTGTCTGATAATAGTATCCGGCGACAATCCCACCGGCATTCTGACGGAAAGGGATCTGGTAAAGAAGGTCTTAGCCCAGGGAATTGATCCCAGAAATTTAAAGGTGGCAGAGGTTATGAGCGCTCCAGTAGTTTCCATTGAACCTGATGCCAGCCTACGCGAAGCTGCAGCGTTGATGCTTCGCACTGGAGTAAAGCGGCTGCCAGTGATATTCAAAGGAAAGCTCGTGGGTATAATTACAGATACGGATCTTGTCTCTGGGTCCTCCCTCGGTTTGAATGAGATTTTAAGCGATCTATTGGAGATGCACCGAGAGAGCATTCATTTCGATCAGCCCCGGGGGGTGGTGAGTGGAATCTGTGAGGTTTGCAGCCAGCTCTCAGATACCCTGGAGAGCGTGAATGGAGAGTTGCTCTGCTGGAGCTGCAGGGACGGAAAAAGGTAAGAAATATCATTATTGCTGGACAGCAGGGGAATAATAATGTTAGTAGAAGATATTTTGTCCAGAGATCCTCTATACGTCGAGGAATCCACTTTTCTGACCAAAGCGCGTCAGATGATTCGAGACAACCATGTGCGTGGACTGCCGGTTGTGAACAGTAAAGGCATAGTTCTAGGAATCGTAACCAACCAGGATATGCTGCGCGTGACCTCGACCAAGTCGAATGTGACTATAGCGGGCTATGTGGTGAAGGTCCCTATTGTGACGGGGCAGATGAATATTCTTGATGCCGCCAGGCTCATGCTCAAGGAAAAGAGAACTTTGCTTCCTGTGGTCGAGTCCGAGGAGATGCCTAAGCTATTGGGCGTTGTTAGCCTTTTGGACGTGTTTATGAATATCGATTTGGAGCTCGTGCCCAAGAAGCCGGTATCAGAGGTTATGACTAGCAAAGTTGTAACCACCCGCCCCGATGACCCTGTAACCAAGATCTGGGATCTGATGGTCGAGAAGGACTACACAGGGCTTCCGGTGGTCAAAGACGACAAGCTCATAGGAATGATCACCCGATTTGATCTGCTGAAAGGCACAGCTCGGATCGGCAAGGAGAGTGAGAGAAGGCCGGCGGATTCAATGCAGATGCCTGTAGAGAAATTTATGAGCTCTCCGTTGTATAGCGTAAAGCCGGAAGATAGCGTGCGCAAAGCCATCGAGCTGATGCTCAAGCACGACGTGGGCCGAATATCCGTGGTGGACGAAGGAAAGCTCGTGGGAATTGTGGATAGAAACGATTTGATCAAAAGCTACCTTGGTGAGTGAAGATGAGCAAAGGGCCAACAACGGGAAAAGAAGTAACAAGGATTCCGCAAAAGAACGATCGCATGCCTGTAGCCCCCGGCTCGGGAGATAGAGGACCTCTGCAATTCGACTCCCGGCACGCCAAGCGGGCGAGCGACGTAGTGGGTGTAGCCTCGCCGGACGTTGTAACCGTTCCGCCCACTACTACCATCATGAGCGCCATAAAAACCATGACCTTCTATGGCTTCTCCCGGCTTCCCGTCGCTGATCCAGGCACAAAGAGGCTGATTGGCTTTGTGACCTCAGTGGACGTGGTGGACTTTCTGGGCGGGGGACTGCGGCACAATCTCTTGCGGGAAAAGTATGGCGGAAACATCTTCACCGCCATAAATGCCGATATCACAGAGATCATGAGCACCAACCTCACCTACGCCAGTGACAAAGCCTCTTTAAATGACGTTTTGAAGCTGATGTACGAGAAGAACGTGGGCGGCCTTCCCATCTGCGATGAGGATATCCGCATCAAGGCCATAATTACCGAAGAGGACTTTGTGCGCTTTTGCCGGGGCCTGGATACCGGCCTTACTGTGGAGGCCTTCATGAGCCCCCATGTGGTGACGGCACCGGCGCAGACCACTATCGAGAAGATGACCAGGATGATCATCCAGAAGGGCTTCCGTCGCATGCCCGTCGTGCAGGATGGAGTTCTCATGGGCATGGTCACAGCCTCGGATATCATGAAATATCTGGGTAGCGGAGATGCTTTTGAAAAGGTGGTTACTGGCGACATCGGAGAGGTAATGAATCAGCCCATCAAGAGCCTGATCAAGAGAAGCTTGCTTGCCACCGAGAAGAAAGCTGACCTGGGGCAGGCGGCCAGGAAGATGATGGACAACGAGATTGGATCTCTGCCTGTTATGGACAAGGGATCCTTAGCCGGCATTCTGACGGAGAGGGACTACGTGAGGGCGTTAGCCGAGAACAGAGGAATTCTAGCATGATAATAAAGAAAGTTAAAGATTACATGAGCGCTCCCATTTACGTCATCGAGCGAAACGAGCCCATCCAAAGAGCCAGGAATCTGATGTTCAAATACGGCATTGGCAGATTGCCTGTAATGGACGCCGGCTTGCTGGTGGGCATCGTTACCAAGTACGACATCACTAATAGGCTCAACCAGGCGGCTCCTGAGTGGCGCAGAAGGCCCATAGACAAGGTACCCATTCAGGTGGTAATGACGGAGAAGCCCATCACCATATTCCCCGATGCCACCATGCCTCAGGCAGCAGAGCTTCTCATAGAAAACGGCATTTCCGGCCTGCCGGTGGAACGCGATGGAGAGATCGTGGGCATGATCACATCTCGGGACATAATGAAGTACTTCTCCGAGCAGGATCTCAAAGCGACCGTGGGCGACATGATGAGCAAGAATGTTCTGCAGTGTGCACCGCCACCATACCATCGGCCACGTCCTGGAAGAGATGAATGTGCAAGGCCAGAGCCGCGCCCTGGTCTACGAGGACGATACGAATCCGGTGGGCATTGTTACCCGCTCCGGTCTTACCTTCTCCGAGATCATGGGGCCGAAGGACGAGATGGAGACCAAGAACATCAAGATGACCAGAAAAGAGAGCACCGCCGGCAGAAAGCAGTATCGCTATGTAAAGCAGATGCCTTTTGTGGCGGAGGACATCATGACCTCGCCCATTTTTACTATCGGCTCGGAGATAAAAGCCGTGCAGGCGAGCCAGACCCTGGTGGAGAAGAACATCATTGGCATGCCAGTGATGGACAATAATGAAGTGGTGGGCTACTTCTCCGCCGATGAGATCATCACAGAGGTTGGGAGGTGGAAGTAATGCAGGTAAAGGACATCATGAGCGAGCCCGTTACCATCGACAAATCAGAGAGACTGGGCCATGCGTTGGATCTGATGGAGAAGCACGATCTGAGAAGGCTTCTTGTCACCAACAAGGACAAGATGGGCGGCATAATCACCATGAGACAGATTGCTCGCGTCCTGGGAACGCGAAAATCCCTGGGAATGCCTGCCTCCTCTCTGCATGTGGCATCTGCCACCATGGACTCCGTAATCAAGGTACTCCCTGATATGGATGTGCAGGATGCCATGGTCCTCTTGCAGAAGACCGGCGTTCTGGCGGCTATGGATGGCGAGAAGGTTCTTGGCTGGGTTCGGCCTAGAGAGATCATAGCGGCCGTAAATGTAAGCGGTATGGCATCCGACGCCATGCGTTTTCCCCTCACCTCCAACCCCAATGACCGGCTGGTTCATGCTCGGCGCATGATGCTGGATAGAGGCGTAGGAAGGCTTCCTGTGGTGGAGGGTGGCCGGCTGGTGGGCATAATATCCGAAAGAGATGTGGCCAAGTCTCTACGTGCCTTCCGGGATCTGAACGATACTGCCAGCAAGCAATACACGCGCATCTACAACATCTTGGTCTCCGATGTGATGACTCATGATGTGAAGTACGTCTATGCCGATACTCCTCTGGATGAGGTCAAGAAGATCATTCTTACCGAGAACAGAGGCGGCCTGCCCGTTCTCAATCATAGAGAAGAGGTAGTGGGCATGATCACCAGGCGGTCCATCTTGGATTATCTGGTGAGGACCGGATGAATCTGGCAAGAGTTGCACAGAGACTGGGAATAACCAAAGATAGGCTGCAAGGCCTTCAAGAGACAATAATCAGAGAATCTGCCTGGCCCGAGCCTCGGTTGCTCCGGTTTGACAAAGAGACCTCGGGGATCGAGGCCGGGACAGTTGTTTTTGAAAACGGCGAAATCGTTTTTGGCTATCCTAAGATCCGCCGTCCCCTCATGCTTGCTGCGGCGATAGATAGGCATTTTTCCGATCTTGTGGCTGTTGAAGAGAAGATGAACGGCCATAATGTGCGCATCCTGTCTTTAAACGGAGACACGGTGGCCCTCACAAGAGGCGGTTTTATCTGTCCCTATTCCACAGAAGTGGCGCGCCGGATCGTGCCGGATGCCGTATTTGAAAAGCACCCTCTCCTGGTCTTGTGCGGAGAGATGGTGGGACCGGAAAACCCCTATGTAGCCAAGGACATATATCCTACGGACAGCATTGACTTCTATCTCTTTGATATAGCCGAAAAGAACTGCAGGAGAACTCTGGGCGTGCACAGGACGCATGAAATGGCAGATGAGTTAGGCCTGAAGGCCACGGCTTTATTGGGTGAGTTTCATAAAAAGAGCGCCGCAGAGAGGATCAAACAGATCGTTATCAAGCTTGGCCGTCAGGGGCGAGAGGGTGTGGTCATGAAAGACCCGGAAAATATTGTGGCACCGCTAAAGTACACCAGCTCCAGCACCAATTGCAGCGATCTGGCCGTGGCTTTTCGCTACTATAATGACTATGCTCAGGACTTCTTTGTCTCCCGGGCCGTGCGGGAGGGCTTTCAATCGGTAGAGTGGAACGAGTCGGAAGAGGAGAGAAAGGCGAGGGCCCTGTCTTTGGGGGAGAGCATTCTTTTGCCGCTGATCGACACCATCGAGAGAGCGCAGCGGGGCGAGAATATCGTGCAAGAGGTACAGATCCGGGTGAAAAGCCTGCAGACGGCCAGGGAGTTTGAGTATCACCTGCGCAGAAGCGGAATTCGAGCTTTATTCGAGCCGCCGGAGCCGGATGACGACGGCTATCTGGTAAGAATCACAAAGCTTGTCATGAGCACAAACGATAAAACCCAGGCGCTCCTGGGTGGAGAAATGTGGTAGAAGGCCAAAGCTTATGAGCGAAATTGCAGATATCGAGATGCAGGGCCATCTCATCGACTCGCAGATCCTGACAAGGGTCTTGGACAAGATCATGGATATGGGCGGCGAGTTCGAGATTAAGAACTTTCAGATAGGCCAGAAGAAGAACGATAGCAGCTATGTGCAGATAACCGTCACCGGCGAAGATGCGGCGCATTTGGACCGGGTCCTCTTAGAGCTGCATGCCCTGGGGGCGCGCCTCGTGGAGATGGAAGACGTTAAAACCGGCATTGCTCCCGGGGATATGGTCGTTCCCAGGGGCTTTTACTCCACAACCAATCATCCCACTTACGTGCGCTATCAAGGCTCCTGGGTGGAAGTGGAGCACAACCACATGGACTGCCTCATCGTGCTGGAAGACGGTCGGGCCCTGTGCACGCCCATCGGTCATATCAAGAAGGGCGAACGCGTGGTCATTGGCACTTCCGGCGTCAAGGTTGTGCCGCCCGAGCGCCCCCGCGAGAAGACCTTCTTTGGCTTCATGTCCAATGAGGTCAGCTCGGAGCGGCCCAGCGGAGAGCTGGTGCGCCAGTTAGCAGGCGAGATCGTGCGCACCAAAAAGGCGGGCGGAAAGATTGCTGTGGTCTGCGGGCCTGCTGTGGTTCACACGGGCGCGGCTCCCTCGCTGGCCAGGCTCATCCGGGAAGGCTATGTGGATGTGCTTTTAGCAGGAAACGCTGTGGCCGTTCACGACATCGAGCGGCAGCTCTTCGGCACAAGTCTCGGCATGAACTGCTCGGGAAATGCCATCTCTGGGGGGCACCGAAATCACCTCTACGCCATCAGCGAGATCATGGCCAGCGGCTCCATCAAGAATGCCATAGCGGAAGGAAAGCTCAAAGGGGGCATCATGTACGAGGCCACCATAAAAGGCATATCCTATATTCTGGCCGGCTCCATTCGCGATGACGGGCCGCTTCCCGAGGTCATTACGGATACGGCGAAGGCCAAGGATGCCATGGACAAAGCGCTGCGGGGCGTGGATATGACCATAATGCTGGGCACCATGCTGCACTCCATTGCTGTTGGCAACTTGCTTCCTTCCTTCGTCAAGACCATCTGCGTGGATATCAATCCCTCAACCGTGACAAAGCTCATGGATAGGGGTTCAGCCCAGGCCATCGGCCTCGTCACGGATATCGGCATATTCCTGCCCCAGCTCGCTGAGGAGATCGAGAAGCTGAAGAATGGGCAGGATGAGAAGCCGTGCGAGGATAGGAAAACTTAAATTCACATGGGTCTGTGGTTTCCAGGCTTTGTGGGCCGCCGTGGCTTAGCCCGGTTAAAGCGGCTGATTCGTAATCAGCAGTTCATGGGTTCGAATCCCATCGGCGGCTTTTATATTTTCGTATAAATTCATTTCAGCTTCACATCAACCTCAGAGGGGCAGACGATGATCTGCACCGGCTCTATGATGATATTGGAGGTGGCCACAGCGCTTCCCCCTTGCATAGTGTTTATGGCGCTGACTGATATGTCATGAACATCTACGCTCAGATAATTTCCGGCATGATGTATATCACTATTATCAAGTTCTCGGCCACCAATGCTATCTTCTTGCCACTCCATTTTGGCGACCTTATCTACGGATTTATCATTCCCTTTGCCACTCACACTTATATCCTGGGAGTTTACCAGTCCCTGATAGTCTGGATCCCCATTCTGGGAGTCCCTGTAAAGCAAATCCCTCTGTTTTAAGGAGTTTATTGCAGACAGATCACGCACATCTGCCGTTGAATTGGAGCTATCCATCAATATCTCTTCCTTCTTGGAGGATGTCGAGATAGAACCGGAAAGATCGGGGCGCAAAGACAGAGTCTCTCGGCTAGACCAAGGAAAATAGATGGTATCCACGCCGACTTTGAGCATGCCCAAGTCAGAATGGTGATGCTCTTGTAATTTATTAAGTTGTTCCAGGCCATTTAACTGCGGCTCAGCTAACGCTGGAGTCAAGAAGATGCAAATAAAGAGGATTCCCACTAACATCAGGCTAGTGGGTTTGGTCGATACCTTCATTTCAGTCCTCTCAGATCGGAGACGTTAATTACTGCTGATTGGCTACGATCTTAACGTTGTTAGTGGCGGAAGCAAATCCGAAAGCCATGGCCTCCCTATTTCCCACATTGATCTGATCGATATTCACCTTGATGCAGGAGTCCATACAACCATCAACAAGTTCCCCCGTATCCGGATCCTCTACCTGGCAAGGAGTGCATACACCGGAATCCTGATTCTTCTTGATCTCCAGGTTGTTCGTAGCACTGGCTACAGGAGTCTTCTGCCAAATGTTCCCAAATGCCAGTGCCTTATCATTTCCCACCGTCAGAGTATCCATGTTTGTATCCTGAGCCTTCCGGGAAATTGAAGGCCGATCCCTCCGTCTCAAATATTCCTCCATTTCCTTCTCGTCCAAGGATATCCACACCGCCGTTGCCAGCTATTCCCTGCGCCAGTACCGGAACTGAGAGCATGGCCATAGCCAATACCAATACAATGCCTATTTTTTTGATAATCTCACCCCATACATTCTTTAATATAGACGGATGTTAGCATTAATAGTATTTATATTTTTTGGTAAGACATACAAACAGAGGTATGACCAACAGTACATAAGCCTCCAAATATTACCAAAATGTCATGGTTTATTGCAGCCAAAAATAAATAGATAGCACCTATTATCAGTATTACTATATATCTAAAACATATATTTAAATCAATAAGATATTATGATTATAAAACCTGCAAATAAGTATATCTGCCGAGAGAATTTAGGCAGCGAAAAATACGCTTAAATTTAAATATTAATAGAGTATAAATCAGGCATCGGAGAAGATCAGCTTGCGTACCTTCATGGTTGCCAGATCGACAATGGGCACAACCGCGGCCACAGGCTGGATATTCATCTTCTTCTGAAAATCAGTCTGAGACTGCCAGGTTCCGCTATTGATCACAGCTACCCCCTTGTACCTGGCAATCCCTACGGTGTGGACGTGTCCACAATGCAATATGGCCGGTGGCCGAGAGATAACATAATGGTCTTCATGCTCGGGCGCTATGGAGACGCGACCGCCGTAAATTGGTGCGAGATGCCGCCTTCTCAGCATCTCGATCATGGCCTTCTCCGGCGCGGCGTAAGAGATGCCGGGCAGGCGCAAGACCAGATCGTCAATGCTTCGACCATGGTAGATCAAGACCGATACCCCGCTTAAGGTCACCCAGGCGGGATTGCCCACAAAGAGCATGTCTTTTCGGAAATAACTCTGCACATCCTCAGGAAGAGAGGGCTGGGGCTCTGCCTGACGCACGATATCGTGATTGCCGGGAGCAATGATCACTTTTATGCCCTTTCGTATGCCGTTGAGCCACTCTGCCGCGGCTTCGTACTGGGCATATATATCCATGATGGCCAGATCGTTCTGTTGGCCAGGATAGATGCCTATCCCGTCCACCAGATCTCCGGCAATCACTATGTACTGCACCTGAGAGGCGAGGCCGGAAGGATCGTCTACTTCACCATTCAGCCACTGCAAAAATCTCTGCCAGGCATCGGCCATGAAGTATTTGCTTCCCACATGCAGATCGGAGAGGAGCAGAGCACACCCGCTTCCATTCTCCAGAGGAGCTGTTTGATTGGGCATATCCGGCCAGAGCAGAGACTTGACAAAAAGCCTTCCATTGCCATCGGAAATGCCTGTGACGCCTATGACTTCGTCAGTTATAATGAGACCAGACTGCTCGTAGACCTCAGCATCCTTTTGAATGACGGCAATTATCATGCCGGTAGGATCCTCCAGCTCGATTACACGATTGCCTTTGGCGGTGTTTTTAACATCCATGACCATGCCGATGAGAGACACCTCTCGACCGGTTGTGCTCTTGCCCAGGGATTCTATGGGCCGGGAGTTGAGCCGTCGAGAGAGAATCTCCCTGATTTTTGAGTATCTATCGCGAAAATAGTGCACGAAATCGTCGTAATCGCCTACACATGTAGACCGACCGGTTATGTCGCATTTCAGTTCGGCAGACGAATCCTGCAAGCATGAAAACGATGAGGAAGGCAGTGGAGACGGGAGGAGTGGAGACGGGAGGAGCGAAGGCGGGAGGAGCGAAGGCGGGGAAGGCGAGAGGGAAGGCAAGGATCGCGAGGAGGGCACATGCTTTGCGAAGGAAGAGCTTTTTGCAGCGGCAAAATCAAGATGACATGAAACCAGGGAGGTTCCAATTACTGCCACAGATCTATCCGTGCTGTTGATGATGCGCCGCAGCAGCTCCTCTTTGCTGCCGGGATAGCGGCAGATGATCTCCAGGGCCTCCGGCTCCAATTGATAACCCTGCTCGGCAAACCTCTGCACTATCTCTCGGTCGGCCGTTTTGCTCTGGGGCTTGCGACGGGGTGATATCTGCTGCATCGAAAGGAGTATAAGAGCCTACCAACTGATAAATCTGGTTGATGAAGATCGCAGAGTGGTTTGACAATTTGCCTCTTCCGGGCCTGGTCAAGGACATAATTTTCGTGGTTGTGGTAGTGGGTGGCATATCCCTGTTATCTCAACTGTTATTGGGCCTCTGGACGCCTATGGTTGCCGTGGAGTCGGGAAGCATGGTGCCCAACCTCAATATTGGAGACATTGTAGTAGTTCAGGGGGCATCGCGCACGGATGTGATTCCCTGGGATGAAGCTGAGAAGACCGGCTATAAAGCCTTCAACAACCCGGGAGATGTCATACTCTACAGGCCCTATGGCAAGGCTAGCCTGAATCTGCTGGACCAGTTCAAAATGCTTCTTGGATTTGCTCCCGGCAAAGAGAAGGCCACGCCCATCATTCACCGCGCCCTGCATTATGTGAAGGCAGGAGAGCCCATGTGGGAAGGCGGCCCTGCCGCACCCTTCTCCGGATATATCACTAAAGGAGACCACAATGAGGTGATCGACCAGATGGCGGGTCAGATCTTCGGCACGGCCAATACATCCTATGTCGAGACTAACCGGGGCGAGATTATGGATGTAGGCAGTGATGTATACCTGGATAAGAAGACGGGCCTGCTCATTTACAAGACCGCGAATGGTACCTTTGTGGGCGAAGGTATCAGCTTCCTGACGCCAGTAAAGGAGGAATGGGTCATTGGAGTGGCAAGGGCCAAGATCCCGCTAGTAGGCTACGTAAGGCTTCTGCCCAACATCATCTTCGATGAGATTAAGAAGCTCATCAGCTAGGCTTTTTGGCCTGCATGGCAAAATGGTCATGGTGAAAGGGCAGAAGATCCATGACCTGCAAGAGATTCAGCCCTTGCATATTTTTCATCTCTGCCTGAAGAACTGCCTGCGGGCTGGCAGTAGCATCCACCGAACGCGTCTTGAGCATGAGAATGAGATCGCCGCCGGGCTTAAGGTAGCGAGCGCAGTTTCTGGAAGCAATCTCAGCCTGATTTCGCTGAGCTACGTCCTGATAGACCAGGTCTACTGACTCGACAAGAAAAGCATACTCTTCGGGCATGGCTGCGTCAGCGAGGATGGGCACTATGTTTTTGCGCCTCTCGCAAAGCCGGACTAAATCGCGCATGGAGCGAGGCGAGAACTCCACAGCATAGACCAGTCCATCGCGAACGATATCACTGACGTGGCTGACTGTGGTGCCCGTGGCTGCCCCCAGATAGAGGACCATAGCATCGCGTGCCAGTACGGGCCGCGTGCTGCGACCCTTGAGCAAGAGGGCGGCGAGCTTGGAGCGAAAGGGGTCCCAGAGCCGGTAGCCTTCCAGGATGCGTTCCCCATAAACGGGCACGAGGTCATCTGATCTGGTGGCCAGTCTCTTTTGCCCATCCACCTCTAAGATAAAGACTCCAGGTGAAATTTCCTCGGGAGGCATGGATATTTTGGCCTCTAGAGCTCTTTGCCCATGGAGGTCGTGGTGAGTTTGACGTGCTTTACGCCCTTTAGAGACATCATCTTCTCGGCGGCCTTTCTCACATCCTGACCCTCGCCCCGCAGGACGATAACCTCCAGGCAGTTTTCGTGGTCCAAATGCACATGCAGGCTGGACTGGATAATGCCTCCCGCTTCATGCTGAATCTCCGTCAGGTTCTCCGCCAGCCCGCGTTGACCATGAGAATACACAAGAGAGATTACGCCCACCCTCTCGCCCTGCACATCGCTCATCCACTCGTAATGGACGATGTAGTTTCTGATGGCATCTCTGATGCCCTCCGAACGCGAGGAGTAGCCGCGGTGCAAGATTATCTCATCAAACCGGGAGAGCAGCTTCTCCGGCAGCGAAACGCCGATCCTCATTAATTCTTGGTCCATATATAATCGCGATCAATATGTCGGTGTTATTTAGTAATAAACTTAATGGAGAAAAATGTCAAGAACCAGGCAGTAACGGATCTGACGAACCAGAAAGGTTTTCCATAGGCACGTCAACAAACGATAGTATTATGTCAGATATCGCTATCATCGGCGAGAGGACCTTTCTCTATGAAAAGCTCTTTGCAGATTTAGGAGTAAGCTTTCAGTTTCTTTCGCCCGGCATTCTGGGCAGCCCCTTTTTGCCGAGATTTAAGATGATCATGATTCCCACGGGCTTTGCCAATCCGGAGTACTCCAAGACTCTGCCGGCACTGCGAAGGGTAAAGTCGAATATATCCGACTTTGTGAAGAATGGAGGCGTGCTGACCGTCTTCGGCCCGATGGTCCCCGAGCACGACTACGAATGGCTGCCCGTGCCGCTCCGCTATGTCTGCGAGCTATCCTCCCGGAGCGTTGCCGCCTCCGAACACGAGTGCTCCTGCTTGCTTTGCACCAGCACGCCGGAATGTGACGGCTACCTGATTCCAGGCGAGGGCTTTGAGACCGTTTTGAAGGACGAGAAAGACAGAGCCATCCTGGTCAGGGCAAGTTTTGGAGAAGGGCTGATCGTAGCCACCTCGGTGCATGAATTTCCTGCCGCCGAGTACATAAAGTGGGCCTTAAGCCAGGCGAGACCAGCCAAGCTTTGAGGAGATGATAGTCATGCAAGAAGAAATGCCCATGAATGAAGAGATGCCCATAAAAAAGAAGAGCTTGCTACGTGAAGAGATCGAGAGCTTGCTACGCGAGAAGGGAATTACGCTGGAAAAGCGGATAACGGTCATGAGCCTGGATACTGGAGAGTCCTATTACTTCAATGATTATCCAGAGGCCCTGCATTTTCTCAAAGAAAAAAAAGGCCGGTGGTATCTGACAACGCCTGGAATCAGATATCAAATATAGTACAATGCAATCTTCGATCGCCTCAAGATTAAGACAGGCCTGCTGGCGGAATTGGCCACATCATAAGCGGTGCTTCCGATCCGTCCCTTCTTTATGGCCACTGCCCCCTGAGAGCTAATAGCAATAAGAGAGACATCCTGCATCTCTGCTTCATAGCGAATGGCCTCCACGGGATGTCCCACTACCACCTGGGCTTTGACATTCATCCCTTCCTTGCTTAGTTCCGAGAATAGCTCATTGATCTTCTCCCTGGCCAGGGCAACGTTGGCCTCAATCTCTTCCTCCGTCTCGCCTTTGGAGACTACATTGAGAAGCAAAAGCTCGCCAATTCCGGGCAAGCCCTTCAAGAAGGAGAGAGCAGCCTCGGCAGGTTGAGAGAAGTCGGTGGGAAAGAGCACCTTGGCAAAGATTTTTTCGCAATGCTCTTTTCGGTCGGCGCCCTCCAGATCCCTATAGCGCATGATCAAAAGGTGCGTATTTCCATAACGCAGGACATTTCGGGAGGCACTTCCCAAAAGTACGCTCTTAATGAGACCCTTTCCCCGCGCCCCCATGGCCACGAGGGTGACCTTCTCATCCTCAGCCACCCTCTGGATGGCACTTGCCACCTCTCCCTCCAGAACAGTCACGGCCTTCACTTTGACGCTCACCCCAGGAACCTTAAAGGCGCTCTTCATCTCAGTAAGCCTCTTCTCAGCCACTTTGATCTCGGCCACAGGATCCCAAAATCTGGTAATAGCTGGCCGGGCCACAACGTTCAAGAGCATAACCTCTTCTACTCCAGGAATTACGCCAACGCACTCGATGACCTTTTCCGCATTATTTGAAAAATCAGTGGGAATCAGGACCTTTTCGAACATGAGAGATCACCAAAGGATAATATATCATGCCCATAATATTTTAAACTATTCTACAGGGTTTCACTCAGGCACATAAGCAAATCAAAATTAAAAAAGAGGGGTCCCAAAGGACTGCTCCTCTACTTCCATCAGCTCTCTCCAGGTCGACTTGCACTTGCAGTCCAAGCTCTGGAACGGCGCGACGTCCTGGGAGAGAGCGTGCGTCCGAATGGCCTCGGCTACGGCATCATCACACTCTCCGCAGTTATGCGGGCCGCGCCTGGTTCCAGCGCCTACGGGATCGCAGACGATGGGGCCCGGCACGCTTTTTAGCACCTCCAGGGCCGACCAGAGCCAGGGAGGCCGAAACTCGCCTCGCTCCCACATGCGCTCCACCACAGTATTGCGCTGCACATTGCAGAGGTTGAGAGATAGAATATCCGCGTGGTCGCGGGCCGCCCGAGCAGAGGCTATGGCGTCTCTCATAGCCAGGCCTTCAGAAAGCAGGGGGGGCTTTAGCAGCAGGTAGGCCTTGACTCGCCCGCCCTGCCTGTGCACGGCTTCGGAGGCATCGGCAAAGTCCTGGAAGGTGAAGCCCTTGCGGATGGCGTTCTCCCGGATGAGGTCGCTCGCCGTCTCCAGACCAATGGCAAATTCGGTAGGCAGATGAGTGAGGCATATCTCAACCGTCTGGGGCGTTACATACTCGGGACGGGTCTCTATGACCAGCTTCTTGATTCCCAGTGCCTCTAGCCTTTTTAAGATCTCATCGCGAGCCTCCACCGGCATCTCGGCGCTGTCCAGGAAGCTGCCGCTGGTGTAGATCTTGACCATCGAGACATCTGGAGAGGACCTCTCCATGGCGCATTCGAACTGGGCGATCAGGTCCTGAGCTGTGGCCGGCGCTCCCTCGCTGGCATAGCCGCACATGGTGCAGCGGTTCCAGCGACAGCCCACTGTGCGCAGGATCATGGTCAGGGATTCGGCTGGCCGACCGTTCTGGAGGTCCTGCGAGCGCCAGGTGGTAACGGGCCTTCTCAGATCCAGCACTCTTTCCACTCTTGCTCTTGCCATTTTCTTATCCCAAATACTGCAGGGCGCTGATTCCTGCCGATGCGCCTGTGCCTACGGCAGTGGCCACCTGCAGCCTTCCGCCTGTCAGGTCTCCGGCAGCGAAGACTCCCGGCAGGCTCGTCTCCTGATTGAGCCGGTTGACCTTTACGTAGCCGCCGGGCGTCATCTCCAGGCCCAGCGCTGCTGCCAAATCGGTGTTGGGCTTCATGCCCATCTCCACGAAGACGCCGTCCGCCTTCAGGGAGCGTGGGGTGTTGCCTACCTTATACTCCACGCTGGAGACGAACTGGTCTCCCAGGATCTCCGTGACCTCCGCTCCGAAGGAAGCGGTGTAGTTGGACAGCTTCTTGATACGGTCCAGATAAACCGGCTCGGCCACCAGCTTCTCTCGCGAGGAGAGCAGATGCACCTTGTCGGCGATGTTGGCTAAGTAGAGAATAGCCCTGGCAGCGCCGTTGCCGTAGCCCACCACGGCCACCGCCTTGTTACGAAAGAGCGCCCCATCACAGTGCACGCAATAGGACACGCCCCGTGCCGTCAGCTCCTTCTCACCAGGAACGCCTATGGCGCGGTGGCTGGCGCCCATGGCCAGAATGATGGCTTTGGCCTCGTACTGCCAGTTCTCCGTCTTGAGACGGAAGGAATCGCGCAGAGGCACGATCTTCTCCACCTGATCCGTCTGGTTTTCCGCCCCGAACTTCTGGGCCTGGGCCAGCATCCTCTCTGAGAGCTCTATGCCCTGAATGCCATCCGGAAAGCCGGGGTAGTTTTCATAGAGGCCGCCCATGGACTGCTGTGAGCTGTAGATATTGCCCAAAACCAGCGTCTTCTTTCCGCCTCTCGCGCAGTACATGGCAGCGGTCAGCCCAGCCGGGCCTGCTCCTACTATGACGACATCATGCAAGCGAATATCACCATAAAGAAGCCCCCTTCAAGGTAGATAAAGGGTATGTAGCCCGAGAGGACGGCGCGAGGCGAGGCTTTTTACCCGCAATGTTTTTAGACTAGAAGGTGATTGTAGGGGATGCTTCGTGAAACACGATAGCGCCGATAGTGTAGCGGTTATCACTAGGCGTTGCCAACGCCTAAACTCGGGTTCGATTCCCGATCGGCGCATTTCGAAATTAAGTTGGTCAATAATATTTTTTTATTTCCGACTTTTTAATAGATCTATATGTCTTAATATAAGCGAAATAGCGGCTTTGTCCCACTCAGCAAGCTAATGTGTATTACGTTAAAAACCAGATATGATGAAACTCATAATGCACGTTATATCAACGCGTTGATATGTCTAACGTCATAGTCGATAGAACTTCGATAGATGTGCCATAGAACTACTTTACCATGGTATAATATGTCCATCTCGGAGGTGTCCCTCGTCGTTGAAGTTTTTTGCTGTTCACCATTTTCTTAAGAAGCCTTCCAGCCTGAGGACTCGTTCGCCCGCATCACTCCATTACATGCCTCCCTTCTATACATCCATGGGCTCCCAAATACTCCAATATCAGCAAGTCGGGCGTGCAATGGAAGACCTTCCCTTGCACACCAGTTTTTTCCGCTTTAACCTCCTACCAAATCATGGGAACGTGGGGGTTCCCACACGGGGCATACTGGCCGAGCTGGGGAAGCTCACATCGCTGCCGCTCATATCGCTTCGGGAAGAGGAAGAGGGCCTCGATTCCGGTAGCTTGGTGCGTGTTAAATTATTGGCGTCACGAACATTCGGCATATCATTGGGAAGATCCGCGGGGACATTCTTCGAGACGGTTTGCAGCGACATTTCTTGCCTTCCGCCGTTCTTGCGAGAGACGGCTAGAGAGGGCGAATCCGCTCCGCCGAAGGTTCCGGCAACGTCCATGGAAACGGCATCATCGGGCCGCAAGATTAGATCCAGGCTCTTGAATGTGGACGAGGCCCCGCTCGCCGGATCAAGGGTAGTCATCAGAAGCTGCAGCGTTCCCGGCTTGAGATTTCCCAGAGTACTCATGCGGAAATCCTTCAGTGCCGGATTCATGGAGATATTGATCCTGCCGGCCGGCTCGAGGTTCAGGCCAGTAAGGGTGATTCTCTGATAATCGGTATCTATTGAGATTATGGGAGAGAATTGGCGGTTGGCGCCGATGCTGACATTGTATGCTTCGTCCTCCTGGAAAAGATCCATGACCTGCTGCTGGCCCTGCCTCAGGTCAGGAACTGAAGAGGCCAGGGCAAAGCCGGGGGCGATGATGGCCGTATCGGCCTGATTCTTTTGGCTGCCGTTGGCGGTGCTGTTGATTTCAATGGCCAGGTGAGACTCTTTAACCAAGGCCAGGGGAAGCAAGATGACGGGAGGATGAGTGCTGCTTATGCCTGCCAGACCGAACTTGAGACTTCTGATCTCAGCCCCTGGGATCTCATTTACCATCTGGCCCGAATCCAATAGACCCACCCTGCGCCCGCTCTCATCCGTAACCAGAGCGCTGGCCTTGCCGCTCTGCCAGATCTGAATATTTTTCAGGGAGGCATTACTGGCTGCAGGATCTTCATCTTTGCAGAAATCGCACTGCTGCTGCCCAAGGCGCGAGGAGAGGGAGACAATCTCCAGATTCTTGGTGCTGGCGTTGCCGGAATAGAGGCTGTTTGGCTCATCCGGACTGGCCGATGCCAGGTAGCGCCAGGAATTGTTGAGCGTATCCACCTCAATGAACCTGCTATCCTTGGGCCAGTTATTATCATATACCAGAATATGGGCCGTGCCGTTACCGCGATCCTCAACAGCATAAGGCGTAATAGCATGGCCGCCACTGCCATCGGGCAGATAGATGCCCATGACCCACCATTCTCCAGCACCAGATCCATTGCCAAAGGCCTCGGCTAGAGTATCCAGCACAGCCTGAGGGGACTCCAGCACCTTCTTCGATCCGCCGGGACTTGTGACCTGGGTGGTCCACCAATAGCCTATCTCGCGCTGCAACAAGACATCTTGGAGAGCGAGATCAATGGCACTGTTGCCTCCAAAAAGGCTGGGGCTTGTCTCGTTGTAATACATAAGGCTGGATAGGACAGCGATGCCTTCGCAGTGTCCGAATTTCATAGCGGAAACAGCCTGATTCATCCAGCGCTCGGCAGGATAAGTTAGTGTGCATTTGCCACCAGCGGTGCTGGCGCAAACTTTGTCTCCGAACATGCGCTGCATCTCCGCCGCAGTCAGGTCGACAGTCACTGGATCCTCGCCATAGTTTTGAAAGCTGAATCCATCGATATTGGGACGAAAACCGCTATCGTCTATTTCCACCCCCCCCAGAGAGACGCTGCTGTTGTTCTCGGCCCCCATTGCACCAAACATAGTCGCATATAGAGATAATAATGCTATCACTGCAAGATATTGCTGCCTCATAGTTCCCCTTTCACATCGGATTAGAAATTGATTAGCAGTTTTTCCTTGAGACATATACATCTTTTGCCGCATTATGGGAGAGCTTCGATGAACTTGGATCACAGAAGTCCGAAACGTTTCTCGGCTAACGCAAAATTTATATTTTAGGCGAGATGACATGAGGCAAAAAAGTATGGGTGTAGAAATGAAGAGCTTCTTAGCAATGGCATCAGTGCTTCTGTTCGTACTCGCAGCTCAAGGCTTTGGTTTTGCCTTCGGGGCAGAACAGGCAACGACAAATGATTCGATCAATGGAACATTCGAGAATGCAACTCTTATTAATGGAACATTCGAGAATGCAACTCTTATTAATGGAACATTCGAGAATGTAACTCTTATCAATGGAACATTCGAGAATGCAACTCTTATCAATGGAACATTCGAGAATGCAACTCTTATCAATGGAACATTCGAGAATGCAACTCTTATCAATGGGACATTCGAGAATGAAACTCTCATCAATGGAACATTCGAGAATGAAACTTTCATCAATGGGACATTCGAGAATGAAACTCTCATAAATGGGACATTCGAGAATGCAACTCTCATCAATGGAACATTCGAAAATGCAACTCTCATCAATGGAACACTTGAGAACGTAACATTAGCCCAGAGCGATTTGAATCCATTTGAAAATGCAAAGAACCGCAAGCCGAAATCCAGATAGGCTTCGGTAAAAATTTTTTAGGATTACTTTTTTTGCTTCATCACTTCTTCGCGAACCTATCCGACGCTCATCCGATGATCAACTTATCCAATGATCAGCCTGCCTAACGTCACCAGGAATAAGGCCATAAGCAGCCATCCTACAATGCCCTCCGCAATTCCCAGGTATTTATATCGCCCCCGCAGAGGAAGCCCTTTTGAATTAGCAGTGAAAGCAATTGTGCTGTAGAAGAGGGATGCTACCATGAGCTGGTGGCCGTGAATATTGTGAAAGCCTTCCACGCCCCTGCCAGCCCAATAAATAAAGGAGAAAATGAGAATTATTACCATTCCGCAGAAAAGCGCATAGTGAGGGCGCACTCCATAACCGCAGGTGAGCCAGGCCATCGTATCCAGGAACTTGGAAAAGCCGATCGGCTTACTAGCCTGATTTAGATAGCGATACTCATAGTAGCATTCATTGGCATCATTGCTCTGGCCGAGGTCCTTATAATTCTTGATCAACGAGAGGTAGGCCGCAGTATCAAAACTGAGGATATCCTTTATCTGACTCCAGCTCACTATCAGCCGGTTGATATCTGCTTTGGCCAGATACAAGCGAGACCCATTGCCGAAGGCTGAGCCATCTAACACCATGCGGGTAATCTTTGTGCTATTCATATTTAGATCGCCCTTAAAAGCAGCATATGATATATCTGTGGGTGCCTGGAATTGTGCATTGTCGAAATTGGCATCACTGCAAAATACAGAGTCATTGAAGAATACCGGCCCATCGAAATTAGCATTTGAGAAAATAGCCATGTCGTTGAAGTTAGCTTGAGAAAATATAGAATCTGCAATAAAGCGGGATCGAGCAAAATTGGCCTGTCCAGAAAATTGCGTATGGAAAAAACCTACACCATTTGAATACTTTGTAGCATGAAAATCAGCATTTTCCTGCAGCCACGCATCGGAGAAGGTGCAATAAGAATTAAACAGACTACCGTAAAAATAGATGCCTCCAATAAAGCGTGTTAATTCGAAGTTGGCATAAGCACCATTGAATTCCGAGAAGGCAAACTGAGCATCTTTCATAAATGTGGCATTATAAAAAGTTGCGAATTTATCAAACCAGACACTTTCAAAGTCGGCTACACCATTGAAATAGGCAAAATCAAAATTCCCGCTATCCGGGAAGCGAGACATATTGAAGGTTGCCTCTCCCAGGAAGCGGGTTGCATTGAAATTTGCCGCGGTCAAGAATTTTGTTTCATTAAAAATGGCATTCCTTTGAAAAGTGGTATTCTCGAAATTCACATCTCCATAAAACGTTACTCCTTTGCAGTTTACATTATCCCTGAATACTGAATTTGTTACTCTTAGGGGATTTTTCTGATCTTTATCTAAAAATAAATCGCCTTTGATTATTACATGGTCATAGACGACGGGGCTATTATTTGCGTTTGCCATGACCTCTTGAGCTGATATCTCCTTTAGTTGAAAGGATTCCGAAAATGGGAATGAATTATCCGAAGCTGCCCCGTTCGCCACTGCTGTTAGAATTATCACCAGCATCAGGCATATCCTCAGGATAGTTCCCCCCTCAAGCCCAAAGCAACCCTCAAAGTATCTAAATGTTTCCATATTTTATAATTATATATTTTTCTCTGGTTTGGCCAACGCTACTTCAGCCCGATCCCATTTTATTTATCGCTTTCTTCTCCTCGTCGAACACGATACTGTGCATACAATATAGCTCTATGCATCATTTCCATTTAATGCCGTAAAACCAAACTCATGACGCGGCCTTCTGGAAAAGGAGGAGCAGAAATATCGCGAAGAGGCTAATTGCAGGGGAATATACCTCCTCCATAATATTGCTGGCTGGATCGAAGATATTTGCATGCGCAGTGTTTCTCTCATAGTTAGACTATAGCAACATGAATTTTTCAAATCAAAGACCCAGTCGAGCTTGTTGGGGTACATTGACGCTGCCCAAAACCTTCAGCCGGTAATCCTGCTGCAGCGTAGCCTTGAGCTTGCCGGAGTAAACACTGAGCGTGATCTCTTTGGTCCGGCCATATCGACCCTTGCTGATCACAATCGTATGCAATATGCCTAGCATATCCAGCTCGGCGATGAGATCCGTTATCCTGCGATGGGTCAAAAAGTCGGTCTCAACCAGAGGACAGAGTTGTTTGTACATGTTGTAAACGGCACTGGTCGTGATGTTTCTTGTTCCCTGTTCCTCTAATAGAACAATGCTGTAGAGCACCAGCTTGGACTGAGTGGGTAGAGTCTTGATTACCTCTTCTACTCTGTCCTGCTCAATCTTTTCTCGAGCAGAACGTACATGATCCTCGGCTACAATAGCAGAGCGAGCTCTTTCGGCTAATTCTCCGGATATACGCAAGAGATCCAGAGCTTTGCGAGCGTCTCCATGCTCTTGGGCCGCAAAAGCTGCGCACAATGGTATGACGCCTTCTTGAAGAACACCTGGACTGAAGGAGAGCTTAGCTCTCTGTTCCAGGATGTCTCTAATCTGCTCGGCATCGTAAGGCGGAAATATGATTTCATCCTCACCTAGAGAACTTTTTATTCTTGGATCTAGAAACTCTGTGAACTTGAGGTCATTGGATATGCCGATGATACTGACTTTGGAGCGAAGAAGATCGGAGTTTACACGTGAGAGGTTGTAGAGAACGTCGTCTCCCTTTCTCACCAGCTTATCTACTTCATCCAACATTATCACGACAACTTGTTTCTCTTCATCGACAGCATTTCTGAATTCTGCATAGACCTGATCCGTGGGCCAACCGGTCATTGGGATTTCTTTGTCAAAGTGTCTCGCGAGATGAGCCAGAATTCTGTATTGAGTGTCTACTACCTCGCAGTTGATGTAGATCACAGTACACTTCATATCTCCAAAACTTGCTTCCTCCAGTTCTTTTCCTACGTACTTGGCAACTGCCGTTTTACCGGTACCGGTTTTTCCATAGATGAGAACATTGGAGGGGGTTTCTCCTCTTAATGCTGGAACTAAAACAGATGCCAGGCCGTTGATCTGCTCGTTTCTATGAGGCAATTGGCTTGGCGTATAAGTAGGGCGCAGGACATCTCTGGACTGAAATATGCCTCCTTGCGCTAATAAATCAGCAAATAACCCTTTTGAAATAGATATCAAGATAATTCCCCTCGAACAAATTTTCTAGGTCTTGGGGGATATTAAGAGTTATGGTAAACACCCCTTTATTTCCAATGGAACTTTAACCCCCCACCCCCTGATTTCCAGTGGAAAACAAATAAAAACGGCGTGTTTCATCATGATTGATAATGAAATAAAAATGTCTTGTTGTAGGGTTTATTTTATTTGTATATAAACGTTTTTGTAGTAGAAGTAGTCCTTATTAACATTATTATTACAGATGATGTGCTTAGTTTTGTTCGCAAGAGAATTTTATAATCTAGATAGCTCTTTAATTAAGTTCCAACTGTTGTAAGGAATTAGCAGTTTCACATCGCGAGAGTGGTTCCATTTTTCGTATCATGACGGACCTTAGATCTATAACATTAAGTTTCGAATTTATTTTATTATTTCATTATTTGGGAGGTCAACTTCAACCAATAGGCAAACTGGGCATAATTAGGAGACTAGAGACTCATCCATCAAGCTAGCATTCTTTTCTGTGCGTACGATATAAGTTGGCTTAGCAAACCGTGCTTCTTTGTGTGTTTGTACGAAAACTCCCTAAATGCTACAACTATTATCAGCAAATTTTGCAAATAACGGCCTAAAATTCAAAAGAAATCCACTAGATGATGGTCAAATAGGCAGGCAAAGCTATTTACTAATTACTAACTTGGTATGTGAGCCTGCAATGTTTAAAATTAAGTCTCAGTTCACGTAAACCGGTCAGCAAAAATCCGCTCACTTAAACTGGTTCGCGAGAGACCAGCTAACAGGAATCCATATGCTGAGATCGATTCGTATTAACCGGCTCGCAGTCAGCTAGCAAGTTAGCTGACGAAGGAATTGAGTCTCCAGTGGAAATCATACGGTCTCTCTCAATCCTTGAGTTTTCTTGTCGTGATTGCTTTTTATCTCGGCAAATCCAGCGAAAAGTACCCGAAGAGCATAACGTGCGTTCTGGCGTTTTAGTTCGTATATGCTCTTCTTTTTGAGCCAAAAGACTACGTATAGCCGGTATATGGAAGCGGAAGCTTCAAGATACAGGTATGGTCTCAAGCTGGCTAGCAACATTCCAGATCAAAGTTCTGGTGTGAAGAGGAATATTGGGATCATTGCTTATCTCGTCAAGTATGGAGATGGCAGATGCGGCCTTGATTGCTTCGCTTGTGCTCTCGTTCATGAGGATAGATTTGACGTTCTCTGCAGAGCGCCTGATGTTCCTCGGTACGGCATCATCGCTCATAATACGTTCTAGACCTTCAACGCATTGCTTAAGGACATTTTCAGCTGTCGTATAATCACCACCCATGTTTCTGGGAAAAAGGTTAATGACGAAATTCGTCTTAATCAGTTGAGAAGTGATGATATAGTCGTTGTATTTAAACGTATGTGGCACATAGTGATGAGACATGGATGAGGATGAAGTTCTTAGCAAGATAACCAGGCTTCTGGAGCAGGGCTGCACTATGTTAGCCACACATCATGACTGTGGCGCACCGCTTTTTCGTTGCCAGGGTGAGGTCGTCTGCCCGGTCTGCTCTTTTGCCGATGAACCTAATTCGCCGGTAAGAGCGCTGCCTTCTGGCTTATCCGGAGCAGAACTGGACGAAAAATCAAATTTTGATCGCGCACATTTGCAGGAGAGAGGGGAAATTGATGATCAGCCTGCAGGTAGCAGGGTAAAACCTGCTCTCAAGTGTAAGCAGGATGATGAAGAATTGATGGCTGCAATAGGCAATCTGCGTGCTTCTCTCTTGCACAGGTTGCGAGAGCTCACAGCAGCCCTGGAAGATGAGCATGATCTGGATAAGTTGAAAAAGCAACTGGACTGCCTGGAAGGATTGCTGCGGGTGTTCCGATCCTTGCAAGGGTGATTTCTCATCTCTTCGTTTTATATCGGCCCAAATGACGGGATTTCCGGATCTCCACTGGAAATAAAGGGGTTGATTAATTGATACTAAATTTTTTTAGTAAGTGTGGTATACCTTTAATTTTATTTCCTCTTATCCTGGCATTGTTCTGCATGACGGGCTGCCTGGAGAAGGTTCCCGAGCTCTCTGTGACGCCTTCTACGATGCCACAGGCTCAACCGGCAAATCCGCGATTGCAGATGGATTTTGATTCTGAATTAAGAAGCGACCTTCTTAGTGTGCGGGGCAATATTATGCTCCCCGGCAATAGCTCGCTTGCTTATCTCATGCTCAATGCCACCCTTTGGCAGGGAAAGAAAGAGCAATTTAACACCAAATACCTGCTGATGCAGATAGAGCCGAACCGGGATTACAGCTTTGAGATCACCAAGAATGTAAAAATTCCGGCTGGAGAATATGATTGCACTTTAGAGGCAAAGGGTCCCCACGGTGTTTTGGCTGAGGAGAGCAGGAAAGTCAGCCTTGCGAATCCCTGGCAAGAGTCGGTATTCGAGCAAGTACCATGGCCGGTGGAGCTGGATGAAAAAGTCTCCAGGCAAAAGGATGAGGAAGAGCGGGCCAAAGAGGAGAGCAATCTGCAAAGAGAGATCTCAAGTGATGCGACTGAAAAAAAGGTCCTTGCCGTGAAGGCCGGCAAGGAGAGTGGATCCACCAGTGCTGGAGGCTCTTTGCAGGCATCTTCGAATATGCCTGAAGGTGTGAAAGTCGCGTTCATGGGCAGCATCACCTCGAAAAAGTATCATCTTTTGGACTGTCGCTACGCTCTCAAGATAAAGCCGGAGAACCGCATCTACTTCCAGAGTGTAGAGGATGCAAAAAGGCAGGGCTATCTTCCCTGCAAGAGCTGCAGTCCTTAGAATTCGCCTATGAAAACGCAGGACAGGCCGGGTGCCTGAGGCGGGCAGGCTGTATTGGCCAGTTCGATCCTCTCCTCCGGATAGCCGAGGTCGGTGAGAGAGGCCATCTTTCTATGTAAGCCCTGGGATTCCAGATACCGGCAGAGGCTTTGCAGGTCGGTACCGTCATCCGTGAGCAGAAAGACGCATTTTCCCCGGCGCAGTTCAAAGGCTATGGCATCAGGGTCCAGGCTGCGGCCGTGAACCGTGATAGGAACTACTTTAAGCTGACTGATTTTTAAGCGGGCACAGGCCACCTGCAGGCTGGAGATCCCGGGGATTACCCTGCCTTTGAGATATCCCAGGCCGGAGAGCATGGGGTCACCCGTGCTTAAAACCACGGCGTCTTCCGCGAGATCGTGTAGCTTCTTGTAGTCTTCGATGACTCTGACTTTGCAGTCCGGATTTATGTGCTCTCTGACCAGATCGATGGCTCTATCAGATCCATAGATGAGCCTGGCCTGGGCTACGGCCTGTGCGGCCTGTGCTGTCAGCATCTGCGGGCCGGCGCCCACTCCTACTATGATCATGATCTTGCCTGCATCGTAATTGCCTACGTCATAGATGTTTGTTTTTTTTGTTGTATCAGTTCGCCTGATTCTTATTGTGGCATCGTAACTCGTCGTAACTTATTTACTATCTGCTTAATTTACTCAATTTATTGCAATTCAACTTTATGGCACATCAGCGAGGGTGCTTCCATCTTTGCGCAGCAGAACGATGCGAGTTTCAGGCAGCTTCTTTTTTGCCATCTGCAAAGCTTTGGTGATGTTCCTGTGCTGCGGCTCTATCTCTACCATCTCGGCCACAGTGCCATAGCCTGTTTCATCCAGGATCTGGGGCCAGGCCCATTTAAGAATGAGGGCGGGCAGTCCGCAGAGGATGCTCTCCTGGCCTTTCTCAAATGCCAGAAGGTCGAGCTGACTTCCCATAAGCACTGCTTTATGATCGGGAAAGAGAACGCGGCAAAACTTTAGGCCCGTTCGGCCTGTGGTGACGAGCACCTTCTTGGCCTCTTTCAGCTCCAGGACTCGATCGCCGATGAAGTGATCATTCCAGGGTTCCACAAAGCCCGTCGAGCCCAGGATGGAGATGCCGCCCAATATGCCCAGGCGGGGGTTGAGGGTCTCTTTAGCCAGCTCAACGCCTCGGGGAATTGACAGTTCTACCTCAGCTCCTGCCAGGCCAGTCTCCTGCAGCGCCTGCGAGATGGCTTTCATGATCTGCCCTCTTGCTGACGGACTAATGGCGGGCCTTCCCACCTCATCGCATAGCCCCCTGGCTAAAATCCTGCCTATTCCTTTTCCTGCAACAAGAGTCGTCTCCTCTGACGCACTAGCCTGGGCCGTAATCTCCAGGCCTGCTGTGACATCGAATTTATGGTCGCCACCATCTTTGACGGCTATGCAAAAGCCCTTTTTTGCCACGACGGGCAAGGAGACGGGGATGCCGGCCGGAGTTTCTATCTCAAGGTTATGGACCGTTCTTTTCAGAGAGAGGATAGCTCCCTTGCAAGCTCCCGCTGCTGTCGTCCCTGTGGTCAGGCCACGTCTGCAGAGGAGGCCGCTGGAGAGAATGACCCATCTGCCGCTCTGGATCTTTTGCAGTGCCTGTGGATCGGGGCAGAGCTGGATCCAGGAAGAGGGGATGACAAAGCCTGTGACGGGATCCTTTACGGAATCAACGGTGGTGTCAGTGTAAGGCTCGGGCATAGGCATTTATGATCTCGTTTATGGCTGCGACGGCGATGGGAGTTCCTCCGCGCGTGCCTGCCGTAGATATGGACGGCACATCGATCTCTCTCAGTCGTTCTTTGCTCTCCGCCGCATTGACGAAGCCCACAGCTGCGCCTATAACCAGTCGCGGCAAGACCTTTCCTGTCTCTATGAGGTCGCATAAAGTGAGCAGAGCGGATGGCGCATTTCCTATCACTATTATGGATCCTGATAGCTTCTCCTGCAAGGCCATGACCCCGGCCGAGGTGCGGGTAATACCTTCCGCCTCCGCCAGAGCATCGCCCTGGTCGATGAAGGTCTCGATGGGGCTATTATGTCCTTTCTTCAAGATTCCCGCTTGTACCATCTTTATGTCCGTGAAGATGGGTGCTCCCTTCTCCAGGGCCTGCAGGCCTGCCTCGCCGGGCTGGCCATGAAATCTTAAAATATCGGCCACGCTGGGATCGCCGGTGGCAATGACACATCTCTGCTTGATCCTATCCTCGAAAGTGTCATCTCCAATCATCTCCGAGATGAGCCGTCGGCTCTTTCTGCTTATTTCCAGGGCCTCGGGCGTTGTAGCCCCAATATCTGTATAATCTTCCATCATGGGAAATCAGCTCAAATAGCTCTAGTAGCAGTATTTGCTGTCATATCCTCGTTTGGTGATTATCTTTCCCTCTAATATGCGGGAATTGGCGGAGGCGACGAGCATGGTGAAGCGAAAACCAGTCGGCTTTGCGGCCAGTAAATCCTCTGCCGTAAGGATCATGGTATTTTCTCCTTCTCGTGCCACGTCCTGGGCCAAAACAACGGGTCTCAGGGGATCGACCTCTTCCAGCAGAGAGGCAATTTCCTGCCCTTTTACATTGTAGGCCACCACCGCGAAGCCTGTTCCTGCCAGTGCAGAGAGGCGCGCAGGATCATGGGCCGAGGAGAGAAGGGCGAAGTCGCTAACCAGGGGCGCGCCCGCTCTTGCGGCGACTGAGGAAAAAGCGCTGACTCCTGGTGAGATGTGCATGGGGACATTTCCCGCTGCCTGATCCATGATTCTCCAGCCGGAGCTGAAGATGCTCGGGTCGCCGCCCGTGAGGATGGATGCCTTGCCTCCGGCTTCGGCAACTTGCACTGCATCCTTTAAGCGGGCTGCCATCCTCACCGGGCAGGGGCCGCTGTGGGTGACTTTCTGGGCCGAAGTGATATCACCAATTAATTGCAGGTATCTCTGTGCCCCGTAGATCTTCTGCGAGCTTTTTAAGATGCTCTGCGCTTCTTGCGTTAAATTTTCGGGATCGCCCGGGCCGATGCCCACCAGATTTATCGCGGCCGTTTGGCTTGTCAATCCCCGGAAGGTGCCCCGGCCAAGGATGATGACCAGAGCAGTCATATTGATCCTCTCTCGCAGGCTCTCCTCTTCGATCAGCTTTTCTGAGCTGGTGTAAATGATCTCCTCTCCCTCGCGCCCGATGTTTTTTGCTACCAGAACATCCCTGTCCCCGCAAATATCTAAAGCGCGCAGGAGCTGCCAGTCGCGTCTCTTGCTTTTTGGATTGTAGAGAGCCACGGGCATCTGTGTCTCTGCGGACAGACGCAGGCGGCCTTCAATCTGCTGCCAGGGTGTGAGCAGATCACTGAGGCTGATCACGGCCACGCATTCGCGGAAGGTGAGGCCAGCGCGGCAGGATGCGGCGGTAAATGAGGTGACTCCGGGCACAATCTCGACTGTAGAAGGCTGCTTAGCCAGCTCCAGGCCAAGACCTGCCATGCCGTAGACATTGGGGTCCCCACTGCTCACCAGGGCCACTGACCCTTGCTCAAGGAGATCGACTGCAGCCTTTACTCGATCCACTTCCTTTCCCATGCTGCTGGAGAAGACCTGCTTTCCTGGCAAGAGATCGCTGATCAGTTCCAGATAGGGCCTATAGCCGACCACGAAGTCTGCCGAGAGGATGGCGTTTGTGGCGGCGGCGGTGCGTAGCTGCGGCGAGCCGGGGCCGATGCCCACGATGGAAAGCTTATATCTACTCTCCGATGGCAACTGTTACCCTCCCGTAGGCTTTCTTGGGAAAAATGAGCTTTGTAGCCAGGGCCAGGACGGCCGGCTCGGCAACGCCGGAAAGACCCAGGTCACTGGCCCGGGAGGCTGTGCTCGGCTCTTGAGAATTGAGAGCTTCCCTGGAGAGGCAAATCATCTCCTTTCCCAGAATGCTGGCTGCCTGCAGCATACCCTCTTCCTCCCTCTTCAGCCAGGCTGTGGCCAGGATACCGATCTCCTCTCGCCTTCTGCCCGCTTCACTTAATGCCTCATCAATGGCCTGCAGCACCTCCGAGGCGCAGACGCCCTTTCTGGCTCCGATGCCAACAACCAGGCCCATCGTTTTCAAGACGGCCACATCCTCATCCACTACTACAATCTTGGGCCCCTTCAGCCTTAAAACGGGAACGTCTTCTTTGAGAAAGGCAAGGTTGATGGCTTTGGAGGACTCTTTGTTGACGACCGTTGCGCGCAGCCGGGCCGTTACCTCTTCCAGGCAAGGCCGGCCGGAGGAGTCGGTGGCAGTGGTGATAGCTGCAAAAAGGCCCAGTTGAGACGCCAGGAAGCGGGCCAGCTCATTGGCTCCGTGATGGCCTCCCACAACCGGCACGGCGCAGGAAAGAGAGGAATCTACGGCCACCACGGGCCGGTCTGTCCACTTATCCTTGAGGTGAGGGCAAAGGCTTCGTACAACGATTCCTACGGCCATGACCGCTACTACCAACTCATATCTCTCCAGCATCATCTCCATTTTGTCTTTCTCGTAAAGGATAATAGTAGGAGAATAGCTATCCTGCAAAGCTTGGGCTATTTTCTCTGCCTTCTCTTTATCTCTGGGAAAGACCAGGATTGCTACCGATCTCTGTATAGGTGAGACCTCCGAAATCCGGTTCTTGTCACCACGCCGCCAACCAGGATGAGGGCGCTCTTGCTTATGCCTGCCGCCTCTACCTTTTCGGCGATATCAGCCAGGGTTCCCTGCAAAACCTTCTCATCCGGCCAGGAGGCATGATAGACCACAGCCACGGGAGTGTCGCCTGGACGGTCCAGGTTATCGACAATATCCCGGATTTTATCTATGCCCAGGAAGATGGCCATAGTTGTATTGTGGCGGCTCAAAGCAGCCAGCTCGTCCTTTTCCAGGGTGGTGCCGGCTGGCCTCGTCACAATCAAGGACTCTGAGACCCCTTTCAGTGTGAGCTGAGTTTTTAAGGCGGCAGCAGAGGCGAAGAGGGAGGAGACTCCGGGCACGACCTCCACTTCCACTCCCGCCTCCTCGAGCGGCTTCATCTGCTCGAGTATAGCGCCATAAAGCGACGGATCTCCGCTGTGCAGCCGCACCACCTTCTTACCGGTCCGCAGGGCAGCGATGATCCTGGCAGTGGTCGCCTCCAGAGAGACGCCGTTGCTGTCCATTGTCTCCGCTTTCAGTCCTTCCAGGAGGGCGGGATTGACCAGAGAGCCAGCATAAACCACCAGGTCTGCCTCCGAGAGGAGCCTCTTGCCTTTGACGGTGATGAGATCCGGGTCTCCTGGGCCTGCCCCCACAAAGTAAAGCTTCATCTCCGTCTCCGGGCTAAAAGGACGGAAAAATAGTCGCTTCTCTCCGGCATCTCATCTCTGATGATCCTCTCCTGGGGAGTGCAGAGCATTGTTCCCAGCATGAACTCGTCAAAGCCCCTGGCACGAAGCTCTTCCGCCAGCTTCCTGGGCCGGGTGGCCTTTATCCTGATGACCATTTCCACAGGTGAGCCGTCCGAGACCTCAAAGGATCTCTCCAGGGGGGCAGAAAAGCGCGAGGCGAGAGCGGGGACGATGCCCACGCCGGGAATGGTCTGGATCTCAATCTCCGGGTGATTGCGCCGGATCAGCCTTTCCAGGTGGCTGAAGGTGGAGAAGGTGTTGACGTCCCCCATGCAGGCAAAGCCGGCGCAGGCCTGAGGCTGCCGCCTCCTTTGCTACGTTGTCGGCATTCTCCTCCCATATTTTCTCCAGTTCCTCTTTATCCTCGATCATGGGAAACTGCAAAATCTGGGGCCGGCAGTAGGGCCGAACTAACTCTGAGGCCATCTCTCCCGGCACAAAGACCGTTGTGCAGTTCTTCAGGGCTGCTGCTGCTTTTAGTGTCAAAAGCTGCGGGTCGCCCGGGCCAAGGCTGATGCCGATCAACATTTACCGATCACCATGAAGATGGGGTTTACCGGTTTCAGGGCTATGTCTCCCCCTAGATCGTAGCCCCTTGCGATATGAATCTGGATAAGCTCCTGAAATATTCCTGCCTCTTTCATCATCTGCGCCACGTGGGCGGCAATGCCCAGGCGCGCCAGGTCGGCCACAATAACGCAGCCGGGAGCAGCCTTCTCTAAAAGCAGAGGCAAGAACTCATCGATGCCGCGCGTGCCGCCGATAAAACATCTGTCTATTCTGGGAAGGTCGGGCAAAACTGCGGCAGCCTCGCCTAAGAAAAATTGTCCATGGGAAACGGTCGCTTTGCACATCTGCACTGCTTCCTCTCGCCGGTCGATGCCGTAGATTCGGTCCGTGTAGCGAGAGGCGGCCAGGGATACGGCCCCCGAGCCGCAGCCGATGTCCAGGAAGACCTGGGCCTGCTCGATGTTCAGCTTTCCCATGGCGATGGAGATGTTCTCCTCTTGGGTCGCCGTGCCCGGAAGCTTCATGGCTGCAAAGAAATGCATGCTGGCATAAAAGGTTAA
>CAVVKN010000025.1:0-92801 GCA_963748825.1 Methanotrichaceae archaeon
GCAGAAATACAGAGAGAAAATCGAGCGCATAGAAAGCGACCTCTCGTAAGCTACAATAGGCCGCCCGTCCTTAGGGCATATCATGCTCTGCCTGCGCTGCGGACGATGCTGCCTTCATCTGAATATTTTTATCGTCAATCCGTCTTCTATTCTGGCAGACGGCAGCATCGATCCGGATGATCGAGAGGCCATGATCTTTAAGCCTGCCGGGAAAAGGTGCCCTCATCTTGCTTTCCAGGCCGCCCACGATGGCGATTATGCCGTTTGCACCATTCACCACCTGCCCTGCTACCGGGGAACTCCTTGCGATCAGTTCGAGCAGGTGGGGCCCGAGGATGCCGTATGCATAATGAGCGGATATTTCAAGTCTATGGGCAAATGAAGCGCAAAGTGCCGCTTCTTATCCCGGATAATTGAAGAAGATAGCTATTAAAAAAAAGAGGAATAAATGCCCTAGGATCTTTCTCCTAGGGCTTGGGAGAGGCCGGCAACCTCTCCTGCCCCGGCGGGCACGGTGAGGTTTGCTCCCAGGAAGTCCTGGCCGATGGGCTGGAAGCTGCCGCCCAGGTGCTCGGCCAAAAATGCCTCGGCTATGGCGTAGAAGGAGAGCCTGTTCTCGGGACGGGCAAATCCATGACCCTCGTCGCCGTAGAGCACATAGGTCACAGGAAGTCCCTTGGCCTGCATGGCTTTGACGATCTGGTCGGACTCATTCTGCTTGACGCGAGGATCATTGGCCCCCTGGCCGATGAGCAGGGGCCGCTCAATTAGCTCCACAGAATTAAGGGGTGAGCGTTCCTGCAGCAGCTTTCTGCCCGTCTCTGTCCGGAAGTCGCCCACCCTCTTGGTGAACTGCTCTATCTCCGGCTTCCAGTAAGGTGGAATTGTCTCCAGGAGCGTTATCAGGTTGGAGGGGCCCACGATGTCCACCGCGCAGGCAAAGATCCTGGGGGTGAAGGTTAAGCCGGCCAGTGCGGCATAGCCGCCGTAGCTTCCACCCATGATGGCAATCTTCTCCGGATCGGCGATTTTTTGCTGCACAGACCAGTTGACGGCATCGATGAGGTCGTCATGCATCTTCTTTCCCCACTCCAGATTTCCCGCATTTATGAAACTCTTGCCGAGACCCGTAGAGCCACGGAAGTTGACGCTCAAGACGGCGTAGCCCCGATTGGCCAGCCACTGGTGAATGGGATCAAGGCCCCAGTAGTCGCGGGCCCAGGGGCCGCCGTGCACATACAAAACCGTTGGAAGAGGCTTTTCCGGAAGCCCGTCTCCATTCTCATCGCTTTGCAGTGGCAACGTGTAGTAGCAGACCAGGTCCAGGCCATCGCGCGATTTTATGACGGCGGGGATCATCTTTGCTAATGGCAGTCCCAGCCAGCTTCTCTCTGTCTGTAAAGAGGAAAGAGGCTTTCTTGGCCTCATGGTCATAATGGTAGTAGCGCGCCGGCCCATTATCCCTGGTGAAAACGACGATCCATACCTTATCGTCCAGGCTGCGGCTTACAACTGTCATGTCCCCTTCATCCACACTGCGCAGCAGATCGATATCCTGCGAAATAGATGGATCAAGGATCTTCCACTGTATCCGGTCGTAGTAAAATGCCACCGCCTGCACATTCTTCTCAGTGGGATGGATCATCATGCCCGTGAGGTCTGATTTGGGGTCTTCAGCCAAAAAAGAGCTCTCTTTTGTATGCAGATTGAGGGCATAAAGAGCAGCCGTATTTCTGCCCCTGCTGTCGATAAGGTAAATGAGATCATTGCTCTTATTAAATCCGGAAAAACCGGTGGTGAGGGCATCTTCCATCTCGATCTTCAGGAAGGGCTCCCAGCTTTTGTTTTCGGCGGGTCTGAAAATCTCGGTTCCTCCGTCCGCAGTCATATTGCTCGCCAGCCTGACCTCAAAGTCGTCATCGATCTCAAAGCCGGAGAACTCTCTATTCTCCAGGATCAGTGTCATGTTGCCGGTCTCGATATTGAGCCGGAAGAGGTCGTGATACTCGGGATCGCGCTTATTGAGCCCGATGATTGCTTCATGAGGGTGCTTGATGCTAAGAGCCCGGATCTCGGAGCGCACGCCCTCAAAAGGCGTGAGGTCCCGGGTCTCACCACTGCTGAGATTGACGCTGTAAATACGCCAGTTCTCGTCACCACTGCGATCCTGCAGGTAGAGGATATGCTGGTTGGTGTAAGCCCAGGTGTAGCTTCTAATGCCACGATAGGTGTCATTGGTTACAGGCTTAGCCGTCTCTGGCGAATCCGCAGGTCCCACCCAAACATTGAGAACTCCGTCTTTCGGGGCAAGGAAGCTGAGCTTTGAGCCGTCTGGGCTGATTCTGGTAGTAATGCGGTCCGGATTGCCAAAGAGCAAATCCCTGGAAATAAGTGAGCTGTTATTCCTATTCTCCTCTCCGGTCTTCATATTCGCGCCGCCCAAAGACGTCAGCAGAATAGCAAAAATGACAAAAATAAGGGATTTTTTCATCGTATAACCTCCAATTGCAGCACCTAAAGTCAGTCTTTCAGCTATAAATAAATGTCGAAAATTAAGGCTAAAGTGAAGATGGAGCTGCCTTTTTGCAAGGCACTGGTTACATAGTCTCGGAGGCTATGAGAAATCCTATGGCTCTTTCTGCCAGGGGATATCTATGTACCAGTGCCTTGAACCTCTTGCCGTGGTTGGGCTCAAGCAGATGGGCAAGCTCGTGCACAATCACATAATCCTCGACCCACTGAGGAAGTTTGGCCAGCTTGCTGCTGATGCGAATGGTCCGGGCAGTACAGTTACAGGACCCACGCCTGCGCTCCTGGTTTGTGGAGTACTGGATGCTGTTCCAGGTAAGGTTTCCTTGAAAGTATCTGCTGTTTAGATGGCAGGCTCTTTCATGCAGATGGGCGTCATCTTTTGGATAGACCCTCTTCTCCAGTCGAGAGCGCAGTTTTTCTATGTGACCCTGCAAAACGGCGTCTGAGATAGAGGCAGGTGCTAAAACCTCCATATTTCCTCCCACCATCCTGGCCTGGATGGTCTTTCTGCGTCGCGCAGATCTCTTAATCAGAACCTCCATAGCTAAAATCCCCCTGGTACATCAATGGTTCATCGGCGAGATATTAATAACTTTCTTTTTGAAGTTTGTTATGGATTGCCAGTCATTATAATTGCCTCATTTTGGATTCATGTTTTTCATCCTGATCCGCTTTTTCTCCTATTTTCTCCAATATCTTTAATTATGATAGTATATAAAAAATAACAAAGTTTATATTGGTATTCGGCTTATGGATTGATTGGGGGTCTACAAACCGTGGCTATGGAAGAAATCGATGCAATACGGAGCATGATAAAAGAAAAACGCCTCTCCTGGCTGGCCGGAGAGACATCTCTTAGCCGACTGTCAACGCCGGAAAAATTGAAGCATCTTGGTCTGGTTGTTCCTGAAGATGAGAAAAAAAAGATTCAGGAACTCATGGCAAGAGAGAAGGCGCAAACACTTGAGCAGGCGCCAGTCTTCATCTATCCCGGTGAGTGGGATTGGAGGCAAGTCTCAGGCAAGAACTGGACCACTCCCATAAGAAACCAACAGCAGTGCGGCTCGTGCGTTGCCTTTGCCACCGTTGCCCTCATTGAGTCCAATTTAGAGATCTTCAGGAGAAATCCTGATCTCAACCCAGATCTTTCTGAGGCCGATCTGTTCTTCCAGGGTTGCGGCAACTGCTGTGATCGGGGCTGGTACTTTACATCCGCCTTGAGATATGCCCAGCAAAGCGGCATTCCCGATGAAGGCTGTTTTCCATACGACAGCAATCAATCAAGAAGCTGCCCGGATAGAGCGAACCGAATAATCAAAATTAGTAGCTGGAAGACTATACTCAGCGCATCCCAGGCAAAAGAATGGCTTGTAACGCGCGGTCCTCTTATGACCGGCATGAATGTCTACGAGGATTTCTATTACTATTATGGTGGAGTATATAGAGAAGCCTATGGCGGCTATGTAGGCGATCATGCCGTCTGCATCGTAGGCTACAATGATGCCCAAGGGTACTGGATATGCAAGAATAGCTGGAGTACAGGATGGGGTGATAATGGGTGGTTTAAGATCGGCTACGGCGAATGTGGGATGGGCAGCAGATTCGCTTTTTATGCAGTGCAGTTCACCTCGGATGACGACCTGATCATGCCCAAACAGGGCCGGGTCATAGTTCGCTTCAAGGGGATGAACACCACACTGGTAGATGAGATCTGGCAGTATTCTCCCGAGAACAGACTGATCTTCAGGGCCTCCAGCTCGGAGATAGGCAAGCTCTACGATCTGGGAGTTTATCCCTCCGGCACCCGTCTCATTTTTGCTCTAAAAACCTCAGACGGGCATGTCTATTACACCGATCAATTCCTGAATAGTGATGCCTGCGACCATGTCAACACGGTTAAGGCCGGGACCTATAAGTGGGTGCTCTCTTGGGAGGATCTCTATGGTTTAGGGGAGAGGGATTATGACGACGTGGTAATGGAGATTGAGATCTTCAATCCTGTTACCGAGGATATTGTGATGCCTAAGGACGGCAGGGTATTTATTACACCTAAGAGCAGGCTTGCCGCCACTCTGGACGAATTCCGTCAGATCTCCCCCGAAGACAGGTTGATCCTTAGCGATGAAACCCCTCTGGGAACGGCTATTGACCTGGGAGCCTACCCTGCCGGCGCAAAGCTCTCTTTTGCACTCAAGACCGATGACGGATATACCTATTACACAGATCAGGTGAAGAATCCGGACTTCTTAAGCCACGTGCGCAAGCTTCCCATTGGCTATAATAAATGGGAGCTGCGCTGGGAGGCATCTCTTGGCCTTACGAAGAAGAGCTACAAGGATCTCGTGGTGGCAATCGAGGTTTTGCCCATCATCAGAGAAGATGTTGTCTTAGCAGGCAACAGCCATGTCGTGGCCAGGCTGGTCAGCAAGAATACGCCTTATCACAACCGTTTTTGGCTCTATCAGCCAGAAAGCAAGCCGCTCTTTGATTCCATTCAGGAGAATGTGAAAAAAAGCTTTGTTGTGGGAGACTTTCCTGCTAACACGAGGCTGGTCTTCGCTCTGCAGGCCCAGGATGGAAATATGTATTACACGGACAGTAGCCTCAATGCGGATGGAAAAGCACATGTCATAAAACTGCCATTAGGCTCCAGCAAATGCCAGCTTCGCTGGGAGGATCGCTATGCTCTCAAGGATCGTGATTACAATGACCTGGTTGTGGAGATAATCATAAATCGAACAAATTAAATAATTTATACTGAATGATATCAATCACGGAGGCCCGATATAAGCTCAATGAATGATTTTTCTCTCACGAGCAGGGCAGCCAGTCCACGCTTATCTCACCGGGGCGGCTGCCGGACCAGAGCTGTATGAACTTTTCAATGGAGAATACTCCCGTCAGATCCTCCACGCTGCGGCCTATGAGTTGATGACGCCCCTTGCTGGAGACGCTCGGATCGAAAGATTGCCAGGCGATGTGGGCCTTGCCTATGACATTAGAATTGATGCTTGCCTCAAGGCCTCCGGCCCCACCAGCCGGGCTGCCAGCATCTGCCCCGTTGGCATCAGACGCAGATGAATCGGTCCCATAAGCTCTGGTATTAACCTCTGTATTTCTCTCCAGGTGCTCGATGTCAGTGTAAGATTCCGTCAATGATGCGCCGGTATCATAATTCTTGACGGTGAGGATATCTTTTTGACCGGCGTTATTCATGGCCCCGGCAAAACTCAGGGGCATCTCACCCTGCGCGCCGCAGATCAGAATCATTGCCGTGATCATCAGACCGATCAGTTTGCACACTTACCCATCACCTTAGATCGATGATTGTCGAACATTTATTTTAAGCTATTGCCCGATTTCATGAAATCGACGAAGGAGGGGGCTACATAGGAATCGAGATAGCCCAAATATTAGCCAAAAAAATAATAATAGATTTTGCCAGCTCACAGCATATCTTGCGTACTCATGCTAGGACTGGACTGAGGTGTCTGATCCATGTCTTGCAGGGTAGACTCTCTGTTCTGCCTGGCAACTTCATAAGAGGAGTCAATGGTGAGGGCCTTATTGAAACAGGTCAAAGCATCCTGATATCTTCCCATCTGCTTCAGGACGACTCCTTTATTATTCCAGCCGGTGGGATCTTGGGGCTTTATTAGTGTGGCATTTTCAAAGCATTCCAGGGAGCCGTAAAGGTTGCCTTCATTGGCCAGAGCCATGCCCTTTCCTATCCAGGCATCAAAATAAGAGGGATTTGTCTGCAGGATCTGGTCGAAGATGGCAATAGCCTCACGGTTTCTATTTAATCCCCGGGAGAGTGCAATTGCTTTGAGGTTTGAAGATTCGGGATTGGAGGTGTTGATATCAAGCGATTTATCAAAACAAGAGATGGCATCATCAAAGCGGCCCATCATGCCCAATACTCTTCCCTTGTTATTCCACAGCTCGGTGCTATTTGCCTCCAGATCCAGGGCCTTATCATAGCTTGCAGCCGCTTTTTCAAAGTCACCCGAGATGAAGTACCCATTTGCCTGATCGGACCAGAACTGCGCCGATTCTCCCATTGCCGGCAGAACGAATATCGCTGTCAGCAAAGTGATAATGGTAATTGCAAGTTTCATAGAGAGCCTCTCTTGCACGAAGGGGTAAATATCTCTACCCCTTGGCTTTGCGACCTTATATGAAAAAAAGCGCTTGACCTGATCTAGCCTTCATCTTTTTTTATTTGGTCCATAAACTTGTTCCACCTCTTTGCCTCGTTAACCTTTCGCCGGATCAAGTCCTCCGCGGCATCCTCTGTCTCAATGCCATGTTCTCTCCTCTTCAGGAGATCCTTGAGGTCCAGAAGTGCTCTAATTATACTTGCAGCTTCGTCGTGAAGCTCTATTGCCTGTTTTTGGGTCAGCTTTGCCGCCTTGAGATCTTCTTCATCGATCCTCTCTTTTTTCTCCAATATCTCGATCAACTCGGTAATTTGCAGCCGCTCTTTCTCTGTGATCTCCTTTTCGTTGATCAATCTCCAGATAAGACTGTGCAGCTCTACTCGGCCCTGCCCTACATGAATCTCGGGAGGCAGATCCTTTTCAGTCTGATGGAACTTTTCCATCTCGCTCTTTAGATCATTGCCATCGATCTGCATCAGCTCCGGCTCTTTCACTCCTACCCATACCAAAACATGATGAAGACTGGCCAGCAGCTTTTTCCGCTCCGCTTCTGTCAGATAGTCGTTGATGTCTTTTTTTTCAATTTCAGCCATGAATCCTCCTCAGATTGTTTCTTACATTTGAGAATAACAGATATTATCGCGGCCATATACACATATTTTTGGCACTGAAATCGTGAGGCCTGCCAGAGCGCTCGACAATACCGTCCAACCGGAACGCAGCTGCCAATCGGACCCCAGTCCCCCCTGATGTGTGTCCACACACGCGACCGGTCTCTGCTCAATTGGATTCCTGTTAGTAGCCATCCGCACCGCCAAGCTCAAGCTGCTTATGGAGATGCCCGACGCCGGCCCGATCACTCAGGAAGAGTACAATAAGACCAAGGCCGCGATCCTGGCGAGGATGTAAAGTAACTCTGCCCTGCCAAGACCCAACCACAAGAGCTGGATCTGATAGCCGTATTCCTCTATTAATATCTGATGTCCTCGATCAATATAAAATTAGCTATTCTAGATGCGTATGAGAATAAGGAAGAGATGCCTCAGATTTCGGTGACGAACAACGAATCAAGGAGCAAATCGCGAACCTTCCGGTTAGTAATCAGTAAATACGGCATTTATTGAACGCAATAACCTGATCATGAGGGAGCGGAATTAGGAGATTGACCAGAAAGACCATGGGTTTCTCGAAGGAGAAGATTCCATTAGTGGAATCATCAAATTTAAATTTAGCAATATATAATTTTTAAAACATAATAACTGCAGGAAGTCGGAATTGGACGTCAAGGAGGACAATCTAATATGGCTGCAAAAGACGCCTATGATGGTTTCAGGTATCACAGATCACATGTGGACTGAGGTGGAGTTGTAGATATTCAGATTATTTGATTGAAATAATTTAATTAATACTTAATAAGTTTAATCCAAGAAATAACTTTCCTCGGAACCTCTGAAATAAGAGTTCAATCACCAATGTTGACTGACATATATAAGTTTATATATTTTTATTGTTTTAGAGTTGATTCCAGAGGATTGATCTTAACGTTTCCATCGACAATACCTTCAATTCATCAAGATAGTAATGGCGTTACTCTTATAATCTATGCTGCCTTTTTTTAGCAGATTGAAATGCTGAGAAAGAATAATCATGGCGAAGTAGATCATTTCCTATCTTTTTCACTTAGAATTCTTTAACAATCGTTATCAGAGGGACGCATTCAAAGCTTCGGATAAACTTAAGTAGCATTATGCCAGGATTGGTACCGGATCAACCTTACATTACAGTGAAATTTATGGGGCATGATAGATTTGGCACCTTTTATCGAGATACGGGATCTGACAGTTCGATTCGGTGATGTTGTAGCACTTCGCAATATAAATCTGGTTATCGAGGAGGGCGAATCAGTAGGAATCTTAGGCAGAAGCGGCTGCGGCAAGAGCGTCCTGATGCATGTCTTGCGCGGGGTGGAGTCATTTCCCGGCATAAGCGGAAGCCTGATCTTCCACGTGGCCAGATGTGAGAAATGCCGCCGCGTAGAGCAGCCTAGCCATGTAGGAGAAAAATGCAAATGTGGCGGAGTTCTAAGGCCAATTGACGCCGATTTTGTGACACTGGATATAAACGATCCTCTTCGGCGCGATATTGTGAACAGAATCGCCATCATGCTGCAGAGAACCTTTGCCCTTTACGGTGATGAGCGTGTGATAACAAACGTCATGCGGGCCGTGGAGGAGAAGGGAGACACCATGAGCGTTCACCGCGCAGCGGACCTTTTGGATGAGGTAAACCTGTCCCACAGGCTGATGCATGTGGCCAGAGAGCTGTCTGGCGGAGAGAAGCAGCGCGTCGTCCTGGCCCGCCAGCTCGCCAAGTCGCCCATGGTTCTTTTGGCGGATGAGCCAACAGGAACCCTTGACCCGGCTACGGCCAAAGTTGTGCATGAATCCATCAAGCGTGCCGTCAAGGACTTCAATATGACTTTGATCATCACCAGCCACTGGGAAGATGTCATGGTCGAGCTGACCGATAGAGCCATATTGCTGGATGGCGGAGAGATCAAGGCAGAAGGAAAGCCAAAAGATATCGCAGCTATGTTCCTGGCCATGGCCGGAACTCTTGGTAAGCGTGAAGAAGTTGAAGTTGGGGCGCCTATAATCAAGGCTAACGGCCTGGCAAAGAGATATATCAGCATCGACCGGGGCGTGGTGAAGGCCGTGGACAATGTCAGCCTGGACGTAAAAGAGGGCGAGATCTTCGGCCTGGTTGGCGTTTCCGGAGGCGGCAAGACCACTCTCTCCAAGATGGTAAGCGGCATTATCACGCCTACCGGCGGCAGCATCGCCGTGCGGGTAGGAGACGACTGGGTGGACATGACAGTACTCGGATCTAATGGTCGCGGACGGGCCACCAAATACATCGGCATTCTCCACCAGGAGTATACCCTTTACCCCTCTCGAAGTGTTATCGAGAACCTGACAGAGGCCATTGGCCTCTCCCTGCCTTTCGAGCTGGCGGAGAGAAAGGCCATTCACACCCTGGAGACGGTGGGATTCACGGAGGAGCAGGCAGAGACGGTCTTGACCAAGATGCCGGACGAGCTCTCTGAGGGAGAGAGGCATCGCGTGGCCATGGCACAGGTATTGATAAAAGAGCCGAGAATAGTAATCCTGGATGAGCCCACGGGAACTATGGATGCCATTACCAAGATTGAGGTTACAAGGTCTATCCTCAACGCCCGTCAGGAGCTGGGAGAGACTTTCGTCATCGTCAGCCACGACATGGACTTCGTTCAAAATATCTGCGACCGGGCCTTGCTTATGCGCGATGGGCAGGCGATTTTCACTGGCATTCCTAGCGAAGTCTTAGCTAAGATCACAGAAGAGGAAGAGAAGGAGCTGCTGGGGAGTTAATTTGAGGGTCTTCGTTGATGGCAAAGAGATTGAGCTATTGCCCGGAGCGCAGCTTGTAGATGCCCTGAGCAAAGCCGGCGTCAATCCTGCCGCCGGTGCAATAGTAGGTGTGGTCAAAGGTCGAGGCGAGAAGAGTCGTCAGACTAACTCTTATTGGCTTAACACCACCAAGGGCAAACTGAGAATTGAGCTTTTGGAAAATGATTTGCAGAAGATCTGGCACGAAAACGTTGATAAAATCTCTGGATCAACAGTTAGATGGGCCTCGGCTGATAGTATAGCCTTCGGGCCATTTGCTTCCACCCTCTCTTTTGGACGCGATGCCTTGGAATACAGTCGCTGGGAGGTTGTGATTGGTGCAGCCGGATTTGATGCAAAGAACACTCAGATCATATTTGTCCGGAGGAGGCATACGGCAGCCTACGGCACACCCAAGGATGGTGGAGTGGTAGGCCACATTGTGGGCGGCAAAAATACTCTGGATCGGCTGCAAACAGGAGACGCTATACAGAGCATCGAGCCTATCGTGGAATGGCAGGACATAACTTCGAAGCTGGCCACAACGGATCTGACTATGCCCATCGAAGATGGAATGGAGATATTCACTAAAGTAGGGGCAGAGCTGATCGAAGATGCACCAATAGGCGCGGAATTTTTCCTGGCCCTGACTCGAGACGGCTGCTTTAAGGTCGATTCCGTCTCCAGCTCATATATTTCGTCCGATCAGTTGCTCACAGTGCCTATAGTCTTCGAGCATCGTGAGCCTCGTCTGGAAGGATTGGTGACGGTAAGGACTAGCGGACGAGGCTTAGGTAGAATCTTCATCTACAAGCAGGACCGAACCTCGAATCCCGGCCACTCTGCGGTGGCAAGGATAACTTCCGGAATGGACATGATAAAGCTGGCCGGTCCCGGCCAGTTGATAACATTCAGTGTGCTGCCGGAGCGCATTATGCTCATGGGCAGCAGCCTCAAAAACGCCCTGGTGCAGATGCAAGAACGGGGCATCGAGGCAGAGGTGGAAGGATACGAGGGCGAGGATGCCGTAGTTGTGAGGCAAGAGCCGGCAGAGACGATGTCTATTTTGAAGCACAAAAAGGTGCGCATTTTTTCCATTCCTGCCGCCCGTCTGGTCTCTGTCCAGCTTTATGATGATCTGGCACCCAAGACTCTGGACTACTTCCGGCACGTGACCGGTCTCAAGGAAAGGCCTGTGGGCCCATTGCCAGTCTACTTTGTCTATGAAAACACTCTACTCTTCAAGCCGGAGATTGATGCCGTCAACTTAAAGCAACTGCTACCTGAAAACAAACCTACCGGCCCCGTTCCGGCCGGGTCGATCGCAGTCTCCAACCAGGTTTCCAAGAAGATCGGCCTGGTGGGAATGAAGCTTGTGGATGATAAGCGCTACGGCCCGTCCGGAGAGAAATTCGAGGCGACGAACGTCATAGGCCGGGTACTTGAGCCTGAGAAGCTAAAAGATGTCTCGGAAGGGGAGACGATTTACATTAAGGAGGTGCGATGATGTTAGTCACCAAATATGTGATAACATCTTCTGAGTCGAATATCCTTCCCTCTGATATCGCCATGAAGATTTACGGTTCGAAATACAAAGTCCTCGTCAAGGAGACCTGCTTTGGAGTCATCATAAATGGCGAAGAAGAAGTTATAGAGGCGCTCATAAAAGAGATAAGGGCCCTTGACCCAGCCGGCATATTCATCAAAGACCGGGGCTTTCCGCCGGGCGATCCCAGGCGCTGCCGGGGTCGCAGAGGTGGAGGAGCGAGGCCTGGCTTTTATATGATCGAGTCCGAGTCCAAGATGTTGCCCATGATCTCCAGGGCACTGGCCCAGGAGGGCGATATCCCGGCCATTCCTGAAAAGAAGAAACCTCTTCCTCTCAAGAGGCTGGAAGAGATATTAAAAGAGGGTTAACCCTGAGGTAAATCAATGGCAAAAGTTATCGTTTATCCTCCCACCAGCATGATACTCTTCGACCTTGTGGAGAGGATGGGTCACAAAGCGCTTGTGGTTTCTGAATCGGTGCGTACGCACGTTACAGAAAATAAGATTGATTCGCCGCCTTTGAATATCACTCCCGAGGAGCCCAAGAAGGGTCTACGTTATGCGGCTGTGGATGTCCCTTCCGGCGTGCGTGGCCGGATGGCCCTCATTGGGCCCATCATAGAAGAGGCTGAGGCGGCTATCATAGTAGAAGACCCTGGATGGCTGACGGGCTGTGCGGGCTGCTCAAGAACCAATGAGCTGGTGAGGTTGCTTATCAGGACTAAAGGAATTCCCGTGCTGGACTTATCCTATCCCACAAACGACGCCGAAGCTAAGGTCTTTGTGCATAATATCAGAAACTTTTTGGAGGGCTTAAAGTGATTCGCATTGCCCAGCTCTCCTGCGGTTCGGAGTATAGCGGCATTCAAAAAGAGATTGAGCGCGCTGCCGAAACAGTAGGAGCAAAGATCGTCTATCCTGAGGTATCTTTGGAGGATATCCTCAACGTAGAGAAAACATTTGGCGTTTCCGTAGCCTCGGGCGACCTCAACTTAGCCATTGCCCGTGCGGTTCGCATCGTGCAGAATCCGGACCTCGCCGATGCTGTAATTGTCATGACCTGCTTTCGCTGCGCCGAGGCTGCCATCATCCGATCGGAGATCAGAAAATACATTCATGAGCACTCCAAGATTCCTGTCTTGAGCTACTCCTTCACGGAGAGGACGACGGCAGAGACACTCCTCACCAGGATGGAAGCGCTGGTTACTACCGTCAAGTACCGGGGCCTCCTGGCTCGCGAGAAGCAGAAGGGTCTTACTGCCGGAATCGACTCCGGGTCCACGACTACCAAATCGGTGGTGATGAGGGATAATGTTGTGATAGGCACCGGCTGGGTTCCCACGACCGAGGTCTTGAAGAGCGCGGAGGATGCTCTGCAGGCTGCCCTCAAGATGGCTGGCGTACAGAAGGAGGAGGTTTCTGCGATAGGCGTGACCGGATACGGCCGTTTTCTGGTGGGAAAGCACATCAATGCCAGGCTGATCCAGGAAGAAATCACAGTCAACTCCAAAGGTGCCGTATTTTTGGCTGATGCCCAGAAGGGGCCGGCAACAGTTATCGATATCGGCGGCATGGACAACAAAGCCATATCAGTGCAGGACGGTATTCCGGGCGGCTTTACCATGGGCGGAATATGTGCAGGGGCCTCGGGAAGGTTCCTGGAGCTCACAGCCCGCAGGCTCGGCGTCGATATCACAGAGCTGGGAAAGCTGGCACTTAAGGGGGACTTTCGGAATGTAGCCATGAACAGCTACTGCATAGTATTTGGCACGCAAAGCCTGGTCAACAGCTTATCCATGGGCTGCAAACCTGAGGATGTCGCCATGGCTGCATGCCATTCTGTGGCCGAGCAGGTCTACGAGCAGCAACTGCAAGAGGTGGAGGTTAAGGAGCCCGTGATCATGGTGGGCGGAACCTCTCTTATCGAAGGACTGCCCAAAGCCATGGAAGAGCTTCTTCAGGTTAAAGTGACGGTTCCCAAGTATGCTCAGTACATTGGGGCGGTAGGTAGCGCGCTACTCGTGTCGGGGTTGCTGGAGGACTGAGATGGACCCCATGGAGGTCTTCAGGATTGAGGTCACCGGCCAGGAAGAGTACGCGGCTAAGAAATACCGCGAAATCATCATGGACATTTTGCAGGACCTGGGCCTCATCCGGACCATCGGCCGCCTGTATGTTTACGTGGACATACAAAAGCCGTACTTTGCGATGTACGGGCTTCTTCGCTCCGGAATTCCGCCACTCACAGTAAAGGACGTGGGCGATGTGCTCAAAGTGCAGGGTGGTTATCAGATCAAGATCAATGACGAGGAGCATATGGCGAATCTACTCCGGGTGCTATGGGAGCGCTATGGAAGAGAGAGGGTAGAGCAACCGTCAAGGGACATTGTGATCATAGCCTCGGATACATCGCCTTCCGAGCTAATGGTGGCGGACCTGGAAGCGGAGTTCCTGCAGGACCTGACCGATGCCCTGATTAGAATAGTACCGGAGGGCTTTCGCAATCGGCGCAACATAATGACTAAAGACAGCTTTTTTTTCATCGCCGCTGAGGAGAGCTTGACGCCTGAAATTTTATCTGAGATCGAAGGAAAGATCCGGGAGATGGAGAATGCTTGAGCCTGTGATGTTCACGGGAGGCTTGTACAAGCACGACCTGGTCGTGGAGCTGGTAGAAGATCTGGGCGGCTATGTCCTGCAAAAGAATGTCACCCAAACAGAGATCATCCTTTTGATACTGGTTCCCAGCGAAGATATGGCAGCGCTGCAGGCACTGGCCAAGGAGCTGAGAAGTGAATTGGTGCGCGCGCCGCTGGCCGGAACGGAGGTGGCGGTAGTAACACCGACGTTGGCCATTCACCATCTGCCACATGTCGCCTGCGATATAGCCGAGTACCTGCGCCGCCATGGTTCAAAGACCAACATGCTGGGACTGGCCAGGGGCGTCGGTCGCGAAATCGCCCAGATCGATGAGTACGAGACCGCCCTGATAAACGAGCATGATGCCGCCGTATTCATCTTTGGCAACTTCCAGGATTGCATCAAGAAGAAGGAGAGCTTATACCGAAACATCACCGTGCCGGTGGTGGTCACGGGCGGGCCGCAGATCGAGGCCAAAGAACTTCCCTATGCCTTTGACTATGTTCCGGCCATCGGGCGGATGGCTCACCGGTCCAGAAAGGCAACGGAGATTGGATCTTTAGACCGGATCGTCGACGCGGTAGGCAGAGCTCTGGATAAGACAAGATCCGCCATTGCCAAGGACCCGCTCACCACTTCACCACCCCGCGTCATGGATGCCGTACGTGAGCAGGTGCCGGATGTGGAGTTCTCCTATTCGCCGCTTCCCATAGCCCTCAATCTGACAGGCGTGCGGGTGAAGCTGCCCTACAATGATTACAAAGATGCAGTAAAAGCTGTAACCTTCGACGAAGGTGTGAAGCTTGGCGAGATTGCCACCATCAAGCCGTCGCGCATGAAAGACTATATACTGGTGAGGATATTGTCCGCTTCTGAGACCGGGTTCGTCTTCTAAGACCAGGGACCCGGAGAGGAGAGGTCATGAGCTTCGAGGATGATCTGGACGCCATTTTGGTCAAGGGGAAGGAGAAAGCAGCCGAAGATATCTTAAAAGCAGTGGAGAGCACTTACGGCGAGGTACCCTATGTTTTTCAGTTCATGCAGGACAATCCCGAGATTCTTATAACCAAGGTGTTGCACAACAATGCCATCCAAAGAAGCTCAACCCTGGATGCCAGGACCACCGAACTGATCTCGGTTGCCGTGTCGGCTGCCATGAGATGCAGCCACTGCCTGAAATTGCACATTCGCATCGCCTCCAATTTGGGCATTCCGGACGACGAGATTGCAGCCGCGGTATTTCTGGCAGGAAACCTGGCCTCTGCCAGTGTGCTGGCTACAGCCACCCGCCATCTGGATAATGAGCGAGAGGTCTGCCGGGTCTGCGAGATCGGAAGCGGTGCCTGCGAGATACATGGAGAGAAGAAGGATTGAGTCTATCTGCAATTGGTATTGCTTGCTATTTTTATTCTTACTCTCCTTTACGGTTTCCGGCATAATATGTCTCCTGAAAAGAAAAACGAGCCCGATTGGTGGGAGGCGGCGGAGGAGCACCGCTTCGCCCTGCAGGTTTTGCAGCTACGGCTGCGGCGAAAGATTCTCAGCTTCATTGCCGACGGCGTGAGGAGCAATGAGCAGATCGCAAAGGAGCAAGAGCTTGCTGCTTCTCCTGCCGAGTATCACTTTCACATGCTGGAAAAAGCCCTGGTTATCGAGCAGACGGAAGGCGGCTGGAGAGCCACGCCAACGGGAATTCTCTACCTGGAGAGAGTGGAGTCGAGACACCGATTATGATTATTCGCATCATCGCCGTAGGGCGCCTCCGGGAAAAATACTGGCAGGATGCGGCCACAGATTTCGCTCGCCGCCTTCGTCCCTATGTCCGCCTGGAGATAGTAGAGGTGTCCGAGGCGCATATTAAAGAGGCAGCTTCTCTGGCCGAGGAGAAGAAAGCCATGCAGGAGGAGGCGCAGGCCATTCTCGATAAGCTGAAGCGGCATAGCGGCCCGGTGATAGCGCTGGACAGAAAGGGAAAAGCCCTCGACTCGCCCGAGCTAGCATCCAGGGCTGCACAAGATAATCCTGGAGGGAAAGACCGAGACCGCCTTTGTGATCGGCGGTCCCCTCGGCCTCGCGCCGGAGGTTACGCAGAAGGCGGACCTTCTTCTCTCCTTTTCCAAAATGACCTTCCCCCATCAGATGATGAGAATAATTCTTCTGGAGCAGATCTATAGAAGCTTTCGGATAATGCGTGGTGAGCCATATCACAAATAATATTCAAATAAAAAATTGAATGCTCAGGAACGGGATCGGCTGGCTGTTGCGTTTCCGTTTTCCTCCAGCTTCTCCATATCATAAAGCTCGTAGCTGCCTTCCAGCTCGCTCTTGACAAGAGCCATATCCAGCCTGTAATCCTTCTTCTGCTGTATCAATTTTACATCCAGGCTTATGCCCTCATCGGATATGGAGCCAGTGGCTGTGGCTGGACTATCAGAACCTCTTTCAAGAAGGGTGCCGTAGCCTTGCAACCGATCGCCGGTCTGGATCAATATCAAATCAATTATATTCTGCTCTGCCGGATTCTTTTCCAGCATAACCCTCCATTTTCCTGCCAGGTCAATGGTGGGGGCCTTTTTCTCGACGATGACAGTGTTGGTTGCCGCTTTTTCGCCATTCTCTACCGTCTCATTCTTCGCTTTCACCGTGCCGTCCGTATTTACAGTGTCACTGCTCCCGGTGGAGGACGCCACTGCATCGTCGAACATCGGATCTATAAGAAAATCGGTATTATCTCGAATTACCCATTTCCCGCAGCCTGCAAAGGCCGGATAGGTGAGCATAGCTAAGATCAATACCATGCATACAATCAACTGGCTCCTCAATTATGATCCTCCGTTGGTGAGATTAAATTCATTCTGGTTTTTATCATGTTTTACTCGCGTAAAAATTTGTTCTGGTAAAGGAGGCAAGCTGTTCTCCCTTAAGAGGCAAATCTGCTGGCTGTGGCATTTCCTTTGCCTATCAGATCTTCGCCCGAGTACATTTTATAGCTTCCAGAGATGACTCGGTCCACCTTGACCAGTTCGAGCTCGATGTGCTTGTCGATCTTGTTCCCGTATTCACTAATTATGGTCCATGCCTCAAGACTCATACTATTCTTGGAAACAGAACCTCTGGCGCTGACCTGAAGCTTCGTGTTCTGCTCATTGAGAGTCCCCATGCCCATAATGCTCCCACCGGTCTGAATGATCGTGAGAGGGTTCAGGTTAGCGCCCCCATTATCCAGCTTTATTGTCCACTTGCCCTCCGCTTCCATAAACTCGGGCTCCGGGGGCACGACCTCTACAGGCATAGCCGTGGCTGTTTCTACTACCGCCTGTGTGGCGGCCTGTGAAGTGGCCTGAGGCAGGGACGTAGGTTTTGTATCGGGCATTTGCATATTGGGACCGGAGATTGTTGGGGGGGCGCGCGACCTCTCGTCGGGCGCAACTCTCGGCCTGTCCGAAATGGGGTCGGACGTTTTTGATCCCGGATGAGCATCTACAGCGGAGGATGCTGTATCGGAGACGGAGGTTGATGCGGTATTGGATGTTGTATTAGAGGCAACTGCAATTCCGGCTAATGGAGTAACATCAACTGCTGTTGCATCACCATTTTGAGAATTTGCGGCAATAACGTAGCTTTGCACTTTGCTGTCCTCAAATCCAGCAGATCCGGCACGCATTACCTGGACTTCAATCTGGTTTTCCCCTGCATCTGCGTCTGTAGTATTCCAGGTCCAAGAGCTTTGGGCTATCCAGCCCGTCTCATCCGTAAGCTGTCCATTTGTCGCGGGTCCCATAAGCCAAAAATTGTAGAGCATTTTTTCATTATTGGGATTGGACGCTTCTACCTTCCAGACTATGGCAGTTCCCGGGCTTTGGGGACTAAGCTTGTCCGGATTTATGCTCTGGATCGTGGCTTTTTGGTCGGCCTTGGCGACGGCTCCTAGAGTTACAACGGCCTTTGCCGGAGCGGATTGCGCAGTCGAAGATTCGCCCGACACGCCCTGATTTTGGTTCTTGCTCACATAAAAGTCAGTATCCCCAGATGTGTCGCCCAGAGGGTTTGTGCCGCATCCTTCCCCAAAAGCCGTAGAGCTGAGCAAAAAAGGCAACGCTGCCAGGCAAAAGAGCACAGCTATGGAAAGAGACAATGTTTTGCGCTTCATCTATACTAAACCTCCACCATTCTCAAAGTGCATCTGATTGCAACGGTTTAAAGCTTCCCCTTGGAACGTCATTCAACGAAATATCTCCTCTCGTAAGGTTGTTCGCCCTATTTGGGGAGCGGATCTTTTCCATTTTGCAATTTTGGGTTTTTCAAGAAGCATAATTGAATGCATCCCTGCCTCTCCCTCGTTAGCTTTATCAATCATTAAAGATCTCGGTGTTAGAACAGCCCGAGGGGCTAAAGGGTGATTGAGCATGAATGCGTGGGATCGCTTTATTTGGTAAAATACGTTTTCTAGACACTACCTTACGTGACGGTGAACAGACGCCAGGTGTATCACTCGGCATGGATGAGAAGCTCGCCATTGCCCAGGGGCTTGATTCTCTGGGTGTGGATGTGATTGAAGCCGGCTCGGCCATGACCTCAGAGGGAGAACGCCTATCGATAAAAGCAGTTGCTGATTTTGGCCTCAAAGCGGAGATATGCAGCTACGTTCGAGCTTTGACCGCAGATATTGATACGGCATTAGCTTGCGATGTAGATTCCGTCCATCTTGTGGTACCGGTATCGGATCTTCACATCGAGTGCAAGCTCAAATCCGACCGAAAATCGGTGATAAATAAGGCCGTGCAGGTGACTGAGTATGCCAAAGATCACGGCCTCATTGTGGAGCTCTCCGGTGAGGATGCCAGCCGTGCCGATCAGGATTATCTGGTCAGCCTTTACATGGCAGGAATTGAGGCAGGAGCCGATAGGCTGGCTTTCTGTGATACAGTAGGCGTGCTGGTTCCCGAGGTTACGGGGGATATATTTTCCCGGCTGTCTCAATTGGGCGTGCCGATCAGCGTCCACTGCCACAACGACTTTGGCATGGCTACCGCCAACACCATAGCGGCTCTTCGCGCAGGAGCGGCCCAGGCGCACGTGACAGTGAACGGCATAGGCGAGCGAGCCGGTAATGCCAGCCTGGAAGAGGTGGTCATGACCCTGGAATCCCTTTATAAAATCAACACCGGGGTCAAATGCCAGGATATATACCAGCTCTCGCGCCTGGTCTCGCGAATGACCGGCCTTCCTATGGCCCCCAACAAGGCCATCGTAGGAGAGAATGCTTTTACCCATGAGGCGGGCATTCATGTGCACGGGCTCTTGGCTGATACCAGGACCTACGAGCCGATACATCCGGAGACCGTGGGCAGGAAGAGGCGCATAGTGCTCGGCAAGCATGCCGGTCGGGCCTCAGTCGAACTGGCCTTGCGCGAGTTCGGACTCCTGGCTTCTGAGCAACAGCTAGCTCAGATAGTGGTCAGGGTAAAAGAGCTGGGCGACAAAGGCAAGCGCGTCTCTGATGCGGATTTGCAGACCATAGCCGACACCGTGCTCTCCATCCAGATGGAGCCAAAGGTGAAGCTGCAAGAGGTGACAGTGGTGGCCGGCAATACGGTGACTCCTACGGCCTCGGTGAAGATACTGCTTAACGGGGCTATGAAGCTGGAAGCGGGAACCGGAGTCGGGCCGGTGGATGCGGCCATAAATGCCATAAGACGGGCCATATCAGACGTGGCGGATGTGCGGCTAGAGGAGTATCATGTAGACGCCATAACAGGCGGAACGAATGCACTAGTAGAAGTATGGGTGACGATGGCAATGGCAGACAGGAAGATAACGGCTCGAGGAGCTGGCGCGGATATAATCATGGCATCGGTCGAAGCGGTGCTGGAGGGCATCAACCGGCTGATGCGGCTGGAAGAGGAGGACAAAGCCAGATGTCTCAAAAGATGACTGGTGCTCAGGCGGTACTGGAGAGCCTGAAGAGAGAGGGAGTAGATGTAGTATTCGGGCTTCCCGGCGGTGTGCTGCTGCCTCTTTACGACGCCATCTACCAGTCCGATATTCGTCATATTCTGGTACGTCATGAGCAGGGCGCGGCGCATATGGCGGATGGATATGCCCGAGCCACGGGAAAGGTAGGAGTATGCATTGCCACCTCCGGGCCCGGGGCCACCAATCTGGTCACCGGCATCGCCAATGCCTACATGGACTCCGTACCAATGGTTGCCATCACCGGGCAGGTGAACACCTGGCTGATTGGAAAGGACGCTTTTCAGGAAGCGGATATAACCGGGATCACTCTGCCCATTACCAAGCACAATTATTTGCTGCGAAGCGCCAAGGATATCACGCGCGTCTTCCGAGAGGCGTTCTACATCGCCCGCACCGGCCGCCCCGGACCGGTGCTAATTGATCTGCCAAGAGACGTGACCGTGGATGAGGTAGAGTTTTCCTGGCCGGAGGTGGATCTGCCCGGCTATCGCCCTTCCGTTAAGGCACATGAGATGCAGATCAAGAAAGCTGCCAAGGCCTTGATGGAGGCGGAAAGACCCGTCATTTACGTGGGCGGCGGAGTGAAGTATGCCGGCGCGCACCGCGAGCTCATCGAGCTGGCGATAAAGATCAACGCCCCGGTTACTACTACTCTCATGGGGTTGGGCTGCTTTCCTGAGGACCATCCTCTCTCGCTGGGCATGCTGGGCATGCACGGCACAAAGTACGCCAACTACTCCATTCAGGAGTCGGACCTCATTTTGGCGATCGGTGCGCGATTTGATGATCGGGTAACGGGAAAGATCTCCAGCTTTGCGCCGCGGGCCAAGATCGTTCATATCGATGTGGACCCGGCCGAGGTGGGCAAGAATGTGCGAGTGGACATTCCCGTGGTGGGGGATGCGAAAAATGCCCTGGAAGGACTCCTAAAAGAGGTCAGCCCCAAAGGTAGGAGCGAATGGAATGAGAAGACAGAGGCCTGGAAGAAGGACTATCCTCTGCGCTACATTCCGGATATGAATGTCATCAAGCCGCAGTATGTGATTGAGAAGCTGTGCGAGATCGCACCTGACGCCATCATCACCACTGAGGTGGGGCAAAACCAGATGTGGGCGGCACAGTTCTTTGTTCATAAGGACCCGCAAAAGTTCATATCCTCGGGGGGCCTGGGCACAATGGGATACGGCTTTCCAGCGGCCATTGGAGCCAAGATGGGGCGGCCGGAATGCGATGTCATCGACGTGGCCGGAGACGGAAGCTTCCTCATGAACAGCCAGGAGCTGGCGACGGCGGTCGTTAACGACATTCCCGTGAAGGTGGCGGTGCTCAACAACGGCTGCCTGGGCATGGTTCGGCAGTGGCAGGAGCTGTTCTTCGAGAAGAGGTACTCGGCAACCATTCTGGGCCGCACCAGCCCTGATTTCGTGAAGCTGGCCGAGGCCTACGGAGCAGTGGGCCTGCGGGCCACCAAGCCCTCTGAGGTCGAATCGGTCATTCGTGCAGCAATGGCGACAGACAGGCCTGTTGTCATGGACTTCATAGTCAATCCGGCGGAGAAGGTCTCGCCAATGGTTCCGGCGGGAGCTACTCTTAGCGAAATTCTGGAGCTGGAGTGGTGTGATGCTGAACAATCCTGCCATCTGGAGAAGATTTATGCCCAAGGCAGGAAGGAAATCCTCGGTCAGGAGGGGTTCTAGATGAAGCACACCATAGCCGTCATTGTGGAGAACAAGTCTGGTGTTCTGACGCGCATCGCCGGCCTCTTCAGCCGCAGGTCCTTTAACATCGACAGCCTCTCGGTGGGAGCGACAGACAATCCCGATTACTCGCGCATGACCATCACTGTGCATGGTGACAGGGACGTGCTGGAGCAGGTCATAAAGCAGCTCTCCAAGCTCATCAACGTCATTCGCGTCAGCGAGCTGGAACCGGGCGAGTCCATAGAAAGGGAGCTGGCCATAATCAAGGTGAGCGCGGACAAAGAGAGCCGAAGCGAGATCATGCAGATTGTGAACATCTTCCGCGCCAAGATCATCGATGTCTCGCACCGGTCCATGATCATCGAGGTTACGGGAGATGAGGAGAAGATCGATGCCATGGTTCAACTGCTGCGCCAGTTCGGCATAAAGGAAATGGCCCGCACCGGGAAGGTATCGATGGTGAGGGGCGCGAGGGTAATCAAGGCTTGAGGATTCGAGGGCTGCCTGACAAAAAGACATCCCTCGAATCCATTATTTTTTGCGATTATTATTAATTGGAGGAATGAAATTTGGTGAAGATATACCATGAAAAGGATGCAGATTTGAGGGTGTTGAAGGACAAGACCATCGCCATAGTGGGATGGGGAAATCAAGGCCATGCCCAGGGAGAGAACCTGAAGGACTCCGGGCTGGATGTCATCGCTGCCGACCTGCCGGGCTCCAATGCCTGGAAGAGGGCGGAGGCGGACGGCGTGAAGGTCATGTCCGTGGCCGACGCAGCCAAGAAGGCGGACTACATTCAGATCTTACTGCCCGACGAGTACCAGGGCAAGATCTACAGGGAGCAGATTGCGCCCTACTTAGAGGAGGGCGATGTTCTGGGATTTTCGCATGGCTTTAACATTCGCTACTTCCAGATAGTGCCGCCCGAGAACGTGGACGTGGTCATGATAGCGCCCAAGGGCCCGGGCGATCTGGTGCGCAGAACATACCAGGAAGGCAAGGGCGTGCCCTGTCTGGTGGCCATAGAGCAGGATGCCTCCGGATCGGCTCTGAAGAAGGCGCTGGCCTATGCCAAGGGCATCGGCGGCACACGGGCCGGTGTGATTGAGACCACCTTTACCGAGGAGACGGAGACCGATCTGTTCGGCGAGCAGGTGGACCTGTGCGGCGGCGTGACGGAAATGATCAAGGCCTCCTTTGAGACGCTGGTGGACGCCGGCTACCAGCCGGAGATCGCCTACTTCGAGGCCTGCCATGAGCTGAAGCTGATTGTGGACCTGATCTACGAGGGCGGATTCATGCGCATGTGGAACAATGTCTCCAACACAGCAGAGTACGGTGGCATGACCCGTGGCCAGAGGATCATTAACGAGGAGTCACGGGCAGAGATGCAGGAAATTCTGGCAGAGATCCAGTCCGGCGAGTTCGCTCGTGAGTGGATTTTGGAGAGCCAGGCTGGTCTGCCTGTTAAGAAGTCTCTGGAGAAGATGGAAGCCGAGCACCCTATAGAGAAGGTGGGAGCGGAGCTGCGGGCCATGATGCCGTGGCTGCAGAAGAAATAAGAAGAACGGGGCCTGGAATTTTCTGATTTTCCAGCCCCTCAGGCATTTTTTTTAATCCTTTTAGAGTGTTATGCTCGTTTCCTGCTGGTTATTGGACTCATCGCTCTCCTTTACTCTGCAATATTCAGGCATGAACTCGTCGCCAGAACAGCTATCCACATTTGCTACAAGCTTGAAGACCTGTCCATGGAGGTCGGGACCAGAGGACTCTCCAAGAGTCACCTCTCCGCTGATCTCGGTCTGAGCAAGGCCGGCCAGCCCGGAGAATGTCGGATACCAAATGTTCTCCTGACCCCGGACAGTGAAGGGAACCGCAGTTCTTTTGCCGCTGCCGTCAATTGCATCAATGCTTAACTTGAAGGAGCCGGATGGAGCTGGCCCCGCATTTTCGATTCTAAACCAAACAGGAACCCTGGCAACGCTGCCTCCTAAATCAAAGCTTGCCTTGCCGGCCTGCAAGCTAATCGCCTTTAAGTCAGCCAATTTTCCAGGGCTTTCAATTATATCTACGGCGGGCTCCATCATTTTTGGCACAATTACAGACGGTTCCATCATTGCCGGATTTGCCACTTCTTCCGAAGCGGACCCTCCTTTCTCCGGGCAGTCCGGATCTGTAGCGGCAGTGCAGTCAGGATCGCATTTGCCGTCTCTCTGGCCATCGCAGAATTCATCCCTCTCTCCGGAAGGACAATCCTTTGGGCAATTGCCGGCGTCCTCTAACATGCCACATACGCCGTCATTGCACGTGTCACCACCAAAGCTAAGGTTCATCAGCCTGGTGACCTCTACCATTTCGCCGTTCTCCAGAACACACGCTGCACATTGATCGGTCATGAAGTTCTGGCAGAACTTGGGATCACTGACAACCTCGGTCGGATAGCCTCTCTTAGCACAGTAGCTGCAGTCCTGAGCCTCCTGGCCCAGGAGGAACTTCCAGGCATCGACAGACCTGCCATCCTGGAGATTACAGTAGCCAGATTCGCTCCCATCATCAGCCTTTACCGTCTGGTATTGGTATCCCAGAGCCTGACAGTAGGTGGCGGCAGGATTGGTTATCGCCAGGACCGGGCCGATTGTCAGGAATAGAACTGAAACTGCCAGGAAAATGCAGGCGCTAGATCGGGATAATTCTATCTTATTTCGGCTCATCTTAGTTCACTCCTTCCACATAATATGCCTTGTCGTAAATATCGCTATAAGGGTGGCCTGAGTAGGGCAAGAATCCGTATCCTGGTCCTGCACTCCATGTATCTGTAGCCGGATTGGCCTGCCAGTTATTTCCCCAGCTGTTCTTGAAGATCCAGGCTCCCTGGTAAGGTCCCATCGACCAGTTGTCGTCCCAGCCAACGATTACAAAGGCATGCTTCCAGTTCGGGGAGCTCACTGAGATCGGACCGTGACATACCAGGGCTCTCTTTAAGGAGTCAACATTGGCGTTCACCTTGAAGAAATCAGAGATCTTCTGGGGAATAGCACCGGCGCAAACTCCCGCGAGGTCTTTGGGGTTGGAGCAGTGGCAGCCGATGAATGGAACAATCGGAACAGTCGGAATTAATGGTGCACAGCACTGGGAAAGGCAGTCGTCATTTCCATCCAAGCAGTTCTGAGATTTGTAAGGGAAGCAGGCTTCAGTGCAGATTCCCCCGTCTCTAATGATTTCCAGGGCCTTTACTGCTTTGCATCCTGTGCAACCCCCGGTGAAGGGATGGCTGACCAGGTACTGCTCAGAGTAGTCGTAGTTCATGGGGCTGCCCACTTCCAGGTTCTCTTTAGCCTCCATGGCTCCGACCGCAGCGAAAGCCCAGCAAGACCCGCATTGAGCCTGATCTTTCACCGGCGTGATCCAGTTTTTACCCTTCCAGTCCCGGTAATCGAACCGAGCCGGAAGCTGAGCTTGCGAACAGTAGGAGCAGGGTGTCGGACAGACTCCGCCGCAGTCAACATCATCCTCTTCAGGCCCCCTTATCCTGTCGTCGCAGTCACAGGCATCGCCCTCTCCATCTTTATCTTGATCAAGCTGTGCTCCCCACTCGTCTCTTGGATTGGGCACATTGGGGCAGTTATCGCAAGCACTTCCAATGCCATCACCATCTGGGTCCGGCAAAAGATCGTCCAAGCCTGAGCATTTATCGCAAATATCTCCTGCTTGGTCGTTGTCCTGGTCCTCCTGGCCGGGATTCTTATCCCATTTGCAATTGTCGCAGGCGTCACCTATTCCATCCTTATCATAGTCTTTCTGATCCTGGTTGCTCTGGGAGGGACAGTTATCGGCCTTATCCGGTATGCCGTCGCCGTCAGCATCCTCCTTATCCGAGCAGCCTGGGCATTTGTCGCAAGCGTCTCCTACTCCGTCATTGTCGGAGTCTACCTGATCTGGATTGTATTCAGTGGGACAGTTGTCGCATGCATCCCCCACATTGTCGGGATTGCTACATTTTGTATGGCAGGGCATCTCCGGGGTTAAGCAGATCTTTTCGCACTTGACGTCTCCCTGGTCGGACTGATCCTGGTTGAAAACAAAGGGACAGTTATCTTGGGAATTGGGAATGCCATCTCCGTCCGAGTCCAGGCTGCTGCTCAAGTCTCTGGTGTCAGGGACTTTCTCAATCCCCTGCTTTGGCATAGCAACCTGGGGCGTGGCTTTCCGGAACCAGTATTTGTTCAATAGCTGGTATTCCAGGCCGCAGACTTCGGGGGAGCATTTCTCATAAAAGCCGAACATTTGCTCGGCCTGTTCAGGCAGCAGGCAAACACATTCGGGCTGAGCCTCTACCTGAGAAGCTGATTGCCGGAAGCAGTACTTGGGAACTCGATCTTCTGAATAGCCGCAAATAGACCTGGAACATTTCTCAATGACACCAATACTTGCTGCTTCCTCCTCCAGCATGCAGCGGCAGCCATCGGGGCATCGTTCATTGGCTGGGACTGACGGCTCCTCCCCTGCCCGGAAGCAGTACTTAGGTTCACCGTTGGCGGCAGTGCCGCAGGGATCTACCAGGCACCTCTCCGGATACTCGAACACCTCCCCGGCCTCTGCCGCCGTCAGGCACTGGCAGCCTTCAGGGCACTTCAGCTCCAGCTCATTGGCGGGGCGAAGTGGAGATAGCGGAGCTATGATATCAAAGACGAGCGGCTTCATCCAGAACTTGTTGCCGCTCAGGTCTTTATCCCTTAGAGGCAATGTGAGCTGAATCCAGCTCTGGTTGATCACCACTCCCTTTGTCGAGTCTGCCCCACTGGGAGCATATCCAATGGGCGGCAGGGGAATTATGTTGCAGAACCGGAAGCCCTCAGGGGCTAAAAGCTCGAACCATCCTCTGGAATCGGTGAAGGTCCTGGCAGCCAGCCTTCCCGGAAGCTGCGGATCTTGGGAACAGTACAGCCCTACCGGCACATCCTCCAGGCCTTTGCTCTCGTCTCCAGGTTCGCCCAGAAAGATCCAGCCGGAGAGCTTAACCTCGGAAGGAGCGATGGTTTCCAGCGGGATAGTCTCAAGAAAAATTAAATCCTGCTGGGGCATTATCATCGCCTCCGGGGCGATTATCTGAGCGGGTGTATTCATTTGATATACCTGAAGGGGCTCCTGGGCAGGAGCAGCAAAACAGAAGGCCCCTCCAATAAGAAAAACTGCAATTAGAGTTCTGTAGATCAGGTCAACCTTGCGACTCATAAATTAAGCCTCCATAGGATCGCGGTTCCCTTAGAAATGCAGGATAATCCAGGGATTGATACATAGTTGACTTCTAGAGCGTATAAATCTTATCATATCCTTCCTTTATGATGATGATCATTACGAAAAAATTAAATTTAAGATCTCCTCCCCTCAGCGACTGCACGTGACAGAGGTACAGAAGAAAGATCTGCGCTTGCGGTCTTATGCGCACGCAAGTGAGGCATCAAACATTGCGGAGTATGTCATGTGACCTACTGAAATAGGATCGCCTATGAGAAATTCTGATGTTTCGTGTGGAAAATCCCGGCAGAAATCCAGTCAGGAAAGTTCGCTTGCAAGTGTTTTTTAGATAGCCAGGCGGGCCGGTCTTTCAAGAAGTCTCTGGAGAAGATGGAGGCCGAGCACCCAATTGAGCAGGTGGAGCGGAGCTGCGGGCCATGACGCCGTGGCTTTAGAAGAAGTAAGCTTTATATCATGGGAAGTCGTAGCATGGAGTCGGACGGGTGCGGCTACACCTGCGCCCGGACACGATGCCATGTTACTATGGCCTCGGGATAAACACGATTATAACCCAACAACAACTACATCACAGGAGGGAGGAGCAGTTCCAGAAGCGCGGCCCACGGGCCGCGTTTCGGGTGCTGTATTATTTATATCATTATTTGAGACATACATTTATCCTAAAAAAAATTAATCTTATTTATTTGCAGCCTCGGATTATTGATAATGAGCATCAAATGCATCTCTTAAACTAAATGGGGCTAATTTGTTCTCAATCCAGAGAATAAATTCATAAGATAATTTTATATAATCACCTAACTCCTCGGAAGAGAATCTAATTTCTTTACGCAAATCGTCGTGACCTCTATGGATTATTAAATGTCGCTTCTTAATTAGTTTAAGCAATTCATTCTTTCTGGGATATTCTAAGAGGTCAAGGCCAAATGCTTTTATGTACATATGTTTTGTTCGTCCACTTATATCATGATATGGAAATAATAAGAGGGTTTCAAAAATTATTTTCTCCATTTTGCTAAAATAATCAGATGGCGTTATATTCACGCCGCTACGCCATCTTCTTGGCATATCTTCATCTAGATTTTCTACAAATTTTTTAAATAATTCCGGGTCATATTCAAGCGTTTTCTTTAATCGATCCTCAAGAAATACTTCAATATTTGTTATTATTCTAAGAAATATGAATATTTTGATTTCATCCGACAAATCATGGCTCGATAACTGTCCACTTTTTAATTTTTGGCATTTGATTTCGCAAAATACTTCCGCCCATATATTTTCAATTTTCTGTTTGATTTTTATTATTTGCTCATCTGGAGTAATAACCATTTGTTGGAAGTTATCAAATTTAATTCTTTCCAATTGAGGCAATATAGTTAATATTTCACATATTTTTTCTATATCTTTGAAGAAACGATAGATGGGCTCCTTATCTTTGATCATTAATTCACTCAAATTCGCATTAATAAAACAACTTAAGCGATCATCATTAGGGATTTCCTCTTTCATTGATTTTGACAATTTTTCGAAATTCTTTAGCGTTTCCTCGTCCACTTCAATTTCCACGGTATGCTTTTTAGAACTATTTGTTTGTTTATATGTCATAGTATCTCCAAATTATTGTTTTATCAATTGATATTACTATAATTTTTATCTTATGACATCAATATTAGCACCAATCCCACTTTCCACCAGTTCTTGATTTAGCACGATGTAATAGCATAACGACCATTTTCAGAGCACATTCAACCTCAACGTGTATTTCTATAAGCCCATACCATTCCAATACAGTATCCTGAAGATATTTCAAACCTCTCATTTTCAATATCATTTATATCGACTGGTCATAAATTGCTCAGAGTGCTAAAGTGCGCATTTGAACCATACTCGAAGTGCTCGCTTGTGATATTGTGATCTATTGTGATCCGATGGATGGACAGAAACGCGGATCACATTCTGGTAGCTCATTCCGCCGAGCAACTCAGAAGGCTGCATGCTCCTGTACTGCAGGCACTCGAATAGATGTGCATGCTAGGCCCGATTGGCGAGCGACCGCAACCCCAGACAGCCCAGCCCACAGGCGGCAGGCACGAGCGCAGCCGGGAGCCGGGCAAAGTGAGTCATCTAACGAGCGTGAGCCGGGTGCCGGGAAAAGTGAGTCTATCTGCAAATCCCTGGAAGATTGACCGGATTTCTGGGAAGATGGGAAGCGAAAGGCTATAATCTTATCACTGCTGATAACCATGTTAATGTTTGGAGAATACATCTTGGCGGCTATGGAAAGGGCCACCTACGAAATCATCGATGACCCTAAGCCCTATTATGGCGAGGTTCCCGAACTGCAGGGTGTTTGGTCAACAGGTAAAACTCTTGAAGAATGTCGTAAGGAACTACAGAGCGTAATCGAGGGCTGGATTGCTTTAAAGCTGAGACTGGGTCATCCTATACCTGCAATAGGCGGATATGTTATTAATGCGTCTGCGGAGCCTGTCTCCATTGTCGAATAAACTTTTGCCGGTTTCAAGACGTGAGCTGATTAAGCGATTGAGTAAATTGGGTTTTGTCGGTCCTTATCCCGGAGCAGATCATGAGTATATGTCCAGAGGACTGGTAGAGGCGCGCATTCCCAATCCTCATGGCAGCAATATCAGTGTGGATCTATTGCAGAGAATTCTGAAGCGAGCTGGAATCAGTCGCGAAGAATGGTTTGATGTAGCATAATTCTTTGTGCCTTCGTATCTTTGCGGTTAGTCGTAGCTGTTATGTTATAATTGTGCACTAATATTAATAACGAACCGAAGGCATTGCTTTCCTAATCCTACGCTCAGAAAAACCGCATCATTCGGAGTCCAGCTCATCCTGGCTCTCAGGCCCGACCAGCCTACCGCCCCTGAGTATGGAGCGTTTGTCGGGCAATCCAGCCCACCCTGACAACCACGCAGCAACCCCGGACGGCCCGGCCCAAAGGCCACGAGCCACGGATGAACTGCTCAGATCGGATACAAACACCTCTTGCACCAAAAGGGGCAACGTTTTTAGGGATGTAACACCTCTATTCTATGGGTTGAATATGGATATCCTCGACATTATCAAAAGCCACGCCAATGATATCAAGATCCTTTTTAGCGTCAGGCGAATCGGTATCTTCGGATCCTTCGCCCGTGGTGAGCAGAAGGATTCCAGCGATGTTGATATACTGGTGGAATTTGAGAAGCCCACATTTAAAAACTTCATGAACCTTTCATTCTACCTGGAAGATCTCTTGGAAAGAGAGGTGGATCTGGTCACCGTAAAAGGACTTCACCCGCGCATCCGGCCTTACGTGGAGAAGGATGTGATCTGGTCTGAATAAAGACGTAGAGCTACTGGGACACATCCTTGAAGAGATGGATTTCATTGCAAAGTATTGTGCTGTCGTTGGCATAGAGACGTTGATGGCAGATGAAGTTCTCCGCAGAGCCTGCGTGAAATCCTTGGAGATCATTGGAGAGGCATCCAGGAATATCTCAGATGATTTGAAAACGGCGCACCCAGAGATTCCATGGAGACAGATGATCGGCATGAGAAACAAGCTGGTTCACCATTACTTTGGAGTGGACTGGGAGATCGTGAATGATGCCCTTAAAAATGAGCTTCCAGAGATAAAATTAAAACTGGCGAAAATATTAATATAAACTCTCAGGCCCGACCGGCCTCCTGCCCGCCCTGACGACAACGCAGCAACCCCGAACGGCCCGGACCACATGCGTCGGCCACGAGCGCAGCCGGGAGCCGGGCAAGGGAGCCACGTTCGAGCGGCTACCGGGCGCTGCTGCCCACAGCCCCGCAAGGATGACGATGCTGGAGACAACCTTGAAGTCTGCCAAAACGTCTCTGTGCGCTTCTCGCACCTCTGCGTTTTTCTTCTCGTAACCTCATATTTTACTTCTCCCGCTACGATTATTAACCGCAGAGCCGCAGAGTTCGCAGAGCCTCGCAATCTACTTATTTGTCTACACTTGAAAAAAAAGTGTACTGTGTCTGAGCAATAGTCGTCTCCGTCCGTTCGTCCTCCGCGTGCTCTGCGCCTCTGCGGTTCGATCCGTAGCTGCTAGGTTATAATTTTCATCTAATGATAATAGGAAACGGCGATCGTTTCCCAAAATCCAGCCCGCTCTGACAACAGCGCAGCAACCCCGGACGGCCCGGCCCGAGGACAGCAGGCACGAGCGCAGCCCGAGGCGAGAGGCAGACGGGCGAGCTGCAGAAAAATCTTATATACTTTTAGGATAAACATTATCTTATGTCAACTTCTGTTTATAGCGTTCGCATTGAAGATCGTATACGCCGGATGATGGATGAGATGTCTGATGTCAATTGGCAGGGAGAGATCAAGCAAACCGTGGAGAGAATGGTTCGGGAAAAGAAGAAAGAAAGGCTCCTGGCCGAGGCTCAGGAACTGTGGAAGCATCAAGAGCCCAATGCAATCGGTGCTGCGGAGATGATACGGGAGGATCGAGATGCTTGATAAGGTAGCTTTGGATTCAAATATCCTGGCATCTATGTTTTTCAAAGAGGATGCCTCTCAAAGAGCTCTGGATGCAGTCACCAAACCGGATTTGATCACTCTGGACCTGGCAGTGATTGAGGTTGGAAACGTTGCCTGGAAACAGGTGACTCTATTCGGGAAGGACAGGGATCTAACTCTCAATGCTCTGCAGAAATGCCAGACATTTATCTCCGAGGCGTGCGATGTCGTCAGAGCGCAGGATATGATGGCGAAGGCATATGATATCTCGATTGTTACTACAGCGTCCTTTTATGATTCCCTCTTTTTAGCCCTGGCAGAAAAAGAGCAAGTCCCTCTATTGACTTTGGATAAGAAACTGTACAATAAAGCTAATTCTTCATTTAATGTGCAATTGATTTAGCGTGCATGATTGAGATGTCGTGAAGTTATTGGAATCTAATGTGGCCTCACCTGGCTCCTCAGGCCCGACCGGCCTCCTGTCCCGAGCGCAAGCGAGAGTGCAGTTCATGCCCGAATGAAATTGTATTTGATTTCTCTACTCAATGGAGAATTGCTCATCAAGACCCAAAGGTTAAATGCCTTAAACAGTATTTTAGATTCATAAAACAGGTGCATTTTAATGAGCGGCGGGGTGCATTCATTGAGCTTTCAGGATCTAATCGAAGCTGTAGAGTCCATGCCTCTGGAAGATCAGTCCATGCTGGTCGAGCTGATCAACAAACGCATCATAGAGAAACGCCGGGCCGAGCTGGTAGCTGAAGTCCAGGATGCTAGGAGTGCGTTCAAAAGAGGCGAGGTTAAACGGGGCACATTTGAAGACCTGATGAAGGATCTGTTAGATTGAATACTCTTGTCTGGAGCCCTGGCTTCAAAAGATCCTTCAAGCACTCAATACGACGCAGGCCTGATCTGCAAGAGAAAATTGAACATGCACTGAAACTGCTCGCTACTGATCCACAACACATCTCTCTTCATACTCATAAATTGAAAGGGGACTTGGCAGGTTCTTGGGCTTGTACGGTCGACTTCGAATATCGCATAGTATTTGAGTTCGTGCGAGATCCAAAGACTCAAGAAGAGATCATCCTGCTTGAAGCAGTGGGCACGCATGATGAAGTCTACTAGTTTCAAGCCCTCAAATGTATTAGCTAATAGTAACTGAAAATCGCCACCATTTTAGAATTCAGCCCTTGAAAAGCTGCTTTACTTTATCCCATCTCGATGTGACTTCAGGGCCGACTGGCCTCCCGCTCTCCCGAGCACGAGTGCGTACGTACGGTCCACCTGTCGGACGATGCCGCCCCCCAGACGGCGCGGCCCACGGGCGACGGCCCCGAGCGCAGCCGGAAGCCGGGCAAGTCAGTCACGGTCGAGCGGCAGCCGGGCGCTGCTGCCCACAGTCCCGCATGGATAGAAAGGCTGGAGACTGCCAGGAATTCTTTTCAAAAGTCTCTGTGCGTCCTCTGTGCGCTCTGTGTCTCTGTGGTGGGATCGTTGGTTGTTCTGGTATAATTTTCTGCTTATGATAATAGCAAACTGCCATCGTCTCTAAAATCCAGCCCACGAGCACGCGCGTGCGGACAGGTCAGCCTGGCGGAAGGCAACGCAGCCCCGCAAGGCCCGGCCACGGACGGCGGACATTTTAGCGAAACTTAGGTGTAAGACAAGAGCAGCTTCAAAGGCTAATAAGAGCGAAAGGCTTTATCTGATCAGGGATAACAATTATGCTGATGTTTGCGGAGTACATTAAAGCGGCAATGGATAAAGCGACCTACGAGATAATCGACGATCCTGAGCCCTTTTATGGTGAGATTCCTGAGATTCAGGGCGTATGGGCGTCAGGAAAGACGCTTGAGGCTTGTCGGGACGACCTTATGAGTGCTCTCGAAGATTGGATAGCGTTCCGCCTTAGGACAGGAAGATCTATTCCCTCGATCGGTGGAACTTCAATTTCCGTCTCATCGGAGCCGATTAGCGTTGTCGAATAAACTTACTCCCGTTTCCCGACGTGAGCTTGTAAGACGATTGAGGAAATTAGGATTTGATGGCCCTTATCCAGGATCTAAACATGAGATCATGGCCAAAGGAGACATATCTATCTATCAAGCTCTGCGGTCTCCCAGACTTGTTTGATGTCAATTCCAAAGTACTGATGCACGAGAATGTTCCTTAAGCCTACAATGTCGGCCCAAGGAATATCCTGATTGCATTCCGTCAAATCATCTGACAGGTGATTCGAAGCTTCGCCAATCACCTGAAGATGATGAATTATCCAGACTTGCGTTCGTTCGTCTTCGGCATAGGCCTGATAGCCAATAGAACATACTTCCCAATCTTTTCTATGGCCTCGTTAATATCACGCAGCCGCTCCTTGTCATCCCTCAAAGGGGCACCGCCTCGCTCAGGACTCTGTCTCGAATTCGCTCTCGCAGGCCACGGTCACTAACTACATCGACCTTGATTTTCAGTAGGGATTCAAGCTCTCGGATCATGGCGGAATGGCTAAGCAAAGTTGCGCCTGGAATAAACTCTACCAGGATATCGAGATCGCTCTTTGAGTCTGCCTCTCCTCTGAGCAACTGAGCCAAAGATCCTGACATTGCGAGCGCCATGCTTTGCAGCAATCTTTAGAATCTCCTCTCGCTTTTCATTCCGGAGATCTTCAATACGCATAAATTATTATCTGCCGTTCAAGAAGATCAAAGCTTCGATCCAGATGGTTGCGTTGCATAGCGGCGACATCTCTTTCCAAAGAATCCCGACACCAGGAAAGACCCTTATCAGGCCCCAGCTCTACCTGAACCTCAGGCCCGACCGGGCCTCTGCCCCCGATTGCTAGCGCTTGCCAAGTAATCCAGCCCGCCCTGACGAAAACGCAGCCCAGGCTGGGCCCCACGGGCGGCAGGCCACGAGCGCAGCCCGAGGCGTGCGATGTCGTCAGAGCGCAGGATATGATGGCAAAGGCATATGATATCTCGATTGTTATCTTCATTTAATGGGCAATTGATTTAGCATGCATGATTGAGATGTCGTGAAGTTATTGGAATCTAATGTGGCCTCACATGGCACATATAACTAATATTATATAAACACTAGGATATAATGTGCCCTGCCACCATCACTAACTAATGCGATTGTGCCATTGATTGTTGATATCCTGTATATTTTCTTTACTAAACTCCGTTTTGTGCGGTCATTTTATCTATCATGAAAAGAATATTGTTCTCAATGAGCGTGTAACGACATGACTGAAACAATCGTAGAATCAATATTTGGCGTGAATGCTGGTGCCGTATGGCGAGCACTTAATCAAAATGGTCCAAGCAACATTGGCGATCTTGTGAAAACTACATCCATGAGCCGTGAAGAAGTCTATGGTGCTCTTGGGTGGCTTGGTCGCGAGAACAAGATCGCCATAGAGAAGCGCGGACGGGCAATTGTATTCTCATTACGAGAGTCAGAAGGACGTTCGGAAGCATCTAAGGGCAAAACAATAGGAGATTCTGTGCTACAAGAGCAAACAACGCATCATACAAGAGTTCTGCCAAAGAAGACCACAAAAGCAAAAAAGACTGCAGAAGCTCGCAAGGTCAAAGCCCCGCTCAAACAAAGCGAAAGGAGCGATGAATTTCTACTTCATTAGTTGTTATACTTGCTACAATTAGGGTGAAAGCTGCGGGCAAACAGGAGACAGAGCGCATGGTGACTTCCAATTTCGCCAGGCAAAATATCGAAATGTTTCACAATGCAGTCTCGATTGCATAGCAGGAAGAAGAATAAGGTTCAATCTGAAACATGGAGGCGTATGTATAGTAAAATTAGCAATTTTGCCCGCATGAAATATGTCCTCATCGCCATTCTTCTGTTCCTCATTGGGTTGGTCCTGATGCTGACATTCTTCCTGATGATTACAGTACCTTTTGCTCTAGCAGCTTGGGCCTGGGGAGGGATATTCCTTTACCTAGCCGCAATGAGAAGACCTTACAGCGACTTTGCTGCAACATTAAGATGGCATAAATCACGCAAAAAATATGTGTAATATTTTTCATTTAATTATTTGCTACTTTGGCATCTATAGCCTTAATCTGGTGGACTGTCTTTGAAGCACTCTATTTCGATGGTCACGTTCTTGATATGCTCTTTTAACACATTAATGCGACTTTCCAATAGGCGTTTCAAATTCTCTGGCATGATAGAATCATAATCTATCGGTGCAACATATCCCATCTCGCCATACAAGAGCGGGATCTCACCGGGTAGTGATGGTTCATTCCTATCAACTATGGAAAAATCACCCATAGATGAGAACAAACCAACTGGTTTATTTTTATCTTTATCGGGCTTTGAAACTTGAACTTTTCCTTTGATCAATAATTCATTAGTCGCTTGCTCTGTTGTCATTTTTTTGCCATCTATATAGACCCACTCGCCTTGGGGGCTTCCATAGTAGACTTTCATATCCATTTCTAAACTCTCCACTAATTATCAATAGCAGTCTAATGCTAAATATCTTTCCTCAAAAATGTTCCAATCTAAAGTTCATTGCAGTGTGTCATATCTTGTGGCAGATATTGGGGATAACTACCGCACTACCCGTATGAGGAGGTAAATCGCAATGATCAACCGCATTACTTGGGCAGGCAGTCATAGTTTCAACTAGCTGCTGATTACATGTTTGGGGAAAAATCGCAGGAAAGAAAAAAGAAGATATTATGATCTAAATGTAGACCGCTGTTCCCGGCTCCACGTAGATTATCTTCTGGACTCCTTTCTGGAAAAACATCGTCTTCGGGTAGTTGAATTGACCGTCGTAGACCCGGATATCGTGGTTCCGGTTGCCGACGACACGCAGGCTGAACCTTCCATCAAGCAGATCTCCTCCCGTTCCCTCAGTGCCGATGTAATTGCCATCTAGGAATATCTGATACCCTCGCATGCCTTGAGATACTATTGTAACTGGTGTATCTCCCGTGGCTACAACTTGTGGCTGAGTAGTTGTATATACGGGAGCAGGAGATTGGATCGCCGAACTTGGTGTGCTCGATATTGGATACACCCTAAACGATGATTTTGTTTGTGCATAATCCATCGTTTCAGACCAGTTCTTTTGGAATGGGTCCCAATTCATACCAGCTAGAGAATTCAGTCTGAAGTCCGAATAATAAGGCTGTGGAATATAGGGATATACGCCATATGGTCCTGGATATTTGACCCCACCCGAAGTGTACCAAGGGAAGTATTGAATAGGAGTATCGAGCCAACGAACCATGCCAGCGATCCCGGGATCTATCCCCGAACGGTCGAAACTTCTAACATATCCTCCTTCCAGCCACTCTTGCCCACATGCTGTAGCGATTAGCAAGCATACGGTGAAGGCTGTTATACATAGCAATTTAATTCTGGACATCATATGATTTCACAAAAAATTATTGGCTCTAATGGAATTTAACACTACCGATAATCTTATTAAATTATTTTGTACCATTTAGAAACATATATCTCCAATAGTTGAATGCCTTCACAGGATGAAAACCAAAGAATGTACACATTTACCATGTATATTTTTATAGAGGAATTGCAGACTTTTTAGGTATTATGACAGAACCTACAGTTGAATCCATTTTTGGCGTGAATGCCGGTATCGTCTGGAAAACACTCAATCAGAATGGTCCAAGCAACATTGGCGATCTTGTGAAAACTACATCCATGAGCCGTGAAGAAATCTATGGTGCTCTTGGGTGGCTCGGTCGCGAGAACAAGATTACCGCGGAAAGACGCGGACGGGCAATGGTCTTCTCATTGATCCAATAGATTCGGATATAATCTGACTTGAAATCGAGGATAAAAGAATGATCCATCCATTACGCATCTGTCCTTGGTGGCTTGCACGAGCTTTAGATAACCCAATTCGTAAGCTCATCCACAATCCAAAAAAGATCCTCAGCAGGTACATAGAAAGAGGTGAGACAGTTCTTGATATCGGATGTGGATCAGGAACTTTCACGATTTCAATGGCGAAAATGGTTGGAGAGAATGGCAAAGTCATAGCTGTAGATATCCAGGACGAAATGCTCCAAATCGTGAGACAGAAGGCGGCCAAGGAAGGTCTGGAATCCCGCATAATCACCCTTAAGAGTGAGCCAAAACGAATAGGGATAGCAGAAAAGGTTGACTTTGCCTTGGCTTTCTATATGGTCCATGAAATGCCAGATGTAGAGGCTTTTCTCAAGGAGATTGCCACCATTCTCAAACCCAACGGTGAGCTACTAATCGTTGAGCCTATGCTTCATGTTTCAGCATCATCGTTCAAGAAGACGTTGGAGGCTGCTCAGTTGGCGGGATTGAAGCAGACCTCTGGGCCTACGATACGATTCAGCAGGAGTATGCTGTTTCAATTGGCCTGAGGATGTGGGTATCATCATGACACTAATACAATTAAAGGCAGTTAAAAGCAAAAATCGATATCTAAAGGTTTATTAGGTGCGGGGGATGGGATTCGAACCCACGAACACCTTCGTGACTGGACCCTGAATCCAGCGCCTTTGACCTGGCTTGGCAACCCCCGCAAAAGATGCAGCCAATCTCATGCAGTAGTAGTATTTAACAGTATTCGTAAGGACCGCCGGGCATCCGCCGAGGAGTCTTTCGCTCCATCGGTCTGCAGCCTGGTCTTTTCAGCTTCCTCGCGGTCTCGAATGGCCGGGTTTGAAGTCTGCTCACCATAAATCAATGTCTTTTAGCAGTACTCTGTGCGCTCTGCGACTCTGCGTTTTTATTATCAACCACTAATTATTAGCAGCCATGCGCGGCTCCTGGCTCCTGGACGCGGCAGGCAACATCGTTGCCGAGCCAGAGAAATTGAACAAAGAAAAGCTAGCCAGGAGACCAAAGGCTTCCTGGGCCAGCTAATTGCATATTATTGCAGGATAATGAAAATGACGTCTTTCGCCCAATCGCTCAGCTTTTGACTGCCAGCATCCTCTCAATCGACCGGCGCGCCCTCACCGCAATCTCCTCCGGCACCGTGACCTGCGGTTGCAGGGTCTGCAGCGCTCGCAAGACATTGACCAGATCGGTCTTCTTCATATTCTGGCAGATGGCATTCTTGCTCAGTGGATAAAACTCCTTCTCAGGATTCTCCTTCTTCAGCCGATAGATCATGCCCGCCTCCGTGCCGATTATAAACTCCCTGGCAGCGCTGGCTTTAGCATGTTTGCCCATTCCGGCTGTGCTGTAGGTGAAATCGGCCTGATCGATGACCTCTGGCCGGCACTCCGGGTGCACCAGCACCTCCGCATTTGGATGCTCCGCCCGGGCGGCCCTCACCTCTTCTGCTGTGAGGTTATCGTGAACATAGCAGTAGCCGTTCCAGGGAATGATCTTCTTCTCGGTATGGCGGGCCACGTAGGCGGCCAGATTCCTGTCCGGGACAAAGATGACCTCCTTCTCGGACAGTGAGTTTACCACTTGCACACCATTGGCGGAAGTGCAACAAACATCGCTCTCCGCTTTTATCTCAGCCGTGGAGTTTACGTAGCAAACGACGGCAGCTTCCGGATGGAGGTTTTTGAGATCGCAAAGCTGTTCGGGCGTGATCATGTGGGCCATAGGACACCAGGCACCCTTCACAGGCAAAATGACCTTTTTTTGCGGGGAGAGAATGGCCGCGGTCTCAGCCATGAAGTCCACTCCACAAAAGATAATGACCTCCGAATCCAGGCGGGCTGCTGCGCGGGAGAGCTCCAGGGAATCGCCCACCAGGTCGGCTACATCCTGCACTTCGGGCATCTGGTAGTTATGGGCCAGAATGGTCGCCTGGCGTTCCTCTTTTAAAGCGAGAATATCTTTTGTCATAGTCATAGAATTGGCACAATTGTCTGAGAAACTATTATTTCAACCTTTTTAAATAGGTAAGCTTAATAGTATTATCTTAATTAAAGCAAAATTGATTTAGATGTTGATTGGATGAGCCCACACTCATCCACCGATGGCCGCGGGAAAAAGGGCCACTTCACTCCCTTCGACCAGGAAAGTCTGCAAACCTCGCAGGTTGGAGATGTTCTTGCCCGCCACAAAAACATTTACGTCCTCCCGCAAATCCTCGCCGCTAAATAACAGTGGGCGAAGGGCAGGACGAGAGGCACAGAGTGCTTCCAATAGGTCCAATACAGTCATATCCCTTGCTTCTTCTCCCAGCTCGACCTGCATTTCCTTTCCTAGAACATGGCGAAAGCCGGCAAAAGAGATGACTTTAACTTTCATCTGCCATTCTCCGAACTTGCTCCAGGGCCTGCAATGCATCCTCCATCTTGAAGTCCCGCTTCTCCCTGGCCAAGAATTCGCGAAAACGCTGCAACTCTTTTTCCGCCACCATTGCTCCTGCATCCGAAAGCATGCGCTCATAGGTCCTTTCTGGAAAGTATCGGGCCTCTGCGCAATGAAAGAGCCGATCTTTGCAGGAAGCGCTAATTACACCCATCTGCCAGGCTAAATCCAAATTGAAGCGAATGTTCACCAGCGGCTCGGACCTGGGCTCCCAGGAGAAAGGATCAAAGATGAGAGCCACTTCGTCATCCGAGACCAGATGGCCACTCTTGTAAGCCTGGTAAATTTTGCCTATGCCCTCCATGCCGTAAATGTCCAGCTCCGCGGCACGCAAGGCTCCCATGCTGGAGGCGCCCAAGACCTTTGCCCCCGTCTCCAAGGCATAGATTACCTCCTTATGAGCCACGGAGCATTCCTGAAAGAAGACGCCATCGATGAGCAGAATGATCCCTGCTCCCTCCTTGGCTGCCAGATAGATGTCTCCTCTCTTAGCGGGAGGCCGGAAGTCTGCCTCTAAAATCTGCTGCGCCCTAGCTCTGGAGAGGCTTGGCCCTAGGAAGACGACTATTCCTGGCATTTCTGCGGGCATCTTTGCACCTTTTTCCCACCCTTTCCGGATCCACGGCCGCGATCTCAAGTCCTGGCACAATCACCCTGACCACAGGAATGCCTATCTCCTCGCGAGACAGGTCAACTACCACTACGCGATCGAGGCCAGCCTCTTCCAGCTTCTTTAGCATATATCTTATGTCCAGCAGGAAGTCATCGCTCTCAAAGGACGCAATATCAGCAAAGCTCTTCGTGTCGGTTGCTTCAAACCAGTGCTTGTTAAGCCTCTTGGTCCTGTCGTAGCCGATCTGCTTCCTAAAATCGGCAAGTACTGTATCCTCTCTCGCCCCGTGGATCTGGGTGAGGCGGCTTTGCGCCACCTCAGTGAGGGCGCGAAGCACTGCCACGCCGGCACTGGTGTGTGTGCCCATGCCCGTGGTGAGAAGGGTTGGATCGCGCAGCCGCACATCATCGGCCGCGGCCGCGCAGGTTGGAACGCCAATGTCGCTGGTGATATCTCTAAGATAGACATCCACCTCGGCTGCCGCGAATTTATCGAGGAGTCCTTTTGCCGGGTCGTCCTCCACATCACTGATTATGGGGCAGACTTTGCGCGTCGCCTCCACCAGGGCCCAGGCATCTCTTTCTATAACCTCGGCCAGGCCGTGGAATATTGCCTCTTCAATCACATTGCCCGAGGCCAAACCACTGGTATTGGTGCGAAAGAGGCGTTTATAATCGGATGGCAGGGGATGAAAAACCGCATTTGCCGGAATTAAAATCTCCTCATCGTTCATTATGTCCCAGCCTGTAGTCCAGGGTATCATAGCATCCGGCTCCGCACCCGCGGGCAAGATCAACTCGCTTGGGTCCAGCGCCCCGTCTAAATGGGAGAAGCAGTCGATTTTGAGCTCTCTGTCTCGCACCTCAGCCGAGTAGCGCTCCAGGCCCTCCATCATGGCCGATACTTTGGCCTCGGTGGGTGTAGCTCCTTTTCCGTTGTAGACGGAAATGGCACCTCGATCGGCCATGGGCCGGATGGAAGAGAAGACGGGGATACCGATTCGGTCCAGGTTGGTTATGTCCGCCACTCTGGTGATCCCAGCGGCGGGCAATTTGGCCTCGGCGCGCTTTAGCGTCTCCTCTGGTGGCAGAGCCCGGTGGGTATCGTCTTTGTATTTTTTTATGCAGGACGCTAGTCTCATTGCCTGGGCTAAGGGCAGCGATGGAATATAAACTCTGCTTCAAAGGAAGGGCAATTTGTCCTTCTTTCGGTAAGCCAGGGCCTGGCAGGTCGCGATCAATCGCCCGTCTTCGCCGGTTACAGAAATCTGGCAGGCTGAGATCTTTCGAGAGCGATTGACCTCGCGCCCTTCGGCCTGCAACATCTCTCCGACAAGAGGTGCGCTGAGGTAATTCATATTCACGCCCAAGGCCACAGCTACGGTGCCGTGCGAGTTGACGGTCAGCTCGAAGGCGGCATCCACCAGCGAATAGATGGCGCCGCCATGGGTCATGCCAAAGAGGTTGTTCATATTCTCAGTAGTACTCATCTTGAGAAGAGCGCGGCCCGCCTCAAGTTCTACAATCCTGATGCCGAAAATCTTGGCATAAGGCTCCTCTTCAAAGTTCTTCTCTAAAGCTGCCAGACATTGGTCCAAAGCATCATTCCTCTCCTGGGATTATTCACGAAACGGTTATATCTGCTCCGCTCGATCTAGTAGCTACATGCCCAGCTCCTCAGGCAATAGGCCGGAGCCGGTCTCTATTGAGGTGAGCGGCTCTGCGGTATCCATTGTTCTCACCCAGGGCACCATCAATATCTGGTTCGGAAGAAAATTAGATAAGTCACTCATCGCCAAGATTCTCTTGATTATCTCCAAGGTCGATGGAACCGCGGAGCATGAGAAGGAGGTCTTATGCCCTTTCGAGGAGATCAGCGAGTTTGAGAACAATGGCTACATCCTCACCTCCTACGCCCGCAAGAAAGAGAAGTACAGGGCCATATTTGTGGTTCCGTTCTCCAATACCCGGGCGCTGGAGATGTTTATGGAGTCTATCTCCCAGGAGACGGAGAAAGAGGACGTTAAGATCACCCTCTACTGGAGGGGTGGCAGAATCAGAATGAATCTTATGAAAGAGGAGCTGTCCAGGCTCAATTGCTTTGGCAAACAAAATGCAGTTTATAAGGATGAGCCGGTGGGAGCTGTTGGCAGGAGGGAGGAGCCATGAAATTTGCAAGCTGCACGGAAAAGATTGAGATATCAAGCATAAGGAAATGTTTTGAGGGAGCGGCCCTCGGGTCCGTGAATTTGGGACTGGGCCAACCCGACTTCGACACGCCGGAGCATATCAAGAAGGCGGCCATTGTGGCTATTGAAAAGGGGTTGTGCGGCTACACTCCCAACTGCGGAGTGCCGGCCCTTCGCAGTGCCCTCGCGGATAAGTTTTGCTCTGAGAACCGGATCGAGTGCACGCCGGAGGAGATCATGGTGACCAGCGGGGCCAGCGAGGCTCTCTTCCTGGTTATAGCCGCGCTGGTAGACCGGGGCGAGGAGGTCCTGATAGGCGATCCTAGCTTCCTGTCCTATGCCGAACTGACCAAGCTGGTAGGCGGCAGGCCTGTGAGCGTCCCTCTCGATGATAGCCTGAGGCTTGCTCCGGAGGCCATAGAGGAGAGGATAACAGACAAGACCCGGCTGATAATAGTCAATTCGCCCGCCAATCCCACGGGATCGGTGGCAACGCCTCAGCAGATGCGCGCCATCGCCGAAATTGCTGAAGACAGAGGCATCGCTGTGCTCTCCGATGAGGTCTATGAACATTTCATCTACAAAGGAGAACATGTCAGCCCAGGCCAGTTCTCGGACAACGTTATCACCGTTAATGCCGTCTCCAAGACCTATGCCATGACCGGCTGGAGGCTGGGCTATCTGGTGGCTAAAGGCGGCGCACTGGAGCAACTGCTCAAGATTCACCAGTATGTTCAGGCCTGCGCCAGTTCCATCTCTCAGGCCGCTGCCCTGGAGGCCATCACCGGGCCGCAGGACTGCGTGGCCTGGATGAGGGACGAATTCAAAGCTCGCCGGGATCTGCTGGTAAATGGCTTCCGGGAGATGGGCGTGGATATCATTGAGCCGGAGGGCGCATTCTATCTCTTTCCCCGGGTGGGAGACGGAGACGCTGTCGCTGCCCGCTTAGGCAAAGCAGGAGTCATTGTCGTTCCCGGATCGGCCTTTGGGCCGGGCGGAAAAGAGCACATCAGAATCTCTTATGCTGCGGCGCGCTCTCAGCTTGAGGAAGCAATGCGGCGCATGAAAGACATCCTTTAAATAGGAGAGTTGCATTCGTCGCTAGGAGTGATGAAATGAAGGAGCAGGTTGAGGTCAGAGAGCTGAAAGAAGGAAGATACGTTATCATCGACGAAGAGCCCTGCATAATCAGAAGCATATCCCATTCCAAGCCCGGGAAACACGGCAGTGCCAAGGCCAGGGTGGACGCAATAGGCATCTTCGACAACCAGAAGAAATCCATCGTTCAGCCGGTTACCACCAAGATTTATGTGCCCAACGTGGAGCGCAAAACGGGCCAGGTTCTATCGATCGGCGACACCTCGGTGCAGCTCATGGACCTGGGGAGCTACGCCACAGTCGACGTTCCCATAACAGCGGATCAGAAGGATAAGATCGAGGAAGGAAAAGAGGTCCCCTATCTCTTCGTCATGGGCAGGAGCAAGCTGGACCTGCGACAATAAACCTTTTTTTAAATCCATAACATGTTCCAAAGGTGCGGCTTTGCCGACGCCGACGCAAAATTGCAGGATGCAGACTATGTAATAGTAGGACTGCCCTTCGACTGCACCGCGTCTTTTCGCTCCGGTTCGCGAGAGGGGCCAGATGCCATCCGTCTTGCCTCTTTTAACTTCGAGAGCTATAACCACTATTACGATGTGGATCTGGCAGAGCTAGCCATCTGCGATCTGGGCAATATGGAGCTGGGCGCAGACCCCTGCTACGCAGACGCGACCATAAAAGATGGCATCGCCCTTTTGCCCAAAAGTGCTATTCCCATCTTTTTAGGTGGAGAGCATTCCATTACGCCACCCATTGTGGAGAGCCTCGCTCGGCGGAGCCCTCAAGGCGCGCTTGGCGTGTTGGTACTGGATGCGCACCTGGACCTGCGCGAGGAGTACGGTTGCACCAGGTACAGCCACGCCTGCGCCAGCCGGAGAATCCTGGAGAAGAAGGGCATCAGCGCCTACGCCTCCATCGGCATTCGCAGCGGCTGTAAAGAGGAGTTTTCCTTCGCGAAGGAGAACGGTATTTCGTACATTACTGCCCTTGATGTGAAAGAGAAGGGCATCGATTATGTGCTGGACCTGGCTTTAGAGAGCTTGAATTGCGAGCGGCTCTACCTGTCCATCGATCTGGATGCCCTCGATCCCGCATTTGCGCCGGCAGTGGGCAACCCGGAGCCCTTTGGCCTCACCTCTTGGGACGTGAAGAGAGTAATTGAGCGGACGGCCCCGCGGGCAGTGGGATTGGACATAAACGAGTTGACCCCTGCCTATGATCGCGGCGAGACGGCGCTCCTGGCGGCAAGGCTGGCGCGGGAGTTTATAGCGGCAAAAGCAAAACATCAAAAGCCAATCGATAAAGATTAGTTGCCAATACGATTTTCTAGAATTAAAATGATCTGACGATAATAAATTTAACCGATTGAAAAAGGAGGCGCAAGATGTCAGGAAAATTGATGGAGTATTTCAACAAGCAGCCGAGGCAGGGCGTCATAAGCACATCGAGCAAGGATGGGCGGGTGGATTGTGCCGTTTACGGCTCTCCGCAGATGATCGACGAAAAGACAGTCATAGTGGCATTTGCCAGGGGCCGCACCTTTGCCAATCTGGAGGAAAATCCCAATGCCGTGTTCATGATAATGGAGCCGGGAGCGGGAATCCTTGATTGGAAAGGAATCCGGGTTTATCTGAAGATGTTGGAATTCGCCACCTCGGGGCCCAAGCTGGAGAACTACAAGAGCCAGATGGCCAAGATTGTGGGCGAGCAGGCAGCGGGGATGATTGCCGTGCTGGCTACCTTCGAGGTAACGGAAGTCCGGCCTCTGATCGACTTTGGGCAGGGCTGGGAGAAGGCGATCTGAAAACTGGTGCAGCCTACGCCAAGCCGGATATTGAGGCCTGCCGGAAGATTCTTGGATCGACTTCGACAGTTGGCTAAACCAATATCGTCATATAGTAATACACGAATGGCGAAATAGGGTTCTGAGACTGTATGCGATAGACTCGCAAAAGAGTGTTCCTGGTTCTCCCAAGTCAAGGGGTTTGCCTGGGAGCGCAGGGCGCTTACAAGTCGGATCCGGGACAGATCGAGATGATATACTACAAGTTGCTGCTCAGCATAACATTTATTGCCTTTTTCCTGGCACAAGCAGATGCCCAGCCAAGTGACCCGCTCAATCCCAGCCAACTGGGTGAATCCATGTCCATGCCCTTGCCCCAAGAACTCATTCAAGAGGCCAAGATGGCAGGAGTGATAACAAAGTCCAATCCGCTTTATGAATCCGATGGCAAAAAGCCAGGTTTCTCAGTCGTGCCTCTGCGTGAAGCAGATGCTGATAATTCTCGGGATGATGTGAATGTAACCGGTGCCTGGTCCTTTGATCTTATGGGCAAAACCCCTGAGAAAATGAAACTGTATCTGATCCAGAACAAAGATGTGGTTGCGGGTCAGGGAGTCATAAATAGAGGAAATGAAACTGAAAAGGCCACAGCCAGCGGCTCAATATCAGGAGAGAATATGATCTTAAACGTAATGCCGGAGGGAGTGTCAAACCTGTACAAGCTCAATCTGTCATTATCCTCACTGGCAGCAGGGACATATACAGCCTACATGGCCGATGGCAGCAGCCGGTCCGGCAAAGTCACATTCGCAGTCTTCGCGAATATTTTCAAGTCTGCAACGGTCGCTGAAGATGATCCTGGTGCAGATGCGAACCCGGCAGCAGCGACGCCCGCCTGGCTTTCGGGGACCGAAGGGGCCAAGCAAGAGCATTAGCTCTGCCATATCCACCAGCATGCCATCCGGAGGCAGGTCGATGAGCGAAGAATTATCCAGCTCTGCATTTCCAGCTCGGTTGTGTGAATACACGGCGGCCTTCGCCAGGATCTCATTTGACAGTGGCCGCACCTTTGCCAACCTGGTGGAAAATCCCAATGCAGTGTTCATGATAATGGAGCCGTGAGCGGGAATCCTTGATTGGAAAGGAATCCGGGTTTATCTGAAGATGTTGGAGTTCGCCACCTCGGGGCCCAAGCTGGATGCCTACAAGAGCCAGATGGCCAAGATTATGGGCGAGCAGGCGGCAGGGATGATTGCCGTGCTAGCCACCTTCGAGGTAACGGAAGTCCGGCCGCTGATAGACTTTGGGCAGGACTGGAAGAAAGCGATCTGAAAAGTGAAGAGATGGATCGAGCGGGCGGCGCTCAGGCTGTGGGCCCGGTCTATTAACGAGCTGACTTGATCCATCTATCGGCGAGAGATGGCTTTATGACGACAATCAGGGTCATTGAATATCGCGATGTAGACTATGAAACTGCAAAAAAAGAAGTTGCAGGCTATTTCAAAATGAAGGACGAAGCTTATGCCTCAGATGCCAGCCTGGCCCTTGAGCTTGATTATGAGCTGGTATGCAAGATCATGGACGATCTGGAGAAGGAAGGCCAAATGGAGGCGGCACTGTGAAGGGGTTTGAGGTCGGCGACTCCCTACACGGTCACAGAATTATAGCCGAAGCCAGAAAAGTTAGCGATCCTGTAGTAATTGTCAAGAGCGGCAGGCACAAAGCGCAGAGGATAGTCCTGACAGAAAATGCCCTGGCGATAATTGATAGAAAAGGCCGATGGTGCGGCCAACCTTAACAGAAATGGTTTAATTCTCTTTAGCTATCTCACCGCCCGCAGCTCCTCCAGCGCCCGATCGACCCGCTCCCTTCTTTCCGCCAGCCGCTCTTCTCCCGCTGCAATCCGTCCCAGCCTATCCTTGATCATGCGCACCGTCTCTGCTGGCGCTGGCCCGCCCGTATTGGCCCGCAGGGCAACATTGCTTTTCGGGTCAAGTGCCCTTTCCAGATCTTCTACAGAAAAGCCGCGCTCGCTGGCTCGATAGCCCGCTATCTCCAGGGAGATCTCGTCCAGCTCGGCCAGGCCCGGCCTCCTGCCCGAGGCGGCAATCCGGCCCACAATGCTGTGCGCCGTGCGAAAGGGCATGCCCGTGATGCGCACTAACGAGTCGGCGATCTCGGTCGCCGTGGAAAAGCCGGCGCCCGAACTTTTCTCCAATCGTTCCAGGTTGAATTTAAGAGAAGATACGCAGCCGTCCAGGATGCGCACCGTGCTTCTCGCCCAGTCCATTCCCCGCCACAGGTGAGGTGTGACCTCCTGCAGATCGCGATTGTAGCTTAGCGGCAGGCTCTTGCAAATTGAGAGCCCAGCCATGAGGCTTCCCAAGACCGAAGCCGTTTTGCCCCGGGCCAGCTCTGCCGTGTCCGGGTTCTTCTTCTGGGGCATGATGGAGCTGGTGGAGGCATAGAGGTTGTCCAGTTCCAGGTATCCGAACTCGGAGGTGGACCACAGCACCAGCTCCTCGGCCAGACGGCTGAGATTGACCATCAAAATAGAGAGGTCGGCCAAGACCTCCAGAACGAAATCACGAGTGGAAACTGCATCCATGCTGTTTTCCACCAGGCCGTCAAAGCCCAGCAGCCGGCTGGTTCTATTCCGGTCGATCTTAAAGCCAGTGGAGGCAAAGGCCGCCGCGCCCAGAGGGCTCTGGTTTACCCGCGAGTAGGCGTCCTCCAGTCGCGCCTGGTCCCGCCCGGCAGCATCGGCGTGGGCCAGTAGATGATGGGCCAGAGTGGTGGGCTGAGCGTGCTGGGTGTGAGTAAATCCAGGGATGATTGTCTCGGTGTGCTTCTCCGCCAGCCGGACAAGTGTTGTAATCAAGGAGAGCTGCTCTGCCATCAGATCCAGCATCTCGTCCCGCAAGGCCAGGCGAATGCAGGTGGCCACTTCATCGTTCCTGGAGCGGCCGGTGTGCATCCTGCCCCCTTCCGGGCCGACCTCTCCCAGGATGTGCGCCTCAATGGCCTCATGCACATCCTCACCTGCGCCCAACGACTGCGAGCCCGCTTGCATTAGATCGTCGAGAGCAGCCATGATCTTCGAGCAGACCTCGCTTGAGATCAGGCCCTGCTCCTTGAGCATAACCAGATGGGCTTTATCCACCAGCAGATCGGCTTCGAAGATGCGCTCATCTGCCTTTCGGCTGGAAAGGTAGTCCAAGACATCCTGCCGGCTCTCCCCCAGACGTTGATCGCGAAACATATCAGCTCATTTAAGTTGTGTAGTTGGCATTTACATTCACATACTCGTGGGTAAGATCGCAGCCAAAGCCACGTGCGCTGGCATTACCAAGGGCGAGGTCAATATTGATGGTAATAGTATCCCCTTTCATGATCTCTTTAGCCCGGTCCAAAACACCATCCACAATGCGGCCCTTTTCTACCAGCGAGACCTTGAGGCTTGCTCCTTCTGGGCTCTTTCCCTCCAGGCCCAGTGTGATCTTTGTTGGATCCATCTCTGCACCCGAGTATCCCACGGCACAGATGATGCGGCCCCAGTTGGGATCGGCGCCGTAAACCGCCGTCTTGACCAGGCTGCTTCTGGCCACGGCCTTGGCAGCCAGGCGGGCGTCCGCCTCATTGAGAGCTCCGCTGACCACCGTCTCAAAGTACTTGCTTGCGCCCTCGCCATCTCTGGCCATCATGCGGGCCAGCTCCATGCAGACGTACCGCAGGGCTTCGCGGAAATCCGCCTCCCCCCGGCCTTTGGCCTTTCCTGTAGACGTGAGAAGCACAGTGTCGTTGGTGCTGGTGTCTCCGTCCACGGTGAGCATATTGAAGCTGTCTTTCACGGCATCGGCCAGACAGTCGTGCAGCGTTTGCGCGGGGAAATCCGCGTCTGTGTAAAGGAAGCAGAGCATGGTAGCCATATTGGGCTCGATCATTCCCGCGCCCTTGACGATGCCGGCCACGCGCAGACCCTCATGCTCCACAGCGATCTCTTTTACGCGAGTGTCCGTGGTCATGATAGCCCGCTCTGCCTCTGTGCTCGCCTCGCCAACGCTACGTAGCCTCACTTTGGCCTGCTCGAAAAGGCTCTCGATTTTTGGCAAGTCCATGTAGCGGCCGATAACCCCGGTCGAGGCTACAGCGATCTTCTTTTCATCAGTTCCCAGAAAACCGGCCAAAAGTCGGGCCATGGCCCTTGCGTCCTCCAAGCCTCGCGGGCCGGTGTAAGCATTGGCGCAGCCGCTGTTAGCGATGACGCCATCCAGATGGCCGCCAGCTGCGAGGTGCTCAGCCGTGACGTCCAGCGGCGCAGCTCTCACCTTGTTGGTGGTGAACATGCCCGCAGCAGCTCCAGAGGCGGCGATCAGTGCCAGGCCGTATTTTCCCTGGCGCACTCCAGAAGCTCGCACGCCTGGAACGGCACAGATACCGCCTTCAACCCTCTGCATGCTGCATCCCCAGGCCGGATATGATATCGCCCCTGGTTACTATGCCCACCAGCCTTCCGTCCTCCACCACCGGCAGTCGGTTTATGCGGTGGCGGGTCATGATGCTTGCTGCCTCCTCCACTGAGTCATCCGGTCCCACATCATGCAGGTTCAGGCTCATGATATTGCCAACCTTCTTCTTTGGAATCTCCTCCAGGCTGGCATGCATCCTTTCCCACTTCACCAGATCACGGAATGGAATCTCGAAGACCTCGAAGGGGCTGGGAAGCCAGAGACCGCCTTCCTTCTCTTCCACTGATAAAAGGCGCAAGAGGTCCGATTCCGATACAACCCCCACCAGCTTCTCTCCATCCAGGACCGGCATGCCGCTAATCTTATTCTCGCGCAGGAGGCGGGCCGCCTCGCTTACAAGAGCCTCTGCCTGGACTGTGACAGGCTTGACGTTCATAACATCTCTGACTTTCATTTATTTCCACCTATTTTCACATATTAATTCAGGGCGCCATGCCTGCGAACCACAGGCCCGCCTTCTCATCGAAACCTGCCATGAGGTTCATGTTCTGAATGGCCTGGCCGGACGCTCCCTTCACCAGGTTATCTATGGCTGATATGACCACCAGTCGATCGCTATCCTTCTCCGGCTCAAAGCTTATGTCGCAGAAGTTGGAGCCTCGCACCGAGGACAGCTTGGGAATGCCGTCCGCCATGCGAACAAAGGGGGCGTTCTTGTAGAACTCGCGATAGATCGAGGCTACCTGGTTCTTATCCTGCAGCGTCTCGATGGCGTCGGGGCGGGCGAAGACATGCGCTGTGGTGAGGATGCCCCGCACGGAGGGGATGACATGGGGAGTGAAGTTCACCTTTATGCCTGGCGAGAGGCGGGAGAGCTCCTGCTTGATCTCCGGGACGTGCCGGTGCGTTGTGAGCTTGTAGGGGATGACATTTTGCGACATATTGGGATAGTGGCTGGTCTCGGTCGGCTCCACTCCTGCGCCGGAGATGCCCGACTTGGAATCATAGACCACACGCTCCACCAGACCGGCTTTGGCCAGCGGAGCCACGGCCAGTGTAGCTCCCGTGGGATAGCAACCGGGATTGCCCACAAGTTTGGCCCGCGCCACTTCGGGATGAAGCTCAGTCAGGCCGAAGACCGCTTCACGGGGAGCGCGGTGCTTGGTGCCATAAGTCTTCTCGAAGACATCCGTGGGCAGGCGGTAGTCGGAAGACAGGTCGATGACCCGCGTGCCGGAGTCTAATAGCTCGGGCACCCAGTCCATGGCTGTGCCATGGGGAACGGCGGTAAATACAATATCGCAGCGCTCGGCAGCCTCTTTGGCATTGAGCGCCTCAAAGTTGAGAGAATAAATGCTCTTTAAATGAGGATGAACGGTTGTTACGCTCTTTCCCGCCAGCTTTCTGGAGGTGACGGCAACTACCTTGACATCGGGATGATTTGCAAGGAGGCGCAAGAGCTCCCCACCGGTGTAGCCCGAACCACCGACAATTCCTACATCTATCATAAAATCCCTCACGAGCTAATGATATAAATTCGCCACGCCCTAGCGGCAAAAGGAGGCGGAAAGCTCTGAGAGGCCACGTGCGGCATCCTCAATTCTCTCCCTTCCTTCCAGGGCGGCCAGCCAGCTCTGCGGGATCCAGGATGAGCCTAGGGCCGCGCCGAAGAGGGAGCCGGCGATGGAGGCAATGGAGTCGGTATCGCCCCCGCTGCTGGCGGCCATGATGAGCGCCTCCTGCGGCTCAAACTTCAGGAAGCAGTAGAATGCGGCGGGAACGGTCTCCGAGGCTAGTGGGGAATTTCTGATCACGCCCAGGGCGTCCTCAGGCTGCAGGTCTAAGAGTGTGCCAACCCAGAGAAGCCTTTCCGCAAAATATGCATCCAGGCGGCTGGCCTGGGAGGCGGCGTTCCTCAAGATCATCTCCTTGGAAAAGCCGTTCACGGAGAGAGCAACACCTACAGCGACGGCCACGGCTGCGGCCCGGGCGGTGGCAGAGGTATGGGTGGGCAGGCTCTGCAAATCGGCATAGCTCTTCACGATGTTCAAATCGAAGTTGTAGAGAAGGCCGATGGGAGCCGCCCGCATGGCCGAGCCGCATGTGGGAATGGCCAGGCCCGACTGCTGCCACGCTGTTCCGGCGATCATGTTCTCTACGGCGCAGCGTGTGGCAAAGCCCACCCCACGGTTGAGCCTCTCGTCGAGCGTCCAGGCAGCTCCCCAGGCGGTGAGCTTTTCTGCAAATCGGTCTGCGGAAAAACCGGAAGTCTCGATGAGCGACTCGGCCAAAAGCAGCGTCTCCTCAGTGTCATCGGTGAACTGGCCGGCAGAAAGGCCGCTGTGAAAGTGGCCCTCGGGAGCGGGCATCATCTCACGAACCAGGCCGAATTTAGAGCCAATCTCCCGGGCAGTGTAGCCCTCCGTGGGCATTCCCAGAGCATCGCCCACGGCTACGCCCAAGAGACAGCCGCGGAAACGGTCCAATAAATCCATGGGCTGAAATGATTATGGCATGGGACTAATAACCATCGGAATAGCACTTCCTGGAACCGGCCAAAGGATTATTGCTGCTCAATCCCCACTAAGACTCTCGTGGACTCTCACCTCAATTCTCACCTTAAGGCCTGGGATAAAGATTACGCGAGCCGTGGCCGCCTCTGGGGGGGCGCCGTTATGGATCTGCCCCTCCTGCCGAAGGCTCGTCTGTCCTGGAGCTGGGCTGCGGCGACGGCAAAACTCTGTCGGGCATGCCCGGCGGCTGGAAGATCGTCGCCCTGGACATCTCGCAGAAGGCCCTTCAATTTAGTCGCAGGCTGCTTCCTGATGTCGAACTTGTCTTGGCCGACGCCTGCCGCCTGCCCCTGCAAAGTGCCAGCTTCGATGCAGTCTTCGCTTTCCATGTGACCGGGCACCTGCTTGTAGAGGGCCGCAGAGCCCTTGCCCGTGAGGCGGCGCGTGTGCTCGTGCGCGGGGGAAGGCTCTTTTTCCGGGAGTTCGGGACGGATGACATGCGGGCGGGCCTGGGCGAGGAAGTGGAGGCCAAGACATTTCGAAGGGGCACGGGCATCCTCACCCACTACTTCACCGAAAGCGAGGTGGCAGGCATCTTTTGCGAGCTTGAGCCGGCCACTATCGGCACGCATCGCTGGAAGCTGCGCGTAAAAGGCCAGGATTTGCAGCGCTCTGAGGTGGAGGCGGTATTCATCAAGAGCTAGTTGTAGTAATAGTGAATCATAATTTTCTAGTTATTGCAATTATGCAGCTCATAAATTTGCAGGAATTAATTAAATTATGCATTTCTTTTTATTATCTTTGAAATTGCCTCTAGTATATAGAATACCATAAGGTTTATATCTTTCTTCGTATAAATCGTCGATTGCCGTTAGGAGCGGCAAATTAGGTGCTGAAGCCTCTCGCAAATAGTGTTCTTCTCAGCACCGATGTGTTAGGTGGTTTGATGAAACGAGAACGTAATTTAGCGGGAGCTAGGCAAGTTAATACAGATCCTCCTGGAATTGTTGTAAGAAGTGATTTTTTTTGCTATGGCTATGACGGGCCACAGTCTTACATAGGCATATAAGTTTAGAGGTGATAATAAGATGTCTGGTTTTATGATGGTTGGGTGCATACTTTCCGATGAACTCCTGGGCCTCACAGAATACTATGATGCCGTTCTTAGCAGAACAGGACTTGTAAAAAAAGAGAGCGAGTTTCGGACCAATAAACTCAGCATGATATTAGATTTTATAAGAACTATTTGCATTCCAGAAAATCCTAAAAAAGAATTAACATCGGCTATCATCGAAGCCTGGCGGCTCCAGGTTCCGGAGAGGACCTTAATACAAAGAGAGGAAGAACTGAGACGAGTTATGGACAGTATATGCAGCATAAAAAACGTGGCAAAATGGATTGAAAGGCGCAAAGATCCAATGAATGGATCACAACTGAATTTTAGAGTCTTATCGGATCTTCCAATAGCACCATCCGACTTTCGATCTGAAGACGTTCCAAAGATTTATGATCTACTCAGCCAAATCATGGATTATTGCATGTCCATAACTGAGAGCAATCTATGCCTCAGCCCTGAGGCCAGCCCCTCCTAATCTCTAATATTTTGGCGCCTGCAAGCTTGGAAGTAATCTGGCATCAGTAATTTTAATTTTTATATATCCATAGATTTTTTGCTAATAATATACATATCTAGCTCTTTAGATTTACAGTAACATCTCCAATTAGCTTCTCACCATCCCTGTAGGCATCGATTAGCTTTTCAATTGTCATATCATCTTGATTTTCGTACCTAATTTTTGCCTCGTTTAATACCCTCCAAGCATTTCGCATGCTATTCGACTTTGTTCCTAAGTTGAAAGACGTCATTATGCCAACAGAGATCGCTGCGCCCCAGGCAATCCATGGAGTTAAGGAAGTCTTTTCCCCAATTGTAGAGGCAACAGTTATTGTCAGTATTACAGCTATCAAACCCAAGGATATATGCAAAAACCTAAGTATGCCGGCACTTCGATACCAGACATTAACCGCTTCCTTGATTTCATCAGGTACTTCTCTCATATTGTTACTCCCTCCGTGTACCTAGTATCTGTATCAAATTTGAAATAAATCTTGCTATTGTTTAGGTCGAGGCCTCCTTGCTCTCGGGATTTTCGGGCCGTTTATTCATAGGGCAAAGACTTATGCGCGCCGAGGTGGAGGCGGTCTTCCTCAAGAGCTGATGTCAGGAAACTGGAATTGGTCGGGCATGAAGTTGGTGGCATCGGCCTTGTAGAGGTCCAGCTCCAGGATGGTATACTCGATCTCCTCTCCTACGTCCTTTGTCTCGAAGATCATGGGGGTATTGTAGCGGTAATAGCCATAGACTTTGTCAAACTTCCCTTCCCCTGCATTCCAACCGTCTCCTATGGTGAAGTAAAGACCGTATTCGCCATCCTCAATGCCGTCCACTTCTAGCGCGTCCTTGGCGCGCAGGTAGACGGCAAGCTTCGGCTTCACCTTCTTGTCGGTAAGCACGGCCACCGTGTCCATGGTCCAGTTGTTGTAGATAACCAGCAGGCCATATCCGTCCCGGTGCATGTCGCGGATGTAGGTGCCGGTTTCGGGGCGGTCGGCTGGCTTTGCCTGCGTACTTGAAACGCCAAATAATAATATAAGAATTATGAGACACATTGTTTTTTGGCGCATGAAATCCCTTCTTAAGCCGTTGATATACTTCCTGGTATTTATCTCTTTGATCACTTCCTCCGGCGATCTCCGACAGCTACGCCCGCTCGCACCCGCTCCCAGGCCAGCGCATGTGCACCCGCGAGAGATTCTTTAGCTTTTTTCGAAACAAGGATTCTAGCCACGATTCGGTACTTTCAATTTCAATGTTACTCCGTTCGCTTGATGACGATGGTATCAGATATCCTATTGAATAAACGCTGTCTGCTCTCGCGAAAAGCATACCAGCCGATGAAGCAGTCGACGGGAAGCAGAAATGCCTTTCCAAATGACTCTACCGCTGCGTCTCTAAACCTGATTCTCTCTCCAAGAGGACCTGTTACAACTAGGTTAAAGAGCATCTTCCCCAGCGACTGACCTCTATAACCTTCTAATGCAGTCCAATAAATGAATAATATTGCTGCCAGTAGAACGGCTCCACTAATGCCTAAGGCATCCATTTTTAAAACGATCAGAATTCTGTGCCAGAGGATGCACATAAGAAGAACATCGATCAACCAGGCCCAAAAACGATCTTCCCAGCTTGACAATACTATTATCTCATCCATAAGAACTCCCTTTGAGACAACATTGTATCCAGATTTTCACAATTCTATAATCATGATTCGAGCTGATCTATTGGCTCCCCAAAAAAGGAGGATGGGGCCTGGTGATTAACTGGCCTTCTTCTGCTTCTTTCGGTACATGTATCCGCCTGCTGCTATTATGATGATGAGAACAATTCCTGCAGGCAGAAGCAGTGATGCGGAAGCGGCCTTGACCGTCACCGGTATTTTCATGCTCTCCGAGATGACCGTGTCGCCGTTTAGGTCAGTATACTTGATCTCGCTGTTAATTGCGTAGTCCTTGGGCGTGGCATCGGAGTCCACATCCAGCCTGAAGACCACCGTTTTCTCTTCCCCGGGCAGCAAGGTGCCGATGAAGGCCTGGTCATCGGTAGATGAAAATGGCTTGAAGATGGAGAGCCTTGCAACAGCATCCTTGATGGGATCCTCCCCGATATTCTTGTAGGTGGCAGAAATTGGTGCTTTCTTGGCTCCGGTTAAGAGAACTCCTGAGTTGTTCAAGATCTCAAAGTCCGCCTGCTTCTTGACGGTGATGGTGATGGGCAGCGTCTGGTTGGCCTTCTGGTAGATGTAGGAAACTCTATAGTTTGCCAGAGTGGGCGCGCTCCCGCTGGTGACAAGTTGGGAGGCATAGACCCGAACATTATCCTGATAGTCATAAGACATGTTTAACTGCAGAGGATATTTGCCGGCAGGAGCGTGCTCCCCGATCTTCAGGGTGAACTTTAGGGGCGATTGGGTCTTGTCTCCCGATTTAAGGGACTGGACGACCTGGTCGCCGGACTTTATGTCGATCTGCTGGCTTTCTGAGCTGAGGCTGGCGGTGATCCCCAAAGCGGTAGGCTTCTTATACTCCTCCTGCAATTCAGCCGCAGCCAGAGCGAACTCTTTGGGGTTCTGAGGTGTCAGATCCTCCTTGAAGCCGAGGATCCTTCCGTAGTTGGTCAGATCCAAATACAGCGAGACGGTATCTCCCCGCTCGAACTCATTAGTTCCCGAAACACTGGCGGAGATATCTGGACTGCCGTACATGGTATAGTAATTGTCTCCTCCGAGCTCATAGGGAATGTAAGTATTCTGGGCAGAAGCAGTAGCCAGAAGTGTCAACATAATAGCCGTAGCTATGGCAAACTTAATTTCCATTGATTTTTCTCCGTGGTTGTTTATTGATTAGCGCAAATGCTTTTTTAAGTTCCTGTTTAGCGTTCTCTAACACCTCACGCCGAATTTCCATGCGAATCATCAGAACTACAAAGACTGTGAAGGTGGTGACCAGTGCAAAGATAACCGCCATCACAGTCACCAGTCCGAAGTTGCTGGTGATGTTGAAGGGCGATGTGATCAGCGCTGCAAAGCCGAAGGTCACAGTCATCCCCGATGCCACTAGGGCGGAACCGATGCGATTGGCGGTGATCTTCAGGGCCTCAAAGGGATCTCCGACATTTTGCAGCTCTTCATAGAAGCGCTCCATCATCAGAATTGCGTACTCTGATCCAATTCCCAGCACCAGGGCTCCGAGGGTGGCAGTCAGTGGTGTGTACTTCAATCCTCCTAGATACATAACTCCGCCCATCCAGCCGATCACCACCAGCATGGGCAGTACCGGCAGAAGGGCCTTGATCAGATCTCTGTATATTATTAAGAGCAGGATGAAGATCAGGACGAGACCGAGCAGCGACATCTCCACCCTTCCGGTGGTCAGAGCGCTTATGGTCGCCGTACTCACCATGTTGTTTCCTGTCATCTTGACTGATATATGGGGTGGAGGAGTCACCCAGGCCAGGTCCCTTTCAAATTCCTTGGTGAGTCGGTCAAAGTTTTCCAGTCCCAGATTCGAGGCAGTCTGACCAAGATTTACATCTATCATGGCCGTATTATGGCCACTAAGATATTTGCGTTGTACGGATTGGGGTAGGCTATCGATTATGGCTCTAATTTCCGTCCGGTCGTCAGGCAGCGTCCCGCCGTTCATCTGCTTAATGTAGGTGACTATGCTGGTAGCGCCGTGAACCTGATCTCTGGACTTTTGCAGGTAATCGCTGAATTCGTCCATCCATTGCAGGTTCTTCGGATCTGTGAGATCGTCTCCCTGAACTATGAACTGAATGGAGTCTGTGCCGCCGTAAATGCTGCTCATGTGTCTGAAATCAATAAGAGGCGGCAGATCCTGGGGAATATAATTTTTCGTGTCCGTCTCCACTGCAACCTGGCTGTCCAGATAGTTTCCGGCCAGGGCGAATATAAGGGCAACAGCCAATACCGCTTTCCACTTATGAATACAAAAGTCCGCAGTTCTCTCCACATAAGAGCCAATGGCCGATCCGTTATCTAATCCGTTCCCCGACTGACTTATTGCTTTCCTTCTCCGAGACCCAGTTCTCTTCTCGCCCAGCCACAGAGCCGTCACTCCCACAAATAGGGCGGACAGATAGCACATGAAAAGCCCGATTATGCACAGCTTTCCAAAATCACGGATCATGGGAACTGAAGAGTTGAGGAGAGCCACAAATCCTGCTACTGTAACAATCAATGCGATCATTACTGGAATGGCCACGTGATTGACCGTATTGATGGCCGCCCTGACAGGCGACTCACCCTTGGCGAACTCTTCGTCAATCCTGTTGTGGAATTGAATGGCATAATCGATGCCTATTCCAATGAGGAGTGGGAACGCGGAAAATGATACCATGGTCATGGGAATATGAAATAGCCCCATGGCTCCGAAGGTCCAGATTATTCCCAGGAAGACGACAGGTATGGGCAGAAGCGGCCACTTGACATGCCGGAAGACCAGCAGCAGAGCGAAGACCATCAGCACGCCCGCCAGGAGCATGATCTGGCTCTGGCTGGCGCTCATCGCATCAGTGATCGATTTCATGAGCGCCGGTGTGCCCGTAACTGTCACGTCGTACCCCGGCGGGAAATCAGCCAACTTAACCGCTTCCTTAATCTCTCTCAAGATCTCGGATCTCTGGCCGTCTGTGATGTAGACCGGGTCCTCAATGGACATCATGGTATGCCTTTGGTCGGGCAACAGGGCCTGCACCAGAGGGCCGCCACCGGCCAGTATTTCGTCAATTCGTTCTTGAGATGGGATCTGCCGAATACCGTCTGTTTTTGCCTCGGCATCGGCCACCATATCGGCAATGCTGCTGACAGACGACACCCTGGGAACATCCTTGACGAAGTCGGATAAGCGCAGCGCAGCTTTGAGAGCTTTAGCGCTTGCCACATTATCTCCTTCGATCAATACCGCTATGGATTCCGTGCCGAAATTCTCTTTGTAGAGGTGGTCGTAAATCTGGTAGAGAGGGGATTCTTTGCCTACCATGCTCTCGGTATTCATGCCCTGCGTGGTGATCGACTGGGCGAAAGATAAGGAGGCAAATGTCAAAATCAACGCTACAGCAATGATTATTACAGGATTCTTGGTGATCCACACCCCAAGGCGCTCCAAGTCGATCATGCCAATAAAACCTTCCATTCGGATTTTGTAGAACGGACCGAATAAACGCAAAATACTTAAACTTTGTGATTGACCTGATAATTGTGAACAACGAAGAAATGCTGGCGCTAAAGAAGCCCATCATTGATGCATGCGTAAAATCTGCTAAAAAAAAAGGGTGGAGCGATGCGATGGGAATACTCCGAGGCACCCTCTTCCTGGAAAGCGAACCCGTCTCCCTTGATGCGCTGGCCGAGAAGACCGGCTACAGCAAAACGACAGTGCGCTCCAATATGAGCTATCTCGAAAACCTTGGCATGGCCCGTCGTGTGGTGGGTCCTGTGGGCAAGCAGCACCGCTATAAACAGCATCGCTATGCTTTGGAGACAGACACAGAAGCGATGAGGCCGGTGGTCCTGTCTGCAGCAAAGGATGAGATCCGTTCGGTCTTGCAGGCTCTCAATCAAATCGAAAAGAACCTTGAGGGCCATAGCCAGGAGGCCGAAACGATGAGCGCGATAGTGTCAAAAACAAGACAATTTTATGAAGAGATGGACAGAATCATGCATCTTATGGACCATTACACTTTGAAAGAGCTAATTGAGATTTTGGAGCGAAATAAGAAGGCCCCATTGGCCAATCAGATAATATGACCAGGCTCATATGACCGACCGCGCGAAAGAGCTTGAGGCGGCAGCAAGGGACATTGATCCCGCATCCCTGCAAGCTGCAAAGGCCGCCGTCGCCGCATCCTGCCGGGAGTACATCCGCTGGGCCGACCTCTTCTCCCGCCGCCTGGAGACAATAAAGCCGGAGGAGATACACAAGTTCGCTCGGGCGTTCAGCCTCACATTGCTCGGCCACCTGCCCACCAAGCCCGGCACCTGCCCATTCTGTATCCAGTACGACCGGGACAAAAGCTGCGGGGGCTGTGGCTATGCGGCAACGCATGGCCGCTGCGATGCAGACGATTCCGCCTTCAGCCTCTTCATCGAGGCCTTTCAGGAGCTGGGGCGGGCGATATACCAGGATACGGGCGAGCTAGGCTGCTCACCCCACGATGCCCGGATGCATCTCAATTCATCCATAAAAACCTCCTGCGAATTGGCTTTGCGGATGCAAGAGGATCTTCCTTTCGCTTCAGCCCTGAGGCTTATGGAGCTGAAGGCTGCATATCTCGATGCAATGATCAAATTGCTCCCTGATGAGATCTTAAGCGAAGAGGTCGCCAGAAAGCGCCGTCTCGTTGAAAGAATGCTCCTTGATTATTGGTAGAACTGAAGAAAGACGATGGCAATGGGACAAATATTAATTTATGAAGCTGACATCAAGTCCCTGGATGCAGACGTGCACTGATTCGGATACCAGGAAATGCGCTCTTATCATCGCCACGCTCACCTCTTTCTTGCCGCCCTTCATGGCCTCCTCCATCAACATCGCTCTGCCGGCCATTGGAGCCGAGTTCTCCATGGATGCGATCCTTTTAGGGTGGATTGCCACCAGCTATCTGCTCTCCGCCGCCGTCTTCATGGTGCCCTTCGGAAAAATCGCCGATATCTACGGCATGAAGAAGGTCTTTTTCGTTGGTCTTTTCATATTCACGGCATCGTCTCTGGTTGCCTTCTTTGCTCCTACCTCCACGATCCTCATCGGCTCAAGGATTCTGCAGGGCTTCGGAAGCGCCATGATCTTCGGCACGGGGACGGCCATTTTAGTCAGCGTATTCCCTCCGCAGGAGAGGGGAAAGATCTTAGGAATCAATGCCGCCTCCGTTTACCTGGGCCTCTCGTTGGGGCCTTTCCTGGGGGGCCTGCTCACTCAGTACTTCGGCTGGAGAAGCCTCTTTCTGATCAACGTTCCCCTGGGACTGATTCCGCTGGCCCTGGGTCTTTGGAAGCTGAAAGGCGAGTGGGCCGGAGCCAGAGAGGACAGATTCGATCTGGTCGGATCGGCAATCTACAGCCTGATGCTCGTGGCCGTTATGTTCGGCTTTTCCCTTCTTCCGGCGTGGCAGGGGGCCGTCCTGGTGCTGTTGGGAATGGCAACCTTTCTCCTGCTCATCCGCTGGGAGTCGGGGGTGGCCTGTCCGGTGCTGGACGTGAACCTCTTTAAAAAAAATCACGTCTACGCTTACTCCAATCTGGCGGCTCTGATCAGCTACAGCGCCACCTTTGCCATAACCTTCCTGCTCAGCCTCTACCTGCAATACATCAAGGGCCTGGAGCCCGATCAGGCCGGACTGATCATGCTGGCCCAGCCAGCCGTGATGGCCATTTTTTCCCCCTACACAGGAAAGCTCTCCGACAGAATGGAGCCGCGCCTCGTGGCCACCGCCGGAATGGCTCTCACATTTGTGGCCGTCTTAGCATTCGTATTTCTAAACGGGGAGACAAGCCTCTTTTTTATCGTAGCCTGCCTCATCACCTTGGGCTTTGGGCTGGCACTATTCACCTCACCTAACACCAACGCCATTATGTCTTCCGTAGAGCCGCGCCATTACGGCGTAGGGTCGGCCACTCTTGGAACCATGCGTCTGGTGGGACAGGTCTCCAGCATGAGCTTTGTCATGATGGTCTTCTCGCTGTATCTGGGAAAGGTGGAGATCACGCCGCAGTATTATCCCCAGTTCCTGGCCAGCGTGAAGGTGTCCTTTGTCGTCTTTTCCGTCCTTTGCATTCTGGGGATTTTTGCCTCCCTGGCTAGAGGGAAATTAAGGACCGGAGGACATGGACAAGGAGAAGACAGGCTAGCATTAAATGGAAAAGCAATGCAGGAAAGCAATAAATAAAAATAGCCTTCAGGACAGATGCCGCCGGAGCACATCCTGATAAAGCCTCTTTACGTTCTCGCTGGTCTTGGCCATCTCCGGAAATCCCCGGTATTGCATGGCCTCCGGCACGTCCTCAGCTAGTTTGAGCTTGTACTGGCTGCGAGATAGGAACCAGCCCTGCCTGGCGTAGTAGCGGGAGAGATACTCCTGCTCCGTCTGGCCGGGAGTGGGTGTGAAGAGGCCGTGCTTCTTGTCGAGCTCCGCCATTTCCATCATAGTAGTATAGCCGGACCTTGTAATGATGAACCTGGCCCGGTTCATAAGCTCTGCCTTCTCCTCTGTGGAGACGTAGGAGTGCACCGTGGTGTGCCCGTCCACCTTTCGATGCGAGTCCTTTTGCGGGCTTCCCAGGAGGACCACCTTCTCGCCGGGGAGGGTCTGCACCTGCTTCATAATAATCTCCTCCAGCTTTGTCCTCTGCGGCTCGGGACCGGATACGATGGCCAGGAAGTCCAGGTCCTCGGCCACCGCCATTTTTCTCGTGCTTGTCAAGATTCCTGCGTAGTAGACCCTGCGTTTCGTGACATCGAGATTGGAGCGACAGAGCTTGCCGCTCAAATTCTTGCCGTTGCCGTTGGGATCGATATCCGGCACAATCACGCCCTTAAATTTGCTGTGAAAGAAGCTATTGAAGGGAATGGTCAATATCTCTAAGGGATAGAGATAGCCGGGCATGCTGTAGCGCAGTTGATGAGTGATGAAGTAGCTGGGAATCTTGGGACTGTAGACACACATGCGGTTGTCGCTGATGATCATGTCGAATTTATTTTCAGCCAGTATTTGTTCCAGCCTCTTTCTCTCAACAGCAAAAGCCCGCAGCAAGGCTGGAATGCCTGCGATAAAATTGGGAAGGAAAAACCGAGAGTCGCTGTAGGGTACCGGATAGTCCTTGAAGAGGATGAAATTACACTCTGGACATTCTCTCTGCAAGAGTGCCAGGGCATTGCCGCTAGTGCCTATGGTCACTTCATGCCCCTGGCGCAAAAGCTCCTCAATGATGGGAATGTCTCGGGTGGAGTGGCCCAGACCCCAATTGAGGGGACTTACAAGTACATGTCCCATGAAAGAGGACAGTGCTGCCTGGTTGTATAAATCATTTCCTCGGGGAAACTTTTAATTATAATATGAGTTGATGCGATCAGAACCAGATGAATTTCAGTTACAAAATCTCTATCTGAGTTCCAACTTCGCCTTTCTCCAGAGCAACAAAGTATGCTTGAAGCCTCTTGCAAGCAAAAATATCAGAAATAGAATTCATTATTAAAGGATTTTTCAATTAACAAGATGATAATGAACATTTTGTTTTTATAAAAACTTATGTGCCTCACTTTTTAGGAAATCTCTTTCCAGAACTGTTATAAATAATTTAAAATTAAATAGATTAGCATTAAATAGTTGTAGGCGGATTTGCTCCTGATTTGTGCTCAGAAATTATTAGAGGTATTGATATGGCAAAGGATGTTCGCGATAGATCCATAGATCCCGCCAGCCGGGAGATGCTCGATGTCTGCCAGAGAGCCGGTCTGGAGACTGCCTGGGATCGCTTCGATAAACAGCAGCCTCAATGCGGCTTTGGCGAGCTTGGTCTGTGCTGTCGAAACTGTAACATGGGACCCTGCCGCATTGATCCCTTCGGAGAGGGGGCCATCAAGGGCGTCTGCGGAGCGACGGCTGACATAATCGTTGCCCGCAATTTGCTGCGCAGCATTGCCGCCGGGGCCGCAGCTCACTCCGACCACGGCAGAGGCGTGGCTCACACCTTCAAGCTCATGTCCGAGGGCAAGGCCCCCAGCTACCAGGTCAAGGATAAGGCCAAGCTGGAGAGCCTTATGAAAGAATACGGCGTGGAAACTCAGATCGCCCTCGCCGAGGCTGTCATGGCACAGTTCGGCAAGCAGGAGGGGCCCCTTCAATTTATTCTCCGTGCACCTGCCAAGAGAGTTGAACTCTGGAGAAAGTTGGGTATTGAGCCTCGCGGCATCGATCGGGAGATCGTAGAGATTATGCATCGCACTCATATTGGCGTGGACAACGATTATGTTCACCTCATCTTGCAGGGACTGCGCGCCAGCCTGGCGGACGGCTGGGGTGGATCCATGATCGCTACAGAGCTGCAAGATGTCATGTTCGGAACGCCCAGTCCTACGTTCTCCGAAGCCAACCTGGGCGTTTTGGAGCCTAACCAGGTCAATATTATAGTGCATGGACATGAACCCCTGCTCTCAGAGATGATAGTGGCTGCAGCCGCAGATCCCGCAATGATCGAGATGGCCAAGAAAGAGGGAGCCGTTGGAATAAATGTTGCTGGAATGTGCTGCACGGGAAATGAGGTGCTCATGCGCCACGGTGTCCCTGTGGCGGGCAACTTCCTGCAGCAGGAGCTGGCAGTGGCCACAGGCGCTGTGGAGGCCATGGTGGTAGACATACAGTGTATCATGCCCGCCCTCGGGGCTCTGGCCGGATGCTTCCACACCAAGTTCATCTCCACTTCCCCCAAGGCCAAGTTCCCGGGGGCTACGCACATGGAATTCCACGAGGAAACGGCAATTGAGACTGCAAAGGCGATAGTAGAGGCTGCGGTTATGAACTACAAAGGCCGCAATCCCTCTAAGGTCCATATCCCCAGCATCAAGACCAAGTGCATGGTGGGCTTCTCAGTGGAGGCCATCGTGGGCGCTTTAGGCGGAACGCTCGATCCCCTTCTCGGTGCCATCAAGAGCGGCGCTGTGCGGGGCATCGGGGCTGTTGTCGGCTGCAACAATCCCAAGGTTGTTCATGATTATGGCCACATCAATATGGTAAAAGAGCTCATCAAGAACAATGTGCTTGTACTCACAACGGGCTGCAATGCCCTGGCATGCGCCAAGGCCGGCCTGCTCCTTCCCGAAGCGGCGGACATGGCGGGAGAGGGCTTGAAGGGAGTATGCAAGGCACTGGGAATTCCGCCCGTGCTGCATATGGGCTCATGCGTGGACATCAGCCGCATTCTGACCGCTGCAGCGGCAATCGCCAATGCTCTGGGCGTGGACATCAGCGACCTGCCCGCTGCCGGTGCCGCTCCGGAGTGGATGAGCGAAAAAGCGGTGTCCATTGGAGCTTATGTGGTGGGCTCGGGAGTCTACACGGTGCTGGGAACTGTGCCCCCCGTCTTAGGAAGCTCTGCCGTTACCGGCCTGCTCACCTCAGGCGCCAAAGATGTAGTGGGTGCATGCTTCGCTGTGGAGCCTGACCCGTACAAGGCGGCATCGCTCATGATCAATCACATCGACAGCCAGCGCAAGAAGCTGGGCCTGTGAGGCAGTAAGCATGAAAGAAGTATTCGTCCATCTGGACCGCTGTTTAGGCTGCAAGTCCTGCGAGATCGCCTGCGCCGTGGAACATTCCGCCGGCAAGAACCTCATATCAGCAGTCTCTGAGAAGCCGGGACCAGTGCGCCGGATCTATGTGGAGATAGCAGAGGGGCAGAAGATGCCTCTCGTCTGCCGCCACTGCGAGGATGCGCCTTGCGTTGCGGTCTGCCGCACCGGTGGCATGAAGCAGGATCCGGTCACAGGCATAGTCGATCGCATTGTGGAGAATTGTGTGGGCTGCTGGATGTGTGCCATGGTCTGCCCCTACGGGGTCATAGGTCGTCACACCGAGGTCCGGATGGCTGTGAAGTGCGACCGCTGCAAAGATCTGGACGTTCCGGCATGCGTAGCCGCCTGTCCCACGGGCACATTAATCTTCGCCACGCAGAGGGAATTCGTAGAGATGATGCGAAAGGAGGCCGTAACTCGGATCGCTCGCGAGGCAAAGGGCCTGGCTAAAGCCTGAACCTGGCAAAACCTGAATTGAAATCTAAGAAAAGGGACGGGGGAAGCTAGACGATGGGCGTCAGGCTGATCCTGTTCCTATCTTCCAAAAGCATGTAATAGGGCTCGGTTCTGGGGATGATTCCATACAGACACAGACCGCCGTTTAATTCGTTGACCAGCAAATAAGTATCCGCGGTATGAACAGCCATGTTCATGCTCTCCTGGCCGCTCTTTACCACGAGCACATTTATGTCGTTGGTCTCCTTCCAGTTGCGGATCATCAGGTTAACTAAATTGAGCACTGCTTTGTAGCCGAAGGCAAACTCAATGGAATCCAGGCCGATTATGTTCAGTATGGGCCGGCCCGTCCTCTCCCTCAGTGCATCCCATTTTTCCTGCAGCTCCTTTCCCCATGCTACTGGATCCTCTCCTTCCGGCTGAGAGACAACGACGTTGGTGGGCACAAAAATGTCGCGGGTGCTGAGCTGGTAGCCGATGCTGGGCAGGATAAAGACGCCTCTGCCGTTTTTAATGGCGTTGGAGGCTAAGGCCGTCAGGATCTGGTAGTACCTCTTGCCCACTCCGTGATCAATCTCCAGGACATTGCATGAGCCGTACTTCAGACCACCCGTGATGATATCCAGATCTGGAATGCCCGTGGAGATGCGATCATCTTTGGGATCGGGAACCCTTACACCATCACTGGCAATTCTGGCATCCTTGTGCTCCCGGTAAGGCTCAAAGAACCGAAACCGGCCGTTGTGCAATGTGACGGTGTAGGTCTTCTGGCCGATCTCGACTCCTCGTAGCTTGTCCAGCTTTATCTGCCGAACGTAGCGGCTCCTCATGCTTCCTTCGGCATAGCCTGGCAGGCGGAACTGCTCCATGGTCACCACACCGTCCACAATGTAGTCCAGGGGCATGACACTGGCAAATTCGGAGACGAAGATGAGGTGGGTGTCCAGATCACGGGCAAATTCGCAGATATTTTGCTCGAAACTGTGTTGGGCATCGCCGATGAGGTGGGCGGTATAATTCAAGACCGCGTCCCAGCTATCGATGATGATCATGGGATTGTCCATCTCCTCTGCCTCGTCAAAGAATACCTTGAAGAAATCCAGGACCGCATAGTAGTTGGATAGATCTTTTCCCACTCCCTTCAGGCTCTCTAAGAGCTTGGTCTGGGTAGCATTGACCACATTTTTGGGGGGGACGACCTCTTCCACCCACGGATTGGTGGCATAAAGCCGGCGAGGATCTACGCGAGTGGATATGTACATTCCATTCCGATCCTCGCATAAGCTATTCATGATCTCCAGGGCTAAAGTAGTCTTGCCGGTTCCCGGCAGGCCCTTGATAAGAAGTGTCTGGCCGCTTTCAACCGTGAAGAAGTCTTTGATCTCCCTTGGTATAGACATCTGCGGGGCGCTAGGCATGTATTTATTCCTCAATTAATATATCAGCAGCTTTGCACATGCATTTATTGGCACGTTTCAAGAGTGCGCATATTTGCACCGGATCAACCTGAAATGAAAAGTGGACGGTCTTGTCTTCGCCATTGAAAAAATCAATATCTACCATGGGTAGCGCCACTACATTCAAAGTCTGCGCTCCCTCTTCCCTCTGCTTCATGCCCGTATTTTTATTTCTCCAGAGCTTGGACGGGCCTACCTCCACGAATTCAACCTGGCCCTCGGAGCTGAGCACGGAGAGGTACTTGATCACCGTGGTCTTGCTAACGCCTGCCTTTTTGGCCACATCTACCGTAGTAAGGCCTACATCGGCTTCCCCTATTACTTCCAGGATCTTTTCTTTGTATGAGGCCATTTTAGTGCCGCCGTTCGCTTGGCAAGACTTATCATGCAAAATGTCGTCTTGTAATGAGTCATCTCGTGAGAGTCATTCCTCTTGCCTATCTGATTTACTTATTTGCCATCCTCATATTTCAATTTTTCATATAGATTTTTGCATGGCAGTTATATCACATCAGATTTAAGACAGGAATAAATAAATTCTGATCGGTCTTTGAGGAGAGAAAGCAGGAGCGATATGGCACAGGAAGACAGCAATTGCAAGCGAGGCTACGAAGATCCCTGGCCGCCTGTGCGCGGCGACTATCAGGTAGGTAGCCCAAAATGCGGTGTGGCGGTGGTAACCTTAGCCAGTCCGCTTTTTCCCCAGAAAGCTGCCATCTGCGGCCAGTGCAAGACAGAGAACCTGGGCGTAGAGAAGATCGTGGCCAATGTGATATCCAACTGCAATATCCGATTCCTTATCCTCTGCGGCGTGGAGTCGAAGGGTCATCTGCCAGGTAATACAATTCTGGCGCTGCACAGAAATGGCATAGATGAGCAGGGCAGGATAATCGGCTCCAATGGTGCCATACCCTTCATCCAGAATCTGCCGCCTGAAGCCATCCAACGCTTTCAGCAGCAGGTGGAGCTGATCGACTGCATTGGTCTCGAGGACATTGTGCAGATCGAAGAGCTGATCTCCAGATATAGCCGCCTTTGTGAGCCTTATCCCGCGAAGCCCTTCCAGGTAATAAAAAGAAAGGCCGCATCGCAAAAGGTTGCGTTTTGCGATGGGGATCTATCCTTTGGAGCGGGGGTTGTCATGGACACATCCGCTTGGCTTGTTATAGAAGTGGTTCATGAAGAAGCTTTGGCAGAGGGATGACAATTGTTTCGATTCAGCAGAGAGCAGTCCATAGTGAACGTGGCGGGAGTGAAGTTTGGAGGACAGCCCGGCGAGCTGCCTTCTGTTCTATGCGGCACGATATTTTATCACGGGCACAAGATTGTAGAGGATGAGGAGAGAGGCCTCTTCGATAGAACGGCAGCGGAGAGGCTGATATCTCGCCAGGCGGAGTTGTCCGAGGAGACGGGATGCCCCTGTGTTTTGCACCTTTACGCACGCAGCACTCTGGCTTTTGAAAAGTACCTCGAATTTGCAGAACAGGTCTGGAGTGGCCCGTTCATCATCGATTCCGCGGATGCTGCCACGCGTGGCGCGGCTGCCCAGCTCGTCACTGAACTGGGATACGCGGACAAGGCCATCTACAACAGCATCAGCCTGGCCACGGAGGAAAACGAGGCGCATGCGCTGCTGGACTGCGAGATCGACTCTGCCATCATTCTGGCCTACAATCCGGCGGAGCCGGGAGTGGATGGCTCGCTAGCCATCCTGGAGACAGGAGGCAAGGTGCGCGAGAAGGGGCTGCTGGCCGCGGCCCGCGAGCTGGGACTGGTCAATCTGCTCATAGATCCGGCAGTGTTGCCTTTGGGCAGTGGGGCCGGGTCGGCTCTGCGTTTTTCCGTGGCGGCCAAGGCGCGCCTGGGCCTGCCCGTCGGCTCAGGCATCCACAATGCGGTCTCTTCCTGGCCCTGGCTCTCCAAAAAGGAGATGACGGCCAGAAAATGCTGCGATGCGGCGGCAGGGGCCATGCAGCTCCTGGCGGCGGCTGACTTCTTGCTTTACGGGCCCATCGAAAGCGCCGACATCATCTTTCCCGCGGCGGCCATGGCTGATATCCTAGTCGCGGAAGCGGTGCGCGACCTGGATATTGCGCCAGGAGAGAAGCATCCTCTGCACCGATTGGTCTAGGATGCATCCACTGATTATCGGTAAAAGAAAACACAACTGAATGATGCTAGGACGGCATGGTGGTTGATCCGGCACATGAGATCTATGGCCGGTGCATCGCAGGAAAGGTGCTCATCTTTCCGGCAGGTAAGGGCTCCGCGATGGACTCCTAGGCAACCACAATGTCGTATTTGGTTTCATGAATAACGAGGGCGGGCCTACGCTTAATTGAACTTAAATCTTAAATCTGTAAAAGGGAATGGGACTACGATGATCTTTCCTTTCATCAATAAACGTCAGGCTCTTTATCTACATATTTAGATAGCGCTTGCTGTGAGAGTCGCATAAGCCCTCTGGTGATTTCCCTCTCATCGCCTGGCTCTTCCAGATCGTAAGGGAGATCGCGGGTTATGATCCGGCGCTCCAATACTTCACACATCGATATTACTCTCGATTCTTGATATTAAAGCTTAATCACCAGAGCTGCGGCCTTCCTCTCCCTGGCCTTCTGCCTGCCGCCTCGGCATCCATCTTGCTGGCGCTCCCTCGCGGCGCCTTCGTCCTGCTGCCCTCGCGCCAGGAGCTTAAGGGCCTCGGCCTGCACCAGGGTCGTTTCCGCCTCTCCTTCACCTTCTGCGCCCCCCCCGCGAGCCCGCGGGTGCAAGCGCGGCCTTCTACAGGGCCTTCTTGCAATCGCCTGAGGTGGTGGTGGCGCAGGGAAGACAGATGCGCCACAATTCGCGAGTTGTTCATAGCACCATATACAACTCTCCAAAATCAGCCCAAATCCTCTTTGGCCTAACTGCCTGTTCATATAGTCTTGGTAAATCTAGGTTTACAACCAGCAGATCGCGATTAATCAGCATCCGTAATAGTAAATAGCGAATCCACAATCTGTCGCGCACAATAAGGGGGTTTGAGCCAGAAAGTATCCTTATAATATATAATATCCTGTGGTTTAATGGATCTAGAAAAAAGAGGGGATGGATTGCAGGTTACACACTGCATGGTGGAAGAATCAGCCCTTGTATCCCAGTTCCTTGACCTTTGCAAAAGACTTCTCTGCTGCATCATTATTTCCTAAACCATTCTCTGCAAGACCCTTACCATGCCAAGATTCGGCTATTTTGGATTTATTGATTCCGATAACTTTTTCAAACGAAACAAGGGCCTCTTCAAATTTATATAATTCAATCAAAACCAACCCTGTGGAATAGAACGCCTCTATGATAGCTTCATTGAGGCCACTAGTGGTGGAAGCCTCACGAACTGACCTAAGTTGTGATATCACAAATTCCGATAAATCCGTGAAGCCTACTAGTTACTTCTCCGCGGCCTTGGCGCCTACCTTACCGAGAGATACTGCTGCCTGGGACGCTGCTCCTTCCAGCGGACCGTGCCCGATGCGTCTCTTGCTGATAATCAAAGTCCGAGCACTGGCCTTCACGGAATTTGTAGATGAGATAGTCTCCGAAGGCATGCTCCTGGCCGTCCATGGCCAAAAACTCTCCACGGTCCTCCTCAGCTGCTGCTGCACTGATGAGGTTCTCTATGTCTCCGCACTTTTTGACTATGCTCAAGAGGGTCTCGTTGAGAATCTCTGTCAATATATCCTTATCCAGGATCTCGCACAGCCTGTCAACCACCTGAGCATGTCCTGCCGTGAGACGGGCAGTCTGGCCGATGAATGTGGAGTTCAGATCTCCGAGGTTATGCTCGAAGTAGCCGCGTATGCCAGCATCGACCTCCTCATCAATTCCAACCAGGTATAGCATCTTCTTCGCCTGAAAGGTAGCGATATCGTTGATGCGAGCAGAACAGGCAATTATTTCTTTGGGATCGATCTCAAGATAATCTGCCAGGGCCTGCTTGCGTTGCTCCATGTCAATACTTTTTATCCTTTCTAACTCTCCTACATCAACCATCATATCACCCTCGCCTGGACTAGCCCAAGCCATCATTTCGAGAATTATCTCGGACCATCTTGGGCGTTATTGGATTTGTATGTGGCGATCGATTTTGCTAGAAGTAAATTGCGGTTATATATGCCACCTAAAATCGTTTTTTTTATATTGAGAGAAAAGTTTATTGAAATCGATATGTGTATAGCTAATGGCACTTCCGTCTTTGATAGCAAAGTCTTTTATTCAATGCCATCCGACTGTATATAGAATATTGGTCTATGTATAGTACCAGTATTGTAGCATCAATCGTTATTTGGATAATCTGAAGTTGGAGGCAGTTTATGGTAGAAGTAAGAGCAAATCCAGATTATGAGTCTTCTTCTCCTTTTGGGGCTGAAGAGCACTATCGTGAGTTCACCTGTAGAGAGGAATATGAAGGCAAAGAGTGTGGCTTCCAGGTGCGGGCCAAGACCGATGATGAGGTCATAGAGCATGCACATATGCACCAGAGCTTAGCTCATGGCGTGAAGGAGAGATCGCCTGATATGGAAAAGAAAATCAAGGCATATATCAAGGTAGTACCGATCAAACTCGGAGATTCAAGGGTAGCAAAGAAAAAATCTCTCCTAGATACTTGCCTATAGATCCAAAAAATATCCAGGAGTAATTTCGGAAAGCTATTTTTTTTCAACCCATAATATTTCTCGTTCCAGCCAAAATATCTATCACAGCCTCCAGCATCGGGCCAGAGCGTCCCACACGCCGCCCACGGCTCGCGCCCGGCATCGAGCTAGGCTGTCACTTAAACCTGTGGTCGCTGTGATCTGCTTGGTGCTGACCGGACCTCCGTGAGCATGGCCCGGACCTGCGCCAGCTCCCCGGTGATCAGCCTTTGTCAACGCCGGGATAAAATTGTCCAATAGTGGCTGAATAAAACTGTCCAGTTCTACTTAAGGCTTCTTCACGGACCAACCTATTGCGACTGAGAAGCGTCCATCTCAATAATGTCCTTCCTGCCAGAAAACAAGATGTGGAAGATAATTTCAGCACCTCTGGGCTTTACGAATCTTGAATTCCGCTTTGCCTGTCTTCTTGTCTGGCATATCACAGTTCCATATCCCGGCCAGGCCCCCACTCATCCCCCACCTTAAATCCATCGAGAGTGACTTTGAGCCTATCGATCACGAAATCAATGACCGCCCGGCCACGCAGATCTATACCAGGTCCCTCATCGAGCAGTTCCTCATAAAGCTCTTTGGTCACTTCCTCGTAGTCGTAGTATGAATATTCCAGGTTAACGCTACCCCGTATCTGCTCTTTTAGCATAGCGATAGCATCCTTCATGAGCGCGTAGTTTGCCTCCACTGGAGTAACAAAACCAAGCTCAATAAATTTGCGGTCGAGCGCCTGCATACATTTGTAATAGTCGCCTCCCAGGGCTTCAATAATGTCATTCTTTGCTTTTGCCATTTCACTCTCGTGCGTTGTTTGCTCATTTTCCTTCATTCCCTGCATTCCGATCAATTCCTTTCTTCTTGATTCACTCTAAGCTTCAGCCATCCTCTTCGCAGCCTTTACATTCATCGCCTTTTTTGGGATCTATACGCCCGTATCCTGCCGCTATGCCATTATAAATCACCGTCTATCAGCTCATTAACAGGATCTATGTTCTTCTACAGGATTTATGTACTTCTTCTATGTTCTTCTGGCAAGGCGTAGGAGTCCGCTGATTTTTGCTCCCAAGCACAATTCACATTTTGCCAATTCTTTTTAAAGCGGCTCCCACAGAGTATTCCAGCTAGAGGCGTATGCATTTTTGCGGCTTGGTAACCGCCAGAATTGCCACCAGCTCTTAGATTTGGCATTTTTGGAGTATAAAAAAGATCGCTGTATCTCATCTCCTCTTGATGAGATAATTATGAAGCATCCTTACTAAATACTTCTATATAATGATCGATATCTTGTCTCAAGTTCTCGTAAGGGCTTTGTTCGCATGGGAGATCTGATTCTTTTGCCATTTTTAATAGTCCTACGATAAATCGTCTATCCGAAGTATAATCCCCAACTTGGGGATTACTCAGTATAACATTATACAAATACTCATATATCTCAATGCAATTGCGTCTATCGAGTATTTCCGCCCAACGCGCTCGAATTGTAGTTTCATCCATATCCAATATTTAGAATGGCTAAAGCTAAAAACATTTGGATACATGTTCGGATGGGTTATCGAGGATTCTGTCTCTTTCCTTTTGAGATCAGAGATCCCCTTTTGATCTTCCTTTTTCACCGCCAGAATCGCTGGCTGATGCTTTGGGTGAGCTGTGCAATGTGCGCCAGTAGGAAGCTGATCATTTTATCTCTCGATCGTGATATTTTGGAAACGAAAAGCAAGCCTTGTCCAGCCCCGACAGGTCAGCACAAAGCTACTGGAATTGGAAACGGCCAAGCAAATTTTGCAAGAGGTCTTTCATGCCCGATCAGCTGATGTTGAGCAGATGATCCATAGCAGGCTTGAGGAGCGAAGTCGCCGTCAGGAGTACGAGGAAGGACTGTGGCCTGTTACCTTCTGCGTGGGTGAGTAGCAATGGGACGTAGCTTCGGGAGTTTACGCATGAGCGTGAAGGATGTGTCACCACTACCGGACGAAATTCATAAAAAGTCTACAAAACCCCTATAATTATATTGTAGTTATAAGGGAAAATGTGTACTTTTTGGGGCACGAGAACCAAAAAGGGGGCTTTGCAGGCCTCTCTCGACAGATCTCTTATCGCAGCCATCTAAAGCCTGGTTCCCCTATTTTGTTGAGGTTTTTCATTATCCCCACTGCATCCTCTTTGTTTATCTGGGTCTTTATTATCTTAGATGATATGCAGCGCAGAGCCTTCTTCTGCCTTTTAATTGCATCGTTGTCACCGAATTTATCATTTAGGCCGAAATCGTCAAACAGATGCTCCTTATCCGTCTTGGCCCATAGGCCAGGGTCATGTGCTAAGAGCCCCCATTTTTCAAACATCGCTGCAGCCTGATCCAGAAGACCTTGATCGAAATTATTGAGGATCTCGCACTCCTGGATGTTCTTCATGAAATCATCTCTCTTCAAGTAAATCACTCCATTGTTATTTGTTATGATTCAATAGGATTTAAAAGTTTGTTCCTGCTCTAGCAGGGCATGTATAAAAAAAATTTAGGACAGACGGTTCAGGCATGCTGCAAACCCCCCTGATAAAAGGATGCGACGTACTCCTTTGACCATCCACCGAGCAGAGAACCCTGGCCACACGCTCTTCATGGCTTCTTTCATGACCTGAATGGGGCAGACTCATGCCGCTGGTACCAGACGCTTCCATGGGCGGAACGGGATTATTAGCCAGAGATTGACTCCATGTACCATGTACAGGGCCCTATCTACTATACCCTCGGCTCTTTGGCCTTGGCGAAGGCAGCATCTGCTTCGTTATCACGGTAGAGTGCCACTTACCCTCACTTTCATGGGATGATTATGGGCATCCTTATCGTACACGTCTATAGTGTTCGATATCTTGTTTTAAGTTTTTTTAAAGGCCTGTCTCACATAGGTTCTTATTCTTGGGATAATAACAGTAGATGTACAAAAATCTCATTGCATAAAAAGTGCAATAATTTTATGGAGGGTACTATGGCTGATAGTAAGTTGACTGAAGCTGCAAGACAGTTTGCAGCAAAGATGGACCTGGGTGCCTATCTGGAGGCTGCAAAGATCAAGTCCGACTTCAGTCTGCCAAATGATATGCTAATAGAGGCAGTCCGCAAAGCCTACGATGCCAATGTGAAGGAAGGCGATTATTCTCTTGCCGCAGATCTGGCCAAGAAGTACGACCTTCCTGCCGATCTTCGCCTGATGGCTGCCCAGCGGTCATTCGACAGAAAAATCGACAGCGAGTTTTACCGGGTTGCAGCCGATTATGCCAAGGAATACGGCCTGCCCGATGATATTGTCCGACAGGCTGCGATCCAGGCTTTTAATAAGAGCATAAGCTTTGGTCTGGTCAAGAACGCGGCCGAGATCGCTGAGGAATTCGAGCTTCCGCAAGAGATGAAGCAGCAAGCGGCCATGAAGTCTTATGAGCAGCACATGCAAGCTGGCCTTTACCACATGGCCTTGAAGATCGCTCAAAAGTACAAGCTGCCGGAAGAGATGGCGCAGGCGGCAGAGAAGAAGCTCTCTTAATGGTCGGGCAAAGAAGCAAAGCCAAATGCAATAAATAGCCTTTGATCTTTAGTGCTGCATATCCAGTTACACCCTGCATTCCGCATTAACGTTCCAATCCATAATATTTTTCGCAAGCCGGACCGAATAGCCGAATAATTTTAACAAGATTGTCATTCAGATTAGCAATCTGTTGGTACATTTCTCCATTTGTCCAAACTGTAACCTCTGTAACTCCCATGAATAGGAAGACGATCCACTTAAGGGTAGGCTTTTGTGTTTGCTTTTTCAATTGATTTGGTGTCGTCTCTCCTGTTTCACGCATCCGTTTTCTGAGCATCCACTCCGCAATAGAATGTTTGAGGTCATTCGTAGCTAGAATAAACATTCCAAGCTTGGATTTCACTTCGGCTACCTTTTCAGCGTTGAACTCGATCTCAGCCTCGATTTGATGGACTTTCCGAAGCTCTTCTCCCTTTCTGGGTCTCCCCCGCATCTTTCCGTTTCTCCTGGTGACCAATTTAACGGATAGATCCTTGGATCTGCAAAAAGGATGCTCAGCTAACCATAATTCAGCTTCTTTCCTTGCATCTGCCTCACATGCGAACTCGCGACGCTTGAGCTTGGCCAGAGATTTCTCTGCTTGTGTTTTCTCCTTGGCAAGCTGCCTTTCAAATGTCTTTTCCTTGTGTTCTTGCATCGGCTGAGATTGGAAAAGAACCCATTTCTGCGGTATGCCACCATAATTCGAGGTCGTCGAGAAATATTTGTAACGCGAATCCTGGCAATCGACCAGATCGACTTCGCGATTTAGCAGACATATTCTTCTCGCTATAGACATCGCTGTCCGCCATGTAATAGGAGGCATCGTCCAAATTGAGGCCCTTCTTGATCATCATGAAGTCTTCAATGATCGTGTTTTTATCCGAAGCATTGCCGGAATAGGCTTTGGAAAAAAGAGGTATTCCGTCCTGGTTCGTTACCAATCCGAGGATAAACTGCTTCAGATCCATCCGGCCATCTTTGGAATGGCCTAACGTTATCTCGATAGCGCTCTGACCATCATATACATCATACTCACCTTGAAGACTAAAGCTCGTAGTATCAGCATGAAGCCTCTGGACTCCAAGATCCTGGTGGCTCATCACATTCAGAGATATATCATTGAAGAGTTCAGTGGGTCCATAAGCGTAAATGCATCAAGAGTCCTTCCCAGAACATCGTCGTTTAGGTCGGCAGCCTTAACGCCCTCTCCGAGTAACCTTTCAATAGGAATCTTTTCATAAAACTCAGAAAATAAATACAACATCTGACCAACATAGTGGCCTCCCTGGAGGTCTGCTTGAGGGCCTGGGCCAGGTACTCGACCATCTCGCCGGCATCCTCGTAGAGCAGAGGGTCGTGCTCCACGATCAGGAAAATGCAGTATTCTCTTGCCGAGTGGCAGTAGTGAGGTGAGATCAAAAAAATTCGATCCAAATTTACCCGTAAAGGATTTAGGAAGTTAACTCTAGAAATCGCTATGCAGCGACATGTTTTAATGCAGGGGACGGGAATTCGACCTCAGCTCACTCCTCATATCCAGCTTCTTTTGATCATCTCTTCTAATTCGCCGGGCCGAACCCTGAAGACCTTTTACAGTTTCATTTTTTTAAGTTTGTTAGAAAGCTTAAAATGTCTAATGATACTAAACATACATTCTGAATTAGCGGCCTGATGGTAACTGCTTTGGAGGAGATTTAAATAAGACTGCCGAAACTGAGCCTGATTCACTGGATACTACTGGGGTTTTTCCTCGGCATTCTTGTCGGCCAGTTCTTTGGAGACCTCTGCTCCGTCTTGGCGCCCATCAGCGATGCATTCATCAAAATCTGGCAGATAACCATCCTCCCTTCCGTGGTGATCTCCCTGATCGTCGGCTTCGGAAATCTGGACCGGGAGGATGCCGGAAATATCGCCAAAAAGGGGGCCCTGGTCTTGGTGATCTTCTGGATTATCGGCATTGGCATGTTCTTTTCCCTGCAATTGGCCTTTCCCAATCTAGAGAAAGCCTTTTTCTTCAGCACTCAGGACCTGGTCGGGATAGATGATTTCAGTATCGTAGACCTGTTCATACCATCAAATCCCTTCCGGGCATTATCCGAAGGGCTGATGCCGGCTATTGTGATCTTCTGCCTGAGCTTGGGTTTCGCCCTGATGGTGGACAAAGAGAGCAAGCCGATCCTAAACTCGCTTAATATTTTTCTGGCGGCGCTAACTCGTATCACAAGTGCTCTGGCCAAGACCTTTCCCATCGGCGTTTTTGTCATAACGGCCGAGACCACGGGGACCATGACCTTCGAGATGCTGTTAGAGCTTCAGGTCTTTCTGATCTCACTTGCCGCATCCGCCATACTGCTGAGCTTAGTTGTCCTGCCTCTCTTGGTTAGCTCCATAACCCCATTCCGTTATCGCGACATTCTTTCTGCATCGTCCAAGCCGGTGCTCCTCGGATTTTCAACCGGTAGCGAATTCATAACTTTGCCATTGATCATCGAGGCGGTGGGAAAACTCTTCGGTAAAGGAGACATGAATCAAGTCGAGAGCGGCTTAGAAGATGGCTGCAAAAGCGGCTCTGATAATGAGCATATAATGTCCTACTGCGAGGTTCTAGTTCCCGTTGCTTTTACCTTTCCACTGCTGGGCGCTCTTGTGCCCTTTCTCTTCATACTCTTCGTGGCCTGGCTCTATGGGAGTCCTCTAGATCTTACGGAGCAGATTAAGCTCATTGTAGTGGGAATTCCCAACTTCTTCGGCTCATCCAAGCTCTCGGTCGAGACGCTCTTGAATCTCATGCACCTTCCTGCGGACGCTTACAACCTCTACATCAGTACAGGAATCGTGCGCCAATGCTTTGTGGCCTCGCTGACATGCATGTCCATTTTTTCATTTGCTACTATCACTATTGCACTACTTACCAACAAGTTCCAGCTGCAATGGAAGAGGTTGATCTCTTCCGTCCTGTTCACACTTCTATTAGCTTTTCTCATGTTGGGCAGCCTGAATATGGGCTTTTCCCATTTGCTTGCCAATACCTACCATGGAAGCGATTTGATCTCCAACATCGAGCTTCCCCTGGATTCCGATGGCAAGAGGTTGGATGAAGTGGTGAGCACAAAAGTCTACCTGCGTTCGCAAGATGTCCCCGCTCCGGCTCAGAAGCTCTCGCAAATCTCAGATCAGGGGGATGACGTCAAGCGGATCAAGAATAGAGGCGTTTTAAGAGTAGGCTATAACGGCAAATGCATACCATTTGTCTTTTTCAACGGGAAAGGTGAGCTGGTAGGATACGATGTGCAAATGGCCTATGATCTGGCCCGGTTCATCAATGTCTCCCGGATTGACTTCATTCCCGTAACCGGAGACACCATCGTCGATTTCCTAAATAGCGGCGTTTGCGATATCGTCATGTCTTCTGTCATTGTAACTTCAGAGAGGCTCGATGAGATGAAGTTCACTGACTCATACATGTCCGTTCACATGGCTTTTGTGATACCGGATGAGGGAAGGAAAGACTTCTTGAAGCTGGAAAATGTGCGAAAGATGAACAACTTGAAATTAGCGGTGCTCAACAACACTGCGTTGGTAAAGGTGGCACCCAATCTGTTTCCTCAGGCGAAGATTGTCCTTATCGATTCCTTCGAGGATTTCTTTGTAGAAGGCAAAGCAGATGCACTCTTTACCACGGCGGAGGAGGGTTATGCCATGACGCTTCTTTATCCCTTCTTTGACGTGGCCATATTCGAGCCCAATGATTCATTTCAGATAATGTATGCTTATCCTGTGGCAAAAAACAGCAGCGATACCTTCCTTATGCTTCTAAACTACTGGCTCAAGATGGAGGAGGACTACGGGAAGCTGGACAAGAAATACGATTATTGGATTTTAGGGAAAGATGCAGGAGAGGCCGAGCCCCGCTGGTCTGTAGTGCGAAATGTGCTCCATTGGGTGAACTGAATTACTGAAAAAGCAAAAGCAAATGAGTGGTGTAGGGATGTCCTATTACGAGTTGCAGATGATCAGGAGCAGTTCATCGCCAGGAACTGCTCCGGCCGCGTGGTCGAGGTGGGGGCGGGCCATGTTTCGGAGGTAGCCCAGGGCCTGCAAGCCCGGGGCATGGATGTGGTGCTCACCGATAAAGAGGAGCGACTTTTAGGCAGTATGCGGGTGGAAAAGGATGACATATTCTCGCCCCGGTTGGAGCTGTGCCGGGGGGCAAGCCTACTCTACTCCATTCGCCCGCCTCTGGAGATGCAACTGGCCATGGGCCTGGTGGCAGCGAAGCTTGGGGCGGATGTTCTGGTCTGGCCGCTGATGGATGAGGTGGCACAGCTACCAGGCTTTGCCCGGCGGCTGGGTTAATAGCGGGGAGGCGAGGTTCTACCTGTTTTCGGCGAGGGCTTAGTTTTGGCAGGCTATTTTGTGGTTGAATGTCCAATACCATTGGGCGAGCAATGTCCATCTGAGGAGTGCCAAGATGATGGATGCTTTGGCGGCTGGGGAACGACCGGAAGAGGGAAATTTATGGCACCTTTTTAAGTATCTTGAAAATTCAATGCCTGTTTGGTGAGTCTTCATGCCATAGAGCCCCTGGGCGATCTGGCGGCCAAGGACGCCATCTTTCGCATCCACAATGACATGCGCTTTGCCAAAAACAAGCCACCCTACAAGAGCCACTTCTCAGCCGTGCTGGCTCCCGGCGGCAGGCACTCTTTGCGGCTGCCCTACTACATTCACATCATGCCTGGAGGATCTCTTCTGGCGGGCGGCGTGCACATGCCCACATCCGCAGATCTTCAAGCCATCCGCTCCGCCTTCGCCGCTGATCCCGGCCCGATAAAAAAGGTGATCGAAGCGCCTGAATTCCGCAAATATTTCGGCGGCATATCCGGGGAAATGCTCAAGAGCGTGCCGCGAGGATATGCCCCCGATCATCCTGAAATCGAGCTGCTCCGCCACAAGCAATTCATGGTCCTCCATCCGCTCAGCGATGAGCAGGTTCTTTTGCCCGATTTTGCCGACCATGCGCTGCATGTCTTTGCTGCCATGAAGCCGTTCTTTGATTATCTCCAGCCGCTCGTCGGGCAGCAGATGCGTCCGGCAAGGATTTCGCCGAAAAGGAAAAGCGAACCAGGGATGAAAAAGGAGAGATTTTAGAGGAGGTACCAAATGGTCTGCGGCTGCCCTACCACCAACACAATCATGCCCGCAGGATCACTTCCGGCGGGAGGCTTGCACATGCTCATTTACGCAGATCTGCGGAACCGCCATTCTCCGGTCGATTCTGGCGCGATTCCCGCCATCCTAACGTCTCCTCGGCCTCAAACCTTTTGACCTGATGATGTTTCTAATCCTCTGCTTTTGATAGGCAGAAATCCTATCGAACAAAGGATGGTCCGGCTTCACCCTGAGCAGCGTTATTGAGATGACAAAGACCTCAGGATTCATCACATCCAACAAACACATTATGCCGCCCTCATCGCCGGATTCGACTACATCAGTAATCATAAATTCCGTTTCCTGCGTAATGTTTATTCCATTCGTGATAAGATATTTGCTCAAATCTTTGCTTGCATAAGCGGGAATTGGCAAATGGCTTTTCATCTCATCAATCAGTTCCATATTTTCCACCTCGATTTTTTATGTGTGAAGCGACGCATGATGCTGCAATTGCACCCTTCAGCGGAAGAGATCTTTATCATCGAACAGGGTACAATACTCATCTTTTTCGCTTATGCATCGGTTGGGGCATGCTACACAAAAACTGAGGTTCTCATCCCATGCTTTGTAAAGCACATTCAGCATTTTATTTATCAGTCTGTCATCGAGATTCGGAAAATATGATTCAATCAGTTCATATGAAATGCATACTTTTTTATCTTTACCGGATAATTGTCTTAGGATAGCATCCTTCAGTTTCTTTGATGTGCAAATTGAAAAATCCGCAAGATCCTCATCACTGATTTTGTGTCTCTTTAGTCGATATCCAAGATCGTCTCTCATATTATCATATATCCCCATTGATAATTCATAGCAAAACCAGTTTAGTTTTATTTTCTCACTATCATTGGAATAGAATGATGTTGGTTCTATCATGGTAAGTGCAGCTTTCCCTTTTCCTTTCGAATTCGTCATGTCAACATAGTTATATGCCTGATTTTAAAAAGAATGCGGCTATTATGGCAAACTATGAGAAAAACTCCCAGAGATTCAGGCGTTCACAGAGGACTCACAGAGTCGGCTTAGGGGAAGAAGCTTTGCCGTCACAGCCTCCAACTCGCGCCCGATTATCCCACGCCAGGTGTAGCCCCTTAAACTCTTTGATTAGCCTCAGGCCGATCTTTGGCCAATCATGAGTTCCGAGGCGGATAAGCTTCTCGATTTCCCTTTTTCGCTCAAAAAGAGGGATTTGACGGCATAGGCGGCTCAGGCTGGGGATTTAATTGGTTGATTGGGTCCAAATCACGCGGTGATTTCTTTGAATTGATCGCTACAATCCTATTGATTTTCTCAGTCTCGCTCAATGGTGCGTTTGCACCTATTGTAAAGCTAAATGTCTTGCTGACTGTTTCCGATCCCTCATTCGTATATCTCAAACTGAGGGTGTAGATGCCATTTACCCAGGTATTCTGTTTGCCTGGCGCCGGGTTGGATGGAGATCCTTGATTAAGATAATCTGTAATGGGAATTATTGAGACCCAATAGCTACAAGGAGCCGGAGCATACACAAAGTTGTCATACGTCGGGCTAACGCTCATGATGCGTGCCGCTTTTCCATCCGGGGGCGCTTCAAGCGTGTCGATCTCGAAATTGAAGCTACCCAATCCACAAATGGCCTCTGCAGCTTGATTAGAGTCACTGAAAAATTGGGTCACACTCACCGTGAGGTTTACCGGCATGCTATTCCCTGAAGCTGCCTTTCCAGTATCTATTGCCTCTACATTGATAGATGTCGCAAAAGAAGAAACGGAAGACGATGCAAATGAGCCTGCCTTTGCCAATGCGGACTGCGCGCTCATATCCAAATTAGGCGAGGATAGCGCAGCACTTGCCAAACACGCCTCCAGAACGATAATCGCCAAGCATGCTGAAATTAGAATTCGTCTCATATCATCTACCTCTGTAGCCATATCCTTGCAACCATATTTGAACCTCTCCAGACGTTTTAGGACACAATCCCTTTCTAAATCGTCTATATCCCGCATGTGTCAAGTAATCTTCCATGAGATGGTTGAAGGTAATGATGGCAGTCTGCATAATTGCAGTCTCATTGAACCCAGGAATGGCATTTGGCGAGATACAGAATATCTCCAGCTTAAAGAATCTTCTCTCCTCCTTCGAGGATTGTGGTATTAATTCTCGGGATCTGGCATGAAGCTTTAAAGACATCTCGTCAATTTCCGCAAAACCATTCTCATGCATAAATTATTAATATTAAAAAATTAATAAAAAACCCAAAATGCGGCTTAGAAATTAGTCAGGGCCGGTCCAATGGAATTGTAGATCTCCGCCGGATATCCATTAATCATGCCGTAAGCATCCGGCTCCGGCTGCAATGAAGTGCTTTGATTCCAGCTGGCATCAATGCTGTGGATGGGTGTGAAGCTCTTGCTGATGTAGTATGGGTTTGGTTTTGCCGATGCCGCAAAGGGCTGCATCATTAGCGATTCATTAATGCCAAAGATAGCCTGAATCCAGGCGTTATATTCTTGAACTGCCTGGTTATAGGGAACAATATCTCCCGCTTTTGCCTGATCATATTTCTGGGCCATGTTCCATCCCCGGTTGAGGCCATCCAGGACACCTCTCTGGTAGTCGCTCAAGGCCAGCGATGAATCTATCAGGTTGAATATGAAGAGCAGGATTACCAGAGTGAATAATGCGCTTTTCATCTTTGCATTCTCCTTGTTTCGGTTTGCTGTTTAATTATATGGTGGTACCTGACCAAAAAGATTTGGGTATGGATCGTTACTTAATGGCTGCTTCATCATCCTTGAGGAGAGCCTCGATCACCTCTGCCCGGGCCTGGCCGCTGATAGGGGCAAAATCGCTCTTTTTGCGTCCGCCCGCTTCGGATCTCTTTAGCTCACCGTGAATCCATTCCTCGTGGGTTATCAGGTCGAGGGATAAAGCCTCTTGCGCGCTGCGGCAGATGCGACTGGCAAACGCAATAGCCGATTTTTCCAGTACGCATGCCGAAACATAGACGGGGCTCACGAAAAAAAACGACCCGGTTTTCAAAGGCTGCTCCAGTACAATGCGCAGTATCTCCCTGCCCGCATATCTATCCAGGCCGCCCGCGCCCAGACCATAGAGGTCCATCTCCACTACCGCATAGCGGCTGTGGGGGGAGACAATGGCAATGGCTGCGAACGCTCGGCTGTGCACAGAGCACCATTCCCAGTATTGTTTCAAGACCTTGCGGCTCTGCATCCAGACAACATGACGGGCCAGGACGGCCTCTTCCAGGGTGGTATGTGGCTTTAGCACAAGTATGGTATGATGTTGTCAAAGTAGGTGTAGCTTTTGGGCCGTGAACGATTTCCTCGTGATTTATCAAGCGATGCATAAAATGATTTGTTTAGTTAATTATATATACTGTGATCAAGTATTTCACAATAGGCTATTGAGGTTAAAGCATGAAGATAAAATTTATCTGCAAAAATTGTGGCTCAGTGAATGAAAAAGATAAAGAGGTGCTTCTTGATCCAGAATATAGTCAAGAGGACTGGCTTTGCGATCTTCCTATGAGTTTTGAATGGATATTGCCGATAGGAAAGATCTCGCCTATTGTCGGCAGCCCATTGTACGTTTCAAGCCTGGGCGTCAACCTCTCTCGAAGTGAGTACCTGGAGAAATATAATGTGGATCCGGAGATCGCCTACCAATTGATGCACAAAGATAATGGTAAATCTCTGGCCAAGGCAATGGACCCGGCCCGAGTACAATCTTTGATTATGTCATCTCGCTTGCCAGATGCTGATGATTGGCCTGCCTAGGCGGATGCGCTGAAAAATCCGAAAGACAGCCCTTTCTTCATTTTTTTATAGCATGTCTTGCCTTGGCCCCAATACTCCACACGGGAATGCCGGGAACGAAAACCTTAAATACGTTGATTGCCGTACTAAACATGGCAAAGGTCGACGACCATCTTCCTCCTGCATAAGAAGACTTTTGCCTCCCTCCTAATCACAACTATTAGTTGATGCAATTGCCGATCTTCCCTGAGACTCTTACTGCATTGGAAGCCAAAAGTACGGGTAATATGATCGGCATTGTTGTCCATAGCATGGTGCATAGAGGTATCTTCCCGTCCATTCGCTGGCGAGGCAGTTGCGGCAATAGCTGCAATCAACTGGATTTTGCCTGCAGTAGTATACATACCGAATGTTTATCCCATCAAGATAAGCTTCACATACTGGCCGATTCAGAATATCATGTCCAATGATATCGAATTGCAGCTCTTTGCCCGTGAAGCTGATAAGATCTGCCAGAGGTTTGTCGAGAAGAACTTCGACCTTTGCCTGCAATCCATAAGTACCGGGTTGGGTAACATCCACCGTCATGCCATTGGGCTCTGAGACTTTCTCTACTGTTCCTATAAAATCATATGCGAGGGATGAGAATGCCAACAAAGGTAAAGATAAAAGCAAAATAAGTGCTATGCGAGCCGCGATCCTTCTTGAAGACTTTGGCTTTGTTTTTTCTCTTTGGCCGGGGGATCTTTCTAGTAATTTTGCAGTTTCAAAGTTCATAATGGACAATATCCCCTCATTGATCTTCAAGTTTTTCCACTCGGCTCTGATAGTGACAAAGGGCCTCAACCTGGCCCTGGCACTCGCCCTTGGCATCCTCACTTGCAAGAGAGTGGAGGGGGAGGAAGAACAGCCAGGCCCAGGCGAAGCTATGATACTGCATTCTCAGGCCCTACGAGACCATCCTGATGCTTTTTGTTTCCGGACAGATTATCGCAGTCCGGGCAGCACCTTCTTCATGACCTCGGCAGCCATGACCACCAGCAGACCGACGCCCAGAACTAGAATCCAGCTCTCGGATGTCAGAGGCTCTGTCTGGAAGATGGATTGCATGAACGGAATGTAAACCACCGCAAGAATTGAGGATATCGAACCGGCTATTCCCAGGAGAAGCGTCTTATTGCCCAGTGGATTCATCCTGAATATGGACTCTTCCAAAGAGCGGCTGCTATAGGCATTGTACACCGTGAAAAAGCCCAGCCCCACAAAGGCCATGGTTCTGGCATAGCTCAGATCCTGTCCCATCTCCAGCGAGGCCATGTAAAGGCCGAGTGTGCCGGTTACGATCGCTGCTGCAATTCCTAGGGTATAGATTAGCAGGGCTCTTGAGGGCATGCTCTCTCTGGGATCGCGCGGCTTCTTCGTCATGATCTGTGCATGAGCCGGCTCCAGGGCCAGGCCTATCGCCGGTAACTCCTCCGCCACGACGTTTATCCAGAGAATTTGCGCTGCCAGGAGAGGTAAGGGATAGCCAAGAACAACGGCAATGAAGATCGTGGCCAGTTCAGCAAAGCTGACGGCCAGAAGGTAACTGGTTCCCTTTCTTATGTTGTCGTAGATCCTCCTGCCCTCCAAAACGGCCCCGACGATGGTGGCAAAGTTGTCATCGGCGATGACCATATCCGATGCTTCCTTGGTAACCTCGGTGCCCGTCTTTCCCATGGCGATACCTATGTCTGCTGCCTTCAACGCGGGAGCATCGTTTACTCCGTCTCCCGTCATGGCTACGATGTTGCCCCTCTTTTTCAGCGCCTCGACTATGCGCACCTTGTGCTCGGCCGTGACCCGGGCAAATATCGAGACCTCATCGATCCGCTCCTGCAGCTTTTCATCGCTCATCCTCTCCAGATCGGCTCCCTCAATGACCTCCCCATTACCAATATCCAGCTCCTTGCCAATGGCTTTAGCCGTGAGGCGGTGATCTCCTGTGATCATGACCGTCCTGATGCCTGCGATCTTGCTGACCGAAATGGCATCCATTACCTCTTTTCTAGGAGGGTCCATCATGCCGGCAAGACCTGCGAAGATCAGATCGGATTCAACAAAATCCATTTCCAGAGGATCGCTGATGTCCATGGATTTGCTGGCAAAGGCCAAAACCCTCAAGGCACAGTCGGCCATGCCATCCGCTCTGGCAAGAATTGCTCTTTTGTCCTCTTCGGTAAGGGGCGAAACACCCTGGGCACGGGCAATGCGGGTGCATCTGCCAAGTACGACCTCAGGTGCGCCTTTCATTGATACGGTCCGGCCATCGCCCTGGATATCATCGACCGTTGTCATCCTTCTGCGATCGGAATCAAAGGGATATTCCGCAATTCTAGTGCCACTCTTCTTTATCCTATCCAGAATGCCTGCCTTTTTTGCGGCAACAATTATAGCCCCCTCCGTTGGATCTCCCACTATGCGCCAGTTGCCGTTGGCCTTCTCGATGTCCGCGTTGTTTGCACGCGTACCTATTTTGAGAAGCTGGGCCAGATCCTCTTCCAGGGGGTCGATGGGCCTGCCTTGCTCGGAGAAGGAACCCACCGGATTGTAGCCCGGTCCCTCCACATCGATGGTTCTAAAGGTTTGAATCTCTCGAAGCGTCATCTCGCCGGTTGTGAGGGTGCCGGTCTTATCGGTACAGATCACCGTAGTCGATCCCAGGGTCTCGACCGCAGGCAGCCTTCTAATTATGGCGTTTTTCTTGGCCATGGCCTGGGTTCCGAAGGCCAAAGCCAGGGTAACAATAAAAGGAAGAGCTTCAGGCACTCCTGCTACGGCTAGAGCGATGGCAGCTATCAGGGAATCCATGATGGGAGTGCCCCTGCTCGAGTCCAGCACGAAGACGATTGCGGCTATGGCAAAAACCAGGAGGGCCTGTCTCTTGGCCAGGTGTTCCAGCTTTATCTTGAGGGGCGGATCTGCCTGCTTCTGTTTGATCATGCCCGAGATTCTGCCCAGTTCAGTGGAAAGGCCCGTGGCGGTCACCACAGCCCTGCAATTGCCGTAGGAGACGATGGTCCCCATGAAGACCATATTCTTTCTGTCGGCAAGAGCGGCATCTGCGAGCAACTGCTCTGTGCTCTTTTTAACAGGCAGCGATTCCCCGGTTAATGGGGCCTCAATGACCTGCAGGGCCGTCACCTCAACAATTCGACCGTCTGCCGGCACCTTATCTCCTGCTTCCAGATAGACCATGTCACCGGGAACAAGTTGCGAGGCGGGGATGGTGCTCATCTTGCCATCCCGCATGACATCCGCCTCCGGGGCCACCATATCTCGGAGCGCCTCCATGGCCCTTTCCGCTTTATACTCCTGGAAGAATCCAATGATTGCCACGAGAATAACTATTCCTAGAATAACGTAGGAATTGGTGCTCTCGCCGGCAATGTAAGAGATCACGGCGGCAAAGACCAGCACTAAAACCATATAATCTTTAAATTTGGACAGGAAAATTTTCAAAGGCGAGGGTTTGGAGGGGCTTTCCAGTTGATTGGGACCGTACTCGGAGAGTCTTTTGGCCGCATCATCAGAGCTAAGTCCCTTTTGTCCGGTTTTTAGACCGGCCAAAACCTCATCAGTTGTAATTGAATGCCATTTCACGCGTCTAGCCTCACTTTGTGGATGAGAGGGACTACGGCAATTGTAGTTAAAGTTATCGCAAATAAGGCTTGATTACGCATAGACTCTTTGTCCTTCCTGTTTCTGCTTCTTGACTTTTTATTCGCGTTCGATGATTTCAGTGATGAGTGATGCAAACCAAACAAAACTAAGATCCAATTCTGGATATCTTTCATCGAATTTCTCGGAATGAACTCCAATTAGGTATTTCTTAAAAGATTTTATGCGATCATGAACAAGTTCTGCCCTTCCATTAAAATTTCGAATGAACGTAGTTGGTTTTGTCAAAACAGGACTTCCACTTGTACCATTATGTAACCGTGAATCAATTAGAAAACCCTGTCTTCCGCGAAATGGCTGACAGTATGGTGTCGCAATTGTCGCAGCACGAGCAATCGGCGTATTGTGCAAAGGTTGCCGCTTTGCTCATAAAAGAATCCAGAAGCACATTCCTCTTCGTATGTTTGACCTTCTTTGAAAAATTTTACCATTGATACTGCAAATATTTCTTTTTCAAGAACAACCAAATCAATCTCACCTCAACATCTAATTGACCGAACTTCTAAACAACGACGTCGACGCATCTGGCAGAAATCGTCGGCTCTGGGATGGGCATCTTATCCTCCTTTAGCCCTTCCAGGTGAAACTCTATCGCTTCTTTCATCAATTCGGACATCTCCTCCTCTGTCTCGCCTGCTGCAACCACGCCAGGCAGATCTGGGCAGTATGCGGAGTAATTCTTTTCACCCTTCTCGATGATTATGGTGTATTTAGCCATTCAAGATGTCCTCTATGTCTGCCTGCTTTAATATACTTTTCAGGGTCTTGGGATGCAAGTCCATATCGAGCTTGCCTGCAATTGTCACACGGCCACTTTTAAATGGATGCTTGAACTGTCTGTGGCTACCTCTGATACTCACAAGACGCCATCCATCGGCCTCGATTAGCTTGATTACATCTCTCACTCTCATCTTCGCTCGAATTGAGTAATGTTTGTTCAGATTCAGATCTAATTCTTAGCAGCTTCTCTTTTTGTGTCTTAGAAAGCTCTCGTACCCCATCCTGGAAAGCTTGTCCGCCTCCTCGTTCTCCTCACGCGGCACCCAAGAGAAGCTCACATCCTTTCCCTGCAGAAGCCTCTTGATCTCGGGCACGTACTTCTTGGAGGTGGCTGAGGACACCTTGTACTGGCCCTTCATCTGCTTGATCACCAGCTCCGAGTCGCCTTTGATGAGGATCTTATCTTCGATCCCCTCATCGACCAGCCACTGCGCCGCGGCCATCAATGCCTCATACTCGGCCACATTGTTGGTCATGCCCCGGCCCTCGCCCACGCCGCCGAAGCCGCGCCAGATCGGCTCGCTGTCCCGATAGACAAGGTAGCCATAAGCAGCCACCCCGCCGGGATTCTTGGGATAGCACAGCCCGTCGAAGTAAATGGTGATCATGTTGATTGCTGCTTTATGAATGAAACATTATAAAAACTGCGCCCGGATTTGCCTGCTAGAAGGTAGGTAATAAAATAATAGAGTCCTCTTTGAGTCCTCCGTGCGCTCTGCGTCTGCAGTGGTGGTAGTATCGTCAGCCATTGGTGTAACCAGCGAATAACGAATAAAGACATTTCAACCACATAGTTCACAGAGCACGCACAGAGCGGCTAACTAACAACTAAAAAACCATATTAACCAGAGGTTAGCCACTGGAAATCGAGATGAGCCCTTTTTCAGGCACGATGCATTTATAACAGATTTGATTCAAACCAAGGCTACAGGAATTGTAAGGCCACGTGCCAAATAAAGAGGTCCTAGAGATCATGAAGGTTGCTGTCATTGGAGGAGGCATAGCCGGTGCAGAGCTGATAAGAGTAGCCTCGCCCTGCCCTCTGCAGTTCACATTGATTGAGCCCAAAAAGCAGGTAGAGATGCAGGCTCTGTATCCCGAGTACCTGGGCGGAGTGGCCAGGCTGCAGGATCTGGCGGCACCTCTCAAGCCTTTTTGCGAGCGCGTGGGAGCCACACATATTCGAGAAAAGGCCCTGCGCCTGGAAGGTAACACCGTCGTCTGCGAGAAGTCGCGTGTCGAGTTCGACTACGTGGTGGTAGCGACGGGGGCTGCTCAAAATTACTTCGGCATCAAGGGCGTGGAGAACACCTTCTCCATCAACACCCTGGAGGAGACCAAGAAGGCACGCCGCTTCGTGGAAGACAACTATCCGGAGAGGATCATGATCATGGGCTCTGGTCTCACCGGCGTGGAAGCGGCCTCTATTTTGGCGGAAAGCCTGGACGCCAGCATCTACATCATCGAGGCCAAAGACCGGGTACTGCCTCAGTTCTCGCTACAGACTTCGCAGCTCGTGGAAAAGGCGCTCTCCAAGAAGGGCGTGAACATCCTCACATCCACCCAGGTAGCTGGGGTCAAGGAGGACTGCATAAGTTTCACGGACGGCACCTGCCTGGACTGCGACATGGCCATTTGGACGGCAGGGGTCAAGCCCTCTCCTTTCATTCAGGATCTGGACGTGCCCAAGAAGAACGGCTGGATACTTGTAGACCCCTACCTCAACGCCAAAGGGAATGTCTTTGCCATGGGCGACTGCGCATGGATAGAGGTCGATGGAAAGCTCGCCACCAAGACAGGCCTGGAAGCGGAGCGGCAGGCGAAGTACCTGGCCCGCCATTTCAGGAACCTGATAAGCGGAAGGACTATTGATAAGTACTCGGTGCGGGCCAGCACAGACAGCCAGGTAGCGCTCATCTCTCTCGGCGCGGACTGTGCTGTGGGCGTGGTGGGAAAGACCTGCATCGGCGTGCCGACGAGGCTGATCTACTCGCTGAAGAGCTGGATCGACAAGTCGTTTATCAAACGATTTAAATAAAATGAATTTAGAATAAATAAAGAATCCTAGCTCATGCTGACAAGGAAACCAAAAATAGACTAAAATAGGCGCGCTTTCTCTCGCGCCTATCTTTTTCGTGAAAATCGGTCTTATCTTGCCGCTTTTGCCACGCGCTCCACACTGTCCCTGTGGTTGATGGCGTAGCTCTTGACATCACGGTTGGCTGCGGATATGATCTCGTCTGCCAGCGCCGCCTCAGCCGTCTTGGCCTTCTTAAAGGAGGCATTATATGCGCCCTTGGTCAGGAACATTAGGGCTGTGTCCACGCGCCTCTGAGGTGATGTATCCACGGCTTTAGGCACAGTTATGCCGCCGTACTTGAGCCGAACAACCTCTTCGCGAGGGCCCGCATTGGCGATGGCCTTGACCAGAACAGATAACGGGTTCTCCTTGGTCTTCTTGGCAACTATGTCAAATGCCCTCTCGACTATGCCGTAGGCCTTGAGTTTCTTGCCCGTGTTCTTCTCCGTCCTCATCATCTTGTTTACCAGGCGCTCCACGATGTGCTGCTCGGACTTCTTGAACTGCTGCTTGGCATGCTTGCCGCCCGAAATCATGACTGACTTGGGTGTCAGATTCATATAGCCCTTTGTGCTTGGATCTGCAACTTCGACTTCAGATGCATCCCACTTGCCGAATAGCTTCACAATAATCACCTCACCGGCTTTTCCTTTCTCCCTCGGACAAGCTCCAGTAAGGAGACGTTATTGACTGCGATAACCTTGAATCTGACTCCAGGGATATCTCCCATGGACCGTCCCTGACGACCGCCGATACGATCGACAGTGACCTCGTCATGCTCGTCTATGAATCCGATGGCTCCATCGCCCGGGGCAAAAGCCGTAACCTGACGACCATTTTTGATGAGCTGTATGCGCACAGCTTTTCTTATGGCTGAGTTGGGCTGCTTAGCCTCAATTCCTACCTTTTCGAGAACTATTCCCCTTCCCATGGGCGCTCCGCTCAAGGGGTCAGCCTTCATCTTGCTCCCTGACATCCTTCGGATATACTTAGGATCGCTCCACCGGAGCGCCTTCCTATCACTCTCCAGTTTCCTGGCGGCATAGATTCCATTTCCCATTTATTTCACCCTAGTAAATCGCAACAATTTGTTATTGAATTATGATATCATCAACGCCGTGATGCCTCTGCGCAAGCATCTTGGCTTTTAATATGTTTCGGCCATCTCTGCCGATGGCAATGCCTTTATCCTTATTTGCTACCTCTACATAAGCCAATCGCTTATTATTCTTGTCTACGACCACGACATTCTTTATGGCCGCCGGCTGGAAGAGGTTTTCCAAAAACTCCTTTACATCGTCGCTGTACTCGACGATCTCGATCTGCTTTCCTACCGACTTCTTAACCCGGTTGATGTTCGAGCCCTTTCGGCCTATGGCTGCGCCCATGTCTCCTTTTTTTATGACAAAAATGATGCGT